>PNAM01000020.1 GCA_003170275.1 Myxococcales bacterium
CTTCAAGCACCAGCCCATCGGCTCGCGCTTGAACGCCGACACGAACAGCGCGTTGCTCGCCGACGACGCGTGGCGCGAGCCGAGCCACTGATCGTAGCGCTGCGCGTGACACTCGCGACACGTCACCGACGGAGCCGGCTGCGCGAGCGCGAGCAGCGGCGCTAAGAACCAAACGATCACTTCTTGGCGGGCACTGCGGTCGCGCCGATCCCAACGATCAGATCGAACGGCACCTTCCAGTCGAGCTTGGCCACCGTCGCGCCGCCCGGGACCGCGAGCGCGAGCTTCTTGGCCGCCTCTTCGAAGCCGGCCGCCGCGTACACCACGCTCGCCGGGCGCGCGGTCTTTTCGTTCGACGCCTTGGAGCTGGTAGGCGTGAACCCCGCCTTGTCGAGCGCCTCGCCCACGGTCGCGGCCGCGTCGGCCAAGAGCGACTTGTCTGCGACCAGCTGGATGCGCGTTCCGTCGACGGGCGCGATCAGCACCTGGAACTCACCCTCGTCACGCATCATGCCCGGGCTGCGGCGCACCACCCAGCCGAGGCGTCGGCCGTGCGCCGGCCAGCACACGCTGAATTCGCCCGAGAAACCGGCGCCCGCCTCCGCCATCGGCGAGCTCGCGCTCCACGTCGACACCACGGTGCTCTTGCCATCGCGCGTGAGCGTCAGGTCGAAGGTGCCCTTCTTCTCGTCCTGCTTGTCGACCGGCGACTCGAAGGTCCACTTGCCCTTCTTCCACGCGACCGTGATGCCGCGGCTCCTGGTGGTCACCTCGACGGTGCTCTTACCGTCGGGCGAGACCTTCTCGCTGGTGCACGACGGGTGGTTGGCAGCGGTCCACGCGTCGAAGTCCGCCCGGGTCCCGGCGCTCTTGATCCACGCCTTGTCCTCCGGGGTCGCCTCGCCCTGCTTCTTGATCAGGAACTCGCGAGCGACCCGGCCGGTGCGCGCGTCGAGCAGCACGCCGACGGTCTTGACGCCCTCGGAGCCGAAGTCGCCGAGCGCACCGAAGTCGCCCGGCTCGGTATACATGAGCGAGAGCCCATCGTCGCCGAAGCCGAGCAGCTTCTCCCGATCGCGCCCGCGCGCCTGCGCCGCGTTGGCCACCACGATCACGAAAACCAGCCCCCACAGGTTTCGCATGCGGGCAGCATAGATCCTTTAGAACAGGTCGTCGATGGAGCCGGCCCCCTGACGCACCACCAGCTGCTGCGTCAGATCGACGACCGTGGTGAGCGCGGAGGAGCCGATGCCACCGTCGAGGATCAGCCCGAGATCGGGGAACGTGAGCGAGATATCGTGCGCGTCGAGTAGCGGCTCGGCGCCGTGGCGTGCGGCGGTGGTGGCGAGCACCGGATGGCCGAGCTCGGTGACTAGCGCGATCGGCAAGGGGTGCGCCGGCACGCGGATACCGACGGTCTTGCGGCGCGAGTGCAGGTGCTTGGGCACCTCGCGAGTGGCCTCGAGGATGAACGTGTACGGGCCGGGCAGCTTGCGCTTGAGCAGCCGGTAGGCGGGCTGATCGACGACCACGTACTTGGCCACCTGCGACAGATCGCCGCACAGGAACGCCAGCGGTTGGTGGCGGTCCATTCCCTTGATCTGGTAGAGCCGCTCGATGGCGGCCTTGTTGTGCAGATCGCAGCCGAGCGCGTAGGCGGTGTCGGTGGGATAGGCGATCACCTGGCCGTCGCGCAGCGCCTCGACCGCCTTGCGGATCTTGCGCGGCTCGGGATGCTCGGCGTAGACCTCGACGATCACGCCGGCCCCCGCCCGAACAGCCGCGCCATCCCGCGCATCTCGACGATCTTGGCGTCGAAGCGCGACCAATCGTTCGCTCCGGCGATCGGCGCCCAGATCGCTTCGAGCTCGTCGATCAACAGCGAGCACGGCGCGCCCGCGGCGAAGTACGGATCGGCGAGCCGCTCCGGATGCGCGGGCTCGTAACCGGCGAGCGTGGCGCGCAGCGTGTCCCATCGCGGGCCGGCGTAGCCCGCCTCCCGCGGCGCGCGCGACAGCGAGCCGAGCCCGCCGTACCAATCGAAGTAGAAACGATCCGGCGCCACGCCGCTCTCCTCGAGAAAGCACAGGCAGCGGTGCGCGAGCAGCGAGTCGCTCACCGGATCGCGCGGACTCACGCCGAGCCGCTCGAGCGTCTTTGCGTGAAGCGCGGAGAGGTAGCGCGGCTGGTAGTCGAGGAGCGCCGCGCGCAGCTGATCGGCCGGGCACACCGAAGAGAGCGCTTCGCCGAGGCGCTCCAGATTCCACAGCACCGACTCGGGCTGGCGGCCGTACGCATAGAGGCCGCTCGAGTCGAAGTAGGCGGCGGTGAAGCCCGGCTGCTGGCGCGGCAGGAAGCGATAGGGCCCGTAGTCGAAGCTCTCGCCGGTGACGTTCATGTTGTCGGTGTTGAGCACGCCGTGCACGAATCCGGCAGCCATCCAGCTGGCGGCCAGATCGATCGTGCGCAGGCAGATCGCGCGGTACAGCGCGTACGGCAGATCGTCCACGCCGGCCAGCTCGGGGTAGTAGCACTCGACGCAGAACTCGCACAGGCGGCGCAGGCGCGCGGCGTCTTGCTGGTGGGCGAGCCGCTGAAAGGTGCCAAAGCGCACGTGCGAATGGCTAAGGCGCACCAACACCGACGAGCGCGTCGGCGAAGGCTCGTCGGAGCGCTCGAGCATCTCGCCGGTCTCGATCAGCGAGAACGACTTCGACGTGTACACGCCGAGCGCCTCGAGCATCTCGGTGGCCAGCACCTCGCGCACCCCGCC
>PNAM01000088.1 GCA_003170275.1 Myxococcales bacterium
CCGCAAAATCACCTCGCCTCGCCCTGTGACCGCGGTGGAGTCCGGAAAGGCAGATCACAAGCGGACTTAACTTTTTAACTTTCTTGTCGCGCTCCAAGGCGCACTCGCGAGCGAACTTCCTCTCCGTTCGGACGACCCATGAACGTGTCGAGCAGGCGTTCTTCGATGTGGTGGGGATCCCAGACGGCTGCTTGTTCGATGCCGATGCACTCCTCGGGTCCCACCTCCCTCACCATTCCAGCCGTGTCGAAGAGGGTGCACTTTCGAAAATCCAGGAGATCTTGCCTGTACCTGACGACAGGTTGAGCCACTTCTCCTTCGAGAGCCTTGCCTCCAAGATGCTCCCAGCTCTTGAGACCCGACGTACGCACCGCCTGCCTGAAAAGCACTGGCTTCGAGGCAATCGTGTCCAACTCGGAGGTAGGTTCGGTCGTTCGGTAGTCGTAGAAAGCCACATACGGCAGCTCGAGCAGCCTGCCGTAGCCGAAGGACCCGTCCGCTAGACGAATCCTCACGAAGGTTCCCGGCCCGTTCTTCGCTCTATTCATCGCGCCATCTTCCTCATCGAGAACGTTCGCCACGTTAACCGACACCTCCCTCTCGTTCAATCGTGCTGCTGTCATCTATCTGTGGTCCACCCCGGTCACAGGGCGAGGCGAGGTGATTTTGCGGGGGCGTCTGCGAGCGCTCCCGCGTCTGCGCGGGATGCCAGCGAGTCAGCCCGAGGGGCCCCCGTGCCGCCGGCCTGTAAGGCCGCCGGCGAAAGGGCCCCGTCCCCCGCAAAATCACCTCGCCTCGCCACGCGACCTCCACGATCATCCACGGGCGGCACGCACCCGTTTCGTGATAAAACGAAGAACGTGAGTCTTCCCGGACGGTTCGTCGATACCAGCGCGGGGCGGGTGTTCGTGCATCGCGGCGGCGCGACGGGCGAGCCGCTGGTGCTGTTGCACGGCTTCATGATGTCGCACTGGTACTTTCGCAACGTGCAGCCGCGCTTCGAGCGCGACCATCAGGTGATCGCGATCGATCTGCCCGGGTTTGGCGAGTCGGATCGGCCCGAGGTCGCGAAGTTTCCCTACGACGTGCACGCGATGGCCGGCGCGGTGTGCGAGGTGCTCGACAAGCTGGGCATCGAGCGCGCGGCGGTGCTCGGCCATTCGATGGGCGGCGGTGTGGCGCTCGCGTTGGCGGCGCGCCGGCCCGAGCGGGTGTCGCGGCTGGTGCTGGTGTGCCCGACGGTCTATCCGCTGCAGATGCCGGCGCTGATCAAGCTGGTGCTGAACGATCGGTTCGGGCCGTTCTTGTGGAAGCACGCCTTCACCAAGGGCGAGATGCGGCGGCAGATGCTCAAGCAACACTTCAAGGATCCGGCGCCGGTCACCGACGAATTCGTCGACTACGTGTGGGCGCGCTTCAACCGCGCGGGCGGGCGCGAGGCGGCCTACGCGGTGACCAAGCAGTTCGCCGCCATGTCCAACAACACCGCCGATCCGATGCGCGTGCGCGCGCCGACGCTGCTGGTGTGGGGCGACGAGGACCGCATGATTCCGCTGTCGCACGGCAAGCGCCTGCTGCGCGGGATCCCCGGCGCGCGCCTGGCGGTGGTGCCGTCGTGCGGTCACAACGTGCACCTCGAGCGGCCCGACGAGTTCTTGCGCCAGGTGGTGCCGTTCCTCACCGATCTGACCGCGCGACCCGTGACCGAGACGCCGGTGCCGCACCCACGCGGCCAGGCGATGGGCGGCCCGCCGCTCAAAAAAGCGCAGGGAGAGTGACGTGACCCGGGCTCCCTTGCGCATCCTGATCGTCGAGGACTCGACCGCCATGCGGCAGCTGCTGGCGCTCGCGGTGAAGAAGCACGGCGCCGAGGTGGCGGAGGCGCCCGACGGGCTGGCCGCGCTGAAGGTACTGTCGCAGCAAACGTTCGATCTGATGTTCGTCGATCTGAACATGCCGATCCTCGACGGGATGAAGCTGATCCAGAAGGTGCGCGGCGACGCGAACATGAAGGACACGCGCATCTGCGTGGTGACCACCGAGTCGGCGCAAGCCACCGAGGAGCACGCACGCGCGCTGGGCGCGGACTTTTTCCTGCGCAAGCCGGTCGCGCGTCGCGACGTCGAGCGGGTGCTGCTCGAGGCCTTCCCTGCCCGCCAGGGGTGACCGGCCGCAGAAGCGCGCGCAGCCGGCGTGGTGCGTGCGGCCGGCGCGTCCCGCCGACGAGGACGCGCTGGTGGCCTTGTGGGACGAGGTCGAGGCGCTGCACGCGCGCATCCAGCCGCGCTTCTTCCGGCCGGTCGGAACCGGACGGCGCGGACGCGCGCGCATCGCGGGCGACGAGACCGTGCTGGTGGCCGAGGACGCGCGCGGCTCAGTGTGCGGGCTTTTGCACCTGCGCATCTACGACACGCCGCGCGCGCCGCTGCTGGTGTCGGTGCGGCGCGGCCACGTCGAGGATCTGGTGGTGGCGCGCTGTCACCGGCGCGGCGGGTGCGGGCGCGCGCTGCTCGAGGCCGGCACCGCGTGGGCGCGCAGCCACGGGGCGCGCCAGCTGCTCTTGACGGTGTGGGATGGGAACGCGGCGGCGGAGCGGTTCTATGCAGCGCTCGGCTATCGTCGCATCAGCCAGGTGCTCGGGACGGATCTATGATCTCGCGCGCGCGGGCCTTCGCCCTCGCGATGACGCTCGTTGCGCTTCCGTCGCTGGCACGCGCCGACGACGTGACCAAGATCTGGCGCACCATCGACACCCAGCACTTTCACATCGTCTACTACGTGTACGCGGACGGGCGCGGCGAGGAGCAGATCGCGCAGCGCCTGGCGGTGGTCGCCGAGGACGCGCACCTGCGGCTGGTGCCGTTCCTCGGGCCGGGGCTGACCAAGCGGCAGAAGACCTGGGTCGAGATCACCGACGACACCGACGACTTCAACGGCTCGGCGACGGTGCTGCCCTATCCGCTCATCCGGCTGTACGCCACCTCGCCCGACGATCGCTCCGAGCTCAACGACTACGACGATTGGCTGCGCGGGCTGTTCCTGCACGAGTACACCCACATCCTGCACATCGGCACCATCGGTGGGCGCGGCTCGTTCTGCGGCTGGGTGGCGCCGATCATCAACGTCGCGCTCGGCTGGGGGCTGGGCAACGTCTACGCGCCCAACCAGTTCCAGCCGCGCTTCATCATCGAGGGCGCGGCGGTGTTCGAGGAGTCGGAGCGCTCGTCGGGCGGGCGGCTGCGCAACTCGATCTGGGACATGTACCTGCGCGCGCAGATGCTCGAGCACAAGTTCATGACTGTGGCGCAGTTCACCAACTCCCCGATCCAGTTTCCCGACGCCAACGCCGCGTACCTGTACGGCTCGGCGATCATGCGCTTCGTCGCGCAGCACTATGGGCAGGGCGCGCTGTTGCGCATGTACCAGGACTACGGATCGAACTGCATCCCCGGCGCGATCAGCCGCAGCCTCAAGCGCGCGACCGGCACCACCTGGCCCGAGGTCTACGACGCGTTCAAGGCCGAGCTGCTCGGACGCTACTCGGCGCAGCGGGACGGCATCGCCAAGCGCGGCATCACGCCCACGCGCACGCTCTTGCCGGCGTATCGCCACCAGGGGCTGCGCTCGTGGTATCTGCCGAATGGACGCGAGGTGATCGTCGCCGATTCCGACGGGTACTCGCGGCCGCAGTTTCGCCGCGTCGAGGTCGAGAGCGGCAAGTGGCACAACGATCTGTGGGACGAGCGCTTCTACATCTCGGGCGGGCCGAGCGTGAGCGCCGACGGGCGGCGCATGGTGTTCCACGCGCAGAACCCGTGGCACACGTTCTACAACTTCTACGACGTGTGGCTGTACGACCGCGTCACGCACGAGAAGAAGCAGCTCACCGACGGGCTGCGCGCCACCAACCCGGGCATCTCACCCGACGGCACGCAGGTAGCGTTCGAGGTCAACGAGGCGAGCTCGCGCGGGCTCGGCCTGTACGAGCTCGAGACCGGCAAGCTGCAGATGCTGATCCCGACGCGCACCTTCGAGCAGGTGTACACGCCGGTGTTCTCGCCCGACGGCAAGACGATCGCGTTCTCGTGGTGGCGCGAGGGCGGCTTTCGCGACATCTGGACCATCGACGTGCAGACCCGTCAGCTCACGCAGATCACCAACGATCGCGCGCTGGACATGGAGCCGCGCTGGGCGCCCGACGCGAAGTACCTGTACTTCGTCAGCGACCGCACCGAGGTGCACAACCTGTACGCGTACGAGCTGGCGACCAAGAAGGTGTACCAGGCGTCGAACGTGGTGAACGGGCTGTTCGATCCGGCCATCTCGCCCGACGGCAAGCGGGTGGTGTTCTCGGGCTTCGCGGCCGAAGGGTACACGCTCGAGACCGCCGAGCTCGATCCGTCGCGCTGGTGGGAAGCGTCGCCGGGGCTGCTCGATCGGCCCGAGGGGGAGGCGTCGCCCAAGGTGGTGACGCCGCTGCCGTCGCACCGCTACAACCCGCTGCGCACGGCCATCCCGTGGGTGTTCTCGCCGGTGGCGCTCCCCGACGGATACGGCGAGCTGCTCGGCTTCAAGCTGAGCGGCTCCGACGTGGTCGGGCACCACAACTGGAACGTGCAGCTCCTGTTCGGCACCGGCCGCTCCGACGACGTGAACTTTTCCGCCAACTATTCGTACAACGGGCTGTGGCCGTCGCTCAACCTCGGCGTGGCGCGCTCGCTCTCGCATAAGGGCGGCCTGGTGATCAACGGCGTCGACATCGGCTACGACGAAGAGGACTGGTCGTTCGGCACCAGCGTGGGGTTGCCGCTGCTCAGGCGCGCGCTCACCAGCGTCGATCTGAGCTTTTCGTACAACCTCACCGACACGCGCAACCTGTCGAAGATCCCGCCGCCGGATCCGAACGCGCTGGTGCCGCAGCTCCCCGAGACCGGCCGTATCGCGGGGCTGGCGGTGGGCGTCAACTACAACAACCTGCAGCGCTACCGCTACTCGGTGTCGGCCGAGCGCGGGCGGCAGATCTCGTTGTACCTGAGCGTGGGATCGAAGTATCTCGGGTCACAGCACGAGGTGTACTCGGCGTCGTGGAGCTGGACCGAGCACTTCCCGATGCCGTGGACGCCGCGCGTGCTGCGCAACCACGTGCTGGTGCTCAACTACGCGGGCGGCATCTCCGGCGGTGATCTGCAGCGGCGCGGGTTGTTCTTTCTCGGTGGGTATCCGGCGCAAAATCTACTGCAGTCGATCTACGACTTCTCGCGGCCGGGCGGCGCCGCGCTGCGAGGGTATCCGTACTCGTCGGTGGTGGGCGATCAGTTCCAGGTCATCAATCTGGAATATCGCTTTCCCATTACCTGGATCGAATGGGGATATCAATATTTCCCGTTGTATCTGCGGCGGCTGCACGGAAAGGTGTTTGCCGACTACGGCTCGGCGTTCTCCGGCGGGTTCTCGTTCGACAAGCTGAAGCTCGGCGTGGGCGCGGAGATGATCCTCGAGGTGATCTACGGCTGGTATTACCCGGCGGCGTTGCAGCTCGGCTATGCGTACGGGGTCGACAAAGGCGGGTCGAATCAGGTCTACTTCCTGCTCAACTCACCCTTCTAGAAGATCATGAGCCAGCTCGAAACGATCGTGACCTATCTCGAGATGAAGAGCGCGCCGGCCGGAGCGCCGGTCGCGGCGCCGCGCACCGAGCTGGCGATGGTGCGCGCGATCGATCCGACCGTGTCGTTCTACCGGTTCCTCTACGACACCGTCGGCGCCCCGTGGCTGTGGATCGATCGGCGCAAGCTCGACGACGCGCAGCTCGGCGCGATCATCCAGCGGCAGGAGGTCGAGGTGCACGTGCTCTACGTGCACGGCGTGCCGGCCGGCTACGTCGAGCTCGATCGGCGGCTGCCGCCGGAGATCGAGCTGGCGTATCTCGGGCTGATGCCGGAGTTCATCGGGCAGAAGCTGGGCCCGTACCTGCTCGATTGGGCGATCCGCAAGGCGTGGTCGTACAAGCCGTCGCGGCTGTGGGTGCACACGCAGACGCTCGACCACCCGCGCGCGCTCGCGCTGTACCGGCAGCTCGGGTTCTCGGCCTACAAGGAAGAGGTGCTGGTGATGGATGTGCGGCTGCCATGAAGCGCTGCCCGTGGCCCGGCGAGGATCCGCTGTACGTGGCGTACCACGACACCGAGTGGGGCGTGCCGGAGTGGGACGCGCGCGCGCTGTTCGAGAAGCTGCTGCTCGACGGGTTTCAGGCGGGGCTGTCGTGGATCACGATCTTGCGCAAGCGCGATAACTTTCGCCGCGCGTTCGACGGCTTCGATCCCGCGCGCATCGTCCGCTACACGCCGGCCAAGCTCGAGCGGCTGATGAACGACGCCGGCATCGTGCGCAACCGCGCCAAGATCGAAGGCAGCGTCGCCAACGCGCGCGCCTACCTCACCCTCGAATCCGAATCCGGCTTCGCGCCGTTCCTCTGGCAATTCGTCGACGGCAAACCCAAGCTCAACCGCTTCCGCAGAAGACAGCAGGTCCCCGCCGAAACCCCCGAGAGCCGCGCCATGTCCAAAGCCCTACGCGCCCGCGGCTTCACCTTCGTCGGCCCCACCATCTGCTACGCCTTCATGCAAGCCGTCGGCATGGTCAACGACCACCTCACCACCTGCTTCCGCCATCCCCTCGTCGGTTAATCGGCGAGGGATTCGAGGCATTGTTGGACCTCGGGGGTGGACCAGTCGCGGTTGGAGACCACGAAGTAGCGGATGTTGCCGTCCTTGTCGACGAGGAACGACTCGGGAAACTTTTCGGTGCCGTAGAGCTTGGGGGTGGCGCGGGCGGTGTCGAGGAGGACCTCCAGCGGCGTGCCCTTGGCGAAGAACTTGCGGACCGTCGGCCAGTCGTCGTCGACGCTGACGGCGAGCAGGCGGAACGGTTTGGACTTCATGTTGGTGGCCAGCTTTTCCAGCGAGGCGATCTCTTCGCGGCAGGGCGGGCACCAGGTGGCCCAGAAGTTGACGATGACCGCCGTGCCGCGCAGCGACGAGAGCGTGACGTCGTGGCCGGCCCAGTCCTTGAGCGTGAAGTCGGGAGCGGGGCGCGGAAAGACGCCGAGCACCGGGCTGTCGGGGGCGGGCAGCAGCGTCTCGCAGGCGGATTCGGCCGAGCGGTGCCAGCCTTCGCGCGCGCGCGCCGCCGCGTCGGGGAGCGCGATCGCGAACATCACCGCGAGCAGCAGCGCGACGCCGGCGGCGGCCAGATAGGCGAGCCACCTCACGCGCCGCTCCGCAGCCGCTTGAGCAGCGCGGCCTCGTCGACGCGGAACTTGGCGGCCTTCTTACCGTCCACCAGCACCACCGGCACCTCCATCCCGTAGAGCTCGACCGCCTTGGGATCGCGATCTACGTCGAGCACCTCGAGCTCGAACGGCTCGGCCGCGCGCACGCGCTCGAGCGCCTCCTTGGCCACGTCGCACAAGTGGCAGTTCACGCGCGTATAGAGCTGGATGCGCGCCACGATCAGACCAGCTCCACCTTCATCACCTGCGCGATCGCGCGCAGCGAGTCCATCAGCGAGGCGAAGATCGCCGGCGTCAGCGACTGCGGTCCGTCGCACAATGCCTTGGACGGATCGGGATGCACGTCGACCATCACGCCGTCCGCGCCCACCGCCAGCGCCGCGCGCGCGAGCGCCGGCACCGACAGCGCGTCGCCGGTGCCGTGCGATGGATCGACGATGATCGGCAGGTGCGTGAGCCGCTTGATGAGCGGGATCGATCCGAGGTCGAGCGTGTTGCGCGTCATCGGCTCGAAGGTGCGGATGCCGCGCTCGCACAAGATCACGTTGTAGTTGCCGCCCTTGACGATGTACTCGGCGGCCATCAGGAACTCCTGGATCGTCGACGACATGCCACGCTTGAGCATGACCGGCTTGCCCGACTCCGCCACTGCCTCGAGCAGCGCGAAGTTCTGCGCGTTGCGCGTGCCGATCTGCAGGATGTCGGCGTACTCCGCCACCTGATCGACGTGCTGCGGATCGATCACCTCGGTCACCACCGGCATGCCGGTCTCCGCGCGCGCCTCGGCGAGGATCTTCAGCCCCTCGAGCTTGGTGCCCTGGAACGAGTAGGGCGAGGTGCGCGGCTTGTACGCGCCGCCGCGCAGGAAGCGCGCGCCCGATTCGCGCACGGTGCGCGCCGCGGCCAGCGTCTGCTCGCGCGTCTCGACCGCGCACGGCCCCGCGAACACGCCGAACACCCCGCCGCCCAGCCGCGACGCCGTGCCATTCGGTCCCTTCAAGGAGACCACTGTGTCGTGCGGATGGGTCTCGCGCGACACTAGCTTCCACGGCTTCGAGATCGAGACCGCCTCGAACACGCCCGGCATGTGCGCGAAGAACCCGGGATCGACCGGGCCCGGATTGCCGGTGATCGCGACCGCGATCCGCTGCGCGCCCGGCATCTTGTGCGGCGTGAACCCGAGGTCCCGCACCTTGGTCGCGACCTGCTCCACGTCCTCGGGCGTGGCGGTCGGGTGCATCAAGATCAGCATGAGGGGACGCTAGCACAAGCAGGCGCGCGCCGCGACGCGTCAGAGCTTGAGCTCTTCGTCGATGCGCGCGGAGAAGCGCTCGATCGGCTGCGCACCGACGAGGATGCGGCCGTTGATGAAGAACGTCGGCGTGCCGCTCGCGCCCAGCGCCGCGCCCTGCTTGGCGTCGTCGTCCACGCGCTGCTTCCATTTGCCACCGTCGAGCGCGGTCTTCCAGCGATCGAGATCGAGCCCGATCGCCGCCGCGTACGCGTCGAGGTCGGCGCGCTCGAGCCGCTGCTGGTTGGCGAACAGCTTGTCGTGCAGCTCCCAAAACTTGCCCTGCGCGTTGGCCTCGAGCGACGCCTCCGCCGCGAGGTGCGCGTGATCGTGGAACGGCAGCGGCAGGTGCTTGAACACCAGCCGCACGCGCCCTTTGTACTTCTGCATCACCGTCGCCAGCGTCGCGTTGGCGCGCGAGCAGAACGGGCACTGGAAGTCCGACCACTCGACGATCGTCACGCGCGCACGCTTCTCGCCGCGAATCGGCGCTCCTCCCAGCTCGATCTTGTGCACGGTCTTGTCCTCGTCGGCCGCCGGCGAGCCGGGGCGCGCGGGCGGCTCCTCGTACTTCTCCTTGCCGTGCGCGACCAGCACGTCGTACACGTGCGCCGGCTGCACGCCGGCCTTGAGCGCCTTGTCGGCGGTGACCAGCTCCTCGTCGACCATCGCGGTGAACTTCTCGAGTGGCTGCGCACCGACGAGGATGCGCCCGTTGATGAAGAAGGTCGGCGTGCCGTTCGCGCCCACGCGCTTGGCCTCGGCCACGTCGGCCTGGATCACGCCGTCATAGGCCGATCCTTCGCGCGGCTGCGCGATGCCCGCCGCGCTGGCGTACTCGGCGAGCGACGGCGCGTCGAGCTTCTGCTGGTTCTTGAACAGCGTGTCATGCAGCTCCCAGAACTTGCCGGCGGTGTGCGCGGCCATCGCCAGGCGCGCCGCGGGCATGGCGTTGACGTGGAACGGCAGCGGCATGTTCTTCCACACCACGCGCACGTCGTTCGGATATTTCTGCATCACCTCGGCGAGCGTCGGCTCGACCCGCGCACAGAACGGACATTGAAAATCCGAGAACTGCACGATGGTCACGCGCGCGTTCGGCGGTCCCTTGACCGGCGCCGCGGCGCCGAGCGGCAGCCGATAGCGCTCCACCGACGGATCGGGCGCGAAGCTGCCCTGGGCCTTGTTGGTCTTCGGCGTGGTCGAATCCGCTCGGCCCAGCGCAGCGACCAGCAGGAACGCGGCAATCATTCCAAGGCGAATGCGCATGAAAGTCTCCCCATGAAAAAAAGGCCGGGACCCGAATGACCAGGTCCCGGCCTCGATACGTGCGCTGCTTAGTGCTTCTTCTTCAGCTCCTCGTCGATGATCGACGCGAAGCTCTCGAACGGCATCGCCCCGGCGATCTTCTTGCCGTTGATGAAGAAGGTCGGCGTGCCGAAGCCGCCGCCGCCGAGCCCATTGGCGTAGGCGACGTCGGCAGCGACCGCGGTCTTGAACTTGTTGCCGTCCAGATCCGCCTTGAACTTCTCCACGTTCAGCCCGATCTCCTGCGCGTACTTCTCGAGGTCGGGCCGGTTGAGCGCCTGCTGGTTGGCGAACAGCTTGTCGTGCATCTCCCAGAACTTGCCCTGCTCATTGGCCGCCATCGAGGCCTCGGCGGCTAGCTGCGCGTGATCGTGGAACGGCAGCGGATACTGCCGGAAGGCCAACCGCACCTTGCCCTTGTACTTCTCCTCGATCTGCTTGACCGTCGGCACCACGCGCGAGCAGAACGGGCACTGGAAGTCCGAGAACTCGACGATCTGCACGGGCGCCGACTTCGGCCCGACCGCCGGCGCGTTGCCCGCATCGACCTTGTAGACCGTCTTGTCCTCGGCCGGAGCACCCTGCGGCGCCTGCGCCGGCGCGGCCGCCACTTCGGCCTTGGCGTCCTTCATCATCGCGTCGTAGAGCTTGGCCGCCGGCGTGCCCTTCTTCATGAGCGCGTCCGCGTTCTTCAGCTCCTCGTCGATCTTGGCCTTGAACGCCTCGAACGGCTGCGCGCCGACGAACGGCTTGCCGTTGATGAAGAACGAGGGTGTGCCGCGCGCGCCGATCTTGTTGCCCTCGGCCTGCTCGGCGTCGACCTTCTGCTTCCACTTGCCCGAGTCCAGGTCGGACTTGAACTTCTCCATGTTCAGGCCGATCTCGCCCGCGTACTTCTCCAGGGCCGGGCGCTCGAGCGCGGTCTGGTTGGTGAACAGCTTCTTGTGCATCTCCCAGAACTTGCCCTGCGCCTTGGCCGCCAGCGCCGCCTCGGCCGCCAGGTGCGCGTTGTTGTGGAACGGCAGCGGTAGCTGCTTGAACGCCACGCGCACGGTGTCCTTGTACGCCTCCATCACCTTGTCGACGGTCGGCTCGACGCGGCCGCAGAACGGGCACTGGAAGTCCGAGAACTCGACGATGGTCACCTTGGCGACCTTGGCGCCCTTGACCGGCGCGTCCCCGACGATCGCCCGGTAGACGGTGTTGTTGTCCGGCTCACCGGGGCGCGCCGCCGCCGCTGCTGCCGGCGCCTGATCGGCCTTGTCCTTGCCGTCCTTGGTCAGCTCGGCGTACAGGTCGGCCGGCTTGACGCCGCGCTTGAGCGCCGCGTTGGCCGTTTCGATCTCCTTGTCGATCACCGCCTTGAACTGCTCGACCGGCTGCGCGCCACGGAGCGGGCGGCCGTTGATGAAGAACGACGGCGTGCCGCGCGCGCCCAGCCGCTCGGCGAGCGCCATGTCTTCCTTGATCGACGGCTCGGCCTTCTTCGCCGTGATCGCCGCCTTCCACTTGTTGATGTTGAGGCCGAGCTCGTTCGCATACTTCTCGTAGGTCGCGTCGTCGAGGTGCGCCTGATCCGCGAAGATCTTGTCGTGCATCTCCCAGAACTTGCCCTGCTCACCGGCCGCCATCGCCGCCATCGCCGCGGGCGTCGCGTTGGGGTGGAACGGCAGCGGGTTGTTCTTCCACACCACGCGGATGTCCTTGCCGTAGTCCTTCTCGATCTGGGTGACGGTCGGCTCGACGCGCGAGCAGAACGGGCACTGGAAGTCCGAGAACTGCACGACGGTGACCTTGGCGGTCTTGGAGCCGCGCTCGGGCGAGCTGCCCACCGGCACCTTGTAGACCGCGGCCGGATCGGCCGTCGCAGGCTGCGCCGGCTTGGGCGGCTGGTTGGCGTCGGCGACGGCGGCGCCCGGCTTGGCGTTGCGAGTCAGCGCGTCGTACACCTGCCCGGCGGCGACGCCGGCGTTGATCGCCTTGGTGGCGTTGGCGATCTCTTCGTCGATCACCTTCTTGAACGCCTCGAACGGCTGCGCGCCGGAGAGCGGGCGGCCGTTGATGAAGAACGACGGCGTGCCACGCGCGCCGAACTTGGCGGCCTCATCCTGATCGGCCTTGATCGCCGCGGTGTACTTCGGCGTGTCGAGCGCTTCCTTGACCTTGGCCGCGTCGAGCCCGAGCTCGCCCGCGTACTTCTCCAGGCTCGCGCGATCGAGCGCCTGCTGGTTCTTGAACAGCTTGTCGTGCGCCTCCCAGAACTTGCCCTTCTCGTTGGCGGCCAGCGCGATCTGCGCCGCCGGGGTGGCGTTCTGGTGGAACGGCAGCGGGTTGTTCTTCCACGCCACGCGGATGTCCTTGCCGTAGGTCTTCATGATCTGATCGACCGTCGGCTCGACGCGCGAGCAGAACGGGCACTGGAAGTCGGAGAACTCGACGATGGTGACCTTGGCCTTTTCCGAGCCCTTGACCGGCGCGTTGCCGACTGGCACGTGGTAGCGATCGACGCTCGGATCGGGAACCGCCGCGGCGGGAATGACCGCCAGCGGTGCGTCGCCGTGGGCGCCTTGCATGTAACCGCCGAGGAAATACCCGACGGCGAGCGAGACCAACATTCCGATGATGGCTGTACCTTTGCTCATGGCATTAAGCCTTTCCTAAATGGTGCGGATGCACCAAACCGATGGTGCGTACGCACACAACCTTGAATCTGCTTCTACTTGGGAATTCGGAGAGCTAGGCGGCGCGAGGGGGTCGTTCGACGCGCGGCAGGAGCGCCTGGGCCGGCCGCAGATCGCGCGACCCGGGCAGCAGTGAGGACGTGAGCACGATCGAGAGATCGAGTTGCTGGAGCGCGATCAGGCTGCCGTCGGAGATCGGACGGGCGGCGGAGCGCATCGGCGAGGAGTCGTGGCTGCAGCGGAACCCGTCGCACATGCGCGCGGGCACGCCGTCGTGGGCGGCGCGCAGCACGGGTTGGCCGACGCCGGGCGGGGTGGGCTTGGGCATGTCGCACGAGCCGATCATCTCGCCCACCCACTGGCTCATGCCCGGATCGTTGCAGTCGATGAGCGCCGGCGCGGGCGCGGGCGGCTCACTGCACGCGACGCCCTCGAGCAACGGCTGCGCGGGCTTGGCGACGTCGTCGAGCGCGTCGGCGCAGGCGGCCTCGTCGTAGGTGCTCGCCATGGGCAGCAACGACGGCGCAGGGAGCGCCGACGTCACCGCCGCGAGGACCAACGAGCCAGCCCAGAGCATCGCCCAAAGGATACAGCGCGGCGGCGCGTTTGCAAGCCGCCGGCCTCATACCTCATTTAGATGACTGGGTGTGCTCCGCTCGATAGTCGGCCAGGATCACCAGCACGCGCTGGAGCAGGTCGGCGCGGATCAGCCGCTCGCCCAGGCGATCGCGGACCGTGCGCGCAGCGGAGAGGAACTCCGCGCGCAGCGCCTCGCTCACCGGCGTCGTCTTCAGCCCCTGCTTCTCGAACAGGCCGCCGAGCAGCGCGTCGTCGATCTGCCGGCCGGCTTCGCCCATGCGCAGCGCGAACTTGACGGCGGCCGAGCGCACCGACTGCTGGTGCTCGACGGGCAGGCGATCCCACGCGCGGTTGGCCACCACCAGGCAGCCCCACACCAACGCCAGCCGGAGCTTCAACAGATAGTGCGCGCGCGTATACCACTGAAACGCGAGCGCGGCGGTGGGGATGACCAGGAAGCCGTCGACGCGGTGATCGTCGTAGGCGGCAGCGCCCTCGGTGAGCGGCAGCGAGACGGTCTTCAGCCCGAGCTCGGGATCGGTGAGCTTGGCCGGCCAGTCGAGGTCCCAGCGCCACATGCGCGTCTTGCGCAGCTCGTCGAGCGTGCGGATGGGCGCGCGCGAGAGCACCATCTCCTGCCCGAGCGCCGTCGACGACAAGTGAACGAACCCGGCGGCGCGGAACTCCTCGTCGAAGGTCGGCTTGAGCCGGCTGAGCACGTGCGCCGCTTCGTCGCGGTTGGCAAACAGCCCGGGCACGCGCATCATCGCCATCGACGGCGACGCCTTCATGCACAGCGGGCCGCCGGAGCCGGCGCCGTCGAGCTGGCCGCGCTCGATGCGGCCGAGCATCTCGACGTCGTCGCCGGCGATGCCGCCGAAGTACCACTTGAGCCTGACCTCGCCCTTGGTGGCGATCTCGACGTCGCGGCTCAGCGCGCGCGCCTCGCGGGCCCACGAGGTGCCGTCGGGCGCGACGGTGCCGATGCGCAGGATGTACTTGGGCTCGGCGTGCGCGCCCGTCGACAAGCTCAAAAGGAGCGGCAGCACGAGGAAATGACGCGCGCGCATCATTTCGCGCTCCGGTGCTCGGCGCGATAGTCGGCGAGCATCGCCAGCACCTGCTGCAGGAGCTGGGGGGGCACCAGCTTCTCGCCCAGCCGATCGCGCGCGACGCGTGCGGCGGCGAGGAAGTCGTTGCGCAACGCGGTCGATACCGGGTTGCGGACCACGCCCTGTTTTTCGAACAGCCCGCCGAGCAGCGTGTCGTCCAGCTGGCGGCCGGCCTCCTCGATGCGCGCGCTCAGCTTGGCGCCGGCGGCGCGCAGCAGGTTCTGGTGCTCGACCGGTAGGCGGTCGAACGAGCGCGCGGTGATGAACGCGCAGCCCCACAGGTACGAGGTGTGCAGATCGGTGAGGTACAACGAGCGCGAGAACCACTGGAACGCGAGCGCCGCCGACGGGATGGCGAAGAACCCGTCGACGCGCTGCTCGTCGAACGCGCGCCCCGCCTCCTCGAGCGGCAGCGCGACCACGTTCATGCCGAGCTGGCGCGCGCTCAGCAGCCCCAGTTGGTCGAGGTCCCATCGCCACAGCCGAGCGCGTTTGAGATCGTCGAAGGTGCGCACCGGTTGGCGCGAGAACACCACCTCGGGCCCGAGCCCCGACAGGCTGAGCAGCACGTGACCCGACTGGCGGAACTCCTGCTCGAGCGTGGGCGCCAGGCGTCCGAGCACGTAGGCGCCCTCGTCGCGATTCTGGAACACGCCCGCCACGCGCATCACGCGCATCGACGGCGCGAGCTGCTGGCACAACATGCCGCCCGACGCGCCGCCGTCCAGCTGGCCGCGCCGCACGCGCTCACCGACCTGCACGTCGTCGCCGGCGATGCCGCCGAAGAACCACTTCACCTGCACCTCGCCGTGCGAGAGCGTGTCGACCTCGCGCGAAAACGCGCGGATCTCGCGCGCCCACGAGGTCCCGTCGGGCGCGACGGTGGCCATGCGCAGCACGTACTTCGGCGCGGCGGCGGCCGGGCGGCACAGCGCGAGCGCGAGCGCGAGCGCGAGCGTGGCGAGGCGCAGGGCCATCATCGACCCGGCGTTTCGCGCGCGGGTGCAGGCAGCTCGGCCTCGCGGTGCTCGGAGCGATAGTCGGCGAGCATGGCCAGCACCTGCTGCAGCGTCGCGCCCGGCACCAGCTTGTCGCCCAGGCGCTCGCGGGCGAGGCGCGCGGCGGCGAGAAACTCCGAGCGCATGGAGTCGGCGGGCTGGGTGAGCTTGATGCCCTGCTTCTGGAACACCCCGCCGAGCAGCGTCTCGTCCTGCTGGCGGCCGACCTCGTCGATGCGCGCGCCGGCCTTGGCGCCTGCCGCGCGGAACGCCTGCTGCTCCTCGAGCGTGAGCCGCTCGAACGCGCGGTTGGAGACCGCCAGGCAGCCGTACGAATAGCCGATCGGCAGGCTGAGCACGTAGCGCACCAGCGACGACCACTGGAACGCCAGCGCGCCCGAGGGATTGACGATCATCCCGTCGACCTTGCCCTCTTCGTACATGCGGCCCGCCTCGTCGAGCGAGCCGGTCACCGTGTTGAAGCCGAGCTCGTTGTCGAGCAGCAGCCCGCGATCGTCGATGCTGACGTGGAAGATGCGCGTCTTGCGCAGCTCGTCGAGCGTGCGGATCGGCGAGCGCGAGAACACCAGGTCGGGGCCGAGGCCGGTGGCGGCGACGTAGACGAAGCCGTTCTCGAGGAACTCCGCCTCGATGGTGGACTTGAAGCGGTTCATCACGTGCGACGCTTCGTCGCGGCTGTTGAACACGCCGCGCACGTTGACCACCCGCATAGTCGGCGAGATCGCCTGGCACAGGTCACCGCCCGAGGCTGCGCCGTCGAGCTGGCCGCGACGAATGCGGTCGGCGAGCTGGCGCTCGTCACCGGCGATGCCGCCGAAGAACCACTTCACCTCCACCGCGCCCTTGGTGGCGGCGCCGACGTCGCGGCCGATCGCGCGCAGCTCGCGCGCCCAGGCGGTGCCGTCGGGCGCGGCGGTAGCCAGGCGGATCACCGTCCGGCGCCACTGCTCGCTGCGCGCCGCGCCGCCGGCAGCGACGGCAATCGCGACGGCGAACGCCAACCACGCTGCGCGCGCGCGCCTCACTTGACGCGCTCTCGATGCTCGGCGCGGTAGTCGGCGACCAGGGTCCCGACGCGCGCGCGCAGGCTCGCCGGCACGAGCTGCTCCTCCAGCTTGTCGCGCGCCGCGCGTGCGGCCCCGAACAGCTCGCTGCGCAGCGCGTCGCTCGGCTGCTGCAGGCGCACACCCTTCTTCTGGAACACACCGCCGAACAGCTGCTCGTCGGTCTTCACGCCGATCTCGGTGAAGCGCACGCCGGCCTGCACGGCGGCGGCGCGCACCGCCTGCTGGTGCTCGGGCGAGAGCTTGTCGAACGACTTCGAGGTGGCGACCAGGCAGCCCGCCAGGTAACCGAGGCGCACGTCGAGCAGGTTCGGCGCGCGCGGCAAGAGCTGGAACGCCAGCGCGGCCGCCGAGGTCACCACGAACCCGTCGAGCTTCCCGTCGTCGAAGGCGCGCGCCGCCTGCTCGACGGGGAGCGCCACCGCGGGCAGCCCCATCTCCTTGGACATCGCGATCACCACCTGATCGCCCTCCCAGCGCCACAGCCGCAAGCGGCGCAGCTCACCGAGCGAGCGCGCCGGCGCGCGCGTGAAGAACACGTCGGGGCCGAGCACGCTGGTCGCGAGCAGCGCGTAGCCGGATCTTTGGAACTCATCGGCGAAGGTGCCGTTGAGCCGCTGAAGGACGTGATTGGCCTCGCCCACGCTCTCGAACTCGCCGAGCATGCGCAGCGCGCGCATCGAAGGCGACAGGCGCTGGCACACCAGCCCGCCCACCGTGCCGTCGAGTTGGCCGCGGCGGATGCGCTCCTCGACCTCGAGCTCGGTGCCGGCGATTGCGCTCAGGTACAGCTTGATCGCCACCTCGCCGTTGCTCGCGGCGGCGACGTCGGCGGCGAAGCGCTTGAGCTCCTGCGCCCAGGCGGTGCCCTCGGGCGCCACCGCGGCCAGGCGCAGCACATGCTTGGGCTCGGCGCGCGCGGCGGTCGCGACGCACAAGAGGGCCGAAAGGACCGACAGGCGCGCGCGCGACATCAAGGCGCCTTCGCGTGCTGCCGTCGATACTCGTCGAGGAGCACGGTCACGCGCGTCATGAGCGCGACCGGCATCAGCTTGTCGCCCAGCCGCTCGCGCGCCATCCGCGCCGACGCCTCGAGCTCGCGGCGAAATTCGTCGGGCACCGGCACGGTGGTCACGCCCTGGTGCTGGAACAGGCCGCCGAGCAGCGACTCGTCCTGCCGCTGCATGACGTCGCTGAGCCGCGAGCGCAGGCGCGCCGCCGCCAGTCGCAGCGTCTGCTGATGCTCGATGGGCAGCCGATCGAACGCGCGGTTGGATACCAGGAGGCACGCGGTCAGGTACGAGAGCCGCACGTCCTCGGCGTACTTGGCCTGCGCCGACCACTGGAACGCGAGCATCGCGCCGGGGATCGAGATGAACCCCGAGTGCCGGTTCTCGGCGTAGGCCTTGCCCGCCTCCGCGACGCCGAGCGGCAAGACGTTCCAGCCCATCTCGTCGAGGATGGCGCGCTGCACGTCGTCGGTATCCCAGATCCAGAGTCTTTCCTTCTTGAGCTCGGCGAGCGTGCGCAGCGGACGCCGCGAGAACACATCGCTCGGCCCGATCCCGGTGTCGGCGAGGTAGACGAAGCCGTTGGCGCGCGCCTCCAGCTCGATCGCCGGGCGGAGCTGCCCGGCCACGTACGCCGACTCCTGGTAGGTGCGGTACAGGCCGACCAGTCGCAGCGCGCGATGGGTGGGCGCGCGCTTTTCGCACAGCATGCCGCCCGAGGCGATCCCGTCGAGCTGGCCGCGGTCGACGCGATCGGCGGACTGCACGTCGTCGCCGGCGATGCCGCCCCACACCCACTTGACGGTGACCTCGCCCCTGGTCTCGGTCTCGACCTCGCGGCCGAACGCCTTGAGCTCGCGCGCGAACGCAGTCCCGTCGGGCACGATGGTGGCCATCCGCAGCGTGAGCTTGAGCTCGGGCGCGCCCGCGGCCGAGGAGAGCAGTGCGCCGGCGATCATCGCCGCACGCAGCGCGAGGCGTTTCACGGCTGTTTTCCCGGCGTGGCGCCGTTGGCTGCCTCCGCGCCGTTCTGTGCGCCGAGCAACAGCCGCAGGGTTTGCCCCTGCTCGATGGTGATGTGGGTGACCTGGCTGTGCCGGCGCGCGCCGTCCCTCACCTCGACGGTGTGGCCGCCGATGGAAATCTCGATGCCCAGCGTCGGCGTGGTGTAGCCGGTGTTGACGCCGTCGATCCACACCTCGGCGGCGGAGTTGGCGTCGACCATCAGCGTGCCGCGCGGCTGCTTCTCGGGCACCAGCGCGAGCTGCAGCACGGCCGCCTTGTCGTCGGGCGTGATCGGCCGCGTGAGCGTCTCGTAGCCGGTCTTCTCGATGCGCAGCTCGTGGAAGTCGTCGTCGGTGACCTCGACGGTGGTCGGCGACTCGCCGAGGACCAGGCGCTGATCTAGGAAAACCGAGGCCCCGTCGGGCACCGAGCGGACGTCGACCTTGTGGGTGACCGGCGGCAGCGTGACCTGCACCGCGGTCCGCTCGCCGCTGCGCACCGTCACGGTTTGGCTCACCGGCGCGGTTCCGACGCGCTGGATCTTGATCGCGTGCGGCCCGGGCTGAAGCTCGGTGGCGAGCGTGGGCGTGGTCTGCGGCAGCGCGGCGCCGTCGATCTCGACCAGCGCGCCAGGCGGCTCCGAGAGCACGAACAGCGCGCCGCGCCCGCCGCCGCCCGACTTGCGACCGATGCGCGAGGCGGCGAAGCCTCCGCCGAAGCCCATCAGCACCACCGAGACCGCCGCCAGCACCAGGCGCTTCTTGCTGCGCGGCCGAAGCGACTTGCGCGCCAGCGCGAGCGCGCCCGAGTCGGCCGGCCGCAGCATGGTCACCGAGCGCGAATCGATCGGACGCGACGCCGCGCGCGCGCTCGCCTGGCTGCGGGTCAGCGCGCGGTCCACGTCGCTCATCGCCGACTCGAGCGCGGCGGCCATGTCGGCCATCGTCGAGTAGCGATCGTTGGGCTCCTTGTTCAGCGCGCACACCAGCACGCCTTCGAGCGCCGGCGGCGCCTCGGGCAGCACCTTGCGCAACGGCTCGGCCGGTTCGTGCACCTGCTTGTAGAGCACCTGGAAGTCGTCGTCGCCGGTGAACGGCGCGCGCCCGGTGATCATCTCGTAGACCAGGCAGCCGAGCGCGTAGATGTCCGAGCGCGCGTCCACGTTCTTGCCGGAGATCTGCTCGGGCGACATGTACTGCGGCGTGCCGATCAGCTGCCCGGTGCGCGTGAGCGACTGCTCGTCGCCGCGCTGCGCCAGCTTGGCCAGGCCGAAGTCGATCAGCTTGGGCACTTCGCCGTGCTCGACGTCCGAGGTCAACAGCACGTTGGACGGCTTGAGATCGCGGTGGATCACCCCGACGGCGTGCGCCGCGCGCAGCGCCCAGCACAAGCGGATCGCCAGCGACACGGCGCGATCGGTCGGCAGCTTCTTGAGCTCGCGCAGCCGGCTCGACAGCGTGGTGCCGCGCACGTACTCCATCACCAGGAACGTCGGATCACCGACGACCAGGTCGAGGAACCGCGCGACGTTGGGGTGCTCGATCGCCGCGATCGCCTGCGCCTCGCGCTGGAAGCGCTGGCGGAAGTGCGCGTCGGCGAGCAGGTCGGGCTTGAGCAGCTTGACCGCCACCTTGAGCCCGATCGACTGGTTCTCGGCGACGAACACCTCGCCCATCGCGCCGCCCCCCAGCCGCTCGAGGAGCTTGTAGCGGGCGCCG
Source organism: Myxococcales bacterium (assembly GCA_003170275.1). Classification (GTDB taxonomy): domain Bacteria; phylum Myxococcota_A; class Polyangia; order Palsa-1104; family Palsa-1104; genus PALSA-1104. The sequence continues at coordinate 20,079 of PNAM01000088.1, forward strand.
ATGACCTGGCCGATGCTGAGCGCCTTGCGCCCGAGCAGCCGGGCGAAGTCCTCGGGCAGGGTATCGACGCGCGAGACGCCCCCGTCCGGCGTGCGCAGCCGGGTGGGATCCACGTCGGTGAGGCCCGTGAACGTCGGGTCCTCCTCTCTATGCGTCTCACCGGGATTCAGGCGATCCCGGTCGATCGGCTTGGCCATACTGTGGCAGCCCCTGCTATGCGGACGTAATAGGTCCTGAGCCCCGCCATGTTATCACAGGAAGACGGAGCCGGGAACGGGTCCGACCCACACCCACATGCGCCTCGTCCTCACCAGCGATCTGCACGTCGACCACCACCCCGAGGTGATCTCCCTGGTCGCCGAGCGCGTGCGCTCGCTCGAGCCCGACGTGCTGGTGGTCGCCGGCGATCTATCGTCGTCGCTGGACCACCTCGAGCAGGCGCTCGCCGGCCTGCGCGCCGCCGCGCCGCGCGCGCTGTTCGTGCCCGGCAACCACGATCTATGGTGTCTGCCAGATGGGCCGTCGAGCCGCGAGCGCTACCAGACGCTGTTGCCCGCGCGCGCCCGCGCCGCCGGCTTCGACGCGCTCGGCCGCGAGGCGATCGAGATCGGCGGCCTGCGCTTCGCCGGCGTGACCGGCTGGTTCGACTACACGCTGCGCAACCAGGCGCTCGACGCGCAGCTCCCGCTCGATGCCTACCGCCGCGGCGCCTGGGGACGGCTGCGCTGGACCGACAAGGTGCGCATCCGCTGGCCCGACGACGCCGGCGCCGCCCTCGACGATCCGGCGATCTGCGACGAGCAGCTCGCGCTCCTACAGGCGCAGCTGCGCGACGGCGCGGGCGCACCGACGGTGGTGATCACGCACCACCTGCCGTTCGCCGAGCTGGTCACGTCATTGCAACCCACCCTGGCCTGCGGCCAGGGGCCCAGGGGCGAGCTGCCCTGGGACTTCCTCAACGGCTTCATGGGCTCGGCCCGCCTCGGCGCCGCCATTCGCGCGACGCCCGGCGTGCGAATGGTCTTGAGCGGCCACACCCACTTCCGCAAGAGCGTGCTGCTCGACGGCGCCGACGGCCCCGGCACCCTGCGCTGCGAGGTGAGCCCGCTCGGCTACCCGCGCGAATACCGTCGCGCCGGCCTCGATCTCGCGACCCGCGTCCGCGACCGCGTGTCCCTCGTCGAGGTGTCTTGACGCCCACCTGTGCATCGGGTAAACCCGTTCCGCCTCATCGCTCGGATAGCTCAGCTGGTAGAGCAGCGGATTGAAAATCCGCGTGTCCCTGGTTCGATTCCGGGTCCGAGCACTCTCTGAACTTCGCGCACCGACGGCGGTTTTGGTCTCGGCTTCCGTTCAGTGCGTCCATTAGGTCCAGCCGGACCGTTTCTGTCTGGCACGTATTTGTCACGGTCCGTAGCGCCGTCGGTCAGCTTCGCCATCGCCTTGGACAGCGTGAGGCGGTCGAGTCGGCCGTACACCAGTTCGACCATGCGCGCCGTCGTGTGGCCGAGAAGCTGCGCGACCACGTAGCTATCCACTCCTTGTTGCTTCAACCAGGACGCGAACGTACGGCGCAGATCGTTGGGGCTCACTCTCTCGATGCCGGCCCGCTTGCAGGCTCGCGCGAGATCGCGCCGCGCGTTCAACCACTCGCCGGCGATGTGGCCGCTTCGATTCGACTGCGATTCCAAAACGGCGGCGAGCATCGGATGGAGAGGGACCACCCGCTCGGATCGCTCGGTCTTGGTTCCTGCGATGAGAATGAGCCGCTGCTCGAAATCAACATGGTGCCAGCACAGCCCGTCAACTTCGCCGTCGCGGCCACCTGTGAACACCGCCAGCATCAACCAGAGCTGGCGAGGTGGCGTCAGCTCGGCAGCGAGGGCCTTGAACTCCGAGTGCGTCAAGTAGCGCTTCCGAGGGACGTACCGTACGCGGAATGTTGGAATGCACGCGCGCGCATCGCCGTGCATCATGCCGCGCTCTTTGGCAATGGTTAGCGATCGTCGGAGCGCGCACAGTTCCTTCCGTACGGTCTCGCGTGCCGCCCCTTCATCGAGACGGCGCTGGATGTAGCTCTGCACGTCATCGACGTGGAGGTGGTTCACGTCGAGATCACCAATCAACCGAGCAACGTGGCTGCCGCGCTCAACGTACATCTTCACGGTTCCCGGAGCGTTCCCGATACAGCCGCGTGCTAGGACGGTAAAGGGTTTGTTGGCGGCGACGGGCATCGCTTTGGGTAAGGTTGTGTTTGACTGTACGGCAAAATGCCGTACGCTTCAAGCATGGCGAAGGCGAGCGCGAAGAAGACGGCCCGCATGGAGATGCGCATCCCGCCCTCGGCGAAGGACTACATTCGCCGGGCGATGGCGATCTCGGGCCGATCGGCCGCCGAGCTTGCCTACGAGGGTGCCAAGCGGATCGTCGAGGAGCACGAGCGGATGGTGCTCACCGGGCGCGACCGCGAGGCGTTCCTCGAAGCCGTCCAGAGTCCCGCGCCGCCGGCCGAACGGTTGGTCGCGGCGCTACGCCGCCACGAAGAACTGCGCCGCAAGTGAAGCTCGCCTTCGAGCCGCTCAAGAAGAAGCACGATCGAGAATCGTTCACGAGTGGCGAGCCGGCGCTCGACGATTGGTTCCGCAAGCGCGCGCTGCAGGACGTGAAGCGCAACATCTCGCGCGTCTTCGTCGCGATGGACGAGGAGGGCGTTGCGGGCTTCTACAGCCTGAGCGCCTTCACGATCGCTCTCGCCAGCGTTCCATCCGATGTGGCGCACAAGCTGCCGCGCTATGACGCACTCCCGGCGGCGCTCATCGGTCGGCTCGCGCGTGCAGAGCGGGTGCGAGGCCAGGGAATCGGTGAGCTGCTCCTCGCCGACGCGATCAAGCGCGTCCTCGCCGTCGACGAATCGATGGCAATTTTCGCCATCGTTGTCGATTCGAAGAACGAATCGGCGACAACGTTCTACGGATCGTTTGGTTTCTCGCCGTTTCCCGACACGCCTCGTCGACTTTTCCTGCTCACTGCGACCGCGCGCGCGGCAATTTTCGCTTCCACGCACTGATTCGGCGACGGGGTTCGCATGGCATCGGTCCCTGCTCCGTGCTATGCAGGGCGTAGTCTCGTTCCAACGAGCGGCGTGAGCGGCCGTCATTTTCCTGCCGGCGCGTACCCGGCAGATAAATCACGTGTCCGAGGCACATGAATCGCAACGGGTTCGCACGCAAAGACACATAAACAGCGTCGCCATTTATGTGCAAAGGCGTTGCGATTTGCGTGTATTCGACGTCGCTGTTTATGTGATCGATTTATCTGCCAGGTACAACCATGCGGAATCACGCGATCGGTGCGATCAGGTAAACAGTTTTTCTGCCTCGACGATATTTCGCAGCGCCAGGGGGAGCAGGGTGCCGCAGAAATCTCAGTGAGCACATCAAAGACGGCCTATAGAGCAGCTTCTTCGTGCAGCGGAGGGCGAACACGAAGCTGGTCTACACTCCCTTTAGGCGGACGCGCTTCTCGTCGAAGACGGCGTTGACTTCCAGTTTGCCACCGAGTGCTTCGATGTAGCGGCGCAGCACGCTCAGGACGTGATCGTCGCGGCGCTCGAACTCGCTGACCTTCGCCTGTGCCATCTCGGCGGCGTCGGCGACGTCGAGCTGCGTCTTGCCGAGCGCCTTGCGCAGCTCGGGCAGGTTCATCTCGATCGCCACCTCGGCCTGCGCCTGCGCGCGCAGCCGGCTCAGCTTCTCTTCGCCGACACGCTTGCGCGCCCGCCAGAAGGGATATCCTGTCAAGGGGATGGGTACAAGTGGATGGTCTTGCTCGGGCGCGGCGACGCGTGCACCGCGATCCGTTCCGCCTAATCGCGCGGCGAGCGAAGCAACTCCCACGCCTGCAACTCGAAGGCTTGACAGAGGCACGCCAGCGTCGTCATCGTGAGGTTCACCGTCGCGGCTTCCACCCGCTGGTAGACGCGAAGCGAAAGCTCGCTTTGGTGCGCGGCCTCCTCTTGACTCCATCCAGCATGGCTTCGCAGCCGCCGCACGTTGCGGGCGAGCGCGTTGACGATCCCTCGGTATTGACGGGCCGTTCGAGTCGATCTCACTGTGCGTGCTGGCATGCCGCAACGGAACCGTCGCTCATGGCGTGACTTGAAGACCACGTCTTGCAGGTGACGACTTCGAAGGCGTAAGCTACGGATCGTTGAACCGACCAGACCCGGCGCAGCTCGAGAGGGCCAGGCGATTGCTGGCGCACGAGGGCGCGGCCGGCGGCGCAGCCACGCGTGCCAAGACGGCCGCCGGCCGAGTCTACGACAAGGTCCACGTTCACCTGGTTCCCCTCGTGGGCATCGCCGGTGTCCACTTGCTGTTCGCGCGCAGCGCGAGGCTTGCGCAAGGCGAGTTCGCTCGATTCGCTGAGGTTTCCATCGACGAAGGCTCGACGAAGCTGCGCGAGTTTTTGCAAGCGCAAGACCCCGCCGTCGCCACGGAGTCGGCCGCAGCCCTGTTTGGAAACTTCTTCACGCTCATCACGACCTTCATCGGAGAGCGACTTACGGCGCAGATGCTACGCAGCGCCTGGCCGAGCTTCGACGAGACCGCACCCACGGAGAAAAACAAATGAGCCAGCGTTCCGATTCGAAGGTTGCTACCCGCGGTGCAAAGTCTCGAGGCACCAAGAGCAAACTGCCGAAGAAAGCCGTCGGCCGGCCGTCAAAAGCCACGATCCGCACCCTGTCGACCGGCGTGCGCGGCCTCGACGACATCCTCGGCGGCGGCATCCCGGAGTATTCTTTCAACGTCATCGCCGCCAGGCCCGGTTGCGGCAAAACCACGCTGGCGCATCAGATCGCTTTCGCCAATGCGACCGCGCAGAGACCCGCGCTCTATTTCACCATCCATGGCGAGCCCGCCATCAAGATGCTGCGCTATCAGCAACAATTTTCTTTCTTCGACGAATCCAAGGTGGGCAACGCCGTCCGTTTCATCAACCTGAGCGACGCGGTGTTTCAGACCGATTTGAACGCGGTCCTCGAGGAAATCATCAAACAGGTCACGACGATCAATCCGAGCATCGTGGTGGTGGATTCCTTTCGCACGGTGATGCGCAAAGCGATGACCACCGTCGGCGAAGTGGAGATGGAAGCGTTCATTCAGCGCCTCACCCAGTTTCTCACCACCTGGCAAGCCACGACGTTTCTAGTCGGCGAATATAGCGAGGCAGAGATCCAGGGCAATCCGCTGTTCACCATCGCCGACGGCCTCTTCTGGCTCTCTCAGGTGGCGGAGAGAAATTCCGTCGTGCGTAAGTTGCAAATCTTGAAACTGCGCGGGCAGGACTCGGTGCCGGGATTGCACACCATCCGCATTAGCGATGACGGGTTGCAGGCGTTCTCGCGCACGCTGGGATTGGTCGGCAAGCGGGTGAAACCGGCGGGACGTCGTCGGCTATCCATTGGCGTTCCGGAGCTGGACAAGATGCTGGGCGGGGGCATCTACGAAGGCGACAGCTGCTTGGTGGCGGGGCCTTCGGGGACGGGAAAATCGGCGCTGGCCACACAGTTCATCGCCGAAGGACTTCGCCGCGGGGAACCGGCAGTCATCGCTATCTTCGAAGAACGCCCGGCAGGATATACGGAGCGCGCTGCGACGATTGGATTGGATCTGACAACACCGCAGAAAAACGGAAAGCTCGAAATCCTCTACGTTCGCCCGCTCGATCTTTCGGTGGATGAAACCATGCAAGAGATTCTGGATGCCGTCGAAAGGGTCGGGGCAAAACGGTTGGTGATCGATTCGCTGGTCGGATTCGAGATGGCGCTGGCGCCCGGATTCCGCGAAGACTTTCGCGAGTCGCTCTACCGCATGATCGGGGCGTTGACGGGAGCCGGGGTCACGATTCTCAGTACCGTCGAGGTGGAGGATACCTTTACCGCGCTGCCTTTCAGCCAGTATATGATTTCGTTTCTCACCGATGACATCCTCCGGATGCGTTACGTGGAGATCAATGGCCAGCTTCGGAAGGTGATGGTCATCATCAAGATGCGCGGCAGCAATCACAGTAAAGACATTCGTGAATATGTCCTCACGGACAAGGGCCTGGCGGTCCTCACCCCGCGTGAGACGGAATATGCCCGGTTGACCACCGGCGCACCGGATCGAATCGCCCAACCGGAAGAGGCCCCGCCGGAACCGAAGGCGAGGAGGAGGCAAGGGATTGACGAACCCCAGGGGCGAGTCACTCGACGGGCCCCAGCGAGCGAGAGCGGGGGCGCCGGGGTGGACGTCCCGAACGAGGTCCGTCCTAGAGGGGCGCCCCTTCATAGGGGACGAGGTTCTTCTTCCCGCGGGGTGTCCAAGAGGCCGAAAGCGGGGAAGTAAGAAGGGAGCGAGTAATGGCAAAGCAAATCATCCCCGTCGAGTTGGACGACGAGACGATCCGCGATCTGGCCGTGCTCGGCGATCCGATCGAAGTGCTCGCGCGCCTGGCCTATTCCGCGGCCGACGGTGTGCGCAGCCCCGGCCGCCCGAAGCGCGAGCAGACCAACGAGAGCCTGCGGGTCGAACGTGACAAGTCCGACGTCGCCATCGCGAGCGAGCGCACGGCCATCGATGAGAAGGCGGACGATGTGGTGCGGATCGCCCGCCAGCGTGCCGATCGGGTCGTGCAGACCGCGCGCGACGACGCCGAGGACGAGCACCGCCCGCAGTCGGCGGCCACCGAAGCCAGCTCCAAGAGCGCGCGCATCGTCCTCGAGCACGAGCGCTCCGACGCCGATACAGTGGTCGAGCAAGAGCGCGCCGAGCAGCGGCGCTACCGGGCCGACGTTCTGGGAGGCGAACGGGACAGGGCCGACGGCGCCGACGCGAAGCAGCACGAGGCCGTCGAGCAGGAGGCGAATGAGGTGGTGCGGGTCGCCCGCCAGCGTGCCGACCAGGTCGTGCAGACCGCGCGAGACTACGCCGCCCGGCAGTCGACGGCTACCGAAGACAACTCCGAGCGCGCGCGCACCGTCCTCGAGCACGAGCGCTCCGACGCTGATGCGGTCCTCAAAAAAGAGCGCGCACAGCGAAGGCGCGATCGCACCGACGTTCTGGCAGGCGAACGGGACAGGGCCGATGGCGCCGAGGCGAGGAAGCACGAGGCCGTCGAACTGGAGGCGGACGAAGTGGTGCGGGTCGCCCGCCAGCGTGCCGACCAGGTCGTGCAGACCGCGCGAGACTACGCCGCCCGGCAGTCGACGGCTACCGAAGCCAACTCCGAGCGCGCGCGCACCGTCCTCGAGCACGAGCGCTCCGACGCCGATAGGGTCCTCGCGCAGGAGCGCACCGAGCGGCGGCGCGATCGGCCCGACTCTCTGGCGATCGAACGCGACACCACCGACAAGGACCTGGTCGGCGAACGGGCTCACGCCGATACGCTGATCGTCGACCAGCGCGAAGCGAACGAGCAGATGCTCAGGGCCACGATTCGGGCGCAAGAGCTGTCGGTCGAGGCCGACGAGGCCAAGGAGCGCGCAGAAGAGAGCGAGCGCAAGCTACGTGAGGTAGCGGAGTTCCGGGAGATGTTCATCGGCGTCCTCGGGCACGACCTGCGTAACCCGCTAGGATCGATCGTCATGGCCGCAACCCTGCTGCTTCGGCGCGGCAACCTCGACGAACAAGACTCCGAGACGGTCGCACGCATCATCCGCTCGAACCAACGCATGAGCCGAATGATCACGCAGCTGCTCGATCTCACGCGGGCTCGTCTTGGCGGCGGTTTGACGATCGAAGCGGAGGCGACCGATCTGCGTGAGATTTGCAAAAACGTCGTCGAGGAATTCGAGGCGACCACCATCCTACTCAAGGTTGAGGGCGACGTGACGGGGACCTGGGACCGGGACCGCCTTGTCGAAGTTCTCTCCAACCTCGCGGGAAACGCCATCGTCTACGCCGCGCCGGGAACGGTCGTGATCGTCAAGGCACATGCCGACGGAGCGGAGGTTGTCGTCGAGATCAGCAACCAGGGGAACCCCATTCCCCCGGACCTGCTCCCATTCATCTTCGAGCCCTTCCGCCGAGCGAAGCAGCACCAGAAGTCGGCAACCGGAAACCTCGGCCTCGGCCTCTACATCGCCCACCAGATCGTGCTCTCGCACGGCGGCACGCTCGTCGCGCACTCTGCCGACGGCACGACAACCTTTGCGATGCGCCTGCCGCGCAGTCCCCCACCGCCGGGCAGCATCCCGCGGGTCGAGATCGATGGCAACGCAAAGGGGAAGACATGATTACGGAACAGGAGCAGGACGCGCATTACGATCCGATCGCGGAGCAAACCATGATCGCCGACTTGCGCGAAGCGAACGAGAAGCTGATCGCCGCAGCGATTCGGGCGCAAGAGCTGGCGGACGAGGCTGCCGCGGCCATGCAGCGCGCAGAGGAGAGCGAGAGCGAGCTCCGTGCGGTCGCGGAGTTCCGAGAGATGTTCATCGGCATCCTCGGGCATGACCTGCGTAACCCGCTCATGTCGATCCGCATGGCCGCAGCCTTGCTACTTCGGCGCGGCCAGCTCGACGAGCAGAACGCAGAGACGGCCGCGCGCATCATCCGCGGCGGCCAACGCATGAGCCGAATGATCACGCAGTTGCTCGATCTCACGCGGGCTCGTCTTGGCGGCGGGTTGCCGATCGAACCGAAGCCGACCGATCTGCGTGAGGTCTGCCGGAACGTCGTCGAGGAATTCGAGGCGACCATCCAACTGGAAGTGGATGGCGACGTGACGGGCACCTGGGACGAGGACCGCCTGGCGGAGGTCCTCTCCAACCTGGCGGGGAACGCCATCGAGTACGCCACGCCGGGAACGGTCGTCAGGGTCAAGGCGCGCGCCGACGGTGGAGAGGTTGTCGTCGAGGTCAGCAACCAGGGAGATCCCATCCCTCCGGACGTGCTCCCGTTCATCTTCGAGCCCTTCCGCAGAGCGAGGCAGCGCGAGAAGTCAGCACGGGGGAACCTTGGCCTCGGCCTCTACATCGCCCACCAGATCGTGCTCTCGCATGGCGGCACGCTCGACGCCCACTCTGCGGACGGCACGACCGCCTTTGTGATGCGCCTGCCGCGACCGTCCCCCCCGGCTTGAGTCTCGCCACTTTGATCTGAGTTGCGAGCGCCAGGGCTACGGGGACCAGCTCCGATCTCCAGACGGGCAAGCGCGGAGGCTCACCCGTCGGCGCTGCGCTTCCACATTGAAGCATGACACCCTGGGGTCACGAGAAGACGCTTCCGCAGGCGCTTTCCCACTATTTTCCCACCGGCACCGTTCGTGGCTGAGTTGCGCCGTGCGATCGCACTCTTACGGCCGATCTCCCGCGGATTGAAAATCCGCGTGTCCCTGGTTCGATTCCGGGTCCGAGCACTCCACTTCCCCAGAGTTCTCGACGGTTGACGAGGGCTCCACCTGTTCGCCCTGTCCATTAGATCCGCCAGAAGGGCCGGCGTCTGCTACCCCGTCTGCTACCCCCTGCGAGCCTGCTGAGGCCGGTAGCTGAGGTACTCGACCGGCAGCTGGCCGTAGACACGCCAGACCCTTACTCCCGCCGACAAGCGGACGATCGCCCAAGCCTGGACCGAGGCCCGCGCCCGCGGGGAGCGGCAGGAAGTCTTCTGTGCGCACTACGGGCTCTCATCGCGGCGCCTCCGCGAGTACGTGTCCGAGTTCGGCGCGCCGGCGGTCCCGCTCGACGAGGCCCGTCGGATCATCCAATGTGCTCACGCCCAACTCCAGCACCTGCTCGACCAGATCGACGAGACGGCCGGGCTCGGGCCACGTCTCCGCTACCAGCGCGCCACCCGGCGCCTATCGATCTCCCCCAGCCTGACGATCGTGACCCTCACCGGTGCAGCCGATCCGGTGACGCCAGCAGCGACGCTCGCGAAGCAGCGGCCACCACGAACAACCCCATCAGCGATCCGCCGCCCGGCGCCACCACGAGTGGACCCCGGGGGCAGTTCGAGTGGACCCTGGACGACTGATCCGGCCCCCAACCGTCGCACGCACTACCCCACCGGCACGCTCGTCGAGCGCGTCGCCGGGCATGCGTGTCTGGGCAGCGATCACTCGGCAGCGAACCGTTCCCCCCCAACGCCCCGCCCGCCTCGTTCCTGCAGGGTGTTTACGTCAAGGCCGCTGCCTACTGGGCCGCGGTCGCTCCGCATGGCTCGCCATCTAGCGCGCCTCCCGGCAGGCGTTCCAGACTTGGCGAGAATGGCGCCGTTGATCGGGTTCAGCACTTCGATGGCGGGCTGCGACGGCACCGCGCAGGTGGAGCTCGCCGTGTTGGCGCACACCTGACCGGACGGGCAGCAGGCATTGCCGAGTTGCATCCCGTCCCTTCGTCGTAGCAGACGTTGCCGCTCGGCTTCGAGCCATCGCAGCACACCGGTGACCCGGTCTTCGGCGTCGCGCAATAGGCGGCCGCGACCTGCCCGATCACCCGATCATGCCGCGACACTACGGCGCCACCACGGCGCCTCATCACGGCACGCATGGGCTCTTCTTGTTCAACCGAACTTCGCCGGCTGCGTGTCAGGGCGCGACGGCCTCGCCGTCCTTGGCTACGCCCACCAGCACCTCGTCGCCGGCTTGGAGGCCGCCCGATACCTCCACCCAGTCGCCATCGGCCAGTCCGAGTGCGAGCGGCGTCTTGACGGCGTGGCCGCCGATGGGCCGGTAGACGAAGCCTCGCTGGCCGTCGTGGCCCACCGCCGCGGCAGGAATCACCAGCGCCTGCGATCGATCGGCCAGCGCGATGCGGGCCATGCCGGACATGCCGGGCAGCAGCGAGTGGGTGCGGTTCTCGATCACTCCGTCGGCGTGCTCGGTGCGCGTGCGCGCGTTGATCAGGGGCACGCACACCTGAACGCGGCCAGTGTACAGCTTGTCCGGATACGCCTCGAAGCGCGCCGACAGCTCCTGCCCCACCTTCACCTGCGAGACGTCGATCTCGGGGATCTCCAGCTCGATGCGTACGTTGTCGATGTCGACCACGTTGAACAGCACCGCGCCCTCCGCGACGAAGACGCCGGCCACCGCGTCGCTCTCGATCACTACGCCGTCGAACGGCGCCTGCACGACCACCGGCTTGCCCGCGCGCGGCACCAGCGTCGCTAGCACCTGCCCCTTCTTCACCTGCCACGCCAGATCGACGTTGACCTGTTTGATGAGCCCGAAGGCAGGCGAGATGACCGCGGCAAACTGACTGGGGGCTACCGTGGCGGGCACCGCCAGCACCGGATGAAGGTCCCGGCGCTCGGCGCGCACGCGGTGGGGCGCGGCCGCGGCGGAGGCGGCGAGTGCCAGGGTGACGGCGGTGGCGATGAGGAACGGCGCTGATCTCATGGCGGCACTATATCGACCGGCGGAAGCGCCCGGCAACGATTCGCTGACGGGTCGCGCTAGTCATTCGCAAGGGTTGAGCCACGAGCAAGACGCTACCTCTTGACCAGCTCGACACGGCGGTTCTGCGCGCGGCCATCCTCCTTGCGGTTGTCGCCCACCGGCTTCGTATCGCCCCAGCCCTTCGCCTCCAGGCGCTTGCCGTCGATGCCCTTGCCAGCGAGGTATTTCTTCACGCGCTCGGCGCGCTTCTGCGACAGCTCCTGGTTGGCCTTCGCCTGTCCCACGTTGTCGGTGTGTCCCTCGACGGACACCTTGAGCCCGACGTTGTCTTTGAGGAGCTTGACGATCTCCGCGAGTAGCGGCTCGGACGCGGGCTGGATGGTGTCCTTGGCGGTGTCGAAGAGGATGCCGTGCAGCGCCACGAAGCCGTCTTTGTTGAGCGCATCGAGCATCTGGGAGGCGCCGAGCTCGAGCTGCTGCTCCATCGCCGCGACCTCGATGATGTCCAGGTCGACTTCGGTCTCGGACGGCAAAGACAGGTTGAGCCAGCGCTCCGACTTGCCGACCGGGATCATGAGCGTCGCGTGAATGTTGCCCGGCTCCACCCAGGTCGCCTTGCCGCCGGCCTTTTTGAAAGCGTTTACATAGTTGCGGACAATCTCGACGGGCGCGTGGGCTTTGGTGTTCGAGTATCTGAACGCCCAACGCTTCCCCTCTTTGGTGACCGTCGTTGTCTCGTTGGACTGGAACTGCACCGAATCGAAGTCCTTCTGGTCACAAGAAATGATGAAGGAGCCCGGGAACCGAGGCACCGCCGGATGGTCCTTGCAACCCTCGGCGTCCGGCTCCGCCTTGGCGGTGCTCGCGACGAACATGGATAGGACAATGGAAAGAGCGAAGAGCGGGCCTGAGCGCATGAATCCTCCCCTTGGATGGCGCATCTTGCGAGCATCTCTCTCGGTGGTCAACGGCTTGTGTTCGGACCAGCAGAGGCTGTCTTTCTTCCGGCCTCGTTATTGGTGAGCCCTGACGCGTATTAGCGGCGTGTCGTCTTTCGAGTCGTGCGCGCGTAGTCGTCTTCGTTCGCCGGGTCGTCCGTTTCGAACCAGTGGCAGCACCGCGGTGCCTTACGGAGGACCATCCGCCACCGTTTCCGCGGAATTCGATCTGCTGGAGCGACGGCTGGGTCTTGCCCGCCCTGACGACGATAGAATGAGCCGGCTTCGTCCCTTCGATCACACCTGGGCTCGACTCCTGGCGCGACCAGGTGGCGGTGCTGTACGATTCGCCGTGGCCTGCCTGCGGACGAACTGCACCCGAGCTGTCCTACTGTCCGATACGAGACGCAGAGACTGGTGCCGCGCGTGCGCCGAAGAGGCCCTTTCGGGGCGTCGGCACGCCGTCGGCGCGGGCTGCGTCGGGCGGGGGCCAAACAACACTGGTCCGCACCCAGTCGCTCCCGACGCGCGCGGCATTGCCGACAACTGCAGACCGATTCGCCACGTTTGGTGTTTGTCGTGCGCTGCGGAAAAGCTGTCCGGTGCGGTCTAGCGATCCAACCGCGTTTGTACTGACTCATCGTGCCAGATGATCCCGTGGTAGCATTGCTTCCGCCGTGATCCTCACCGTCGGAGAGACCGTGGAGCTGGTCCAGGTCTTCGAGGCGCGTTTGCTCGACGACCACGACGAGGTGCTGGCCATCGCGTGCGGCTCGTCGATGAACAGCGCGGAAGAAATGGCGCGGGAGATGGACCAGGAACACGGTTATCATGCGCGCAACATCGAGGTCGCCGCAGCGCCGGTTCCAAGATTCCGCGCCGCTGTTCTCGACAGCCAACAGCGACCCATGTACTTCGGCTACGGCAGCACGCCGGAAACCGCACGAGCCCAGGCCGCCTTCTGGGTCGCCCGGCAACCGGCGACCGTCCACTAGACATCCATGCCCGGCGAGACCGACCAGAAGAGTGCGGTGCAGATTCCCATGGAGAGGTTGAGCCCTGATGCGCTCGAAGGACTGATCGAGGAGTTCGTCACGCGCGACGGCACGGACTACGGCGAGCGGGAATCGACGCTCGAAGAGAAGAAGAGCGCCGTGCGCCGGCAGCTCGAGCGCGGAGAGGTGCTGATCGTGTTTGATCCGGACTCCGAGAGCTGCAACCTGATTTCCAGGGAAGCGGGGGAGTGAAGCTGCGGGTGCCGTTCGGGCGGTAGGCGCGCGCCTGCGCAATCGGGGGAGGGCCGTCGCATGCTGACCGTCGACGACGTTCGCGAAGCCGTGCCCGTCGCTGCCGATGATCTTGAGCGCCGCGCGGTCGCACGGAACGTAGAGGTGGGGTCCCTATCGTTGTTGGGGGCGCACTCGTAGATGAGCTCGAACCCACAGCCGGTGACCCCGTAGACGTGATCACTCTCTGGCGTTGCGCGCACCACGACCTGATTTGACGGACACGCGTAGCTCGTCGCGAACGAGCAACGACTCCGCACATCCAATGCACGACACCATCACCGCCAACAGGACGAGCGCTCTGCAGCCGTGCATCACGGCCGCATCATACCCAATCCCGGTACCTGCGGGCCAACGAGGCGGCGCAGGCTTCGTGAAATAAAAGCCTACTCTCCGTCCCGATCCCCCCGCGGTGACGTCGCCTCGATCGACATCATCAACCACAGCGCCGCGCTTGATCTGAAAGCGAATCTCATCTACCGGTTGGGCCTGTGATGCGCGCGATCTGGAAGAGAACGGCCCAGAAGAAGACCGCGAACAGCCCTTCCCCAATGTGTCGGAGCTGCGGGAGGCGCCCGGCGACGCAGAACGCGATCCTGGGGCAACTGCCAACCGCGCGGCGTCGCGGGCACGCTCGCCAGGGTGAGGGGGGCGCGCAGCTCGAGGGCGCGCCAGTGAGCCGGCGGCGACAGCCTGGTAATCATCCCATGCTTGGTAGCAAGACATGACTCTGGTTCGTAACCAGGAGGCTACGATGAACCTCGGACTGTGGATCGCGCAGGGGCTGCTGGGCGCGGCCTTCCTCATGGCGGGGCTGATGAAGTCGACCCAGCCCATCGAGAAGCTGGCGCCACGCATGAAGTACGTCACCCGCTTTCCGCCGTGGGTCACCCGCTCCATCGGCGTGAGCGAGCTGGCCGGGGGCATCGGGCTGATCGTGCCGTGGGCGACGAGCGTGCTGCCCATCCTGACGCCGATCGCCGCAGCCGCGCTCGTCCTTGTCATGGTGCTCGCGGCCGTGCACCACCTGCGCCACAGCGAAGCGGCGCTCAGCGGCGTCAACCTCGTGCTCGGCGCGGCGGCGGCGTTCGTCGCCTGGGGGCGCTTCCACCAACTCGGCTGACGGCTACTCAGCGTGCGAGTCTACTCGTCGCGGCTAATTTAGCGCGCGCGCGGCATTTTCTTGTAGCAGCCGTCCGTCGTCATGCTCGCATCGAGCTCGCCGGCCGTGGCGACGAACGTGATCGGATCCCATCGCTCTGTGCCCTGGAGGTTGCGCCACTTGAGCTGCCCCACCCATTTTCCGAAATCGTCGGCGGTCAGGCGAAGGATCTCTTCGCCCTGCCTGTAGCCGTATTTCGAGGCGCTTCCCAGCTCGGCGATCTTGCCCGTGGCCTTGGTGGTGCCGTCGAGCGAGAAACGGATCACCATGCCCTGCCGTTCGGGGCAGGTCACCCGCCACGAGCCGGCGATGGGACCCGGCTCCTTTTCCCAAGGGTATTTTGCGTGGGCGCTCGTTGGCGCGAGGAGAACCACCAGCCATAGTCCGATCGCCAGGCGCAACATCGTTCCATTTAGACGGCGTTGCGACTCATCTATTCACGCTCACCGCAAGAAACTGCACTGCACGAACGATGCAAGGCACTCACAATCACCATGCGCAGGGTTCTGGACCTGACCCTCGACAGCCATCGCCACCATCAACTCGCGCGACTGGCGGCCGAGCAGCGTCGTACGCGCAGTGAGGAATCGCTCGACGAAATAGTCAGCTAATAGCTCGCTCCGATAGGCTCCGCATGTTACGAGCAGCTCCATGAGGTTCGAGCTGACGCGCGGAGTGTCCTCGCTCATGGCCCTGCGCCGCAAAGCCCAGGTGCTGGGGCTCCTCGTAGCGCTGATTGGGTCCAGCGCGCGGGCCGATGCGCCGCAAGACACCGCGCCTGAGGTCGCGTTCTTCCGTGAAGGCGGCGGCGTGGTCGTGCACCACCACTTCGTAGGGCCGATGAACCCGACCAGATCCGCGTGGATCCGCCGCGATGGTCGCGTGCTTACGCGCGCCGCGCCGGGCGGTGCGGGCCGGCCCATGTTTCAGCTCCCCGGCGGGCAAGGCGCGACCGGATCCGCCGAGACGAGCCGTTGGCGTTGGCGCGAGAGCCAGATCGACGTGGCGTTGTTGAAGAAGATCGAGCGCCTCGCCCATGCGAGCGGGCTCTGCAAGGCGAAGAGCACCCTGGGGTCCTCTGTCGGTGGCGCCTGGACGCTCGCGATCGATTTCGGCGCGGGGCTACGCTGCACCTACCGGCGGCGCGCCGGCCTGGCGGTCGAGGGTCCGATCAAGCCGCTGCGCAAGGCGGTCCTGGATGCGCTCGGCGCGGCGCTCGACGCGCCCGCGCTACACGAAGGAGTCCGCACCGATTCATGGGATCTCGGCGAGATGGCGCCGATGGGCTGACCTTCTCCCCGCGACCCACTCGCCGCCCTCTCGACTACGGCAACCCCGTCCCGTTGACTGCGCGATCTGACGCAGGCGCAGGTGACCTCGGCGTTCAAGTCGGCCTTCGCGCGCACCGACGCGACGCAGAGCCCCGAGCTGCAATCGCGCTTCGACGCGCTGTTCGGCAGCCTCGGCGCGCTCAAAGCACGGCGATCAGATCCTGCTCACCGGGCTGCTGCCGCATCTAGGGCAGCGCGCACGCCGAGACGCTGCCTTCGTTCTTCGTCGCGTCGACGTCCTCCGTGTAGAACACGCGCGCGAAGGTCGCGTCCCAGCATTCGGTGGCGTGCACGACGAAGCCGGCCGGCAAGCTGCCGCCGGTAGCGACCAGGTCCGAGCGGCCCGCGCCCGACGCCAGCCAGCGCGAGGTGAGCGCGACGTCCTCCAGAGCTCCCGCCGGGTCGTTGTCGAAGTTCGTGCGCAGCCCGAACGCGAAGTTGCCAGACTGATCGGCGTGCTCAGCGTACTGATAGGTCGCGTTCAGCGGCGTCGAGCCCGGCGTGCCGTCGAGGAAGTTGCCGAAGTGCACCTCCACGGTGCGCGGGTCGGCGGTGTTGTCGTACTTGAAGGCGATCCCGCCGGTGGCCGGGTGCACCGTCGGGTCGAGCGCGTTCAGCTCGGTGAAGTTGACGTCCAGCTCGCCGGAGCCGTGCGTGGCGTCGACCCGATGCGCGCTGCCGCCGAAGAGCCCCATGAAAGTCGAGTCGGGCGCGCTCTTGGGCTTGCCGCCGAGGAAGAACATGTAGTCCTGCGCGTCGACGCGTTGCACGCCCAGCACGGCGGTCATCGGCGAGAGCGCGTCGGTGAACGGTCCCCAGTAGGAGTTGGTCGCGTCCTGCGACGTCGGCGGCGTCGCGAGGGCCTTCTCGACCAGGTCGAAAAAGGGCGCCGGCGCGCCGTTGACCTGCGTCGAGATCTGCCGGGTCAGCGTGTAGAAGGTCGCCTGCGCGCCGAGCAGCGCCTCTTCGCGCGCGCTCGACGTGCCGGTGCTGGCGCTAGCGCCCGGCACCGTGATGGCCACTGCGTCGCGCGTCGGCAGCGCCGCCGCGTCGGGATCGGCTGCGTTGCAGCCGACCGTGAGCGAAGTCAGGAGGAGGAGGACTCTGCGCATGGGACACCCCTTTGTTAGTGTATCAAATCAATCAGTCGGTGAGCGTGAAGCCGGTCAGGCCAAATCTCGTTCGCGGCCCCGCTGTGCACAGAGGCTCTAGCAGCCCCCATGCCGTCGGTAACCAACGAGAAAGACTCGGCGGCGCGCATTCGCGCTGCCGGGCCGACCCGACAACTGTCGGCTGCTCCCGACAACTGGGCGCACAGGTGGGGGCGGGCGAGACAGGTCGAGGTGCGGGCGCTGCGCTCGTCGTCGACGAAGGCGACCAAGCGCATCCGTCCCCCGCAGCGGTTAGCAGGTCCCGGTGACTGTGGGAGGCGGCCTCACGATCTTCATTTCCATCTGGCCAGCAGGGTCGCAGATCAATGTCCTACGCGCTCTCGACCCCCGGGGCGCGCGCGGGGAGTCGATCAGGGTTTCCATGCCGCGACGGCACTCTTGAGACCAGCGACGCCTTTCGCGATGGCGAGGCTTCGAAGCTTCGAGTTTCTCGCGTAGAGCTCGCGGTCGGTCAACTCCTGGGGCGTCTCGGGCGTGACGCTGCCTTTGCCCGACACGGAGGCGAGGACGGTGCCGGCAGCCGAGTCGATCCACGTCATTCCGACCGCGCACTCGTAGCTCATGAGATTCTTCTCCGTCGCGCCGAGCCCCTTTCCCTTCTCGCGATACGTGTGCGCCGGGCCCGCCGCGCAGCGGCTCCACGAGACGAGGAGCTTTCCCTGAGGCGCGAGCTTCGGCGGGGTCGCCTTGAGCTCGGCGAGCGCGGAGGCGAGCGCCTTCGTCGAAGCAGGATCGCTCGTCTTGTACCGAGCCCCGTCGATGATCGCTTGGGCGTGCGCGATCGTCTCCAGGCAATCGGGCGACGCGAAGTCGACGCGCGACGGTACGGCCACGACACGGGGGTCGCTTTCTTTCGTGAGGCGCTCGGACTGGTACGCGAGACGCGAGCCCTCTGCATACTCGACCGCGAACGGCACGGCGCCGTCGAGCGCAGCGACGCTCGCGGGCGCTTGCGCGGCCCCGACCTTCGGACCTTCCGGCAGGACGCGCGCGAGGAGGTCACGCATCCCGCGATCGTACGCGAGCGCCGCTTCCTTTCGCTTCTTCAGCTCTTCGTCGATGCGAGGCAGGGGATCGCTCAGGTCGCCGGCCGCCTGCTCCGCTTTGTCCTCGGCTTCGATGCGCGCGATGTCCTCCGCGCTCGGCTTGCTCTTGCATGCGAGGCTGCACGCGACGAGCGCGATGAGTAGCGATCTCCTCATGATTCCCTCCTAGCGCGCGTAGAAAACTCAACGTGCATCTCCGTGACCTCTTCGAGCAGCCGATCACGCTTCGATCGTGCCTTGGCCTCCTCGTCGGAGTCAACTTCACCGTCACCGAGAGTAATCGCTGTTGTCCATGACGATGTGACGGCAGGGCTACGCCTTCGCCATCGATTGGCGGGCAACAACAGGCGGCCCACCTGACTCCGAGAGAGCCCGGTCGCGGCTGCGACCTCGCGCACCGTGGCGCCGCCTGCGCGCAGCTCGCGCACCCGCAGGCGTCCGACCGCGACCGCTTCGTCTGGGCGCTCGCCTTCAAGCGCTCGCCCAAGGCGACGTCGAAACGATGGCGCGCGCCCTCGGCACGCCGACCTGGCCCATCGGGATCTGCCTGCTCGTTCCGGCGTTGGTCGACGTGTATCGATATCCAGGGGAAAGCGATGATGCTCGGTACCGCCTTCACTTTTAGAGACGTCAGTAGTTGGGCGCCAGGATGTCGCTGTTGCCGATTTTCTGCTTTGAGTGGCTGGTCGAACGCGGAACGAGGGACACGTCGAGGGCACGGTTCTCGTCGGGGACGACCAAGGTCTCGAGCGAGTGGAAGCCGGCGAAGGTGAAGCGGATCTGCAGAGGGGTGTGGGAGGCGGGGCGGCTGAGGTCGAGGGGCGTCGCTCCGGCGGGCTTGCCGTCGACGAACAGGCGCGCGCCCGGCGGACGCGAGGCGAGGTGCAGCTTGACCTCCGCAGGAGCCGGCGGCGGTTCCGCCAACGTTGGAGCGGGTAGCTCGGCGCGCGATGCGGGCGCGATCGGGCGCGGCGCGGGCGCGCTCGGTGGCGATGGAGCCGGCGGCGCCAGCCATTGCTGGGCACCGGCGAACCACGCGCCTCCCGCCGCCGCCACGATGACGAACGTGGCCACCAGCCCCGCCGATGGCCCGCGACGATGGCCCGCGCGCTTGCCGACGACGGTCGGCGAAGGGCTCGTCGGCCCCGGGCGCGCGCCGGAGGGGCGTGGCTCGTCCTCGTGGAGAAACTCGTCGCTGAGCGAGGTCGGCCCGGCGCGCCATCCGTCGTCGTCACCGAGGTCGTCGCCCGCTTCGTCGTCGACCGACGTGCTCTCGCTCTCGTCGATGGGAGCCTCCCTCGGCGCGAGCGGCTCCTGGCCGGGCGCGCGCGCGGGGCCGCCGAACTGCGCGAGCACGTCGCCGAAGTCGTCCATCCGCTGGAAGCGCGCGGCGGGATCCTTCTCGAGCGCGCGTTCGATCGCCGCCACGAGCACCGGCGGAAGGTTCGGCACCGTGTCGGTGATCGGCCGCGGCCGCTCGGTCACGTGCTTGATCAGCATGTCGCCCGGCGTCTCCGCGTCGAACGGCATGCGGCCGGCGATCAAGATGTAGACCAGCAGGCCGAACGAATAGATGTCGCTGCGATGATCGATCCCCTTGGAGCTGCGGCACTGCTCCGGCGACATGTAGCGCATCGTCCCGAGCACCATGCCGGTCTCGGTCTGCTCGGTCGCCTGCTTGGAGCGCTGCAGCAGCTTGGCGATGCCGAAGTCGAGCACCTTGACGAAGTCGGGATCGCCGTCGCGATTGATGAGGAAGACGTTCTCCGGCTTGAGGTCGCGGTGCACGATGCCGAGCGCGTGCGACGCGGCCAGGGCGCGCGCGATCTGTCCGGCGATCCGGCAGGCGCGCCCGAGCTCCAGCTTGCCGCCCTTGCGGAGCTCGGCGAGCAACGAGAGCCCGTCGAGGCGCTCCATGCGCAAGAAGCAATATCCTTCGTCGCTGGTGCCGAAGTCGTAGATGCGCACGACGTTCGGGTGATCGATCTGCATCACCGCCTTGGCTTCGTTGAAGAAGCGGCGCACCAGCTTCGGGTTGTACGAATACAGGGGCCGCAGGATCTTCAAGGCCCACTGGCTGCCGTCGGCGGAGTCGACGACGCCGAACACCGCACCCATCCCGCCCTTGCCGAGCAGCCGCTCGAGCCGGTAGCGCCCGATCAGCGTGCCGATCGCAGGTGGGCGCAGACTGCGTTCCGTCGGTTGTGGAGGCGGTGAGCCCATTTCAGGTCACTGCAGGATCATAACCGCATTTTCTATCGAATCCGAAAGGAACAGCGCGCCGCGCAGGGGATCGTAGGCGAGCCCGCCGATGCGGTTCAGGCCGGGCGGCGTGTCCTGCAGCTCGACGCCGCGCCGTCCGTCGCCGGCGAGCGGCGCAGCCTCCAGCGCGAGCGTCGCAGCCCAGGGATCGACGCGCCACAGCTGCGGCGTATCGTCGGCGAGGTAGAGCCATTCTCCGTCGGTGCCGAAGGCGGTGACCTGCGCGCCGGCGGGCAACGCGAGCGCCGGTCCCGCCGAAGCAACCGGCGTCGCCGCGTCGAGCGCCACCTGCGACGGCACGCCCGCCGCGTCGACGGCGAATAGCCGCGCGCCGATCAGCGCCAGCCCGACCGCCGGACCGCTCGCCGGCGGCAAGGGCACCGGCGTGGCGCTCGTGCCGTCGACGGCGATGGCGATGAGCGCGGGCGCGTCGGCGCGGGCGACCCACAAGATCCGGCGCGCGCCGTCGAAGGCGAGCGCCGCGGGAACGCCGAGCGCGCCGGGGGCGGGCTGCCCGGCATCTTGCAGCCCACCGTCGCAGTCGGCGCTGGTGGTGCCGTCGACGCCGTCGAGCGCGTGGATCTCGGGCGGCGCGCCGTCGGCGGAGAAACGGATTCGTCGCACGGTGGCGTTGCCGCCGTCGGCGAGGTAGAGATCCGGCCCCGTCGGGTCGAAGGCGAGCGCAGACGGTCCACGCAACCGGCTCATGCCCGCCGGCCCGTCGAGATCTCCGGGCGAGCCCGGACAGCCGGCCGCGAGGGTCACCGATTGGCCGACGAGCGGCAGCTGCGAGGCGTCGTAGCTCACCTCGGCGACCGCGTGGTTGCCCGCATCGGCGACGAACAACTTGCCCGCGCCGCCCCAGGCCAGTCCCGCCGGCGTGCGAAACGCTGGCGTCGGAATTCCAGAGGAGCTCGCCTGGTCCGCGCCCGGATGCGGACCGAGCCCAAACAGCGGCGAGAGGTGAAACGTCCCGGACACCTCCTGCACCACGCCGTTGCCCGATTGCACCACCGCGAGAAACGTGTTGCCGATGATCGGCAGCCGCGTGTCCTCGGTGAGGGGCCGAAAGATCTGCTCCACGTCGTCGAAGCGCACCACCACGTTGCTGGCGCTGCCCGCGAGCAGGTCGAGCTCTTCGGTATAACCGGGCTTCCCGTCGCCGGCGTAGGTGGAGAACGTGCCGGGCACCAGCGGCGGCGCGTTCGTCGACGAGTAGGTGACGTAGAGACCCAGCTTGTCGTCGTACGCGACCAAGAGCGCGCCACCGACGAGCGGGGTGCCGGCGGGATGATCGATCAGGCGATAGCCGATGGCGGTGACGCCCGAAACGTTTTCCTCGTCGGTGGTCACGCCCAGGCCCGGATCGAAGGTTCGCAACGCGGCGTGGCCGGTGTCGGCGATGAACAGCACCGATTGGCTCGGATCGAGCGCGCGCGCGCCGGTATCGATCTTGGTCGGCGCGCACAGGTGCGCCTGCGTGGCAACCACCGGCGAGCCGGCCGCCTTGGTCTCCGCGGCCGGCAGCGGCGAGACGCACGGCTGTCCGCGCGCCGCCGGATCGCCGGCGACCACCGTCGGTGCGCCGCCAGCGAGCGGATAGTCCCAGATCAAGTTGGAGTCGCTGTCGGCGACGTAGAGATCGGTGTACGGCCCCTGGCTCTTGACCGAGTCGCGATAGGGCCACAGCGCGAGCCCGACCGCGCGCGTCGGGGCGACGCCGCTCGCCTGCGCGAAGTCGACATAGGCGAGCTGCTCGCGCGGCGCGGCTTGCATCGCCGCCGGGATGCTCACCGCGAGGAGGCGCACACCGTCGGAGATGAACAGTCGATGGCTGGTCGGATCAGCGACCAGCGCGGCGGGCTGGACCAACACCAGATCGGCGAGCGTCCCGGCGCCGGCGGGCGTACCGGCGCCGCATGGCACCAGCGTGTCGAACTGCCCGCCGCCGCTTGCGAGCGGGCGCACGCGGCGCAGCTGGCAGCGCTCGAGCACGTAGCCGAATCCGTCGAGGACGGCGAAGGCGATCGGGTGATCGAGGCGCGCCTTCTGCAGCGAGCCGGTGCCGCTGTCGCCGTCGCGCGTGCCGAGGCCGCCGAGCGCGCCGGCCAGAAGCCCGCCCGAGGTACCGTTCAGCCGACGCTCGAGCGTCAGCGACATCTTGGCGAGCGCGCGGCCGTCGAGCGTCAGCGGGATCGTGCCGCGGCCCGTCGGTGCGCCGCTCGCGTCGCGCGGCTCGACCTGCACGATGCCCGATCCGCGCGTGGCGCTGGGAAAGCGCACCGAGAAGGTGCCGAGGTTGCCGTTGACCGCGAACTGATGGCTGCGCGTGGTGACGGCGCCGTCGGGCGCGGTCAGCGTGACGGTGACGTTTTCGACCGCCACCGCGAGCCCTTGAGGGTTGAGCACGTCGACGATCAGCGCGGTGTCGTCCGCGCAGGCGGCCGGGAGCAGCGCGAGCGCCAGCGGGAGAGCTCTAAAAATCAAAGTTCCCCTGGGTCGTCGAAGGCGTCGACGGGCGGGTGAGCACCACCGACGCGGTTACGCCGCCGGCCACCAGGAGGGCCACGCTCGTCCACAGGTACCAGCGCTTGTAGATCGGGGTGGGCCGATACTGCGACAGCACGCGTTGCGCGCGCGCCTGGGCGTCGTGCGCGGCGCTCTTGGCCTCTTCCGCTTCGGCCATCAGGTTGCGCGCGCGCAACGACAGCTCGTCGGCGGTGCGTTGCGCCGCCTCGGCCGCAGAGAGCCGCGTCGCCACGTTCGCCTGCTCCTGGTTGCGCTGCCGGAGATCGGTCTCGACCACTTGAATCTTGGCAACCACCTCGTCGTGGTTGGCCGCGAAGGGCGCCGCGTCGACGTAGGCGCGAAAATAGGACAGCGCCTCTTGCGCGTGGCCGAGCGCGCGGTGGGTCTGCCCCAGGTCGTAGAGCAGCGCCGCGTTGGGCTTGAGCTTGTTGGCCGCCGCAAACTCGACGAGCGCCTCGGGGAAACGGCCCTGCGAGTACAGCCGGGTGCCCGCCTGGAAGTGGCGCAGCGCCTCGGCCGTCCGCTCGTCCCCGCGCACGGCCGCCGCCAGGAACGCTACCAGACCGACGACGAGGGACAGTCGTGCCACGCCCTCAGCGTATCCTGGCCCTCCGATCGCCGTCAAACGCCGCTCGATCGCGTCGTCGCTCATCGAATCCGACTTGTCCATTCCCGCCGGTGCCCCTCGTCCCGCCGGTGCGCCAAGCGCTCACTGCACCGTCACCGCCGCCAGGGCGGCGATCCCGTTGCCGCCTCCCGGCCCGTTGTTGGTCCAGGTGAGCGTCAGCTTGGTCGCCGACGACGGCCGGTAGGTGAATTCGAACACGACGTTGTTCGGCGTGTTGCCCGTCGAGGTGACACTGGTGCTCACGAAATCGGGCGCCGAGCCGTCGGCCAGGTGCGCGACCATCTTGCCCGTCGCGTTGTTCGCGCCGACGTACGCACGCAGCGTGCTGGTTGCGGCCGGATCGGCGTTCGCGGAGAACAGGAAGCCGCTCCCGCCGCCGGTCGTGTACACCGCACCGCTGCTGGTGCCCGCCATGGTCGGCGCGCCGTCCGACCAGGTGAAGGTCGTCGAGTAGCCGCTGCCCTGCTGCACCGTGCCGCCGACCAGGGTGTAGTCGATGAGCGTGGTGCCCCCGGTCTTGCGAATCGCGAACGTGCCGTTGGCGCCCCACTCGATCCAGTCGATCGTGCCTTCCAGCGTCAGGTTGTCCGCCACCGGAGCGGCCAGAAGCTGCCCGCTCAGCATGCCCGGCAGGTGCAGGTCGGGCGTGGGCGGCACCCCGCCGAGATCTCCGGGCGACGCCAGGTCCATCGGCATCCCAGGCCCCAGCTCGCCGCCGCCCATCGCCAGATCCGGCGCGCCGCCGCCCGGAGCGAGCGCGCCGACGGTGAACTGGCACCCGGCGGCGCCGAGCAGCAGCACGTAGCTGAGCGACCAACCGCGCATTCGGGGGATGTCATCGATACTGCCTGTTCGCGCGCGGGCCAGCTAGGCCCGAGTGACCGAGACCGGGACTCCGTTCAGGATGGCGGTGCCGACCAGCGGCTCGACGAAGAGCTCGTCGGTGAGCGTGTTGGCGCTCGCACCGGGCAGTGCGCCTGCGATGCGCAGGGTGTCCTTGGCGGGCTGGTGGCCGAAGCCGTGCGGCAGCGACACCACACCGCGCATGATCTCGTCGGAGAGCTCGACCTCGACCTCGACGGCACCGACGCGGCTCGAGACGCGCACGCGGGCGCCGGTGGCGAGGCTGCGCTCGGCGGCGTCGAGCGGGTTCATGATCAGCCGCGCTCGATCGGGGCCCTTCACCAGCGAGCGTACGTTGTGCATCCAGGAGTTATTGCTGCGCAGGTGACGGCGCCCGATCAGCGTCAGCGTCGCCGGCGCATCGGCGCGCGACCGCTCGTCGATCCAGCGCTCGAGCCGCGGCAGATCGGCGACCAGCGCGCTGGGCGCGAGCCGCGCGCGCCCGTCGGGTGTGCGCACCTTCTCCGCGCGTGCCGGCTTCAATGGGCCGAGGTCGAGCCCGTGCGGATGGCGCTGCAGCTCCTTCAGGCTCAGCTTGTGACGCCCGAAGCGCAGCAGCAGATCGACGACGCGGTCCGGCAGGTCCCGCCCGGCGCGCCGCCACAGCCGCCCCAGCCGCGACGAGCCGGGCGCGCCGAGGCGTAGCGCCAGCTCGCTCAGGATCTGCCAATCGTCGAGCGCGCCGTCGGGCGGCGTCAAGATCGGCGGGTTGTGCCGCACGATGTTGCGCACCGCCAGCCCGAAAAAGATCACGTCGAAGTTGCTGCTCTCGAACAGGTGAGTCGGCGGGAGCACCAGGTGCGCGTGCCGCGTGGTCTCGTTCAAGTAGAAATCGATCGCCACCATGAAGTCGAGCCCGCCGAGCGCCCGCTCGAGCCGCGCGCCGTTCGGAGTCGAGAGCACCGGGTTGCCGGCGAAGCAGACGAAGCCGCGCACCTGACCCGCGCCGGGCGTCTCCATCTCCTCGGCCATCGTCACCGAGGGCAGCGCGCCGAGAAATTCCGGCAGCCCGCGCACCCGCGAGCGCCAGCGTCCGTGGTGGTTGCCGATCAGGCGCCGCCCGAGCGGCGCGATGTCGGCGGCCGGCTGCGGAAACATGACGCCGCCTTCACGATCGAAGTGGCCGCTGACGAGGTTGAGCGCTTCGATCAGCCAGTTGGCGATCGGGCCGAACTCGTTCTGACAGGTGCCGATGCGGCCGTAGACGGCGGCGCGCGGCGTCGCAGCGAGCTCGTGGGCCAGCCGACGGATGATCTCGGGCGCGAGGCCGACCGCGGGCGCCACGCGCTCAGGCGAGAACCGCGCGGCGATCGCCGCCAGCTCCTCGCGCCCGGACGCGACCTCGTCGACGGCGCGCGCGTCGATGAGGCGGTCGGCGTACAGCACGTGCAGGAGCGCGAGCAGGAGCGCCGCGTCGCCGCCGGGCCGCACGAAGTGGTGCTCGTCGCACCACGCCGCGGTCTCGCTCCGCCGGGGATCGACGAGCACCAGCCGGCCGCCGCGCGCGCGGATGCCTTGCAAGCGGCGCCGCACGTCGCCGAGCGTCATCATGCTGCCGTTCGACGCCGCCGGGTTGGCGCCGAGCATCAGCAAGAAGTCCGTCCGATCGACGTCGACGATCGGCATCGACAGCGCGTCGCCGTAGACCTGCATGCAGGCGAACAGCCGCGGGTTCGAATCCTGCGAGTTGGGATCGAAGCGGTTGCGCGAGCGCAGCGCCAGCGTTAGGAGCTGCGCGCCGAGCGCCGCGCGATGGCTGTGCACCGTTGGGTTGCCGACGTAGAGCCCGATCGCGTCGCGCCCGTGGCGTCGACGGATCGCGCGCAGCCGGGACGACGCCTCGTCGAAGGCCTCGTCCCAGCCGATCGGTTCCCACCCGTTCGCTCCGCGACGCATCGGCGTTCGCAGGCGATCCGGATCCTCGTGCAGCTCGCGCAGCGCCGGGCCCTTGGGGCAGATGTGGCCGCGCGAGAACACGTCGTCGGGATCTCCGCGCACCTCGAGGATCCGGTTGTTCTCGACGGTGATTCGCAGCCCACACAACGCCTCGCATAGGTTGCAGGTGAACAGGCGCTCGTCGGCCATCGGCCGAGTATGGACCGGATCGGCCGGTTTCGTGGCACCATGTCGCGATGCGCGCCGTGCTCGCTGCTCTCGTCCTGGCCGCGGCGTGCTCGCCTCCCGCGTCCGAGCCGGCGACGCCCGAGGGGAAGTTGCGCGCGCGGCTGGGTGTCCCCGACGGCGCCAAGACGGTGGTCGTGTTCGCGCAGGCGGCGCACCTGGACATCGACTGGCAGAAGACCTTCGACGAGTACTATCAGACGTGGGTCCAGGACCTCTTCGTCGAGGCGCGGCAGATCCTCGACGCTCAGCCGCGCGCGTTCTACAGCGTCGCCGAGATGGGCTATCTGCAGCGCCACGTGGCCGCGCACCCCGAGGAGCTCGACGCGCTCAGGGCGCACGCGCAGTCCGGCGCGCTGCGCATCGTCGGAGGTGGGCTGACCAGCCCCGATACGCTGCTGCCCGAGACCGAGCTGATCTTCCGCGACTACCTGCACGGCATCAAGTTCGCCGAGGAGACGCTCGGGGTGACGCCGAGCGCGGCGTGGCTGCCGGACTCGTTCGGGCACGCGGCGACCGTGCCGGACCTGCTCGCGGCGATCGGGTTCTCCAGCGTCGGATTCGCGCGCGTCGACGGTGCGCCGACCTTCTTCGAGTCGATCAAGAGCGCAACGCCGCCGCCGCCGAAGCCCGGCTCGACGGCCGAGCAACTGGCGCAGCTCGGCTCGGCCGACTTCGTGTGGCGCGGGCCCGGCGGCGGCGCGGTGCTGGCGCACTGGGTCGCGTCGGGGTTGTACTGCACCGGCGATAACATCGACTACGACGAGGTCTTGCAGATCCCGGGCGGGCACCTGGGTGTCTACGACGGCGACCAACACGACTTCACCGACGGCAAGATCGACGGCTACGTGGCCGCGCTCGGCCCGCTCGCCAAGACGCCGTACGTGTTCGTGCCGGTCGGTTGCGATTTTCAGCATCCCAAGCCGGAGCTGATTTCGTACCTCGACGGCTACAACCAGCGGCAGTTTTCGCGCACCGGCGTGTGGGCGGTGGCGGCGCCGTTCGAAGACTACGAGGCGCTCGTCGAGGCGCACCGCGACGCGCTGCCCGAGCTGGCGATCGACCTGACGCCCTATTTCATGGGCTTCTACGGCACGCGCGCCGGCTTGAAGCGGCGCGTGCGCGACGCCGCCCGGCCGTGGTTTGCCGTCGAGAGCTTCGCCGTGGCGCTCGCGGACGGGGGGAGCGCGACGATGACCGCGGCGGCGCCGTCCTGGCAACTGCTGGCGCTCTCGGACCACCACGACTTCGTGACCGGAACGGCCAACGATCGGGTGGTGTCGACGGAGCAGCTGCCTCTGCTCGATGGGGTCGAGCGCGCAGGGCAGACGGCGCTCGCGGGGGTGGTGAGCGCGATCGCGAGGCGGATTCCGGCGGCGGCGGGCGCGGCGATGCGGGTCATCGCGTTCAACCCGTCGAGCGTGACGGCGAACGGTGTGGCGGAGCTGGCGATGCCGAGGGGGCCGCTGGCGGCGCTGCACGGGTCGAGCGGCGCGCGCGTGGTGCCGGTCGAGGTGCTGCCGGCGCGCCGCGGCAGCCCGTCGGGCACGCTGCGGGTCGCGCTCGAGGATCTGCCGGCGTTCGGCTGGCGCGCGATCGATCTATTTCCCGGGGCAGCGGTGCCGGCGCCTCCCTCCGAGGTCCAGCTGCAGTTGCTGGACGCTTCCGGTCAGTCGGCGAGCGGCGCTGCGACCGCGCGGGTCGTCCTTTCGAACGCGCGCGTGCGCGCCGAGTGGGACCGGACCGCCGGATTCGCGTTGAGCTCACTCACCGTCGACGGCGTGGAGACGCTGGCGGATCGGTCGTTCACGATTGGTGACTACGCCGACCAGGGCGGATTGTGGCGCCTCGGCAACGAGATGCCCGGCTGCGCGCTGACGCCGATGCCGCCTGCGGACGATTCCGGCGAGACCGTGCAGGTGCTCGAGCGCTCGCGGCTGTCGGCGCGGGTCGCGTTCGTCTCGGCGACGGCGGTGCGCGAGGCGCGGCTCGACGCGGGCGCGGGCGGGCTCGAGCTCGCGCTCACGACCTCGGCGCAGCAGGCGACCACGCGCACCGCGACGTTTGCGCTCGTCGCGGGCGCGCCGCTGCGCACATCGCTCGCGGGCGGGTTCGCCGAGCGGCCGGTCGAGCGCGTCTACTCGCCGACGTTCTGGCCGGCGGTCGATTGGATCACGGTCGGCGGAACGGCGATCCTGTTGCGCCAGTCGACGGGCGTGCGCTTCGGCGCCGGCGGCACCGTGGAGCTCATGGTGGTACGCGATGCGCGCAACGAGCAGTGCGACATCGAGGGCGGCACCGGCAGCGATCCCGACTCGCACCGCATCGAGTGGTTCGTTGAACGCGCGGCGAGCCCCGCCGACGCCGCGCGTGCAGCGCAAGCCTGGAACCGTCCGGTCGTGCTCGCAGCTGCAGGCGCGTCGGATGCGGACGCCGATCGTCCCCTCGAGGAATCACTGATCTCGATCGACGGTGACGGCGTGATCTCGGCGCTCAAGCCGGCCGAGCGCGGCGATGGTGTGATCGTGCGCGTGCTGCTCGAGCCAGGCCCGGCGACGCTACACCTGTCGCCGCTGCTCGCCGGCCGAACGCAGATGCGCACCGACGCGGTCGAGCGCGACCTCGACGTCATCGGCCCGCCGGCCGCGACGATTACGCTCGACCGCTCGCGCTTCGGCTCGATCGCGACGCTTCGCCTGCGCTGACGTCACTACGTTCCGCCGTTCTCCTGCCATCTGTGCCACGCGTGTTCGTCGATGCGCCGGTGCCCCAGCGCTCAACAGGCGAAACGCCGGCGCAAGGAGGACCAGCGCACACACGCCGCCATGGAGGGGTTCAAGGACAATCGCAAAGGAAGAGGATCAGACCAACGCCCAGCCTTCAGGGCGGGGCTTGAAAGAACTTGGCCCCTCGGGCCACTTGATCCCGGGCCGGGCAGCACTCACTGCCAGCCGGCCAACAAACCGCACCAGTCCGTGGGCCAACCAGCCGCCGCCGGGCAACAGCCGCCTTGGTTCATGACCCCGGACGGAGCGTGTAAGCAGACGAGCAATTCGTTGAAGTTGACGCCCAGCGGTGTGGTGCAGCCTTCGGTGTAGCAAGAGTGCTCCGCGGTGTAGCCCGCGCCGGCGACGCCCCAGCCCGATTCGGAATCGGGGGAAGCATTCACCAACGTTCCGAGAACTGTACCGCTGAAAACGAAGGAGCCCGGTTTCAGTACCGGATTGAGGTCGATGTTTTCAGCGAGGTAGATGACCTTTCCGCTCGCCGGACCATCGCTCAGCGTGTAGGAGATGAACGTTCCGCCGGGCCAGCCAGAATTGGTCCTGTTCTGGAAGAGGTCGACGGTCCCGGGGCCGAGGGCGTAGATCGAACCGGAGCCACCATAGTCGACGCCCTGGTCGATCCGCTCTGGAACAAGACTGGTGATCGCGCGATACGGATTGCAATATCGCTTGTTCTGCGGAGGGACAGGGAGGCATCCGTGCGATCCGGAGGTGCCGCAGACGGAGACCGTGCCGTCGGTCGGTTTGTCCGCGAGCTGCGCGGTGGTGACCGTCCCGCCCGCCGGGACGGTCGCCGTGATGGTCTGGCTTCCATTGTCCAGCGACACCTCCCCGGTACTCGCGCTTCCGTTCGAGGCCACGACATAGCTCTCGCCGCACGTCGAGCAGACAGCGACGGCGATCGCCGTATTCGGGATGGTGCCCGACCACTCGTTTCGGTCGCCTGCCTGGCAGGAGGGGGCCGCGGAAGGCGCGCCATCCGAGTCGCCAGAGTCGGCCGTGCCGTCCGCAGGACCGGATCCTGCGTCGGGCGGCCCACCGTCGGCGCCGCCTTCCTGTTTCGCATCGCTCGATGAGCACGCAGCGGCCATCCATGCCAAGGCGCACATCGCGAGCCGCGCGCGCAGCGGACGGGACGTCAAATTGGACCGGACCATGCGACCCTCGCCTTCCAGGGAGGTTCGATTCTACCCTGATGTGCAGGTCGCAGTTAGCAACAGTGGCGCCGAGGTCACGATCGGTGCGAATCGTGCCTTCGAGCCACCGGCCTCCTGCCACCTTGTGCCACGCGTCCTCGCCGAGTCAGAGCGATCATAGCTCTGGTCGCGCGAAGGGCGATAGACTGCGATCCAGGATCAGCGCGAGCGTTCGCAGGCGCGGCCAGCGGTGCAGGTCGGCTGCGAGCCCGACGGCGCCGTGCAGTAGTGTCCGAAGTGGGTATCGAACGTGTGGTTCTCCTGCACGATCACGACGAGGTGATCGATCTTGCTCGTTGGGCACGGCCCGTCGCAGCTGCCCGGCTGACGCACCGGCTGTGGCATCTTGGGCGCGCCGCAGGCCGACAAACCGCCGGCGACGAGGACCATCACGACGCACCTCATGTGAGGTCATTGTGACATACAACGCCTTGCAGGACTCGTGGTCGGTGGGGCCGAACTGACTAGCAAACGCTTTCCGGTCGGGCCACAGGACACAGACAGCGCTAGCGTCCCTTCATTAAGAGATGATGAGGGAGCGCAATCGTCTTCCTGTCTGCCGGTAGGATGACTCCGGCGCCAAGCCGGAACATGAGGTAGACAGTTGAAGACTCAGCTCAGGAGGCCGGACTCGAAAGGCGCCCCCGCAGTGTGGAGGGTCCAGCGATCGTCGCTGCGCGACGCGACTCTCACTGCCGGTTTGCTGCTGATGCTCTTCCCTTGTCTGCTGGCGGTCGTCTCGGTGGTCGGATTCGCGATGGGACTGCCGATCGGCGCCGTCCACGTTCCGGTCGCCGCGTTCCTCACCGCCCTGTTGGCGGGCGAAGTGGCAGGTGTGCGCGACTCGCGAGCACAGGTGCATCGTTTCGCGCGAGCCGTAGCCGGCACGAGCCTGTTTGTCGTGGCCTGCCTGTGGGTCGCTGGTCGCTGGAACGATCTCTCCTATGATGGCCAGGCCTATCATCAGTCGGCCGTACTGATGCTCGCGCGCGGCTGGAACCCGGTTCGCGATCCGCTTTCACCGGCGCTTGATTCGTTCCACTTGCTACCCGCTCATTATCCGAAAGCGGCATGGATCGCGGCGGCGTCGGTCTACAAGCTCACCGGTCACCTCGAGCAAGGCAAGGGGATCAACCTGGTGTTGTTCGGCGGCGCGTTCCTGCTGGTGTGGTCGGCGCTTCTTGGGCGTTGGCCGGCCCATCCGGTACGCACCGGTTTGTTCGCGCTGCTGGTCGCCCTCAACCCAGTCACGCTGTGCCAGGCGTTCACCTTCTACGTCGATGGTCAGCTGGCCTGTTGCCTGACGGCGCTGGTCGCGCTCGGCTACCTGGCGTTCATCCAAGCCGATCGCCGAATCGTCCTCGGCGTATTTGCGGCGATCGTGCTGCTCGTCAATCTCAAGTTCACTGGCGTCCTCTATGCGCCGCTGATGCTGGGCGTCGCGGTGCTCGCCCTCTATCGACTTCACCGCGCCGAGGCTGCGCGCTCGATGCTGGTTGCCGGTGCGGTCGCACTCACCGTCGGTGTATTGGGCGTCGGCTTCAACCCCTACGTCACCAATCAGCGTGGCCACTCGAACCCCTTCTATCCGCTCGCCGGTTCCAGCAGCTTTCTTCCCATGGGCGGGCAAATGCCGCTGGGCTTCGAGACCATGAACCGCTTCGAGAAGCTCGCCTCCTCGCTGTTTTCGGCCAGCGCGAACTGTCAGCTCGGGCGCGTCGAGTGGAAGCTGCCATTCGAGCTGCGTTCCGGCGAGCTTGCCACCTTCTACAACCCGGACACGCGGGTGGGCGGTTTCGGGCCGCTATTCGGCGGCTGCTTGTTGCTAGCCACCGTGCTCTACCTGTCATTACTTGCGCGCCGGCGAACAGGTTTTCAGCTCCCCCTCTTATCGGCCATTGTGATCGGAGTGCTCCTCAATCCAGAGTCGTGGTGGGCGCGCTATTCGCCGCAGCTGTGGCTGATACCACTGGCCGTATTGGTTGGCTATCAGGTCGTAGCGGACCCCCGGGGCCGCGCAACGCTCTTCACCTCGACCGTGCTCCTGGCAGCGATGGTCGCCAACACGGCCCTGGTCGCGCACGGCTATCTAAGCCGCGAGTTCGACGGGCAGCGTGACTACCGCGCGGCGTTGATGCGCCTGAAAGCGCGACCGCAGCCGCTCGATGTGGCTGTCAGCGACATGGAGTCGAGCCTGGTGCGCATGGCCGATGCAGACCTTTCGGTGCGTTTGATTCCATCCTCCGAGTGCCACAACGCGATTCAGCTTGCCGGCACCACGACTCGAATCTGTGCTTCGGCTGTCGCTGAGCGACGACTTGTCGGAAAGCGACCTCCCGATGGGCGGTGACCTGTCGGATCAATTTCATCGGACCTTAATGGTCCAGCCGGCTGCGGGTAGCCAAGGATGGATCATGCAAACGATGCTGATGGCTGGGGTGGTCCTGATGGCTGCAACCGTGGGGGCCGACGAGAAGAAGGTGCAGGAAGCGGAGGTGCCCAAGCCGGTTCTCGAGGCGGTGGCCCACAAGTATCCGCGCGCCCGTAGAGTCGGCTACGAGAAGGAGATCGAAAAGGGCCGCACCACCTTCGAAGTAAAGGTGGTCGACGGCTCCAGGCGGATTGACGTCGATCTCTCCATCGACGGCAAGATCCTCGCAGAGGAGGAGGTCATCACCATGGGCGACACACCTGACGCGGTCCGGCGCGCGTTGGCGACGTCGGAAAAGTACGGCAAATGGACGGTGCGCCGGGTCGAGCGGGTGGTGAAAGACGAGAAAACCGACGCACCCGAGTTCGAGATCGGATTGTTCAGCGGAGCGCAGCGCGCCGAAGTAACCTTTGCCGCCGACGGGCGCGTGCTCTCCACCGAGTAGCACGGCGAGCTTCTCGATCAGGACGCGATCAAGGCGGGCGGTGCGGTGGGTAGGAGCAAGTGGAAGCGTGCACCATCCCTGACTCCGGCCTCCGCAAGTAGTTCCCCGCCTAGGCCGCGAGCGATCTCGCGGGCCAGGGCGAGGCCGAGGCCGAAGCCCGGGACGGTGCCGCGGACCGCCTTGGCGCGATAGAAGCGCTCGAAGACGCGCTCCTGCTCTTCGGGCGGCAATCCAGGGCCGGAGTCACCCACGACGATCTCGGCCCCGCGGTCGCTGGTAGACACGATCACCGAGATCGTCCCCCCATCGGGCGTGAACTTGCAGGCGTTGTCGAGGAGATTGGCCAATGCGCGGCCGAGCCACAAGCCGTCGGCCATCACCCTGGCCGGGCCCGCGCAGCTCCAGTTGAAGGCGATGTTGCGCTGCGCCATTAGCACCTCGTACGGCTCGAGCACCTGGCGCGTCAGGGTCGCGGCGTCGAGCTCGGTCCGGTCGAGCGGTAGCTCGCCGTTGTCGGAGCGGGCGAGCAACAAGAGGGAGTCGATGAGACGGCTCAGCCGTCGAAGCTCTTCGAGGGTCTCGCCGAGTTGCTCGCGGAGTTGCTCCGGATCGCGCGGCCGGCACAGCGTCACTTCGATCTCGCCCATGAGCACGGCGATCGGCGTACGCAGCTCGTGCGAGGCGTCGGCAGTAAAGCGCTTCATCCCGTTGACCGACGAGGCCAGGCGATCGAGCATCGAGTTCAGCGACGAGACCAGTCCGCTGATCTCCTCGGCGGCGTGCGGGGCGAGCGGAATGCGCGCCGCCAGGTTGTCGACGCCCAGCTCGCGCGAGGTGCGCATCGCGTCGTCGAGCGGTCGCAGCGCGCGGCGCGTGATCAACAGCCCGCCGCCGACCGCGATGCCGAGCGCCGCCGGCAGCGCGATCGCCAGCGTGATCAACAGTTTCTTGGCCGACAGGTCGGGCCCTTCCTCCGAGGCGATGTCGCCCGGTTTTGGCTCTTCTTCGTTGGCGACGATGAACCAGATGCTGGCGCTGAATGCAATCAGCACCGCGGACATCACGCCAGCGTACCAGAGCGCCAGGCGGCCGCGCAGCGTCGTCGGTCTACGGAGTCTCATCGCTCACCCTATAGCCCACACCGCGGACGGCGACGATCATCGCCGCCGCAGCGAGCCCCAAACGTTGGCGCAGGTTGGCGACGTGGACGTCGACGAGGTTGGTGCCGGGATCAAACGGATAGCCGAAGACCCGCTGGAGGATCATCTCGCGCGTGACCACGTGACCGCGGTGGCGCAAGAAGAACTCGAGCAGCGCGAATTGCTTGGCCGACAGGGCGACCGGCTCGCCGCTGACCGTCGCCCGGTGAGCGATGGTATCGAGCTCGACGAGGCCGCAGCGCAGCAGGGTCTCGGCGACCGGACCCGTCCGCCGCGTGCGCGCACGCAGTCGCGCCACCAGCTCCGCAAAGGCGAAGGGCTTGGTCAGATAGTCGTCGGCGCCGAGTTGCAGTCCATGGACGCGATCTGGCACCGAGTCGCGGGCCGTCAGGAGCAAGATGGGCGTTTCGATGTTCGACTTGCGCGCCTCGGTGAGCACGCCAAATCCGTCGATGCCGGGCAACTGCACGTCGAGCACGCACACGTCCACGCCGCCCGCGAGCAGGAGCGCCAGTCCCTGTTCACCGTCGGGAACGGAGGTGACGAGGTAGCCTTCCTCGGTCAGCCCGCGTCGCAACATTCGTGCGAGCTTCGGGTCGTCCTCGACTACCAACACGTGCACTGCGGGACGCTAT
Organism: Myxococcales bacterium; assembly: GCA_003170275.1. Classification (GTDB taxonomy): domain Bacteria; phylum Myxococcota_A; class Polyangia; order Palsa-1104; family Palsa-1104; genus PALSA-1104. The sequence continues at coordinate 55,495 of PNAM01000088.1, forward strand.
CACGCTGATCTGCGCGCCTTCGCGCGTTCATCGAATCTTCATGATCGGCTAGTGCATGGCGGTGGGCGCCACCACCAGGATCTTTCCTTCGGGGGCGCAGGTGAGGTAGGCCGTGCCCTCATCCGTCGCCACGGCGTTGCGTGCGCCGTTTGCCGTCGCCACGAGAGCCTGAACCGTGAGCTTGCCTTGCGCATCGACCGCCGCGACAGTCAGCTTGGCCGCCTTGGCCGCGCCAACGAAGAGCTGGTGGCGCGCCTCGACGTAGTCGATGTTGTCGACGCCCTGGCCGGTCTCGAGGGTCGACAAGATCTTGCCGTCGTTCCCGGCGTCGAGGACCTTGACCTTGTCGGCGCAGGCGACGAACAGGAAGTTGAGCGCGTGATCGTGGGCCAGGCCCTTGGGGCCGTCTTCACCGCAGGCCGGCATCCAGGTCTTGCTGATCTGGTGGGTCTTGATGTCGATGCTGAGCGTGCGGTCCTTGTCCTCGAGGTTGGTGTAGAAGATGCCGCGCGCGTCATCGACGGCGAAGCCCTCCGGCTCGCCCTCGAAGGTCATCTTGGTCTTGAGGGTCAACGCGTCCGGGTTCGAGGCGTCCAGCACGCTCAGCGATTTGTCGCGCGGCGTGGTGACCCACACCTCTTTGGCCGCCGCCACGTAGGCGAGGCCGTCGGGCATCGAATCGATCTTGATGCAGGCTCCTTTCTTGAGCGAATGGGCTTCGAAGGCGCACACCGTGGAGTCGCCGCGGTTGCCCACGTACACCACCCCGTCGCCAACGGTGGCCGAGCTCGGGCCGACCGTGCGCTTCTTGCCGTGGCGCTCCATCTCCTGCGTGACGAAGCCGTCAATCGGGGTCACCTGACCGCTGGCCAGCTCGATGACGTCCACCTTGCCGGTATTTCCGGCCGGCACCCAGACGCGCTTGTTGGTCCGGTCGTAGGCGATGTAGTCCATCATGACCGGACCGGCAGTGCCTCCCGGCAACGAGATCGATTGAAGGTTGGAAGCGGCGACGTTGGCCGCGCCCTTGGGGCTGGTCGTGCCGCAGGCGGCGAGGAGTGTCGAGAAGAGAAGAGCCGAGGTGCGAAGCGTCATGGAATCCTCCGTTGGCAGGGTCGCGAAACGGCGCGACGTTGCGGCGCACGATAGGCCACCTGAGGTGGGGCTGTCACTGCTGGTTGAATGAAGATTTGATTAGCGCCCGACGAGCCTTTCGTTGGGCCAAAGCTGTCCGTCAGTTGGTCTGCCGCCAACCCCTGGATGTCGAGGATCGCGTAGATCCGTCGTGCGATTGACCGTTGGCAAGTAATGGGCGCATCGGCGCGAGCAGTCGCCAAGGAAAAAAGCCGGCCGCACGGACTACGCGCACAGCTCGACCTCGAATTCGCCACGCGCGAGGACAGGTGTATCGATTCCGAACAGGTCGCCGCGCCTGCTTTCGCGCGCTTGGCGCTGGCGCGAAATCTGCTCCGTAGTGCTCCATGGGCAAGCTACAATGACCCTGGACGAGATGACGCCCGACGGAACGACCACCGCTTCCAGTCTCTTCGCCGCCGTTCTGCTCGCGGTTTGCCTGTCGGGTTGCTCGGCGACGCACTTTCAGAGCGCGTCGTGCTCGACGGACGCGGACTGCCCTGGCGGCTGGTGCAACGACAGCGTGTGCGAGCCGCGGGCGCCGGACGGAGAGTGGTGCGACGAGAACAGCGGCTGTGCGTCCGGCCTGTGCGTCATCCCGGCCGGCCCGGGCAGCGGCACGTGCTATCCGCATCCGAACGGGGCGTTGTGCGCGGCGGACTCCGACTGCGTGTCCGGCGCGTGTGCGTGCGGGGCGTGCGTCACCAGCCCGGAGCCGAACGGCGCGTGCTGCACGCTCGATGATCAGTGCGCGTCGGGCGTGTGCTCCAACGGCAAGCTGTGCGGCCCGCAACCGGACGGCTCGGGCTGCAGCCGCGACCAGGACTGCACCGCGGGGGTGTGCGACGCCCCGTTCGGCTGCGGCTTGCAGGCGAACAACCACCTGTGCACTCGCGACCAGGAGTGCCAGGCCGGGGTCTGCTTCGGCGGCAGGTGCGGCAAGGGGCCCGATGGACCCTGCACCCAGGATGGCGACTGCCAGCCCTGCCTCCAGCCCGGCTGCGAGAAGCTCTTCTGCTACTACGGCGCCTGCGAGCTCCCGCAACCGGACGGGTCGCCGTGCGCGCGCCCGGCCGACTGCTCGGACAAGACCTGCGTCGACGGAAAGTGCGGCCCGCAGCCGAACGGCTCGGCGTGCACTGGCGACGGCGACTGCGCGTCGGCGTGGTGCGTGAGCGGGACGTGCACGGCGCGGCTGGCGGACGCAGCTGCGTGCACGGCCAACGACAACTGCACCTCCAACCTCTGCGACAACGGCACCTGCCAGGAGTATCGGGCCAACGGAGCGGCCTGCACCTCCAACGTCGAGTGCATCTCGACGATGTGCCAGGGCGGCATCTGCACCTGTTACGGCACGGCCGAGGTGACGTCGACGAACCAATGTTGCGCGGGGGGCACGCCGTTCGACGATTGCGACGACCCCAAGTTCGGACCCACCGGCTACGGCTGCGAGGACGCCGGCGGCGGCGGGACCCTCTACTGCTGCGGCTACTTCACCGGCAACTACGGGTGCAACTCGCCGGACGGCCTGGCGTGCACGCTCAGCGGGCAGTGCGGCGCGGGTCTGGTCTGCGGCGGAACCGGGCTGTGCTGCGGGTTACCCACGACCTCCGGCGCCACGTGCTGCTCGGGCGCGAGCGACGGCGGCGGGTGCGCTTGCGCTCGGGCGCACGCGGCGTGCAAGGTCGACGGGGAGTGCTGCACGAACAGCTGCCAGAACGGCGGCTGCGCGTGCGCCCTGCCCGGCGCGATCTGCAGCGACGGAGCGGCGTGCTGCTCGGGTACGTGCAGCTCCGGCAGCGGAACCTGCGCGTGCTCCACCGCCGGTCTCGCCTGCGCGGCGGACGCGGAGTGCTGCTCGGGGAGCTGCGCCGCCGGGAAGTGCGCCTGCGCGCCGGCCGGCGCTGGCTGCACGAACCCTACCGACTGCTGCTCGGGGAGCTGCTCCGCCGGCGGCAAGTGCCAGTGCGCCCCAACCGGCGCCACGTGCACCTCCGGCACCATCTGCTGCTCGGGCACGTGCAGCGGCGGGATGTGCGGCTGAGGCCGCGATCGTAGCGCACGTCGCGGCGCTGCTGGTTGTTGCCTGGGGAACCACAGTGGCCGGCGGTTGGCGGTGCGTGCCCTCGTGCTCTTCATGGCGGCGCCGCCGGATCCAGCCACGGCTTCAGCCGTGAATCGACCGCAGATCGCGATCGAAGATCGCGTGCAGCCACTCGCTGGCAGCGTGCAGGATGCCTTGCGCGAGCACGCGGCGATTCTCATCCCGTGCCCGAAAGACAAGATCGAGATCCGCGAGGTCCTACTCGGACCGCCGTCCAGCCCATCGCACACCAACTTCGTAGACCGTTGCGGGCAACGCGTCGTGTACGCCTCGCGCGCTGAGTATCAGGATAATCCCCCGTACCCAAGGTTCTACGTCGTTTCGCGCTTCCCGCTTACGATCGCGTTCGCGCGGCGGCGACGGATTACTTCGCGGCGACGAGCTTGACGTCGCAAGTTGATGGCTCTCGAATTGAACGGTAGAGTTCAAGCGTGGTCACAATCAGCCCGCGGCGCGCCCTGGACACACACGATGCGGCAGATCGGGCCCAGCTGGCAGTGTACCGGCGCATGACCTCCGGCGAGCGCGTCGAGCTCGCGATGCGGATGTCCGAGGAGGCGCGCGCGATTTGTTCGGCGGGGATCCGGGCGCGTCATCCCGAGTATGACAGCCGGCAAGCTCGCTTCGCGCTCTTGCGCCTCTTGCTCGGGGACGACCTGTTCCGTCGCGCCTTTTCGGGTGAACCGCTGCTCGCTCCATGAGCGCGGGGCAGCTCTTGTCCCGCCTGGTGTCGGCGCTCGACCGGGCAGGCGTCCCTCACATGGTGGCCGGCTCCTTCGCCAGCACGTTTCACGGAGTACCGCGGACCACCCAGGACATCGATGTCGTCATTGATCCGTCGCGGCCGGCGCTAGATGCGTTCTTGGCGGAGCTGCCCGAGTCCGAGTACTACGTCGACGTGGATACGGCCAGGGACGCACTTCGCCAGCACACGCAATTCAACGTGATCGATCTGGCCACGGGGTGGAAGGTCGATTTCATCCTCCGCAAGCAGCGGCCGTTCAGCGAAGAGGAGTTCTCTCGCCGCGCTCCGGCGGAGCTCGCGGGCGCGCGGGTGTTCGTCGCGACCGCCGAGGACACCGTCCTCGCCAAGCTGGAGTGGTCGGTGCTCTCGGGGGGATCCGAGCGGCAGCTTCGCGACGTTCAAGGGATCCTGCAGGTCCGCGGTGCTGCGCTCGACCGGCGATACATCGAGCGATGGGCGCAGGCCCTCGGATTCGGCGAGCTCTGGCGTGAGGTGAGCGACGCTGCTCCCTAGTCTGTAGCCTGTTGCAAAAGTAGGTCACGCCGTCGGCTCGACAATCCGACGTTGAGCGCAACGCGTTTCTGTGTCGGATGCGAGCGCGCTCCTGCTCATCCAAAGCGAGCGCATGGTCAAGCAGACCGGCGCGGCGAACCCGCTCGCTGATCGACGGTGATTCACCTGGCTGTCGTACACGCCGTGAGACGCCTGGGCGCGTTAAGTGCCCGCTACCACACCGAATCGATCAACCTGCGGGGCGCCAATTGCCGTTGGCAAGGTCGACGTGTGTCGAGCGCCGCACGCCACAAACGTTTTCGCGCTCGCAGTAGGAGCGACGACAGTTGCTCGACGAGCGGTTGGTGCGAAGCTGTTCGGCGTTTCATCATCAGGAAGGCCACTGGCGGAGTTGGCGCCGGCATCGACTCGAGAAGGATCAGCTGATTGGGCCGATGCACGCGCCCGCCTCGAACATGAGGTACTCGAGGATGCGCTCCTGCGCGGTGAGAGCGGTTGCGTCGATCATGGTCATCGCGTCGAGCGTGTGATAGGAGGAGAAAATGGCGCGGCCGCACGCCTGCGTCGCTCCCGCCGGCGTGACGTCGAACTTGATCGTCTGCGGATAGCTGCCGGTGAGCGTCATCGTGCCGCTCTGCACCTGGGCGTCGGTGGCATCGACCACGTCCACGGTCGTGGTCGGCACGCTCTGCACTACGGACCACTGCGTCAGATAGCCGGCCAGCGGAATGGTCGTCGCACCCGAGGGAATGGCACTTACCGCGGTCAGCCACGCCGCGAGGGCTGGATCGTTGATCTTGCCGCTATAGGTCGCCGGCATCTGCACCGAGCCCACGCCCACGTTGGCCGCGTCAACCGTGGTGTCGCCGTTCATGAACATCGCGTCGGCGGGGAACGCCTGCGCGAGATAGTCGTAGGCGTTGTCGGTGGCGAACACGCGGCCGCCTTGTTCCGCCCACGCCTTGAGGTTCGCGGCGATCGCCGCCTGGTCGGCAGCCGAGAGGGTCTTCCATTTCCCTCGCGCGCACGAGATGAACAGGATGTTGTATTGGGCGAGTTGCGTCGGGTTCTTGAGGAGGTCGGTGAGTTGTGGCGGCGTGCCTTGCGCACCGAGCCGCATCCCGCACGGGGTCATGAGCGACTGAGAGGTCGACGTGCGGTTTTCGAAACAGTCAAAGCCCATGTCCTGGTCGAGACCCATGGCGTTGAGCACCACGTCGAGCTGATCTTTGACGCCGGTCGAGACGGCAATGCGCGGCAGGTCATCGCCCGTGCCGGGTTTGCCCGGCAACACGGTGTGCGGCGCTCCGATGGGGTTGTCGGCACAGGGCGTGATGTCGACCATCGTGTTGCGGCGGAACCGTCCCTTGTTCACCGTGAAGGACACCTGTGCCGTTGGCGGGAGCGCACTCAGGTCGAGCATGAAGCCGCCGTCCGCCCCACTGGTCGCCGACACGGCCGCGCCATCGACTGGCGCGCCGCACAGATCGCACGACACCCCGGGGGGAAACGTGCCCATCGAGACCGGAACATAGGCGAAGCCGTTCGAAATCGGATCGAGCCCATTGGGAGCCTTGATGAAGCCGCTCAGGGTGGTCGGCGTGCCATTGCACTGCGCGCCGAAGCTCGGCCCGTTGTTCACGAAGCCGTCGTTGTTGCCGCCCGGGCCGGGGCCGCCGCTGCCACCGTCGCCCTTGAGGCGCGTCTCCTGACCACAGCCGAACAAGATGGCGATTCCAATCAGGAAGCAAGTGCGCATGACCCTGTATGCCCCAAACGCCTGTCTTCCTTCGATCTAATTGTCACATTAAAGGAGGGAGCTCCGCCCATGTACAGGCAGCGGGAGGGGTTCCAAAAAATGACCAATCCGCCTCAAGCCGCGCCAGGGTTGCTCCTGGTGCTCGAAGGCGCATTGCGCAGGCTCATTGCCGAGGACATTCGCGAGGAATTGTCATGCAATCGAACACCTCAGGAGGGTCTCGGCCAACGTCGGCAGCTCCCCATCCAGCTCCGCGGCGGCGGGCTTCCCGATCGACGCCAGCCACACCGCGATGGTCCTCTCGCCCGGCGATGCCACGACCTTTTCCGTAACCTTTGATCCGGGGGCTGCCGGATACGGTAGTGGCTCCGCTAGTGCGCAAGTGAACGTCGTCGTGCCCACGGCTAGCATCGATGCCAGCGCTTTCGACCAGGTCAGTTACGAAGCGTCAGTGATGGTGAGCGGAAACATTTCGTTCCCTCCGCCGTCTGCGGGATGCGGTCCCTATCAGAGCTGTGGCATCGTCGTTGGCGGAGCGCCTGCACCGCTGCCGATGCCGCTCATCCTCATTGGCGGATCCGTACTCGTTCTCGCGGGTCGACGGTTCGCACGAGATCGTCACGGATCGAAGTAAAGACTTCGGCGACTCTGGAATCGCCTTCCGGCAGTCGCTCCTTCTTCTAGAACGCCTGCTGCCGGCGTTAGCAGTCGCGAATGTTGGATCCATTCCGACTGGCGACGCGAAGGCGTTCGCGGTGTTTGCGCGTCTCTCGCGTGAAACGGCTCAAACCACTCTAAGCCGTCCAGCATTGTCTTCAGCCGCTCGTCAAGCTTCTTCGCCCGCTCGCCGGCACTTGGGAGCAGGTCTGAATCGTCAAAGGTCCCCTCGCCATTTCTTTGCGAGCGCGAGCGCGTCTTCGTAGCTCGAGACGAACTCTCGTCGACCCGTCGAATCGATGATCAAGACCCTGCCAAAGTCCGGTCCGATTCCAAGGGTCAGCGAGACCCAGCGTCCGTCCCATGACTGCCAGCGGCAGCTCTCACCCGCCCGCACCGGCACCAGGCCCCAGATGACGTGCCGGCCCGTCGATTCACGCCGGGCGCGCAACGCGAACGGTGGCGTGTCGCGGCGCGGCCGTTTGATCCGCGGATCGCTCAAGTCACACTGAATCGAAGCGGTGCCGTCATCGATCAACCAATGCTCCATGTCCTGATGCAGGGTTGGTCTTCAGAAAATCTGCACCAGCCAACTTCGTGAGCGACTTGCGGCGGACTCTGAGGACATCCGTTTGCAGGGCGCTTCCAGCAGCGTCAGACGAGGTAGGCCAACCTAGTCTGGTGTGAGGAACGACCTTCCAAAACGACCTTCGAATATCGAGTTTCGTGAAGGCGACGCTTCGGCGCCGACATGCATGTTCGTGTTGGAGGTCGAATGATGCGCCGATTCTTGATTCTGTTGGTTGCCTTCGTTTCTTCGTGCGGCGACGCGCAAACTGGCAGCGATGGGAATGGGCCGGGCGGTGGATCTGGCAATCCGTCGACCATGAACAACGGGGGTGGAGCGGGCGACGGGCTCGGAGGTGGTAGTGTAGATGGCGGCGGCACTGGAGCGGGTGGGGGCGGAGGCGGTGGAGCCGGCGGCACGAGCACGACGGCCATCGGCCCGACGGGCGGCACAGTGACGCTCCTTCACTTCGGCATCACCGGCGATACTCGACCGCCGAATTGCGAAGACACTGCGGGATATCCGACCAGCGTGATCACTACCATCGCGCAGGAATTCGAAAAGCTCGGGCTCGCTATGGCGCTCGATCTCGGCGATCACATGTACGTGTGCAACAACGATCTGTCGATCGCGACGACGCAGATGGGCATCTACATGAACGCGATCAAGAGTTTCACCGGGACGTGGTTCATGACGATGGGGAATCACGAGTGCACCGGCACGCCGTGCCTGCCCGGCTCCGGCAATGCCAATTACGTCTCGTATATGAAGGCGCTCGCACCGATCTCGAAACTGCCGTACTACACGCTCGACGTACAGACCTCGCTCGGCCTGGTGACCTTCGTGGTGATCGCCGACAACGCCTGGAGCTCGGCGCAGGCGACCTGGCTCGAGGCGACGTTGGCCGCTGCGGACACGAAGGCCAAGTACACGATCGTCGCACGCCACCATCCCGAGGGCGACAGCACGGTCTCCACCAACGCGACGAGCGTGCAGATCATTCGCAATCACAAGTTCGCGCTGTTCCTGACCGGCCACTCCCACTACTACAAGCACATGACCACCGACGGGGGACGCGACCTGGTGATGGGCACCGGCGGAGCCCCGCTGATCGCCGGCGGAGCGTTTCACGGCTATGCCCTCATCGATCAGCAGGCCGATGGGCACTTGAAGGTCACCGTCTACGACATTGGCAACGCGCTGCAGGACTCGTGGTCGGTGGGTCCGAACCAGTAGCACGGCGCAGAATCGTCAGGGCTGCGTGGACTGGGTCGTCGCACCGACCCGGATGCGGAGGTCCAAGAGATATCCGCACCCGTTCGTCGTGCAGGCGAGCCAACGGTCAACCGGCGGCGCCCCAGCCCCGCCTCAGCCTTGGCGCGGGTGGAATGAGTTGCGCGAAACCTATACCGCGGACTCATCCAAAGAAGAAGTTTCCGCTCATTCAATCGGGCGCGGAGACGAGCCCGCAAGCTGCAAACTTCAGTGGGCAGGTGCGTCGCTTTTCGGCTTCAACGCAAGAAAGTCTGAAGGATAGGCATTCGGCGAAGCAATTACCGTTACGAAATCCGATACGGCCCCAGCGCCAAGGTGTCCCAAGGGTGAAGAAATCGAGGGTCCTCCAGATGATTGGTGTTTCCGCATTCGCGATGCTGGCCGCCTGTGCGTCGGCGCCCAAAGGGCGTTCGGCCCCATCGGCCTCCCGGCCGATGCGCAATGTTCCCCTGGTCATCAAGGCGCCACGCGCGGCCGACTTTCGCTTCGTTGGCAAGGTCGAAGGAGTCGCGGAGCTCGGCGAGTGGGTGTCGGCGGCGAATCATGCCCGCATCGACATTCAGCGCAAGGCCGAGGCCCTGGGCGCCGATCTGGTGCAGATCGATCGGGTGATCGTTCCGGATGACGGCGAACGCGGTCGGCTGGTGCTGCTGACCGGTCGTGCCTATCGCGCAGTCTTCAAGCGAGGGGATGATTGAGCCGTCAAATGCGCGATGCGGACGATGAAGTGCGGCGAGCAAGCGCCGCGGCGCTGTCGACTAAATGGGGCGCATTCGCGGTATGAGGGTCAAGCGGCGCAGGCCTGCAGGGGAGCGAAAGAACGCGTACCTGCGGGTGAGAATGACGCAAACGCATAGCGATGAGCTCAGGGCCGCCGCCGCAAACGTGGGAATCTCCGTCTCGGCGTGGGTGACGGACCGGCTTCTCAAGTGCGCCCGCCAAGAGAAACCGCGCCGTGACGCACATGAATAGGCTGCGGTTCCTGTTTTCATTGTGCGTCCTCGCGGCAGGCTGTGGCTCTCACGGAGGTGCGCCGTCCGATCTGGGCAGTGGCGTGGACGGCGGGGCGAAGACCACGATGTGTCCCGCGGCCGGCGCGGCACCGCTCCCGTCTGGGACCTGCCAACTCACCGTTGGTGCTGCCGGCACGCTGATCACGGCGACGGTGCTGACTCCCGGCGAGATCCTGCGCGGCGGTCAGGTGCTCATCGGTGGCGACGGCAAGATCGCGTGCGTGGGGTGCGACTGCTCGGCACAGGCTGCAGGCGCGACCGCGCTCGCTTGTCCCACCGGCGTCCTGTCGCCCGGGCTCATCAACACGCACGATCACATCACCTACCAGACCGGTCCGGGTGTCGACTCCGGGGAGCGCTACGAGCAGCGCAACGACTGGCGCATCGGCCAGCGCGGTCACCTCAAGCTGCAATCCGGCGGTACCGGCACCCGCGCCCAGATCCAGCTCGCCGAGCTGCGCGCCATCCTCGCCGGCACGACCTCGACGGTTGGATCAGGCGGCGAAGCAGGCCTGGTTCGCAACCTCGACAAGGCCGATCCGTTGCAAGGAGGCCTGGGTGCGAAGCCCGTCTTCTTCGACACGTTTCCGCTCGGCGACACCAACGGAACGCAGCTCGCGTCGGGCTGCGCGTACCCCAAGATCGAGATGGCCTCCGCCATCAGCGGCGAGACGGCGTACTTTCCGCATATCTCCGAAGGCATCGATACGGTGGCGCGCAACGAGTTCCTCTGCGCCAGCTCGTCGGCGAACGGCGGCCAGGATCTGACCCAGCCGCAGAGCTCGTTCATCCATTCGATCGCGCTGCAACCGGCGGACTATGCGCTGATGGCCACCGAGAGCGTCTCGTTGGTGTGGTCGCCGCGCTCCAATCTTCGGCTCTACGGCGACACCGCGCACGTCGCCGAGGCGGCGCGGATGGGCGTGTCGATCACGCTGGGAACCGATTGGTTGCCATCCGGATCGATGAACCTGTTGCGCGAGCTGCGGTGTGCCGACGGTTTCAACCACGACTACTTGAGCGACTTCTTCACAGACGAGCAGCTGTGGCTGATGATCACGCGCTCGGCGGCGACGGCGGCGGCGTTCGACTCGCTCATCGGCACCATCGCGATCGGGATGCATGCCGACCTGACGATCTTCAGCGGCGCGACCCATGCCGATCATCGAGCGGTGATCGCGGCCGAGCCGAGCGATGTGGTGCTAGTGCTGCGTGACGGCAAACCGCTCTTTGGCGATGCACCGCTGATCACCGGCTGGCCCGGGGTCGCGATGTGCGACGCGCTCGATGTGTGCGGTACGCCCAAGGCGGCGTGCGTGATGACGGAGATCGGCATGACGCTCGCGGCGCTCCAAGCGGCGGTACCCGTGGGGAACTATCCGCTGTTCTTCTGCGGCGCGCCGGACAATGAGCCGACCTGTACGCCGATGCGAATGATGTCCGTAGATGGATCGACCGTCTACAGCGGGGTGAAGTCCGCGACCGACAGCGATGGCGATGGGATTCCCGATGCTCAGGACGACTGCCCTACGGTCTTCAATCCGGTGCGACCGGTCGATGCCGCCAAACAGGGCGACGCTGACGGAGACGGGGTGGGTGACGCGTGCGATGCGTGTCCGATCCTTGCCGGCAACTCGGGCTGCTGATCGGCCATCGCAGACCGTCCGCTGGGCGAGCCCAACACGCCGCGACGCTCGGAGCCTCGATCCCCTCGCGTTTCGTGACGTGATGTAGCGACTCCGTCTGCCTGACATTTTCGTCGCGGTCTCATCGGTTGGCCTGTGAGAAGTCTTCGAAGTCTGGGACGGCCTGAGACTTGCTCCGCGTCCTGAACGGAGGCAAGCGGATGATTCTTGCGAGAGCGATGGTCCTGTGCGTCTTCTTCGTCGTCGGGTGCGGCGGCGATCCAAGCACTGCCGAGGACGCGAGCGCCGATGCGCGGGCCGGCAGTGACGGCGGTGGGCCTTGCGTACGCGACACGGACTGCCCGTCCAATGAGTACGGCTGCGGCTACAAGATCGCGGATGGGTGCTCGGCGATCGGGCATTGCGCGCGAATCCCTTCCCCCACCTGCGGCGCGATCATCATCCTCTGCGGATGCGATGGCTCCGAGGTTCGGTCCGGGGCCTGCTTCTACGCCGACGGCTTTGCGGGAGGGCCGACCACCGGAGCGTCGTCGCTCTCCTGCCACGACGGCGGCCCATGACACCTGATCGATCCAACGCGCCGTCTTCGCATTCGGGCTGAGCCTGCGACCGATGTTCGCCGCGAAGTAATGTTTGTTTTCTCGAGACCAGATCCCTATCTACGCTAGTTCAATCAGGGTCCCTGCCGATCGCGTTGGGGGTTCCTTCCGATGCGCAGGCGAGTCAGCGAGCATTCGATCTGCGGGCCCCCGATTTGAACCGACGAACTCATCGTCTGCGGAACTCCGCAGCGGTTCGCCCCGCGGGCGACTTGTGCGACGAAGGCGTCCAGCCAGACGGCGCAAGATAGCCAGCGTGCGCGGCGGCGTTGTTGCGGCGAATCGATGTCAGGAGCGAACGTTGCGGATCGCGAGGCTACTGGCAGACTCCGCACTCCCAACCGTCGGTGCCGCAGCAACGCCAGGTGGCGCTGCACTTGGTGGTCGGCTGGCGCTTGCCGTTGCAGGTCGGCGGGGCCTTGGCGATGGTGCAGACGCCGCCCGAGCACGTGTTGCCGATGCCGCAGCACACCGCCACGCCAGTGCAGGGCACGCCCAAAGGCAGGCAGGCGCAGCTTCCGCCGGTGCACTTCTTGGAGCAGCAATCGCCGTTTCCGTAGCAGCGCTCTCCGACGGTGGAGCAGTAGCACTGGCCCGAAACGCAGTCGTTGGAGCAGCAGCTGCTGCTGGCGCTGCAGCTCTGGCCCGTCGTATTGCAGGTACACACCTGGCTCGCGTTGCACGTCAGGCCGGTGCCGCACGGAGTGAACGAGCCGGGGCAGCACGGCTCGTTGAAGCCGCCGCAGGGCACGCACTTGTTCGCCGAGTTGCAGCCCATTCCGGCGCCGCAGCAGAGGTTGCCGCACGGCTTCGAGCCGTCGCAGCACACCGCCGTCCCCGTCTTCGGCGTCGCGGCATAGGCGGCCTGGACCAGCCCAATGATGTCGCCCTGGGGGTTCTTGACCGGATTGCCCATGGTGTCATAGGGCTGGTACGGCGCCGGCAGGAATGAATTGACGACTGCAACCACGGGTACGTCGCATTGAAAGATCCCCAGATAGGTCCAGATGGCAATGGGGACGTCGGGTAGGTCGCCGTTCTTGCAGAACTCGGTGGGGCCGCCGCAACTCCGACCCACCGTGTTGTCCCAGCCGAGCGAGGGGAGCGAGCCGGTGGTCAGTGGGGCCATCTCCGCCTTTTCCTGCGTGGAGAGCAGCACGCCGGTCTTGCTGGCAAGGTCGTTGGTGACTTTTAGGAGGTCATTCCCGCTCAAGTACCAACCGCCGCCTCCGCACGAGGGCGTCCAATCGTCCCAGTCGTGGCCCGGGTTCGATCCGGTGGGAAATGGGTAGGAGAGCATGTCGTTGGCCGCCGGCGCACACGTGCGAGCGCCGATCCCGACCGGCGCGAACACGTGCTGGTTCATATAGCCGACGTAGAAGCTTGCGCTCCACTTTGCCGGATCGCCGTCCGAAGGCTGATAGGTATTTCCCTCCATGAACGGCAGCAGCTCGCGAAAGATTGCAAAGTTGCAATTGTCGTAGACGGCCTTGTTCTTGTCGGAGACGTTCACACCGGCCGCAAGGAGCGTCTGCAGCCTCGGGTAGTCGGTCTTGTTTCCGCCGCAGTCGGTGAACACGCCGCCGGTGATCGCCGGCTGGTTGCAGTTGATGCCGGGCGGACAGCCGTCGCCGGCGTTGTTGCGAAAGCCGGACCGCTGCGAGAGCAGATCGCGGAAGGTCAACGTGTCGATGTTCGGGCCGAGCTTCCAACTCGGCCATAGATACGGCGCGATGAAGCTGTCGAGCGAGATGTTGTGCTTGGCGAGCGACTGCAGGACCGCGACGGTGGTGAGCACCTTCGAGACGCTCGCGACGTTGGTCGGGATGGAGGTCGACATCGGCACGCCGTTCGACGGGGAGTCGGTGGCCGTGCGCGCGAACCCGCCGGTGAGCGGCGGCTTCGAGCCGACCAGAACCTCGTAGCCGGCGACCTTTCCTTTGAGCAGGCTGGCGATGTTCGCCGAGAACTTGCTCAGCGAGATGCAGCCGTTGGAATCGCAGGCGGTGTCGCCGGAGGTGCCGGCGGCGGAGCTGAGCTCGCCGGTTTCCGACAAGGGGACGCAGCCGACGACAAAGAGCTGCAGAACGATCAGAGTCAACGCTCGATTCATGAGGGCCTCGACGCGTAAGCACACGATGTGCCAAGCGCGAGGCGCCCGAATTGCCGCGCGCGCCGCGGGTTCGTGGCGCGCACCAGTAGCCGCGCGAGCCACGCCGGGGTGGCTACTGTTGTCTGGGAGGCTACAAACGTGGCGCCGCACTGACGCTGTGCGATCGTGTTTGCAGTCGGGGCTTCTGGGTGGAGGCTGCGCCGCGTCGCTCTCGTCGGATCCGTTGCCCGAACGTAGGACGGTCGCCGGATCGGCCTGCGCCACCTCGAGGTCGAGCTGCGCGGCGGGCTGGCGGAGAAAGCCGGTCAGATAGGCCGCCGCGGAATACTGCGTGTGAGCTGAATCAGTGGCGGTGTCAGCAGCAGGATAGGCCCGTGCGGGAATTGGATCAGGCCGGCGGCGTAGAGTCGGGGGGGCATGCGCTCGCCCATCTAGTGGACTGTTCTCGCTGCGATGATGCCCATTTAAGTAAACGACGTATCGACAGATACGTCGATAAGTGACATACTAGGCGTATGGGACCGAATCGTACGATTCGCGAGCATGTGGAGGCCTTCCACCTGGGCTTCCTGCGCGTCCTCACATCGGGCACGGACAAGGCGCACTACATCGTCAAGGGCGGTTGCAACCTGCGTTTCTGGTTCAGGAGCGTTCGCTATTCCGAGGACCTCGACCTCGACGTGACGATCACCGCGCGCGCCACGCTCAAGAACAAGGTCGATCGGATTCTCGAAGGCGCCGCACTGGGAGCGATGTTGCGCACCCAGGGGCTGGTGCTAGGTAGCGTCTCGGCACCGAAGCAGACCGAGACCACGCAGCGATGGAAGCTCATGTTAGCGGCAGAGGGGCGGAAGTCGGGGTTCCCGACGAAAATCGAGTTCTCGCGTAGGGGCAGCGTGCCCTCACACCTCTTCGAGCCGGTCGACGCGGCGCTCGCGCGCCATCACCGCGTCGCTGCGCCGCTCGCTCACCACTATCTCGCGCCGGCAGCGGTCGCGCAGAAGGTCGGCGCGCTCGCTCACCGCTCGGAGACGCAGGCGCGCGACGTGTTCGACCTGCATCTCCTACTGACCACGGCGGTCGAGCCGGGTGCGATCCATCTCGACCCGGCGGCGCGGCGCGACCTCCCGCGCGCGATCGAGCGGGCCATGGACGTCTCGTTCGACGACTACCAGGGCCAGGTCGTTGTGTTTCTCGAGCCAGAGCACGCGGCGATCCACGCGTCGCGCGCCTGGTGGGATCAGATGCAATCGGACGTCGTCTCGGCGCTCGAGGCGCTGGCATGAATGCGAGCCAAGCCTACGCGCGCTTGCAGGGCCTCGGGGTTCCGGTGATCGCGACCAGCGACGCCGCGCAGGTGCTCGGTCAATCGGTCGACGCGGCGAACAAGACGCTCAAGCGGCTTGCCTGCTCGTCCCTGGTGACGCCGGCGGCACGCGGCGTGTGGGCTCTGTCGGGCACGATCGATCCATTCCTCCTCCCCGGGTATCTGACTGCGCCGCTGCCCAGCTATGTCTCGCTCCAGACCGCGCTGCACCATCACGGGATGATCGAGCAGATCCCGGCGGTGACTTATGTCGTCACGCTCGCGCGCGCGCGGCGCCTGCGGACGGCGTTCGGCACGTTCTCGATGCATCGGGTGTCGCCCGAGTTCTTCGGCGGGTTCGAGGTGCTCGAGTCTGGCGTGATGATGGCGTCGCCGGAAAAGGCGTTGCTGGATGTGCTGTACTTGTCGGCAACGCGGAATCGGATGTTTGCGCGGCTGCCCGAGATCGAAATTCCGGCAACGTTCGATCGAAAAACGGCAGAGAAGTGGATGGCCCGAATCACCTCGCCACAGCTCGCGCGACTGGTGCGGTACCGATACGCCGCCGCAACCCGCGCCCGACGAGATCGTGCGTGAGCGCAATCGGCGGATTGGGCTCACGAGTGCGGTTGGCAAGCAGCACATTTCGACGATACACTCCACCGGCCGCAGCTCCACATACCCACGAGGAGAACGTACGATGAAGACATCTATCCAGACACTGTTCGCTGTGATGCTCGTGTTGTCGGGCACGGTCGCGATCGCCGGCCGTCCCGAGCCGAGCCGGTATCCCAATCTGGTCAAATCGTGGGAGGCCATTCAGACCGCGAAGGGGCACGTGCAAAAAGCCGAAGTAGCCCACGAGAAGAGTGGCACCCTGGGCGGTCACGGCGGGCTCGCCGTGCAGGCGATCAACGCCGCCGAGTTGGAGATCGATCAAGCGGTCGGTTTCGCCGAGACCCATCATAAGCCCGGCCCTCCCGGCGTGGTAACCCCCAAGCCGCCGCTCACCGCGACGCCCGACGATGTGAAGTATCCCAACCTGGGCGATGCGCGCCTCCAGATCGAGTGGGCCGTGCGTCACGTCGAAGACGCGATGCAGTATCACGCTCCCACCGGCACGCTCGGGGGTCACGGCGAGAAGGCCGTCGAGCACCTTCGGCGCGCTTTGCGGGAGATCAACGAGGCCGAACGCTGGGCCGATTCACACCATCGATAGGAGCGCTCGCGCGGGCAAGCACGCGGCGGCGCACCACGGCAGCCCTGGCCTCGTCCCATGCTGATTTGCTTCAGCGCGATCGCAGAGGCGCGAGCTGCGCCTCGGGGTCCTGTTGGCGCTCTCATTGATAGAGGCTGGCTCGGGTAGCGTCAGCCTTCCGAGGTCGGCCGATGTCGCCTGCTCAAGGAAAGAGTGGGCACTTCCCGTCGACGGCGAGCTGGACGCAGACCCAAGCTGAGCCCGCGGTCCCGGCGTCGGTGGTCATGTGCGTGGGCTCCGAGCAGCAGATCGTGCCGGAGCTGCATGGCGGCATGCAGTTGCTCATGCCCGCACCGCCCGCATCCCTTGATGGTACGCCTTCCGACGGACACTTCGCGTGAGCGGGGTCACCGCCCGCGCTACCCGATCGTGCCGCGCGCCTTCGGAACGCAGGGCAAGTGCCACTTGCGGCGGTGTCCAGCATCGTAGAGGCAGGCGTCTCCGCCCGCGACGAACCCCTGGCAGTGCGGGCAAGCGGCGATCGCGTTAGGGGAGACGTTGGTGAGCGCGATCTGCGCGCAGTCGGTGTGCCAGATGCGCCCGTGCGAGTCGGTCATGTCGTGTTCGACGGACTTGTAGCAGCCGGGGCACATGGAGGTGCAGCGTACCACTTGGCCAGCGCGCGCCCACGGGCTGGGCGGCGTGCTTCGGCCGGATGACGACGGCGGCGTCGCTGCGACAAGATGACCAGTCGGCGCAGGGCTCTGGCGCGGCCTCGACAGTCATGAGTTCATCCCCGCTCGTCCGTGCCGGCATCCGATTCATCGACGGCAGACAACAGGAGCGCAAGAAAGAAGCGATTACGAAGCAGCAGAATCAGCAGCGAAAGGTCGCCGCTTGATCAACAGCCGAGCCACGACTCTTGACGATAATCGACGAATGTCTCGACTACGCCGAAAAAAGAGTTGAATAACTCTGTTCAACGGATCGTCCGGGGGGGAATCCTCTACTCCTCGAAAGGAGCCCACCATGAAAAGGCAAACATTGATGCTAATCGTTCCCTTTCTCATCGCCGGTTGCGGCCCGAGCCTCGCGCAACTTCGCATGCGCGCCGGCTTGGATCTGGAGTGCCCCGGCAATGGCCTCGCCGTCCAAGACGTCGACCCGGCCACCAAACTGGTGTCGGGCTGCGGGAGACGCGCGATCTACGTCGAGAACTTCAATGACAGCCGACATCCCGGTTGGCTCTTGAACTCGGAGATCAGGCCCAGCCGCGAAGTGGCCGGCAAGTGATCGATCATCGGCAGCTCGGGCAGGCGCGCTCCTCGGCCGGCACCGGGATGTAATTCTCGACGCGGCGGAGGCCGGGCGGCGGCGGACGTCGGACTGCCGGCTGCTTGGGCGGCTTGGCCGTCTCGGGTCGGCCGCCGTGCTCGTTCGCGGCTTCTTCTAGCTTGCGATTCGCCTCCGCCTGCAGCTCGGGAATCGTCTCTAGCTTCTGCAGTTGCTCGAGAAAAGGTTGAGCTGCGCGACCGACAGGTGCTCGCCCTGGTTCTTGCGCTCGCGCATCTTCGCCAGCACGAGCTCGAGCTCCTCGTTGCGCGTCACCAGCTTTCGGAAGAGCGTGATGACTTCCTTGGCGTGCTCGCTCCCCGCGAGCAGCTCGCGCAGCACATCGAGCACGGTGCCCCTCAGCGCTTGCTTTCCGTCGGTGACTGCGGCGCTGGGCACGAACGCCACAATGATCCCGCTGATCCAAAAGTCAATGCCGCGTGATCATGGCGCGAGAAATACATCGTTCTACTGCGCGCCAAGAACGCGGCGCTGGAGGCCGAAAACCAACGGCTGAGAGCGCAACCAGCGCCGCCGCGCGACCCGCCGTCCGACCCGCTGGTGCGCGCGCAGGATCGCTACGTCGAGGGCAAGTTCGACGACGCCAAGGGGCACGCGCGCGAGGCGATGGCCCAGGATCCGAACAAGGCCTGGCGCATCATCGGCGCCAGCGAGTGCAGCTTGAAAACTTCCGCCGCTGCGCTCGAGGCGGCGAACCACCTCGAGGCGAGTGGACGTCAGTTCCTGAAGTACGTCTGTAGCCGCAACAACGTGACCTTGCCGTAGGTGAGGATCCTTACGGAAGGGACGTGAAGAGGTGGCTACGATGCACACGGGGGTCTACCGATGAGAGTGCTGCTGCTGGTGTCCGTGGTCGCGTCGGGCTGTAGCTCGAGTGGCAAGACCTCCTCGACGTTCACCGCGCCCGCGGTGACGCCGATCGTGCGCGACGCGACGCCCGCCGCGCTGAGGCCCGACGCGATGGCCCTCCGGGTTGCGCCCTGGCGTAACCTGCTGGCGCTCCTCTCGCCGATCGGGCGCGCGCACGCCGACGCGCCGCCGACGGTGGACAGCGCCATCCGCGGCATCTTCAAGGACATGTTCCCCAACGGCTCGGACAACGGCTCGGGGACCGGGGCCTCGGCGCAGGGAAAGATCAACTCGGCGCTGATAGAGCTCGACGGCCGCATGAGCAAAGTCGAAAAGATTATCACCGAAGGCGCCGGGGGCTGGCCCTGTGTGGATGCGGCCGCCACCTCCCACCGCATCGACCTCACGTCGTTCTCCACGGCGCTCGATCTCACGGTGAACGTGCAGTGCACCTTTCCCTTCAACCCCATGCCGCCGGGCGGCGGCGCCGGCATGTTGTTCGGAAAATCGGGTGATGCGTATTCGATGTGGCTCAACGCCGGCGGCGCGGATGGCACCGGGGGCTTCGTCGCCAACGTCCTGCACTCGGGTCAGCCCGACAAGTCGGTGGACTTTCTCTCCCTCGATTTCGAGGCCAACGTCTTGAGTCCGGGCGCCTACCGGATCAAAGCGCAGCCGTCGACCAACTCGTTCGAACTCGTCTGCGCGGGCGACTGCAGCGGCTTCCTCGACTGCGGGTTCCAGCTGATCTCCGACGGCAATTTCATCTGGGCCACTGGCAGCTTCGTTCCCATGGGCGTCGACTGCTCGACCGCCACACCCTTCGCCAACTGCTACAGCGCCAGCGACCTCTCGCTGCAGACGACCGGCTGCGAAACGCTGAAGACCTCATTCACCATGCCGCTCGTGACCAGCGCCTCCCTGGCGAACTCCGCCAGCGCGTTCAATGCGGCCCTGGCCCTTTCGGCCGCCACTTCTCCGTAGTACGCAGCAGTGCTAGGCCTTGGCGAGGCCCCTGAGCACGCCGACTACATAGTGCTTTGCCATCTCCTTGCGCCAGCCCATGTTTTTCAATGTTCACGCGCGCAGAGGCGGACTCCATCGCGCGGACGAGCGGGCGCGCCCAACCTCCAGTCCCTCGAGCAGCATCGACAGCTCGTGCACGTCGATCTCGACGCTGGCGACGCCATCGACCACGCGCTCGGGAAAGTTGAAACGCCCGCACTCGAGTCGCTTATGCAAAATCGTGAATCCGCCGCGCGTCCATATCAGAATTTTCATTTGCGTGCGCGTCTTGTTCAGAAATAAGAAGAGATGACCCGTCAGTGGATCGCTCGACAGCACCGCGCGCACCTCGTTCGACAGCCCCTCGAACGATCTCCGCAGGCTCACAGGCTGCGTCGCCACGTAGATGCGTGCCGCCTCGGGCAACAAGATCACGACTCGCCCCCGAGACCCAGCAGCTCAGCCACCCAACTCCGCGACGCCGCATTCAGCTCCCGAATCTCGACCCGGACGTTGCCGGCCGCCACTACCACCGCGCAGTCGTTCCCACCGCGCACGATCTCCGTCATCGCTGCCGGGCGAATCGTCACCGGCACCAAGGTCGACACCGGCGCCGCGGCCCGACCGCCTTCCGCTCGTCGATGCCGTTGCAGTCGGCCTCGCCAGCGAATCAACCGGTTCGGGTCGATGCCATGGCCTCGCGCAAACTTCGCCAGCGCGCCGCCGGTTGCCGTCCACCGCTCCAACGCCCACTTCGCCTCGCTCGCCGTCCACCGTCGCCGTTCAAGCAGCCGCGTCCAGCCCTCTGCGTCCGTCTCGTGCTCTTTCATTCAATTCTCCGTTGCGCGCACCGTCGGCGCACCACGGAGTCTTCACGAATTTGCGTGCCAGGTCAGCGTACGGGCCGGCGGATAGGTACGGTGAAACCGACGGCCATGCAGGGATGGTACGCCGAACCTGTGACACCTTCATCGCCTGCGAGGTAGTTGCAGAGAGAAACGCAACTCCGAGACCGGCACCTTCGCTGAAGGGGGGCAACAGCGACGAGCGACGGCCTCGGAGTCGCAATTGGAAGGTGTAGCACATGAGCCTCGGCCGGGACCATTTCACCGACCGTGCCAGCCCCGGCTCGCGGCACTCGATTCCACCAACGAGAAGCTGGGGACAGTCACTGGCCCCAGCTTCCATTGCTGACGACGGCGCACCGCACGACGCCAAAGCCAATACAGAACCCTGCGGATGACTGATGCGGCTCGTTCTAGGTGATGGCTGCGAGCGCCTTCGGCACGCAGGCCAGGTGCCACTTGCGGCGGTGTCCAGCATCGTAGAGGCAGGCGTCTCCGCCCGCGACGAACCCCTGGCAGTGCGGGCAAGCGGCGATCGCGTTGGGGGAGACGTTGGTGAGCGCGACCTGCGCGCAGTCGGTGTGCCACATGCGCCCGCGCGAGTCGGTCATGTCGTGTTCGACGGACTTGTAGCAGCCGGGGCACATGGCGGTGCAGCGTACCACTGGCCTGCAAGTGCGACGGGCTGGGGACGACGCCGCGATCGATCTCCGAGAGGGCGTGCGGCGCGAGCCGGAGAACAGGATCGTCAAGGTTTGCTGCGAGGTGAAGACCGCCCCTTCCCGTTCACAGGCGCTCCGCCTTGCCGTACTCGGGCCACGGTCGCGCGACGCCGACTTCGCGCGCGACGTCATCGGCCCAGACCGAGCCACGGCACCCGGCCGTGCCGATCAACACCCCCGAGCGCGCGCCGCAGGTGTCGCACCACTCGGCGGTGCCGTCGCAGCATGTGGAGCTGGTGAAGCCGACGGCCATGCGGGGATGGTACGCCGATGGTGTGACTATCGATCGAGATCGCGCGGTGCGCGGGGCTGCGTCCTCGGCCTGGTCGGGCAGCGCATGCACCGAGGTGATCGGTGGCGTTAGAAGGCGACGGTCATCGTCGACGACGCGCCCGGCTGACCTGCCGCCGAGGCGGAGAAGCCGATGCTCCCCCGTGAGCGCGGCCGGTCACGCATCCGGTGGTTGCCGTTGCCCCACAACCCGAGGCCCGCGCCGAGCATCACGTTGCCCGCAATCACGGTGAGGGCGGCGCTGATGGCCAACCCGGAATCGATCGGGCGAGCGTTGGGACCTTCGGTGTTGATGGTGGACAAGACGGCGAACCCGAGCAACACCTGGCTTGCGAAGGTCACAAGGGTGCCGGCGACGGTGAGCCCGATGCCCGTGTTGCGAGTCTGGCGTCCGCTGTCGACCTGCGCCGGATCCAGAATGGGAACCAAGACGAGAGTGGACCGATCGTCGGCGTGGGCGCCGCGCCCGGCGAGGAGCAGGGCACCGAGGGTGAACAAGGCGACGATTCGGTTGAAAGAGGTCATGCCTGGGCGTGTTGCAGCCCGTGTGCCGGCCGATCGCCCCATGCAACACGCTGAAATCAGCCGGGGCAGTGCGAGCTTTCACCGCCGGAGTGTCAGAATTGGACGGTTCTCGACGCGGCGGCTGGCGCTAACCGATCTTGCCGAGCGCCTTGGGCACGCACTCGGGGTGATACTTCCTAGTAGACGACTCCCCCATGTATCGAAAGACTAGAGTCTCACGGTAGCAGCAGATAGCCCCGGATGTGGAGGAACGGACTGCCCTCCTTGGCGTTGGTCGTCGACGGGCCAAACGTCAGCGTGTGCTCGGCCGAGCCAGGCCACTGCCACGCGAACAGCACCGCGTCGTCGAACGAGCGCCCGGCGCTCGACTTGTCTTGCCAGATTCCCGTGCCGTCGATCGTCGGTACGCCGTCGATGGCCAGGCTGGCGTGCCCCGACTCGCAGCAGTGCTCGCCGAGCGTACCGAGGAGCGCAACGCCCGACCCGATGAACGTCAGGCTCGACGGCAGCGCGGTGATCTCGGCCGGGACCGACTGCGCGGCGGCCCAGTCGCTGCCCGCCGCGACTGCGTGCGTCGGATCGAGCGCTGCCGCCGCGACTGCCAGCGCCATCCCGCCGTTCGACTGCCAAGCGGTGATTGGCGCCGTCTGGCGCGGGCCGTCGAAGAAGCGCCCGTACAACCCGTCGGGCACCCGCGAGTTGCGCATGGCCGCATCGGCATTGCGGACGATCCACGCGCGCGCGAAGTCGAACCCGTCGGTGGCGAGCAGATAGAACGCTTCCACCAACGGCTCCGCGACGTCGTTTTCTGCCAGAAGATTGGCGAACACGCCGCGCCCATCCGCGAGGAGGGTGTCGACCGCGTTGGCCGTTTCCACCGCCTGGGCGAGATAGCTCGGGTCGCCGGTCGCCTGCGCCAGCGCCCAGCCGCTCCAGATCATGTTGCCGTTGACCGAAGCGAAGAAGCGCCCGGGAAGCTGCGTGCAGGCGTGGCCGTCGTCGTAGACATACACGGTGTAGAGTGGATGCTGCGGGTCGAGAAAGTAGCCACGCACCGCCTGGTAGGTCGCGATCGCGTCGTCGAGGTAGCCGGCCTCTCCAGTCTGCTTCCACAGGAGCAGCGCCGCCTTGATGGCGTTGGAATCGGTCTCCAGCGTCTTCAGCCCTCCGCCTCCGCCGTTCGGGTGCTGAAACCGGATGGTCGGGCAGGCTCCGCCTCCGTAGGCGTCGGAGCTGCGCACCTGGCGGTAGGCGCGCTTGGCGAGCTCGAGTGCGTGCGGGTCTCCGCTGACTTCAAATTCTCGCTCGTCGGCTATCGCGTCCCACTCCGGCGTGTCGCTCCAGTCCGAGCAGAGGCTTCCGTCGCAGGAGCCGTAGGAGGTTGCCGTCGAGGTGAGCGCGCCAAACAGCGGCGCCAGAGTCCCGTCGCGCGTGGTCACCCAGCGCAGGTAGAGCACGAAGGTGAGCGCGTCATCGCCCCAGTCGAGATTTCCCCGGTCGCATCCTCCGTCGCAAGCATGCCACTGGCCTCCGCCCGCCCACAGATCCTGCATGAGCGCGGTGACCACCTGGTCCCCGTAGCCCGCAAAGGTCGAGGCTGGCGGAAGCGGGGCGTGGATCATGGGCGCGTCCTGGCACCCAGGCAATCCGAGCAACGCGAAGGCGCTGAGCACGAGCGCGCGCATCACTCCACATACCGAATGCCAGAAATACCCGGCTTCATCTCCGCATCGCTTTCGGTTCGATAGATCAGCCCCACCGAGCCGGTAACGATAAATGCCAATCCGTCGATCGCGAGCAGCATGATTCCGAGCCCGGTATCGGTGTCTCGCTCTGAGCAGCCGGTCAATTGCGCCAGCCCGAATAGGATGACGGCGCGCATCTAGTCGTGCATCCCGCCGTCGTCGATGAAAGGGGCGAGGTCGGGCGGCACAGCGAGGTAGGGCGCTCCGCACCCGCAGACCCAGTCGTCATCTTCATGCGCACAGAGCGCAACGCCGGGTCCCCCGTCGCAGGGCGAGCATTGCGGTGGCTGAGTGACAGAACAGGCTTCGGCGCGAACGCAGATCGATGTCGAATTTGTCTCGACAGTTCCGGGGCAGCAAGGCATTGGCGGGCAGATGAACTCGATCCCGGTCTGCATGCCTTCTGCAATGCAAGCCGGGGAATCACGCGCGCACCAGTCGCAGGCTTGGCAACCAAGCGCGAGGATCAACGTCAACACGACCGCCCGCATCCTCTGATTGTACGCTTCCCGTCGGACACGGCCGCGTGAGCATGGTCACCCGCCGACGCGACGCCCGCTCAATGGCGATGGCACGAGGCCGACAGGAAGCCGCCAAGCCAACAGGGGGGTGAGGGCTGGCGGTCATTCCTGCCGTCTCGTGATCATGAACGCTGCAGTGGACCGAATATTCCAGAAGCTCCCCTCGTCTCGCGCAAGGTCCTACCGCTTCACGCGAAACCCGATGTACCTCGGGATGGCGACCACTCTGCTGGGCGTCGCGGTGGCCATGGGCTCGCTCACGCCGTTCATCGCGCCCGTCGCCTTCGTCCTCATCATCACGTTTCGCTTCATCCGCCTGGAGGAAGCACACATGGTGCGGTCGAGCCGCCGATGGAGTGCGAGCCGGCGGCGGCGCGCGCGCTCCTCACGATTTAGGCTGCTGCATCCAAGAGGGGCACGAGTGAGCATGGGAGATCTTTTCGCTCAATGCGGCGCGGCGGCTAGACTCGCCTCCACGTTGACGAGGAGCTTGTCGGTGGCGGCGCGCTCGCGGGTCATGGTGGGATCAATCACGTACCAGCTCTTTTGGGCATAGCGCTTCTGCGTGATCGGGTCGGTAAACGTCAATCCATAGAGCGCCAGCAGAGTGTCCCGCGCCCACGCGAGTCGCCGTGCGTTGGTGTTCCTGAGGTCGAGCTTCTCAATTGATTTGCGCACTGCATTGCGCGCCGCTAACGCCGTTTGATAGGCGAGGCGAACATCGCTTTCCGGCTTGTATCCGGAGAGCGCCCAAAGAAGCTCGTCGGTGCCATCCGGGAGTCGGTGGAGCTTCCCTCCGGCGGGCGTGATCTTCTCCGGCACTTCGCGGGAGAGCTTGAACGGGTCGTCGGTGAAGTCGTGGAGTTCGTCGCCAACGCCCGCGATGCAGCTCTCTGGACCGCCCTCATAGACGCAGCCGCGATCGCCGAGGTGAAAGCGGATCGACAGCTTGTCAATCGATCCCCTCCACAACCCACCCGTTTTGAGAATATAGACTAGGTCATTCTCTTCCCAATATCCGGTCACTTTGGCGTCGTAGCGATAGTGATTGATCACCGTGTGGTCGGCGCCCGGCGCGAACGCGATCGGCCACACATAGAACTGATGGTAAAAGGGTCCCTTCTCATTGGCCTTGGCCTCGCGCTCGCGCGCTCGGTTCGCCGCCTCGTCCTTGAGACAGCCGGTCTTGATCGGCTTCTTCCCTTCTCTAAGAATTGCACTCATGACTTGGCCGTCGACGGTGACCGAGAACTCGCTCACCGAGCTGTGCGAGTCGCGATCGAAGCAGTGCGCGGCCTGCGCATAGAACTCGGACTGGTCCCAGGCCACGGGAAATCCCATTTCGATGGCGAGCGGCTGTTTGCTCTCATTGCGAAACAGGTAGGTGGCAGTGACGGTGAGCTGGCTGTCCGGCGCGAGCAGATCCTTTCGGTCGACCGCGATGTCGAGGGTCTCCCACACCATCCGCACATCCTTGTTGTGGAGCGCGATGATGCCGCCGCCGCCCTCCTTTACATAGGTGCCGTCCGCTCGCGCACCGGCCGCGTTGAGCGCGAAAAGCGAGCAAACAAGGAGGGCGCTCATGCGCGGATCGGGGCCTCTCCTCTTGAAGCCAAGAGCATCCATCACGACAACAGCGCCTGTCTGCATTTGGGCCTGATTCTACCTTGCCCTGGCGCCGCGCCTTGGCCATGCCCAGCCGGGAGCGCTCTAGGCGTCGAGCAGGCTGCGGGTGAGCGCGAGGTCGGGTGACTCCTGGCTGCATGCCATTGGGCGATTCACCGGGCTAATTATTTTCTCTGCATCATTTGAGATCATGAATCCGCAGTGACGGGATGCCTGCGCAAGTATGGATCACGGCCAGCGCGCCGGTCGTCCAGGCGGGCTGGTGCAAGCTGCAGCCGGGATCGGGGAGGAGCAGATCGCGCGGCTTGCCGGGGCCGACGGGAAACGCGACGATCTTGCTGGTCCGATTGGCGCCGGCGACGCTCGCGGCGATCTCGCGACTGTCGGGTGACCACGCAAGATCATCGCCGCTGACCGCGCCGATCTTGTGAAACGAGTCCCTGGCGGCCGCCAGATCGAACACGCGCAGCGAGGTGGTGATCTCCTTCGGCGTGCCGTCCATCTTCGCGTCGGCGACGACGAGCGCCAACCAGCGTCCGTCGGGCGAGAAGCGCGGGCCGACGGCGATGCGTGTCTTCAGCGTGGCGCGAACCTTCGCTCCTTCGTTCGGCGGGGCGATCAGGATATCCGCCGTCTCGAGGTCGCTCTGCTTGCGATAGGCCAGGCTTCCGTCGCTGCTGAGGTCGGGGTCGCTGCCGCTCTCCCACTGTTGGTTGCCTCCGCCCTGGATGGGTACGAGTCGAACGTTGAGCGACGAATTCGGAAACTCGTTTTGGGTAAAGAACACGTTCCCGCTGCGCATCGGGTCCGCGGTATCGCCAGCGACTACGATGGCTCCAAACAATCCTCCCAAAGAGGTCGTCGAGTAGAAGAGCACCTCGCGATCGGTGAAGCTGTAGCGCAAGAGGCGTCCCGAGGGACCCTGGTTGGTACCGGCGACGAGCCCGCTTCCGTCGGGAAGGAACGCGAAGCTTCCGCCAGCGCCATAGATAAAGTGGCGCAGCTTGCCGTCGCGATCGTAGACCGCCACGCCAATGCGCTCCATGCTGTTGAGACCTCCGCTGTTAAGCCCTTCGCTGATGCCACACGCCAGCAGCGCTCCGCCGCGCTGCCACTTGGGGCCCCAGCAATAGCGGGCTATCTCGGCCCGCGGCTTGTCGCCGGCGATTGCGTTTGCGGCAAGAACAACCACTAAGACGGCGATCGAGGTGCGCATGAGAGCAGCTTGTCACGCCCGCGCTCACAGTCACATCGATGTTTGGATTCGCGGCACGCCTCGCACAGCACACATGGACGAACTCGGCGAAGGGCAAGCCGTCTACCAGCGCGCTTGCGAGCATGACCGCAATTCGACTCCCGACGCCCTCGACCAACCAACGCCGTCTACGCACCGCGAGATCTCCGACGACCCTCCCGTTCCCGGCGCGGGGGGACGGGTTGGGCCCCGGGGATGGCGAGCTTACGATTCGACGCCGGCAGGCCGGAGAAGACCGCGAGGATCTCCAACTGGCTGAGTGGTTCAGTGGCTCTGCGATCGCCCCAGGCGAAGACGACGTTCGACAAAGTCGTTCGCACGGGTGAGAGCAAGCACGTCCGCTTCGTCCAATGGGAAGCAGCTGATTATCTGCGTTCACGGCTGCTCGACGTGCTCGTTGGCGAGCTGCGCTCAAGGGGGCGGACGACATCGCCGGCTTGGACGCGACCTTAGGCGGCGTTCGGGAAGCACTGTGTTGGCGGGTGGCAGGCCGACGGGGATGTTATGATGTCAGGGGCTTGTCACTCTCTATGGCGATAGTTGAAGCGTCGTGAGCTTCCCGCCCCGCGGGCCCTCAGTCGATTCGACCGCCGATACGACCGGTGGTGCGACCATCGATGCACCCGTCGATGCCACCCGCCCCAAGCGCGCCCGGAGCGCCACGCTCGCGCGCGGCACCTCAGTCGGGCGATACGTGCTGCTCGACCTGCTCGGCGAGGGCGGGATGGGCGTGGTCTACAAGGCCTACGATCCCGAACTCGACCGAGTGATCGCGCTCAAGCTCTTGCAAGCGACCGATGGCTCGGCCGGCAGCGAGCGACTCCTGCGGGAGGCTCAGGCACTGGCGCGCTTGCAGCACCCGAACGTGATCTCGGTTCACGATGTCGGTCTGTTCGGCGGTGCCGTGTTCATTGCCATGGAGTTCGTCGACGGGCAGACACTGCGCCGATGGCTCAAAGAGCGGCGGCGCAGCCAAGCGGAGATCCTCGAGGCGTTCCTTGGTGCAGGAGAAGGTCTGGCCGCGGCGCATCGCGCCGGGCTGGTCCATCGCGACTTCAAGCCGGACAACGTCATGCTGGGCGACGACTCTCGCGCACACGTGCTCGACTTCGGTCTGGCTCGTTCCGCTCGCGGCGAGCGCGGTGATGCGCGAACCGCCGCCGCGCCCGAGGCGACCGTCGCGCCCGCGTCTCCGCCCAACGATGAAGAGAGCACCATCGAGTCGCGCCCCAAGCCCGAGCCGGTGTCGACGACGCCGCGGGGGCCCGTTCCTCCGCTCGCGACGGAGGCTGTCCACCAGCCGACGGACTCGGGTCGGTTTTCGTCGAGCCTGCTGAACAGCCAGCTGACCAAGGTCGGTGCGATCATCGGCACGCCGCGCTTCATGGCACCCGAGCAGCACCTCGACGATCCCGTCGACGAGCGAGCCGACCAGTTCGGTTTCTGCGTCTCGCTCTACTGGGCGCTCTACGGCGAGTTCCCCTTCCCCGGGGACTCGCCGGACGCGACGCTCGAACGGATGCTAAGTGGGCGTATCGTGCCCCCGCCGCCCGGCGCGACCGTGCCGCGCTGGCTGCGTCAGGTGATCGTGCGTGGCCTTCAGCGCAAGCCGGCCGATCGTTACCCGTCGATGACGGCGCTCTTTGTTCGCCCTGCGCGCCGACCCGCGCGCGGCGCGGCGACGCTGGCTGCGCGCCGCGCTGGTGGTGGTCGCGATTGCCGCGATGGCGACTGCCGCCGTCGTTGCCGGAGTCGCCATCAGGGCCCGCCGCGCGGTCATCGAGCAGGCGCGTCTGGCGCAGCAGTTCGGTCAAGAGGTAGAGCGGATCGTCGCCATCTCGCGCTACGCCGCTTCGCTGCCGCTGCACGACACCCGGCGCGAGCTCGACTCCATCCGCGCGCGCATGGAAGGGATCAGGCAGCGCATCGCCACCCTCGGTCCCATCGCTGCCGGCCCGGGCCACGAGGCGCTCGGGCGCGGCTACCTGGCGCTCGAGCGTTACGAGGACGCCCGGGCCGAGCTCGAGTCGACCTGGGACACTGGCTATCGGAGTCCCGAGCTCGCCTATGCCCTCGGTCTCGCTCACGGCAAGCTGTACCAGCGCGCGCTGGCCGACGTGCACCCGACCAGCGACGAGAAAGCGGACGCCGCCCGGCGAGCCGAAGTAGCGCGCGTCCACCGCGCTCCGGCGCTCCGCTATCTCAGAGAGCTCCGGGCGCGTGAAGGTGGCATCGATGCACCCGAGTACGTCGAAGGGCTGATCGCGCTCTACGAGCAGCGGTACGACGATGCGCTCGCACTGGCGCGGAAGACGGCCGAACGCGTCCTCTGGCTCTACGAAGCACGCACGCTCGAGGGAGACATCCACTTCATGGCTGGCCGGGAGCGCTCTTGGAAGGGAGACTTCGACGGGGCGCTGATCGAGCACGAGCACGCTGGCGCGGCATATCGCGCTGCGGCCGACGTGGCGCGCTCCGGCGTCGCCGCCCACATGGGCGAATGCCAGCGGTTGCTCGAGACCTGCAGCATCGAGGTGGACCGAGACCGCCCGCCGGAGCCTACGATGAAGCGCGCACTGGCCGCTTGCACACAGGCGGGCGCGGCGCGCCCCGACTTGGCCGCGCCGTTGGCCGCGCAGGCGACGGCGTGGCTGCTCTACGGCAAGTACCAGACGAGGCACGGCGCCGATCCGATGGCCGCTCACGAGGAGGCGATCCGGCTCGGCCATCGCGCGCTGGCGATCGATCCGGGCGTGGTCGAGGCCGAATACGTAATTGCCGAGGCCAGCCTCACGCTCGGCGAGTGGCACATGGAGCGCAGCGTCGAGGCGGGCCCAGCGCTCGCGCAAGCGGTCGAGCACGCGCAGCGGGCGCTGGCGCTCGATCGGGGATCGCCGCAGGGCTACGCTCTTTTGTGCCACGCGTACTACGCGCGCGGCAGCTACGAAGAGAAGCGCGGTGAAGACCCGCGCCCGTCGTATCGGGCCGCGGCCGAGTCTGCGCGAAAAGGAGTCGAGTTGGCGCCGGCCAGCTTCCAGGCGTGGAATGCGTTCAGCCTCGGTTACCAGGCGATCGCCGGTTGGGAAGAAGACCACGGCTCCGATCCCACCGAGGCCTTCACTCATGCCGTCGAAGCCGGTCAGAAAGTGGTGCAGATCAGCCCGGCAAGCGATCACGGCTTCATCAACCTGTGCAACGAACACCTCAACTGGGGCGAGTACCAACTGCGCCGCGGGATCGATCCCGGGTTGCATCTGAGCGCTGCAATCACTGCCTGCGAGCGCGCCATCCAGCTCGACGCCAACTTCGCCGGTTCGCACCTCAACCTCGGAATCGCTCACGACCTCCTGGCCGCCTGGCAAGTCGAGCACGCGATCGATCCTACCGCGGCGATCAGGCGCGGACGAGCCGCGCTGACTCGGTCCGTCGAGATCGCTCACGAGTCTCCGCCTCCGCTCGACTGGCTCACCGAGTTGCAGATTCTCGAGGCGCGCTGGACCGCGGCGCGCGGCCACGATCCCTTGCCAGGGTTCGCGGCCGCCGAGTCGCTCGGACGGCGTTCGCTCGCGCTCAGCCGCGGCGGCTCGCCGGATACATTGCGCGTCCTGGCCGAGGTTTTCCGACGGCGCGCCGAGTGGAGTGCCGGGTGTCGGCTCGATGTGGGTCGCGATGTGCGCGAAGGGCTGGCCATGGCCGCCCGCGCCCTGCGACAAAATCCGCAACTCGCGACGGCCTCTGTGATCGTGGGTGCCTTGCACTTGATCGCGGCGCGCGGGTCGAACCGACCCGCGGCGCGCATCGCGGAGGCGAAGCGAGCGGTCGTGGAACTGCAACAGGCGCTCGCGCTCAACGCCAACCTCGCGCACCAGTGTGGGCCGCTCAAGGCGGAAGCGATGCGACTGGCCGCGCCGTAGATCCGTTTACGAGCCGGGAGCGAGGGCTCTGCTGGGGATCGCGCAAGACGGTGAAGCGCTGCATCGACGGCGCGGAGCAGGCGGCTCGTCGGCCACGCGGGCTCACGCGGTTGCGTCGACAGACCGTCTAGGGGCAGCCGCCGGGCACGCAGCAGTAGCCGGGCGACACGCGCGTGATGCAGTTGTCGCTGCAGCAGTCCGAGTTGACGGTGCACGGGCCGGCGAGCGGCTGGCAAGAGCCGCCGTCGGTGGCCGCCGGGCAGCCGCGTTGGACGCACTGGTGGTTGGTGCACGCGTTGACGCACGGGTTGGAGCCGTCGGGGCAGGTGGTCGCGCACGAGGCGCCGGTGTTGACCGGGCAATCGGCGACCACGTTGCACTGCGCCGTGCCCAGGTCGCCGGCGGTGTCGACGACGCACGCGCAGGTGGTCGGATCCCAGTGCGCCTGCGTGGTGCACGCGACGTTCTGCACGCACGCCATCTTGCAGAAGCCGGGACAATCTTTTCCCGACGGGCACGAGGCCGTCGGATCGGGGGCGCAGCGCTGCGGGTCCGGACAGATGACGCCTGAAGAGCCGCCGCACGCGATCTCTTGATCGACGCCGACCAGTTGACGGTTGCCGCAGGCCGCGGCGAGGAGCGCGAGACAAGCGATGCGAAGCGCGTTCATGGCAGCCTCCAATCGAGCTTTGGTCGGCTAGTTGCCGCAGGCCCAGCAAACCTTACCAGCATGGAAATGTGAGGCGGCCTGGCAGATTTCTGAGGCGTGCGGAGGCGATCAGGGCGCAGGCTGACTGGCGCGCCGGGGCCGTGGGTTGGCACGCCGCGTGTTAGGTGTCCGGCGCGTGTCGGGCCTCCTCCTCTATCTGGTGATCGCGACGCCGCTGGTGGTGGTCGAAGGCGGGGGCGATTGCCCGAGCGCCGCGGCGATCCAGCTGCGCCTGCAGGCGCTCCTGCCGGATGCGGGAAGCGCGGCCACGCCCGTCAAGGTGACCCGCCGCGAGGGGGAGCTGGAGCTGCAGATCGGAGAGGGCGCGGGCGCGTACCGACGCGGCCTGCCGATGCACGCCAGCTGCGCGCAACGCGAGGCGGTGGCAGCGACGGTGATCGCGGCCTGGGAGAGCGAGCTGCAAGGCGCGCTCGCGTTGCCGCCGGAGACGGCCGCGGGATCGCCGGCGGTGTCGGCGCGCCGCGAGGGCACGCGCGTGGACGTCGAGGCCGAGGTCGCGTTCGTCGGCGCGCTGGCCGGTGCGTCGTTTGCGCCGGGCGCGAGCGCCGCCGTGCGCCTGTCGCCCGCCGACTGGCGCCTCGGGTTCCGCGCCGGCCTGCTCGGCGAGTCGACGCGCGAGCTGGCCCTCGGCGACGGCCGTGCGAGCTGGGGCCGCTCGGCGCTGACGCTCGGCGCCGGCTATCGCTTCTCCCCCGGCCGGCTGCGCATCGAGCTGCGCGCAGGCGGGGCGCTCGCGCTCCTGTACGTCGGCGGCGCGGGCTTCGGCCAGAGCTACCAGCGCTACGACGTCGACGTGGGGCTCGGCGCGGGCGTACGTGCGGGGGTCCAGGCCGGGCCGGTGCAGCCGTTCCTGAGCGTCGAGGTGATCGGCTGGCTGCGCCCCGAGCAGGCTTTTGCGCAGCACGGCGACACGTCGATCGCCGTCGATCTGCCGCGCTTCGAGGTGCTGCTCGCCGCCGGCCTGGCGTTCGGGCGCGCGCGATGAAAGGTTTTCTCCATCGGCGGCAACCAGGGGCATTGGAGGAGGTCCCCCTCGAGCTGGGAGCCGTCTACGACGCCTATGCAGAACGCGTGGCCAGCTGGGCGCAGCGCCTGGCCGGGCCGGCGCTCGATCCCGAGGACCTGGTCCACGAGGTATTCCTCACCGTGCACCAGCAGCTCGGCGCGTTTCGCGGCGAGGCCAAGCTGAGCACCTGGCTGTACCGCATCACCGAGAACGTGGTGCGCGATCGGCGGCGCAAGGAGAGCCGGCTCTGGTTGCGCAACCTGATCGCCGGCAACGAGCACAACCGCGCGCCCGCCGGTCCGACGCCGCTCGAGCGGCTCGAGGCGCGGCGGCAGAGTGAGCTGGTGTATCGCGTGCTCGATTCGATGAAGGAGGATCAACGCACGGTGCTGATCTTGTTCGAGCTGGAGGGACACTCGGGCGAAGAGGTCGCCGAGCTGACCGGCACGCGTCCCGAGACCGTGTGGGTGCGGCTGCACCGCGCGCGCGAGCAGTTTCGCACGCGCCTTCAACGGCTCGATCCCGAAGCGTGCGCGGCGCTGGAGCGGGGCGAATGAACGACGATCCCGCCCTCGTGCGCCTGCGACGCCTGCCGCGGCCGGTGCTGTCCAAGATGCAGCTGGCGCGCGTGCGGGCGCGCGTGTTCGCCGAACTCGCGGCGCCGCGCCGTTCGCCTGCGCGGCGGTGGGTGTTCGCGGGGCTCGCGGCGGCGGTGGCGATCGGTCTGGCCGTCGGCGCGATCTGGCGGGCCGATGGCGAGGGCGCGCGCAACCTGGTGACGGTCGCGCCGTGCGAGACGCGGCCGATCGGCGGGGTGGGCGGGGCGCAGGCGCTGTTGCTCGGTGGACCGGGCGCGGCGCGCACAGAGCGCGGCGCGATCACGCTCGACGCGGGCACGCTGCTCGTGCGCACCGGGCCGCTGCCGCTGCGCGTGCGATCGAGCGTGGCCGAGGTCGTGATCGGCGCGCACGCGACGGCGGAGGTGCGGATCGAATCGTACCGCGTGGTGGTTGCGGCGTACCAGGGGCCGGTCGACGTGCGTTGGCTGTCGCAGTCGGAGCTCGTGCGCATCGAGCCCGGGCACGCGGCGGCGGCGACGGGGCCGATCGCCCTGGCGGGCGATCGCGCGCGCGAGGTCGG
>PNAM01000059.1 GCA_003170275.1 Myxococcales bacterium
CCATCCTGGGCAGGATGCACGCTTGCCGGGACCTCGACGGGGATCAGCGCCAGCGTGTGCCGCAGCTCCTCGAGCGACTCGAAGCGCGCGCGCGGATCCTTCTCGAGCGCGCGCAGCACCAGCGTGTCCCAGCCGCTTGCGAGCGCGGGGCGGATCGTCGACGGGCGCGGCGCGGTCTCGCCGAGGTGCTGCGCGACGAAGTCGGGGCCGCGGAACGGCAGCCGCCCGGTGAGCGCCTGAAACGCGGTCACGCCCAGCGCGTACACGTCGGTGGAGAAGCGCAGCGGCGCGCCGGAGATCTGCTCGGGCGACATGTACGCGAGCGTGCCGATGAAGCCGGCGGTCTGCGTCGCGCCCAGGTCCTGCAAGTGCGCCACGCCGAAGTCGCCCAGCTTGGCCTCGCCCGACGCGGCGAAGAAGATGTTGGCCGGCTTGATGTCGCGGTGGATCACGCCGTGCGCGTGCGCGGCCTCGAGCCCGCTGACCACCTCGACCAGGAGCGAGCGCACCGCGCCCGGGGTGAGCGGGCCGGGCAGGCGATCGGCGAGCGTGCCGCCGGCCATGAACTCCATCGCCAGCACGCCGAGCTCTTCGTGGAACGCCACCACGCCGACCAAATTCGGGTGGCGCAGCGACGAGACCACGCGCGCCTCGCGGACGAACCGCTGATAGCCGTCTTGCAGGCGCGGGTCGGTCGGCGGCGCGACCACCTTGACCGCCACGTCGCGGCCGGAGAACTCGTCGCGCGCCAGGTACACGCGGCCCATGCCGCCCGAGCCGAGCAGTCGCTGCACCACGTAGCGTCCGCCGAGGCGCGCCTCGCCGACCGGGCTCTGGAACGCGCTCGCCTGTGCGCGGCGCTCGCCGGCGAGGAACGCCTCGAGTGGCGGCACGCGCTGGTCGCTGGAGGCGGCGCGCAACGCGTCGAGCACCGCCGAGGCGGCCTCGCGATAGCCGAGCGCGGCCAGCTCCGCGACCAGGAGGCGCCTGACGCCCGCGCGCTCGGCAACGTCGGAGACGGCGGCTTTTTGCAGGTGCCGGGCGGCTTCCTCGTGGCGGTTGAAGCCGGCCAGGATGCGGCCGAGCAGGAAGTGGGCGCGCGGCGCGTCGGACGAGCCCGGCTCCTCGGCGAGAAATTTTTCGTAGACGATGCCGGCCTCGCGCGGGCGGCCGAGCACCTCGTCGAGCCGCGCCACCTCGAGCGGCTGCTGCGCTTTGCGGTAGAGCGCCTGCGCCTCGTCGAGCAGGCCGAGCGCTTCCTTCAGCGCGCCCGCCTCGGCCCACATGCGGCGGCGCTCGTAGACCTCGGCGGCGCGCGCCTGCTCGGCGGTGGTGCCGGCGAGCAGCTCGTGTCCGACACGTCCCGCCTCGGCGAAGTCCTTGGCGTCGAGGAGCAGGCGCAGCAGCGCGGGCCGATCGCCGCGCTCGCGGGCTACCTCGGCGGCGGCGCGGAAGTCCCAGATCTTCTCGTACAGCGCCTGCGCGCGGTCGAGGTCGCCCAGCCGGCGCAGCTCGGCGGCCGCTTCGGCGTACTTGCCCGCCCCGAGGAGCGCGTCGATGTCGACCCGCGGTTGCACACCGACAGGGTAGCGTGTTACTCGATGGCCCGCATGGCAGAGCGTACGATTGGTGTAATTGGCGGCAGCGGGCTGTACGAGATGGAGGGCCTGACCCACCTCGAGCGGGTGCGCTTGTCGACGCCGTTCGGCGAGCCCTCGGACGAGTACGTGGTCGGCCGGCTGGGCGATGCCAAGATGGTGTTCCTGCCGCGTCACGGGCGGGGGCATCGCATCCTGCCGCACGAGATCAACTTTCCCGCCAACATCCACGGGATGAAGCAGCTCGGCGTGGAGTGGATCCTGTCGGTCTCGGCGGTGGGATCGATGAAGGAAGAGATCCACCCGGGCGACATCGTGGTGCCGGACCAGTTCATCGACCGCACCAAGTCGCGCGCCAGCACGTTCTTCGGCAACGGCGTGGCCGGTCACGTGGGGTTCGCCGATCCGATCTGCAACGCGACCGCCGCGCACGTGTTCGAAGCGGCCAAGGCGGCCGGCGCGCGCGCGCACCAGGGTGGAACCTACGTGGTGATCGACGGGCCGATGTTCTCGACGCGCGCCGAGTCGCGGGTGTATCGCTCGTGGGGCGTGAGCGTGATCGGCATGACCAACCTGCCCGAGGCCAAGCTCGCCCGTGAAGCGGAGATCTGCTACTCGACGATCGCGCTGTCCACCGACTACGACTGCTGGCACGAGACCGAAGAGGACGTGAGCGTCGAGGCGGTGATGGCGATCGTTCGCAAGAACGTCGATCTCGCCAGGCGCATCGTGCAGAACGCGGTGGAACGGATTCCGATCGAGCGCGCGTGCGGCTGTGTCGACGCGGCGAAGTTCGCGGTGATGACCGCGCCCGAGGCCATTCCGCCGGCGGCGCGCGAACGGCTGGCGCTCATCATGGGCAAGCATTGGAGCAAGCAGTAATGGACAACACGCAAGGGCTGGTGGTGGTCGGGTCGGTGGCGTTCGATACCATCGAGGCGCGCGGCGTACGCAAGGAGATGGTGCTCGGCGGATCGGGCTCGTTCTTCTGCACCGCGGCGTCGTACTTCACGCCGGTCAAGCTGGTGGCGGTGGTCGGCGACGACTTCCCCAAGGTGCACCTCGACTTCTTCGCGTCGCGCGGGATCTCGACCGAGGGGCTGATCCGCGCGCCGGGCAAGACCTTCCACTGGAGCGGGCGCTACGCCGACGATCTCGCCTCGCGCCAGTCGTTGGCCACCGAGCTGAACGTGTTCGCGGACTTCAAGCCCAAGCTGCCCGACGCGTGGCGCGAGTCCGAGTTCATCTTCCTCGGCAACATCCACCCGTCGCTGCAGCTCGACGTGCTCACGCAGATCCGCCGACCGCGGCTGGTGGCGATGGACACCATGAACTTCTGGATCGAAGGTCAGCTCGAGGCGCTCAAGCGCGTGCTCGAGCGCGTGGACCTCTTGGTGATCAACGACGAAGAGGCGCGCATGCTGGCGGGGCAGCACAACCTGCCGCGAGCGGCGCGCGCGATTCGCGCGATGGGCCCGAAGACGGTGATCGTCAAGCGCGGCGACTCCGGCGCGCTGTTGTTCCACGAGAACGGCGTGTTCGCGGCGCCGGCGTATCCGCTCGAAGAGGTGGTCGATCCGACCGGCGCGGGCGACACGTTCGCCGGCGGGTTCATGGGCTACCTGGCGCGCGTGCGCGATCTCGGGCCGCAGGCGGTGCGACGCGCGATGTTCTATGGATCGGTGATGGCGTCGTTCTGCGTCGAGGCGTTCTCGCTCGATCGCATGCGCGAGCTGTCGACCGGCGAGATCGAGGGCCGCTATCGCGCGTTCCGCGATCTGACGCACTTCGAAGACGTCCGGCTGTAACGCACGCCGCGCGCGTGGCCAAGCTCGACCTGCTCCCGCCAGGCTGACGAGGACCGGCAACGTTGGCGCCGGGCGAGGCGGCGTACTCGCCCGCGAATTCTCGGAAGCGAACGATTCCAATAGGGATCGGTGACGGAGGCAGGGTGAGGGCAGGCTGCGAGCCTGCCGAGTCGCTAGCGCGTGGCTTTGGCGAGCCCGCGCGTTTCGGCTCTCTTCTTCAGCGCGGGCGTTCAACTCGGCGCACGTTTACATCGAACAGGCCGGTACTTCGGTTTGCTTATACTGACAGTACGATGGCGTGAGCTTGCAATCCTGCACGGAGGTCGAGGTAAAGGATATTGAACCCGACGAACCGTCTTTGCAAGGTAGAGACGCATCGTCTATGCAAGCGCAGTTGTTGGTACCGTCTGAAAGCTTTTCCAAGCAGCACACCTTGTACGGTGACCCGGCTGAAAGTCCGCACGAACTGGCCGGCGTGTCGGCGGCCTGCTGCCGCCCATCATGGTTGTCGCCGTCTTCGACGGAGTTGCAATAGCAAGAGTTGGCGAAAAAGGTCGTGTCGGCAACCTTGAAGCAGACGATCTTGCGCGGCTTGCAATCGCAGGTGGCGGGCGCATTTGGCCAACCGGCAGCGGCGCAACAAAGAGATCCGGGGACCGTGGCCTTCTCGCACGCCGTTGCGTTGGGCGTCACGCCACCACTGCAAGTACAGGATTGTCCGGCGGAGTCCACCGTGCAGGCTCGCCCGACGGCGCTGCTACACCCGAACGCGCCTGCGAACAAACCCACCATCAGTTGCAGGTGAACGAACAGTCGCATGTGGCCTCCCCTCTACTGCCGGGCGAACATGGTGGTGCTGCCGTCGCTTCTCGTCACTGTGAGCGTAGCGCTGTCCGTCGAGTAGGTAAACGCCTGCGGAGAGGTGTCGAACCCGGTGACCGGATGGTCGGCGAGGTTCATGCTCGCATTCGTGCAGCCCGTCGTCGACCCGGTGCCCGAAGACAACGTGATCGCCAGCATGTTTCCCGATGCGCTCCACGTCCCGCCGTTGGTCGAGGTGCTCGTGCACTTGGTGGTCGAATCGGGACGAGACGCGGTGATCAACAAGGTCTTGTCGGCGTTGAAGGCATAGACGCTGGTGACCGACGCGTTTATTGATCCCGCCGGCCAGACCACCTTCCACGAGCCAACAAGCGGATCGACGGCGGCACCACACGACCCCATCGAGATCGCGGCGGCGATCGCTACGAGAGCTACCTGAATACGAATGAGTCGCATGGTAAAACAACTCTATCACTGC
This sequence comes from Myxococcales bacterium, assembly GCA_003170275.1. GTDB lineage: Bacteria > Myxococcota_A > Polyangia > Palsa-1104 > Palsa-1104 > PALSA-1104. The sequence continues at coordinate 4,707 of PNAM01000059.1, forward strand.
CCAAGGTGGGTGGTTCGAGCGATCTCGGTTCGGGGATATTCCGCTACCGAATACGACCGATTGCGATAGGGTCTACTCCAACGTTTCTCTCGACGGGCGCCGGATGATTGATCGCTCTTTGGCTCCGTGCGAGGCTGCTCGGCTTTGGGGGTGAGCGTGGCGAAGCGAAAGGCAGTGAAGGGATCCGTCAGGATCGAGATCAAGATCGATCGCGTGCTCGAGCTGGCGTGGGACGCCGCGGCGGCCGAGCTGGCGGGCGCCGAGCGGGAGGGGGCGGGCGCGTTCGACCGGAAGTGGGAGACGGTGGACGCGATCATCAACCACGATCCGCCGCTCTATCTGGCCGGCGGGATCGCCACTACGGCCGAGTTCTTTCGCCAGTATTGCAAGGACACCACCGTCCGCACCGCGCTGCGCCTGGTGCGTGTGGCGCGCTACGCGTCGCCGGTCGAGGAGGAGCGCTACACGATCTCCAAGCTCGACGCGGCTCTCGGCTGGATCGACGTCCAGACGGGAGGACTCGCGAAGGGACGGATCCCGGTCGACTTCGCCAAGCTGCGCTTTTCGGTCGAGCGCGACGGGGCGCGGACGCGTGTCGGCCTCGATGAAGCGACGGTCCAGGAGATCCGCTTGGAGACGCGCAAGCTGCAACGCAAGGCGCACAGGCCGCATCCGAGCGCGTCGCCGGTGGTGCTGGCGCTCAATCGGGCGCTCGGCCGCGGGCGGCTGAAAGGAATCGGCATCCACCAGGCGCACGGCAAGTTGTCGCTGACCGCGATTCCGATGGAGGCGGTAGCGGAGCTGGCGTCGGCGCTCAGCCGTGTGAAGCTGCCGCACTGAGATGGCGCTTCCACCGCGTCGATATCGGCCCTTGATGCCATCGAGCGGAGGATCCGAACGCAGAAGTCCGTGACTCCGAAGGCTGCGAAGAAACGAGCCGCTGCGTCTGCCGGGAAGGCCAGGACCGGCAACGTTGGCGTGAAGAGCGGCAACGTTGGCGCGATGACGGTCAGCGCGGCGCGAAGGCGATGATCGCCATGCCGGCGAGCGCGACCGCGCCGCCGATCAGATCCCAGCGATCCGGGCGGTGCTGCTCGACGAGCCACATCCAGAACAGCGCGGTGGTGACGTAGACGCCGCCGTAGGCCGCGTAGGTGCGGCCGGCGCCGGTCGGGTGCAGCGTCAAGAGCCACGCGAAGGCGGCGAGGCTGACGGCGGCGGGTGCGAGCAGCAGCAGCGAGCCGTTGCGCCGTAGCCACAGATACGGCAGGTAGCAGCCGACGATCTCGGCGAGCGCGGTGACCACGAACAGCCCGAACGTCTTCGCTTGGCTCATCGGCCGCATTGTATGCGAACGGCGCTTACGTTCGCGTGGGCGATGTGCAACCATCGCACGCGGATGAATCCGCCTGTGCGGCGTGTGGCGCTGCTGCTGTCCGGATCGGGGCTGTGCGCGCTGATCTATCAGGTGGCCTGGCTGCGCGAGCTGCGGCTGATCTTCGGCGCGTCGACCGCGGCGTCGGCGGCGGTGCTCGCGGTGTTCATGGGCGGTCTCGGCGCGGGCGGCGTGTGGCTGGGTCGGCGGGTCGGGCGGCAGAAAAAGCCGCTCGCGTTCTACGCGAACCTGGAGCTGGGGATCGCGGCCTCGGCCGCGGTGACGCCGCTGCTCGTGTGGTTGGCGCGGCGGTTGTATTCGGCGGTCGGTGGGACGGTGGTGCTCGGTCTCGGCGGCGGCACGCTGGTGCGGTTGCTGCTGGCGGTGGTGGTGCTCGCGGTGCCAACGTTTCTGATGGGCGGGACGTTGCCCGCGGCGGCGCAGGCGGTGGAGACCGAAGGCGACGTCGGGCGGCGGCGCCTGGCGGTGTTGTATGGGATGAATACGCTGGGCGCGGTCGCCGGGACGTTGCTGTCGACGTTTGCGTTGCAGGAGATCTTGGGGACGCGGCGCATGTTGTGGAGCGCGTGTGCTCTGAATGCGTTGGTGGCGGTGCTCGCGCGTTCGCTGTCGCGCACGATGCCCGACGTCAGCGTGAGCGCGCAATCTGCCGACGTAAAGGCGAACGTCAACGTCAACCGGCGATTGGTGTTGGTTGCGGCTGCGGTGGTGGGATTTGCGTTCTTGCTGATGGAGCTGGTGTGGTACCGCATGCTCGGCCCGCTGCTCGGCGGATCGTCGTTCACCTTCGGGCTGATCCTGGCCGTCGCGCTGCTCGGCATCGGGCTCGGCGGCGGGGCGTATGCGCTGTTGGGCGGGCGGCGGCCACCGACGCTGTATGGCTTCGCGCTCACCTGCGGGGCGGAGGCGGCGCTGATCGCGCTGCCGTTTGCGCTCGGTGATCGCATCGCGATCTGGACCGCGCTGTTGCGCAGCCTGGGGGCGACCGGGTTTGGCGGGCAGGTGGTGGGGTGGGCGGCGATTGCGTCGCTGGTGGTGTTGCCGGCGGCGTTCGTCTCGGGGGTGCAGTTTCCGCTGCTGATGGCGCTGCTCGGCAAGGGTGACGCGCAGGTCGGCAAGCAGGTGGGGCAGGCGTATGCGTGGAACACGGCGGGGGCGATCGCCGGATCGCTGGCGGGCGGCTTTGGGCTGTTGCCGCTGTTGACCGCGCCGGGCGCGTGGCGGCTGGTGGTGGTGGTGCTGGGCGCGCTCGGCTTCGCGACCGTGGTGGTGGCGCTCAAGCGCGAGCCGGGGCGCGCTCGCGCGGTGGTGCCAGTGGTGCTGGGCGTGGTCGCGCTGATCCTGATCGCTTCGACCGGGCCGACCGCCGCGTGGCGACATGGCGCGATCGGCGCGGGACGCGGGCCGACCAGCGGGCCACCCAACGCGATCGAGAACTGGGCGCACGCGCTGCGGCGCGCGATCACCTGGGAGGCGGAAGGCGTCGAGTCGAGCGTGGCGATCGACTCCGAGGCCGGCGTAGCGTTCGTGGTCAACGGCAAGATCGACGGCAACGCGCGCTCGGACGCGCCCACGCAGGTGATGAGCGGCATGCTCGGCGCGATCCTGCACCCGGGGCTCAAGAAGGCGATGGTGATCGGGTTCGGCACCGGGTCGACCGCCGGCTGGCTCGGCGTGCTGCCGACCATCGAGCGCGTCGACGTGGCGGAGCTCGAGCCGGCCATCCTGCACGTCGGGCGGGTGTGCGCGCCGGTCAATCAGGCGGTGCTCGACAATCCCAAGGTGCACCTGTTCCTCGGCGACGCGCGCGAGATGCTGCTGACCACACGCGAGCGTTACGATCTGATCTTCTCCGAGCCGTCCAATCCGTATCGCGCCGGGATCGCCAGCCTGTTCACGCAGGAGTATTACCAGGCGGCGAACGCGCGGCTCGCCGACCAGGGGCTGTTCCTGCAGTGGGTGCAGGCGTATTCGGTCGATGCGCGCACGGTGCGTTCGATCTACGCGACGCTGGCGTCGGTGTTTCCCGAGGTCGAGACCTGGGTCACCGAGGAGGCGGACCTGCTGCTGGTCGCATCGCGCACGCCGGTGTCGTACGACGTCGGGCGACTGCGCGCGCGCATCCGCGAGGAGCCGTTTCGCTCGGCGCTCGCGCACGTGTGGCGGGTCGACGATCTGGAGGGACTGTTCGCGCACTACGCCGCGCGCGGCACGCTGGCCCGCGCGCTCGCGCCGCTCGCCGAGGACGATCTGAACACCGACGATCAGACGCTGGTCGAGTTCGGCTTCGCGCGCGGCGTCGGCCGGCGCGACTCGCAGTTTCGCACCAACGATCTGCGCGACGCGGCGCGCGCGCGACATGAAGATCGCCCGACCCGCGTCGGCAACGGAACCATCGACTGGGCGCTGGTCGACGATCGGCGCATCTCCATGTTGACCGCGCAGAGCCAGTCGCCGTCGGATCTGCCGTACCGCTACCCGGATGCGTCGCTCAAGCGCGGGCTGGCGGAGAGCGCCTGGCTCAACGGGGATTTTCAATTGGCGCGCGCGCAGTGGCAGGGCCAGCCGGCGCAGCCGGGCGATCTGGTCGAGATCGCCATGGTCGGCGAGCTGCTAGCGGAGGCGGGCGACGAGGCCGCGCTGCCCCTGATCGATCGGCTGCGCGCGTTCTCACCGTCGCTGGCGATCGAGGCCGACGCGCTGCTCGCGCGTCTGCGGCTGCGCCAGGGCCGGCTCGAGGAGGCGACCGCGGCGCTGACCAGCGCGTTCGTGCGCTACCAGCGCGATCCGTGGCCGCTGGTGCTGGTGATGAGCCACGCGCTCAAGCTGCCGGTCGAGATCGCCGAGCGCGATCGCCGGCTGGGCGAGCGGCTCTACCACACGCTGCGCACGCCGTTCGCGGTGTCGCTGCTCGACGGCGTGCGGCTGAACACCGAGCTCGACCTGGCCATCCGCATCGACGCGCGGCGGCTGTGCCGGGAGGCGCTCGAGCCGTTCGAGCCCAACCCGAGCTGGAAGCGCGACGCGCTCGCCGCTCGGCTGCAGTGCTATCAGTGGGCGGGCGATCCGCGCGCTGCGCAGGCGGCTCGCGACGTGGCGCGGTTCGCCGGGTCCGAGCCGCTGCCGTTCGCGGCGGGGCTCACGAACTAGCGAGGCCGGCCGCGACCAGCGCGGTGGTGTTGATCGCGGCGCGCACGTAGGCGACGCCGAGTCGCAAGAGCGTGAGCAGCGCGAACGACCACGCGGGCGCGTTGGGCAGGCGATAGGCGGTGAGGTGGTAGACCAGCGTGACCGCCAGGAACGCAGCGACGGAGAACGCGGCGATCGCGGCAGTGGTGCGGGCGTTGCGCCAGGTCCGCTTGCAGCCGCGCGCGATCGCGCGCCACGCGCCGAGCGCCGGATCGGCGAGCATCAGCGCGCGCGCGTAGTCGACGGTGACGCTGGCGAGCGACCAGAAGAAGCCGAACATGACCAGGAGGATGATCAGCCACCAGCCGAGCTCGCGAAAGCCGCGATAGGCGAACAGCGGCTTGAGCGCGAAGAACAGGCCGGTGGTCAACAGCAGCGGGACCAGGCGCAGCGACAAGCCCGCGGCGCCGACCTTGAGCATGCGCCAGGCGTGCGCGCCCGTCGCGGCCAGCACGCCGCCCGGGGGTAGAGGGTGCGGTCGCGCCAGGGTCGCGAGGATGCCGCCGGCGAGCAGCCAGGCGAGCAGCCCGTAGACCAGCACGGCCAGCTCGGCGCCGGACGCGGCGACGCGGCCGATCGCGGGGTTGTCGAGGAGCAGCTCGGCGTAGAGCCCGTCGTCGCCGCTGAGCAGGCCGCCGGCGCCGGGTCGCAGATCGATCGCGGGTGCGAGCGCGGAGGACAGCGGGTGCGCGGCGACGATCGTGAACAGCACGTTGAGCGCGGCGAGCGCCAGCACCAGGCGCGGGCGCGCCCACACGCGCGCGAAGGCCTCCACGAGCGGCTCCATCAGAAACCCACCAGCGCGAGCACGGTCGAGACCACCTGCTCCCACGCGCCGACCACGCGGCGGCGCGGCGCGGCGTCGGGCTCGGCGCGCAGGCCGTTGTTCCAGCGCTTTACGTCGAGCGGCACGCGCCGGTCGGGATCGATCTCGGCCCACACCACCTTGTGATCGCTCTCGTAGGTCCAGCGTTTCCAGCGCGGACCGTCGGCGTGGCCGCCGTCCCACTTCTCGTGCTTCTCGGAGCCGTCGGCGAACACCACCTTGAGCTCGACCGGGAAGATCAGCTCGCCGCGCCGGTGCACCACCACCTCGCTCGAATACGGCGTCTTCTCGTGCTTGGGCAGCTCGACCTCTTTGCGCGCGGCGCCGGGCGCGTCGAACCAGCCGGCGAGCGTGCGCTTGGGGCGCACGTCCACGCTCAGCACCTGGTAGTCGAGCACCTGCGAGCTGCGCAAGATCGGCGTCCAGTACCAGCTCAGATCTTCGCCGGCGCCTTCGTCGAACGCGTGCACGAAGTCGTCGATGCGCGGGTGGCGGAAGCGCCAGGTCTCGTAGTAGTGGCGCATCGCGCCCTCGAACTTGGGCGCGCCGAGGAAATTCTCCAGCGTGCGCAGCGACACTGCGGTCTTCGAGTAGGTGATCGCGCCATACGCCCCGTTCGAGACGAACTCGAACGCGCGCGTCTCGAGCGGATCGAGATCGGCCCGCCCGCGGTACGACAGCCGCGCCATCTCGGTCGAGGCCATGCGGTGCCCGAGCACCTCCCACTCGCCGCTCGACGCGCCGAACAGGCGATCGAGGCCCCAGCCGGTGGAGGTCTCGGTGAAGCCTTCGTCGAGCCAGGCCTCCTCGACCTCGTCGGAGCCGACCATGCCGTAGAAATATTGGTGCGCGAACTCGTGCACGGTGACCAGCTCCGGCAGGTGCACGCCGCTCGGCACCGGCGCGTCGAAGGTGGTGATCAGCGTGGGGTACTCCATGCCGCCCGCGCCCTCGGCGCCGGTGGGAATGTCGATCACGCTCAGGCGCGCGTAGGGGAACGGGCCGAAGCGGCGGGTCATCTCGTCGAGCGCCAGCTTGACCGACGCGAGGTGGCGGGGCGCGTTGGCCTCGTGGCCGGGGATGGCGTAGAGGAGCACCTTCACCTGGCCGAGCGCGTCGGTGAACTGGTCCTCGTGCACCACGAAGCGCGGGCAGACCATGAGCGCGAAGTCGTGCACGTCCTCGGCGTGGAAGGCGAGCGTCTTGCGATCGCCGTGGGCGGTCTCGCCGGTGGGCACGCCGGTGGCGGCGACGACGAATTTGCCGGGCAGGTCGAGCTCGACGTCGTAGACGCCGTAGTCGGCGAAGAACTCCGAGTTGGCGTGGTGCTGGTGCGCGCGCCAACGGCAGCCCTGCCCGCCGTCGCAGTCCCACACGCCGATCTTGGGGAACCACTGCGCTACAGCCGAGAAGTCCTCGTGGTAGCCCGTGCGCGCGTAGACTTTCGGCAGCACGGTCTTCCAGTCCACCTCGATCTCGACGGTGGCGCCGGGCGCGATCGGCGCGGGCAGCTCGACGGTGGCGAGCGTGTCGTCGACTTTCCACTTCGCGGTCAGGTCCTGGCCGGCGACCACGATCTTCGAGACATCGATCGCGCCCCAGCCGTGCTTCTCGGCGTCGGTGAAGCGCAGCTTGCCGTGCGACTCGCGGTAGAACGTCGAGGCCTCGTTCTTGAACGCGTTCATATAAAGGTGGAAGACCAGCTGCGTGGCCGGTCCGCTGGCGACGTTGCGCCAGGTGAGGCGCTCGTGGCCGGTCAGCTCGTGCTTGTCCGGCTCGAAGCGGGCGTGGATCTGATACGAGGCGTTGCGCGGCGACAGCGGCCCGGGCACGCGCAGCGCCGAGACCACTGTCATGAACAGGGTGAGAGCGGTCATGCACGGCGGAGTGTACACGGGTACACTCCGCGCATGATCGAGCAAAAGAGCGCCTCGCTCGAGGACACGCAGTCGCTCGGCGCGGCGCTCGGGCAGGTGCTCGAGGCGGGCGACGTGGTGCTGCTCGAGGGCACGCTCGGCGCCGGCAAGACCGCGTTCGTGCAGGGGCTGGCGCGCGGGCTGGGGGTGCCGGCCGAGCGGCGGGTGGCGAGCCCGACCTTCACGCTGGTCAACGAGCACGCCGGGCGCGTGCCGCTGTATCACGTGGATCTGTATCGCATCGAGGATCCGGCGGAGCTCGAGGAGATCGGCATGAGCGAATATCTGGAGGGGAGCGGGGTGACGGTGGTCGAGTGGGCCGAGCGGCTCGCGCACCTTGCACCGGCGGAGCGGGTCGAGGTGCGGTTCGAGATCACCGGCGAGCACAGCCGGATCTTGCGCGCGGCGGCGGTCGGCGAGCGGGCCGAGGCGCGCCTACAGCGCTGGGCGGAGGCGCTGTCATGAGAATTCTGTACGGCGTGGTCGGCGAGGGGATGGGGCACGCGACGCGCAGCTCGGTGATCTTGCGTCACCTGCTGGCGAGCGGGCAGCACCAGCTCGAGGTGGTGGTGTCGGGGCGCGCGCACGGGTTCTTGCAGCGCGCGTTTCCGTCGCTGGCGATCCACGAGATCGCCGGGCTCAACATGATCTACCGCGACAACGTGGTGAAGAAGAAGCGCACGTTCTGGGACTTCGTCAAGAAGCTGCCCGCGTTCGCCGACAACTTCGAGACGTTCGTGCGCATCGGCGAGGCGTTCCGGCCCGAGCTGGTGGTCTCGGACTTCGAGTCGTTCGCGTTCTATTACGCCAAGCAGCACGAGCTGCCGGTGATCAGCATCGACAACATGCAGATCATCAACCGCTGCGAGCACGACGAGCTGGCGATCCCCGAGGAGGAGCGCGGCGCGTTCAAGATGTCGAAGACGATCGTCAAGGCCAAGCTGCCGCACTGCGACTGGTACTTGATCACCACCTTCTTTTTTCCCGAGGTGCGAAAGAAGCGCACCAGCCTGCACCCGCCGATCTTGCGCGACGCGGTGCTCGACGCGCGGCCGTCAGCGGGCGAGCACGTGCTGGTGTACCAGACCTCGGACACGTTCACCGAGCTGGTGCCGACGCTGCAGCGGCTGCCGGGGACGTTCTTCGTCTACGGGCTCAAGCGCGACGAAAAGCTCGGCAACGTCACGCTCAAGGGTTTCTCCGAGGACGGCTTCGTGCGCGACCTGGCGTCGTCGCGCGCGGTGCTCGCGGGCGGCGGCTTCTCGCTGATGGGCGAGGCCGTGCATCTCGGCAAGCCGCTGCTCGCCGTCCCGCTGCAGGGCCAGTTCGAGCAAACGCTCAACGCCCTGTACCTGCAACAGCTCGGCTACGGCGAGTACCACCGCGAGCTCAGCGAGACCGCCATCGCCAGCTTCCTCTACAAGACCCCCACCTACGCCGCCAACCTAGCGGCCTACCCGCACCGCGCCGACCGCAACCGCTCGATCCTCGCCCAGCTAGACGCCCTGATCGCCCAGATCGCGCAAAAAGGCCGCCTGGTCTCGCGCGGCGCCGAATAGCACGTACGACCCCGGGGGGTCTTAGGCGAATTGCGCTTTGAGCTTGTCGTCCCATTCGTCGGCGACGCGCGCGATGGTGTCGAGCATGTCGACGAACTCGTCGAAGTCGAACGAGTCGAGCGAGCGCAGCGCGCGCAGATACACGCGCCCGGTCTCCTTGTCGATCGCGAACGCGCCGTCTTCGGTGGCGAGGTAGTTGAGCTCGAGCAACTGCCGGTACAGGTCTTCCTTCTTGCTCGCCGGCACGTCCATGATCGGCGCCAGGAACAAGATGAAGCCCTTGGCCTCGATCACGTTGATGCCCACCGTGGCGGAGCCGCGCGCGACCTGCGTGAACCCGTCCTTGTCGAGCGGCTCGATCGGCACGCCGATGAGCTCGGAGAAGCGCTGGATATAATCGGCCACGCGCTGCACGTCGGTCATGAGATCAGGGCCTCCCTCCGTTTACAGGCAACATCATACCCTTTCTCACGCGGTTTCGGCCGTTCACGTGCTCGCGATGTCGCGGCCCCACCACATCGGTCGGCGCCGCCGCGGGCGCGCGTACTACCGGCGCGGGCGGCGCGGGCGGCGCGGGCGGCTGCGGCAGCGCGTGCGGCGAGTGCAGCGCGAGCACCAGCCCCACCGTCGAGAGCAGGATCGCCAAAAGGGGCAACAGCAGGCGCAGCCGCGGCAGCTTGAGCGGCGGCAGGTGGAGGTGCAGCGCGAGCGGAAGCTCGGCAAGGTGTTGCAAGAGCGCGCTCGGGGCGTGCGCCACTGCGTGCGCCATCTGCCCCATCGGGCTGCGCTGCATCGCCGGCTCGAGCGGCAGCTCCGCCGAGGGCGTATGTTGCGGCACCGCCGGCGCGGTCGGCTCGAGCGGCAGCTCGACGCGTCGCGCGCGCTCGGCCGCATCCGCCCCGAACAGCCGCTTCATGTACTCGCCGACGCGCGCCTCCGACGGCGCCGCGCCGGTCGACGCCAGCCAGGCGCCGAGCGCCTCGCCGAACGCGAGCGCGGTCGGCCAGCGACGCGCCGGATCGCGCGCCAACGCCCGCAGGATGATCGCCTCGAGCCGCCGCGGCACGTCGCGCCTCATTGAAGCGAGCGACGGCACGTTGCCCGCCTGCACCGCCGCCAACAGCTCGAGCTCGGTGTGCCCGAAATACAGCCGGCGTCCGGTCACCAGCTCCCACGCGCAGATGCCGATCGAGTAGACGTCCGAGCGCCGATCGATCCTGGGCTGCGCACCCGCCTGCTCGGGCGACATGTACGCGATCTTGCCCTTGAGCGCGCCCGCCTGCGTCACCGGCGCGCTCTCCTGTGCCTTGGCGATGCCGAAGTCGGCGAGCTTGATCACGCCGTCGTACGAGACCAGCAGGTTCGACGGCGTCACGTCGCGGTGTATGATCCCCTGCTCGTGCGCGTGGTGCAGCGCCTCGCAGGCGCCGATCAGCAGCGTGGCGGCCTCGGGGATCCCGATCGGCGCGTCGTCGCGGCGCCCGCGGCGGATGATCGCCTGCAGATCCTCGCCCGCCACGTACTCCATCGCGAGGTAATAGGTGTCACCGTCGCGGCCGAAGTCGTACAGGTGCACGATGTGCGGGTGATCGAGCCGCGCCGCCATGCGCGCCTCGTCGAGGAACATGCGCACGAAGTCGGCCGAATCGGCCAGGTGCGGCAGAATTCGCTTCAGCGCCACGCGCTTTTCGAAGCCGTCCGGCCCCGGCTTGCGCGCGAGGAACACCTCCGCCATCCCGCCGACGGCGATGCGTTGCAAGAGCTCGTAGCCTCCGAGGATGGCAGCCATTCGTCGCTAAGTGTAGCTAGCTGGCTACAGTGCGCCCGTACTTTGAAGGTGACCGGCGTTACTCGTCGGCGCTGCCGACCGCGTGCTTCTTCATCAGCCGGTGCAGGTACACGCGATCGATGCCGCCTTCGCGCGCAGCCTGCGACACATTGCCGCCCGAGCGCTTGAGCAGCTGCATCACGTAGTCGCGCTCCCACGCCGAGATCAGCTTCTCCTTGGCGTCGCGGAATCCTTCCGGACCGATGGTCGCCCACGGCTGCCCCGGCCCGCCGGCGGCGAGCGGCGCCTCGAGCCCGAGCAGCGACGGCTCCAGGATCGGCGTGGCGCCCATCAGCGACACGCCGCGCTCGAGCACGTTGCGCAGCTCGCGCACGTTGCCCGGCCAGTCGTAGTCGGTGAGCAGCGCCATGGTCTCGGGCGGCAGCTGGATCTGCTTGCCCGCCAGGAACGAGCTGATCAGCAGCGGGATGTCTTCCTTGCGATCGCGCAGCGGCGGCAGCGTCACCTTCACCACCGCCAAGCGATGGTACAGATCGTCTCGGAAGCGCCCGGCTTTCACTTCCTCGCGCAGATCGCGGTTGGTCGCCGCGATCACGCGCACGTCGACGTCGCGGTAGCTGCCCGCGCCGACCGGCTTCACCTTGCGCTGCTCGAGCGCGCGCAACAGGCGCGGCTGTGCCTCGATCTCTAGCTCGCCGATCTCGTCGATGAAGATGGTGCCGCCGTGCGCCTGCGCGAACGCGCCCTCGCGATCGCGATCGGCGCCGGTGAACGCGCCGCGCACGTGGCCGAACAGCTCGCTCTCGATCAGCGAGCGCGACACACCCGCCAGATCGCAGATGACGAACGGCTTGCCCGCGCGCGGCCCGGCCGAATGGATCGCCTCGGCGCACAACTCCTTGCCGGTGCCGGTCTCGCCCTCGATGAGCACCGCCACGTCGCTTTGCGCCACCCGCTCGAGCAGCGAGTACACCTCGCGCATGCGCAGCGACGTGCCGGTGAGCGCGCCGAAGCGATCGGCCTGGCTCGGCAGGATCCCGTGCGAGCGCCCGCTCTCCGAAGGGAGGGAGAGCTTGAGCTCCGAGGCGCCAATGGTGATGATCGCGCCCGCGCCCACCGTGACCTGGCTGAACTTGGCGCCGCCGAAGAACGAGCCGTTGGTAGAGTTGAGATCCTTGATCAGCACGCCGCGCTCGGTGACCTGGATCTCGAGGTGCTGCCGCGAGACCGCGTTGTCGCTGAGCACCAGCGCGCAGCCGGGCGCCTTGCCGACGAAGTAGGTGCCGCGCGCGAGGTCGGCCTCCTTGCCCTGATCGGGGCCCGAGAGCACGAGCAGGCGCATGCGCTCCGGCACCACCGGCTCCTGTCCAGGCGCGGCGATGTCGGTGCGCGGTACCTCTTCGGTATCCCACTCGCTCGGCATCACGTCGGAGCCTAGCACACGGATCCCGACGACGCTGTAAGCTGGGCGGATGGCAACTTGTCGCCTCGCGATCGCGTTCCTGCTGGTCGCCGCATCCCTTTGCGGATGCAAGCGTCACCCGCAGGCGCCGGGCGGGTTCGCGCTGGCGTTCGTCGAAGCGGGCCGATCGGGCGCGCTCGGCGCCGACTGGGTCGACGACGCGCTGATCGAACGCATGCGGCGGGCCGAGCGGCTGGAGCTGGCGGCGCACGCGGGCGTGCCGGCCGATGCCCTGGTCAAGGTGTGGGCGCGGCCGGCCGACGCGGCCTTCGCGCAACAGGCTCGGGCGGATAAGCAGCGTGAGCGCGCAGCGGCCGGGCTGGCGCGCTCGCTACAGGGCGAGTGTCAGGCCGTGCTCGACGAGGAAGGGCGCGCCAAGCGGGTCGCCGCGATCACCAGCGCCGTCGAGAACGCGCCAGCCGAAGCGAGCGCCGAGCTCACCGCGCTGGCCGCGGCCCTCGGCACCGCGCAGCTCGCGCGCGTGCAGTGTACGCACGGCGCGGTCGGCCTGTTGCTCGTGCCGCACCCGCCCGACTGGCGCGTGGTCGACGTGTTCGCCATGAGCGAGAACCGATCGCCGGTCCCGCTGCCTTCGGTGAAATAACTCGACGGATCGCTACGACTTGATGTGCAGCGGCAGCTTGCGATCGATCGACGCCGCGGCGCCGTCGGTGAACAGCTTCCACAGGTGGCGCATCTGCAGCTCCACCGCGCGGCGGTCGTCGTGCTCCTCGTCCTCTTCGTCGTCCTCTTCGGCGTCGACGTCGAGCTCGTCCTTGACCTCTTCGAGGATATCCACCAGCACCGCCGCCGACGCGACGCGCAGCCCGCCCACCTCGATCACGCCGTCGAACTCGATCGGCAGGTAGATCTCGGCGGCCATGTCGTGCACGTCGAGCCGATCGTAGAACTCGATCAGCGCGTCCTCGTCGATGTTGTCGCCGAGCGTCGCCACCTCGGTGTGGTCGGCCCGCGGCAGCTGGGGAGCGCCCAGCTTCTCCATGTGCTTGGCGAGCTCCACGATCTCGTCATCGCTCAAGCGGTCGGTCAGCGGTCCGATCTCGATCTCGGCCATGCGACTATCTTGCGGAGGCGGCTGAGGTTGTCAACGTGCGCGATCCTCCCGTCGCTGCCGGGAGGCGCCTGGGGCGCGCCGCAGCTCACCGAGCTGCCGCTGTTTCCCTAAATCCGGTTACACACTCGAAATAACGCCCCTATATAGTAGAGGCTCGATGGTTGCGGTCCTTGACGACTTGAAGCAGCTGGCGCGCGCCGAGCAGGCGTCGGCGTGCCGCACGTTCCTCGCGACCGAGCACGCGCGCATCGCGGCGGGCCACACCGCCGGCGCGGCGGGCGACGACACCGCGCGGGCCTATGCGCACGCCGCCGACGAGGTGGTGCGCGCGCTGTTTCGCGCCGCGCGAGCCGGCGGGGCGCACAACTTCGAGGTCGCGCTGGTGGCGGTGGGCGGCTACGGCCGCGCGGAATTGTGCCCGTACTCGGATCTCGATCTGTGGTTCCTGGTGCCGAACAACATCATGGCCTCGGGCCGCGCGCAGGCGCTCGCCGAGGCGGTGCTCTATCCGTTGTGGGACCTGAAGATGGAGGTCGGGCACGCGGTGCGCACCGTCGACGAGGCGCTGCAGCTCTCGCGCGAGGATCTGACCGCCTGCACGGCGCTGCTCGACACCCGTTTTCTCGACGGCGATCGCGCGCTGTTCGACAAGCTCGAGCGCGAGATCCCGCGGCTGTTCGATCGCGATCCCAACGGCTTCGTGCGCCGCCTCGCGGCCGAGAAGGCCGAGCGTCACGCGCGCTTCGGCGACACGGTGTTCCTGCTCGAGCCCAATCTGAAGAACGGCGAGGGCGGCTACCGCGATCTGTTGGTCGGGCTGTGGGCGGCCAAGGGCCGCTTTCGCGTGCGCGATTTTGGCGATCTGTTGGCCATCGGCCAGTCCAGCCCGCGGCAGGTCGACGCGCTGGTGCAGGCGCGGCGCTTCTACCTGCAGCTGCGCACCGCCGCGCACCTGCACGCCAAGCGCAAGGCCGATCGGCTGACTTTCGAGGCGCAGGAGGCGATCGCGCCCGAGCTCGCGCCGACGCTCGAGGTGCGCCTGCCGGCATCGGCGCCCGAGCTCCCCATCGAGCCGGCGGTGGCGCCCGCGGTCGAGGCGCTCATGCAGCAATATTTTCTGCACGCCAAGTCGGTCAAGCGCGAGACCGAGCGCATGCTCGAGCGCTGCCTGGTCGAGCCGCAGCGCAAGCCGCTGGTGCGCAACCTCGATCACTCGTTCGCGCTGTTCAACGGCAAGCTCACCACGCAGGACCCGCAGGTGTTCCGCGATCGGCCGTCGGAGCTGGTGCGCATCTTCAACGTCGCGCTGGAGACCGGCGCCGAGCTCTACGGCCACACGCGCGAGCTGATCGCCGACGTGGTGGCGCAGCACGTCCAGGCGACGCCCGGCCGGATGGCCGAGGACAAGCAGGCCGGCGCTGAGCTGCTCAAGCTGCTGCTCGACGATCGCGACGCGCGCTCGCCGTCCCTGCTCGAGCAGGCGCACGATCTCGGGATCCTGGCGGCAGTGATGCCCGAGTTCGCGCCGTGCACCGGGCGTGTGCAGCACGACCTGTACCACGTGTTCACCGTCGACCAGCACCAGCTCTACGCGGTGGCGCGGCTCAAGGCGCTGGCGCGCGGCGAGCTGACCGCCGAGCTGCCGGTGCCGTCGGAGACCATCAAGCTGGTGGAGCGGCGCGCGTCGTTGTACCTCGGCACGCTGTTGCACGACGTGGGCAAGCCGCTCGGCAAGGGCCACTCGGAGACCGGCGCGCGCCTGGCCACGGCGATCGGCAAGCGGCTCGGGCTCTCCGACGAGGACGTGTCGCAGACCGAGTTCCTGGTGCGCAAGCACCTGGTGCTCTCGCACCTGTCGCAGCGGCGCGATCTCAACGACGTGGCGATGATCGCCAACCTGGCGCACGAGCTCTCCGACGAGGAGACGCTGCGCCAGCTCTACCTGCTCACGGTCGCCGACATGTCGATGGTGGCGCCCGGCAACCTGACCGAGTGGAAGGAGCAGCTCTTGCGCGAGCTGTACGCGCGCACGCTCGCGCACTTCCGCCGCGGACCGGATCTGGCCGGCACGGACACGAGCACGCTGGTCGAGCAGCGGCACGCGCGCGTGGCCGAGCTGCTCGGCGAGAAGCCCGAGGCGCTCACCGAGTGGTTCGCCAGCGTGCCCGACCGCTACGTCACGCTCACCTCGCCCAAGCAGATCGCGCGGCACGTCGCGCTCTCGCGGCGGCGGCTGGGCGGCAAGGCGGGCATGGTCGCCGAGGTGGTGCACCGGCCGCGCAAGGGCGTGAGCGAGGTGACCGTGTGCGCCGACGACGTGCCGGGCCTGCTGTCGCGGATCGCCGGCGTGCTCTTGGCCAACCGCGTGGACGTGCTCGGCGCGCACATCACCTCGCGCAAGCTCGCCGGCGGCGGCACCGAGGCGATCGACGTGTTCACCACGCGCGATCGCTACGGACGGCCGATCACCGACGCCAAGCGCTGGGCGCGCGTCGAAGAGGATCTCGCGCGCGTGCTCGATGGGCGCGCCACCGTCGAGGCGGTGATCGAGGAGCGGCGCGAGCGCTCGACGCTGCCCGAGCGCGTGGTGCCGGCGGTGCGCACCGAGGTCGAGGTCGACAACCAGGTCTCGGCCGACTTCAGCGTCGTCGACGTGTTCACGCAGGATCGCCTGGGCGTCTTGTATACGATCACGCGCACGCTCGCCGAGCTGGAGCTCGACATCCAGCTGTCCAAGGTCGCCACCGAGGCGGCGCGCGTGGCCGACGTGTTCTACGTGCGCGAAGCGGCGGGCGGCAAGCTGGCGCCCGACCGGGTCGACGAGCTCAAGCTCGCGCTCGGCGAAGCGCTCGGCCGGCTGCAAGCGCGCGGCTGATTACCCCAGCGAGCGCTTGAACTCCGCCGTATCCGCGAACCGCTTCCCAGGATCCTTCTCCAGCGCCTTCATCAACGCCGCGTCGATCTCCGCCGACAGCTCCGGGCGGAGCTCGCGCGGCCGGCGCGGCACGTCGGTGACGTGCGCAAAGCCGATCGCGATCGGGGTCTCGCCGGAGAACGGCGGGCGGCCGACCATCATGTGGTACGCCAGCGCGCCGAGCGAATAGAGGTCGGTGCGCGCGTCGCAGGGCAGGCCGCGCACCTGCTCGGGCGCCATGTACTCGGGCGTGCCGAGGATCAGGCCGGTGGCGGTCATGCCGGCCATGAACGAGGACTTGGCCAGGCCGAAGTCGATCACCTTGACGCGCTTCTCGTTGTCGACGAGCACGTTGCCCGGCTTCAGATCGCGGTGGATGATGCCGGCCAGGTGCGCGGCGCCGAGGCCGTCGCAGATCTGGCCGAGCAGAAAGCGCGCCTCGTCGACGCGCAGCGTGCCTACTCGGCCGAGGTAGGCGGCGAGCGTCATGCCCTCGACGTACTCCATCGACAACAGGAGCTGCGCGCCGTCCTCGATCAGATCGTGGATGCGGATCACGTTGGGGTGGGTCACCTTGCGCGCCGCCGCCACCTCGCGACGAAAGCGCTCGGCGGCCGCCGCCGGATCGGTGGCCATGGTCGAGGCGATCACCTTGAGCGCGACGCGCTCGCCGAGCTGCTCGTCGCGCGCGAGGAACACGAAGCCCATGCCGCCGTGGCCGAGCTCGCGCTCGAGGAGATACCGATTGGCGATCCGCTGGCCGGGGCCGAGAGGGGTGGACATGCGCTGCGCCACGCCGGGCGACGCCACCGTCGGCGAGGTGGCCTCGGTGCCGCCGGCTTGAGGCGCGCGCGCGGGCGGCAAGAGCCCGGCCGCCGACTGCTGCGCGGCCAGCCGGTTGAGCCGCGCGTTGAGCTCGAGATCGACCGAGCACACGATCGATTCCAGGTTCTGCACGCGCGCCTCGAGCTGCTTGCGCTCGTCGCGCAACACGTTCAGCTCTTTCTGATCGGTCTTGCCGCCGGCGGTGAGCATGCGCGTCTTGTACCGGAAGTAGCTCACCAGACCGACGATGGCGACCGGCGTGCCGAACACGATGAAGACCGGTACGACTTCAGCGACCATGGCACGTGATACCGTACGCCCGATGCTCAAGCAAGCCACCACCCGATTGTTCTCGCTGGCGCTCGGGCTGCTGCTCCTCGCGTCCACGGCCTGGGCCGCGCTGCCCGACGACAAGCTGATCGACGACGGCTCGCGCAAGCTCGAGGCGGGCGACGCCAAGGGCGCGATCGACGACTTCCAGCACGCCGCCGAGAAGGCGCCCAGGGATCCGCGCGCGCACTACCTGCGTGCGGTCGCGCTGCAGAAGCTGAACGATCCGGCCGGCGCCGAGGAGGCGTTCAAGAAGGCGCTCGCGCTCGATCCCAAGCTGGCCGAGGTGCGCAACGAGCTGGGCGCGCTGTACACCGAGCGCAAGCGGTTTCCCGAGGCGGTCACGGAGCTCAAGCACGCGCTGGCCGACAAGCCCGACCTGCCCGAGGCCTGGTACAACCTGGGCCAGGCGCTGCTCGCGTCGCAAAAACAGTGCGGCGACGCGGTGGCCGCGTTCAAGCACGTCACGCAGCTCTCCCCGGGCGAGGCCGACGGCTTCATCAACCTGTCGGTGGCGCAGCGCAAGTGCGGCAAGCTGCCTGACGCCAAGGCGAGCGCCAGCCAGGCGGTCAAGGTCGCGCCGAAGATCCCGCAGGCGCGCGTGAACCTGGGGCTGGTGCTGCAGGATCTCGGCGATCTCGACGGCGCGCAGGCCTCGTTCACCGTCGCCACGCAGCTCAAGCCCGACTACGCGACCGCGTGGTGGAGCCTCGGCCTGGTGGAGCTCAAGCGCAAGAAGGCCGACGCGGCGGTCCAGGCGCTGACGCGCGCGCGAGAGCTGTCACCGACGCCGGCGCGCATCGCCGATCTGGGCGTGGCGTATCGCGACAAGGGCGAGTTCGCCAAGGCCGAGGCGCTGTTTCGCGAGGCGCTGGCCAAGGAGCCGCGCTACCTGCCGGCGCGTTGGCACCTGGCGCAGACCCTGGCCGCCACCGGGCGCTGCGCCGACCTGGGCGGTGAGCTGGCGGCGCTGCCGGCCGCCGAGGGTAAGAGCGAAGCCGCTGTAAAGCTGAAGGAAAACTGCCGGACCGCCAAGAAATAGCGGCTTCGCCCTTCCTTGCGCCGGCGGGCGAGGGCGAGGGGCGGGGTGCCTTTACTTCGCGCCGGTTCCCGACTAGGCTTTCGCCGTAACCCATGGCCCCGCACAAGGATCTCGGCTCGATCCTGGTCGATGAAGGAGTCATCGGCCAAAAGGATCTGGACCGCCTGGATCTGAAGGGGCGCCCGCTCTGGGCCGCGCTGCTCGAGGCCAAGCTGACCTCGGAAGACGAGCTGTTCTTCCTGATGGCGCAACGGTACGGCGCGCCGGTCTTGTCGGAGGAAGTGATCGCCGAGACCAAGATGCCGCACATCGAGCAGCTCAGGCGCGCGCTCACGCGGGAGCAGGCGCTCGCCTCGGGGATCTTGCCGATCGACTTCGCCTCGGACGGCAAGCGCGTGACGGTCTTGATGGTCGACCCGTCGGACGAGAAGTCGCTGGCGGCGTTCCTCACGCGCGCGCAGGTGCCCGAGGGGCGCGCGCTGCTCGGGCGTCGCTCGGCGGTGGAGAGGGCGATCGATCGTTGCTATCGCGCGCAGGCGCCGCCCAGAACCAAGCCGATGCCCGACGAGCCGACCGGCACGGTCAAGCTCGACCCGGAGCTGGCGGCCGAGATCAAGCGCATGCCGGCGAGCGCGCTCAAGGGCGAGCTCACGCCGCAGCCGCAGGTCTTGCCGCACGAGCCGCGCAAGCCGCGCCCGCGCAAGCCGACGCCGCAGCCGCAGCCGGCAGCGGTCGAGCCGCCGTCGACGGAGCACGAGCAGCGCGCCGACGAGCGGTTCACGCGCGCGCTGCTGCAAGCGGTCGAGGCGCTGGCGCGCGAGCTCGAGCTGCGCCTGGGCGCGGCGGGCGCCGACGAGTCCGGGCGCGTCGGGCGTGCGGGCTCGGCGGGCGAGATGGCGCGGCTGGCGCGGCGGGTGGCGCGTGAGCTCGGCCTTCAGCGGCGCGCGGCCGAGGAGATCGGCGTGGCCGCGCAGCTGTTCGCGATCGACACGATGATGCGACAGGTGGACGGCAGCGCGTCGTCGGATGTGTTCGCCGATCTCGGCTGGCCGGCGGCGGCTGAGGGCGGGCTGGTGCCGATCTTGCGCGCGCTGACCGCCGCGTCGTCGGGCTTCGGGCGCGCCACGCAGACCACGCCGCCTCTCGGCGCACGCATCATCGGCGTGGTCGCCGACTACCTCGAGCTCGGCGCCGCGGCCGGCGAGGCCGATCTCGACACGGTATCGCAGCTCCTGCGCGCGTCGTCGGCCGGCGCGCCGGTGGTCGATGCGCTGCTGCGCGTCCTCGAGACCGAGCGCGGCGACAAGTCGTCCTCTTCCGGCAAGACGCTCATCACCGCCGCGCCGGCGACCAGCCTGTTGCGCGAGCCGGACTCCGGCGAGACCGAGCTCGCCTCCGACGACAACAAGACGCAAAAGAAAGCGGTTCCGCAGCCGCGCCCCGGGCCACGACGGGAACCTTCACAGGAGTGACGATCCATGCTCGGTGACGATCTTCGCGAAGCGCTCACGTTCGACGATGTCCTGCTGGTGCCCGCGGAGAGCGAGATCCTGCCGCGCGAGTGCGACGTGGGCACGCGGCTCACCGAGAAGATCGCGCTGCAGATGCCGCTGATCTCCTCGGCGATGGACACGGTCACCGAGGCGGCGACCGCGATCTGCATGGCGCGCGAAGGCGGGCTCGGCGTGATCCACAAGAACCTGACCATCGAGGAGCAGGCCAAGGAGGTCCACAAGGTCAAGAAGGCCGAGAGCGGCATGGTCTTCGACCCGGTGGTGATCCACCCCGACGAGAAGCTGTTCAAGGCGCTCGAGCTGATGCGCTTTCACGGGATCAGCGGGCTGCCGGTGGTGGCCGAGGGACGGCCGGTGGGGATCCTGACCAATCGCGACATCCGCTTCGAGCGCAACCTGGAGCAGAAGGTGCGCGACGTGATGACCACCGAGCTGGTCACCGTGCCCGAGGGCGTGAGCGCCGATCAGTCGCGCGATCTGTTGCACAAGCATCGCATCGAGAAGTTGGTGGTGGTCGATGCGCACGGCCGCATGAAGGGCCTGATCACCATCAAGGACATCGAGAAGGCGGAGAGCCACCCGCAGGCGGTCAAGGACGAGCACGGCCGGCTGCGCGTCGGCGCCGCGGTGGGCATCGGCGAAGATCGCGAGCCGCGCGTGCACGCGCTGTTGCAGGCGGGCTGCGACGTGATCGTGATCGACACCGCGCACGGCCACGCGACGCGCGTGCAGGAGGCGGTGCGCCAGACCCGCAAGAACTTCCCGCTCGCGCAGATCGTCGCCGGCAACGTGGCCACCGCCGAGGGCTACACCGCGCTGGTCAAGGCGGGCGCCGACTGCGTCAAGGTGGGCATCGGGCCCGGATCGATCTGCAC
Organism: Myxococcales bacterium; assembly: GCA_003170275.1. Lineage (GTDB taxonomy): Bacteria > Myxococcota_A > Polyangia > Palsa-1104 > Palsa-1104 > PALSA-1104. The sequence goes on from PNAM01000059.1 coordinate 25,419, forward strand.
CACGCGCGTGGTGGCGGGCGTGGGCGTGCCGCAGGTGACCGCGGTGGCCGACTGCGCCAAGGCGTCGCAGAAGCTGGGCAAGCCGATCATCTCCGACGGCGGGATCAAATATTCCGGCGACGTGGCCAAGGCGCTCGCGTGCGGCGCGCACACCATCATGATCGGCTCATTGTTCGCCGGCACCGATGAGGCGCCGGGCGAGGTGATCCTCTACGGCGGCCGCTCGTACAAGCAGTACCGCGGGATGGGATCGATCGGCGCGATGCAGGCGGGCTCCAAGGATCGCTACTTCCAGGGGCACGTGGGCTCGGGGGACAACGAGTCGCAGAAGCTGGTGCCCGAGGGCATCGAGGGGCGCGTGCCGTACAAGGGCTCGCTGTCGCAGTCGATCTACCAGCTGATCGGCGGCGTCAAGGCGTCGATGGGCTACCTGGGCTGCAAGACCATCGAGGAGCTGCGCACCAAGGCCACGTTCGTGAAGATCTCGTCGGCCGGGCTGCGCGAGTCACACGTGCACGACGTGATCATCACCAAGGAAGCGCCGAACTACAAGATGGAGTCCTGATCGTCCGGCCTACGGATGCCAGCCGCTGGTGGCGTTGTCGTCTTCACCGGTCGTGGAGTGGGCAGTGACCGGCTTGGGCTTGACGGTCTTGGCGTCGTGGTGGCCGTGGCCCGTCGGCACCAGGTTCCACTCGAACGAGGCGAGCTGGCGCGACTGGATGGTGATGGTCGCCTCGCGCGGATCGAAGCCCTTGGCCTCGACGCGCAGCAGGTGATCGCCGGGCGCGAGCTCCTGCACGTTGAGCATGCTCGAGCCGTCGCCCGCCGGCTTGCCGTCGATCGTCCAGGTGGCCTGCAGCGCGTTCGAGCGCACCTGCAGATGGCCGCCGGCGACGTGCAACGGCTTCAGGCTCGCCATCATCGCGAAGGCGGTCTCGCCGTCGTGGAGCTTGACCACTTCCTCGTAGGGAGCGTACTCGGGCGCTTCGACGCGCACCTTGAGCTCGTGCGCGAACGCAACGTCGAACACGCTCGGCGTGCGCAGCGCCTGCCGCTTGCCCTCGATGATCACCGCCGCGCCCGCCGGCTCCGAGAGCACCTGCAGCGATACGCGCGGGACCGCATCCGCCGCCGGCGGAGCCTTCGAGGGCTTGAGCATCACCGCCGCCGCCACCACGACCGCGCCGACGCCCAGCGCGACCAGCGCGTAGGTGACCGCCGGACGGCGCGGCGGCGGCGCGAGCGGGATCGGGGCGGATGGATCCGCGGCTGGAACCGGCGTCGGAACCGGCGCGGCCACGGACGAGGGTGGCACGGGCGTCTTGCGCACCGGCGTCACCGAACCGAGGTTCGAGTGTTGCCCGGAGGTGTGCCGGTTCGTGGACCCCATCTCGGCGGCGACCTGGTTGATGGTCGCGCGCACCTCGTCGATGGACTGCGGCCGCTTGGTCTGATCCTTCTCCATACAATGAAGGATCAAGGCGCTGAGCGACGCCGGCAGATCGGCCAGCTCGCCGGGATTGGGCGGCGGCTGCGAGATGTGCCCGTTCACCGTCTCGATGTACGAGGGGCCCGGGAACGGAAGCTGGCCGGTGAACAGCTCGAACATGATCACGCCGATCGAGTAGATGTCGGTGCGCGCGTCGACCGGCTTGCCCAGGCACTGCTCGGGCGACATGAACAGCGGGGTGCCCATCGACGTGCCGGTGCGGGTCTGCTGGATGGCGGCGCCGCCTTCTTCGGCGCGCAGGAGCTTGGCGATGCCGAAGTCGAGCAACTTGACGGTGCGCACGCCGCCGCGCTTCGACTGCGTCAAGAAGATGTTGTCGGGCTTGAGATCGCGGTGGACGATTCCTTCGGCGTGCGCGGCCGAGAGCGCGTCGCCGACCTCGAGCAGGATGGTGAATGCCTCGGCGTACGGCAACGGTCCCTCGTCGAGCCGCTCCTTCAGGCTCTTGCCATGAAGGTGCTCCATGACGAAGTACTGCCGCCCCGACGGGAGCTGCCCGAAGGCGAAGATGTCGACGATGTTGCGGTGGCCGATCTGATTGACCGAGCGCGCCTCCTGGATGAAGCGCTGGACGATGGTGTCGTCCTGCGACAGCCCGGGGTTGAGCACCTTGATCGCCACCTTCTTGCCGATCAGCGGGTGCACGGCGCCGAACACCGTGCCCATGCCGCCTTCGCCCAACTTACAGGTGACCTGGTACTCGCCCACTTGCGTGCCGAGCGCCATCTCCGCGTCGCCGGTCGGCGCAGGGGTCGCCTTGGCCGAGCTGGCCGGGTCGGAGTCGTTCAGGTTGATCGGCCCGGAATCCTCCTGGAAGACCGGGGCCGGCGCGGCGTTGACCGCCGGTCCCCCGGCTGGTCTCGGCGCGGGGGTCTTGGCCGCCATGGTCTGTCCGCCGCCAATGGCAGGCATGGGCAGGGGCGCCCGGGCCGGCTGCGGCGCCGGCGTCTTGGACGCGCGAACCTGGGTCGCGTGGTGCGTTGGCACTGATTTCGGCGGCTGCACCGGCGCCGGCGTGTTCTGCGCCACTGCAGTCTGACCGACGGCGTTGACGTCGATCTTCGGAGTCACGGCCGAGACGGAAAGTGACGTTCCGTCCGCGGGGCAGAGCCGAACCTCGGGCGGATAACTCTTCTTGCACTGGGGACAGACAGCCACGGCCCTTTACTTTACCACTCCTTCCTTGTCACTTGAAGGGTTTCGCACGTACTATGGCAAGGCCCATGGCCAGCACCCGCTATCTGGCGGTAGCCCTCAGCGTCGCGGGGTTTGCCAGCGTCGCTTGCGAGAAGGTCAACCCCGGCCTGGCGCTCGAGATCAAGTTGCCGGTTACCGTCGCTGCCAGCGTGTCGCAGGTGGTGATCACGATCGCCAACGCGGGCGGCACCTTGCCCATGCGCGGGCCGCTCAGCGAGGTCAAGGGCGTCCAGCTCAGCTCCGACGGCTCCAGCGCGACCCTCACCGTGCAGGCGCCCGATTTCAAGATCAGCGACGATTTCCAGCTCCTGCTGGTGCCCACCGGGGGCACGTCGATCCTGCTCAGCCTGACCGGCCGCATGTATAAGGATGGAGGCGAGGTGGGCAGCGCCGTCGCCACCGACGTGAGCGTCAAGCCGGGAGCGCGCACCGCCGCGGTGCTCGACTTCAAGTGCTCGATCGCCTCGTGCATTCCGGTCAAGGGGCTGGTCGACCTGGCCAGCCCGCCGGGCGGCGTGGTGCAGATCACCGGCGACGCGCGCGGCGACCGGCTCGCGCCGATCGCGGTGGGGCAGTTCACGCCCAACAGCGCCGGCGGCGATCTGGTGATGGCCGCGCCGGCCAAGGACGTCGGCGGTCTGTCCAGGACCGGGGTGGTCTACATCTTCAAGTCGCAGAGCTGGAAGACCCCGGGCTTTCAGCCGAGCCAGGCGGTCACCGACTCGCCGATCACCATCATCGGGCGCGAGAACGACTCGATCGGCTACGCGGGCGCGGTCGGCGACTTCGACGGGGACGGCGCCGACGACCTGGTGATCACCGGCGTGACCGCGCAGCGGCCGTACTGCGCGGCGCAGCCGACCATCTCCTGCACCGTGGACGCCGACTGCACCTGCGCCGACTTCCAGTGCAGCTGCCCCGGAGGCAGCACCAACAATTGCACAGGCGCAGCCGGTGCGTGCACGGCGCGGGTTTCGTTCGCCGGCGCGGGCGTAGCCTACGTGTTCACCGCCAGGCGGCTGGCGACCGCGATGAAGTTCGATCTGAACGATCCGGCCGTGTTCGCCGCCACCCCGCGCATCTTCGGCGAGGCCGGGCAGGAGAAGCTGGGCAGCTCGGTGGCCCTCGCGCGCGTCTCGTCGACCAGCCACGCGGATCTGTTCCTCGGCGCGCCCGGGGCGCTCGGCGCGGGCCAGAAGGTCGGGCGGGTGTACCAGATCAACGGCTTCGACCCGACCGGCGTGGCCGATCTACAGCTCCTGCTCGGCGAGCCGGGCGTGCTCAAGGACCAGCTCGCGACCGTCTACGGGCCGACGGTGGGCCGCCCGATCGGGCTGGCGCTCGCGGCCGGCGACCTCGACGGCGACGGCAAGGCCGAGCTGGCGATCGGCAACTTCGTCGACGGCTCGGGCGGCACGGTCTACGTGGTGCGCGGGGCGACGCTCGCCGGCGTGGTGGACCTGGCCGCGGGCTTCGACGCGCGCCTCACCGGGCTCGGCAACTCGCAGTTTGGCTCGTCGCTGTTGCTGACGGCGCTCGACCCGAGCGAGGGCGCGGGCGTCGGCGATCTGGTGGTCGGCGCGCCGGCGGCCAGCACCGTGTACGTGTTCGCGCTCGGCAAGGCGCTGGCGCAGACCACGCAGCCGCTCACGCTCGACGTGATGTCGGGGAGCTACTCGGTGGCGGTGGCCGGCCCGCCGGGCTCGGGGTTCGGCGCGTCGCTCGCCAGCGGGCAGCTCGACGGGGATTCGCAGCCCGATCTGGTGATTGGTGCGCCCGCGGGCAACGGTCCCGACGGCACGCGCACCGGTGCGGGCGCCGTCTACGCCGTGCTCGGCAATCAGCTCGGCTCGCTGACCGCCACCGCGCGCACCATCCAGCAGCCGGCGGTGACCGTGCACGGTCCCAATCTGGGCGACGCGCTCGGCAGCCACGTCCTGTGCGGAAACCTGGACACTTCGAGCGATACCGACGAGCTGGTGGGCGGAGCGGAAAACGGACTCAACACGCAGGGGGTGGTCTATGCGTTGCAGAGCCTGCCAGCGCAATAGCCTGACGCTGGCCGTGTTGCTCGCCTGCGCGGCGGGCGCGCACGCCCAGCCCGCGCCGCCCGTCGCCCCGCCTGCCGCCCCGCCTGCCACCGAGAAGGCGTCGGAGGCGGAAGAGGCCAAGGCGCGCCAGGCCTACCAGGATGGCGACGCCGCCTACAAGACCGGCCGCTACGAGGACGCCGCGAAGAGCTTCGAGTCGGCGTACCGGATCATCAAGTTCCCCACGATCATGTTCGACATCGCGCAGTCCTACCGTCGCTGGTACGAGAAGGACAAGGACGTCGACAAGCTGCGGCGCTCGGTCGAGATGTACAAGGCGTTCTTGCGCGACTCGCTGCCGGGCGCCAAGCAGCGCACGGTCGCCGAGCGGCTGATCCCGGATCTGGAGAAGACCATCGTCGCCGAGTCGCGGCGGCGGCGCGAGGAGCTGATCGCCAAGGCCACCGGCAAGAACGGGCTGTTTCTGGCCGACCAGCTGGTCGCCGAGAACTCGCTCAAGGACGCCGCGCTGGTGCTCGATCGTGTGCTCGCGTCGCGCGGCAACTCGCGCGAGGTGATGGCGGCGGCGTTTCAGAAGCGCGCGCTGGTCGCCGGCAGCCTGGCGCAGGCCGGCGCCAAGGACGAGCGCGACGTGGCGGTCGAGGCGTTCAAGCGCGCCCTGGTGATCGATCCCGGCTTCATCCTGCCCGAAGGAATCGAGAAGGCCACCACGACCGCCTTCGAGGCGGCGCAGAAGGCGCTCGCCAACACCAAGCCGCTCATGCTCGCGCACGTACCGCCCGGCGACGTGCCGAAGAATCGCGCGGTGAAGATCCCGTTCAAGCTGGAGAGCGATCCGCTCTCGCAGGTGGAGCAGGTGAGCGTGTTCTACCGGCGCTCCGGCGGCGGCGCGTTCTTCGGCGCGCACGCTCCGGCGACCGCGCGCGCGGTGGAGATCCCGGCGACCTTCCTCACCGGCATGCGCGGCGGCACCAAGATCGACTACTACGTCGCGGCGCTCGACGGGCAGGAGAACGAGCTCTACACGCTCGGCTCGGCGAAGGAGCCGTTCGTCGTGGCGGTCGCGACCGATCCGTCGGATTTCCTGGTGGTGCGCAGCGGGCCGCCGGAGAAACCGGTCTACAAGCGCTGGTGGGTGTGGACCGTGGTGGCGCTGGTGGCGGCGGGCGGAGCGGGCGCGGGCGTCGGCATTTACTATGGAACGCGCGGCAGCGTGAATAATCCACCGTCACTGTCATTGCCGACGCCCTAGGCGCCACTGTCAGACAGGGTACGAGCCGCTTCTTGCTTGTGGCCCGCCCGTGCGCGGGGTTACGATTGCGGACGGGGGAATTCCCATAATGTGGTCGTGGCGCCGGGCAGCGTGTCTCACGCTGCTCGGACTGGTGTCGGGTTGTGGCGGGGGACCGGCGTCGATCGCCGAGCGCCTGGCCGCGTCCGATCCCGAGCTGAAGTCGCGGCTCGCCCCGGCTCCGGGTAGCTGGGCGCACGAAGCCGGCGCGCTCACCTCGCCGGGATGGCGTAACGGTTCCGTACCGTCGCTGGATCACGTCGGCGCGCGCTTGCCGGCCAAGGCGGACGGGGCGATCGAGGTCGGCCTCGGGCAGGCCGAGCCGTTCCGCCTGCGCCTTCAGCCGGAGCATGCGGCCGCCAGCACCGTCGAGGAAGAGGACGGCCGCGCCACCTATCGCGACGCCTGGCCCGCCACCGACGCGATCTACGTCGCGACGCCCGAGCGGCTCGAGTGGTTCCTGCTGCTGCGTGACGCTAGCGCGCCCACCGAGCTCGCCTGGCAGGTGACGTTGCCGTCGGGCCTGCCGCGGGCGCGCATCGAGCCGTCGGGGGCGCTGGTGTTCGTCGACGGCGGCGACAATCCGCGACTGCGCGTGCCGAAGCCGTTCGCGCGCGACGCCAACGGGACGCGGCGCGATGCCGAGCTTCGCTTCGAAGGCGGGCGCCTGCAGGTGCGCCTCGACACGCGCGGCTTGAAGTTTCCGATCCTCCTCGATCCGGCGATCGAGGCGGCGGTGTGGGTGCAGCGCTCGCCCGCCCAGCCGCCCGCGGCTCGTCGCGGCATGGGCATGGTCTACGACAGCGTGCGCCAGCGCGTGGTGCTGTTCGGCGGCACCGGTAGCGTCGAGTACGGCGACACCTGGGAGTTCGACGGCACGAACTGGGGCCTGCGTTCCAGCACCGGCCCGGCGCCGCGCTCGTATGTCGCCATGACCTACGACTCGGCCCACCAGCTGACGGTGCTGTTCGGCGGCACAAACAGTTTCAACGGCACGCCGAACTACGGCGACACCTGGGTGTGGAACGGCACCATCTGGACACAGGTCTCGGCGAGCGGGCCGGCGGCGCGCTACGCCTCGGCGATGGCCTACGACAGCGTTCGCAACCTGCACGTCTTGTACGGCGGCGTCACGGCGTCCGTCATCGCCGACACCTGGGAGTTCAACGCCACCACCAACGTCTGGACGAACCGCGGCAACACCTTGCCCGGGGCTCGCTACGAGCACGAGATGGCCTACGACAGCGTGCGCCAGAAGACCGTCATGTACGGCGGGTACCCCTCGTCGGGAGTCGTCTTCAACGACACCTGGGAGTGGAACGGCACCACCTGGGTCCAGACCGCCGCTGTCGGCCCGGGCGGTCGCGCCATCCACGGAATGACGTTCGACAGTGCGCGCGGCGAGACGATCGTGTTCGCCGGCGTCGGTCCATCGAACATTCGTGTGAACGACACCTGGGTGTACAACGGGTCGCCGTGGGTGCAGATCGCGGCCGGCGGTCCCAGCATCCGCTCGACCTGCGGGATGGCCTACGACTCGACCCGCGGGGTCTCGGTGATGTTCGGTGGCTGGGATGGCGTTACGCCCAACAACGAGACCTGGGAGCTGCACACGCACGGCGGCGCCTGCGTCTCGAACGCGCAGTGCGATGGGGGGCTCACCTGCGTCGACGGCGTTTGCTGCGAGACCAGCTGCCCGACGAGCTGCAAGGCGTGCAACCTGGCGGTGAGCCCGGGCGTGTGCGCGACCGTGACCAACGCCGACGACGTCGACTCCTGCGCCGGCACCTGCAACTCCTCCGGCACGTGCGTCGCCAAGCTGGCCAACGGCAACACCTGCACCACCAACAACCTGTGTACCACCGGCAACTGCGTCGACGGCTACTGCTGCGACTCGCCGTGCGCGGGGAGCTGCAACGCGTGCAACGGCGCGGCGCTCGGCTGGGGCGGCTCGAACGGCGTGTGCACCAACGCCCCGGTCGGCTACGTGGGCAGCCCGAGCTGCGGCGGCCTCAACTGCGACAACACGTCCGGCGCGTGCCCGACCTGCACGCTCGACAGCCAGTGCGACGCGACCCACTACTGCTCGGGCGGCGCGTGCCTCGCACGCAAGGCGAACGGGGTGTCGTGCGGCGCGGCCGACCAGTGCCTCACCAACTTCTGCGTCGACGGATACTGCTGCAACACGCTGTGCGCGGGCGCCTGCGACGTGTGCAGCTCGACGCCCGGCACCTGCACGCTGGTCAACGGCGGCGCGGGCAACCCGACCTGCTCGCCGTTCGTGTGCAACGGCTCGGGGGCAAGCTGCCCGGCGAGCTGCGCGCTCGACACGGACTGCGCGGCCGCGTACTTCTGCAACAACTCCGCGTGCGTGCTCAAGCTGGCGGCGGGCAACAACGCGTGCACGCGCGCCGCGATGTGCTCGAACGGGTTCTGCACCGACGGCTACTGCTGCAACACGGCGTGCGGCTCGAGCTGCGACGTGTGCTCGGCGGCGCTCGGTGCGACCGCCAACGGCACCTGCACCAATGCGCCCGCTGCCTACCCCGGCAACCCGAGCTGCGGCGGCGTCAACTGCAGCGGCACCTCGGCGAGCTGCGCGACCTGCACCCTCGACACGCAGTGCACGAGCGGCTACTTCTGCAACGGCACCAACTGCGTATTGCAGCTCGCGCAGGGCGGCGTGTGTACGCGCGTGCAGATGTGCACGAGCGGGTTTTGCGCCGACGGCTACTGTTGCTCGAGCGCGTGCGGGTCGAGCTGCGACGTGTGCTCGACGGCGCTCGGCGCGACGTCCAACGGCGCGTGCACCACCGCGCCGTCGACCTACGTCGGCAACCCGAGCTGCAGCCCGTTCCTGTGCAGCGGCGGCAGCACGACTTGCATCGCCACCTGCACCGGAGACGCGCAGTGCGCCGCCGCCGACTACTGCAACGCGGCCGGCGCCTGCGTGGCACGAAAGGCCACCGCGTTGGCGTGCAACACCGCCGCCGGCGCCGACTGCAAGGTGGCCGGCTGCCGCTCGTGCACCTCGGCCAACTGCGTCGACGGCTTCTGCTGCACCACCGCCTGCGCGGGCGCCTGCGACGCCTGCTCGACGGCGCTAGGCGCGACCGCCAACGGCACCTGTACCATCCTGGCGGCGACCGCCGGTGGCAACCCGTCGTGCGGCCCGTACACGTGCACCGGCACCAACAACGCCTGCGCCATCCAATGCGCCGGGGATGCGAACTGCCAGGCCGGCAACTACTGCAGCAGCCTGCAGTGCCTGCCCAAGCTGCCGAACGGCCAGCCGTGCGCCGGCGTCAACCAGTGCACCACCGGCAACTGCGTCACCGATCCCGCGACCTTTCTGTGGTGGACGACCTCGGCGTGGAAGCAGTCGGTCACCAACAGCGCCGGCTGGCAGAACGTGGGCTTCAACGACAGCGCCTGGGCCGCTGCCTTCGACCAGGCCGCCTACAATGGCGCGCCCTGGAGTGGGGGTAATCCTTTCCCGGCGGGTTCCCCCGCGCGCTGGCTGTGGTCGTTCGACTCCAGGGCCGCGAACGATTTCACCACCGTGTACTTCCGCTACGTGTTCACCGCCACCACCGCCGCGGCCAACCTGACCATCGCCGGCGACAACAGCTACACCGTCTACCTGAATGGCGCCCAGATCGGCAGCGGAGCGACCTGGCAGGTTTCGTCCACCATTCCGCTCGCGTTCACCGTCGGCAACTCCTACACGCTGGCGGTGCAGGTGATCAACAGCGGCGGCGCCGGCGGCGTGCTCGCCGAGCTCGGCTCGGGCGGATCGGTCTGCTGCGACACAGCGTGCTCCGGAAGCTGCGACGTGTGCTCGAGCACGCCCGGCACCGGAACCTGCAGCACGGCGGCGTACGGCACCGTCGGCAGCCCGACCTGCAGCCCGTACGTGTGCGCGGGCGGCTCGCCCTCCTGTCGCAGCACCTGCACCGTCAACAGCGACTGCGGCCCCGGGTTCTTCTGCTCTGGCACCACCTGCATCGCCGGCGCAGCCAACGGTGCCGCCTGCACCATTCCGCAGGGCTGCTCGTCCAACAATTGCACCGACGGCTTTTGCTGCGACCTGCCGTGCTCGGGCGCCTGCGAAGTGTGCGCCATGTCGCTCGGCGCCAGCGCGAACGGCACGTGCACCCATTTCGCGCTCGGCACGGCCGGCTCGCCCTCGTGCGCGCCCTATCAATGCAACGGGGTGCTCGGCAGCTGTCCCAATCCGTGCGTCACCGACGCCGACTGCACGGCCGGCTACTACTGCGCAGCCAACGGCACCTGCAAGGTGCAGCAAGCCGCCGCCGCCGCCTGCGCGTCCGATTGCAAGACGACCGGCTGCCGCCAGTGCGTCTCGGGCGGCACGTGCAAGGATGGCTATTGCTGCGAGTCGGCGTGCGCCGGGCCTTGCCTGACCTGCGCGGCCGTGCACGGCAGCTGCACGGCGGTGACGAACGCAGACGACCCGGACAGCTGCACCGGCAACACCACCTGCAGCGCGGCGGGCGCCTGCCGGCTCAAGAGCGCGCGCGACTGCACCACCGACGTGCTCAACTTCACCGCCACCAGCGACGCGAGCGTGGCGACCAACAACAAGTCGCGCTACCACCGCTTCTCGTCGCTCACTCGCGTCGTGCAAGCGGGCGACGTGCTCGAATACGACACCTACCTCACCAGCAACATCTACGGCACCGGCGGCTTCGAGATGTACAACAGCGACGGCAGCTATTACCGGGACACGCCCGGCTGGGCCGACCAGAACGGCATCGGCGGCCATCCCGGGTCCGACCTCACCGCGTTCGCGTACAACCAGTGGTACCACCGCCAGCTTCCGCTGCCGGCGTCGATGGTGGGCAAGACCATCAACAACTTCCAGCTGGTCGCCGAGTACGACTCAGTATCGCTGACCACCACCTCCTACTACGACAACGTCGCGATCACCAACGGGGGCGCGGTCGTGCTGCTGGTGTGGGAGAAGGGCGCGCCCACGACCAACACCCTGTGGGGCAGCACGTTCTTCACGTCGTCGACGATCACCAACCAGGCCGGCCCGGGCGCGGGTGGCGCCGGGAGCTGCGCCACCGGCAACTGCGCGGACGGGTTCTGCTGCTCCAGCGCGTGCTCCGGCGGCTGCGACGTGTGCAGCGTCACGCCCGGCACCTGCACGGCGATCGCGTCCGGCTCGGCGGGCGTCAACCCGTCGTGCTCGCCGTTCCTGTGCGACGGCGTGGGCGGCAGCTGCCCGAGCACCTGCACGCTCGACGCGCAATGCGTGGTCGGCAGCTTCTGCAACGGCTCGAGTTGCCAGGCGCTCAAGGGCTCAGGCGTCGCCTGCGGCGGCAACCACGAGTGCACGTCCACGTTCTGTGTCGACAACGTGTGCTGCCAGAGTGCGTGCGCCGGCGCCTGCGACGTGTGCAGCGTCACGCCCGGCACCTGCACGCTGGTCGCCGCCGGTGGCGCGGGCAACCCGGTGTGCGGCGGCTCGGTGTGCGATGGTGCGAGCGCGAGCTGCCCGAACACGTGCGCCACCGACAGCGGCTGCGCGGCCGGCTACTACTGCGCATCGAACGGCACCTGCCAGGCGCGGCGCGCGCAGGCCGCCACCTGCGATCTGATCGGCGACTGCAAGGTGTCCGGCTGCCGCGAGTGCAGCGGCGCCACCACCTGTAAAGATGGATACTGCTGCGGCACCGCGTGCGCCGGCGCGTGCCAGACCTGCGCCGCCGCCCCCGGCACCTGCACGGCGGTGGTCGGCGCCGACGATCTCGATAGCTGCACGGGCGTCAACACCTGCGATCCGACCGGCGCATGCTGGTCGAAGAACGGGCAGGGCTGCGCGGTCGGCTCGACCTGCGCCAGCGGCAGCTGCGCCGACAGCGTGTGCTGCTCGACGGCGTGCGCGGGCGGCTGCGACGTGTGCAACGTCGTGCCGGGCACCTGCACCGTCGTGGCGACGGGCACGCCTGGCGCCAATCCGTCGTGCGCGCCGTTCGTGTGCGGCGGCAGCGCGACCTGCCCGGGCAGCTGCGCCGCGGACACCAACTGCGCGGCCGGCACCTATTGCGACGGGACCACCTGCCAGACGCTCAAGAGCAACGGCGCGCTGTGCACGCTCAACCACGAGTGCGCGACCGGGAGCTGCGCCGACGGGGTGTGCTGCAACACGCCGTGCAACGGCGCCTGCGACGTGTGCACCACCGCGCTCGGCGCCACCAGCAACGGCGCGTGTACCACCGCGCCGCTCGCCTACGCGGGTAACCCCTCGTGCGGCGCCTATGCCTGCAACGGCTCGAGCGCCACCTGCGGCACGTTCTGCGTGAGCGACTCGTACTGCGGCGCCGCCTACTACTGCGCGGCGAACGGTACCTGTCAGGCGCGGCGCGCCCAGGGCCAAGCCTGCAACGCCTCCGCCGGCGCCGACTGCCTCACCGGCGCCTGCCGGGTGTGCACCTCGGGCAACTGCGTCGATGGCGTGTGCTGCCAGACCGCCTGTTCGGGCGCCTGCGACGTGTGCAACGTGCAACCGGGCATGTGCACGCTCCTGGCTCTTGGCGCCACCGGCGCGCCGAGCTGCAGTCCGTATCTGTGCACCGGCGCCAGCCCGACCTGCGGCCTCGGCTGCACGCGTGACAGCGATTGCATCACCGGCAACTTCTGCAACGCCGCCGGCACCTGCCAGACGGCGCTGGCGCAAGGATTGGGCTGCAACCTGGCCGTCGACTGCAAGCAGGCCGGCGCGTGCCAGGAGTGCGCGAGCGGCAATTGTGTCGACGGGTACTGCTGCAACTCGGGCTGCGGCGGCGAGTGCGATCGCTGCGACGGCGCCACCAAGGGCGTGTGCGCGGTGCTCGCGCAAGGCGCGGCCGGCACCCCGTCGTGCACCCCGTACCTGTGCACCGGCACCTCCGCCGGCTGCCCTGCAAGCTGCACCAGCGACGGCAACTGCGCGGCGGGCAACTTCTGCGGCGGCGGCTCGTGCCTGGGCAAGAAGCCGCTCGGCTCCGGCTGCTCTGCGGCCAACGAGTGCACCTCGACCTTCTGCGCCGACGGCGTGTGCTGCGACGCCGGCTGCGGCGGCTCGTGCGACTCGTGCAACGTGGCCGGCCACTGCGCGTTCGTCACCGGCGCCGGCAACCCGGGCTGCGGCGCCTTCTTGTGCTCGGGCTCGAGCGCCAACTGCCCGAGCGGCTGCACCTCCGACGCGCAGTGCGCGGCCGCCGCCTACTGCGCCGCCGGCGGCACCTGCCAGGCGCGCAAGGTGCAGGGCCAGACCTGCAACAACACCGACTGCGCGCAGGCCGGCTGTCGCGAGTGCGGTACCGGCTTCTGCACCGACGGCTTCTGCTGCGAGGCCGCGTGCGGCGGCGCCTGCGAGTCGTGCAGCGCCATGCCCGGCTCGTGCATCGTCGCGTCGCTGGGCGCGGCCGGCCGCCCGCCCTCCTGCGCGCCGTACGTGTGCTCGGGCTCGACCAACGCCTGCCCGATGACCTGCGCGACCGACGCGGCGTGCGCGGCCGGCTACTATTGCTCGGGCGGCTCCTGCGTGGCCAAGAAAGCGCGCGGCCAGAGCTGCGCCACCGCCAACGAGTGCACCACCACCTTCTGTGCCGACAGCGTGTGCTGCAACGCCGCCTGCTCAGGCGCCTGCGATGCGTGCGACGCCACCGGCACCTGCCTCAACGTCACCGGCAGCGGCAATCCGAGCTGCGGCTTCTACGTGTGCCCGGGCAACAGCCCGAGCTGCCCGTCGAGCTGCACCACCGACCCGCAGTGCGCGAGCGGCTACTTCTGTAGCAGCAACGCCTGCGGGGCCAAGCGCGCCAACGGCCAGGTGTGCACGACCGCCAACCAGTGCACCTCGGGCAACTGCGCCGACGGGTTCTGCTGCGATCAGCCGTGCGCGGGCGGCTGCGACGTGTGCAACGTCACGCCGGGCACCTGCTCGGTGGTCATCATGGGCTCGAGCGGCGCCAACCCGTCGTGCGGGGCGCAGACCTGCGACGGCGTCAGCGGCAACTGCCCGGGCGGCTGCTCGAGCGACGCCAACTGCGCCTCCACCTTCTACTGCAACGGCGCCGGCCAGTGCGCCGCTCAGCTCGCGCAGGGCTCGGTGTGCGCGCGCAATCGCCAGTGCACGTCCAGCAACTGCGTCGACAGCTACTGCTGCAACAGCGCGTGCAGCGGCGGCTGCGACGTGTGCAACGCGACCGCGGGCAGCTGCACGACGCTGGTCGCGGGCTCGGCCGGCCTGGGCTGTGGCCTGTACCTGTGCGACGGAAGCTCGGCGGCCTGCAAGATCACCTGCGCCAGCGACACCGACTGCACGAGCGGCAACTTCTGCAGCGGCACCAACTGCGTGCCGGCGCTCGCCCAGGGCCAGATGTGCACCCGCGTGCGCCAGTGCGCCACCGGTGCGTGCGCCGACGGCTACTGCTGCAACGCCGCGTGCGGCGGCGGTTGCGACGCCTGCGACGCCACGCCCGGCGTGTGCACGGTGCGCGGCGCAGGCGCGACCGGCGTGGCCCCGTCGTGCGGCGCGTTCTTGTGCAACGGCTCGTCGGGCGCGTGCCCGGTCAGCTGCGCCGCCGACGCCGATTGCGGCTCGAGCTACTTCTGCAACGGCGGCATCTGCACCGCCCAGCTCGGAGGCGGCTCGGCGTGCAGCACCACGCGCCAGTGCTCGTCGGGCTTCTGCGTCGGCAACGTGTGCTGCTCGACCGCCTGCACCGGAAGCTGCCAGACCTGCGGCGGCGGCACCTGCGGCGATCGCCCGGCCGGCGTGTCGGGCACGCCGAGCTGCGCGCCGTATCTGTGTGCGGGCTCTGGCGGCGGCTGCCCGAGCTCGTGCACCATCGACGGTAACTGCGCGAGCGGCAGCTTCTGCTCGGGCGGCGCGTGCATCACCAAGCTGGCCAACGGGCAGACCTGCGGCGGTCCCAACCAGTGCGCCTCGGGCAAATGCGTCGACAGCTATTGCTGCAACGCCGACTGCACCGGCAATTGCGATCGCTGCGACGTGGCCGGCAGCCTGGGCACCTGCACCCTGGTGGCGGCGGGCGGCGGCGGCGCGCCCGCGTGCACGCCGTACGTGTGCGGCGGCGCCTCGGCCGCGTGCCCGGCGAGCTGCACCATGGACGCGGAATGTGCCAGCGCCTACTACTGTAATGGCGCGACCTGCACCGCCAAGCACGCCAACGGTGTCGGCTGCTCGACCGCGGTCGAGTGCTCGAGCGGCTTCTGCGCCGACGGCGTGTGTTGCTCGAGCGCCTGCGGCGGCACCTGCGACGTGTGCAACGCGCAGCCGGGCACCTGCACCACCCCGGGCGGCCTGCCCGGCAGCCCCACCTGTGCGCCGTATCTGTGCGTCGCCGGCTCGGCGACCTGCCCGAACAGTTGCAGCGCCGACGCGCAGTGCGCCGCGGGCAGCTTCTGCAACGGGACCAACTGTGTGCCGCTGCAGGGCTCGGGCTCGGTCTGTGCGCGCGGCGCGCAGTGCACCAGCGGCTACTGCGTCGACGGCGTGTGCTGCCAGACCGCCTGCGCGGGCGGCTGCGACGTGTGCAACGTGGTCCCCGGCAGCTGCACGGTCGTCGCGCTGCACACCGCCGGCTCGAACCCGAGCTGCGCGCCCTACCTGTGCGACGGCACGGCCGGATCGTGCCCCAACCGCTGCACGATCGACGACGACTGCGGCGGCGGCTACTTCTGCAACTCCGGCACCTGCACGCCGACGCTCGGCAACGCCTCGTCGTGCACCAGCACACGCCAGTGCTCGTCGGGCTTCTGCGTGAGCAACATCTGCTGCGCCAGCGCGTGCACCGGCGCCTGCCAGACCTGCAGCGCGCAGCCGGGTACCTGCACCACCTCGGGCGGCGGGGCGCCCGGCTCGCCGTCGTGCACGCCGTACCTGTGCAACGGCGCGTCGACCAGCTGCCCGTCGACCTGCTCGATCGACGGCAACTGCATCAACTCCAGCTACTGCGACGCCGGCAACATGTGCTCGTCGAAGCAGTCCAACGGCCAGACCTGCAGCGGACCGAACCAGTGCGTCTCCAACCACTGCGTCGACGGGTTGTGCTGCAACACCGCCTGCGCCGGCGCGTGTGATCGCTGCGACGTCACCGGCGCCGAGGGCACCTGCAGCATCGTTGGCGCGGGCGCGGCCGGCGCGCCGACGTGCTCGCCGTACGTGTGCTCGGGGATCACCGCGAGCTGCCCCGGCTCCTGCACCACCGATACGCAGTGCGAGTCCACTCACTTCTGCTCGGGCGGCGCGTGCGTGCCCAAGCACGTGAGCGGCATCTCGTGCACGCTGGCCAACCAGTGCCTGTCGGGCTTCTGCGCCGACGGGTTCTGCTGCAACTCGGCGTGCGCCGGGGCGTGCGACGTGTGCAACGCCACGCCGGGCACCTGCTCGACGCCGGGCGGCGCGGTGGGCAGCCCGAGCTGCACGCCGTACCTGTGCGCGGCGGGCAACGCC
This sequence comes from Myxococcales bacterium, assembly GCA_003170275.1. Lineage (GTDB taxonomy): Bacteria > Myxococcota_A > Polyangia > Palsa-1104 > Palsa-1104 > PALSA-1104. The sequence goes on from PNAM01000059.1 coordinate 41,966, forward strand.
GGCTGCCCGACCGGCTGCACCACCGACGGGCAGTGTGGCGCCGGCTTCTTCTGCGACGGCGCGGCGTGCGTGCCGGCGCAGGGCAACGGGCTGTCGTGCCTGCGCGCCACGCAGTGCACGAGCGGCTTCTGCGCCGACGGATTCTGCTGCAACACGGCGTGCGGCGGCGCGTGCGACGTGTGCAACGCCACGCCCGGCACCTGCACGCTCGCCGTGGACGGCGCGCTCGGCACCCCGTCGTGCGCACCCTACGTGTGCGACGGCGCCAAGGCCACCTGCCCGTCCCTGTGCGTGATCGACGGCGACTGCTCGACCGGGTTCTTCTGCAACGGCGGCATCTGCACCGTGGCGCTCTCGAACGGCGCCAGCTGCGCGCGCACCACGCAGTGCGCGTCGGGCTTCTGCGCGGACAACGTGTGCTGCGGCTCGGGCTGCAACGGCGCGTGCGAGGCGTGCAACCTGGTCGGCTTCGCCGGCAGCTGCCGCGTGGTCGGCGCCGGCGCCACCGGCGCGCCCTCGTGCGCTCCCTACCTGTGCGACGGCGTGTCCAACGCCTGCCCGTCGAGCTGCGCGGTCAACGGCGATTGCATCCCGGCGTCCTACTGCACGCCGGCCGACATCTGCAACGGCAAGAAACCGACCGGCCAGAGCTGCACGCTGGCCTCCGAGTGCACTTCCAACTTCTGCGTCGACGGATTCTGCTGCGAGTCGGCGTGCGGCGGCACCTGTGACACGTGCGCCGCCACGCCGGGCACCTGCACGGTCGCGGTCGCCGGCCAGCCCGGCGATCCGACCTGCTCGCCCTACGCCTGCAACGGCGCGCAGGTGAGCTGCCCAATCAGCTGCGTGGCCGACAGCAACTGCGCGACCGGCTTCTTCTGCAACGTGTCCACCTGCATGCCGGTGAAGCTGCTCGGCGATTCGTGCCAGGCCAAGAGCGAGTGCGCCAGCGGCTTCTGCGCGGACGGCTTCTGCTGCGACGCGGGCTGCACCGGCGCGTGCGATCGCTGCGACACGACGCCGGGTTCGTGCACGCCAGTCGCGGCCGGCACGCCAGGCTCGCCTTCGTGCGCGCCGTACGCGTGCGGCGGCGCCTCCGCCACCTGCCTCACCACCTGCACCGGCGACGGTGATTGCGCCGTGACCTCGTACTGCTCGGGCGGCACCTGCGTCGGCAAGCACGTCAACGGCAGCGCGTGCGGCGGCGCCGGCGAGTGCGCGAGCGGCAGCTGCGTCGACAACTTCTGCTGCAACACCGCGTGCGCGGGCGCTTGCGATCGCTGCGATTCGAGCCCCGGCACGTGCACCGCGGTGGCGGCGGGATCGGCCGGCGTGCCTGCCTGCGCGCCGTTCGTGTGCGACGGCGCCTCGCCTTCGTGCCCGACGGTTTGCACGCAGGACTCGGGCTGCGCGGCGGGTCTGTTCTGCCAGGCCGGCGCGTGCGTGACCAAGCTCGACCTCGGCGCGGTGTGTACGCGCACGGCGATGTGCGTCTCGGGCAGCTGCGCCGACGGCTTCTGCTGCTCGAGCCCCTGCACCGGCGCGTGCAACGAGTGCGCGTCCACGCCGGGCACCTGCATGTTCAACGCGGCCGGCGCGCCCGGCCGGCCGGCGTGCACGCCGTACGTGTGCGGCGGCGCGGCGTCCGCATGCCCGAGCGGCTGCACCGACGACACGAACTGCGTCACCGGCGACTTCTGCAACGGCGGCTTGTGCGCGCCCAAGCTCGGCCTCGGCGCGCTGTGCGGACGCGCGGGCCAGTGCGGCTCGGGCAACTGCGCCGATGGCTACTGCTGCGATCAGGCGTGCGCGGGCGCCTGCGACGCCTGCAACGTGACCCCCGGCCTGTGCACCACGCTCTCGGCCGGTCAGCCGGGCGCGCCGGCGTGTGCGCCGTTCGCCTGCGACGGCGCCAGCGCCGCCTGCCCGACCACGTGCACGCTGTCGACCCAGTGCGCGGCGGGAGCGTTCTGCGCGGGCGGCCTGTGCATGACCAAGCAGGCCAACGGCGCGACCTGCTCCGACAGCTCGCAGTGCACGTCGAGCATCTGCGCGGGCGGCACCTGCTGCCAGTCGGCCTGCTCGAACGCGTGCGAGACGTGCAGCAATCCGGGCTCGCTCGGCGCCTGCACGCCGCAGCTCGCCGGCGCGGTCGGGCTGCCCGCGTGCGCGCCGTACGCGTGCAACGGCATCAACCGCAACTGCCCCAACTCGTGCCTCACCGACGGCGATTGCGCGAGCGCCAACTTCTGCATCTTCGGCTCGTGCACCGGCAAGCTGCCCAACAGCCGGCCGTGCGGCACGGCCACCGACTGCCAGTCGGGCAACTGCATCGACGGCGTGTGCTGCAACACGCCGTGCACCGGCGACTGCGACGTGTGCGCGCTAGCGGGCTCGGTCGGCACGTGCACCAAGGCGCCCACCGACAGCGATCCGCGCGGCGCGTGCGGTGCGCGGCCGGGCACGGGCGCGTGCAAGGCTCGCTGCGGCTCGGCGGGGCTGTGCGTCTATCCGGCCATGACCACCGCGTGCGGGCCGGGCTCGTGCGTCGGCGGCGGCACGCCGTCGTTGCTCCAGCAGCCGGCGGTGTGCGACGGGCAGGGCACCTGCACGGCGCGCCCGGTGGTCGACTGCGCGCCGTACCTGTGCAACGGCAACGCGTGCCCGAGCGGCTGCGTCGACTCGACGGTGTGCTCGGGCTCGAACCTGTGCGCCAACGCGACCTGCGGCCAGCACCGCGCGCTCGCGGCCAAGTGCTCGCTCGACGCCGACTGCGATTCGCAGCACTGCGCCGACGGCGTGTGCTGCGCGTCCGCGTGCACCGGCGCGTGCCAGCGCTGCGATCTACCGGCCGCGGCGGGCGGCGCGATCGATGGCCAGTGCCGCGTGCCCATGGGCACCGATCCCGACAACGACTGCCCGGGCGAGGGCGTGTGCCACGGGTTCTGCCGTGCCGATCGAAGCTGCGGCTTCCCCGGCGTGGACAAGAGCTGCGACACCTGCAAGGCGTGCAGCGGCTCGGGCAAGTGCAACCAGGTGCCGCAATCGGGCGACGACCCGGCCTGCATGACCGTCGCCTGCGGCGCGCTGTCGAACGACTGCCGCATGTTCGCCGACCTGCAGGCGATGCGCTGCGTGGCGGTGGGCTCGTGCGCCGGCTCGAACGACCCCAGCGCGTGCATGCAGTTCACCAACGTCAACGAGGGCGGCGCGTGCAACGGCGGCAGCGGCAGCTGCGTCGCGGGCACGTGCGTGCCGGTGGCGGACGCGTCGGCCGGTGACGGATCGACCGAGCACAAGAGCGGCAGCGGCTCGTGCGCGATGGCGCCGGGCCCGGTGTCGCCGGCGCCGCTCGTGCTGGTGCTGCTCGCCGTCCTGCTCGCGCTCTTCCGCCGCCGCCGATCCTAGTTCCGGTCAGCGCGTGAAGATCCACCAGGAGATCGCGCCAGCGAGCAGTGCGCCGACCAGCGCGGCGATCACCAGGCCGACGTTCGAGACGCCGCTCGCGGACGGCCGCGGCTGCGGCGTGGGCATCGGCGTGGGCCGCGGCACTGGCGTGGGTTTCGAAGCCGTGCGCGGTTGCACCACCGTGCGCTGCAGGTTGGTCGACTCGACGGAGGTCTTGTCCGGCAGCGTGATCGGCCGCGCGGCGGCGTCGGGGTCGCCGGCCTGTGCGGCCAGCACGGCCAGCGCCGCGCGCATCTCGGCCGCCGATTGATAGCGCTTGTCGGGCTTCTTCTCGAGCGCGCGCCCGAGGAATTCGTCCACCGCCTGCGCCGATGGCAGCGACGGGCGGCGCACGCTCGGTGGCACGGGCGGGCGCACCACGTGGCCGGTGAGCACCAGGAGGGTGCTCTTGTCGGCGAACGGCGATTCGCCGCACAGCATCGTATAGGCGACACAGCCCAGCGAATACAGATCCGCGCGCCGATCGACCGCGGCGTCCATCGCCTGCTCGGGCGCCATGTATTCGGGCGTGCCGACGATCGTCCCGGTGCGCGTCAGATGGGCCTGCGCGCCTTCGGGCGGGACCTTTACCACACCGAAGTCGAGCAGCTTGACCACGATCTCGCCGTCCGGCGTGCGCGCCAGAAAAATGTTCTCCGGCTTGAGATCACGATGCACCAGCCCGAGGGCGTGCGCCGCTTCGAGCGCGCTCAGCACCGGGTCGAGCACCGGCGAGAGCTCGGCCGGCTCGTAGGTGCGCTTGAGGTTGATCGCCTCGTGCAGGTCGAGCCCATCGAGCAGCTCCATGGCGATGTACCAGCGGCCGTCCCGGGTCTGGCCGAGGTCGGAGACCTCGATGATGTTGGGGTGGCGCGCCTGCGACGCCATGCGCGCCTCGCGCTGAAAGCGCTCCACCACCCGCTGGTCCCTCGAGTACATGCGCGAGAGCACCTTGACCGCGACCTTGCGGCCGGCGGTCAGATCGTCGGCCGCGTAGACGGTGCCCATCCCGCCCGCACCCACCTTGCGCTCGACCCGATAACGCTCCGTGATCAGCGTGCCTACGGGATACGGTAGCTCGTCGTCGCCGCTGGAGGCCCCCATCGGGCTCAGCATACGTGAGCGGCCGATGTGTGGTAAAAAATTGACCACATGAAACGCGATCTCGTGCTGATCCTCGACTTCGGATCGCAATATACGCAGCTGATCGCGCGTCGCGTGCGCGAGCACAAGGTGTACTCGGAGATTCATCCGTTCAACCTGCCGATGGACGAGATCCGGCGGCTTGCACCCAAGGCGGTGATCTTGTCGGGCGGGCCGTCGTCTTGCTACGACCCGGGCGCGCCGACGGTGAGCACCGAGGTGTACGAGCTCGGCGTGCCGGTGCTGGGCATCTGCTATGGCGTGCAGCTGACCGCCAAGCTGCTCGGCGGCGAGGTCAAGCCGCACGACAAGCGCGAGTACGGGCGCGCGCACGTGAAGGTCAACGTGGCGGGCGGCAAGTCGCCGCTGTTCCATGGCTTCGCGGTGGGCGAGGAGCTGGCGGTGTGGATGTCGCACGGCGATCGCGTCGAGCGGCTGCCCGAGGGGTTCACGCTGATCGGCGAGACGGCCAACGCGCCGGCGGCGGCGGTGGCGGACGAGCGACGCAAGATCTACGGCGTGCAGTTCCATCCGGAGGTCGCGCATACGCCGCGCGGCGGTGAGGTGCTGGCGAACTTCCTGTTCCGCATCTGCGGCCTGCAACCGTCGTGGACGATGGCCTCGTTCGCCGACGAAGCGGTCAAGGCTGTGCGCGCCCAGCTGGGCGAGAAGGGGCGCGTCATCTGCGGGCTGTCGGGCGGCGTGGACTCGTCGGTCGCGGCCAAGCTGATCTTGAACGCGGTGGGGCCGCGGCTGACCTGCATCTTCGTCGACAACGGCCTTCTGCGTCAGGGCGAGCGCGGCGGCGTCGAGGCGCTGTTCGCCGGCGCGTTCCACGCCGATCTGCACGTGGTCGACGCGGAGAAGCGCTTTCTCGACAAGCTCGCGGGCGTCACCGATCCCGAGCAGAAGCGCAAGATCATCGGGCGCGAATTCATCGCCGTGTTCGAGGAAGAGGCCAAGCGTATCGACGGAGTCGAGTTCCTAGCGCAGGGCACGCTCTATCCCGACGTGATCGAGAGCGTGTCGTTCAAGGGCCCGTCGGCGACCATCAAGAGCCATCACAATGTCGGCGGGCTCCCCGATCGCATGAAGCTCAAGCTGGTCGAGCCGCTGCGCGAGCTGTTCAAGGACGAGGTGCGCGAGCTGGGCGCCGAGCTCGGGCTGCCGCGGCCGGTCTTGTGGCGCCAGCCGTTCCCGGGTCCGGGCCTGGCGGTGCGCGTGCTCGGCGAGGTGACCAGGGAGCGCTGCGACATCCTGCGCGGGGCGGACTCGATCATCGACGAGGAAGTGCGCGCGGCGGGGCTGTACGAGTCGATCTGGCAGGCGTTTGGCGTATTACTTCCCGTGAAGTCGGTGGGCGTGATGGGCGATCAGCGGACCTATGCGGACGCGCTGTGCATCCGCGCGGTGCACTCCAAGGACGGCATGACCGCCGACTGGGTGCCGCTGCCGTACGAGCTGTTGGCGGTGATGAGCCGGCGCATCATTAACGAGGTGCGCGGCGTGAATCGCGTGGTGTACGACATCACGTCCAAGCCGCCGGGGACCATCGAATGGGAGTAGCGGCCACGGTCGCATTCGGCCTGGCGCTGGCGGCGCTCGGGAAGACCGGCGCGTCGTTCGACGTCGAGGCGCAGCGGCTCGAGGCGCACGGCGCGGCGGCCGCCGATCTGCGCGCGCCCAATGCGCAGGTCGCGCGGGTCAAGGCCGAGCGCACCGCGCGCGCGCAGGCGGAGAAGAAGCTGGTCGCCGGGCTCGCCGAGCTGGGCTGGAAGCGCCCCGACAGCGACGTGGTGGCCAAGCTGCTCGAGACCGCCAGCGTCGCCGACGAGCGCTTCGGCTCGGACGGGTCGGTCGAGCTGAAATTGATTTTGTCCACCAAAGCGCTAGACCTGAAGAGATGAACAAGCTCCTGCCGGTCCTGTTCCTGGCGCTCGTGGCGCTTCCGGCCCGCGCGCAGGAGCCGTACTTCGAGGCGCTCGGCCAGGCGCCGGTAGTGGCCGGGGATCGCGTGCGCGCCCGCGAGCGCGCGCTCGACGAGGCGCTCAAGCAGGCCATCGAGCAGGGCGTGGCGACGGTGCTCACGCCCGACGAGTTGGTGGCGCGCTCCTCCCAGCTCAAGCTCAGGGTCTATCCGCGCGCGCGCAGCTTCGTGACCACCTATCGCGTGCTCGACGAGGGCGAGCAGAACGGCGTGTTCCAGGTGCACCTGTCGGCGCAGGTGTCGACCGGCATGTTGCAACGCGAGCTGGGGACGCCGGCGCCGAACAGCGGCCTGCCGCGGCTGAGCCAGAAGCTGCGCGGCCTGGTGTGCGTGGAGCTCTCGTGGCTCGAGCTCAACCAGACGGCGGAGCTGGCCCTACCGGCGGAGAAGGTGGTGCGCGAGATCCTGGGCGCCCGCAACGTCGAGATCGTGCCGCGCTCGCGTGACTGCAGCGACGAGGCGGTGGTGCAGGCGCTCAAGGCCGAGGCGGCGCAGGGCGCGGTGCGCGGCAAGCTGGTGGTGACGCAAGGCGGGGCGATCCGCGGCACGCTGCTGGTCGGCGCGCACGCCAAGGTCAAGCTGCAGCTCCTCGAGGCCGAAGGGCGCGTGTCGGCCGAGGCGGAAGCGGAGCGCGACGCGTACGGCGCCGAGCTCGGTGGCGCGGGCGGCGCCGGCCAGACCGCGATTCGCGAGGCGGTCGCCGAGGCGGCGCGCGCGCTGACGCCCAGCCTGGCGGCGAAGTGGGCGGCGGTGGCGCCGGGCGGCGGGGTGAGCGTGCGCGTCTCGGGCATCGGTCGCTACGCGGAGTATCAGTCGGTGGTGCGCGCGCTGCAGGGCTTGCCCGGCGTGGCGTCGGTCGAGCCGCGGCGCTTCTTGCGCGGGCAGGCCGAGCTGCTGGTGCGCACCGCGACCGCGGCGTCGCAGCTCGCGGCGGGCCTGACCCGCGTGCCGCCGCAGGGCGTGCACGTATCGGTGAAGGCCGGCGGCGACGGCTCGCTCACCGTCGACATCTCGGGCGACGGCTCGGTCGCCCCGGAACGAGGCTAGTCGACGGTGCGGGTGGCGCTGGCGCTGTTGGCGCTCGCTCTTTGCGGCTGCGCGCCGACCGGCACGATGGTGCGCAAGGCCGACGCGCAGCTGGCGATCGTGTGCCCGGTGGGCGCGGCGCGCGTGTACGTGGACGAAGCGTTCGTCGGGCGCGCGGGCGATCTCGAGCGCCGCGCGCTGCCGGTCTCCTCGGGAACGCGCCGCGTGGAGGTGCGCGCCGACGGCTACTTCACCGCCTATCGCGAGGTGACCGTGCCCGCCGGCGGCCACGCGCAGCTCGACGTCGCCCTGCGCCGCGTTCCGGATAACGAGCCGGGCGGATGAGCGCCAGCCCGTGACGGTCGCGAACGCGATCACGTGTCTGCGGATCGTGCTCACGCCGGTGTTCGGTTACTTGTGGTGGCGCGGGCTGCACGGCTGGGCGCTCGGCGTGTTCGCGGCGGCCAGCCTGAGCGACTGGCTCGACGGCTTCTTCGCGCGCCTGCTCGATCAGAAGACCCGCCTCGGGCAGTTCCTCGATCCGGCGGCCGACAAGCTGATGGTGCTGGTGTGCTTCCTGGTGGCGGCGGCGCTCGGCGCGGTGCCGCGTTGGCTGGCGGTGCTGGTGATCGGGCGCGACGTGATCCTGGTCTCGGGCGGCGCGCTGTTCGCGTTCGTGCTGCGCGACCGCTACCCGCCCCGTCGCTGGAAGCCGTCGCGCATCGGCAAGTACGCGACCTTCTCGCAGATCCTCACCATCGGCTTCGCGCTCACCAGCTCGATCTTCGGCGCTCCCTGGTTGCAACCGTTCGCCGCCGCGTTCGTGATCAACTGCGCGGCGCTCACCGCCATCTCGGGCGTGCAGTACGTGGCCTTCGGCACGCGCGCGCTCGCCTCTGGTACACTTCCGGATGGAGGCACGACCCCATGAGCACGGATCTTCAGGTTCTCGACGAGGGTGGCGTGCGCTGGATCGCGCTCGAACGCCCCGAGTCGAAGAACGGTCTCACCGACGAGGTGAACGGCCGCATCATCGACGCGCTCGACGGCGCGCAGGCCGATCGCGCCATTCGCTGCGTGGTGCTGACCGGCAAGAACGGCAACTTCTGCTCCGGGCTCGACCTCAAGTCGGCGGCGCAGCGTCCCGGCGGCTTCGACAACGCCGAAGATCACATGCGCAAGTACTTCCACGGCATGATCCGCGCGGTGCGCCGGGTGGAGAAGCCGGTGGTGGCGCTGGTCGACGGCGCGGCGGTCGGCTACGGCTGCGACCTGGCGCTCGCGTGCGACCTGCGCCTGGGCACCGACCGCACGCGGTTCGGCGAGGTGTTCGTCAAGCGCGGGCTGATGCCGGATGGCGGCGGGACGTTTTCGCTGCCGCGGCTGGTCGGCGTGGGCAAGGCGCTCGAGCTCATGTTCACCGGCGATCTGATCGGCGCCGATGAAGCGCTGCGCCTCGGCCTGGTGAACCGCATCATTCCGCACGCCGACGCCGAGGCCGAGACCTGGGCCTTCGCCCGCCGCCTCGCCGCCGGCCCACCGCTGGTCCACGCCTGGATCAAAAAGGCCGTCTACGGCGGGTTGTCGGGGACGTTCGATGATGCGCTGGAGACGGAAGTGAAGGGGCAGATGCAGCTGCTCCGCTCGAAAGACTTCTTCGAAGGCGTCTCGGCGTTTTTTCAGAAGAGGGATCCGAAGTTCTCAGGGGAGTAGGCGCTAGCGGGAGCGTGAACGTGAACGCGAATCGCGTAGCGAGGTGTGGTGCTGCGGTTGTACTGCTCGTGGCGCTGAGCGCGTTTGCAGACGCCACAGCGCCTGCGCCGTCACTGAACGCGGCCAACGGAAGGATCCTGACGGCGAAGCAGGCGCGCGCGTGTCTCGGCGGCCGTGAGCAATACGGAACGCCATCGGCATCCGCAGTGCTGCGCCTCGAAGCGTCCTTGTCGCGCGCGCTCGCCGAGCTCGCAGGCAGGGACAAGAACAGCTACGTTCGACATTCCGCAGCCGATGTCCTGAAGCGGATGGCCACGGATGTCCGTTTCTACATCGCCACTGCTGATGGCTTCATCCAGGTCCGCGGATATTGCGCGGACTTCCCGGAACCGGCCCCGCGCGCTTGCCCGCCGCTGGTCGAAGACGGCGGCTCGTGCATCTGGTTGTTCCGCTTCGACACCAAGCGCGGCACATTCGACCGCTTCGGGACGAACGGGGAAGGATAGTCCCGTTCACACACTCAGAATCAAGCTCGAGTCTCCGAACTCATGGCACAGGTAACCCAATTGCTCCGCCTGCGCCCACGCCTCGTCAAGCAACTCCCGCGGCGCGAACGCCTGTAGCAGATCGTAATGGCTTGCAGCCGGCTCGTGCATCCCCGTCAGCAACCCATCCACCACCCGCAGCTCGAACCCCGCTCGTATCCGCAGATCGGTCTCTCCCTCCCCACACGCGAGAAACCCGCGCACCGCCGCGCCCTCCAGCGCGCGCACCACGCTCGTCCCCACTGCGATCACCCGCCCGCTCGTATTCGCGATCGCATCGACCGTCGCTGCCGGAAGATCGTAGCGCTCGGGGAGCGGGAGGCTTTCGTCCAGCGCGGCATCTCCCGTCGACGAGAGGCCGGCGGCGTGCGTCAGCCAGGCGATCGCCACACCGCGGCGGCGCAGCGCGAGCAGCAGCTCGAACGTGAGCGGGCGGCCCGCGGAAGGCTGCTCCATCGCCCACGGCCGCGCGGCGTAGGAGGTCTGCGTGTGCCACAGCTCGAGCGGCGCGCGCGTGTAGGCGTACTGCACGGGCCGGCCGAGGCGATAGAGCGCGCCGAACAGCGCAGCCTCCGCGCGATCGAAGCGTAGCCGCACCAGGCGCGGACCCTCGATCGCCTCGATCGTCGCGTGCAGCTCGTCGCCGAACGCGAGCGCGCTGCCGATCCTGAGCGCCGGCGGGAGCGGGCGATGCTCGGTCGGCGTGTGCCAGTCGCCGGCGCCGAACGTGACCGCACGCCAGCTCCCGTCGGCGAGCGCACCCTGCAGGCGCACTTCGAGCGGCGCGCCGTCGAGCCGCCCGTGCAACGAGGAGGGCAGGGTGGCCGCGTCGTTCACCACCACCAGATCGCCGGCCCGCAAGCGCGACGGAAAATCCGCGAGGTGCGCGTCGGCGATCGTGCCCGCGCGCGGGTCGATGCACAACAGGCGCTCGGCGCCCGGCACCTCGCGCGGCCACGCGGCGGGCCTCACGCGCCGAGCTCGCGCGCCGCCGCGGCGACCTCGAGCCGCGTGCCGCTCGGCCAGCGATCGGCGTGCGTCACGATCGCCACGAGCCGCGCCGCCACGTCGGCCGGATCGGCGAGCGTCGACGGATCGGCGTCAGGCAGCGCGTCCGCGTGCATGCGGGTGCGCATCTCGCCGGGGTCGACGGTGAGCACGCGCACGCCCGAGTCGGCCAGCTCGGCCGCCCACACCCGCCCCAGGTGATCGAGCGCCGCCTTGGAGACGCCGTACGCGCCCCAGCGCGGATAGCCCGCCACCGCCGCGTCCGAGGACACGTGCACGACCAGGCCACGCCCGCGCAGCGCCATCGAGCCGGCGAACGCCTTGGTAAGCCGGAACGGGCCGACCAGGTTGGTCTCGAGCACGGCCTGCAGATCCTCGCATGCGGTGTCGAGCAAGAGCGGCATGGGCAGCGGCCCCAGCGTGCTCGCGTTGTGCACCAGCAGATCGATCGGCCCGACCAGCGCCGCCGCCGCGCCGGCCAGGCGATACACCGCCTGCTTGTCGCCTACGTCGCCGGGCAGCGCGTGCGCCTGCAAGCCCTCGGCGCGCAGCCCCGCGGCGACCGCCTCGAGCCGCTCCGCGCCGCGCGCGACCAGCACCACCTTGGCTCCGGCGCGCACCAGCCGACGCGCCAACGCCGCTCCCAATCCGTCGCTGGCGCCGGTGACCAGCGCGCCGATTCCGTGCAGCTCCATGACGGCCTCCCTGACTGAGTGTGATGCACCTCTGACAGTCTATGGGAGTGTTTGCCAATCTATTGGCAGGATGTCACTGTACCGGCATGGACGATCTCGCGGGGCACCTCGGCCAGAACATCAAGCAGCTGCGGGCGGCGCGCAACCTCACCCAGGCGCAAGTCGCCAAGCTGGCGCAGCTGCCGCGCGCGACCTGGGCCAACCTCGAGTCGGGCGCCGCCAACCCGACGCTCGGCGTGTTGCACCGGGTGGCGGTCGCGCTGCAGGTCTCGATCGAGGAGCTGCTCGCCGCGCCGCGGGCGGGCGCGCGCTTCTATCCGCGCGGCTCGCTGCCGATCCGCACGCCGGGCGAGGCGACCATTCGCAAGCTCTTGCCCGATCGCGTCGCGGGCATGGAGATCGATCGCCTGGAGCTGCCGCCGCGCGCGCGCGTCACCGGCGTGCCGCATACGCCCGGCACGCGCGAGTACCTGACCTGCGAGTCGGGCGAGCTCGAGCTGGCGGTCTCGGGCGGGCGCTTTCGGCTCGCGCCCGGCGACGTGGTGGTGTTCGCCGGCAACCAGAAGCACTCCTATCACAACAACGGCGGCCGTCCGGCGGTCGGCTACTCGGTGGTGGTGCTCGCGCCCATGGTGTGAGTACACTCGCGCCGTCTACGTCTGCTGGGGGGCCCATGTACGTCGTCGCTGGGGTCACGGGGAAGGTGGGATCGGCGGCGGCCGCGGCGCTGCTCGAGCGGGGCAAGAAGCTGCGCGTGCTGGTGCGCGACGAGGCCAGGGGCCGGCGCTGGGCTGAGCGCGGCGCCGAGGTGGCGGTCGGCTCACTCGACGATTGGGAGTTCCTGACCGGCGCGCTGCGCGGCGCGAGCGGCGCGCTCTTGATGGTGCCTTCGCCGGATCATATCGATCTCAAGGATGTGTGCCGCTGCCAGATGGCCATGGTAGACGCGCTGGCGGCCGGGATCGCGGCGGCGCGCGTCAAGAACGTGGTGTTCATCTCCTCGATCGGCGGCCAGCTCCCTGACGGCAATGGGCCCGCGCGCAGCCACCACTACGCCGAGTCGCGCATCGCCGAGAGCGGGGCCGTGACCACCTTCGTGCGCGCCGCGTACTTCATGGAGAACTGGCTGTTCTCTTTGCAGCCGGTGTTGCAGAACGGGCTGTTGCCCAGCTACCTCGACGAATCGCGGGCGATCCCGATGGTGTCGGCGGTGGACGTCGGCGAGACCGCGGTCGACGCGCTGCTCGATCCGCCGCGCGCGACGCGGGTGATCGAGCTGAGCGGGCCGCGCGAATATCGTCCTTCCGACGTGGCGCTCGAGCTTGGCCGCGTGCTCGGACGGCCGGTGCAGCTGGTGACCGTGCCGCCGTCGGGCGCGGCCGGCGCGCTGGCCGCGGCCGGCTATCAGCCGCAGGTCGCCGGGCTGTTCGCCGAGCTGTACGCGGGCCTCAACAGCGGGCGCATCGGCTGGCAGGGCGGCGCGGCGCACGCCTTGCGCGGCCAGGTGCACCTCGAGCAGGTGCTCGCCGCCGTCACCCGGCCGCTCGCCTGATTCCGCCCGAGCTGCGCGTTCCCGGCTGGCTGGCGGCGCTGATCGCCGGCGCGATCGCGGGCGGCGTGGCGCTCGGGCTCGCCACCGGCGACGGGTTGGCGGCGCGCATGGGCTTGCGCGCGATCTTCTTCGCCGCCGCGTTCGCCTACCTGGCGGTCTCGTCGGTCGATTTCTGGGAGCACCTGCGCCTCGAGAAGGTGCTGACCGGCCGCTGGCTGGCGTTCTCGGCGGTTCCGATCGCCGAGACGGTGAACCACGCGCTCACCACCAGCGTCCTGGTGCTCACGTTTCTGTTGGCGCGCCCGTTCCCCGAGGTGCTCGCGCCGCGCGACTGGTACGTGGTGGCCGCGCCGGTCCTGTACCTCGCGCTCGGCTGGGTCGACGAGCTGGTCTACCACCGTCGCCGCGCGGTCCATCGCGAGGATCTCATGCACACCGTCAGCCACCTGGCCGGCGGCGCCATGCTCACCGCGTTCTACGCGATGCGCCTGACGCGCTTCGGCGGCTAGCCCCACCAGTAGGTGAGCTTGAGCAGGAAAACGTCGGCGGCGGGGGCCTGGCGGATCGCGCCCAGGTCGAGCGCGCCTTCCTGGCCGCCGAGCAGCGCCACGCTGGGGACCTGCGAGCGGGTGTAGACCAGGAACAGCGTCGATCCCAGGCGGTACTCCCAGCGCAGGACCACGTTGAGGTTGAGCACGCCCTCTTCGAAGTCGGGGTTGGCCAACGGCGGGCCGCTGGTGCGCAGATCGGCGAGGTGGACCAGCGGGCGCGTGCTGCCAGCTGCGCCGGTGAAGGTGGAGAAGTCGCTGAAGTGCTTGGAGGCGAGCAGGAGCTGCCCGTAGACCTGCAGCGACAGCCGCGGCGTGAAGGTCCAGGTCGCGCGCAGGATCGCGCCGACGCTGCGCGCATCGAGCTTGCCGAACAACAGCGTGCCCGGCTGGTCGCCCGGCGCCACGTAGCGCGGCTCGCCGTAGGCGTAGATCACCTGCGGTGACAGATCGAGATCGAGCTGCGGCACCACGCGCAGGGTCAGCTTGGCGTCGACCTCCAGCAGGAGCCCGTTGAAGATCGGATCCACGTACGCGGCCAGCTCGGCGTAGACGCGCCGCCGCGGATCGCTGGTGATCGACAAGATCCCGCCGACCATCCCTTCGCGCTCGAGCGCTGTGCCGTCGCCCACCTCGCGATCGTCGAAGTGCCGCTCGCGATAGTGCAGCTCGAAGAACAGGGTCCAGAAATTCGGCAGCTTCCAGAAGGTGTTGAGCTGATAGCCGCGCTGCAGCGTGAGCCCGTCGAGGTTGAGCTGCGTGAAGAACTCCAGGCGCGAGGCGGTCTCGAGCGTCTTCCACCACGGCTTGAGCGTGCGATAGCCGAGCTCGGCGTACAGGTGGTGCGAGTTCTGCCGCCCCTGAAAGCCGAGGTCGTTGAAGTCCAGCTTGCGGCTCGACCAGTCGTACTCGGCGTACCAGATGAAGTGCGGGCCGCCCTCCTTGGCCACCCACGCGCTGCCGCCCCAACCCTCGTCGCCCGCCGCCACCACCGTCCCATCGGCGAACAGGCGCGACGGTCCGTCGGCGATGTGGCTGGTGAGCAGCATGCCGCCCAGCGAGTAGTCGCCCGAGGGAGAGCGCCAGCGCGTGTCGAGGCCGCCGATGTACGCGTCGTGAAAGCAGCGCAGCCCGACCGCGCCGCTCGAGCCGTCAGGGCACAGCTGCGTGGTCGGCCCGGCGCCGCTCGCCGGCGTGATCGGATAGGTGCCCAGCGCCTCGAAGCGATTGGTGGTGGTGGCGATCAGGCCGACGTGCGCGTTCTCGCCGACCGCCAGCTTCACCCGCGCCACGTTGAACAGGGTCATTGGCTCGGCGACGCGCCGCAGCTGAAAGCCGTCGGCGGTCTGCGCCAGCACGCGGTTGGGCGCGGTCAGGACCGAGAGCAGGCCCACCGTCCAGCGGTTGCCCAGATTCCCGGTCAGCTTGGCCGCGCCATAGATGGTGGACGGGTCGGGCACGTCGACCAGCTGCTCGGCGAACGGCGCGCCGGTGCGCAGCGAGGGGGTGGGCGACACCCGGCCGATGCGCCGCGTGTACAGCACCTGGATCGGCGTGGCGAACGTGTCGATCCCTTCGAGGAAGAACGGTCGCTTCTCCGGGTAGTACACCTCGTAGGTGCTCAGGTTGAGCACCAGCGTATCGGCCTCGACCTGCGCGAAGTCGGGGTTGAACGTGGCGTCGAGCGTGAGGTTCTGCGTCACGTGCCACTTGACGTCGAGTCCGAGCGAGCCGCCGTAGTCCCAGCCGCTCGCCAGCATGCCGGTCGCGGCATCGCGGCGGCGCACGCGACCGAGCACGAACGGCCGCAGCTCGATCGGGCTCTGGTTGCGCACGCGCCTAAGGCCGTCGAGCGTGCCGTAGTGCGAGACCTCGCCGGCCACGTCGCGCGCGATGAACGACCATTCGTCGGTCTCCTGCTTCGCCGAGACGTAACGGCGCGCCTGTAGGCCCCACGACTGCTCGGCGGCGGCGTCGAAGCGCAGGATGCGCAGCGGGATGCGGATCTCGGCGGACCAGCCGTCGCCGGACTTGCGCACCGCCACGCGCGCGTCCCAGTTCTCGTCCCAGTCGAGCGTCACGTCGGTGTCGTTGAAGCGGATCCCGTCGAGCAGCACGCCGGCCGCGTTGACCTGAAACCCGAACGCGCTGGTGCCGTCGTGCCGGCTGTCGATGTCCACCTCCACCCAATCCGCTTCCAGCTGGCGGTCGCGCCGGGTGAGCCGCCGGATCACCGGCGCGTTGCGCTGCTCGCAGTCGAAGCCGAAGTAGAGCGCGTCGCGATCGTAGAGCACGCGCAGCGTGGTGCGCTCCGACGGCGCCCGCCCCTCGTTGGGGATCTTCTGGGTGAACGCCTCGGTCGGCTCGGCCTGCGCCCACACCGCGTCGTCGAGCCGCCCGTCGAGCACCGGCGCGCGCGTGATCGCGGTGGCGTGCAGGTGCGGCGCCGCCGACGCGACGCCGGCGACGAACAGCACCAACGTGCCGGCCAGCCCTGCCGCGTGCGTCCCCCGTCTCACCTTCCGCCGAGCTTACACGCGAACTGGCCGAGCTGATGCACTGCCCAGGATCAAGGGCTCGCTCGCTGATGGTCGGTGACGGTCGGTGAAGCGGACTTCTCAGACGCGGAGCAAATTTGCTCTCAGGTGGAAAATGCATCTCCTCTGGATGAAAACCGAGTTGCTCCATCCGGTCGACAAGGGCGGTCGCATCCGCACCTACCAGATGCTGCGTCATCTGCGCCGCGACCACCGCGTGACCTACGTGTGTCTCGACGACGGCAGCGGCACCGCCGAAGACGCCGCGGCGGCGACGGAATACTGCGACCGGCTGGTGCGCGTGCCGTTCCATCCGCAGCCCAAGGGCTCGTGGCGCTTCCTCGGCGAGGTTGCGCGCTCGCTGCCCGCGCCGCTTCCGTATGCAGTCTCGCGTTATCGATCGGTGGAGATGGAAAAGCGTTGCCTGCAGATCGCGCGCGAAGAGCAGGTCGACGTGGTGGTGTGCGACTTTCTGGCCCCGACGGTCAACGTCTCCGACGAGCTGCGCTGCCCGCGCGTGCTGTTTCAGCACAACGTCGAGGCGGCCATCTGGCGCCGCCGTTACGAGGTGGCCAGCAAGCTGGAGAGCGCACTGATGTGGGATCAGTGGCGCAAGATCGAGCGCTTCGAGCGGCAGCAGTGCCGGCGCTTCGATCGCGTGGTGGTGGTGTCCGAGGAGGACCTGCGCGTGCACCGCGAGTGCTACGGCGTGACCCGCGTGTCGGCGGTGCCGACGGGCGTGGACCTCGACTACTTTCGTCCCAACCCCGGCGGTGACTACACGCCGCGCGAGCTGGTGTTCACCGGGTCGATGGACTGGTTCCCCAACGAGGACGCCATCGTGCATTTTGCGCACGAGGTCCTGCCGCGCATCCACAAGGCGGTGCCGGACGTCACCTTGACGATCGTCGGGCGCAATCCGCCGCCTCGCGTGCGCGCGCTCGCCGAACGCGACCCGTCGGTGCGGGTGACCGGCGGCGTGCCCGACGTGCGGCCGTATCTGGAGCGCGCGGCGCTGTTCGTGGTGCCGCTGCGCATCGGCGGCGGCACGCGCCTGAAGATCTACGAGGCGATGGCGATGGGCCGGCCGGTGGTCTCGACCAGCATCGGCGCCGAGGGCCTGCCGCTACGCGACGGGCTCGATCTGCGCCTGGCCGACGGGGACGAGCCGTTCGCCGCGGCGGTGATCGAGCTGCTCGAGCAGCCGCTCAAGGCGCAGATGATCGCCATGCGTGGGGCGCAGCGGGTGCGCAGCGAGTTTGGTTGGGAGCACGCGGCCGAGGCGTTCGCGCGCGTGTGCGACGAAGTGGCCGGGGAACGATCGGAACGCGCCGCGGGATAGGCGCCGGAGGCAGCTTATGAAGGTCAGCGTATTCGGGCTTGGATATATCGGGTGTGTGTCGGCGGCCTGCCTCGCGCACGCCGGCCATCAGGTCATCGGCGTCGACGTCAACGAGTCCAAGGTCGGGATGATCAACGACGGCCTCGGCACGATGATCGAAGAGGGCATCGGCCCGCTGGTCAAAGAGGGCGTGAGCGCCGGCCGGCTGCGCGCCACCACCAACGTCAAGGACGCGGTGCTCTCCACGTCGCTGTCATTGGTGTGCGTGGGCACGCCCAGCCGCGCCAACGGCAGCCTCGACACCGCGCACATCGAGCGCGTGTGCGCGGCCATCGGCGACGCGCTGCGCAGCAAGAACGCGCGCCACACGGTGGTGATCCGCTCGACGGTGCTGCCCGGCACGGTGCGCGAGCTGGTGGTGCCCGCGCTCGAGAAGGCGTCGGGCAAGCAGGCCGGTCGCGACTTCGACGTGTGCATGAACCCCGAGTTCCTGCGCGCCGGCAGCGCGATCGCGGACTTCCACGCGCCGCCGTTCGTGGTCATCGGCGCCGACAGCCTGGCCGCCGCCAACGAGGTGCGTGGGTTGTACGCCGGCATCGAGTCGGAGGTGCGCGTCACCAGCGTCGCGGTCGCCGAGATGGTCAAGTACGTGTGCAACTGCTGGCGCGCGGTGAAGGTCGGCTTCGCCAACGAGATCGGCAACCTCTCGAACGAGTTCGGCATCGACAGCCACGAGGTGATGTCGCTGTTCTGCGAGGACACGCAGCTCAACCTGTCGGCCAAGTATCTGATGCCCGGGTTCGCCTTCGGAGGCTCGTGCCTGCCCAAAGATCTGCGCGCGCTCGCCTATCGCGGCCGCCAGCTCGACGTGCCCACCCCGATGCTCTCCGCCGCGCTCGACTCGAACCAGAAGCAGATCGCGCGCGCGTTCGAGCTGGTCACCGGCACGGGCAAGAAGCGCATCGGCGTGCTCGGCATGGCCTTCAAGGCCGGCACCGACGATCTGCGCGAGTCGCCGGTGGTCACCCTGATCGAGCAGCTGCTCGGCAAGGGCTTCCAGCTGGCGATCTACGACGGGGACGTGTCCGCCTCGCGCCTGATGGGCTCGAACCGCGAGTACATCGAGCGCGAGATCCCGCACATCTGGACGCTGGTGCGCGACTCGATCGAAGAGGTGATCGCCGCCAGCGACGTGGTGGTGATCGGCAACGGATCGCCCGAGTTCCGCGAGATCGCGCCGCTCTTGACCGCCGGCCAGACGGTGATCGATCTGGTGCGCGCGCTCGACGGGACCAAGGAAGGGGTCGCGTACCAGGGGATCTGCTGGTGATGCGACCCGAGGTCGTCCACATCTTCAACTCCAGTCGCGTGAGCGGGCCGGAGACGCTGGCGTTGCCGGCGCTCGGTCAGCTCGGCGTGCCGGTGGCGGTGATCTTCCTCTCCGAGGAGCGCTGCGGCGTGGCCGGGCGGCGCGCGATCGTCTACGCGGGACAGCTCGGCCTGCAGGTGCACGAGGTGAAGGTGCGCCGGCGCGGCGATCTCGCGGCGGTGCGCACGCTCGGGTACCTGCTCAGCGCGCTCGGTCCCAAGATCGCGCACGCGCACGACGTCAAGGCGTCGACCTACCTGTTGGCGGCGGCGCGCACCAGCAACTATGCCGGCGCGATCTACTCGACCCATCACGGCATCCACGGCCGGCCCGACTGGAAGACCAAGCTCTACGAGCGCTTCTACTCGCACGGGATCCTGCCGCGCTTCGATCGCGTGCTGGCGGTCTCGAGCGCCGATCGCGCCGAGCTGATCGGGCGCGGCCTCGATCCCGAAAAGGTGCAGCTGCACCTCAACGGCGCCGACGCGCGCGCGGTCTCGCCGGCCGAGCGTCCGGCCTTGAGCCGTCGCATCCGCGCGGCGTGGGGCGTTCCCGTGGAGCCGCTGATCATCGGGCTGGTCGGCCGGCTGTCGTTCGAGAAGCGGCACGATCGCGCGCTCGCGGTAGCGTGGCAGCTCGAGCGGCTGATGCCCGAGCTCGACTGGCGGTTGGTGTGCTTCGGCTTCGGCAAGCTGGAGGCCGAGCTCGCGGCGCAGACGGCGCGGCTCGGTCTCGAGAAGCGCGTGCAGTGGATGGGCTATCGCCCGCGCGTCGGCGACGAGATGGCCGGCTTCGATCTGCTGCTCTCGCTCTCCGACGCCGAGGGGCTGCCCATCAACCTCATCGAAGCGGGCTGGGCGGCCACGCCGGTGCTCGCCACCGCCGTCGGTGGCGTGTGCGATCTGCTGGGTCAGCCGCCGGCCGGCGTGTTGGTGCGGCCGAGCGACGATCCGGCGCGCATCGCGCAGCAGATCCGCCTGCTCGCCGAAGCGCCCGCGCGGCGCGAAGGCTTGGGTCGCGCGCTCCGCGATCGCGTGATCCAAAAGTTCTCGCGGCGCGCCTGGCTCGATCGCCTGCGCGAGCTGTATGCGCCGTATCTCAGTGATGCGCGGCAGGTGCGCGAAGGGGAACAGCAACGTGCTTGAGCCGACCTCCGTCCTGCACGTCGTGAACACGCTCACCGTCGGTGGCTCCGAGCGTCAGCTGGAGGCGCTGGTGACCGGGCTCGACCGGCGTCGCTTCCGCCCGCTGGTCGCGTACCTCAAGCCCGGCTCGCGCGAGCTCCACGAGCCGCTCGCGCGCGCGGGCGCCGAGCCCACCGAGTTCTCGCTGCGCGGCTCGCTGGTGCAGCCCAACACCCTGTGGCAGATCGCGCGCATCGCGCGGCTGTGCCGTCGCCGCAACGTGCGCATCCTGCACGCGCACGATCTGTACGCGAACCTGATCGCGCTGGCGGCGGCGCGCTTGTGCGGCGCGCGCTGCATCGTCAGCCGGCGCGATCTGGCCGACTTCCGGCCGGCGCGCGAACGGCGGCTGCTGCGCTTCGCCTGCCGGCTCGCCGATCGCGTGCTGTGCAATGCGCAGCCGATCGCCGCGCTGGCGATCGCCGAGGGCGCGCACCCGGACCGCGTGTGCCTGGTGCCGAACGGGATCGATCTGGCGGGCTTCGACGCGCGGGCGGCGCTCGCACCGTCGCCGCACCTGCCCGAATCGCCCGCGCACTTCCGGCGCGTGGCGATGGTCGGCAACATGGAGCGCCCGCACAAGGGCCACGCCGACCTGCTCGACGCCGCCGCGCTGCTCAAGGCACGCGGCCAGCGCGCGCAGTGGCTCATTCCTTCCGACGGCCCGCTGCGCGAGCTCCTGCAGGCGCGCGCGCGCACGCTCGGCCTCGCCGACGACGTGTGCTTCCTCGGTCGCCGCACGGATGTGCCCAGCCTGTTGGCCCGCGCGGATCTGGTGGTGCACCCGTCGTGGAGCGAGGGTTTTCCCAACGTGGTGCTCGAGGCGATGGCCGCCGCGCGTCCGGTGGTCGCCACCCGGGTCGGCGCCGCGCCGGAGCTGGTGCGCGACGGCGTCACCGGCCTGCTCGTCGAGCCGCGCGATCCCGCGTCGCTGGCCGCGGCGATCGAGCTGCTGCTCGCCCCGGCGCCCGCGCGGCTGATGGGCCGCCGCGGCCGTCAGGTGGTCGAGGAGCGCTACACGCTCGACAAGATGGTGGCGTCGGTCGAGACGCTCTACGCGGGGCTAACCGGGGCCGGTTCCGGGCAGAAAGTCCAGGTCGGGCAGCGCCATCAAGGTGCCGCAGGCGCCGCCGCCGACGCCGAGCACCGAGCCGTCGAGCAGGGTGACCGCGTTCCACTCGGTGTTGGTATTGGGTAGCGACGGGAACATCTTCACCGTTCCCATCACCGGATCGACCTGCTCGACGCCCGCCGTCGACGAGTCGCAGCTCGCCATCGTGTAGCCGCCCATCACCAGGATCGTGCCGTCGCGCACCAGCGCGCTGGCGTGCCACGCGCGCGGTGTGGTGAGCTGGTAGCTCAGCGTGCTGAAGGTGTTGGCTACCGGATCGAACACCTCCATGGTGGTCTGCGCGTTCATGATCGCGCCCGCGCTCATGCTCGCGCCGGCGATCACGATCGCGCGCCCGTCGGGCAGGGTGTGCGCGGACAACATGGAGCGGCCGAAGGCCATCGGGCCGACCGGCTGAAAGGTGTTGGTGTCCGAGTCGAACACCTCCGCCGAGGTCTCGCCTTTGTCGCCGCCGCCGTACAGCACGCGCCCGTCGCGCAGCCGCACCATGAAGCCGAACACGCGCACGGTGGTGTGCGCGACGGTGGTGAACGTGTCGAGCGCGGGATCGTAGATCTCCACGCTCGGATCGTTCGCCGAGGCGATGAGCACGCGTCCGTCGACGAGCAGCACCGCACGGGTGTACGCGCGCTTGACCGCGAGCGGCATGGCGGTGGGCTTGAACAGATTGGTAGCCGGGTCGAACAGGTCGGCGAGCGTCGCGTCGCCGGTGCAGGTCGTGCCGTCCGCTTCACAGGCGCCGCCCACTACCAGCAGCTTGCCGGTGAGCATCGGCACCACACTGTTCTGCCAGCGCACCGTGCTCATCTGGTTGCCGGCGACGGTGACCTTGTCGGTGGCGCGCTCGTACAGCTCGGCCGAGGCGAGCGACAGGGCCGGATTGTCGGGCACGGTGGTTCCGCCGGCCACCAGCACGCGCCCGTCCATGGCCACGCCGATGCCCGGATCTTCGCCGCGCACCTGCATCATCGGTTTCTGCGCCCAGACCATGTCGAGGCCGGCGGCCACGTACTCGAACGCCTGCGGCGTGGTCGCGCTCAGCCCGCCGAGCACGATCTTGACGTCGCGCGCCCCGACCGGCCCGGGTGGCGTCTGGACGAGCGCGTGGCTGGCGTCGAGCACGCGCACCGGCGCGCGCCCGTCGGCGATGTAGGCGCGCAGCCCGGTTGCGAAGCCGGCGCCGGCGAGCGTGATGTAATCGCCACCGTTCTGAAAGCCGTTCACCGGCAACACCTGCGTGACCGCGAAGCCGCAGGTGCTCGTCTCCACGCATGTGCCGCTACAACAGAGCGCAGCGCTCGCGCAGGCGTTGCCGCACGAGCCGCAGTTGCGCACGTCGCTCGATAGATCGACGCAGCTCGCGCCGCACAGCTGAAGGCTCCCCGCGTCGCCGCACCGGCCGCCGCCGTCGCCGCTGCCGCCGTCGTGAGCCTGGCCGTTCGAAGCGTCGCACCCCAACGAAGCGGCGAGCACCAGGAAGCAGGCCATGCGCATGGGCGCATCGTATCGCGGATCGGTCTGGTACGCTGCGCCCATGATCAGGCTGGTCGCACTGTGCCTTCTGCTCGCCGCATGCGCGACCCATTCGTCGGAGCGCGCCTCGAGCGATCCGCGCGCCGAGCTCGCCGGGCTGCACGCGCGCATCGAGGCGATTCGCAGCGGGCTCGGGCTGTCGCGCTCCGACGCGCCGGCGCTCGACCCGCGCTTCGTTCGCATCGACGCCGCGCCGGCCGATCACCCGGCGCGCCCGGAGCGCTGTCTCGAGCTCGACGCGGGCGTGGGGGAGGTGTGCAACGCAGCCACGCGCATCTGCGTGCTCGATTCCGGCGGCTGCCTCGACGCGCGCGAGGACTGTCGCAACCTGCGCTCGCTCGGCGATAGCTGCCGCTAGAAATGAAAAAGGTGCGGTAGGTCTCCCCGCCGCACCTCTTCCGATTCCGAAAGCAGAAACTACTTGGCGGGCGCCTCGGCGGCGGTGCCACCCTTGGCGGTGCAATCCTTCTCGGTCATCGACATCTGGCCCTTGCCCTTGCACTCGTTCTTGCCCTTGCACTCGTTCGACGCCGACTTGCAGCCGCCCTTGCCCTTGCAGTCGTTGACGCCCGAGCACATGACCTTGCCGCCCTTCTTGGCGTGGGTGATGGCCGGCGTGGCCGCCGCGAAGAGGCCTGCAACCGACGCTGCTACGAGAGCTCCCTTGATGGTCATCGATTCGTCTCCTGGTAATGTTTCGGTTTGTGTGAACTACGATTGAGGTGTCGGTTCGGATCGGCCATCGTCGACTTTCAGCCAGCGAGCCAGCAGTCTGTCGAGTGAGACCGCCCCCGGCCCCGCCACCGCGAGCCAGAGGAATAACATCAGGTAGGCAAACTCGTCGAGCCCAAAAAAATCGGTGAGCCCCTCGAGCTTGGCCCACTTGGCCGCGGCGATGGCCACCGCCATGGTGATCATCAGCGGCACGGCGGCGAGCCGCGTGAACAGCCCCGCGACCAGCAGGCAGCCGCCGAAGAACTCGGTCCCCGAGGCCAGCACCGCGTTGAAGTGCGGCAGCGGGATGTGCCAGCCGACGAAGTTTTCGGTGGTGCCGGGAAGGTCGTGCAGCTTGCCCCAGCCGGTCTCGATGAACACCGCGCCGAGCGCGACGCGCGCCACCAGCGGCGGCAGCCAGGTGAGCTTCTTGGCGATGGTCAGCATCAACCGGCGCAGGCGGGTCACGAGCGGCGGTAGGGTCATCCGCGGAGATTACGCCGGCGCGCGCGTGCGGTTTCGCGAAAAGATCGAGGTACGTGGTAGATTCGCGACCCTAGGGGGTTGTCGATGCGCATGCGTTTGGTCCTCGGGATGGTGCTCTTGTGCGGTGCCCAGGTGCAGGCCGAAGAGGGCAAGCAGTTGCTCACGCTCAAGGGCTCGGTCACCTGCCTGGCCATCAGCGCGGACGGCAAGTGGCTGGCCACCGGAAACTCCGACGGCAAGGTCGAGCTGTACGACGCCGCCACCGGCAAGCTCACCGAGACGCTCGCCGCGCACGGCGAAGACGGCGTGCAGACGGTCGGCTTCAGCCCCGACGCCAAGCTGCTGGTGTCGACCGGCTCGGATCGCGACTCGTCGCTCAAGATCTGGGACCTGGCGACCAAGAAAATGACCGCCAAGCTCAACGAGGCGACCAAGGCCAAGAGCGACGTGCTCTCGTCGGTCGCCTTCAGCCCCGACGGCAAGATGCTGGCGGCGGTGGGCAATCCGGGCATGCGCGTGTGGGACGTGGCGTCGAAGAAGCTGCTCGCGTCGACCAAGAGCGACGTGATCGCCGGCGGCAAGCACATCGAGTTCTCGCACGACGGCAAGCTACTCGCCTGGTGCGGCTCCAAGTACGGCAACCCCGCGCACAAGAACTCGGTGCTGCTGTGGGACGTGGCGGGCGCCAAGCTGGCCGGCACGCTCTCCGATCACGCCGATCTGGTGTGGGGCTGCGCGTTCGCCGGGCCGGGCGTGCTGGTGAGCGGCTCGGAAGACAAGACCGTCAAGTTCTGGGACGTGACCGCGCGCAAGGTCACCGGCACCGCCAAGGACAACACCGACGCCATCACCACCGTCGCCGCCAGCCCCGACGGCAAGCGCATCGCGACCGCCGGCAACGACGGCGCGATCAAGGTGCGCGAGGTGCCGGGCGGCAAGGTGGTGGCGACGCAGAAGGGCTTCTGGGCGGCGTTCCTCGCCGACGGCAGCCTGGTCACCGCCGACAACGCCGTGCGGCTGTGGCACCTCAAGTAGCCGCGTGCTGAGGACGCTGCTCAGGCGCACATTTCCGGTCTGGGAGCGCCTCGGCTTTCACATCACGCCGAATCATTTCTACGAGCCGATTCCCGATACCCGCAAGCTCCCCGAGGAGCTGTGGTCGAGCCGTTCGGAGCTGGTGGGGATCGATCTGCGTTCAGCCGCGCAGCTCGCGCTGCTCGACGAGCTGGCGCGCGCGTACGGCGCGGACTGGGCGCGTTTTCCCCGAGACAAGACGGCCGACCCGCACGCCTACTACGTCGACAACCGGCAGTTCGAGGGCGTCGACGGTGAGATCCTCTACGGGCTGGTGCGCAAGCATCGCCCGCGCCGCGTGGTCGAGATCGGCAGCGGCTTCTCGACGCTGCTCACGGCGCAGGCGCTGCGCGACAACGGCGCCGGCGAGCTCGAGGCGATCGAGCCCTTCCCGCCACGCGTGCTGCGCCGCCATCCGCTGCCGCGCCCGGTGCGCCTGCGCGCGCAGCCGGTGCAGTCGGTGCCGCTTGCCGAGTTCGCAGCGCTCGCACCCGGCGACATCCTGTTCATCGATTCGAGCCACGTGGTCAAGACCGGCAGCGACGTGGTCTACGAGTTTCTCGAGATCCTGCCGCGCCTGGGCCCCGGCGTGCTGGTGCACGTGCACGACATCTTCCTGCCCGCCGAATACCCGCGCGCCTGGATCAAGGAGGAGCGCCGCTTCTGGACCGAGCAATATCTGCTCCAGGCGTTCCTGGCCTTCAACACCCGCTTCGAGGTGGTCTGGGCCTCGAGCTACATGCACCTGACGCAGCCCGACGCCCTCGAAGCCGCCATCCCCTCCTACCGTCGCGACCGCCGCTGGCCCGGCAGCTTCTGGCTCCGCCGCGTGGGCTAGATCCACCGCTGATTTTTGAGGGCCCCTGACAGAATTGTCCGGGGCGTAGGCGCCGACCCGCGGAGATCGCGGGGCCTTCGATTGGCGCGCCGCTTGCTCTTGGGGCGGATATGAGACGAGACGCGCTTCGCTTGTTCTTCCAACGACTGGTCCTGGCGACGCTGCCGCTCACGGCGGGCTGCTCGACGCAGGTGGACGGCGGCAACCCCGATCTGGCGTCGACCGGCGTGATCGTCCTCGACGGCGGATTTCCCGACGGCGGCAACTGCAGCGACTACTGCGCGGCCCCCGAGCGGTGCATCATCACGCCCACCGACGCGGGCACCACGCTGATCCAGTGCTACACGGATCACACCGGGCGGCGACCGGCTACGTTGCGACCGGCGGCGCTGGCGGCCGGCGAGAGCGAGCTGGGGCGGCTGTTCGCGCAGATGGCCCATCTCGAGGCGGCGTCGGTGCACGCGTTTCAGACGCTCGCTGGCGAGCTGCGCGCGTACGGTGCGACGGACCGGCTGGTGGCCGCGGCGCTGCGTGCGGCGGACGACGAGGTTCGCCACACGCGGCTGATGTCGGGGTTGGCGCGTCAGTTCGGCGGGCAGCCGGTCGCGCCCGAGGTCGATCCACCGGCCAGCCGTTCGCTCGAGGAGATCGCCCTCGAGAACGCCGTGGAAGGGTGCGTCAGGGAGAGCTTCGGCGCGCTGGTCGCCACCTGGCAGGCGCACGCGGCGTGCGACCCGACGGTGCGGCGCGCGATGATGGTGATCGCCGCCGACGAGACGCGCCATGCCGAGCTCGCCTGGTCCATCGCCGGCTGGTCCGGCACCCGGCTCGACGGCACGGCGCGAGCGCGCGTCGCCGAAGCGCGCCAGGCCGCGCTCTCCCATCTGCGCCTCGAAACCACCCGGGAGCCGGGCGCGGAGTTGGTGTCGCGCGCCGGCGTTCCGTCCACCGCGCATGCACAGACGCTCCTTGCCGCCTTCACGCTCGAGGTCGAGCGCCGCGCCGCAGCCTAGCCGGGAGCGCTACAAGAGACGCGTGCCGGGGCGCGGCGGGTCGGTCCAGTCGATCAGCTCGTAGAGCTTGCGCTCGACATAGAGCGAGACCAGCTGCGGATCGAGGTGCGTACCGGCGAGCCCCAAGAAGGTCTCGACGCAGCGGTCGAGCGGGACCGCGGTGCGATAGGGCCGGTCGGTGGCCAGCGCGTCCCAGGTATCGGCGACCGCCAGGATGCGCGCCTCGATGGGAATGTTGGCACCCGAGAGCGCGTCCGGATGGCCCATGCCGTCCCAACGCTCGTGGTGGTGGCGCACCGCCGCGAGCACCGACGGCGCCAGCCCGGCGCGCCGTACGATCTGGAAGCTCGACTCGACATGGTGCCGCACCGCCATCCGCTCGGCGTCGGTGAGCGCGCGCCGCACCTGCAGCAGCGTCGAGTCGAGCGCGAGCTCGCCGACGTCGTGCACCAGCGCCGCGTCCTCGACCGCCTCGAGCGCCGCGCCGGTCAGCCCCGCCTCGCGGCCCAGAACGCCGGCGAGCGCCGAGACGCGCGCGCCGTGGCCCGACGAGTGGCCCGCCTTCGCCTCGACCATCTCGGCCAGCGTGAGCAGCACGCGCCGCTCGGCCGAGCGCCCCGGCGCAGGCACTTCGCGCGCTTCCCCGTCGGGCGCGGCCTGAATGAACGGGTTGACCGTCTTCTGCGTGTCGTCGCGCGGCGGCTCGGGCTGAAGCCAGCGCACCGCGTGCTCGACCAGCGACGCCACCAGCGGCTTGGCGAAGAACGGCCGCGCGATCAACTGGTAGCGCGCCTCCTTGGCCGCGGCGACCAGCTGCGGCGTCCGCTCCGCGCGCGCCAACAGGATGCGCAGCGCCTTGGGCTGCGAGCGCTCGGCCTCGAGCAGCAAGGTCGCGCCCGGCACGTCGGCGAGCCGCTCGTCGTCGACCACCACCGCCGCGTACTCGCGCTCGCCGAGCGCCACCAGCGCCTGGCTCGCCGAGCGCACCGTGTCGATCGCGTACGGCGTGTCGCGCAAGAGCCGGCGCAACACCAGCAAGTCCGAGACATCGTCGTCGGCGATCAAGACGCGCGGGGCGGCTGGCATCCCCGCATTTCACCACGCCGCCGGCAAGCCGACAACCGTCGTTCTGTGATATGACCAGCGCATGGCGCAAGGCGTTCCGGCCGTCGGTGAGACGGCACCGGCCTTCGACCTCGACGACGCGCGCGGCGAACGGCTGACCCTCGAGCGGTTTCGCGGCCGCAAGGTCGCGCTGATCTTCCTGCGCCACCTGGGCTGCCCGATCTGCCGCATGGAGCTGGCCAACCTCCAGCGTCGCCAGGACGAGCTCGCGCAGCGCAAGGCCGAGGTGGTCGTGTTCGTCGAGTCGCCCGCCGAGAGCGTGAGCGAGTTCGCGCGCCGCAAGGACGTGCGCTTCCATGTGGTCGCCGACGCCCAGCACGCCGTCTACTCCGCCTACGGCATCGAGCGCGGCACGCTCGCCGCGTTCCTCGCACCCGGCGCGCTCGGCAAAGCGTTGCGCGCCACCTTCCGCGGCCACCTGCACGGCCGCTGCGAAGGCTCCGAGTTGCAGCTCCCGGGCGACTTCATCGTCGACGCCGAGGGCAAGATCGCGTTCGCGCATCGGGGCACGCACATCGGCGACAACACGCCGCTCGACACCTTGCTGCAAGCGCTGGGCTGATGGCGGCGGTGCGCGCCCAGCTCGCCGACCTGATCGCCGCGCAGCGCTCGCTGCTGGTCGCCAGCGCGCGCTCGGGCGGGCTGTGTCAGCTGCGCACGCGCTCGCTGCCCGATCGGGTGACGCGCGAGGCCGAGGGCTTCGTCAAGCTGGTCGAGCGGGCGCTCGCCGAGGCGCCGCCCGCGCGCCTGCTCTCGCTGGTTCGCGAGCAAGTGCGCCAGGGCTCGTTCGCCTGCGCGAGCAAGGAAGTGGGAGCGGTCTTCAAGCTCTGGCGACAATTGTTCGAGGTGGCGGTGGCGCGCTCGAGCGCCGCGCGGCGAGTGCTCGAGCGCGTCTGCGACGAGCTCGAGGCGCTGGTGCGACAAGAGCTGCGCTCGTGGCAGGCCCGTCGCTTCGATCTGGTGGTGGTTGGCGCGTCAGCGGGCGGCGTGACCGCGCTCGAGGCGCTGCTCGCCTCGCTCGACGTCGATCTGCCGGTCAGCCTGCTGTTGGTGCTGCACATCAGCCAGCGCGCCCCCGGCGTGCTGCCGCTGGTGCTGGCGCGCCACGCCAAGCTGTCGGTGGCCTACGCGGTGGAGGGCGCCTGCCTGCTCCTCGGACAGGCGTACGTGGCGCCGCCGGGTCGACACCTGATCACCCAGGGCTGCGAGATGCGGCTCCTCAAGGGCCCGCCGGTCAACCACGTGTGCCCGTCGGTGGACGTGCTCTTCGAGTCGGCGGCCAGCGTGCACTGCCGGCGCCTCATCTCGGTGGTGCTGTCGGGCACCGGCCGCGACGGCGCTGCCGGGACCGTCGCGGTGCGCGAGCACGGAGGCGTGACCCTCGCCGAGGATCCGAAGACCGCGCAGTTCGCCGGCATGCCCGAATCGGCGGTGGCCACCGGCGCGACCATGCACACCATGCCGCTGGCCGAGATCGGACCGGCGCTGAGCCGCATGATCGCCCGCGGACGAGCGGCGGGTCGGGAATGAGCGACGCGCAGCTCGAGACCATCCTCGAGCACATCCGCTTGTCGCGCCGCTTCGACTTCCGCAACTACAAACGGGCCACGCTCAAGCGTCGCGTCGAGCGCCGCATGATCGCCCGCAAGTGCAAGACCCTCAAGGAGTACCTGGACCTGTTGGTGGTCGAGCCGCCCGAGCTCGAGGTGCTCATCTGCGAGATGTTCATCAACGTGACGGCGTTCTTTCGCGACGAGGAGCTCTGGCGCACGCTCGAGCGCAACGTGATTCCCGGGCTGGTGCGCGACCGTCGTCCGCACCAGGAGATCCGCGTCTGGTGCGCCGGCTGTGCGACCGGTCAGGAGGCCTACTCGATCGCCATGTTGATCGCCGAGGCGCTCGGTCCGGAGCTGAAGGGCACCGAGCTCAAGGTGTTCGCCACCGACGTGGATCTGCGCGCGCTGAGCGTCGCCCGCCGCGGGATCTACAACGAGCACCAGCTGGAGCCGGTGAGCCTGCCCCTGCGCGAGCGCTGGTTCGTGCCGGTGGCCGAGGGCTTCCAGCTGCGCAAGGAGATCCGCCGCAGCGTGGTGTTCGGCATCAACAACCTGGTCTCCGACGCGCCCATCTCGCGTCTCGATCTGCTGATCTGCCGCAACGTGTTCATTTACTTCGACGCCGAGCTGCAGACCCGCGTGCTCTCACGCTTTCACTACGCGCTGCGCCGCGATGCCCTGCTGGTGCTCGGCAAGTCGGAGCTCATTCCGCAGGCCGCGGAGATCTTTCAGCCGCTCGATCTGGCGCGGCGCATCTACCGCAAGCAGCACATCGAAGGAATGCTGTCGGTGCCGGAGCGCGATCCGCCGCCGGCCCACTCGCCGCCACCCACAACCGCCTTGCCCAACCAGGAGACTCCGGTGCTGAACCAGATTCATCGAGACGTGTTGTCGGTGCTGCCCGTGCCGGTGATCGCCACCGCGCCCGACGGAACCGTAGCGTTGTGGAACAAGTGCGCGGCCGCCCTGTGGGGCAAGACCGAGGCGCAGGTGGTCGGCAAGAAGCTGGCCGGGCTCGGGCTGGTCGGGCTCTCCGGCGATCTGGTGGTCAAGAAGAGCGTGCGGGTGCGCGAGGGACGCTCCGAGAGCGAGGTGAGCGAAGGCGCGATTCGCGTGCCCGGCCAGAGCGGCTCGAACGCGCTGAGCATCGAGGTCACCGCGCTCAAGGACGGCGGCCGGGTGGTGGTCGGGCTCCTGTACGTCGCCCACGACGTCACGATCATGCGCGGCCTGCAGGGCGATCTGAAGCAGGCCAACGAAAACCTGACCGGCTCGTCCGACAAGCTGCGTACCTCGAACGAAGAGCTGCAGTCGTCGAACCAGGAGCTCGAGACCACCAACGAGGAGCTGCAGTCGGCCAACGAAGAGCTGCAGACCACCAACGAAGAGCTGCAGTCGACCAACGAGGAGCTCGAGACTACCAACGAGGAGCTGCAGTCGGCCAACGAGGAGCTCGACGCCACCAACCGCGAGCTGGCCAGCCGCACCGAAGAGATGCACCGGCTGGCGCTCTATCAGCGCACCATCATCCGTAGCCTGTCGGCGGCGGTGGTGGTGATCGACACCGCGGGGCGCATCACCGCGTGGAACCTGGCGGCGGAGCGGCTGCTCGGCCTGGCCGAGAGCGAGGCGCTGGGCCAGTTCCTGTGGAACCTGCACGTGCCGGCCCTCAACCGATCGCTGGTGGCGAACGTGCGCAAGTCGATCGCCGCCAAGCGGGCGCTGCGCATCGACGACGTGCGGTACGAGCTGGCCACAGGCGGCGAAGGGCACGCCACGCTGGCGGCGGTGCCGCTGATTGACGGAACGGTGGTGCTGGGCGCGGTGATCCTGTTCGAGGACACCACGCGCGCGAGCCTGCTCGGCAGCGAAAACCTGCGGCTCAAGGCGCACGGCCAGAAGCCGGCGAAGGCGCCCGCCCCGCAGGCGAAGAAGTCGGCGAAGACGAAGACGCCCAAGAAGAAGCCGATGGCGGCCAGGCGGAAGCCGCGTCGATGAAGAAGCGCGTTCCGACCGGGCGAGCGAGCGATTCGTTCGCCGGCGATCCGCGCTCGGTCCGCAAGTACACCGAGCTGTGCGCCAAGTACAAGCTGCTCGTCGAGAAACAGCGCACGCAGTCGATCGAGCGCATCGGCGTGTACAAGCTGGCGCGCTGGGCGATGCGCACCAGCTCGAGC
The DNA here is from genome assembly GCA_003170275.1 of Myxococcales bacterium. Lineage (GTDB taxonomy): Bacteria > Myxococcota_A > Polyangia > Palsa-1104 > Palsa-1104 > PALSA-1104. The sequence continues at coordinate 73,710 of PNAM01000059.1, forward strand.
GGCCTGGCGCTGGTCTCCAAGGGCGCGATCCTGGTGCAGAACGCGCGCTGGCTGGAGCTCAGCGGCGATCCCTCCAACTGGTGGAGCTGGCGGCCGCTGCAGCTCCACCGCGCCGACGCGCGTCCGTTCTCGTCGCTGCGCGAGCTGACGCTCGAGGAGGCGCGCCATTGGCAGACCGCGCGCGGCGACGTGGCGGTGGTGCGCTTCATGCGGTCGGATCAGGCGCAGACCATCGAGGTGCGGCTCGAGCGTGACGCGGCCGTGGCGGGCGATCCGATCGTGGCGGTGCTGGTGCACGACGTGACCGTGCAGGTGCACGACGAGCTCGAGCTGGCGCGCGCCCGCGAGCTGCTCGCCAACGAGGAGCGCATGCGCGCGCTCGGCGAGGTCACCTCCGGCGTCGCGCACGATCTGAACAACACGCTGCACGCGATCCGCATGCGGCTGGAGATGGCGCGGCTGGACTCGGGGTCGGCGACCAAGTTGAGCGAGCACCTCGAGGCGGCGCACCGCATCCTCGGCGGCGTGGTCGAGCGTGTGAGCCTGCTGCAAGACTTCGCGCGCCGGCGCAAGGATCGGCCGCTCGGATCGGTCGATCTACGTCAGGCGATCGAGGGCGCGATCGAAGCAGCGCGTCCGGCGCTCGAGGAGGCGCGCGTCACCGGCGTGCCCATCGAGGTGGCCCGCACGCTGCCCGCGCTGCCGCAGGTGATCGGCTCGGCCGCCGAGGTGCGGCACGTGTTCCTCAACTTGATCCTCAACGCCTGCGACGCGATGCCCAGAGGCGGCACGGTGCGGGTGGCGGCGCGCCCGAACGGCCAGGCGGTCGTCGTCACGGTGAGCGACGAGGGCACCGGCATCGCGACGGCGGATCTGCCGCGCGTCTTCGATCCGTTCTTCAGCACCAAGGACGAGCACGGCTCGGGCCTGGGCTTGTCGATGGCCTACGGGGTGATGACGCGCATGGGCGGCGAGATCTCGGCGGCCAACGGTGAGTCGGGCGGCGCGTGCTTTACGCTGCGCTTCCCGATCGCGGCGCGGCCTGCGACCCGGCGGCCGAAGCCTGCGCGCAAGAAGACGGTGCGCGCGCTGTCGATCCTGCTGGTCGACGATGAGCCCGAGAACCTGCGCAGCCTCAAGCGGATCCTGGCGGCGAAGGGTCACGACGTCGACACCGCGACGTCGGGCGCGGGCGGGCTCGAGCGGACGCGCAAGCGTTCGTATCAGCTGGTCGTCAGCGATCTGCGCATGCCCAAGATGGACGGTTGGCAGCTGGCGGCGCAGCTCGGCAAGCTCGAGCCGCGCCCGCCCGTGTGGCTGCTGACCGGCTGGGCGCACGAGATCTCGCCGGAAGACCCGCGGCGATCGCTGGTCGCCGCCGTGCTCGCCAAGCCGATCGACTTCGCCCGGCTCGACGAGCTGCTCGCCCGCCTCGCCGAGCAGCTCGAGCACGCCCGCTAGTCGCCCGCTAGTCGCGGATCAGGCCGTTGAGGGCGGCGAAACGGATCAGCTCGGCGACCGAGTGCAGGCTGAGCTTGCGGTGGATGCGCGAGCGGTGCGTCTCGACCGTCTTGACGCTGATGCCCAGCTCCTTGCCGACCAGCTGGTTGGTGAAGCCGCGCACCAGCAGCTCGAACACCTCGTGCTCGCGGCTGGAGAGCGCATCGAGCGGATGATCGTTCTTGCTGCGGCTGCGCGTGAGCACCGCCTGCGAGAAAGCGGGCGGCAGGTACGCGCTGCCGCGGCCCACGGTGCGGACCGCGTCGATCACTTCCTCCGACGGCTGGCTCTTCATCGCATAACCGGTCGCGCCGGCCTCGATCGCTTGCGCGGCGTACTCTTCGCGCGCGTGCACGCTGAGGATCAGCACCTTGCCCTCGGGGGCGCGTCGCTTGAGCTCGCGCGTCGCCGAAAATCCGTCCACGCCCGGCAGCGTGATGTCGAGGACCACCAGGTCCGGCCGGATCGACTCGATCATCGGGTAGGCCTGGCGCGCGCTCGACGCCTCGGCGACTACCTTGAAGTCTTTCTGGCGCTCGAGCAGGCTACGGAGTCCCTCCCGAAAGATCGGGTGGTCGTCGACGAGCGCGATCCGGAGGTTGGGCATGGGATTTTGTCTGACCAGTTCTCTATAGTTAACCACACCTTACGTAGGAACGCACGGAAGCGATTGGCTAACCTTCTTCGAGCGCGCCCTTGAGCCCGTCGGAGATCAGGTTGCACGCGAGCACGGTCAGCGCGATGGCCACCGTCGGTGGGGCGAGCAGCCACCAGCTCCCGCCCGCAGCCTGCGCCTGCGAGAGCAGCTCGCCCCAACTGGCGCGCGGCGGCGGCACGCCGAAGCCGAGGAAGGTGAGCGCGGTCTCGACCAGCACCGCCTGCGCGACGCCGAACGCGCCCGCTACCAGCGCCGGCGCGGCCGCCAGCGGAGCGATGTGCGCGAGCGCGATGCGCGTCTGCGAGGCGCCTACAGCGCGCGCCGCTTCGACGTGCGGAGACGCCGCCGCCCGCAGCGCCTCGGCGCGCACCAGCCGCGCGACGTGCGGCCACTGCGTGAGCGCGATCGCCACGCCGACCTCGACCAGCGACGCGCTCGCGGTCAGTCCCTGGATCGCCAGCAGCAGGAACAGCGTCGGAAAGGTCAGGCCGATCTCGATCAGCCGGCCGAGCACCAGATCGGTGCGCCGCCCGAGCGACGAGCCCACGCCGACGATCATCCCGATCAACAGATAGAGCGCCACCGCGAGCGGTCCCACCTCGAGCGCCACGCGCGTACCGTGCAGCAGGCGCGCCGCCACGTCGCGGCCGCGATCGTCGGTGCCAAGCCAGTGCGCGCGCGAGGGCGCGTCGAGCACCGCGGTCGCGCCGCCCGGATGCTGCGCGGCGGGGCCATACGGCACCGGTGTCGCCAGCGACCAATCGGGCGCGCGCAGGCGCCGGGCGAGCGTCTGGTTGTCGTCGCCTGCGAGCGCGTCCGGCCGGGTCACGCACGGCAACAGGTAGAGCGTGCCGTCGACGCGCGCGGCCAGCGGCAGATCCGAGGCCAGGAGATCTGCGCCCAGCGCGACGAGCACCAGCGCCGCCGCCAGCCACAGCCCCGCGCGCGCGCCGCGCACCCGCCGATAGCGACGATGAAAGCGCGCCCAGCTTGTAGTCCCTTTGGGGCTCAGCTCGCTCATGAGCCGCTCCGGCGCAGCCGCGGATCGAGCAGCCCGTACGCGGCGTCGGCGGCGAGCACGCCGGCGAGCGTCACCAGCGCGCCGAGCGTGGTGAGCCCGAGCAGCACCGGATAGTCGCGCGCCAGCACCGCGTCGAAGCCGAGCAGGCCGAGCCCGTGCACGCCGAACACCTGCTCGACGATCACGCTGCCCGAGAGCAGCGCCGGCAGCTCCGCGCCGAGCAGCGTCACCATCGGCAAGAGCGCGTTGCGCAGCGCGTGGCGCGCGATCACCCGCGTGGGCGAGGCGCCGGTCGCGCGCGCGGTGCGGATGTAATCGGCGCGCAGCGCGGTGAGCAGCGCGCCGCGCTGGTAGCGCGACAACCGCACCAGCGCCGCCAGCGACAGACAGCTCGCCGCCGACAGCAGCACCAGCGGCCCGCGGCCATACGGCGCGCCCGCGCCGAGCGCGAGCATGGCCACCGCCGCCACCGGGATCGCGTACAGCACGTACAGCCCGCCCGTGCCCACGCGCGTCCAGCGCCGGCCGTCGCCCGCCGCCAGCGCGCAACCGAGCGGCACCGCGATCAGGTACGACAGCAGCACCGCCAGCAGCGCCAGCGCGAGGGTCGCCGGCAGCGCCTCGGCGAGCTTCTCGCGCACCGGCCGCCCGTCGACCATCGACTCACCGAAGTCGAGCCGCAGCGATCGTCCGAGCCACGCCAGGTAGCGCGGTCCGAGCGGCCGGTCGAGCTCGTACGCGTGCCGGAACGCCGCGATCGACTCGGCGGTGACGCCGCGCCCCGCCCCCGCGCGCACCTCGGCCGGATCGCCGGGCGCCACGTGAATCAGCAGGAAGGTCGCCAGCGTGATGCCGATCAACGTCGGCGGCACCAGCAACAGGCGGCGCGCTACTCCACCCACGCCTGGTCCAAGGTGAAGCCGTCGGTGGACGGATTGAGCGCATGCACGCGCTTCGACTCCACTGTCTGCTTCTCCGGCGAGAACAGAAACGTGTAGGGCTGCTCGTCGTGGATCAGCTTGTGGAACTGCCGGTCGAGCGCGTGGCGCGCGCCGTCGTCGGCGGTGGTGCGGATCTTCTCGAGCAGCGCGTCGGCCGCCGGATTCTTCCACGCGCCGTAGTTCTGCCCGCCGTCCGCTTGCGACGAATGGAACATGGTGTAGTTGTCCTGCTCGAGCGACATGGTCCACTGCAGCGACGAGACGTCGAACGCATGGCGGCGCAGCCGATCGAGCAGCACCGCGAAGTCCACCGTCGCCACCTCGAGCTCGATGCCCGCCCTGGCGAAGTCTTCCTTCATGAGCGTGGCCAGCTGCTCGACGGTGCGCGAGCCCGCGGTGAGCAGGAACGTGAGCTTGAGGCCATTGTTCCGTGGGACGCCCGCTTCGTCGAGCAGTGCCCTGGCCGCCTTGGGATCGTACGGCCAGCGCGGGATCGCCGGGTCGTACGACGCGGTCCCGGTAGGGTAGGGTCCGGTCACCGGCCGCGCGTGCCCGTTGAACGCGATCTGCAGATAGCGCTCGCGATCGATCAGCATGGTCAGCGCGCGCCGCACCCGCGCATCGCCGAGCGGTCCCTTGCGCGTGTTCCACACCACGAAGAAGTAGGCGCGCGGCGTCCACACCAGCATGCGCCGGCCGGTGAGCGCCGCGTCGGCCTTGGCCTCGTCGGCGACGCGCGGCGACGGCAGGTTCCACATCACGTCGATCTCGCCGCGCTTCCACAGCTCCCACGCGACCTGCTTGTCGCGCACGATGCGAAAGATCACCCGCTCGAGGTGCGGCTTCTTTCCCCAGTACGCCGGGTTGCGCTCGATGACGATCTCTTCGCCCGCCTTCCAGCGCACGAACTTGAACGGCCCGGTGCCGATCGGCGCGCGCGAGGCCTCCGCGCGCCGCAGATCTTTTCCCCGGTACGCGTGCTCGGGCAGGATCGAGATGTGCGCGAGCGCCTGCCGCAGATACGGCGCAGGCTTGCCGAGCGTCAGCACCACCGTGCGCGCGTCCGGCGTCTGCACGGTCGCGATCGGCTCGAGATCGGCGCGCTGATCCGCGCCCACCTTGGGATCGCGCGCGCGATCGAGAGTGAACGCCACGTCCGCGGCGGTGAACGGCACGCCGTCGTGCCAGGTCACGCCGTCGCGCAGGTGCAGCGTGAGCTTCTGGTCGTCCGCCTCCCAGCGCTCCGCCAGGCGCGGCCCGATCGCGCCGGTCCACGAGTCCTGAAAGAACAGCGTCTCGGCCACCTGGTTCTCGGTGATCCAGCGGCTCCAGAAGTCGTGCTCGATCAGGTCGCAAAAAATGGCCGGCTCGGCCTCCACATGGATGACCACCTGCCCGCCGTCTTTCGCCGGCCCCGCCAGATCGGCCGGGCATCCCTGCGCGTTACATATAATGATGGTTGGGCCCGGGGCTTCACTCTTCGGCGCGGCGTTCGGCGGCGGTGGCGCGCGTTTGCAGCCGAGCACTAACAGCGCGATAGCGATGGCGATCCGGCGCATTCGAGTCGCTGGCGATGGTAACACTTCCGCCTGGAATTGCTGGCATTTCTAGGCCGACCATGCTACGACCACCGACGGCAATGAACCCTTCCGCGAGGCCCATGATGACCAGGATCGCTCTACTCTGCGCGGCATTTTCGCTCCTTGGTGCCGGCTGCCAGTCGGGTAACGCCTCGGGCGCTTCGATGGGCCCCGAGCCCGAAGCGACCACGCTCCCGCCGATCAAGGTCGACCTCCCGACCGCGCCGAGCTTCGCCGCTTCCGACATCCCGGAGAAATATCCGGATGGTGCGTTCACGATCACCGGGCTGCGCCGCAACAAGCGCAAGTTCTGCGCGCAGGTCGCGCCGAACCAGCCCGTGGACGCGCAGTGCCTGCTCAACAAAGAAGCCAAGCTGCGCGCGTTCCTGCTCGAGGTCTACCAGTGCCCGGTGTGTCCGAAGGGCCAGACCTGCAAGCTGTGCGATCAGCCGCACTTCTACATGGGCGACAAGGCCGACACCAAGAAGGAGAAGGCGATGATGGTCGCCGACTACCTGGCGCCCAAGCAGAAGCCGCCGATCTTGACGGTGGGCAAGCAGTACGACATCGACGGCACGTTCGCGATCAACACGCCGGGCGGCTTCGGCGACTCCGAAGGCCTGCTCAGCTTCGGCAAGATGAAGGACGACAAGGGCGTGGAGTTCCTCTCGCCGACCATCGCGCTGCAGCAGAAGGCCGAAGCGGGCGAGGCCTACGAGGCCGCGCTGGCCGCAAAAAAGGGCGGCAAGAAGAAGTAAGCACGTGAAAACCTGGCAGGTCCTGCGGTCGATCTACATCTGGTTCTCGATCGCGTTCGGCACCGCGCTGATGTATTTCCTGGTGCTGCCGGTGTTCATCGTGACCATGCCGTTCGATCGACGGCGCGCGTTCGGTCACTGGTACGCGCAGCGCTGGGGGCGCCTCATCCTCAAGCTGAACAACCGCTGGTCGACGGAGGTGCACGGCATCGAGCGCATCCCGCCCGGCAAGCCGTTCGTGATCGTGTCCAACCACCAGGGCATGGGCGACATCATGATGGCGTTCACGCTCGACCATCACTTCAAGTGGATCTCCAAGGCGGCGAACTTCTACGTGCCGTTCATGGGCTGGTTCATGTACCACGCGGGCTACATTCCGCTGGTGCGCGGCAAGAAGAACTCGGTGGCTCAGTGCATGGAGCGCGCGCGCGAGTATCTCGACATGGGCGTCTCGGTGCTGTTCTTTCCCGAGGGCACGCGCAGCCACGACGGCGTGGTCAAGCCGTTCAAGCGCGGCGCGTTTCAGCTCGCGCTCGACGCGGGAGTGGACATCCTGCCGATGGGCATCAGCGGTACGCTCAACGCGCTGCCCAAGGGCACGTGGAAGTTTTCCGACGAGTACGTGACCATGCGCATCCTGGTCGGCGAGCCGATCTCGACGGCGGGCAAGACCGACAAGGACATGGACCAGCTGATCGACGAAGCCCGTCACGCGGTGGTCGATCTGAAGGACGAGCTCGACGGAAAGACGTACGCCCGCCCGCTCCGCGCGACCGGCTGAAGAGGCACGTCCGTTGCACGTCTGATTGGGCATGACGCCCCGACAGCTCGAAACGTTCAAGCGCTTGCTCTTCGACCGACTGACCGAGACCTTCCGCGGCGTGCAGCACGATCTGCGCACCAACGCTGCGCGCGAGCCGTTCGCTCAGGAGGATCCGGGAGACGAAGGCGACTCGTCGGTCCACATCGAGCACGAGGACCTGCTGCTCCGGCTCAGCGAGCGTGACGCGCGCATCGCGCAAGCCATGCAAGAGGCGCTCAACCGGATCGACCGCGGCGAGTTCGGCATCTGCTTGGACTGTGGTAACGCCATCGAGCTCGAACGCCTGATGGCCGTCCCTTGGGCCCTCCGCTGCGCCGACGACCAGCAAATCCGCGAGCAAGGCACCCAGGAGCACGCCCCCACCCTGTGACTTACCGGAGGTTCGGGCAGGTGACGGCGGGGAGGTAGAAGGTGGACGGCGGGGCGTCGGAGGAGACGAGGCGGGCGGGGCAGCGGCCGTCGTCTTTTTCGGGGGGGCCCCAGGTGAGGTCGTGGGCGGCGCCGGTGGAGAGCTCGAGGTGGAGGTGACCGACAGGTGTGAAGTGGAGGGCGAGGGCGAAGGCGTCGACGCGCAGCGAGGAGAGCAGCTCGGCGAGCGGCGGCGTTAGCTTGGTCTTCAATTGATCGAGGCGGAAGCGCAGGACGACGCGATCGCGAAGGCGATCGGCATCGACGCTCGCCTCGTCGAGGAACGCGCGATCGACGAGCAGCGCTTCCGGCTCGCCGTCGCGCTGGAGCGTCACCAGCCCGTCGCGCTCGCCGATTACGCAGCGGTCATTGTCCAGTCGCAGCTCGCCGCGCCGCGCGCCCGGCGGCCCGAATCCGCTCGCGTGCGTCTGCAACAGCCGACCCACCCACGCGCGCACCAGCCCATCGTCGGCCAGCCCGGCCCGCTCGCGCGGCACAGTGATGCGCCACTGGCCCGCCTGTCGCAGCACGGTCAGCTCTTGCTTGTCCCGCTGCACGTGAACGGCGCTCACCTGATCGAGCCCCCGCGAAAACGGGCGCGCCTCGCGCAACGCCAGCGGCGATCCCGCGAGCGGCTTCAGCTCGTCCGCCGCGAAGCACAAGAGCGTTCCATCCGCGCGCGCCACCAGCTGCTCGTCCACGTGCGCAGGGCAGGGCCCGATCACGCGCGCCTCGATCCTCCCGTCAACGAGCAGCGCGGTTCCCCCGTCGTGCGGCGCCGTCTCGATCACGCGCCGCGCGTGCGCCCGCCGCAGCGTGTCGAGCAGCGCGTCGACCTTCGCCGCATCGGCGCGCATCGCCCCTACCTTCCACCCCGCGCCGTCGCTGCTCACCGACAGCGCGCCATACGCGAGCGCATGCACGCTCTCGAGCGCCGTCGTCACCAACCCCTGCGCGCGAAATCCGCCCGCCGGCAGATCGGTCACCTCGAGCAGCCGATGCTCGACGACCAGCACCTCCGGCTCGTCCCCGCGTAGCACGTACACCGCGCGCCCCGACGGATCCGCCGCGCCGATCTTCAAGCTCACGCCATCGACCGTCACGCCGGTCTTCGGCGCCGCCAGCCCGAGCTGCGCGCGCGTCGCCGCATCCGGCGGTCGCAGCCGCCGCTCCACCGACCCGAACTCGAGCGCCCCGAGCAGCGCCTCGACCGCGTCGGCATCCGCGCGTCCCTTCCCATCGACGAGCCACGCGTCGCCTTCGTGCGTCAGCGTGGTCACCACTCCCGCGTGCTGCACCGAGATCGCGCGCGCGCGCCCGCGATCGAACCCCGGCAAGATCTTTCCGTGCGCCGCGCGCGCCTCATCGGTGGACGGCCGGCGTTGGTCCCACCACACCAGCGCGCCGACCACGCCGGCCGCGATCACCAGCAGCGCGGTCGTGCGCGCTCTGTGACTCACGCCCGCCGCACCCAGAACACGCCGAGCCCCAGCAGCAGCGCCAACAGCGGCAGCCCCAACACCGCGAGGTAGAAGAGGCGCCGCAGCTGACCGTCATCGAGTTGCAGCCGCAGGTGCTCCGGCGTGCGCGGCCCGATGGCCAGCTTCGGCTCCGCCCGCAAGAGCCACGCCACCGACGACAGCAACAGATCGCGGTTGTAGCCGAGCGCCTGCTTGTTGCCGGCGATCTGCGACGAGCCAATCACCACCAGCCGCGCGCCCTTGCCGGTTCCTTCGGTGCGCTCCGACGCGACCGCGATCGAGATCGGCCCCTTGACGTCCGCCTTCGGATCGAACGCCAGCTCAGCCGTCGCGCGAAACACGCCGAGGTCGGTCTCGCCCCAGCCCTTGTCCGAGGTGTGGATGATCTCGCGCGCGACGATGCCGTTGTTCGGCGCCGCGCGCACCTCCCGCGCCTCGGTCCACAGCGTGCGGTGATGCATCAACCGCCCGGTGATCGGATGATCGGCGTAGCCCTCGGTCACCGCGAACGCGATCGCGTTCGAGCGAAGCTGCGGCACGTCGACGACCACATCGTTGCGCACCGACGCGCCCCATCGTTCGAGCGTGTCCTCGATCCCCATCGAGACGAACCTGGTCACCTGCGCGTCGAAGCTCGGCCCGAGCAGCGCCATCAACCGCCCGCCCCGCTCGAGCAGGTGCGCCAACGCGTCCGCCTCGGGCTTGCCGAACGGATGCTCCGGCCCCGCCACGATGGTCACCTCGCAGCGCGCCGGAATCTCCGCCATCACCGACAGATCTACGCCCGTCACCTCGTCGTGATCGCGCTTCAGCTCTTCGGCAAAATCGCCGTACTCGCCGGGCTCGAACGAATCGATCGCCGGCTCGCCGTGTCCTTGCGTGAAGCACACCACCGGCGACTTCTCCTCGGTGACCGCCAGCAGCGCCGCATCGAACGCCTGCTCGCCCTTCCACGCCTTGATGCGCGGCGCCCGCCCGTCTGCAGCGCCGTACTCGTATTCGGCCAGCTCATCGCGCGTGATGAACTTGGAATGCTTGGCGTCCTCGCTGGTCACCACGATCACGCCGTTGACCAGATCGTCTCCCGTCACCCCGTACTTCTTTCCGACGGTCTTCAAGCGCTCCGGCTCGCGATCGATATCGACGTATTCGACGCGCACCTGCGCGCTCTCGCGCCGCACCCGCTCGAGCAGCTCGTGCACGTCGCCGTAGAGATCGTTGGCGTCCTCGCCCGACGGCAGCATGAACACGATCACCTCGACCGGTTTGCCGAGCGCGCGCACCAGCTGCACCGTCTTGTCCGAGATCGCAAAGGTACGCCCGCGCGTCCAATCCCCGCGCGCATAGTGCCGCGCCGCGAGATAGTTGAGGCCGGTCACCGCCGCCACCAGCAACAAGACCTCGAACGCGCCGCGCCGCGACGGCTTGAGCGCGCGCGTCGCCGCAAACAGCCCGACCGCGACCAGCCCCAGGTGATACACGACGTGCCGCGTATCGACGATCCCGCGCCCGAAGTCCTCCATGTGCCGGAAGAGATTGATGTGCCGCAGGACCGCCGCCCACGGCCCGGTCCGCACCAGCGCGTCGCCGAGCACGCCCGAGAGCAGCAGCATCGCCAGCGTCACGAACGACAGCACCGCCGCGAGGATCTGATTGCGCGTGAGCGCCGACGCCACCAGGCCGAGCGCGATCGCGCCCGCTCCGATCAGCAGCGTCCCCAGATATCCCGCCGCGATCGGCCCCGGATCCGGCGCGGCCCCCTCGGGCGCATACGCCCGCAAGACGACCACGTAGAGCAGGGTAGGGACCCACAACGCCGCATAGAACCCGATCGCGCCGAGAAATTTGCCGACCACCAGATCCGCCAGATCCACCGGCGCCGTCAAGAGCGGCTCGATGGTCCCCTGCCGCCGCTCCTCGGCGATCAGGCGCATGGTGATCACCGCCGCCAGGAACATCACGAACAGCCAGTAGAGGAAGGTGCCGCCAAAAAAATACTGCAGCACCGCGCCGTGCGGCGTATCGCGCCCGTTGAGCAGCGCCGCAAACAGCCAGAACGAATATCCCTCGACGAGCAGGAACAGCGTGAGCACGATGTACGAGACCGGCGACAGGAAATACGCCGCGAGCTCGCGCCGCGCGATCACCAGCGCCTTCATGCGCCGCGCCCCGTCAGTCGCGCGAACACTTCTTCCAGCCCCAGCGACGCCGGCCGCAGCTCGCGCAGCTGTCCCGCCTGCACCACCGCCCGCGCGATCGCTTCGCGCACGTCGCGCGCGCATTCCACCGTCAGCACGAAGTCGTCGCCGGCGGTCTCGCCACGAACGCTGGTCACGCCGTCGATCGCCTTGACGGCTGCTTCGAGCTCCGCCGCCAGGCCGCGTGCGGTCACCCGCAACACCAGCTCCGAGCGCGCCAGCTCCGCCGGCTTCCCCTCGGCGATCACGCGCCCGCGATCGAGGATCACCACCCGCCCGCACACCTGCTCCACCTCGGGCAGGATGTGCGTCGACAACACGACGGTGCGCTCCTTGCCCAGCTCCGCCACCAGCTTGAGCACCTCGCGCCGCTGATTCGGATCGAGCCCATCGGTCGGCTCGTCGAGGATCAACACCTCCGGCCGGTGCAGCAGCGCATCGGCCAGCCCCACGCGCTGCCGATAGCCCTTGGAGAGCTGCCCGATGATGCGCCGCTCGACGTCGCGAATCCCCACCTGCGCGCAAGCCTCCTCGCAGCGCGCCCGTCGCTCGCGTCGCGGCACGCCCTTGAGCGCCGCGCGATACGCGAGATATTCCGCGACGCGCATCTCGCCATAGAGCGGCACGCTCTCCGGCAGATATCCGATGCGCGCGCGCGCGGCTTTGGAATCCACCGCCAGGTCGATCCCGCACACCTCGACCTTCCCGCACGTGGCCTCGAGAAACCCGGTGAGGATGCGCATGGTGGTGGTCTTGCCCGCCCCATTGGGCCCCAAGAATCCGAGCACTTCGCCCGGGCGCGCCTCGAAGCTCACGCCCTCGAGCGCCGCCACGGCCCCGAACGACTTCCCCAACCCGCTGGCCCGAATCACCCCCGCGTTTTAGCACGCGAGACCCGCCAGCGCGCGCGGCGTCGCCACCGTCGGGCGCAGGCCGAGCGACAAATCGAACTTGACTGAAGCAGGGCGCGAGGTTAGAAGTTTTGGCGAAGCACCACGGGGCGTTAACTCAGCGGTAGAGTGCCATCCTCACACGGTGGAAGTCACAGGTCCGAATCCTGTACGCCCCACTAGACTTAGCAGCACCGAGTAGCTCGTGAGTACCCCAAAGAGTACCCCGGCCGGAAAGGTCGGGGTACTGGGGTCCCTCGGTCCTACGCTGCATGGTCCTGCACCCCGCCGAGAAGCGCGGCGCGGAATCCGGCGAGCGAGACCACCTTCGCCAGGCTCTGACGCTGCTCCTCGGGCGCCACGGTCGAATAGTGACGCTGCATCTCCTCGGTCAGGTGCCCCGAGATCGACCGCGTCACCACGTCGCGCACTTCTGCCCGGCGGCAGAGATCGTTGAACGTCCGGCGCATCGCACGCGACGTGATGTGTTTTTTCAACTTCAGCTTCTTCACCACATCGGCGAACGGACGATCTAGGCAGCTCGCCGCCCGAAAACCGCCGTTGTCCGACGGAAAGAGCAGCTCGGAGTCGCGCACCTCCTTGGGCGCGTTCTTGAGCTCGGCGACGTGCCAGCGGAGAATGTCCATCAACTCCGACGGGAGCCCGATTTGCTGCAGCACGCCTGTCTTGGTCGTCTCCATGACCGTCTTGCGCGTCTGCGAACGCCGCACGTGCAGGATGCCGGCGTCCCAAATCACGTCCGCATGGTCGCCGCTCCGACGAAGCGGACGCATGGACGACGGACGCAACCCCGTCGCGAAGCCGAGCGCCACCATCGCGAAATACTGCGGGTAGCGTGCCCGAACCACTGCCAGGAACGTCGGCAGCTCCTCCGCCGTGAGCGAGTTCGGCTGCTCCGGCGTGTACGTGTGGTGCTCGGATTTGTCCAGGTCTTCGATCAGCGCAACCGCATTTCGCTCGAGCTCGAAATCGGCCACGGCTGCGTTGAGGATCACGCGCAAGAGCGAGAGCCAGTCGTTGACCGTGTTCGGGCTGTACTCGCGCGACTGGACCTTGCGGCCCATCCTCACGAGCCACGCCTCTACATCGGGCTTGCGTATCTGATCGATGGAGAAATCACCGAACACCGGTTCCAGATGATTTGCCAGCACCGACGCCCAGCGCTCCCGGCTCTTTCCGCTTTTCAACTTTCCGCGCGTGATCTTCCGCTCCATCAACGAGAGCGCGTAGCTTCTGAACGAAGGCAGCTTTCTGTTGTGCCGCTCCGTTCCCCGCTCGCGCACTGCCTGCAGCTGCTCCCGCAGGAACGCGTACGCGCGATCGGGATCCTCCGTGTCCGTCACCACCTTGCGGAATTCGATGCGACGGTTGCTCCGCGGGTCGCGAGCGCGCCCCCGGACGAGAAACCCGCCCTCCCTTCTGCGCCAAACTCCCGGACGAATCGGAGCCGGCGCTATCCAGACGTTGAATTTCATCACCCAATTGATCTTGGTCATCGTTGCCCCTCAGTAGGGGCGTTCCCGCGCGACCAGCCGGTATCTTACCACCGTCGACGGGAACGCCGCCCAGAAAGTCGTCGAGGTCGCTACGCCGCCACATCATCGTTCCGACGCCGCCGCGACGGCCCCAGCAACGGACGCGGCCCAGCATCTTCGCCTTGCGCAGGCCGGCGGCGGTCTTGAACCCGCAGTACGCAGCGGCCTCCGCCGTCGTTAGAAACTCCGCTGTCGGCGACGGAGCCGGCACACGTCGCAGCTCCGGCGGTGACTGCCTCGGCGGCTGGCGGGCGAGCTTGGAGGCCTGGTCCCGCGCGACCTGGGCCTGGGGCGTGCGCTGCTGATGATGATCCGCCGCATGCTCTTCCTCGGCAACCGACGAAGGCTGCCCGCGCTCATCTGGCGCCTGCCAGAGACCATCGCTCGTCAAGTCGTCGTGCATGCTTGTCCTCCTCGAGCTTCAGGTCGTCTCCGATGGTTCTTCAGTGCGGTGGCACGCACGGCTGAGCGACTGTTTTGCATCCACGCTCGCGCACCGGCTGGCGACTGACGCTCACCCTATCACCTACATCATCTCTTGGTGTCATGTCAATCGTATTGCGTGTATTTTACAATCTATCAGATGTATTCGACGTGGTGATTGGCTGATCCGCTACCCGGCAGCCGCCCGGTGGTGGTGGCGCCACAGCGCGTCTAGCGCGGCGATCCAGCGCTGAAGGAAGGCGTCAGCGGTCTCGGATTTTCTATTGACCACGGCCATCCAGTCGCGCAGCGCATCGGGGTGGGTTTTCAATAGCTCAGCGGTGGTTTCGATAAATGTGTTGCCGAGAATGCAGCCGACGCACAGGTCGTCTCCGCCTGGGTCCTCCACCGGTGCGACGACTTCAGCAGCGGCTCCGTCAGCGCGGCTGCGCACCTCCCCGAGTAGCACCTTGGCGAGCCACCTCACGGCCTCTGCGCCGCCCCGGCGTACATCGGGGTCGTCGATCAGGATCTTCACCTTGCAAGAAGGTCTGTCGAGGACGAGTCCCGACAGAACCTCTTGCACCTTTTTCCGATCACGCTCGCCACCGACGAGAATGACGATCACCGGCGTCTTTCCGTCGGGGCACTGGCGGGCGTTGTCCTGCTGCAGGAGGCGGGCGTAGCGGCGCAGCTTCTCCGCGATTTTCGCCGGCGGCGTGGCTTGGCCGCTGATCAGCTCGAGAAAAAAACGAGCGTTCGCCGTCACGATGGTGGCGTCCGGCGCGACGCGAAATTCCCGACCGAGAGGATCTCTCCACTCGAAGACGGTTGATCCGTAAGGGTGCCACGCGAAAGCGTTGGCCCGCCGTCGTACGCCGGCGATCCAGCGGCGAAGCTGGTTCCACCCCGGCGCCTTCTCCGCGGTCACGAGGTGGCACCGCCCTTCGCCCACGAGCTCGAGGTACAGGCGGTTGAGCGTTTCGCGCTCCCAGGTGCGGATGTCACCCAGGCTCAACCCGGCGACGCGTACGTCGAAGCACGCGTCGAGCGCTTCTTCTGGAAACTCGCGCATTACTGCCGCCACGCCGCACTTGGTCAAGCGCCAGGCGAAGTAGGACGGATCCGTGGCGCCCTTGGTGTGGCGCACGATCAGCTCCAAGACCTCGAGGTTCCGGACCCGCCGCTGCCCGACCTTCGGCGTGGAGAAAAAGGCATTCACCAGCTCGCGCGTCGTCGCAAGCTGTAAGCGGGCCAAGGTCCGAAGCATCTCGAGATCCCGTGCCTGCATTCGCATCGCCCATCCCCCTATTCAGAAGGCAGCCGGTAGCCTGGGTCAGGCGACGACGGGACGCATTCGGCGAGTGCGTGCAGCGATCGCTTCCAGCACGCAAGCATTTCCGGGATCTGGCCCTCGATCTTCTCGAACATCGGCGCCGCTTCCCGGAGAAACACGTGATTCGAGCGAACGAACGCCCTGACGACCTGACCTAGGTCGCCGCCCGGAGCTGCGGGCTGTACCCAGTCGGCATCTTCATCCTTGAACAAGATTTCGGAGAGCCACGGCGTCGCGTCCCGGTTTGCGACCAACACCCGTGCATGGTGGCCCGCCTGCCCGAGCAACCGCTCGGCGAGCCGTGCAATCCCAACGCGGCGACCCTCACTCTTGACTACAAACACCACCCAGGGCGCAAAGCCGTCGGCGTAGCGCCGGGTGTACCCGCTTCGCAGAAAGAAGGCGTAGCGGCTGAGGTGCTCTTCGATGCGCGACAGGCCCTTGTTCGACCGGTCGAACTCGATAAAGAGCCGCACTCGCTTGGCGGGCGCCGTCACCGTGGCGTCGGGCACCAGACGGACCTCGCCCGACTCCTTGTTGAGCTGGATGACCACGTCTCCGTCGGATTGCCACTGCAGTTGGTCGGCGCGGCGAACGCGGTCCACCCATTCTTCCACTTCATCTTGGCTCCCGTGCTCGAACCCCTCGCTAGATTCGCTGCGCAAGAGATTGAAGTACACGCGCGAGATGGCCTCCCGGTGCTCGAGGTCAATGAGCGGTTGGCTCTGGAGGCGCTGATCAAGACCGGACGGGATCTGCTCGTTCGGAAACGCATCCAGCACGGCTTTGATACCGGCAGTGGTGAGGCACCAGGCCGAGTACCCGTGCGAGGCGGCGACGCCGCGCCTGTGGCATCGGATCAAGTGCCGGTTCGCAAGCCTCCCGATCCGCTCTTTGACCGGGCACCCGTCCGTGAAGAAGTTCTCGGCGATCTCCCACTTCGTCAAAAAACGCACCCGCGCCAATGCCCTTAGAATCTCCAAGTCCCGCACCACCTCCAGTTGCCCCCGCTCAATGCACCGCTCCCTTTTGTTCTTGTTCTCCATTGTTCTTCCTTCCATTTCCCCCTTTCCTCTGACCTCCAACTGCTCAACTTCTCAAACCCATCACTGTTTCAACCTCACTGTTTCTGATCTCCGATCCATTTCTGACCACCACCACCTCCATCCACCTGTCCCTGGCTCTGCCTGCTGCCCATTCCCACCCATTTCAATTCCACTCCCACCTGACCCCTCCATCTATGTTGTTGAGAGGGAGGGGTCAGGTGGGCGTGGAACAAGCTCCTGCCGTTGGTGGGAATGGGCAGCAGGCAGAGCCATCCCCGCATGACTGCTCGTCGATAGTCGGCGTCGTAGTCGGGTCCAAGGGTTGTAGCGCGGGTTGCACGGTGTCGGGACGCCGACTCCGGCGCCGACGTCGGCGCCGAGGCAAGAAGCAAGTTGGTGGACAGTCACCGTTCATGCCTTGCATTCAAGTCTGCTCAAAAAGCGAAGTCAAGCGAATTAGATGTAATTCACACACGAATAGAGTGTAGTAGTGCGCGCGATTGACTGGGTATAGCCACCGTGGTACGTTCTTTTTATGGGAGAGAAGCAGCCGAGTGGAGGCGTGAAGCGCCCTGTTCCAGTAGCCGCGCGCACGGGGCGCCCAGGGCCGCGGGCCCCGGTCGTCACCATCCGCTTTCCCATCGCGTACATGAAGATTGTCGAGCAGGAGGCGGAACGTTTAGAGATTGGTCGCGGTAATTTTCTCACGATGCTGGTGAAGCGCGAGCAGGGCATGGCGAAGTTCGAACGACCGGCCGACGCACCAGCGCACTTTGTCAAGAAGGCCGATCTCGAGAAGATCCAGCCCTACAGTTGGTACGTAACACCTGCGACCCGCGACTGGGTCGACGGGGAGCGACTCCGGATGGGCATGGGCATCACCACCTATATGATCTTCCAGATCAACCGATGGCTCGGCAACGCGAGAGGGCCGGAGCTACGAGCGGAACGATAAGCGCTAGCTGTCTCTCAGGACTCGGCGGTGCCCTCGCGGGTAGGCCCATGTGGATCAAGATCTTCTTGGCGGTATCCCGATCCTCGATCACCGAGATCAGGTTCATAGGGCCGGCGCACCGAGGGCACACCAGAACCTCGAACCCCCACGTTCGCTTCATCAACACTGACCACTTCATAATCGGTGGAACGGGGGATCGCCGGGCACCAGCGTCAGGGTGGCGTCGGAGAGATCGCTGCTCGGGTTGAAAGAGGTGCGAACTCCGCGACAGCGAGCCTGCCATTCGGCCGAGGTCCAGGCGCCGGGGCCCAGGTGCTGGCGGTTGGTCTTCGCGGGTGCGCAGCCGGACAGGCAGCCGAGAACGAGCACAAGCAGTCTCGATTCATGGGCTCGCATTTCGCTCCTCTTCTGCGGCGCGGAGAAGGCGCTCGATGCCTTCGAACGCGCGCGCTCCGTCGTAGTGGGGTGCCAGCGGGACCTCGGGAGCGCCCTTCAGGCGCTGCAGCAGCGACTCCGCTTCGCCCGCCGCCAGCTGGTCACAGATCTCGTACAACCCGCCGGGATCCTCTTCGAACGGATTGTGGGCAATGAGCAGTGTGCGGATCCGATCGATGATCTCGCGAGTCGGCGTGGGAACCAGCAGCGCCGCCAGGGCTGCGTGATCGAGGCGAAGCTGGCGCGCCAGAGGAAGCGGCTCGCCGGCGCGCAGACGGCGCGCGGCCGGCAAGAGGAGCTTCTCCTCCATGCCGATATGGCGGAGCAGCCCTGCCCGAAAAACTTCGAAAGCGCCGCGGTCGATCTCCGCCCCGGCGACGGCGTCGGCCAAGAGGGTATCGAGCCGCCGGTGATCGTCTTGAAGATATTTCTGCAGAGGCCCGGCCATGGTCAGCGCGTCTCCACGACGGAGGTCACCTCCAGCACGCGCGCCGGATCGCTCGCGAGGATCTCGCCTACGCGCGCCATCCACAGCTCGCGGAAGCGCGCCAGCTCGTCCAGCGACGCCTGCTCGCCGAGAGCACGGGCCATCACCGAGCGCAGCTCCCCCGACGGCGGGACGCGCCCGGGCTGGTAACCGATGTCCACAGCGGTGCCGTCATCGAGGCGGCGAAAGCGGACCCTTCCGGCGAGCGAAGGATCGAAGCGCAGCAGGCCGCGGCGGCGCCACCGCTCGGCCAGCCCGGCGAACCCGCTGTCGGTCGCCGCCCCAGTGAGGAATGTGAACACCTGCGACATCGGGCCGGAGGACGTGCCATCGTGCTCACCGCCGACGATCACCTCGATCTCGCCGCGGACGGGAGTGCCGCCAGGATAAAGCGCGCGCATGGCGGCGGCTGTCATGAGGAAGGCGCCCGCCACCGTAGGGCAGGAATGGCCGGCGAGCTTCACCACGTCGTCGTAGGTGTAGCGAAACGTCCCTCGCGCGGGCAGGGCGCCGAGGAACTCGGCGAGTGGATCGGAGAAGACGATACTGAGTGGGGTCATGCTCGCCAGACAGTCAAGCCGCGTGCCAAGACGGAGGGAAGAGATACCTTGGCGCCCAGACAATTGCGTGGGTACCAAGATACTGGCACGCGCAAAATATGCGGCAGGAGCGCCCTGACCACGCAAGGGCTGCGCGGAAGCGGATCAGCGACGAGACGGCTTGGGGGCGTCACCTTCGAAGAAGAAGGTCGGTTTCACCGGACCGAGTCGCTCGGCGAGATCGACCAGCCCCTCGGCGATCGCGCGGCGGCGCGCCTCCGGCATCCCCGCCAGCGCCGCGACCAGCTGGGACTGCGGCGCGGCCGGCGCGCGACGCAACACCTTGGCGCCCGCAGGCGTCAAGCTGACCTCGACCCGGCGGCCGTCCGCAGCCGAGGTGCCCCGGTTCACCAGGCCGCGATCTGTCAAGCGTCGGATCAAGCCCGAGATGGTGCTCGGATCGGTGACCGTGAGCGCGGCGATCTCGTTGACGGAGCGGGGTCGCTGGTCGGCGAGTTGCTGAAGCACGAACAGCTGCGCAACGCTGAGCCCGAGCTCGCGCTCGACCTCGGTAGCAGAGAGACGCAGCGCCCGAACGATCCGTCGCAGCGCATCCATGCAAGCGCGAACGTCGTCATCTTCGCGGGGCCGCTTTTTTCGAGAAGTCATTCGCGTCCGAGCTTGAACCAGCGGGTGCCCTTCATCAAGGGCGCAAACGCTGCGCGAATCGACTGGCGGGCCCCGGTGGCACGAGTCTTCCAGGGCTCGCCGGCACGATGACTCCGACCCAGCAGGTGATGCCACTCTCCGAACGGCTGAGACGAGAGCCCTTCCGCATCTTGTTCCCTCTGGGGGCGCTCTTGGCCTGGGTGGCGGTCCTGCCGTGGGTCCTCTTCGGTACCGGGTTCATCCGGGCCTGGCTCGGCACCTACCACGCGCTGACGATGACCCAGGGATTCCTCATTGCCATGGCCTTCGGATTCCTCGGCACGATGCTGCCGCGACGCACCGGCGCGGCGCCGCTGACGACGGTCGAGCTGCTGGTCGCGGTCCTGGCGCTGGTCGCCGTGCCCGTTTGCCTCATCGCCGATCTCCTGGTCGGGGCGGAGCTGGCCTACCTGATCGTGCTGGGGACGCTGGTGCAGTTTGCGCTGCGCAGGTTGCGGCGCACCAGCCGCCCGCCACACCCCTCGTTCGTCTTTCTGCCGCTCGGGCTGGTGGGCGGAATGATCGGATCCATCCTGATCGTCTGTAGCAGGCTTGGGAGCCCTGCCCTCCTGGGTCCCGGACGTGCACTGGTGGAAGAGGGGCTGCTTCTCTCGTTGGTGCTCTCCGTCGCGCCGATGCTCGCGTCGATCATCGAGCACGATCGCCCGCTCGCCGATCCCGGCGAGCGCGTTTACCGGCGGCAGCGCGCGCTGCATCTGCTCGCCGGAGCGCTGCTGTTCGGGAGCTTTGCCGTTCAGTTCGCCGTGTCCGAGCAGGCCGGGGTGCTCCTCCGTGGAACCATCGTCGCGCTCGAAGTGGCGTGGGCCTCCCGCCCCGATCGCTTTCCCACGGTCCCGGGCCTGCATCGGAGAATGTTCTGGTTGGCTCTGCTGCTCGTCCCCGTTGGCGAGCTTGCTGCCGGCGCGCGGCCGGCCCTCCGCATCCCGCTGCTCCACCTCACCTTCGTGGGCGGATTCTCGCTCCTGGTTTTTGCCGTCTCCTTCCACGTCGTCTTCCTGCACACCGGCCGCGAAGCACTGGCACGAGCGCGGCCCTGGCCGGTCGCGCTGGTGGGCACGCTGGTGCTGCTGGCGGCGGCCGCGCGCGCCTGCGCCGAGCACTTCTCGCGGCACTACTTCGAGGCGCTCGCGACCGCGTCCTCGCTCTGGCTGGCCGGCGCCTTGATCTGGGGGGCCTACGTCATGTGGCTCATCTCGTCGGCGAGCGGCGTGACGGAAGAGCGAAGTTGAGCTACGTTGGAGCCGTGCGAGTGGAACCTCTGGCTCACGGGGCTGACCCACGCGCCCGCCGCGATGGTGGCGGGTGTGGATGGTCATCGGATCCTCGCCGCCGCGTTGTCCTTGGCATCGACAGGCGCATTGATGATCCTCTTCAAGGCCGGCTCATCCCCGGCGGGCGCTACCACGCTCATCATCTCTCTGGGAATCGTCACGCGGCCGCTCTACCTCGTCGTCATCGAGGTCGCCGTCGCGCTCCTGGTCTTGCAAGCCATCGCCATCAATCGCCTGGCCGGCGTCGACTATCGGCTGTGGGCGCGACGCGTCGGGTCGGCAGACGCGTCCACGCCCAAGGAGAGTAGATGAGCTTCGTGCACCTTGGCCGGAAGCCTGCGACCGATGAGACGCCCAGTGGCCTGCTGCTCGACTGCCACGCGCGCATTCGTTCGTTTGCCCAGCTCGCAGTGCGTCTGGCGGAGGACGACGCACCCAACGCCGAGCTCGCGGACGCGGCGGCGCGCGTGCACCGTTACTTCACGCAGGCGCTGCCGCTGCACGTCGCCGATGAGGAGCAGTCCTTGGCCCCTCGCCTACGACGGTTTGCACCTGACGTTGGCGAGGCGCTCGCAACCATGGAGCTCGAGCATCGCGCGCACGACGAGATTCTGGCGAATCTAGTTCCAGCGTGGGACGCGCTCCGCTCTGACCCGAGCCTGCGCCGGGACACCCTCGATGACGCACGCCGGCTTCGCTCCCAGTTGGAGACGCACCTTGCAGCCGAGGAGCGAGTCGTCCTCCCGGCCATTGCCCGCTTGCCCGCTGAAGAAGCGCGCGCGATCCTCGCCGAGCTGCGAGCCAGGCGTGCCACATGAGGGAGGTCGTCGCCGCACCGGCGGTAACATTCACCGTCGCCGGCGAGCGAGCGATCGCGGCCCACTCGCATGGCTCTCCGGAGCGGCCGATTGGGCAGCGCAGCGAGGGCGATTCCGCGCGCTCATGAAACGTATGGCTCCCCCTCGTTGGCTCGACTACTTGACTCCGCATGGATCGATCTTTGGACGGTCGATTTCAAAGGCTCGTGACGCACGCAAGACCTTCGGCGTTGCGACCCGCTCACCGTGCGCGATGCGTTCAGTCGATACGTCCTCGACGTGCGGCTCGTCAACGACATGACGGCCCGCACAATTCGCCGCGAGTTCGACAAGGCCCTCGATCGCCATGGGCTGCCCAACGCGATCCAAAGTGACAACGGGCATGTGCGTCGTCAGCGGCTCGGGCGGCCGGGGCCCTTCGTATCTCTCGCGCCGCGGGCGCGCCGACTTCAAATGATCGAGATACAGCGGTGTCGCAAATGCCGCCATCCACAACTCGACAGGCGCTATGTATCGAACACCCAGGCGGGCGCGATGTGGACTAGGTAGTCGCCGTGACCGCGCTTCTCCGTGCGGGCGTCGTAGCCGCGCAGGGCCAGCTTCTCGCAGAGGAGTGAGGGCTCCTGGTTGTCGTGAACCAACAGTTGAGCGCCGGGGCCGAGCTCGACCAGCTTCTCGAGCACGGCGATCACTGGTTGCGTCGTCGGCAGGTTCCGCAGGTCGAGCTGGACAGGAGCCTGCAGGCGCTCCCACTTCGGGAGCGTGGGCGCCGTTGGTTTGCAGAACCAAACGTGAAAGACGTCGCCGGAGCGCACCGTGTGCGCGGCCCACCCGAGGGAGCGCATGAATGTATGAAGCGTCCTCGGATCAAAATCGACGACGACGTGCAGCGCCTCCCCCGTCGCGAGCGCCTGCGTCGTCTCGACGATGAGGGCGAAGGGGTTGGCCCCCTTGGCGAACGCCGGCCGGACGTCGAGGTCCCGGGCGGCTACGGCACCAGCCCTGCGCACGGACGCGGGGAGCGTGGCGCGCTTCATCAGCCTATTTCCCGATTGTCTGGGCGTCCGCGCTCGTCTTCCAGACAAAAGCTGTCACCGCTTCGATCTGCGAAGGTGTGAGGTTGGTATCGACCATCCGGGCGTTCGGATAGACGCTCTTCGGGTTGTTCACCCAGGTCGGGATCCATTTGAGCTCGATTCGTCGGGTCACGTTGATGAGATCGGGTCCGACCTGCTTGGCGACGGGATTGGGGATGACCTTGCCGAGGTTGTGGCACTCGGTGCACTTGAGGAAGTAGAGTAGTTGACCGTCGGCTACCTTCTTCGGATCGAAGGTCGGCGTCGGCGGTGACGTCTCGGACACGGCACGATGCGCGTTCTTGGCGAGGAGCGCCACCACGCCGTCGATCTCCGGCGCCGTGAGGCCGAGCGGAGGCATTCGATAGGGCATGTACGGATAGATCTTTCCCGGCTTCAGCGGGTCCTCGAGGAAAGTGCGCAGCCAGTCCCAGCGCAGCTTCTGCGAGGCGACGTCGAGGCTCGGCCCGACGTCGCCTCCCTTGCCGTTGATGACGTGACAGGCGAAGCACTGCTTGTCTTCGACGACCTGTTGGCCGCGTGCGACCAGGTCCGATGGAAGCGGTGGCTTCGGCTTGCGCAGCGACAGCACGAAGTAGGTGAGGTCCCAGCCGTCGCCCATTTGCAGGCTGTCGCCGAACGACGGCATGCCCGTGCCGTCGAGACCGGTGCGGAAGCGCATGTGCACTGCCTCGGGCGAGTCGCCGCCGAGGTATAGCCCCTTCGAGTAGTCGCGCGCCGGGATCGGCTCTCCTAGATCGTTCTTGAGCGTGTTCGACGCCGGGCCGTCGCCGCGGCCCTCCGCGCCGTGGCACTGCACGCAGCCGAACTTCACGTAGAGCAGCTTGCCGCGCGCGATCGACTCTGCGCTCGAGCCCGGCTCCTTGGACAGCACGATTGGCGTCGGCTCCGGCTGTGTGTCGAGTCCCGCGAGCGATCGGACATGGTCCACGATGAGGCCGCGCTCTTCTTCAGGCAGGAACTTGAACGACGGCATCGCGGTGCCGGGCAACCCCCGCTCGACGGTGGCGAGGAGATCCTGCCGCGTTGGCGGCGAGGCGCTCGGCGTCGAGCGGATCTTGAACTTGTCGCGGACGAAGTTGCGCGGCTTCGGAATGAGGACCGCCGCCGCAGGTCCGTCGCCGAGGCCGCGCTCGCCGTGGCAGCCGCTGCACCAGGCCACGAACAGTTTCCGCCCGTGCTCGGCGCGCGCGCGTGGGTTCGCGTGGGCGGCGGTCGTCGCGACGGTGGCCGCGGGCGCCGCCGCCGCGGGTTGCTTCGCGTCTCTACCGTCGCAGCCGATCCACGACAGCGCCACCACAACCATGATGCGCTTGTACACTCGCGTCCTCCTCACTGAATCAGCTCGTTTGGCGAAAGCACCGCTGCGCCGGCATGGCGCTGGGCGAAGGCGGCCGCCGCCTCGCGTGTCGCGAAGGCAGCGAGGCCCGATCCCATCGGCGAGTGCAGTTCCGCGGAGCGCACCACGAACGCTCGATCGGCACGAATCCAGGCGCCTTCGGGAAAGCTGCGCAGAAAGCTGGCGACCAACTCCGGATGCGTCCCCGCCACGGCCTTCTGCCAGCAACCCAGATCGTCGAACTGCTGCACGCCACCCTGGCGATCGTGGAGTTGCGCGCCGAAGCGCGCATCGCTGGTGATCATCAGGCAGCCCGCGCAGGCATCCTCGCCGAGGGCGACCGAGGTCGGCACGGGCGGCCACGGTGCAGCGTCGTGACAACCAGCGACGAGCGCCAGCGCTACGCAGAGGCGGGTCACGTCAGGTCCTCCCGCCGAAACCGCCGCAGCGCCCCGACGGTACACAGCACGATCCATGCGGCGACGGAGGCGCCGAGCAGCAGCGCCAGGTTTCCGCGCCCCAGCGTCCGCACCGCGTGCGAGCCGGCCGGGCCCAGCACCTCGAGCCGAGTGCTCACCTGCAGCGCGATGAGCGTCTTGACCGCCTGGAGCGGATTGGCGACGGTGATGCCGAGCAGCGCGCCGGGCCCCACCGCCTGCGACGCCGCCAGCGCGAGCACGCCGAAGTCGCACAGGAACACCAGCGTGATCCAGGCGCCGATGGCCGCGGCGAGCGATTGTGCTCGGGTGCGCGCCAGCACGCCGAGGAGCGCCCCGATCGCCAGCATCGCCATGGCCACGAGCCACGCGCCGCCCGCGAGCGCCAGAAAGGTGAGGCTTCGGATCGCGCCCGACGCGCCGATCCACAGCGCCGCGGCGCCGAAGCCGAGACCGAGCGACAGCGTCATCGCGGCGCCGAGCCCGCACAGCTTGCCGAGGAGGACCTCGCCACGACGAACCGGCTGCGCCACCAAATAGGCGAGCGTGCCGTCCTCCGCCTCGCCGGCGAAGCTGGCGCTGGCCAGCGGCAGCGCCAGCAGCGGCACGAACAGCAGCACGAGGTTGACGAGCGCCGCCGCGGTGCGATCGAAGGTCGAGACGCCCCAACGCGCCGCCCCCGCCATGCCGAGCTGCGCCACCGCGATCGCGAGCAGCGCGAAGGCCACGCCCCCGATGACGAGCCAGCGCCCGCGTAGCGCGACGCGGATCTCGCGCGCCGCCAGCGTCGCCACGATTCGCGCGCGCGTCTTCATCGGAGGACCCGCAGCTTCGAGGTGGTGTCCGCGACCTCGTCCGGCCAGATCCGCGCCGCGACGGCGTCCACCGCGCCTTCATCAATCACGCGCCCCTGATCCAGCACGACCACGCGATCACACAGCGCGCGGACCTCGCCGGCCCGGTGCGACGACAACAGCAGGGTTCGCCCCTCGCCGTGCAGGCGCCCGAGGAGCGCGACGAGCTCTCGCTGCCCGCCGAGATCGAGGCTCGCGGTCGGCTCGTCGAGCACGAGCACGGGGGGATCTCCGATCAGCGCCGCCGCCAGCGACAGACGCTGCTTCATCCCGGTCGAGAACGTGCGGACGCTGCGACGCGCGTGCTCGGCGAGCCCGACGCGCTCGAGCAGCGCGTCGATCCCCGGCGCGCGGATCCCGCGCAGTCGTGCGATCAGGGCGAGCGATCCGCGCGCGCTGTCTTCGAGGAAGGCCGGAGCCTGCGGCATGTAGCCAATGAGGCTGCGGGCGCCGATCGGATCGCACTTGGGATCGAGGCCAGCGATGGTGACGTCGCCGCGATAGCGCACCAGGCCGAGCACGCACCGCAGGACGCTGGTCTTGCCCGCGCCATTCTGACCGATCAGCGCCACCGCCTCGCCCCGCGCGACGGTGAGGTCAACGTGATCGAGGATGCGCCGCCCACCCAGCGTGACGATCAGGTCGCGTCCCCGGATCACGCTCCACCTCCGCGGTTGACGCGGCGGAGCGCGTACGCGGCGCCGACGAGGACCAACAGGCCGGCGACGCTGAGGCGCGGCGCCCGCGCCGGACCCGCCACCTCGCCCGGGATCACAGGTGGGCGAAGCAGCGGGTGCTCGTCGATGGCGGTGGGCTGCGGCCTCACCACCGGAAAGGCGCGCGCGGCGAGTTCGAGCGCCTCGGCCGCCGGGCCCATGCGCAGGAGGCCCGCCCCGGGGTAGCGCGCGGCCAGATCTTCGAAGTAGTGCTCGACCCGCTGCGGGGTGTCGCCTATGCCGTCGCCGTCCTCGTCGAAGCCGAGGTAGTCGCTCCAATAGTTGCCGCGCCCGCCGACGCTCCAGGCGTTGCTGTCGGCCCGCGAGCGCCGGCTGCCGAGGAGCTGCACCTGCACGCGGTTCGCGACCAGCGCGTTGCCGCTGAACACCGCTCCCGCCTCGGCTGGCTCCATCGCCACACCCACGTCGTTGCCGCCGATCAGGTTGCCGCGAAAGACGCAGGTCGCGCCGCGCGCTTGCGGCGCCTCGTCGAGGTAGAGGCCGTTGGTGTTGTCGAGGAAGCGGTTGTTCTCTACAAGCACGTCGTCGGCGACCTTGAGGAGCAAGCCGTAAGCCGACGGTCCGCGCGAACCAGAGAAGCGATTTCGACGCAGCGTCAGCCGGCGGCTGTACATGATGGCGCCGCCGACCTGGTTGCCCTCGAAGACGTTGTCCTCGAAGACGTCGTCGTCGCAGTACATATAATGGAGGCCGTAGCGACTCCCGCGCACGACATTGCGCGAGACCGTCACGCGGTTCGAGTGCCAGATCGAGAGGTCGCGGCTCCGCTCGATGACGTTCTCGAGCACGCTGGAGTCGCTCGACGCGTTGAGGCGGATGCCGTCGCCGCGGTACGGGATGGGCAGGTCCTTGCCGTGGATGTGGTTGCCAATCAAGCGCGCGCCCGGGCTCTCGTTGACGAGGATCCCGAACAGCGTGTCGTCGATGCGCGTGTTCTCGACGGTGGAGTCGGGTGCGCGCGTGATGCGCACGGCGGCGTCCTCCCCGAGCAGGCTCGAGCCGCTCGCCCGGATCGCGAAGCCAGCGATGCGCACCCCGCGCGCCTCGACGGCGATCACGGTGTCACTCCCGTTGCCGTCGAGGATCGCCCCCGGCTCCGCCTCGAGCGTGAGCGGCCTCGCGATCCGGAGGTGCTCGTGATAGACCCCGCGATGCACGCGCACCGTGTCGCCGGGCGCCGCCGCGGCGAGGGCGCTCGTCACGCTCGCGTAGGGCGCTCCCTCGCCGACCTGGAGCGTCGCGGCCCAGGAGTGCCCGCTGACCCCGAACAGAACGATCACCGCCGCCGCGAGCGACACCGGCCCGTGCGCCGGCGCCTGCTTCGAAGCGCCGCGTTCAGCGACGAGAAAACCGATTGCGTTGGCGGCGGCCACGACCGACAGCCAGAAGCCCGACTGCAGCACCGCGCGCACCGAGAACTGCGCGACCTTGTACTCGCCGATCAGCCGCGCCTGCACGCGGTTCGCGATCAGGTTCAGCGCCGCGTGCGGATCGAGGTGAGAGGTCGCGTACTGCTGCCAGGCCCACAAGTCGAACAGGAACCCGATCGGCACCGCCACCACCGCGGCCGCCGCCACGGCCCGCACGCGCCCGGGACGCAGGAAGGGCAAGAGCAGCGCAGCCACCATCACGACGACCATCGCGAAGGGCGCGGCGTGCCGCTCGATCGGCGCGAAGGTGCCGACGCTGCGCAGCCCGACGTAGTGACCGAGCCCGTCGATCTCCTTGAGGTCCCCGGTGACGTCCATCGGCGAGACGTCGATGACGAGCACGCGCATTCCGTACTGCGGTGCGCGGCACTCCATGCGCCACCAGGGCAAGAGCATCGTCGCTGCGAGCGCGAGCGCGGCGTACAGCGCCAGGATCACGCCGCCACGGCTGGCGCGACGGAGCGCCATGTGCGGCTCGCCCTCACTCGGCATTACTTGGGCTCCACCAGCAGCCAGCCCTGCATCTCCATGTGGAGCGCCGAGCAGAATTCGGTGCAGTACCAGGGGAAGACGCCCGACTGCGAGGCGGTGAACTCGACTCGCTGCGTGGCGCCCGGATCGATCGACGCGGTGATGTTGTGGCCGTGCAGGCCAAAGCCGTGCGTCGCGTCCTCCGCGCTCTCGGCGTTGGTGATGTCGATCGTCACGTGGTCGCCCTGCTTGACGCGGATGATGTCGGGCTTGTAGTGCGAGCGGATGACGACCATGTGGACGTGCACCTCCTTGCCCTTGCGCTCGATCCGCTCGTCGCCCTGCTTGGTCGCGTTGGGTCCCGGCTTCATCGACGCTGGATCGGTGCCCGGCGGGTAGACCCGCCAGGCGGCGATCTTGGTCGACTCGATGATATGCGAGTTGTGCGGCTCGCCGATGATCGGCGACTCCGAGAGCATCCGCATCTTGGGACCGGAGATGTCGATGAGCTGCAAGTTCTGCGGGTGCAGCGGCCCGGTGCCGGTGTGGCGATCGACCATCCACTTGTTGAGGGCGACCAGGTAGCGGCCGCGCGGATGCTTGGTATTCGACCCGGGCGTCTGCAGGTGGCCAATGTTGTAATGGATGCTGATCTTGTCGGTCAGCTTCCAGGCGTCCTCGGGCTTGTTGTACGGTGGGCCAAGCGTGAACTGGGCCACCGCACTGTCGAGGAACAGGCTGGTGTAGCCGTGGCCCTTGTTATCGAAGACGGTGTGCAGCGGGCCCAGGCCCACCTCGACATAGCCGGCGCGCACCGCGTCCAGCTTGACGATCGGAATCCCGAACGGATCGTTCTTTTCGAAGTTCTTCTCGTTGATGGCCTTGATGATCGCCACGGTCGAATAGGCCGTAACGTGCGGATCGAGCTTGCCCGAGGCGATCAGGTACTCACCGCCCGGAGTGAGGTCGAGGCCGTGCGGGCTCTTGGACTCGGGGACGAAGTACAGGAGTCCCTCGTCGCGCGCGACCGAAAGCGGAATGACCTTGATGCCCCCCTTGGTGATCACCTTCGGGCTGCCGGAGGCGACCAGCGCCTCGGCCCTCTTCCAGTTGATCACGTGCATGAGATCCATCTCGTTCTGCGACGCGCCGATCTCGATCGGATCCTTCCCTTCCAGGTCGCCGCCGGTGGCCATCTCGGTGTTGAGTGAGTTGATGAAGAACCAGCCGTCCGACGGTCCGCGACCGGCGACCGACAGGTCCTGGGTGTATGGGGGCAGCTCGATCTGGAACGATTGATCGAGCCGGATGCGGCCCGCCGCGCGATCGAACTTGTGGAACGTGACGGCGCCCCGGTACTTTTCCTGGTACTCGGAGAGCGGCGCGTAGACGCCCGGCCCACCCGGCGCCGGCTGGAACGTCGACGTGATGAAGTACTCCGAGTCGTCCGTGAGTACGCCCGAGTGATCGGAGATGACGTTCGGCGTCTTGACGATCTGCTTGGTCTTGAAGTCGCGCAGGTCAATGACGGCGACGCGACCGGTGGGCTTATCCGACACGAACACGAACTCGCCGTCATAATCACCATCGGTGAGCGAGAGCTGCGGATGGTGGAGATCGCCCCAGGTCTGCGTCGGCAGGTTGGGGTTGCCGGGCGCGAAGGTGCCCTCCTTCCAAAGGCGCGACGCTTCCTCGTCACCCTGGCCCCAGCCCTGCCAGGAGTTCGGCGCGTAGACCGGGATCTCCTTGAGCAGGCGCATCGACGGGATGCCGATGAGGTAGATCGAGCCCGAATGGCCGCCGCTGGTGACCATGACGAACTCGTCGTACTTGCCCGGCGGCACGAAGGTCTCGAGCGCGGCGCGCGCCTCGTCGGGGGTCAGCTCGCGGCCCTGGGCCAAGGCCTCGAGCGATCCGGGCGCGCCTGCGGCGGGGGCGACGGGCGCCGTCGAGTCGGCGCGACAGGCGAACAGCAACAGCAACGGGAAGGTGGCGAGCACTGTACGCGGCATGTCGGGTCGCGACTGCGAGGCGCGTGCCGATTTCGGATCTCCGATCTTGCTCGACAATATTCCAGTCGACGAACCATGACAGTCAGTTTGACCTGTCAATATGACCTGGGAACGGTCATATTGACCTTGTGCAACGTAACCTCCGTGCGATCGTGCGAGCCGCAATCGAGCTCACCTCCCGCCACGACCGCGAGGCGGTCCTCGACACGATCCTCGGCGAGCTGGAGCGCCTCGTCCCCTTCGACATGGCGACTGTGATGCGCCTCGAGGGCACAGACCTGCGCGTCCTCGCCGGTCGTGGCTTCCGGCGCGACGTCGATCTCCGCGGCATGTGCTTTAAGCGCGGACAGAATCCACGGCTCGATCGTGCCCTCTTGGCCCGGGGGACTGTGCGCTTCGTGGATCCCAACGAGGCCGATCCCTTCGACGGCTTCGCCGACGTGCCGCTCGATCACGTCCACTCGTGCATGGTGGCTCCGATGCGCCTGTCGGGCGAGCTCCTCGGGGTCATCACGGCGGATGCGCTCGAGCCAGCGCATTTCAACGAGACCCACGAAGAGGTGATCGAGCTGTTTGGGGCGTTGGCCGCGGTCGCCATCCGAAACGCCGATCTCATCTCCGAGTTGGAGGCCGCGCGCTCCCGGCTGCAGGGAGAGGTCACCACGCTGGCGGAGGAGACCCGCGACGTCTCCGGCGGCACGCAGTTGGTGGGCGCTTCGGACGTGATGCGGGCGCTGCGCGACGAGATCGGCATGGTCGGCCCGACCGACACAACGGTGCTCATCCTCGGGGAGACCGGCACGGGAAAGGAGCTCGTGGCGCGCGCGCTACACGCGGCATCGACGCGCTGGCAGCGTCCGCTCATCCGATTCGACGCCTCGGCGTTGGCGCCCGCGCTCATCGAGTCCCAGCTGTTCGGTCACGTCAAGGGCGCGTTCACCGGAGCGGTATCGAGCCGCGCCGGAAAGTTCGAGGTCGCCGACGGCAGCACGCTGTTCCTCGACGAGGTCGGCGAGCTTCCTCTCGATCTGCAACCCCGTCTCTTGCGGGCGCTGCAGGAGCACGAGATCGAACGGGTCGGCGATCACCACGTGCGGCGCTTCGACGTGCGCATCATCGCCGCCACCAACCGCGACCTTCAGGCCGAGGTGCGCGCCGGTCGCTTCAGGGCCGACCTGTTCCATCGCTTGGCGGTCTATCCCCTCCAGGTGTCTCCCCTGCGCGTTCGGATCGAGGACATTGCAGCGCTTGTCGATCACTTCGCCCGCAAGCTCACCTCTCGCCTTCAACTGGAATCGGTGCGCATCGAGCCGACCTTCCTCGACGAGTTGTCACGCTACTCCTGGCCGGGCAATGTCCGCGAGCTGCAGAACACCGTCGAGCGGGCGCTGGTGCGCGCTCGCTCGCGGGGACGCAAGGTGGTGCGGCTCGACGCCGACGCCGCGCGCGGCCTCGGGCTGGGAGGGGATCCACCGCGACCATCCGCGAACCGACCGGGGCCGCTCCCGACCGGCACGCTCCGCGACCAAACGGAGCTCTTTCAGCGCGAGCTGATGGAACGTGCCATCGCCGAGGAGGACGGTAGCCTTGCGCGGGCCGCACGCCTCCTCGGTGAGGACCCTTCGAACTTCCTGCGCCGCCTGCGACGGCTGCGGCCTGACGGCCGTCGACGCTGAATGATGGGCCCAGTTCTTGGCAGCCTCCGCGTGCGGTGCAGATGAGGACCAGCTACAACCCGGATCACGACCTCAGTCACAGTGAGTTGACCCTGCGCCCCAATGACCCGCGTTGGCTCGACTTCGTCTTTTGGTCGCTAAACAACAAAGTCAACGAGCACCAATTTGAGGCTTTCGGAGGCACTGGATGGAGAGGCCCAACGAGTGGAATCCTCTTCCATTGGGCTCCGGGTTCACACTGGGAGCGCGACACGGTCCACAGCTTCGGTTTCGTCATTGGCCACATCGTTGGGGAACATCGCTGGACGGACACGATGTTCCCCGACTTCTTCGAAAAATACGGTGGCACCTACGGCATCAACATCAAAGATCGGCTGGTCGAAATCGACCCACGTTCGAATGCGCCGTGGGTCGCATTTCTCGACTACATCGGAGGATCTGGGAGTCCTTACTTTCGCTACCTCCTGCACATAGACGCGTCTGTCGATCTCAATCTGCGTCAGATCGCGCTGACCGCGGGCCAAGGCGTGGCGTTCAACTATTCCTTCGATCGCTATTACGACGAGCTCGCGATGATTCTGACTGATTGCTCAGCCTTCCAATTCTTTCAAATGTACGATCGCTTCGGGCCGGGCTTTGCCGCGGAGGGAAATTGGGCGAACCAACCGATGCCAGAGACGGCGCTGTCACGGATAGGCTACGCGGATCACCTCCGCTACGCGCCTGGCATGGGATCTGGTGGAGCGGCGGCCTGGAACGTGGAGCCAACAGGCCGGCGCACGTTGAGATACCCACTGACCTTCCCGAAGCAGATCGCATGAGGAACGGGGAAAGTGTCTACTTCAGGGAGTGCGTCGATTGCCACGGGGAGACCGGAAATGGGGCGGGATTTCTTGCAGAGAGCTTCGACGTCAAGCCGCGCGATTTCCGGCAAGCCAAATACAAGTTCCGATCGACGCTCTTTGGAGAACTGCCGACGATTGCGGACGTCGAGCGAAGCGTCCGCGAGGGCGTCCCGGGTACGACGATGCCTGCATGGGGCCAGTTCCTCACGGACAGGGAGATTGGCGACGTTGCACGCTATCTCGTCGTGTTCTCGCCGAGGTTCATGAGCGCGTGGCGAAAGCACCAGGAACCAACGCGCTTGCAGATCTCTGCGGTTCCACCCGAGGTTGCCGAGTTGTCATCGCATCCTATCGGCGATCCTCATCCGTGCAGCAGCCGACTGCATGACCGTTCGTATGCGTGCGAGGGGGAGAAGCTTTCGCACGTGACGCTCTGTCGGTGGTGCCACGGCGAAGAGGGTCGTGGCGATGGTGAAACCGCGCGCGGCATGACCGATGAGTGGGGCAATCCGATACGTCCAGCCGATTTGACCTACAAGTGGCTCTTCAAGAATGGCCACGAACCGAGCGACATCTACCGGAGCATCTTTGGCGGTCTGAATGGCACTCCGATGCAGTCCCAGTCGAAAAATTTTCAGCAGATTAGTCTGAGTGAGCAGGAACGCTGGGAGATCGTGGGCTACGTCTTATCGCTGTCGCCTTCGACGCGGCCAGTGCTTCCTTTGAGGGACTTCGCAGCACAACGGGCCAAGAGAATCGGTCCTGATGGCCGCGTTGCTCCGGAAAGTCCGAGAGACTGAATGGAGCAGGGAGAGTGCCAAGCGGTGTGCCAACAATCGATTAGCATCGACACCATCGCGCGCATGAGGCACGACTGGCTCCGGGCATCGCTGCAGGCGCAGCGCCTTGACGGAGTTGGCAATGGCTGATCACACAGACAAGAACGCGTCGAGAGATCGCGTCTCACCCCACGCCGTGCGTGACCTTCGAACGAAGCTCACGGTGGGAGAAGATGTCGTCGATCCCGAGACCTGGGCCGGCTCCATCCCCGCCGCCTTCGGGATCGCACCCCGGATACGGATCGGCGCGAACCGATGGTTCAACCTGCTCTGGCTGATCCCGATCGGCTGCGTGGCGTTGATCGTGGCGATCGCCGTGGCGAAGGGCCTGCGCACGATGCCCAGCGTGCAGCAGTTCATCCTCCTACATCCGGGGACGGGGTTCGCCACCAACTTCGCCAGCGCGATGCCGGTCTGGCTGCGCGTTCAGCACTTCCTGAATTTGTTCTTCATGATGTTCATCATCCGGGCCGGGCTGCAGATCCTGGCCGACCATCCCCGGCTGTACTGGACGCGGCACTCGACCCCCGGACGAGAGTGGCTCCGCATGCAGAAGCGGGTGCCCGACGACCCGCTTTGGACCGCGAAGCAGGAGTCCATCGCGCTGCCGAAACACTTCGGGCTACCGGGCATCCGTCATTCCATCGGGCTGGCGCGCTGGTGGCACCTCGGCGTGGACGTCCTCTGGCTCGTCAACGGACTCATCTTCTACGTCCTCATGTTTGCGACCGGAGAGTGGCGTCGTCTCGTCCCGACGAGCACGCAGGTGTTCCCCCACGCCGCCTCGGTCCTGCTCCAGTACCTTTCCCTCGACTGGCCCACCGACAACAGCTGGGTCGCATACAACGGACTGCAGACCATCGCCTATTTCATCACGGTCTTTGTCGCCGCGCCGCTCGCGCTCGTGACCGGGCTCGGGATGTCGCCCGCGCTCTCCACCCGGTTCAAGCGCGTCAGCAAGCGTCTCAGCATCCAGACGGCTCGCTCGCTGCACTTCCTCGTCCTGTGCTGGTTTCTCGTCTTCATCGTCATTCACGTCACCCTGGTCTTCACCACCGGCGCGCTGCGGAACTTGAACCACATCTACGCGGGGACCGACACTGGCAACTGGGTCGGTTTCGGCATGTTCGCGGCTTCGATGGTGGTGGTCACGGTCGCCTGGGTCGCCGCGACCCCCGTGACCCTGCGACATCCGCGCTGGGTGCAGCGCATCGGGTTCGCGCTGATCGGCCCGGCGCAACGGCTGTTCGAGCACGTCGACGCGACGCCCGGCGAATACACCGAGAAGGATATCTCGCCGTACTTCTGGCACAACGGCAAGTATCCCGATTCGGCCGAGTATCGTGCCCTCTTCGACAGCCAGTTCGCGAACTATCGCCTCCGAGTCGGCGGGCTCGTCGAGAACCCGATCGAACTGACACTGACAGAGCTGCGCGCGCTGCCGCACCACGAACAGATCACTCAGCACTTCTGCATCCAGGGCTGGTCGGGCATCGCCAAATGGGGTGGCGTGTCGATGCAGACCATCCTCGAGTTGGTCAAGCCCAAATCCGAGGCGAAGTGGGTGGTGTTCTACTCGCTCGGCGACGGCCCGGACAAGGGCCTCTACTACGATGCGCATCCCATCGAGCAGATGAGCTACCACCTCACGATGCTCGCCTACGACATGAACGGCCAGCCGCTGTCGTACGGGCACGGGGCGCCGCTTCGCCTTCGCAACGAGGTCCAGCTCGGTTTCAAGCAGGTGAAGTGGATCGCTGGCATCGAGTTCGTCGCCCACTACTCCGAGGTTGGCGGCGGTCACGGCGGCTACAACGAAGACCACGAGTTCTTCGGGTATCGACAATCGATCTGAGACGAAGGAGGCGAACCGAAATGACCCAAATGGAGACCACGACACGCGGGAGCATCTCTGACCTGGCAGCCATTGACCCCGAGTTGCGAGCAGAAGACGCCTACGCGCGCGAGGGCCACACGGCGCGTACACTGGTGCGCGAGTCCGACGTCCGGATCGTGCTCGTCGTGATGAAGGCGGGCGCCCGCATCGCGGAGCATCACGCCAACGAAACGGCCGTCGTCCAAGCTCTCACCGGACACGTGCGGCTACGCCTTCCAGACAAAACGGCCGATTTGCCGGCCGGCCGGCTGCTCGCGCTCGATCCAGGACTGCAGCATGATGTGGAGGCCATCGTCGACAGCGCGTTCCTGCTCACGCTCGGGTGGCGGGCTGGGAGCCGGTAGCCCGATGAGCTCGCATGGACGTCGAGTTCCGCCGTGGGCGTGCCTGATCCGATCCCCTCGGATCTGTCACGGTCTGAGTGAGACATGATCCGTGGACAGAGCTGGCGAGGCGTGCGCATCTACACGGTCGGGCATTCGACGCGGACGCTGGACGAGTTGGTTGGGCTCCTTCGAGCCTTCGAGGTCACCGTGTTGGCCGATATCCGAACCATCCCCAAATCACGACACAACCCCCAGTTCAACGGCGACGCGCTTCGCTCGCGACTTCGCTCGCGTCGCATTCGCTACGTACATCTCTCGGAGCTCGGAGGTCTGCGCCGGGCACGGAAGGATTCACCCAACACCGCGTGGCGTAACGCGAGCTTCCGGGGGTTCGCCGACTACATGATGACCGAGGACTTCGAGGCCGGGCTCTCGAAGTTGCATGCGCTGGCCGCGGAGCGAAGAGTCGCTCTGATGTGCGCGGAAGCCGTGCCCTGGCGTTGCCATCGCTCCCTCGTCGCCGACGCCCTGACGGCCCGCGGAGCCCAGGTGCAGCACATCATGAGCGCCAAGCACTCGGCGCCGCACCGCATGACGGCGTTCGCCGTGGTCAAACGTACCCGCGTCACCTATCCCGGAGACGACCCCGCGGGCATGCCGCTCGTCACTCGGGCGCCGTTCCATCTCGAGGCGACGGTGCGAGTGCTGCAGCGCCGCCCGACGAACCTGGTCGAGGTCTGGGAACAGGAGCGCTACCAGCGAGTGCTCGCGACAGCGGACGGTCTTGTGCTGGTCGAGGTGGCGAATCACGGAACGATCGAGGTTCCGGATGTTCGGCTCGCCGTTCTGCGGGGCAGCCTTTCTGCCTCCACGCGCACGACGGTCGAACGGACGGTGCGCAAGATGCTCGGTCTGGATGTAGATCCGGAGCCCCTGCAAGCTCTGGCCGAGGCCGAACGGAGACTTCGTCCCACGGCGCTCGCGCTGCGCGGCATGCGACCGCCGCGGTTCGCCGAGTTGTTCGAGGCGTTCGTAAATGTAGTGCCGTTCCAGCAGGTGAGCCTCGACGCCGGTGTGGCCATCGTGGGCCGGCTGGTGGAGCGCTTCGGCGCGTCGCTCGAGCATGAAGGCCGTCGCTTCTATGCGCTCCCTACAGCTCGGGTCATCGCCGAGGCTCGCCTTGACGTGCTCAGAAAATGCGGCCTAAGCCTTCGGAAATCCGAGACTCTCCGCAACGTCGCGAACGCGATCGCGTCGGGGGAGCTCAGCGAGGAGAAGCTCGCGCATATGAGCAGCAAAGAGGCGATGCGGGTCCTGGCCGAGCTGAAGGGCATCGGCCCCTGGAGCGCCAGTCTGATTCTACTGCGCGGCCTGGGACGCCTCGACGTGTTCCCACCGGGTGACGTCGGCGTAGCCCGTGGGCTCAAAAGGCTGTTGCGCCTCGATCCCGGACCATCGCTCGATCGGGTCGTCCGGCGCTTCGGCGACCATCGCGGCTACCTCTATTTCTGCTCTCTTGGCGGCAGCCTGCTCGGCAAGGGCCTCATTCACGCGGCGCCCCTGCGGCCACGCGTGCGGCAATCCGAACAGCGTCGGCCGACGCGCCCGAGCCGCGCTTGAGACCTGTAGACTCTCAACGCGCTGTTCCTACGGCACAATCCTTCCGATCGTCAGCCTGGCTTATCCTCACCGTTCTCGCGGGCACCATGCTCGGTTTCGTGGCAGCCATCCTCTACTCGGAGCGCAGCGCGTCGAAGCTTGACGCCAACGCGGTCAGCATCGCGACCAATGCCTCGCCGGCGATTGAGGACCTCTCGGCCGCACGCGGTGAGATCCTGCGAATTGAACTGGAAGCCGCCTCGATTATTCAGCGCTTGGGCGAAGGCACGCCGACGGATCCAACTTCGTTGGACGCCGCGTTGTCGCATATTCATCGCGAGCTTTCCGCCTATCTCACGCTCCCTTTCTATCCCGGGGAGCGCGACAACTACGCAGAGGTGGAAGAGGCGACTCGTTCGTTGGAGGCGCAGATTTCAAGATTCTTGGCCCGCACTGCCGCCCGCGATATCCCGGGTGCGCAGTCCTCCTTGAGGACGGGAATTTCACCAGCTGCTTCGAATCTCGATCAAGCCATAGAGCGTCTCGTTGTTTTCAACGCTGACCAACAGCGACGACTTGGAACCGAGATTCCTAAAGTTCGTGGGGAGGCTAACCGCATCGGCCACATCCTCGAGGTGGTGACCGCGATCTTTGGCTTGAGCCTGATGATGCTCGTTGTTCGAGCATCACGCCGGTACTCACGACTGCTTTACGAACAGCGGCGCCTCGCCGACGAACAGGCAACCGCCGCGGTCGGGTTCAGCAAAAGGTTGGAGGCCATCGGAAGGGCCACGGTCTCCATCGCGGAGGCGATCGGCAGCGGAAGCCCCCTACAGGCGACCTTCAGCGTCGTCGCCGACGAAGCGCGCCCGGTCGTTGGCGCCGACTATTGCGCGCTCGGCTTCGGCAGCGATCCGGAACGCCCTTTTGAGCCGTGGGCATTCTCAGGGATGACCGCCGCCGAGGCCGAGGCCGTTGGGAGAAGCCCTCGCCCCGTCGGCTTGCTTGGAGCGGTGCTGCGCGAACGCGAGCCTATTCGGCTCGTCGATCTCACGAAGCATCCCGAGTTCCGCGCTCTTCCAGAGAATCACCCGGCGATGGGCCCATTTCTGGGTATCCCGCTCACTCATCAGAACCGCAACGTCGGCAACCTCTACTTCGCACGAAGAGCAGGCCAACCCGGCTTCACGGATGATGACGAACGCGCGGCAGTATTGATCGCCGCGTACGTCGGGGTAGCCGCCGACAATGCGCGCCTGTACGGCGAAGCACAGGCGGCCATCCGCGCCCGCGAAGATCTCCTCGCGATGGTCTCTCATGATCTCAGGAACCCGCTGAATGCCATTCGCATGTCGAGCGAGTTGCTGCACCGCTGCGTTGGAGAAGGCAGAGCCGCCGAGCTCGCCGCCCGGATCGACCGCGCCACGGGCCGCATGCTCCAGATGATCGGCGATCTGCTCGATGCCGCGAAGATTGAAGCAGGCCGTTTGCGCACGGCCGGCCAACCCGAAGATGTTACATCGCTCGTGAATGAGGTGGTCGAGATATTCAGCATCGTGGCAGCCGAGAAGTCCATCGAGCTCTCTCGACACGCCGCGCGTTCGTCGGTCACCGTCCTGTGCGAACGTGATCTCCTTCTTCGCGTGTTCTCAAATCTCATCGGCAACGCGATCAAGTTCACGCCCAGCGGGGGAGCAATATCTGTCGCGGCCGAGATGCTATCCGGACAGGTTCATTTCTCGGTCAAAGACAACGGCCCTGGAATGCCCGCTGACCACTTGGCGCACATCTTCGATCGCTACTGGCAGCAGAAGGACACTGATCGTCGCGGCAGCGGGCTGGGGCTCTACATCGCCAAGGGGATCGTGGAAGCGCACGGCGGGCGAATCTGGGCCGAGAGCAAACTCGGTGAGGGAAGCACGATTCATTTCGCGTTGCCCGCACATCGACGCGCGGACGACTCCACCTCTCTGTCGCCATGAGGATGGCTCCTCGATTACGCCGCTCCTTCATCGTGATGCTGAAGCCGGTCAGCTGTCCGGCTTGGTAACGGAGCCGAGCGCCGTGCGCCGCGGTCCTCGCGCGCAGGAGATTTTTGATGTGCTCGTGCACGCGTCGACCGACTCACGGCTCCGAGCCGGATGGTGCTCCTTGGCAGATTGGGATCGACGAAGGACGCGGACGAAAATCGCTGCGGTCAACGCTTGCTGGGCGCTCGCGCAGAGTGCGTATTTCGGTTGAGCTGAACGTCCGGAACGGCGGCCGGCCGAACACTCGTTTCGCTCCTCTCTGAACAGTCTTCTCATGGAAGGCGCGTCAACGCCTTTGGCGGGAGCGAGGGCGACTGGCGTAGGCCGGCGACCGTCGGAAGCGGATTGCCACCGGCCACACCCTCAGCAGGGAGCGCGACGTGATAACCTAACGAGGCTGGGTCGTGGGGGCACTTGGGCGAGAGTACCGACGAGAAGAGATTCGAAGGCAACACGACGGAGGTCGAGCCCGTAAGCTTGCCGTTGCCGCCGCGCGGCGTGTCGCGCATCGCTAAGTGACTGATTTCATGCTCGACGATGTGCGTCGATTCACTCGGACTCGCGTCACCGACGTTCCGGCAGCCCGTCGAGCCGTCCAGAGCGAAGCGCTTCAGGGTCGTGATTGGAAGCCGGGCAACTCCTCCCCTCAAGACGACGGCAAGCGAGCCGAGCTGGCGGCCGGCTGTCGAGGGGGCTCGCCTGCTGAAGGCCGCCGGCCAGCCTGCTCGAGCTGCGCGACGACGTCTTCCAAATTGATGGCGTCACTGCCATTTTTCTGTTCGTCCCACGAGCAGGACGATGCGCACGGAAACCGTGGGACGCAGCTGGCTGCACCGTCATTTCTGCTCTCCGAGAAAGATCGTCGTCCGACGGTACTCGCCCGGCCGGTTCCCTTTATGCTCCTGCCGATCGCTTCTGCGGTGATCTGCCTCCGGGACAGCGGCACGCCTGCGTGGGGCCGCCGTCGGTGGTGTGATTTCCGGCGTCACCGGAGGTCGTTCGACATCTGGTGACGTCTCCATATTCCCTGGCAGGGGCCCGGGTGTCGCGCCGACCACCGGGGTTGGTCCCGCCGATGATCCTGCACCTACCGCGCGCTCTGGCGCGCCCATCTGCCCGGAGGGCGAAGGCCCCACGGCGAGCCGGCGCAACTCCCAGATGACCGCTCCAACTGCGATCGTAAGCAGGACGATTGCTACCAGAAGCGCCGCCGTTTTGCCAAACCGAGGAAGCATCGGTCGCACTGGACGCGGGGCATCTCCAGCAGCGACGTGGGAAGCTGTGCTGTCATCTTCCTGGGACGACACGAAGAAGGGCAACACAAGAGCGCTCGCGTTTGCCCGGCGAAGCTCGAAGGTGAACTCGACGCAGCTCGCAAACCGCTCGCCCGGATCGTGCGCCAAGGCACGCATGACCACGTTGGCGAGCTCGACGCTCACCGATGCGTTCAGCGCTGATGGTGGCTGCAACGGAGCGCGCTCAGCCAAGCGCGCGAGCCCCTCTGCAGCAGCCCGATCGATATCGGAACAATCCTCAGGGAAGTATGGCGCGGTACCAGTCAGCGTCTGGTAGGCCAAGGCGCCAAGCGCCCATTGATCGCTCGCGGGTGTCGCCGCCGAAGGCTGCTCCAATTGTTCCGGCGGCACATATCCAGGTGACCCCACAAGAGAAAGCTTTGAGTCTGCGGTCAGGTCGCTCTCGGGTACGCCTGCGTACCCGAGGTCGATGAGCTTCACCAGGCCGGTCGATCCGATGAGGACGTTCGAGGGGCTCACGTCCCGATGCACGATCCCCCGGTTCGCCAGGTAGTCGAGCGCTTTGGCCACCTGCTCGAACATGTCGAGTACCGCCGGCCAGTCGAGGCGTGGCCACGCCTCGACCAGCGGCACCATCCCTTCGAGCAGGTCCATCGTCAGATAGAGATGGTTGCGCCAGGTTCCCGAGTCGTAGACGCGCACGAGGTTCAGATATTCGAGGGTCTTGCCGAGCGCCGCCTCGCGCTGAAAGCGCTGCACGTCCTCGTCAATGCAGCTGGAACTGAGCAGGAGCTTCAGCGCGCAGAGCTGGCGCGTCTTTCGATCGACGACGCGGAAGATCACGCTCCGCCGCCCGCCTCCCAGCTTTGCCTCTACCCGATACCGCCCATCGATCGTCGCACCCTCGGGGAGGTCCTCGAGTTCGACATCGAGAAGAGCCTGTCGGAAGTCACCGGCACTGGCGAAACGATCGTGTTTGTTGAGCGCTATGGCGCGAGCTACGACTGCGTTCAGCGCGGGAGACACCTCCTCCGCGACGAGAGAGGCGACCTCTGGGGATCGCCCCTCCTTCGCTGCTTTCAACTCGGCGTCGCTCCTTCCCGGCCACGGCCCATCACCCGTGAGAAGTGCAAACAGCACGCAGCCGGCCGCGTAGATGTCCCAGCTCTGGTTGGCTTCCGCACCGTGGAACGCCTCCGGTGGAAGATACTGCAGCGTGCCCATGAGAACGTTGCCGGTGGTCAAAGCGGTAGCGCCGCGGGACTTGGAGACGCCGAAATCGACGACCTTCACCAGTTCGCCGCCGCCCGAGCTGGGCACCAGCATCAGGTTGTTGGGCTCGAGGTCCCGGTGCAGGACGCCGTTGAGATGCATCGCCTCAAGCGCGTCGAGGATCTGCGCCATGATCGCAATCGCTCTCGTCGACGACAGCGGGCCATCCCGCTCCAACAGCTCCTGTAGGGATTGCCCTTCGAGAAACTCCATCTGATAAAGGATGCCCTTCTTCGTCGGTTCTTGCCTCATAGACCTTCACGATGTTCGGATGCTCCACGTGAGCGGTGTCGCCGGTGGCGAGAAAGACTCCGCCCATCCCGCCGCCGGCGCGGGTCGCGGGACAACTTGGCGAGCAGAATCTGAAGCTCGTGCTCGACACTGGGGCGGCAGCGACGATGATCTGTCCGGCCGTTCGCACAGCCTTGGGCTACAGCGCACGCGAGGCCGACGGACTCTCGTCGGTCAGCTCGATCGTCGGCCGGGAGATCGGCTACCGCATCCGCGTGCGCGAGTTCCAGGCACTTGGGTACGCCTTCCCCAACTTCAGCGTCGCCGCCCATCACTTTCCCGACGGATTCGGCATCGACTTCTCGTCGAGAAACCGAGGAAATCGTCGCAAGCCAGCGTCGCGCCTCGGTTTGTCGTTTTGCTCCACTTGACGGGTGCAAGTCCCCGTCGCTTACCCCAACGACGCACAAGCCGCCAGTTCTTCGGCCACATTGACTTTGTACTGAGTACAAGCTAATAATACGGGAGTGAGAGCGCGATGGAACCTGGCCAAGGTCAAGTCCGTCGTCTCGGAAGGGCACATCTTGCTGCATCGCACTCGGGCTCGTGACTTCTTTGATTCGACGCCGGAGGCAGAAGCGTTCGCCAAACGTGCGGTGGCTCTGTTGGGAGAGCGCCATTTTGTCGAGGTGCAAGTGCTCTTGAAAGGGGAAGCGGACGTCTACGCCGTCAGCGTCGACGGTGCCGGCTGGTACGTCAAGTTGGTCCTGGACGAGGTTGCGCCGGAAGTGGCGTTCATCTCGCTCCATCCCCTCGAGCGGCCGATAAGAACGAAGGGAGGAATGGTGAAGCCATGAGCAAGCTCAAGGGGCGCCGTTGCGCCGAGTGCGGTGGAATGATCCGTCTAGTCGCAAAGCCGGGACGGCGAGGCCGATATAAGACGATGATGCTGCCGATTCCGGCCAGCCTGAAGATCCCCACGTGCGCGTCGTGCGGCTCGGAGTGGATCGATCGTGCGACCGGCGCAGCGATCGATGTGCTCCTCGAGCGCGCCTTTCGCGGCGAGCTGCGCGCACGAGCGAAGGACGCCATCGAGCGCATCGCGAAGCAGGTGACCAAGCAGAGGCTCGAGCGCCTGCTCGGACTGTCGCAGGGCTACCTCTCCCATCTGACCGCCGGCGATCGCGATCCCAGCCCCGAGCTGGTGAGCCAGCTGGCCCTGATTGCTCGCGCGCCAAAGCAGCGGGTTCGCGAGCTGGAAGACTTCTGGGGATGGAAGTCAAAGGACGCGGCGTAGGCCATCCCCGCGAAACTCCTCGTGCGGGCGGATGGCTTCCATGCGCGGTACGAATCATTCCTGAGTACCCTGTGAATACCCCGGCAGGCGAAGCGAGCAGGTCGCGCGGGAACGCACCTGAAACGCTTCACCCGGCGGTTTTCCGTCGGTGAGCTTGGTTGATCTGAACGAACACGAGCACTTCGCGCGAGCGCCGATTCTCGCTCACACGGTGGAAGTCACAGGTCCGAATCCTGTACGCCCCACTCCGATTCCGCAGGCGATTCCGTAGTTTCCGCCAGCCTGTGCGCAAGCGGCCGAAGAAGGGCTGAGCCTACGGCGCCCACGCGCGCCAGAGTCCCCCGGGAAGTGGGCGCTCCATTCGGAACCACACGCGCATCGGCTTCTCGCTCTCGTGCCGGATGTACTGCACGCGTCCGCAGTAGGTGAACGCCGGCGGCTTGCCTTTGTAGCGCACGAAGAGGTGGATCGTCCGGCCATCGCGACTGTGCTGCGTGATGCTGCGACCCTTCTTCGAGTCCGTCGTCGTGCTGTCCTGCGACTCCCACTGAAACTCCGTTGGGGAGATGAAACGATCCTCGTAGCGATATCGCTCTTGTGGTTGGTCCTCCTTCCTGAGCGTGACCAAGAGCAGCGTGTGCGGCTTGCCGTCGAGTGTCAGGTCGAGGTGGCCGACCTCCCATGATCGGTTGTACGCGCCACCGAACGCGCTGGCGATCTGCGAGCGCTCGTACTGCGCCCAGATTACCAGGCCGCTGGCCTCCTCAACTACCTGAACGAACTTCGCGAGCGGCTGCACCGATGTTCCTTCGGGAACGGTCAGCGGCGCGTACTTCGTGTTGACGCTCTCCAACACCCAGCCGCCATCCCTGCGGCGGGGCGACTTGAGAGCAGCTCCCTCTGGACCCTGGACTAGAACGATGTTGCCCTCGACTTGATCTGCCGTCGCTGCCCGCAGCCACTCGCAAAGGATCAGGTCGCCATCCTTGATGGGTGTTGCGCCACCGTCCATCGAGTCGCCCGATGCTCGCACCACGAAGTGCCGGCGCGGATCGACGGGAGCTGCGGCGCGCACGTGGATCGGCGTCGCCTTGGGCTGCGCATCGCCGTCGCCTGGGAAGTCGCCGCAAGCGACCTGCAGATCCT
This sequence comes from Myxococcales bacterium, assembly GCA_003170275.1. Classification (GTDB taxonomy): domain Bacteria; phylum Myxococcota_A; class Polyangia; order Palsa-1104; family Palsa-1104; genus PALSA-1104. Next base: position 118,354 of record PNAM01000059.1, read on the forward strand.
CATAGAACGGCAAGCTGGGGAACGGGATCACCTCGGCCAGCGCCTCCTCTGCGCCACTCTTCGTCAACACCCACTCGCCGCTCTCGCGCGACAGCTCGACCTCGTGCCGGCTCCCGGGATGCCCCGCGCGCGGTCCAAACCACGCGCGCATGAGAGCCGGTAGGTCGTTCACCGATGCGTTTTCGCCGACTGCCTTGTTCACGGCAATCTTCACGAAGTCGAACGTGTACCAATGGCCGTCAACGCGGACCTTCGTCGCCCCTTCAGGCACGGCCGACTGTCGCTCGCGATCGAAGCGGAGGATCGGTCGGCCATTTGCGTGCGATACGCGCAGAACGATCGGGGCGTACTTCGACGTGGACTTCCCCTTCAGTCGGCTCTCGTGCTCGCGCAGCCGCAGCTCGACTATCTCCTCGGTCATGAGATCGAACGTGTCGGCGTCCTCGTCGTCCACCTTGAATCGCGGAGTGAGGCCGTCGTCGCTCAGCTTGAACCACGGCTGTGACGTACCCTCGCCATTGGCCCACACTTCGAGCGGGAAGGTGCGCCACGCGCGAGCGAACGCCTCGGGGTCCTCGATATCGTCTTCATCGCGCTCGGCCGCGAGCAGCACGTGAGCCCGCAGGGCTCGTCGAGACGCGGCCGCGATCTCGTCCACGGAGCCGCCTTCGCGGAGCCGGTCGAGATCGAGCAGCGCGCGCAGCGCGATCATCTTGTAGCACTTCGTCATACGCGTGGTCTGCACGTCGCGGAACCAATCTCGATGGCGCTGTAGCACGCGCTGTTCTTCGGCGGTCAGGTCGCCCTGCCTGCTGATGAAATCAAACCATGTCCCGTCGCGATCCCTGATCGGCGAGAGATTGAGCTGGGCGGCATGCAGCTCGGACGCGGTAGGCCGGCGACCGTGCGCGTCGCGCAGCTCGACGTACTTGAGGATGAGGAGGTCGTCACTGCCAGGCCGACACAGGCGCTCAAGCATGTCGAGCGCATCAAGTTCGATGTCGACGGTGCAGCCCTCCGGCAGCTCCAGCGAGTGATCACGGATTCGCTTGAGCGCGGGGAAGGGCGAGAGCGAGTGGCCCAGCAATGACAGCAACGCCTGTGGCTTCTGGAGAAAGCTCCGGTGATTGCCGATAAAGTCGACGATGGTCAGGTGGCTCTTGTTATCGGCCTGGCGCAAACCGCGACCGATCTGCTGAAGGAAGATGACCGGCGACTCCGTTGGCCGCAGCATGAGCACCGCATTGATGTTTGGTAGGTCGAGCCCTTCGTTGAACACGTCGACGGCGCAGATGATTTCCAGCTCGCCCGACGCGAGCCTTGCGAGGCTCTCGCCACGCGGCGCCGTCTTGGGCCCGCTGTGCACCGCGACGGCCTGGACGCCGCGGCGTCTGAAGAAGTCGGCCATGAAGTCGGCGTGCACGACGGAGACGCAAAAGCAGAGCGTCCGTCGCGGCGTCGCCGTGGCGCGCTCGCGGTATGCGGCGAGCGCTTGCTCCGCTCGCTGCTCCGTTGCGACCGCCTTGGTCAGCTCGTCAATGTCGAACTTCCCCGATCGCCACGGAATCGGCGCGAAGTCGATTCCGTCCTTCACGCCGAAGTAGTGGAACGGGACGAGCAGCTTCGCCGCGATCCCGCCAACGAGATCCTTCCGGTAGACGAGGTTGTCGTCGCAGAGGGCAAGCAGCGACGCGCCATCCATCCGGTCGGGCGTCGCCGTAAGGCCGAGGAGGAACCTCGGCTGGAAGTGGGCGAGCACCTTCCGGTAGCTCGACGCTGCGGCGTGATGGAACTCGTCCATGACGATGTAGTCGAAGTGATCCGCCGCGAAGCCCCGAAGGTGCTCAGCGCGGGCGAGTGTCTGAATAGACGCGAAGAGGACGTCCGCATCGCGCTCCCGCTTGCCGCCACCGAGGATGCCGACCACCTTGTCCGGGAACACCCGCGCCCAGGCGTCCCGCGCCTGCGTGAGGATCTCGTCGCGGTGGGCAACGAAGAGCGCGCGACCGGCTCGAATGCCCTTCGCGTCGAAGGCCGCGAGGTACGTCTTGCCGAGTCCGGTCGCCATCACGACCAAGCCGCGCCGCGCCCCATGCGCTCGGGTCTGAATCAACGCCGCGAGCGCCTCTTTCTGAATCTCATGCGGCCGCGGTGGCGGCAGGCGAGCCTCCGGTGCTGGCGGAACGCGCGCACGCTCTGCGTAGCCGTCGATCCATTCCTTCGTCAGCGGACACGTATTCGGTGCACGCAGAAGGTGCTCGAATCGGTCGCGGACCGTTCGGAACAGAGGCGCATTCACAACGGTGCGCATGTTCCACTCGACGCCGCTATGGAGCGCGCTTCGCGAGATGTTGCTGCTTCCCACGAACGCGATGCCATCATCGCCGCGCGAGAAAATGTACGACTTAGGGTGGAAGCTCTCGTCGTCGCCGCAGGCGTAGACCCATGCGCCGAACGCGGGCTGCTCCGCCATCAGGGCGAGCATCTCGCGCAGCGCGTCCGGGCTGGTGATGTTCATATAGTCGCCGGTCAGCAGGCGAACCCGCGCACCGCGAGCGAGCGCATCACGCAACCGATCGCGAAGCAGCACGAAGCCACTCGGCTGCACGAACGCGCTGACGATGTCTATCTTGTCCGCGCGACCGATCGCGTCGCTCAGGACGGGGAACAGGTGCTGGTCGTCGCCACCGACGAATGACGGAAGATCATTGAATGGCCCGCGCCCCGTCGGACCGATATGCGGTGCCGGTCGCTCAGCGTGAAGCCCGCCGGGCTTCTGATGCGACGGGATGACGCCGCGGACGCCGCCTCGCGGATCAGGAACATCTCCCTCGTATCGCGGGATCACATGGATGTGACAATGGAATACGGTTTGGCCGGCCGCTTGCCCGACGTTGATCCCGACGTTGAAGCCGGCCGGCTCGTGCTTCGCTTCGAGCAGCTTGCGAACGTCGTCGACGAGCTGCCAGAGCGCGACTCTCTCGTCACTTGTGCAGCCGAAGTACGAGGCCACGTGCCGACGCGGCACGACCAGCGTATGGCCCGGCGAGACCGGAAACGCGTCGGGGAGGGCACGCGCAAGAGGGCCCTCGACGAGGGGCTCTCGATCCGGCTCGCAGAATGGACACGGTGACATGGCCGCCGGCGGGCATCTTACACCGCGAAGGCCGCGTCGCGCTCGCGCTGCCGGAGCTGCCGAATGCTGATCGCGCGCACGAGCTGTTGTTCACCCATTTTCGGCGCGCGCACCGGATCTGGCGTCCGATTCTTGATGGCGTCAGGCGACCGGGTGGCACCTACCCACAGCGTGATGTAGTCATTCGCAGACCTGCCACCGACGAGCTTGTGCGAGATTCGCCACGCATCAAGCCGTGCAAGCACCGTTGAGAGCGAAGTCCCGCGAACCTGTCGCTTGGCGTCGAAACCGAAGTAGGTGACGAGGGACTTCAGCTTCTCCTCGACCTCGTCCATCGGCCTGTCTGAAGATAGGTCTTCGGCAGGTTTGTCAAAGTCTCGGGTGGATGGCGCTCGGGGGAATGTGCCAAGATGGGTCATGCGCAAGAGCCGGAGGCTGTCGATCGTGTGGGCTGTGGGGCTTTTCCTCGGGCTCTCGTTCACGGGCGGGTATGCGGCGGCCGACACGTCAACGGGCGGTAAGAAAGATCCTGCCAAGGACGGCGGCGGCAAGGGGAAGCCCGGCGACGTTTGCAAGGCCAACACCGATTGCGATCAATCGGGCAGGCCGCAGCGCTGTCGCGACTCCAAGTGTGAGCTCGCGCCGGTCCACCCCGTCACCTAGCGACGCCATTCACGTCCCGCCCGGGATGTGCGAAAATAGGCGGATGCGCAAACGCAAGACACGATCGTTCGTTTGGGCCGGGGCGCTGTTCCTGGGCCTGTCGCTCGCCGCGGGGGTTGCGGTGGCCGATACGTCCGCGGGCAACAAGAAGGAGCCCGCCAAGGGAAAGACCGGGGACGCCTGCAAGAGCAACTCGGACTGCGATCAATCTGCGCGGCCGCAGAGCTGCAGAAACCTCAAGTGCCAGCTCGACCCGATGCCGGCGCCGCCGACCTGACCGCTCGTGGCGCGCACCATCGCGGCCGGCTGGCTCAAAGATCCTCCGTTCGATCTGACGCTGATCGTCGGCATCACCGTGCTCGCCTGCGCGATGGGCGGCGCCGCGTATGTCGTGCCGGCGCTCTTCTTCCCGCTCCTGGTCTTCCACACCTGGTGCTTCGGCTTCGACCATGTCATCGCGACCTTCACCAAGCTCGCGGGCGTGCCTGACGATCGGCGGCGCAATCGCTTCCTGATCTACGAGCTGCCGCCGCTGCTCTTCGGCGTGACGCTGCTGATTGGTCAGTCGACGGGCGTCGGCGTGCTCAACACCGGGTACTTCGTGCTTCAGTGGTTTCACACCACCCGGCAGAGCTGGGGCATCGCGCAGCACTATCGGCGCGCTGCGGGCGTCATCTCCCCGAGGCCGGCGCCAGCGCCAGTGGACGATCCGCCGTGGCTCTCGGAGCTCACCATCTGGTCGGTGCCGGTCGTGGGGATGCTCCACCGCTGCCATCAACAGCCGGGCAAGTTCCTGTGGATGGATCTGTTTCTGCCGCGCGTTCCCGGCGTGGTCGTCACCATCGCCGGAGTCGTGGCTGCGGTGCTGGTGGCAGGCTTCTTCTGGACGCGCTGGCGAGCGTTGCGTCGGGGCGAGCTGTCGCTGCCGCACACCCTGTTCGTCTGCAGCCACCTGTTGGTGTTCACGCTCGGCTACCTGGTGATCGACGACCTGCACGCGGGCTGGCTTTTGATCAACGTCTGGCACAACGTGCAGTACATGGCGTACGTGTGGATGCACAACCGGGCGCGCTTCGATGGCGGAGTGCGCCGGGACGCGCCGATCTTGTCGTGGCTCTGCCAGCCCGGAGTGAAGCGCGGCCTCGGCTATTTCGCCGCCTGCCTCGCGATCTCGACCCCGCTGTTCGCCGCCATCTACGCGCTCGGCGATCGAATCGATCTGTGGCTCGAAGGCCGGCTGATCTCGGTGAGCCTGGTGTTCGCGCTGGCGCTGAACTTTCATCACTACATCGTGGACGGCTTGATCTGGAAGCGCAGCCGCGCCGCCACCCCTGGGCTCTCGTGAGCACGCTCCGGCTGGCCGAGCTGCTCAGCCCGCTGTCCGCCGCCGCCGACAGCGGGGCTGGCCTGCCGCCGGAGACCGGCCTGCGGACCGCGTTGATCGGATTGGCGCTCGCCCGGAAGATCGGGTTGTCGGGCGCGGCGCTGCAGGACGTCTTCTTCGCCGGGTTGTTGCGCCACCTCGGCTGCAGCGCCACCGCGCACGAAGAGACCCGCCTGATGGGCGACGAGCAGGAGCTGCGCACCTCGTTCGCCACCGTCGACGCGGCCTCTCCGCTGCAGATGCTCAAGGGCGCGTCGTCGGGATTCGCGCGCGGCAAGGGCCGGTTGAAGCGCGTGCGGACGGTGGCGCGCTTCATGCTCCAGGCGCCGTCGGCGGTGCCGCCGATCTTCGCCGCGCGCTGCGAGGTCGCCAGCCACCTCGCGCGACGCTTGTCGCTCGGCGACGGGGTGGTGCGCGCGCTCGACGAGACGTACGAGCGCTTCGACGGCAAGGGACTGCCCAGGCGCCGCCGCGGCGAGACGCTCTCTGCGCTGGCGCGGGTGCTGGCGGTGGCCGAGACCGCCGCGATGCTGCTGCGGCTGCCGGGCGGCGAGTCGATGGCGTGCAAGCTGATCACGGAGCGCGCGGGCGGGCAGTTCGATCCGGCGATCGTGCGCACGTTTCTCGACGAGCGCGATCAGATCATGGCGCAGTCGCGCGCCGACGCGGTGTTGGCGGCAGTGCTCGACGCGGAGCCCAAGCCGCATCGCACGGTCGAGCGGCCGCGCGAGGTGGCGCTGGTGCTGGCGGACTTTGCCGATCTCAAGTCGACCTTCACGCTCGGCCACTCGCGCAAGGTGGCCGAGCTGGCGCGCCGCGCGGCCGAGGCGTTGGCGTTGTCGCCGTCGGAGATCGAGGCGGTGGAGCTTGCCGGCTGGTTGCACGATCTCGGCCGCGTCAGCGTGTCCAACGCGATCTGGGACAAGCCGGGCCCGCTCGACGTCGGAGAATGGGAGAAGGTCCGCGCCCACCCGCAGTTCACCGAGCGCGTGCTGTCGCTCGCAGAGCCGTGGCGCAAATTGGCCAAGCTGGCCGCGTCGGATCACGAGCGCATGGACGGCCAGGGGTACCCGCGCGGCGTGCTGCCGGCCAACTCGGGCATGGCCGCGCGCGTGCTCGCCGCCGCCGACGTGTACCAGGCGCTCGTCGAGCCGCGCCCACATCGCGCCGCGCACACGGCCGAGCGCGCCGCCGCGATCCTGGGCGAAGAAGCGGCGGCGGGGCGGCTCGAGCGCACGGCGGTCAACGCGGTGCTTCAGGTAGCCGGCCACGGCGGCCGCGCGCGGGTGGCTCCGCCGTGCCAGCTCACCGAGCGCGAGGTCGAGATCCTGGCGCTGCTGGCGCGCGGGCTCGTCGACAAGGAGATCGCGGCCCGCCTCGACATCTCGCACCGCACGGTGCACCACCACAACCAGAGCATCTTCGGCAAGATCGGCGTCAGCACCCGCGGCGCCGCCGCGCTGTTCGCGAGCGAGAACAACCTGATCTAGGCAATCTTGCCGATGTGGGCCTTCACCCCTGCCGCTAGGGTGATTGGAAGGAGGACCCACATGACCAACGAGCAGAAGAACATCGACGTGATCAAGAGTGCCTATGCCGCCTTCGCGCGCGGCGATCTCGCGGGCGTCCTCGAGCTGGTGTCGGACAAGCTCGAGACCTGGGGCGTGGTGGCCAACGCGAAGGCGCGCGCACCCTGGCATTTCCAGGCGCGAACCAAGCAGGATGTGCCCAAATATTTCTCCGCGCTTTTGGGCACGCTCGAGCCGCTCAGGTTCGAGCCCAGCGCGTTCGCCGCGGCCGGTGACTACGTCTACGCCACGGTCGACGCCGAGTACAAGGTGCGCGCCACCGGAAAGACGCTGGTGAGCCAGTTGGTGATGCGCTTTCAGCTCGACCGCAGCCGGATCGTCGACGCCCGCGTCATGGAGGACACCGCCCACACGCTCGAAGTGCTCGGCTGACCGCGCCGCGCTAGCTGGAAGCTCACCGGCGCCGGTAGCCTCGCAGGGTGAGCACTTCGAGCACGCGCGCCTCCACCCGTGCTGCTGATTCGGGGGAGCTCGAGCTGATCGTGATCGGGACGCGAGCTTCGCCGTCGACGATCTCGAGGGCGCCCGGGTAGTAGCCGCCGCAGGTCAGGTTCATCGCGACCTCGCCTGCGACTCCATCGATGTGCAGGTACTCGCAGTCGTACTGGACCGCTCCACTCATTTGCCGCCAGGCGACGACGCCGTTGCCGTCGAGGTCGGCTGCGTGGTGCGGTAGCGACAGGCACTCGGCGAATAGCTCGACCAATTGCTCGGCGGTGAGATCGGGTCCGATGAATTCCAGCGTGCTGCGGAGCTCCGGGCCTAGCAACAGCTCCGCCGCGCGCGCGAACATCGCCGGATTGCCACGCTGACCAGCAGGTTCCCCATGAGCAGGTGACACTCGTATTCGACCGCGTCGCCGGGGAGAGCCCCGAACCAGCGCTCGCAGCGGTACAGCCCGCCGCCGTGTTCCCCCAGCCGCGCGGAATCCGGGCGGCGCAGCCCCCGGTTCGGGCGCTCGCGAATCGAAGAGCTCTCGTCGTCCGGCAGAGAGACCCGCGAGATTCCTTTGTAGACGCGACGCAGCGGCTCGAGGAGCTGCTCGAGACTGATCGGCACGAAGGGTCCCTCGATCGTCACCACGCGCCCGACCGGCGCGGAATAGATCGGCTCAATCTGCGACCAGAGCTGCTCGACCGGGTCCATCGAGGCCATCTTAGCGACCGTAACGTCTCGATGGTAGTTACGGCTCGTGATACAGGTAGGCGCGATGAGCGCGGCGGCGATGAGGCTGCATCTGGTCGACGGGACGTACGAGCTGTTTCGCGCGCACTATTCGAAGCGGCCGGAGCGGCGGCACAAGGCGGTGTTCGGGCTGGTCGATTCGCTGCGCGCGCTGGCCGCCGATCCCGCCGAGCGGCTCACGCACGTCGCGGTGGCGTTCGACAATCCGATCCGATCGTTTCGCAACGACTTGTTCGATGGGTACAAGACCGGGGAGGGCGTAGAGCCCGAGCTGCTCGAGCAGCTCGACGCGGCCGAGGAAGCGACGCGCGCGCTCGGGATGGTGGTGTGGTCGATGGACCGCTTCGAGGCCGATGACGCGCTGGCGACCGGCGCGGCGAAGTTCGCGGGGGCGGTCGAGCAGGTGCGCATCCTGACGCCGGACAAAGATCTCGGGCAGTGCATTCGCGGGGAGACGGTGGTGCAGGTCGATCGCATGCGACGTCGCGTGCTCGACGAGCCGGCGCTGATCGCGATGCGCGGCGTGGGGCCGGCGAGCATTCCGGATTGGCTCGCGCTGGTCGGCGACGTCGCGGACGGCGTGCCCGGGCTGCCGGGGTTTGGCGAGAAGAGCGCGGCGCGCTTGCTCGCGGCCTTCGTGCACCTCGAGAACATTCCCGACGATGTGCAAAAGTGGCCGGTGTCGATCCGCGGCGCGGAGCGGCTGGGCCGCACGCTGACCGAGCGGCGCTCGGACGCGCTGTTCTATCGCACGCTCACGCTCTTGCGCACCGACGTGCCGCTCAGCGAAACGCTCGCTGAGCTGGCCTGGTCTGCGTAGTACCATGCGGCCGTGAACCTGCCGGTGGCGCCGCCGCTCCAGCCGATGCTCGCCAAGCGCGTCGACGCGCTGCCCGACGGCGAGGGCTGGCTGTTCGAGCCGAAGTGGGACGGGTTCCGCGTGCTGCTGTTCCGCGACGGGGACGAGGTCGACATCCAGAGCCGCGATCAGAAGCCGCTCGGTCGCTACTTTCCCGAGCTGATCGAGACGCTGTTGCGCGAGCTCCCGGCGCGCTGCGTGCTCGACGGGGAGATCGTGATCGCGAAGGAGGACGGGCTCGAGTTCGAGTCGCTGCAGCTGCGACTCCATCCCGCGGCGTCGCGCGTCAAGCTGCTCGCGGCCGAGCTCCCCGCGTCGATCGTCTTCTGGGATGTGCTGTGCGTGGAAGACCGCGATCTTCGCGGCCTGCCGTTCGGCGAGCGGCGCGCGCTGCTCGAGTCGCTGCTCGCGCGCTCACGGCCGCCGGTGCACGTCACGCCGGCTACGACCAGTCGCGAGATCGCAGCCGATTGGTTCCGGCGCTTCGAGGGCGCGGGCCTCGACGGGGTGATGGCCAAGCGGCTGTCGGGCGTCTATGAGCCCAACAAGCGGGTCATGCTCAAGGTCAAGCACGAGCGTGAGTGCGACTGCGTGGTCGCCGGCTTTCGCTGGCACAAGAGCGGCGAGGAGCGCGTGGGTTCGTTGTTGCTCGGCCTGTACGACGACGCCGGCGCGCTCCATCACGTCGGCGTGGCGGCCAGCTTCACCGACGAGAAGCGCCGCGAGCTGGTCGGGCTGCTCGCGCCCTACCGCGGGGAGGCGCTGGTCGATCATCCGTGGAAGGAGTGGGCCGAGCATCAGCGCGTGCCCGGGATGAAGAGCCGGTGGAGCCAGGACAAGGACCTGTCGTGGGTGCCGCTGCGGGCGGAGCTGGTGGTCGAGGTCGCGTACGATCACATGCAGGGGACGCGCTTTCGCCATACCGCGCAGTTTCGGCGCTGGCGCACCGACAAGCCGCCGCGCGAGTGCACCTTTGCGCAGCTCGAGGTGGTCGCGCCACAGGAGCTGGCGGAGATCTTCGCCAAGCCCCGCTGACCGTCAGCGCGCCTGATGGCGCTCGCGCCACGCGCGGGTCGGATCGTCGTCGGGATCGGGCGGCTCCGCCGGCGGACGGAGCTCGACCGGCACGTTGCGCAGGTTCACGCGGATGCGCGTCCAGGTCGAAGATCGTCCACGCATCGAGTCCACCAGCACGTCGTCGACGGCGAGCAGCTTGGCGACCTCCGCGTGGCGCGCCTTCCAGCGCTCGAGGCCGGCCAGCGCCTCGTCTTTCTTGGTGGAGTTGGCCACCACCACCAGCGGCATCTTCTGGCGCGGCGGTCGCGCGACGGATTTGGCGCGCGAGGGCGCGACGCGCGGCGCTTCGCCTTCGGTCTTGCGAAAGTGCGGCGGCCAGGGCGCGTCGGCCAGCCCCGAGGCCTGGTCGCGCGCCGCCAGCTCGAGCAGCTTCTCGAGCGAGCCGCGCGCCTCGTCCATGCGCGCGTGCGGATCGCCGAGCGTGCGAAAGCGATCCGGCACGGTAAACACGGTGAAATCGGCCGGCTCGCACGCGGGCACCTCGTCCCAGGTGAGCGGCGTCGAGACCCGCGCATCGGGGAGCGGGCGCACGGAGTAGGCGGAGCAGGTGGTGCGGTCCTTCGCGTTCTGGTTGTAGTCGAGAAAAACGCCGCGGCGCTCCTCTTTCCACCACTTCGAGGTGGCCAGCGTGGGCGCGCGCCGTTCGATCTCGCGCGAGAGCGCGAGCGCCGCGCGCCGCACCTCGTCGAAGGTCCAGCGCGGCTCGAGGCGCACGTTCACATGCATGCCGCGCGAGCCGCTGGTCTTCGGCCAACCGCGCAGCCCGAGCTCGTCGCAGAGCGCGCGCACCTCCAGCGCCACGCGGCGCACGTCGTCCCACGCCACGCCCGGCCCCGGATCGAGATCGACGCGCAGCTCGTCCGGGTGGGCGAGATCGCGCGAGCGGACCGGATGCGGGTGCAGCTCGAGGCAGCCCAGGTTGACGATGAAGGCCAGCCCCGCCGCATCGTCGACCACCACCTCCTCGGCGGTGCGGCCCGACGGGAACGAGAGCGTCACCGTGCGCAGCCACTCCGGCCGGCTCTCGGGGGCGCGCTTCTGATAGAACGCCTCGCCCGCCGCGCCGTCGACGAACCGCTTGAGCACGATCGGCCGATCGCGGATCCCATTGAGCGCGCCGCCGGCGACCGACAGGTAGTAGCGCACCAGCTCGAGCTTGCTGACCTGGGCCTGCGCGGCGAAATAGGGCTTGCTCGGATTGGTGATCCGGACCTCGCGCCCTTCGAGCTGAAGCACGAGCGGCGCCTCTTTCTTGGCCACTTCGAATAATGTACACGAGAGCCCGATGCCCGACACCAAAGAGGACGTGCTCGACATGCTGCGCGAGCTGGCGGAGCTGACGGTGCTCGACGAGGGCGACCCGCAGTCGTTCCGCGTGCGCGCGTACGAGAGCGCCGCGCACGCCATCGAGGCGCGGGCGACCGACCTCGGACGGATGACCGCGGCCGAGCTGCAGAAGATCGACGGCATCGGCAAGAGCACCTCGGCGAAGATCCGCGAGCTGCTCGACTCGGGCCGCGTGCAGCGGCTCGAGGAGCTGCGGGACAAGCACCCGGCCGGCGTGGTCGCGCTCCTGCGCATCCAGGGCCTGGGACCGAAGGCGGTCACCCGGCTGCGCGCCGAGCTGGGAGTGCAGAGCCTCGACGATCTGCGCCGGGCGCTGGCCGAGCACCGGCTCCGCGCGCTCAAGGGATTCGGCGCGAAGTCGGAGGACAAGCTCGCGCACGCCATCGAGCGGCTCGACGAGCAGGGGTCGGTCAGCCGCACGCCGATCTCGGTCGCGCTCCCGCTCGCCGAGCGCATCGTCGCGCGGCTGCTCGAGGTGCCGGGCGTGACGCACGCTTCGTACTGCGGATCGTTGCGGCGGTTCTGCGAGACCATCGGCGACGTCGACATCGTGGTGGCCGCGGCGCAGGCGGCGCCGGTGATGGAGGCGCTCTCGTCGATGAACGTGGTCGATCGCGTGCTCGGAACGGGCGACGCCAAGACCAGCGTGGTCACCCGGCGCGGCACGCAGATCGATCTGCGCGTGGTCGCGACCCATCAGCTCGGTGCCGCGCGCCTGTACTTCACCGGCTCGAAGGGCCACAACATCAAGCTGCGGCAGCGGGCGCTCGCGCGGGGCTGGACGCTCAACGAGTACGCGCTCTCGGTGCTCGACGGCGGGAAGGTGATCGCGAGCGAGACCGAGGAGCAGATCTACCAGGCGCTCGGTTTGCCGTTCATCCCGCCGGTGCTGCGCGAAGACGGCGGCGAGATCGAAGCCGCCGAGCGGGGCGAGCTGCCGCGACCGATCGGCGAGGTGAGCGGCGACTTCCACGTGCACACTTCGGTCTCCGGCGACGGGCTCTCTTCGCTCGAGGAAGTGGTCGCGGCGGCGATCGCGCGCGGCATCCGCGTGCTCGCGATCACCGATCACGCCGAAGGAACGCTCTCGGGCGTCGGGCGCGAGGCGCTGCTCGAGCAGCGCGCGGCGATCCGCAGCCTGCAGACGCGGCTCGGCGATTCGCTGCGGGTGCTTCACGGGGTCGAGCTGAACATCGGAGCGAACGGCGAGCTGGACTACGACCTCGAGTTCCGGCGCGGGTTCGACTGGTGCCTGGCGTCGGTGCACGATCACTTCGAGCTCGATCGGGCCGCGCAGACCCGCCGCATCGTCAGCGCGATGCACGATCCGACGGTGCGCATGATCGGGCACTTGTCGGCGCGAATGATCGGCGCGCGCCCCCCAATCGATCTCGATCTGGACGCGGTGCTCTCGGCGGCGGAGGCGACCGGCACGGCGCTGGAGATCAACGGTGGCCTCCCTCGTCTCGATCTTTCGGTCGAGGCGCTGCGCAGCGCGCGCTCGCGTAACGTCACGTTCGTGCTGACCAGCGACGCCCACCGCGCGAGCGAGCTCGGGCGCGTGCGGTTCGCCGCCCTCAACGCCGAACGCGCGTGGGTCGAGCCCGACCGGATCGCGAATACCTGGGAGCCCGCCCGCCTCCTGGCGTGGACGGAGCGGCGGGGCTGACGCGACCGCGCCGGCTAGCCAGGTTTGCCCGCCAGCCGAACGACCAGCTCGGCTGCGCGCGCCAGCTCCTGCTTGCTGAGCTGCGTCTCGAGCAGCTCGGCGCCGAGGTGGCGGCCGGACGGAACGGCTTCCTCGACCAACCGGCGACCTGCCTCCGTGAGGACGGCGAAGGCCACGCGCGCATCCTCGGTGCTCGCCTCGCTGGCGACCAGCCGGCGCTTGATCAGCGGTCGCAGCATCCAGGTCACGCCCGAGGCTGTCACGCCGAGTTGGTGCGCGAGGTCAATCCGTCTCAGCCGTCGTTCCGGCGCCTGATCGAGCGCCAGCAAGAGCTGCAGGTCGTTGAGCCCGATGCCGTGCACGCCACCCAGCTCGGCGTCGAAGCGGCGGCTGACGATCGCGTGCGTCCGGTTGAGATCGAAGAAAATCTGCAGGCAAAGCGCGGACATCCTGGTTCTCCATGGTTGAGGGCTCAACTATACGCTTGAGGACTCAAGTATGCCAGGCAATCGACGCGCGACGGTTGACACCGATCGAACCGTGCCGACAACCCTGGGGCGACCCGCTCGTTCATGCTTCGCAGGTGGCACCCAAGGACACATGCTCAACGAACCGAACGGCACTGCCGAACCGGCTGATGTCAACACTGACGTCCGACACACGGAGGCGCTGCTAAAAGCGGGCGCGCTGCAGAGCGC
>PNAM01000004.1 GCA_003170275.1 Myxococcales bacterium
CCGGCGCGTGCTGGCCATCGTCGACGAACGCGAGGTCACGGTCGTCGCTCTCGACACGGGCGACGTGCTGTCTGCGCACCGCATCGAACCGGAACGATCCTACTGGCGCAACCAACGGAGAGACCCCGGCCGATGGCCGGGGTCCCGAGCGACGGAGTGAGTTGCGGCCGGTCCATCGGTGTCGCCGATGTCCCGACTCAGGTGTCACCCATGTCGCGACTCATGACACTGGTGAGCCGGGTGGGATTCGAACCCACGACACGAGGATTAAAAGTCCCCTGCTCTGCCGCTGAGCTACCGGCCCTTGCGAGAGAGTCTACGGTCACAGCCGGTCACCGCTGTGGCGCGCCCGTGCACGTGGTGGCTCATGCACGATCCTTCCGAGCGATGCTGCCGCCTTGACTCTTCATGCACTTCCCAGTCGCCCGCCCTTGTCCATCTCCGTACTACGTGTATGAGTACTGCAAGGCGTAGGCACGCGGTAAGGTCGACGAACGAGCGGCCTATGGGCTCGAATACTCGTGCAGGTGGCAAACGGAGCCAGAATGCGCGTCTGGGCCAGTCGATTCGGTGGTCGCGGCGGCCTTGGCGATGGGCTTGTGCTCACGGCACGCATCCACGTCGTACGGGTGAGGCGAAGGGCCGCCGGCCGGCGACGATGAGCAGCGCCTACCTTTCGGACGGCGCTGGCGGCCTCGTGACGGCCCCTTCGCTCGCGGATGAGACGAGCGCTACGTACTTCGCGAAGACCCCGGTGCGATAGAGCGGCGGCGGCCGCTTCCACGTCGCGCGCCGACGGTCGAGTTCGGCCGGGTCCACCTCCAGGTCCAGGCGGCGAGCATCGACATCGACCGAGATCGGGTCGCCCTCGTGGACGAGCGCGATGGGGCCGCCCAGCGCGGCCTCCGGCGCGACGTGTCCGACCATCAGGCCGTGCGTCCCGCCGGAGAATCGGCCGTCCGTCAGCAGCGCAACGACCTCGCCGAGACCCTCGCCGACAAGGGCCGCAGTCACGCCAAGCATTTCGCGCATCCCCGGTCCGCCGGCCGGTCCCTCATAGCGCACGACCACCACGTCGCCGGCCTTGATGCGCTGCGCCTTGACCGCCTCGAAACAGGCCTCCTCGGAATCGAAGACGCGGGCCGGGCCGCGGTGCTGCCGCCGCTCGTGGCCGGCGAGTTTGACAACGCATCCGTCGGGCGCCAGTGATCCATGGAGGATGGCCAGGCCACCGGTCGACTTGATGGGGTGCTCGATGGACCGGACGACCTGTTGGCTGGGCGTTTCCACCGCGTCGGCGGCGATCTGAGCGATGGTCCGGCCGTCGACGGTCGGGGCGTCTCCATGCAATAGGCCACGTTTCAACAGTTCGCGCATGACGAGGCTGACACCACCCGCGGCATGCAGTTCGGAAGCCCGGAATCGACCGCCGGGTTGAAGATCCGCGATCAACGGCGTGCGCTCGGCGATGACATCGAACTCGTCGATCTCGAGCGGGATCCCGAATTCCGAGGCGATGGCAAGAAGGTGCAGGACTCCATTGGTCGAGCCGCCGGTCGCAGCCACCGCGGCGATGGCGTTCTCGATGGAGCGCTTGTCCACGATGGACGAAGGCCGCACGTCTCGACGCACGAGATCCATGATCAATTCGCCGCAGCGATGCGCGGCCGCCGGCTTGGCCGGATCCACGGCCGGGATGCCATTGAGCCCGGCGGGCGAAAGACCCAGGAACTCGAGCACCATGCTCATCGTGTTGGCGGTGTATTGGCCGCCGCATGCGCCCGGGCCGGGGCAGGCCGCGCTCTCGACCGAGTACAACTCCTCGGCCGTCATCTTGCCCGCCCGATAGGCACCGACCGCTTCGAAGATGGTCACGATGTCGGCATCCTTGCCGTTGACCGTACCCGGCATGATCGTGCCGTTGTAGAGGATCACCGTCGGGATATCGAGACGCGCCGCGGCCATCGCCGCAGCCGGGTTCGTCTTGTCACAACCGACGATGCAGACCAGGCCATCGAACAGATGGCCGCGGACAACCAGCTCGATGGAATCGGCGATGACTTCGCGGCTGACGAGCGACGCTTTCATGCCCTGCGTGCCCATCGAGACACCGTCCGAGATGGCGATGGTGCCGAATTCCATTGGCGTGCCGCCGCCGGCGCGGATGCCGGCTTTCACGTGCTCGGCCAGCTCGCGCTGGTTGTAATTGCACGGCATGGTCTCGATCCACGAGGTCGCCACGCCGATGATCGGCCGGGCGAGATCCTCGTCGGTGAAGCCGATCGCCTTGAGCATGCCGCGCGCCGCCGCGCGGTCGGGGCCGTCGGTCAGGGCGGCCGAATGGCGCTTGGCCGGATCGCTCGAGCGGCCATAGGGCAGATCAGCCATGCGGGGAGTGTACGGTCGCGGCGCGCAATGCCGCGACGGCGCGGCCGAGTGTGGTGACGTCGCGGCCATCGGGGCCGAGGGCGTCGACGAGTGCCGATCCGACGACCGCGCCATCGGCGCCGGCCCGCACGATGGCCCGCACGTGGGCAGGGCGCGAGACACCGAACCCGACCGCCACCGGGATCGGCGACGCGGCGCGCAGCGGCCGGACCAATCCGGCGAGCGCACCAGAAAGTGAGTTGCGCGCGCCCGTGACGCCCACCAGCGACACGCAATAGAGGAAGCCGCCGGCGCGTGACGCGATCCATGCCGCTCGATCGGCGGGCGTCGTGGGGGCCACGAGATAGACGAGTGCCAACCCAGCCGCGCGGCACGCGGCCTCCATCGGCTCACCCTCGTCCGGCGTGAGATCGGCGACGATGGCGCCGGACGCTCCCGCCGCCGCCAGGCGAGCCGCGACCTGCGCGCCGCCGTCCGAGCCGAGGAACTGGTTGACGTAGCCCATCACCAGCACCGGCACGGACGGGCGCGCCCGGGCGACTCGCTCGACGAGAGCCAGCGACGAGGCGAACGTCGCGCCGGCGTGGAGAGCAGCCGAGCTCGCGCGCTGGAGCGTGGCGCCATCGGCCAGCGGATCGGAATAGGGCAGCCCGAGTTCGAGCAGGTCGGCGCCGGCGTCGATGGCGGCAAGGGCGGCCCGTTCCGAGCCCTCGGCATCGGGATAGCCGGCCACGACGTACGGGATGAGCGCGATGCGGCCGTCGCGGCGAGCGGCCGCGAAGGCGGCGCCGATGCGCTCGGATCCGGGTGTGTGGCGCGTCCCGACCGCGTCGCCCATCGCCCCTGCCGGATATGCGCTAGCCGGACTGGGCAGACCAGCGCGGACTCGGGCACTCATGCCTGCAGCACTTCCCCACCTTCGAGATGCCCGAGATCCTTGTCTCCCCGCCCCGAAAGGCCGACCAGCACCACCAGCTCGGACGTTGCCGCGCGTGCAGCCTCAGCGACCAACCCCGGCAGCGCCGCCAGCGCGTGCGCGGATTCGAGCGCGGGCAGGATGCCTTCGGTCCGAGCCAGCACCCGCATCTGCTCGAGCGCCTCGGAATCGGTCGAGGCTCGCACGTCCATCCGCCCGGCCGCGGCCAGCGCCGCCAGCTGGGGTCCGACACCCGGGTAATCCAGCCCGGCCGACAGCGAATGCGCCTCGACCACCTGGCCGTCCACGTCCTGGAGCATCATCGTCCGGGCGCCGTGGATGACCCCGACGCTGCCGCCCGCGATGGCCGCCGCGTGTCGACCCGTGGCGATGCCCTCGCCCGCCGCCTCGACAGCCACGAGCCGGACACCGACCTCGCCGATGAAGCGCGAGAACAGCCCGATGGCGTTCGACCCGCCACCCACGCACGCCACGACGACATCGGGGAGCCGCCCCTCGACGCCCAGCACCTGCACGGCCGCCTCGTCGCCGATGACGCGCTGAAGATCGCGCACGATGGTCGGGTACGGGTGCGGACCCATCGCCGATCCGAGCACGTAATGGGTCGTTGCGACATTCGTGACCCAGTCGCGCATGGCGTCGTTGATGGCGTCCTTGAGCGTGGCCGAGCCGGAGTGGACCGGGCGCACCTCCGCACCGAGCGCCTCCATCCGCAGGACATTCGGCCGTTGGCGAGCGATGTCGATGGCGCCCATGTAGACGACGCACGGCAGCCCGAGCAGCGCGCACGCGGTGGCCGTGGCCACTCCGTGCTGGCCGGCTCCCGTCTCGGCGATGACGCGATCCTTGCCCAGCCGCCGCGCCAGCAACGCCTGTCCGAGCGCGTTGGTGATCTTGTGCGCGCCCGTATGCGCGAGGTCCTCCCGTTTCAGGTACAGCCGAAGGGCGGGCAGTCGACGATCGGGACCGGCCAGCGAGCCCGCGCGGTCGACCACCTCGGCGGCGAGGCGATCCGCGCGATAGAGCGGCGTCGGACGGCCGGCGTAGGCCGCGAGGCGATCACGCAACCCCGCCCAGAAGATGGGATCGTGGCGGACCTGCGCGTACGTGCGCTCGAGCTCGAGGAGCGCGGGCACGAGCGTCTCCGGCACGTAGCGGCCGCCCAGGTCGCGCGCCGCGCCCCAGCGTCCGCGCTCGTCGGCCGCGAGCAGGCCGGCTTCGATCGGAGTCGGGCGACTCGGGACGTGCGGCTGGTCGAAGCGCGCGGCGCGGGCGCGCTTGACGAACAGCGCCACGGCCAACGGGTCCTTGCGAGGCCGCGGGTCCGCGTCGCTCGCGGAGGCGTCGCGCTCGACGCCGGACGCGACGTCGACGCCGACCGCGGGCACTTCGCGCAGCGCCAGGGCGACGTTCCCTGGTCGCAGGCCGCCGGCCAGGATGACCGGCACTTCCCGCGCCACGGCCGCCGCGATGCCCACATCCGAGCGTCGCCCGGTGCCGCCGGGATGGATGCCGCCGGCCGTGTCGAGCATGACAAGCTCGCAGCGGCCGGTCGCCAGGTAGGCCTGCGCCTGCTCGATCAGCCGAACGGCTTCCCCATCGGATCCCTCGGGCTGGACGTGCAGCACCTTCCAGGCCGGTCGGGGCAGGCCAGCCATCGAATCGGGCGTCTCCTGGCCGGACAGCTGGAGAACGTCGGGATCGATCACCCCGACCAACCTTGCGAGGTCGGCGGGCGTCCGATCGACGGTCACGGTCACGATCCGGGGACGGCCGGGGTGGCCGATGGACCGGGCGTAGCTGGCAAGAGCGGCAGCTTCGGCGGGCTCAAGGGCGCGCGGCGTGCCCGGCACGAGGTTGAGCCCGATGGCGTCGGCGTCGGCATGGATCGCGGCGCGAACGCCGGCCTCGTCGACGATGCCGCAGGTCTTGACCATCGGCGCGCGGTCGGCGGCAGCGATGTCGCGGGGCACGCGACCGGCCGCGGCGAACGCAGCGACAGCGGCGCGCGGATCGGCGGCTCGCATCAGCGACTCCCCGATGAGCGCGGCATCGAAACCGACGGCCCGCCACCGGATCAGCGTCGCGGGGTCGCGCACGCCGGACTCGGCGACCACGAGGCGGTCTTCTGGCACCAGCGCCCGGAGCCGCTCGCAGCGCTCCGAGTCGATCGCCAGCGTGCGCAGGTCACGATTGTTGATGCCGATGAGCCGTGCGTCGGTGGCGATGGCACGCTCCAACTCGCGCTCGTCGTGGGCCTCGACGAGCGGCTCCATGCCGAGTGCCTGGATCTCGCGCACGAGTGCCTCGAGGCGGCGCTGCGGATGGAGCGCTACGAGCAGGAGCACGAGATCGGCGCCGGCGCTGCGGAGGATGGCCAACTGACGAGCATCGACCACGAACTCCTTGGCCAGGATGGGCAGGCGGACCGCCGCTCGGACCGCGCGGAGGTCATCGATCGAGCCACCGAACCAGTGCGGCTCGCAGAGCACCGAGATCGCGGCGGCCCCACCCGCTTCGTAGGCGCGGGCGATGGCAGCGACATCGGTGGCCGGCACGTCCCCCGCAGCCGCGGCCGCAGCTGAGGTTGCGGCCGCTCCGCCGACGATGCGCCCGGCGCTTGGGGAGCGGCGCTTGACCTCGGCGATGACGTGCAGGCCGGGTTCGGCAAGCGTGGCGAGCAGTTCGCGCGGTGGCGGCGCGAGACGCGCCTCATTCGTCATCGCGCGGGCGGATGAGCCTTCCAACTCGGCACGAACGTCGGCCGCGCGGCGCGCGGCGATCTCGTGGACGACGCTGCGACGCTCGATGGAACGCTGGCCGGTCCTCGGCGGCCGAGCTGCAACGGTCACGCCGCGCCACCAGCGGTGTGCGCGGTTGTCGCGTCGTTCGCCGCGGGCGCCGGGACGCGCAACCGCTTGAGCATCGCCGTGGCGTGCCCGCGATCGATGATCGCGGCGGCCATCTCGACGCCGTCGCGCAGGTCGGTGGCGCGGCCGGCCGCCATCAGCGCCGCGGCCGCATTGAGGAGCACCACGTCGCGCTGGTGACCCTGCTCCCCGTCGAAGATGCGCTCGATGGTGTCGGCGTTGTCGGCCGCGCTGCCGCCGCGCAACGAGTCGCGGTGCGTGACCCGCAGGCCAAGCTGCGCGGGATCGACGCGATGGCTCCTCACGCCCTCCGCGGATACGTCGCGGATGACGCCGCTGCCGTCGAGCGGCAGCTCATCGAGGCCGTCGCCGTTGACCACGAGCGCACGCTCGACACCCAGGCGGTGGAGCACGTGGGCGATCCGGTCGGCGGCGGTCGGATCGGCCACACCCATCACCTGGCGACGCACGCCGGCCGGATTGGTGAGCGGCCCGAGCAGGTTGAACGCGGTCGGCACGCCGAGTTCGCGCCGCACCGGTCCGGCATGGCGCATCGCCGGGTGGTACGACGGCGCGAACAGGAACGCGAACCCATCGCGGCCGAGCGCCACTGAAGCGTCCTCTGGCCCGAGATCGATGCGCACGCCGAGCGCCTCGAGCACATCGGCCGAGCCGGCGCGCGACGTGAGAGCGCGGTTACCGTGCTTCGCGACGGGCACGCCACCGGCCGCTGCGGTGATGGCCGCCGCGGTCGAGATGTTGAACGTGCCGCTGCGATCGCCGCCGGTGCCGCACGTGTCGATCGCGCCATCAGGCGCCGATACCCGGACGACGCGCTGCCGCATCGCCAGCGCGAAGCCATGGAGCTCATCGACCGTCTCCGTCCTCAGCCGAAGCGCGATCAGCAGACCGGCGAGCTGAGCCGGCGTCGCCTCGCCCTCCATGACCGAATCCATCACCGCGTGCGCCTCGTCGGACGCCAGCGAGCCGCCCGCCATGACCTTCGCAAGGGCGGCTCGAACGACCTCGCTCATGCCGCCGCCATCGCTTTCCGCTGCCTAGCGGCGATGGCTCGACCTTCGTCCGCCGCCGGGCCGCCGTTCTCGGCCAGCCCCGCGAACGCGAAGTCGGACCGCCCATCGAGCAGACCCGGTCGACCATCGCCCGTCTGTCGCAGGAAGCCGGCGAGGAGTCGCGGCCCGTCCGGCGTGAGCACCGATTCCGGGTGGAACTGGACGCCCTCGAGCGGCTTGTCACGATGCCGCAGGCCCATCACCACGCCATCGTCGCTGAGCGCGGTGACCACGAGTTCATCCGGGACGGTGCCCGGATCGACGCACAGCGAGTGATAGCGGGCGGCCTGGAAACGCCACGGCAGTCCGGCGAAGAGGCCGCGGCCGTCGTGCTGGATGGTCGACGCTTCGCCGTGTACCAAGGTCGGGGCTCGGACGATGGAGGCCCCGTACGCTGCGCCGAGCGCCTGCATCCCGAGACAGACGCCGAACAGCGGGATGCTCCGCTCGGCGGCGACGGCGATGGCGTCGAGGGAGGCGCCGGATCGGGACGGATCCCCGGGTCCGGGCGAGACGAGGATCCCGGTCAACGGCTGCTCGGTGTCGTCGGCGAGCGCTTCGATGGCGGCACGGTCGAGGGTGTCGTTGCGGGCGACTCGGACCCGGGCTTCGGCGGCCTGGAGCGCCTGCACCAGGTTGTAAGTGAACGAGTCGTAGTTGTCGATGACCAGGATCATGTCGACCTCCCGCCGCCAAGGGCGGCGTCTGCACCGGTGAGTTCGGGCGTTGGCGCCGGAGCGGCTGCTTCGAGGGCGCGGGTCATGGCGGCGGCCTTCTGTTCCGTCTCTTCGAATTCACGCTCCGGGACGCTGCCGGCCACGATGCCGGCACCGGCATGGACGTGGACCACGCCGTCACGGAGGACGGCGCTGCGGATGGTGATGGCGGTATCAAGCGATCCGTCATAGCCGAGATACCCCGCCGCCCCGCCGTACAGGCCGCGCCGCTCCCCTTCCAACGCGGCGATGAGTTGCATCGCCCGGACCTTGGGCGCGCCCGACAGGGTCCCGGCCGGGAAGACGGCGCGCAGCGCGTCGAGGGCATCGGTGCCGGGCCGCAGGCGACCCTCGACATGACTGACCAGGTGCTGGACGTGGCTGAAGCGCTCAACTTCCAGGAATTTGCTGACGGTCACG
Source organism: Myxococcales bacterium (assembly GCA_003170275.1). Classification (GTDB taxonomy): domain Bacteria; phylum Myxococcota_A; class Polyangia; order Palsa-1104; family Palsa-1104; genus PALSA-1104. The sequence goes on from PNAM01000004.1 coordinate 8,405, forward strand.
CTGCCCGGCTGCGAGACGCGCCCGAGGTCATTGCGTGCGAGGTCGACGAGCATCACGTGNNCGGCGGGCGGCGGCGGCGGCGGTGAGCAGCGCCCGCGCCTTGTTGTGGCACTCGAGGTCTTCGTCTTCGGGAACCGAATCGGCAACGATGCCCGCGCCCGCCTGCACGCTCGCGTGACCGTCGCGCCAGATCATGGTGCGGATGGCGATGGCGGTGTCGAGGTTCCCGGAGAAGTCGAGGTACCCGACGACGCCCGCATACGCGCCGCGCTTGGCCGGCTCGAGCTCGTCGATGATCTCCATCGCGCGGACCTTCGGCGCGCCGGTCATCGTCCCCGCCGGGAACGTCGCCCGGAAGACGTCGAGCGTCTAGCGGCCCGGGGCGAGGCGCCCCTCCACCTGGCTCACGATGTGCATCACATGCGAAAAACGCTCGATCGCCATCAGTTCGGTCACCCGAACGGCGCCGTATTCGGAGACGCGTCCCACGTCGTTGCGGCCGAGGTCCACGAGCATCACGTGCTCGGCACGCTCCTTGCGGTCGGCCAGCAGCTTCTCGGCCAGGGCGCGATCCTCCGCCGGCGTCGCGCCGCGCGGGCTCGTGCCGGCGATGGGATGAGTGACCATTCGGTCACCCTCGACCTGGAGCAGCAACTCCGGGCTGGCGCCGACGAGCTCGAAATCGGGCATCCGGACGAAGAAGAGGTACGGACTCGGGCTGATGCGGCGGAGCGCGCGATAGAGGTCGATGCCGGTCAGTGGACCGCGGGACGTCGCTGGGAGCGGCATCGAACGGCGACGCGCAACGACGACCTGGATGCACTCGCCGCCGCGGATGGCCTCCTGGGCCTGTTCGACCGCGCTGACGTAGGCGGCTCGATCCAGGCTGGTCGAGCTCACCTTGGTCCCATCGGTCGTCCGTCCACCGGTCGGCGCCTGCTCGGCCGAGCCCGACCTCGTCCGCTCCAGGGCGTCATGGACGGCGCGGTCCGCGATCGCATATCGGCCCTCGAAGTCGGGCGCGTCCGTGTGAAGCGACGCGATGGCCGAGAGCGTGTGGGTCAGGTGGTCGAAGACCACCACCAGGTCGGTCTCGAGGAAGGCCGCCATGGGGACGCCCACCGGGTCGGCTTTGGGCATGGGGACGGTCGGTTCGAAACTGGAAACCGCGTCGTAAGCAAGGACGCCGACGGCGCCGCCGGTGAAGCGCGGGAAGTCGCCCTCGGGGGCCACGCGGCGGCGAGGCAGGAATGCACGGAGTGCCGCCAGCGGATCCGGGGCGGGAGTCGTGACCGGGATCGCGTCCGCCAGGCGCTCGCCTGCGCGTTCCGTTCCGACAGGTCGCGTGCGGACGCTGGCGATGCCGTCGCGAACCTCGAGCAGGCGGCGCGGCAAGACGCCAAGGAAGGAATATCGGCCAAGCCGCTCGCCGCCCTCGACCGACTCCAAGAGGTAGGCCGGTGTGCCGTCGTCCAGCGCCAGGAAGGCGCCGATGGGCGTGTCGAGATCCGCGTCGCGCGTGGCGCGCAGCAGGATCGTGTCGGCATTGGCGGCCAGACGCTTCGCCTCGGCGAGGCTGAGCGGCTCTGTGGTGAGCATCGGACCGTGGCACTCCCGGAATCAGAACGACCTTCCGTCATCCGGGACGAAAGGTCGAGCCTTCCGCGGTGCCACCCTGGGTTCGGCGATGCCGCACTTGCGTGACCGACGGGATACTCGTTGGGCCCTGCCCCTTTCCGAGTCCGATCGGCGCTGCCCTGTATCGCTGGCGCTCTGCGCCGGAGCCTACTTGGCGGTGTCGCGGCGCTTGGCGCGACGTCCGTCGTTCGGTCCGGAGGCTCCCGGGTCCATTCCGTCTCGCTGCCGTCCCGGCTTCCACCAGCCGCCGGGTCTCTGTGCCGGCAGGTCGAGTCGTACTCGTCCCGTTCACAGCCCTTCGTATTCGGTTGAGGGCCGGATACTAGGGCCGACTGCGCGAGGCGTCAAGGATGCCGGCCTCGCCCCATGCATGCATGGGTGGCAGAAACGCGGCGCCGGACCGCGGGGCTGGACCGCCTTGCTACCGTCACTCAGTACCCGGCAAAGTCATAAACGACGGTTGACCGCGCTTCGCTCGACACGGCCGAGGATCCGAGCGTGCTCTGAGCGTGGCGACATGGCCAACGGTCGGTTTCGGGCACGGATTCCCGGACTGAAGGTCGCTTAGCACTCGGTCGGGAAGTAGGTGACGGGACTTGGGATCGGGGGACACGCGGCAAGGTCCGACGACAGGCGACCGCCGTCGGACGCTCGGCCGACACGCGGCCAGCTTCGGCGCCACGCGCCCCGATCAGCCGCGCATGAAGTCGCTGACGGCGGCCGGGTCCTCGGCGGTGTAGAACCAGACTTCCTGGATCTGGCCGCCCTCGACTTTGAACACGCCGATCTCGCGGCCGGACATGCGGCCACCATGGCGCTCCGCCGAGAAATCGACCAGGGCGACGACGTGATCGTCGCTGGCGAGGAGGTCGGTGACCTTCAGCGTGAACGTGCCGCCCGTCTCCGCCATCGAATGTTCGATGGCGGCGATGACGGCCGCGCGGCCGTTGATCGTTCCGAGGTAGTCATATGGTTCGTGCCACACCACGTTCGGGCCGATGACCTCCGCGGCGCTCGCAAGATCGCCAGCCGCCCGTGCCTCGTAGAGGCGTCGGACGATCGAAGCGTCCGCGGTCATGTCGAGATGCTCAGGCGGCCGCGGGATCAGGATGCGCCGGCCGAGTGTCGACTCGCGCCGGATGCCCGGCCTCCCACGCCTCGATCGCCGGCGCCCGATCCAGCATCCAGCCGATCTCGTCGGTGCCGGCGAGGAGCATCTGGCGAGCGAATGGATCGACCTGGAACGGGATGTCCTCGTCGCCGGGGAGGTGAACGGTCTGGGTCTCGAGGTCGACCGTCAACTCGAGGTCCGGATCCGCGGCCACCATCACGAACAGCTGGCGATGCGTGTCTGCATCGACGACGATCGGCAGCAACCCGTTCTTCAGGGAGTTGTTACGGAAGATGTCCGCGAATCCGGTCGACAGGACCGCGCGGATGCCCCACGACGTGAGCGCCCACGGTGCGTGCTCGCGCGACGAGCCGCAGCCGAAGTTGTCGCCCGCGAGCAGCACGCCGCGACCCTGCATCTCCGGCCGGTTGATGACGAACGCCGGGTTCGGTGAGCCGTCGGCGAGATAACGCCAGTCGCAGAAGAGCGCGTCGGCCAGGCCGGTCTTCTCGGTCGTCTTGAGGAAGCGCGCCGGGATGATCTGGTCCGTGTCCACGTTCTCGTTGGGCAGCGGGATGACGCGGCTGGTGAATGTCGCGAACGGTTCGGCCACGGTCGTTCGCCCTCCCTACCCGGCCGGCGTGACGGTGCGAGGATCGGTCACGACGCCGCTCAGCGCGGTCGCGGCCGCAGTCATCGGGGAGGCGAGAAACGTTCGCGCGCCTCGACCCTGGCGACCCTCGAAGTTTCGGTTGCTTGTGCTCACGATGTATTGGCCCGGCTCGCCCTGGTCGCCATTCATGGCGATGCACATCGAGCAACCGGCCTCGCGCCACTCAGCTCCGGCGGCGAGGAAGACACGGTCGAGCCCCTCGGCCTCGGCCTGCATCTTCACCTGCTGGCTGCCCGGCACGACCATCACGCGCAGGCCATCGGCGACTTTCCGGCCGCGCACCACTGCCGCCGCCTGGCGCAGATCGCTGATACGCGAATTCGTGCACGAGCCGATGAAGACGATATCGACCTTCTGCCCGAGCAACGACTGGCCGGGCTGGAGGCCCATGTAGTCGAGCGCGTGTTCGAGCGACCTCCGGCCTGCGTCGTCGGCCTGGTCAGCCGGCTGCGGCACCCGCGACGTGATCGACATGCCCATGCCCGGGTTGGTGCCGTACGTGATCATCGGCTCCAGCGCCGACGCATCGATGGTGATCGACTTGGCGTGGGCAGCGCCCTCATCGGAAGGCAGCCCGCGCCATCGGTCGACCGCCCGGTCCCAGTCGGCCCCCTGAGGCGCATGGGGTCGGCCGGCGATGTACTGGAACGTGGTGTCGTCAGGGGCGATCAGCCCGGCGCGCGCGCCGCCCTCGATCGACATGTTGCAGATGGTCATGCGCTCTTCCATCGAGAGGGCACGGACCGCCTCGCCGCTGTACTCGAAGACGTGGCCGGTGCCGCCGCCGATGCCGATCCTCGAGAGGAGCGCCAGGATGATGTCCTTGGCCGAGACGCCGGCACTCTGGTGGCCGTCGATGCGCACCTCGAAGCTCTTGGGGCGGCGCTGGAGCAGGCATTGGGTGGCGAGCACCATCTCGACTTCCGACGTGCCGATGCCGAACGCCAACGCGCCGAATGCGCCGTGCGTCGCGGTGTGCGAGTCGCCGCAGACGATGGTCATGCCCGGCTGCGTCAGGCCCAGTTCCGGCCCGATGACGTGGACGATGCCCTGCGTGTCCGACCCGAGCGGATGGATCGGGATGCCGAACTCGGCGCAGTTGCGACTGAGTTGCGCGACCTGGAACGCGGCCTGTTGGTCGAGGATCGGCAGCGAGCGGTCCGACGTGGGCGTGGAGTGGTCCGCCGTCGCGATGGTCCGTTCCGGGTGGCGAACCGTGGCGCCGCGGCGCCGCAGCCCCTCGAACGCCTGCGGGCTCGTGACCTCATGGACGAGATGCAGGTCGATGCCGAGCACCGTCGGCGCGCCCGGCTCGTCCGCGACGACGTGGTCATCCCAGATCTTGTCGACGAGCGTGCGCGGCGCGGCCATGGCGGGAGCGTACCAAACAGGCGCCGAGTGGCCCCTTACAGGCGCCGAGTGGCCCCGCGCGGCCGTCCGAACGGCGCGTCAGCGCGGCGCGCGGCGCCAAGCCTGGTCTCGGCGAAGTGGGTGGTCGACGGCATCGACCAGAATCGGGCCGAAGGGCGCTCCGCCGGGACCCTGAGCCGTGGGAGAAAGCCGTTGGCGGCCATTTGGTGGCCATATGGTCGACGGCATCGACCGATCGGTGGCGTACGGGCTCTGAGCGTCAACCCAACGGTTGGCCACGTCCGATTCGAGCCCGAAGTGGTCGATGGCGTCGACCAGCCGGGTGCGGTGCCGTCCCTATCGGCCGAACGGGACGCCGCGCGGCGGTGCCGTTCGAAGGACCCCGATCCCGTTGCCGACGTCCATCCAGACCAGACTCGGGCCGGGCCAATCGGCCGTCCCGGTCAGCGCGGCGACGGCGGAAGCGTGCATGGCTGGATAGGCGGCCGAGAGCAGGTCCGGGTAGGTCATCGCGACCTTCCGGGTCGCGGCCGTCGAGCGCACCAGCAGCAGGCGGGACACCGAGCGATCCGCCCCCATGGCCATGGCGAGCTCCCGATTCCCTCCGTCCCTGAGTGCCTCGGCCTTGACGTTGGCCCAACGGACCTGCTGCTCGATCCGGCGCAGCTCCGATTGCGCCACTCCTGCGATCGCAACCTCCTGGACAGGGTCATCGAGGACGAGATCGATGGAACCTCGGACCGGGCGAAAGACCGGCACGTCCACGAAGCGACGCCACCGCGGATGGATGGCGCGGGTCAACCCCTGGAGCATCGCCGCCTGGATGTGGTCGCGGATCGCGGGGCCAGCACTGACCTCCACGCGGGCGCCGAGTTTGCCACCGAGCCCGGCACAGATCCGCGCCAACGCCTCCAGGCTGGCGCTGACCTCGCCCGCTTCGATATCGACGAGCAGCGCGTGGCTGATTCCCGCCGCCCTTGCCAGCTGGCGTTGGCTGATGCCCGCGTCCTCGCGAAGACGGCGGATCTCGGCACCAAGAACGCGGCGCAACTCGATGACCTGTCGATGCGCCATCCGCGTGAGTCGCGTGCGAGGCTCAGTGATCGGTGGCATCGGCCAACGCTAGCCAGAGAGACTTATCTCCGACTTCACTGCGCCGGGTGGTCGATGGCATCGACCACTGTCGAGCCGAAGGGCGGTTCCGAGGGACTGACAGGGACGGCATCGGCCGGATTCGACGCGAATGGCCTATGGCATCGACCAATCTTGCCGATTCGTGGCCTTGCGGGCGGTCCTGGTCACCCAGACCCGATGTTCGAGTCCAAAGTGGTCGATGGCGTCGACCAGCCGAGCGACAGGACCGTCAGAAGCACTGCCATCGCGTTCAGGGCGCCGTGCGTGGCGATCATCGTGTCGAGGTCGAGGAAGCGCGGGCCGAACAGGATCGAGACGGACCAGGCGATGCCCATCGGCATGCCGACGAGGAGCGCCACGCCGGCCGCGCGCTGCGCCCAGCGAGCGGTACCGTGGACGCGCGTGGACACCAGCGCCACCGCGATCCCGATGCCTGCCGTCCCGACGATGAGCGCCCCGATGGCACTGATCGCGTCGCTCGACGCGACGAAGCCCACCGCGGTGACGGGGATGCCGACCACAAGCCCGAACACGGAGGCACGGAGCCACGGTCGGTCGGTTGCGAGCAGGCTCGTCAGACCGAGCAGGCCGAACCCCGCGAAGTGGAAATGGACGCCGGTCAGCAGCACGATGTCGGGCGAGAAGCCGGTCTGGAGGCCGAGTCGGTCGACCGCGATGAACAGCGCCCCGATCGACCAGAAGCCGAGGGCGACATCGACCCCCAGCTCGGACGCTCGACTCGGTCGCAGGAGGTCAGGCAGGCGCGGCAGCCCGTGCACGATGGCCGAGGACGTGCCGATCAGCGCGATCGCGAGCCACGGCAGCGCGAAGATCACTGCAACGGGTCCGGCGGGAAGCGCGAAGGCCACGATGAGCGGCAACGCCGCGACGAGAGCCGGCCATCCGGCGAGTCGCCCGATCCATGGTCGCGACGGCAGCAAACCGAGCAGCCGCGGCACGATGACCAGGGGCGCCAGCAGCAGGATGCGCGCCTCCATCGGCGTCGACGGCGGCAGCGCGACGTATGCGACAAGCCAGACGCCCAGGCCGACCACCGAATTCATCGTGGCGACCAGCGCAGCATGACCCCGAAGACGGCAGCCGCGAGAGCGCAAGCAGCACCTTCGTACAGCGCGGTCCGCAGCCACTGTGAGTCGTCCGTGGCCAGAAGCACGACGACGAGGTACTGGACGCACACCACGACGATCCACACTACCGCGCACAAGACGGCGAAGAGTTGGCGGTTCCGTCCCGCGGCGATCCGCCCGCGTAGCCTCCACACGACGGTCACAAGGACGAGGTTGATCGGCGCTCCGATGACGAACGCGTAGGCGATGAAGAGAGGAAACGCAAAGAGAAGCACGCCGTAGCCTTCCTCGAAGGCGTAGAAAGGGTCACCTGCGACGGCGATTCCGTAGACCGGCGCCAGCGCGACGATGAAGACCCACAACGCCATCGCCCAGACCAAGTGGATAAGGACGTTGCGGCGGATGAAGCGGAAGTAACCGCCTGTGCCGCTCATCGCGCGAACCAGCGCAAGTCGGCGCGCCCGAATCGACCGGCAGGCGGAAGTCCGGCACGGATGACCGCTTCGGAAAATGGGGTCTTCGGGGCGAGATCGGGCGGGAGATCGTCGGCGAACGGCGCGGGGATGGTCACGCCCTCCTGGAGGATTCGGACCTGCGCGACCGCGACGAGCGGGACCTTCATCAGCAGCTCGGCCACGTGTGCGATGACGAGATGGGCAACGACCGGGAAGCGCACGAACCGTGGGCGCCGCCCCGTCACCGCGGCCACCCGCCGGACCGCGTCACCGAGCATCAGCTCCTCCGGACCGAGGACGGCCACGGTCCGATCGGCCAGGCGCGGGTCGCCGATCATCGCCGCCTCGAGCACGCACGCTACATCAGCCACAGCCACGGGCCGCACCGGCCGGTCGCGCATCCCGACCAGGCCGAAGATGGGGAACGTGTAGAAGGCATGGCTCAGGTGGTCGAGCATGTGGTCGCCGCGACCGTGGATCACGCCCGCCTTGAGGACGGTCCACGTGAGACCGGAGCCGCGGACGAGTTCCTCGGCCTCCCACTTGGAGCGGCGGTAGGCGGTCGGGCCATCCGGTCGGGCGCGCAGGAAACTGAGCACCGTCAGGCGCTCGACCCCGGCGGCACGCGCGGCCTCGATGACTGCGCGGGTGCCCACGACGTGGACGGCGGCGTACGTCTGGGCACCGATCTCGCGGTTGATGCCGGCGCAATGAGCGATCGCCACGCAGCCGCGAAACGCCTCGGTCAGAGCCGTGACGTCCGTGATGTCCGCGCTGACGACGGTGATACCGGGAGGCGGCGGGCTGATGTGCGCTCGCTCACCCCGTCCGATGACGACGACCTCATGCCCGGCGGCGATCAGTCGCTCGGCCAGCGCACGCCCGACGAACCCGGTCCCTCCGGTGATGGCGATCTTCATGACCGGTTGACTATCGTGCTACTCATAAGTAGCATGTTGGTCGTGTCGACCGAGGAAGTCAAGCGTCGTGGTCAGGATCGGTCGAGCGGATGGGGCGTGCCGGCCGAATCGGCTTCGGCGCCGCGCGCTGCCCGAATCGTGGTCGGCGGGCTCTGGCTCGCGACTGGGATGCTCAGCTTCTTTGCTCTTGCCGCTCTCGCGTGGGGAGGGTGGCAGCTGATGGCCATCGTTGCCGTCATCTTCGTGCCACAACTCGTCGCCTCCGAATGGGTCCTTCACCACGCGGGTAACCTCAACGGCGGTCGTCGGGTCTTGGCGCTCACGCTGCTGCTCTGCGCATACGTGTTGGCGCTCGTCGTTGGTGGGATCCTGGTTCCGACCAAGACCTAGACGAGCGCTTGGATCCGGCCAAGGCGCCCTGGTCGATGACATCGACCACTTTGGCGTCGAACGCGCCAAGGTTCAGCTGATCGCATGCCGCGACGGGCTCTCGGACCTGAAGTGGACGATGGCATCGAGCACAAGCCGCTGATGGCGAGCCCGCACGGTCGAATCGGGGTGATTTCGCGGCCTGGGCGGGCATTCGGGCCCGAAGTGGTCGATGGCATCGAGCGGTCGGCGGCCGAGGGCGGTCGAGGGCAGCCAAGGCTGTGCAAAGGGGGTTCGCGAAGGGCAGATCGAGGCGTTTCGAGGCAGAAGTGGTCGACAGCATCGACCACGCCACGCGCGGCCGTCGGAGGCGCCGAAATGGCCTCTGTTGACAGTCCCGACGGAGCCCTCTACGCTCCGCGGCCTGATGCGAACCTTCAACTGGTTTTACGCCTAGCGGGTACGAGGCCGGCGAGCATGGCTCGCCAGCAAGCAACCTCGTGCCCGCGAAACGCAGGTGCCGAAAGGCCCCTGCGTTTTCTGTTTCTCGAGCCTGAGACGACCGAAAAGTCGACCGAACCGAGCGAGACGGAAGGACGAATGGAGACCCAGATGATCGTGGTGATGCGGACGGGCGCCGATCCCGACCAGATCGCAGCCGTGTGCGAACTCATCCGGGGCGAAGGCCTGGAGGCGTTCGTCAGCGAGGGACAGGAGCGCGTCGTCATCGGCGTGGTCGGAACGGAGATCGACCGCGTCTCGCATGTGGGGACCCTTCCCGGCGTCGAACAGACGATCCGGGTCACGCATCCGTACAAGCTCACCAGCCTCGAGCATCACCCGGATCGATCGCGGATAACGGTCGGGCCGGCCGGTAACTCCATACCCATCGGTGCCGGAGCGCCGCTCGTAGTGATGGCAGGTCCCTGCTCGGTCGAGTCACGTGAGCAGCTCTTCGCCACGGCTCGCTCGGTCCATCGCGAGGGAGCGGCCATCCTGCGCGGCGGTGCCTACAAGCCGCGCACCTCGCCGTACGCGTTCCAGGGGCTTGGCGAGCCGGCGCTCCAGATCCTCGCCGATGCGCGCGAAGAGACGGGCATGCCGGTCGTCTCGGAGCTGACCGACCCCGCCCAGCTCGACCTGTTCGATCACCACGTCGACCTGATCCAGATCGGCAGCCGGAACATGCACAACTTCGTGCTGCTGCGCGCCGCCGGCCAGACGCGCAAGCCGATCCTCCTGAAGCGCGGCCTCTCCGCGACCATCGAGGAGTGGCTCATGGCGGCCGAGTACATCCTCTCCAGCGGCAACAGCAACGTCATCCTGTGCGAGCGCGGCATCCGCTCCTTCGACCAGTCGACCCGCAATACGCTCGACCTTTCAGCGGTGCCGCTGCTTCGGGAGCTGACGCACCTCCCGGTGGTGGTCGATCCATCCCACGGCACCGGCCGTCGTCCGCTCGTGGGGCCGATGTCGGTCGCCGCGGCGGCGGCCGGGGCCGATGGCCTGATCATCGAGGTCCACCCGGATCCCGCCCACGCTCGCTCGGACGGCGACCAGTCACTCTCCTTCCCCGAGTTCGGGTCGCTCATGGATGAGCTGCGGCGCCTCGAGTTCCTGCGAAGCGGCGATGCCAATCGCCTGGTGGCCGCAGCGGAGGCCGGCGACGGCAGCATCCAGGATCTGCGCGCCCGGATCGATGAGTTGGATGCGAAGCTCGTCAACCTGCTCGAGGAGCGCGCCCAACTGGCCGTTGCCGTGCAGGATGCAAAAGGCCCGGCCGGGCACGGCCACGACGTCGAGCGGGAACGGGCACTCATGAAGCGGGCGGTCGATACGGCCGGCGGGGTGATGGAGGCCGATGAGCTCCAGACGGTGCTGGCGGCGGTGCTTCGAGCGTCGCGGTCGGTGCAGCGGCGGCATGCCGCGGCGGTCGATCCGCCACCGACCGCGCTGGCGTGACGGTCACCCCGAGGGTGACGGCCGAGCCGATCGAGCCGGCCGAGTCGGGCGGCGCCGTCGATCCAGCGGGTCGAGTCGGGCCGTCGGCGGCACCGGCGGGAATCGTGCTGGGTCTCGCCAGCCGGCTGCGCGGCACGCTCGCCCTCCCATCCGATAAGTCGATCGCCCACCGCGCGCTCCTGGCCAACGCCATCGCTGCCGGCGAGGCGGTCGTCACCATCCGCTCGCCCGGCGACGATGTGCTGAGTACGGCGAGTGCCCTTCGGTCGCTCGGCGTCCAGATCGGTGTCACGTCGAGCGGCTCATCGAGGCTGTTCCGGATCCGCGGCCAGGGCTCGCCTTCGGCGGTCGGGGCGCTGCAGGCCGGCACCGCCGATTGCGGCAACTCCGGCACGACGATGCGGTTGCTCTGCGGCATCGCGACGTTCGGGTCGGGGCGGATCATGCTCACCGGCGATGTCTCGCTCAGCCGTCGGCCGATGGAACGGGTCGCGGTGCCGCTCCGCCAGATGTGGGCCCGCGTCGCGACGACCGATGGGCACGCCCCGCTGACCATCGATGGCCGGCGCCCGCTGGCCGGCAAGGCCCACAGCCTGCCCGTGGCAAGCGCCCAGGTCCTCGGCGCGATCTGTTTCGCGGCGCTCGCTGCGGATGGCGTGACCACGGTCGCGGTGCCCGGCGCGACGCGCGACCACAGCGAGCGGCTGCTGGCGGCGATGGGCGCGGACATCCATCGCGTGGACGTGGCCACGGGGACCGTCACCACCATGCGCGGACCGGGTCGGCTGCGGGCAGCATCGTTCACCGTGCCGGCCGACCTCTCGTCCGCGGCAGCGTGGCTGGTCGCTGCCACGATCCATCCCGATGCCGAACTGCACCTGACCGGTGTCGGCCTCAACCCGACGCGCCTGGCGCTCCTCGACGTCCTGCGCGAGATGGGCGCGGACATCACCGTCGTGCCGTCGAAGCAGCCGCAAGGACCCGAACCGGTGGGCGACCTGATCGTGCGCAGCGCGGCGCATCTCCGCGCCGTCTCCATCCGGGGCGACCGCGTGCCCGCGCTCATCGACGAGCTGCCACTCCTCGCCGTGGCTATGGCCGCTGCGCAGGGCACGAGCGAAGTGCGCGACGCCGGGGAGCTGCGCGTCAAGGAATCCGATCGCATCTCGGCCATGGCCGCGGCGCTCATCGCCGCTGGGGCACGCGTCGAGGAGCATGCCGACGGGTGGCGCATCACGCCCGGCCGCGCGCGGGACGCGGCGGTCACGACGCACGGCGACCACCGCGTCGCCATCGCCATGGCCGTGGCCGCATGGTCGGGCGTGGCCAAGAGCGTGACGATGGACGACGCCGCGTGCGTGGCCGTGTCATACCCGACGTTCTGGGAGGACGCGGCTGCTGTCGGGGCACTCCCCGGCAGCGAGCCACTCCCCGGCAACGAGGCACGTCCCCGATGAGACGCCTGCGGCTGCTGACCGCGGGCGAGTCGCATGGGCCGGCCATTTCGGGCGTGCTGGAGGGGCTGCCGGCAGGACTCCGTGTTTCGACCGCCCTCGTCGACCGCGATCTGCGCCGCCGCCAGCATGGCTACGGCAGCGGCCGGCGGATGCTCATCGAGCGGGATCGCGTCGTCTGGACGGCCGGGCTGCGCTTCGGGCGAACGCTCGGCTCGCCGCTCGGCTTTCGCGTCGACAATCTCGATTGGCCGAACTGGGCCGAGCGGATGTCGGTCGAGCCACTCCCCGATGAGCGTCGCCCCAAGCCGATCACGCTGGCACGTCCGGGCCATGCGGATCTCGCCGGCGCCATCAAGTACGACACCGACGACGTGCGCGACGTACTGGAACGCGCCTCCGCCCGCTCCACGGTAGCCCGCGTCCTGGCGGGCGCGGTCGCGCGGCAGCTCCTGGCCGCGAACGGGGTCCGAATCTGGTCCTACGTGGAGCAGCTGGGTCCCGTGCGTGCCTTTCCTGATGCTGCCGATTCCCTCGCGGCCGTTCCCGCCGATTGGCCGGCGCGCGACCTGCGCGTCCCCTCCCCGCTGCGCTGCCCAGATCCGGACGCGGAGCGGCTGATGATCGCCGAGGTCGATGCCTGCGCCGAGGCCGGTGATTCGATCGGTGGCGCGTTCGTGGTCGTGGCTGAGGGCGTGCCAGTCGGGCTGGGCTCGGCCGCCGAATGGGACACGCGGCTGGATGCGGCACTGGCCGCCGCGACGATGAGCATCCAGGCGGTCAAGGCTGTCGGCATCGGCGAGGGATTCGCGGTGGCCGGGATGCGCGGCAGCGAGGTCCATGACGAGGTCGATCTCGGCGCCGCGAGCGGCGGCTGGGAGCGGGCCAGCAATCGCGCCGGGGGCATCGAGGGCGGCATGAGCAATGGCATGTCCATCGTCGTCCGCGCCGCAGTCAAGCCCGTCTCGACGCTGCGCAAGCCGCTCGGCTCGGTCGACATCGTCACCGGCGCGCCCGGCAAGGCCCACATCGAGCGGACCGACATCGCGATCATGCCGCGGGCCGCGATCGTCGGCGAGGCGATGGTGGCGCTCGTACTCGCCGATGCGCTGCTGACGAGTTTCGGCGGCGACACGCTGGGTGACCTCCAGGCCGCGGTCCGGCGGCGCCGCGGCCGCACAGGCCGCCCCGCGTCCAGCCTCGGCTGATGGGGCGGTTCGTCCTGCTCGGCCAGCACATCGGCTACTCGGCGTCACCGGCGATGCAGAACGCGGCTTTCGCTGCGCTCGGTCTGCCGCATCGGTACGAGCTGGCCGACATCCCAGTCGTCGATCTGCCCACGGCGCTGGCCGCGTTGCGCCATGGCGAGGACCTGGGCGGCAACGTGACCACGCCCCACAAACTCGCCGTGGCCGAGCTGGTCGACGAGATGGACGATGGCGCGGCACGCGTGGGCGCGGTGAATACAGTGGTTCGCCGAGACGGCGCACTCGTCGGCCTGAACACCGACCTGCCGGCCATGGTCGATGCGGTGATGGCACTCCGCCCGAACGCCCGCCACGCGGTGGTGCTCGGCGGCGGCGGAGCCGGACGCGCGGTCCTGCTCGCGCTCGAGGATGCGGGCGCGCGGCGGGTGACGCGCGTTTCGCGCGACGATTGGAGTGACATCCCGCAGCTCCTGGCGGACGCTGACCTGCTCGTGAATGCCACCCCCATCGGCACGGGCTCGCACGAGACACCCGTCCCGGCCGAACTCCTGCGTCGCGACCTCGCCGTCCTCGACCTCGTCTATCGGCCGAGCCCGACACGCCTCGTCCTTGATGCGCGAGCGGCTGGCGCACCGGCACGCGGCGGCGCCGGGATCCTCCTCGGCCAGGGTTGGCGCAGCCTAGAAGCGTGGCTCGGCGTGCCTGCGCCGATCGAGGTCATGCGTCAAGCGTTGCGCATCGAACTCGGCGAGTCGGCCGATGTCTGAAGGCACCGGCATCGTCCTTGTCGGGTTGCCGGGGAGCGGCAAGACCGCGGTCGGGCGCTGCGTGGCCGAGCGGCTCGGCCGGCCCTTCGTCGATCTCGACGAGGCAATCGAGCAGAAGACCGGCCGCTCCCCAGCCGAGCACATCGCGCGTGATGGCGAGACAGCGTTCCGCACCGTCGAGCAGCGGACGGTCGCGCGCCTGGCCGATGGCGGGCCGTCGATCATCGCGACCGGCGGTGGCGCGGTCATCGACCCGCTCAACCGCTGGGCGTTCGCCGAACACGGGAGCGTCGTCTGGCTCGATGTCTCGATCGACCGAGCACTGGCCCGGCTTCGATCCGATCCGGTCGAGCGCCCTCTGCTGGCCGGCGACGCCGAGCGTCGGCTGGAAACGCTGGCCAGTGAGCGCGCGCCGTTCTATCGAGCGTCCGACTTCCGCATCGAAGCCGAAGGGACGCCCGAATCGGTCGCCCAGGCGGTCGCCGTCGCCCTTGCTGATCGGTCGGGCGCCTCGACGTCGAGCTGGCGAACCCTCTTCGATACCGAAGTGCCGCGTGGCCATCCGTTCGGGCCGACGCACGCTCGGATCGTGTTCGGGCGCGGCCTGGATCGGGCGGCGCTGGGCGCAGTCCTCGACCAGTTCGATGGCCGCGCGCCGGCGGTCATTGCGGACGCCAGTCTCCCCGCGGCATTGCCCGCGCTCGACGCGTCCCTGCCGCGTGGCCGGCGCATGGACCTGGCCGGCAGCGAAGGCATCAAACGCATGGCGCACCTGGAACGCGTGCTGGAGTGGCTGTCCGACGAGGGCGTCGAGCGTGGCGATCCACTCGTCGCGGTCGGTGGCGGCACGGTCGGCGACCTGGCCGGCGTCGCGGCAGCGATCTACCTCCGCGGCATCCCCCTGGTGCATCTCCCGACGACGTGGGTGGCGATGTGCGATTCGGCGATCGGTGGCAAGACGGCCGTGGACCTGGAACATGCCAAGAACGCGGCCGGGGCCTTCTGGCCGGCGTGGGCCATCGTCGCGGATGTGGAGGCATTGGGGACGCTCCCTGTAGAGCGAGCACGCGACGGCATGGCCGAGTCGCTCAAATGCGGACTGATCGGCGATCCCGAGCTCTGGGCCCTGGTCGAGACCCGCGGTCTCGCAGCGATGATCGGCGTCGACGACGCCGCGCGCTATGCCATCGTGGAGCGCGCCGCGCGGCTCAAACTCGACGTGGTCGAGCGCGACCCGTTCGAGCGCGGCGGGCGGCGGGCGCTCAACCTCGGGCATACGCTCGCCCACGCGCTGGAGGTGGAGAGCGGTTACTCGCTTGCCCACGGGGTCGCCGTGGGACTCGGCCTTCGCGCGGTCGCCGCCATCGCCGCCGGCCGCGGCGCCGATCCCGACCTCGCAGATCGCATCGACGCAGTCCTGGCGCCGCTCGGCTTCCCGTTCACGCGCGCCTTTGACGTCGCCGCGGTCCGAGAGGCACTCCGCGGCGACAAGAAACGCGAGCGCGGCGTCCAGCGCTGGGTCCTGCCCATGGCCACCGGCCGCGTCGAAGACGTCAACGACGTCACCGAGGCCGAACTCGACCGCGCCATCGCGCGCATCCTTGCGCCTTCATGACCGGGCAACGGCCGACCCGCACCGCCATCGTCACCGGGGCCGCTTCGGGCATCGGACGCGCCACTGCTGAGCGGCTGCTCGCCGACGGCTGGCGCGTCATCGGCATCGACCTCGCGGAGGCCATGCCCGAGGCTGTCACTTCGGTCGTCGGTGACGCGACCTCGCCCGAGGTGATCGAGCGTGCCCTCGCCGCCGTCGACCTATCACTCGATGGCCTCGTCTGCGCCGCGGGCGTCCCGCCCTCGGGTCCCTGGGACGACGCCGCCCACTGGTCGAACGTCCTCCGGGTCGACCTGACCGGTCCGTTCGAAGCGCTCAGGCTCTCGATGCCCGCGCTGTCGGCCGCCAATGGCTCGGCCGTCATCATCGGATCCATCGTCGGGCCCGCCGAAGGCTCGACCCGATCGCCCGCCTACGCCGCCGCCAAAGCCGGCCTCGGAGGCCTCGTGAAGTCGATGGCGCTCATCGGCGCGCCGCTGGGGGTCCGCGTCAATCTGGTCGAACCGGGAGCCATCGACACGCCCTTCGATCCGCCGCGGTACCCGCCCGACGCCCGTCCCGACGTCCCCCTCGGCCGTATGGGCACCGCCGCCGAAGTGGCCGGCGCGATCGTCTTCCTCCTCGGCCCCGACGCGACCTACATCACCGGCGCCTCGCTGCGCATCGACGGCGGCCGAACGCTCCTGTAGCCGGTAGCCAGGAGTAGCGCGCCAACGGTTTCCAGCGCTCTTCTCCTCCGCCAGTCCGGTTAGTGCATGACCCGCGCCGATCGAGCGCCGACTTGCGCCCATGGCATGACGCCACATCAACCGACGGCGCCGTCGGCATCTACGCACAAGCAGGACTGGCGGGGGCAATCGGCGCGCGAACGGCCCGGTTACCGGGCCGACCGACCACTCCATCAGACCGCACCACGCCCCACCGGACCGGACCATCGGCCACGGGCGGCAGGACCACCCGCGCAGACCACGGTCTAGACACCCTCGGGGCGAGCGGTGTACAGTCGCCGCCATGCGTCAGACCCGTCGCTCCAGCGATCGGACCGTCATCGCCATCCGCGAGGATGGTCGCCACGTGCGGATGACGCTCCCCAGCTCCGACGTAGCCGTATCCTTCCGGGCCATCCTTGAGGCCATCGGCCTTGGGATCATCGCCCTTATTACCGGCTCCCGGCGGGAGTCTGGAGGATGACGGAAAGCCGCTAGGCGGCCAGCACCGACCACCACCAGGACCCTCGCCGGGAAGGCGGGGGTCTTTCGTTTTGTCGGGCGGCCTGTGAGCCGCGCAAGCAACGACCCACGAGAGGAGCATCGGAGCAGATGGCCATCGCGAAGATCGCCACGGGACGCCACAGCCACGTGCCCGGCGCCGGCACGGAGTCGGCCGCCGAGGTCGAGCGGGCGCGCACGGCGATGCTCTCGGATGCGAAGCCGCGCAATCGGACGCGCATCGGCGCTGACGTGGTGTGCGAAGCGCTCCTCCGCCAGGGCGCGAACGTCCTCTTCGGCTATCCCGGCGGGGTGGTGCTGCCGCTCTACGACGTTCTCGACGATTACCCGGAACTCCGCCACGTGCTGGTGCGCCACGAACAGGGTGCCGCCCACGCGGCAGACGGCTATGCGCGCGCCAGTGGCAAGGTCGGCGTCTGCCTCGGCACCTCCGGCCCGGGCGCCACGAACCTCGTGACCGGCATCGCGACCGCCCAGCTCGATTCGATCCCGATGGTCGCCATCACCGGCAACGTGCCCGGCGCGCTCATCGGCAAGGACGCCTTCCAGGAGATCGACATCTCGGGCATCACGCTGCCCATGACCAAGCACAACTTCCTGGTGCGCGACGCCGACGATCTGCCGCGCGTCTTCGCCGAGGCGTTCCACATCGCCCGCACCGGCCGCCCGGGACCGGTCCACATCGACATCACCAAGGACGCGCTCCAGCAGGAGACGCGCATGCCCCATCCCGACACGGTCGACCTGCCCGGCTTCCGCCCGACCTTCAACGGCCACCCGCGCCAGCTGCGCCTGGCGGCGGAGGCGATCGATCAGGCCGAGCGCCCGGTCATCCTGGCCGGCCACGGCATCCTGCTCGCCGGCGCGGTCGATGAGCTGCGCGCCTTCGCCGAGAAGACCCAGATCCCCATCGCCCACACGCTCCTCGGCGTCGGCGCCATCGACGAGCGGCATCCGCTCTCGTACGGCTTCATGGGCATGCACGGCTGGAAGCACGTCAATCGCGCCATCCAGTCGGCCGACCTGTTGATCGCGCTGGGGATGCGTTTCGACGACCGCGTGACGGGCAAGGTCAGCACGTATGCGCCTAACGCCCGGATCATCCACGCGGACATCGACCCGTCGGAGATCGGCAAGAACGTGGCCGTGGACATCCCGATCGTCGGCGACGTCGGCCGCGTGCTGCGGGCACTCACCCCGCTCGTGGCGGAGCGCCAGCCCGCCGACCGTGCCACCTTCTTCGAGCGCCTCGCCGAGTGGCGCGCCGAGTCCGAGGGCAGCAGCTGGCACGGTTCGGGCGCGTGGCGCGAAGGCGTCCTCTCGGCCGACTTCGTCATCGAGCGCCTCGGCGAGCTGACCGACCATGACGCGACGCTCTGTTCCGACGTCGGACAGCACCAGATGTGGCTGGCGCGCTACGCCGGCTTCCGCCGCCCCGATTCGCATCTCAGTTCGGGCGGCCTGGGCACGATGGGCTATGGCATGCCGGCCGCGATGGGCGCTGCGCTCGGCCGCCCCGACAAGGAGACCTGGGCGGTCGTCGGCGACGGCGGCCTCCAGATGACGAGCCAGGAATTCATGACCCTCTCGGCCGACCGGATCCCGGTCAAGATCGCGCTGCTGGACAACAAGAAGCTGGGCATGATCCGCCAGTGGCAGGAGATCATCTACGGCGGCAACTACCACTCGGCCCACCTGCCCGGCCCCGATTGGGCCAAGCTGGCAGATGCGTACGGGATCCCGACCTTCCGCGCCCGGACGCCCGACGACGTGGACGGAGCCATCCGCTCGGCGCAGGCGGTCGATGGACCGGCGCTGTGCTGGTTCGAGATCCTCGAGACCCAGAACGTCTTCCCGATGATGCCGGCGGGCAAGGGCCTGTCCGATCTCATCGAGACGTGGGGCGAGTCGGCAGAAGGATGATGAACGAGAGATTCGTTCCCGGTCACGGCGACGTCCATCGCCACGTGGTCGTGGTCGTCGTCAATAACCAACCAGGGGTCCTGAACCGCGTCGCGAGCCTCGTCCGCGCCCGCAACTTCAACATCGAGTCGCTGGCCGTGGGCCATACCGAGCGGCCTGATATCAGCCGCATGACCATCACGCTGCGCGGCGATGACTTCGCCGTGGAGCAGATGGAGAAGCAGCTCTACCGGCTGATCGACGTGCTCAAGGTCCAGGACCTGCCCGATAGCGGCGTCATCGAGCACGAATTGGCGCTCATCAAGGTGAAGGCCGCGGGACGCAATCGCGGTGAGCTGCTCAAGATCGTGGAGCTCTACAAGGGCCGCGTGCTGGATGTCGGCGCTGATGCCATCGTGGTCGAGTACTCCGGCACGGAGCAGGAGATCGACGCGCTGCTGGCGTTGCTCGAGGGCTTCGGTATCCGCGAACTCGTGCGCACCGGCGTGGTCGCCATGAGCCGCGGCTCATCGTTCGATATCGACACCATCCTGAAGGCCGCGCCCGTTCCGGCGCTTCCCGCAACGAAACACACCGAGGAGGTCACGGACTGATGGGCGCACGCATGTACTACGACGCCGATGCCGATGCCGCGGCGCTGGCCGGCCAGACGGTCGCCATCATCGGTTACGGCAGCCAGGGCCATGCGCACGCGCAGAACCTGCGCGATTCGGGCGTCGATGTCGTGGTCGGGCTTGCGCCCGGGTCCAAGAGCCGGGCGCTGGCCGCGGAGGCAGGGCTGCGCGTCGCCGACGTAGCCGATGCCGTCCGCCAGGCGGACATCATCATGATCCTCGTCCCGGACACGGCCCAGAAGAAGGTCTACGACGAGGAGATCGCACCGAACCTGCGCAACGGCCAGCTGCTGATGTTCGCGCACGGTTTCAATATCCGATTCGACCGCATCGCGCCGCCGGCGGGCGTGGATGTGGGGATGGTCGCGCCGAAGGGCCCCGGCCACCTGCTGCGTTCCGTGTACGCGTCGGGCGGCGGCGTGCCCGCGCTCTTCGCCGTGCACCAGGATCCGTCCGGCACCGCCCGCGCGCGGACACTCGCTTACGCCCGCGGCATCGGGGCGACGCGGGCCGGCGTACTCGAGACGACCTTCGCCGAGGAGACCGAGACCGACCTGTTCGGCGAGCAGGCGCTGCTCTGCGGCGGAGTCTCCGCACTGGTCAAGGCCGCGTTCGAGACGCTCGTGGAGGCCGGCTATCAGCCCGAACTCGCCTACTTCGAGACGATGCACGAGCTCAAGCTCATCGTCGACCTGATGTACCGCGGCGGACTCAACTTCATGCGCTTCAGCGTCAGCGACACTGCCGAGTACGGCGACTACGTGTCCGGGCCGCGCATCGTCGAGGGCGTCAAGGTGACCATGAAGGACGTGCTTGGCGAGATCCAGGATGGCTCTTTCGCGCGGCGTTGGGTGCGCGAGAACGAGGGCGGCCGCCAGGAGTTCGAGAAGATGCGCGCCGCGGATCGCGACCACCAGATCGAGAAGGTCGGCGCGGCGCTCCGCTCGCAGATGGCGTGGCTCAACCCGGTCGAGGTGCACGCCGGCCAGGCCCAGGCCTCGGCCGAGGCGAGCGTTTCGGCTGCGGCGAAGGCGCCTGCCACCGCCCCGACCCCCGCCACCGCGACGAAGTCGGCCGCCTCATGAGCGTGCCTGGCGTAGCCGCTGGCGCCATCCGCATCTTCGACACGACGCTGCGCGACGGCGAGCAGGCGCCCGGCGCGGGTCTGACCGTCGAGGAGAAGCTCGAGGTCGCGCGGCAGCTCGTCCGCCTCAATGTCGACGTCATCGAGGCCGGTTTCCCGGCTTCATCCCCGGGCGACTTCGAGGCGGTCCAGCGCATCGCGCGCGAGACGAAGGGCGTCGCAGTGGCCGGGTTGGCACGCTGCCGCGACGGAGATCCGCAACGCGCCGTTGAAGCGCTGCTCCCCGCCGAGCGCCCGCATCTCCACTTGTTCATAGCCACCAGCGATATCCACCTGACGCACAAGCTGCGCATCACCCGCGAAGACGCGCTGGAGGCGGCCGTGAAGTGGGTCCGCTACGGCCGCCAGGCGCTCGGGCCGGACGCCGAGATCGAGTTCAGCGCCGAGGATGCCTCGCGCACGGACCCGGAATACCTGCTGCGCGTCTACGAGGCGGTCGTCGACGCCGGCGCGACCACGGTCAACATCCCCGACACGGTCGGCTACGCCATCCCGGCGGAGTTCGGCGACCTCACGCGACGCGTGGTGGAGCGTGTCGGCAGCGGCGCCGTCATCAGCATCCACTGCCACAATGACCTCGGACTCGCCACCGCCAACACGCTCGCGGCGGTCCAGGCTGGCGCGCGCCAGGTCGAGGTGACCATCAACGGCCTCGGCGAACGTGCCGGCAACGCCTCGCTCGAAGAGGTGGTCATGGCCCTGCGGACGCGGCCGACCCAGTTCCTCGGTGGCGGCAGCCGCGTCGCGACCGAACAGATCAGCGCCGCCAGCCGCCTCGTCAGCTACCTGACCGGCTTCCTCGTCCAGCCCAACAAGGCTATCGTCGGCAAGAACGCGTTCGCGCACGAATCGGGCATCCACCAGGACGGCGTGCTCAAGAACCCATTGACCTACGAGATCATGACCCCGCAGTCGGTCGGGCTCGCCGGAAACCGCCTGTCGGTCGGCAAGCTCTCCGGCCGCCGCGGCCTCCAGGGCAAGCTCGCCGAACTCGGCTACCAGCTGGAGGGCGAGTCGCTCGACTCGGTGTACGGCGCGGCCATCGCGCTGGCCGATGCCAAGAAGGAGGTCACGGACGCGGATCTCGTCGCGCTCGTCGAGCAGCACGCAGCGGAGTCGCCGTACGTGGTGACCGGCCCGGCCATCGCGCTCGATGGCTGGAACGTGACCAGCAGCCACGGCGGCCGCTCTCTCGGCAACGTGGCCCTTCGGCTGCGCGGCGAGACGCTCACCGCCGACAGCTCCGGCAACGGCCCGGTCGATGCACTGTTCGGCGCGACCGACCGCGCCGTGGAGAAGTCGCTCGGCTGGCACCCCGTGCTGACCGATTACGAGATCCGTGCCGTGAGTGCCGGCGAGGACGCCCAGGGCCAGGTGCTGGTCCGGGCCCGCCGCTCCACCGACCCAGAAGCGACCGCCGACACGGCCACCGGCCACGGGCTATCGACGAACATCATCGAAGCATCGCTCGAAGCGTACCTCGCGGCGCTCGAGAAACTGCTGGCGCTGCCCGACTCAGGTACGTCCCGTGTTGCAGGCACGACGGCGACCCCGGCCGCCGATCGAGTCGCCCCGTGACCGATCCGCACTACCGCATCGCGGTCATCGCCGGTGACGGCATCGGTCCCGAAGTCACGGCCGCGGCGCAGCGCGTCCTCGAGGCAACGGGCGAACGGTTCGGGTTCGCGGTCGAGTGGGATCCGATCGTGGCCGGCGGCGCCGGCATCGATGCCTATGGGACGTCGTTGCGCGACGAGGACCTGGACCGCTGTGCCGCCGCGGACGCGGTCCTGCTCGGCGCCGTCGGTGGTCCGAAATGGGACGATCCGGCAGCCCCGGCCCGACCCGAGCAGGCACTCTTCACGCTGCGCAAGGGACTTGGGCTCTTCGCGAACCTGCGGCCGGTCAGCGTGGAGCCGGCGCTCATCGGCTCATCGCCACTGCGCCCGGCGCGGTTGCGCGGCGTCGACCTGCTCATCGTCCGCGAACTGACGGGCGGCCTCTACTTCGGCAAGCGCAAAGAGGCAGCCGCAGAAGGCGCCAAGCGCGCGGCCTCCGATTCGCTGCCCTACACCGAGGCCGAGATCCGGCGTATCGTCCGGCTCGCCTTCCAGCTGGCGCGCGGCCGTCGCGGCCGTGTGACCAGCGTCGACAAGGCCAATGTGCTGGCCACGAGCCGGCTGTGGCGGACGGTTGCGACCGAGGTGGCGACCGAATTCCGCGACGTCGTCCTCGAGCATCGCCTGGTCGATTCGTGCGCCATGGAACTCATCACGCACCCGTCGGCATTCGACGTCATCGTCACCGAGAACCTCTTCGGCGACATCCTCTCGGATGAGGCCTCCGTCCTGGCTGGGTCGATCGGGATGCTCCCGTCGGCGTCGCTCGGCGAGCGCAAGACCGCGCACGGCATCTTCGGACTGTACGAGCCCGTCCACGGCTCGGCGCCTGACATCGCAGGCCAGGGCAAGGCCAATCCCCTCGGTGCGGTCCTCTCCGCGGCACTTCTGCTGCGCTGGTCGC
The DNA here is from genome assembly GCA_003170275.1 of Myxococcales bacterium. Taxonomy (GTDB): domain Bacteria; phylum Myxococcota_A; class Polyangia; order Palsa-1104; family Palsa-1104; genus PALSA-1104. Next base: position 31,603 of record PNAM01000004.1, read on the forward strand.
TCGGTCGGGCCGATGCCGCCGGCGCGGTCGAACGAGCGGTCCGCTCCACGCTCGCCGCCGGCCACCGGACGGCCGACCTGCTTGGCAGCGCCGACCAGGGCACGGCCATCTCGACCGCGGCCATGACCGATGCGCTCGTGGCCCACGTTCGCGGGCAGTTCCCGCCGGTCGCCGTGCCGGCGACGAAGCCACCCGGCCCGTTCCGCGGTCGAGCCACCGGACCGAAGCGATGACCGAGCCCGTCCTCCTCTACGACACGACGCTGCGCGACGGCACGCAGCGCGAAGGCCTCGTCCTGTCGCTGGCCGACAAGCTCAAGATCGCCCGCCGCCTGGACGAGGCCGGCTTTCCATATGTCGAGGGTGGCTGGCCGGGTTCGAACCCCAAGGACGAGGAGTTCTTCGCTGCCGCCCGGACGATGACCTGGCAGACCGCCCGCCTTGCCGCGTTCGGGTCGACGCGTCACCGCGCCAACACCCCGGCCGACGACCCCAACCTGCGCGCCCTGGTCGAGGCAGCGACGCCGGTCGTGACCATCTTCGGCAAGAGCTGGCTGCTCCACGTGATCGAGGTGCTCGGCGCAACGCCGGACGAGAACCTGGCCATGGTTGGCGACTCGGTGGCGTTCCTGCGTGCGGCGGGACGCGAGGTCGTCTACGACGCCGAGCACTTCTTCGACGGCTACAAGTCGGACCCATCCTACGCACTGGCGACGCTGCGCGCGGCCCGCGCCGGCGGCGCGACCACGCTCGTGCTGTGCGACACGAACGGCGGCTGCATCACCGATGAAGTGCGCGAGATCGTCACCGCGGTCATCGGCGAACTGTCCGCGGACGGCGGCCCGGCGACCCGGTTCGGCATCCACGTCCACGAGGACGCCGGGCTGTCGGTGGCGAACTCGCTGGCCGCGGTGCAGGCGGGCGTGACCCACGTGCAGGGCACCGTCAACGGCTACGGCGAGCGCTGCGGCAACGCGAACCTGTGCGCGCTCTTGCCCGATCTCGAGCTCAAGCTCGGCATGACCTGCTTGCCGCCCGGCAAGCTGCGCGAGCTCACCGACGTGGCGCACTTCGTCAGCGAAGTGGCCAACCTGGTCCCCGACGAGCACATGGCCTACGTGGGCAAGAGCGCGTTCGCGCACAAGGGCGGCGTGCACGTCGCGGCCATGCGCCGCTCGGTCGATTCGTACCAGCACATCGATCCCGAGCTGGTCGGCAACGCCAGCCGAGCGGTGCTGAGCGAGCTGGCCGGCCGCGGCAACGTGCTCTCCAAGGCCGAAGAGCTGGGCATGCAGCTCGTCGAAGGCGCCGAGGTCGAGCTGGTCGGCCGCATCAAGCAGCGCGAGGCGGGCGGCTTCTCGTTCGAAGCGGCCGAGGCGTCGACCGCGCTCTTGCTGCGCCGCGAAACCAATTCGTACCGCCCTCCCTTCCGCCTGATCGAATACCGCGTGATGACCGGTCAGGCGGAAGGGGGCGCGGCCTTCACCGAGGCCACCATCAAGATCGCGGTCGGCTCGAGCATCGTGCACACCGCCGCGGAAGGCAACGGCCCGGTGAGCGCGCTCGACGCCGCGCTGCGCAAGGCGCTCGAGCCCGCGTTCCCCGGCGTGCGCGACATCCAGCTGGTCGACTACAAGGTGCGCATCCTCGACGGGCGCGACGGCACCTCGGCCACTACGCGCGTGCTGATCGATTCCTCCGACGGCGCGCGCAGCTGGAGCACGGCGGGCGCGTCGGCCAACATCCTCGAGGCTTCGTGGCAAGCGCTCGCGGACTCGATCGAGTACGGCCTGCAAGACGTCGCGGCCGCCGCGGAGGCGTCATGAACGCTACGATCGTACTGCTTCCCGGCGACGGGATCGGACCGGAGGTGGTCGCCGCCGGGCGCGTTGCACTGGAAACGATCGCACGGCGCTTCGCACACACGTTCACGTTCGAGGAGCACCTCGCCGGCGGCTGCGCGATCGATGCGACCGGCACCGCGCTACCCGACGAGACGCTGGCCGCGTGCAAGCGCGCGCACGCGGTGCTGCTCGGCGCGGTGGGCGGGCCGAGGTGGGACTCTCCGACGGCCAAGGTCCGTCCGGAGCAGGGGCTGCTCGCGCTGCGCCGCGGCCTCGGGCTGTACGCGAACCTGCGGCCGGTGCGCGTGCATCCGGCGCTCGCCGAGCTCTCGCCGCTCAAGCCCGAGCGACTCGCCGGCGTCGACCTGCTGTTCGTGCGCGAGCTCACCGGCGGCTTGTACTTCGGCCAACCGCGCCTGCGCGAGACCGTCGCTGGATCTGGCGGCGTGGTGCGCGCGGTCGACACGCTCGAATACACCGACGTCGAGATCCGTCGCGTCGTGCGCCTGGCGTTCCGCCTCGCCGGCCCGCGGCGCGGCAAGGTCACGTCGATCGACAAGGCCAACGTGCTGGAGTCGTCACGGCTGTGGCGCGAGGAGGCGATCGCGGTCGCCGCCGAGTTCCCCGCGTGCACGCTGGAGCACCAGCTCGTCGATTCAGCCGCCATGCGTCTGATGACCGCGGCGGCCAGCTTCGACGTGATCGTCACCGAGAACTTGTTCGGCGACATCCTCACCGACGAAGCCGCCGTGCTCGCCGGTTCGCTCGGCCTGTTGCCGTCCGCGTCGCTCGGCGAAGGTCCGCTCGGCTTGTACGAGCCGATCCATGGCTCGGCGCCCGACATCGCGGGCCAGGGGATCGCCAACCCGGTCGGCACCATCCTCAGCGCGGCGCTCCTGTTGCGCTACTCGCTCGGCCTCGAGCGCGAAGCAACGGCGCTGGAACGCGCGGTCGACGGGGCGCTGACCGACGGGCATCGGACCCATGACCTCGGCGGCTCGCTGTCGACGACGGCAATGACCCGCGAGATTGCGCACAGACTGGCTCCGTCCGAGCCTGTACGCCGCTCACTTACATTGTAGGCCCGTAGGGTTAGGTGCGGTCCAGCTTGTGGATAACGTGTGGGTAGCGGCTTTTTAGACCCTTGTAACCGCTAAGTTTTTGCGTGGATGGCTACAAACTAATCGCTCATAGGCCGCTTTTCGAAACCGGCTTGATCGTGTCGTCCCCATCGGACGCCGCCGCCTCATCGCCGGCGAACTTGAGCCGCTGCGGCTCCTTCGATCGCGGCGCATCCTTTAGATAGACCATCGGGTACAGGTACACGAAGCCGCTCTCGACCGCCACGCCGCCGCGCCTGAGCTGCACGCGATAGACGTGACCACCGACGAAGCGCGTGTTGTCGAGCAGCAGCTCGTCGCCGTTGAGGATCACCGAGAGCGTGCGCGCCGGGGTGCCGGGCGTGAGGTCGACGATCTCGGCCGAGCCGTTGGCGGTCGTGCCGCTCAGCACCAGCCGCCAGCCTTCGGTGCGCGCGCGCAGCGCGATGGTGTCCCGTCGCTGGCTGCCCACCTTCAACTGAATGACTTCCGAATTTCGCGCCTTGAGCGGCGACGCGACCGCCGGGCCGACGGCCGACACCAGCGCGAACAAGATCAACGCAACGCGCATGCTTTCCCCCAACGACGCCGCGACACATACCACGAAATCGTCCGCCGGGAAATGGCCGGCGGCTCCGTGCTAAGAAGGCACATGGCGAACGACCCGCACGCGTCCTCCGGCTCGCGACAAGAGCTGCTCTACGATCCGAATCTCCCGACACCCAGCCACGCCGAATTTGCGCGCACGCTGGCGGCGCACGCCGGTGTCGGCACGTTGGGCACCGTCGCGCTCGAGCCGGCCGGCTATCCGTACGGCTCGTTCGTCACCTTCGCGCTCGACGGCGCGAGCCCGGTGTTTCTGGTCAGCGAGCTGGCCGAGCACACGCGCAACCTGCGCGGCGATGCGCGCGCGTCGCTGCTGGTCGCCGAGCCGGGTACGCCGGGGGACGATCCGCTGGCGCGCGCGCGCGTGACGCTGCTCGGCCGCTGCCAACCGGCACCGGAGGGGACCGACAGCGTGCGCGCGGCGTTTCTGGCGGCGAATCCGAAGGCGGCCTACTACGCGGACTTCGGCGACTTCCACTTCTGGCGGCTCGAGGTCGAGGCGGTGCGCTACATCGGCGGCTACGGACGCATGTCGTGGGTCACGCGCGAGGACTGGGCGGCCGCCGAGGCCGACCCGCTCGCGCCGCACGCCGCGCGCATCCTTGCGCACATGAACGACGACCACGGCGCCGCGCTGATCGAGTACTGCCGAAAGTTTTCGCGCGCCACCGACACCAGCGCGGCGATCATGACCGCGGTCGATCGCTACGGCTTCCAGATGTCGGCGACCACCGCCGCCGGACCGCGGCCGATCCGCGTGGCGTTCTCGCGCCCGCTCGCCACGCCCGACGAAGTGCGCGCCGAGCTGGTGGCGCTCGCCAAGGCCGCGCGCGCCCGGGAGTAGAGTATGTTCTCGGCCATGAGCGAGCGCGAAGCGAGCGATCAACAATCGTCAACGACAGGGCGCCAGGGGCGCCGGATCCAGGGGCGATAGCCCATGGCTCGGCTGTTCATCGCAGTGGGCGCAGCGTCGGGCTTCGTCGCCGTCGCGGCCGGCGCGTTCGGCGCGCACGCGCTCAAGCGCAGGCTGCCCGACGAGCTGCTCGCGGTGTTCCAGACCGGCGTGCAGTACCAGATGTATCACGCGCTCGCGCTGCTCGCCGTCGGCATCCTGTGCGTCACGCGCGCGCCGACGCAGCTGTTGGCCGCCGCCGGCTGGCTGTACATCGCCGGCACGCTGCTGTTCTCGGGAAGCTTGTACGCGCTCGCGCTCACCGGCGTGCGCGGGCTCGGCGCGGTCACGCCGCTCGGCGGACTGGCGTTTCTGGCCGGTTGGCTGCTGCTCGGCTGGTCGGCGTTGCGCACTTGATCGAGGGAGTCTCATGAGCGATCCGGTTTCGGTGGTGGTGTACGGCGCGAGCGGTTACACCGGCCGCCTGGTGTGCGCGGAGCTTCAGCGCGCGGGCACTTCGTTCGCGGTCTCGGGCCGCGACAAGCAGAAGCTCGACGCGCTGGTCGCGTCGCTCGGCAAGCCGATCGAGACGATCGTCGCGCCGCTCGACGACGCCGCGGCGCTGGCGCGCATGGCTTCGCGCGGCAAGGTGGTGCTCGACTGCGCGGGCCCGTTCGTGCGCTGGGGCAAGCCGGTGCAGGACGCCGCGCTCGCCGCCGGCCATCACTTCCTCGACATCACCGGCGAGCACATCTACATGCGCGACACGCAGGCGCGCGACAGCGAGGCGCGCGAGCGCGGCGTGGCGCTGATCAACGCGGTCGGCTTCGACGTGGTGCCCACCGACGCGGCGGCGGTGCTCGCGGCCGAGGCGGCAGGTGCGCCGATCGCCAGCGTGCGCATCGCCTTCGGCAACATCGCCGCCAATCCCACGCAGGGCACCACGCGCTCGATGCTCGAGGCCGCGCACCTCGGCGGGCTGGCGTTCGTCGACGGGGAGTATCGCAAGGAGCCGGTCGGCGCCGAGCGCTGGGAGGCGCCCTTCCCCGAGCCGTTCGGGCCCACGCTCTGCCTGTCGCTCCCCTGGGGCGACATCGCCACCGCGCCGCGCTCGACCGGCGCGCGCGACGTGCGCATCTTCATGTCGATGCCGAAGCGCGCGGTGAAGTGGGTGCCGCTGTTGCGGCCGCTCGGCGCGCTGCTCTCGGTGGGACCGATCAAGGCGTTCGCGTCGCGGCGCATCGACAAGCTGCCCGAAGGGCCCACCGACGAGGAACGTAAGCGCTCGAAGTTCGCGGTGTATGCCGAGGCGGTGGGCGCGAAGGGTACGCGCGGGGTGTGGGTGACGGGCGGGAACGGCTACGACTTCACCGCGGCGGCGGCGGCGTTGTGCGCAAAGCTCGCCAGCGATCCGGGCTTCACCAAGACGGGCGCGCTCACCCCAGCGCAGGCGTTCGGCGCGTGTGAGCTACTGGATGGACTGACCGCCTTCGGCGTGAAGTGGGGCCACGCCGTTCAGCAGGGACAGCCACTCCAGCGATAGCGATAGATCTCGGAGATGTAGAGCTTGCGCCTGGCGCCGGCGGCGAAGATCACCGAGTAGGTGCCGTAGTTGGCGTGCGCCTCGCACTTGTTGCTGGTGCACAGCGGCGCTTCCTTGCCGTAGTCCTCATCGAGGTTGAAGGCCGCCAACCGCTTGCGCGAGACGTGGGTGTCGGCCGGTGAGTCGTCGATCTTCTTGCCGTCGGCGTCGCGCTCGGCGAAGTCGTTGTCGTGTTGCTCCGAGATGGTCACCTCGTCGCGCGGCGGCAGAAATTCTTTGTAGCGCGCGAGCTGCCGGACCGGGTTGCGATCGTGCACCAGCAGGCACAGCGCGCGGCTCAGCGTGTCGGCGTCGTTGGCCGAGCCGCGCCGCGGCAGGTGGCTGGGGTCGCCGCGCGCCTCGAGCGCCTCGGCCGCGTTCATCGCCAGCGCGCAATCCGACGCGCTGTCGGCGACGGCGCCGAGCGCCTCGTTCACGTCCTTTCCCTTGAGCTTGAGCACGCGCTCGAGCAGCTTGCCGCGCGTCTCGACCGTGAGCTGACCGTCGGCGAGCGCCTCGAGCACGCGCGCGCGATGCTTGTCCGGGTCGAGCGGTAGGATCGCCCCGTCGAGGTGCTTCTTTTCGTAGAGCTCGTCCAGGCTCGCGTCGGGCAGGCCGCCGAGGTGTGGAGTGGCCACCTCGGGCGCCGCCGCCAGCAGGAGCCCGACGCGCAGCGGCGCGCTCATCGGATCCGTTAGCGACAGCAGCCTGTCGGGCAGCTCGGTCTCCGGCGCGGGTAGGGCGAGCAGCGCCGCCGGTGCGCCGCCCAGCGCCTGCAGATCACCCTCGACGAGCCCGCCCGACTCGAGCGCCCAGATCGCCAGCCGCCGCCGCAGGCACGGCTGATCGAAGTCGCTCTTCGGATCGAGATCGGCCCAGCTCACCAATTCGTCGCCGCACTCCGACACGCTCACCACGTCCTTGCACTCGAAGTTGCCGCCCGCGAGCAGCGCGCGCGCCAGCGGCCGCGTCACCCGCGCATCGCCGGGGATCGCGGCCAGCTTCTCCACATACGTCGCGCCGGTGGGCGCGATCTTGCGCCACACCGCGAGCGCCTCCTCGACGGTGCGCGGCGGCGTGAGCACCAGCTTGGCGACACCCTCGGCGCGCTCGTCCCAGCCCGGCTGGCTGTTGAGCAGATCTTCGTAGACGATCCACTGCCGGCCGGCGTCGTCGCGCCACAGGTGCAGCACCTTGTGTCCGTGATCGGCGTAGCGCTCGCTCTTCCAGCGCTGCGTGAAGCGCACCAGCGAGACGCCCGGCTTGAGCTTGCTCGAGCCGTCGAGCCAGCTCTCGACCACCGGCGCGTCGGCCTGCACCGTCGGCTTGTTGGCGACCATGCGGGTGCGGTCCGCGCTCCAGCCGGCGAAGTCGAAGGTCTTCTTGTCGCCGCGCGCGGTGCGCTTGACGCCCTTGAAGTGCTTGACGTCGTAGAGCGCGAGATAGGCCGCGGAGTCGCCGCGGTTCTGCGCGTCGGTCCAGGTCGTGAGCAACTTGAGCACGTCGCCGCGCACGCCCGCCGCGGTCGGACCCGCTTTGGTGGTCGCGTCGGCGATCGCCGGTCGCGGTGCGAGCGCGACGGCCAGGAGCATCAGGGTGATGCGCATGTACTACAAGATCATACGCTAGGCGTTGAGGCTCGCTGCCCGGGCCCACCACGGCTCTTCGGGCTCGCGCGGATCGCCGCGTCGCTCGAGCGCGTACTCGGGCTCGGCGCGGCGCAGATCGCGCACGTACTCGCGCACCATTCGCAGATGTTTGGCGGCCGCCGCGATCAAGCGGATGCCGCTGGTGCGCAGCATCGCCACGCGCCCGCCCGAATCGATCGGCACGCTCCACAGGCCGTCGAAGCAGATCTCGCCCTTGGCCCAGATCGTCTCGCCGGTGCCGGGTAGCTCGAATTCGAGCTGCACCAGCCGGTTTCCGCCCGAACGCTTGAGCACGCGCTGGACGCGCAGCCCCGCTTCTGAGACATCCACAATCATTCCAATTGTTTGCCGCTCGGACACGTATTCGCTGTAGAGCGTGTCGACCGGCATGCGCAGCCCGGTGCGCCGTCCCGCTTCGCTTGGGTATGACATGTAGGGAATCGTAGGCCAAGTGGCGCCAGATCGCAACAAAACGAGACCCGCCGTTCCACGGCGCAGAAGGCGAGGTCTCTTTCTCGACGGGAAACGCGGGCACCCGAGTTGCTTGGACAGCTAGCATGCGAACGCTCGTACTCGGCCTCCTATTAATGATGCCCGCCTGCTCCGGCGGCGTGGCGCCGATGGCTCCGCCGGCAGATCTCGGCTCGCTCCCGGGCGCGGATCTGGCGTTCGGCGATCTGGCGACCGATCCGGCGCACGGTCCACTCGACTTCTCCGGCGTGAGCTTCGACGGCTACAGCGAGACCATGCACGGCAGCGATCCGCACCCCGACGCCAGCAACCTGGTCGACGGCGGCAAGTACCTCTTGCCCGACGGCGGCACGTTCAGGCTGCCCGATCTCGCGCAGCCGCCCAACGACCTGACGCCGACGGCGAGCGATCTGGCGGTCAGCGATCTCAGCGCGCAGGTGATGCCCGACATGACCACCGCACCACCGCCTGATCTGGCGACCACCACCCACGCGCCGTCGCCGCTACCCGGCGTCACGGTGCTGCTCCACGGCCTGGTGATCAACGACGTGTCCAGCGATCAGGGCGGCGGCGTGTGGGCGGTGACCAACTCGACGGTCTACTATTTCCCGCCCGGCAAGAGCACGCCCTACACCTACGATCAGAAGAACGGGCTCGCGCGCGGCTGGTACACGTGGCAGCCCGACACCTACTACTCCGACGCGCCTGCCGGCACGGTGAGCTGGCCGGTGACGTTCACCTCGGTGGCCGGCGCGCTGAGCGGCGAGGCGGTGATCGGCAACGTGGGCGCGATCGCCGATCGGTTGCAGGTGGACCCGGCGACCGGCAGCGTGGTGCGCCTCGACAACCTGGCGGTCACCAGCGCGCAGCAGCCGGATCCGACAGAGCTGGCCGAGCAACAGAAGCGCGTGGTCGCGACCCACAAGGTGATCGTGGATCTGAACGGCGTGTTCAGCGGCACCGCCTACGTCGGCGGGTGGCACGGCTTCACCGCGTTTCACGGCGTCACCAACGACTGCGGCTGCCTCGCGTTCGAGGAGCATCAGCACTACTTCGGCGGGCCGAGCGGCTGCGACAGCACGCCCAACGATCCTTCGTGCTTCGACGGCGACGTGCAGGGGCTGGCGATCACCCCCACCGGCGACGTGTGGGCCGGCGATCGCCACTTCGTGCAGCTCCTCCCGCAGCGATCGAAGGGCGCCACCACCGACTTCTTCGTCGACTTCGCGGCCGGCTTCGACGTCTTTCCGTACGTCAAGGACGAGGTCTCGGCGCTCTCGGTCGACGCGCAGGGCGGGCTGTACGTGGCGTCGAACGGCAACGGGCTGGCGTATCTCGCGCCCGGCACCTATGCGCCGAGCTACTGGTCGAGCCTCAACACGCTGCCGCAAGATCGCCTGTCGGGCGTGGCGGTCGATCGCGCCGGCGACGTGTGGATCGCGACGCAGATCGACGGCGTCGCGCGCTATCGCCCGTCGACCGGCACGTGGACCTACTACCGCCAGTCGACCGGCCTGCCGTCGGATCACGTGCGCGCGCTGTACGTCGATCAGTACTCGTCGGCGCAGCGCACGGTGTACTTCGCCACCGACGTGGGCATCGGCGTCTACACCGGACCCTAGTACAACTCCTGGTGCAGCGCGGCGCGCGCCCAGGTCTTTTCTTCGTCGCTGAAGTCGTGCCAGGGACCGGGATCGGCGAGATAGCCGTGCATCGCCTTCTTGCACGCGCGCGCCTTGTTGGGCTGCTTGAGCTTGGTGTAGACGATCGCCAGGCCGAGGTTCGCGTGCACGGTGACCCAACCGTCCATGCGCCAGTCTTCGGGGAACAGCGGCGACGTCTTGAGCGCCGCGCGATACGGCTCCTCGGCCGCCTTGGCGTCGTTCGCACGCAGTCGCGCAGCCCCGAGCGCGATCAACGCCTCGGCCGACGGGGTCAGCGCGCGCGAGCGTTCGAGCAGCGCGACCTCGTTCGCACGATCGCCCCTCGATTGCAGGTAGAGGATCTCGGCGCACGAGGTGGGCCTGGTCTGCCACCGCTGCAACACCGGCGAGGGGCCCTTCTCGATCTCCTGGCGCGCGACCAGCCCGGCCAGGTGACAGTCCTCGGGATCGATCTCGGCGGCGTGCAGCCGCGCGGCGAGCGACGATTCAGCGCGGCGCGACTTCGCGCGGCCGATCGCGAGTGCGTCGGCCAGCCGCAGCCAGTCGCGCTTGTCGCGCGGCTGTGCCTCGAGCCGCGTGTCGAGCAGATCGACGGCCTCCTGGATCTGCTGGCTCGGTTCCATGATCATGCGCGCCCGCATGAGGATCGCGTCCACCTCGTCGCCGTGCGCGACGGTGGAGACCAACAGCGCCAGCGCGATCCAACGCACGGCGCTCATCCGATCACATGCCGGCGCGCGGCGAACAGCTCTTCGGTCACGCTCGACCAGATCAGATCGAGCACGCGCTGCGCCGGCGGCCGCGCGCTGGGCGGCGCTGCTTCGTGCTTCAGCAAACGCGCGCACCGCTCCACGTCGCCCGAGAGCAGCAGCCCGACGCGCGACGCGGTCAGGTCGCTCGCTTGCAGCCAGGCGAGCGCGGCGGCGTCGGGCTGAACCTTGAGCGCGCGCAGCCGATGCCCGGCGCTCACCACCAGATCGAGCGCCACCGGCGAAAGATCGCGACGCAACCCTTCGGTGGTCTTGCCGAGCTCGCCGGTCGGCGGCGCGCCACCTTCGGGCCGCGCGCTGATCGCCATCGCCGCGTCGAGCAGGTGCGCGAGCTCGAGCGGGAGCGGCAAGAGCCAGCGGATGAACCGCTCCGGCCGCAACAGCGCCACCCGGCGGCCCAGCTCGAACAGCACCTCGCGCTCGACCCGCTGCACGTCGAGCAGCGACTGGCCGAGCGTGAGCACCGGCACCAGGCGCTGCCCGTCGATGCAGGTCGAGAAGGTCACCGGCTCGGGCTGCTCGGGCGCAAGGTACAGCTCGGGCGCCGGCACGCCGAGCGCCTCGCAGGTCAGCTTGAACGCGCGCGCGAAGGGCCGCGGATCGTCGCGCGGCACGCAGCGCTTGCGCTGCAGCGTCAGGCGCTGGCGTTGCGCCTGCGCGGCGGCGATCACCGGCGAGATCGCGGCGAACAGCGCGGACAGGTGCGGATCCTCGTCGGGGTGGCGCAGTTGCGCCCACAGCTCCTCCGTGAGCGGATGCCGCACCGCGGTGATCGCGGCCTCGGGCTCGGGCCGCGGCTCGTCGTCCTCCTTGAGACAGGCGAGCGCGCGGTTGCACGCCGCCGACTTGGCCGGCTGATCGATCTGCAGGTACAGCTCGGCGAGCGCGCGATACGACGCGAGCCGCCCCTTGTCGGCGCGCAACAGCGCCTGGTGCTCGGCGATGGCCTTGTCGAGGTGCGCCGGTCCCGCCTCGGTATAGAGCGTGGCCAGCTGCTGGCGCCGCTTGGAGTTGGTCTGATCGAAGCGCAGCGCGACTTCGTAGGCGACCAGCGCGCTGGCCGGATCGTTCAGATGATCGTGATACAGCTCGCCGAGCGCGCTCCACAGGCGGAGCTGCTGCGCGTGCGGGTCCGCCGCCGGCAGGTGCTTGAGCGCGAACTGATAGTAGCGCGCCAGCTCCTTCCAGCTCTTGTGGTTGCGCAGCATCTCCTCGAGCGCGGTCGCCGAGCGCTCGAGCGACGGATCGTCCTCGAGCGACGCCCACAGGTGATCGGCCGCCTCGCCGAAGCGCGCCAACTGCTCCAGGCAGATCATCCCCGCGGTGTAGCGATACTTGGCGCGCGCCGCCGGCAGCTGCTCGACGGAGATCAAGCGATAGAGCGTGTCCATCGCCTGCGACCACGCCTTCTGCTCGACGTACAGGTTGAGGCAGCGGTGCAACAGCTTGAGGTTGTCGGGCTGCAGCTCGAGCCCGGCGCGGAAGGCGCCCGAGGCCTGCGGCGGATCTTCCAGCTTGTCGAGGTACAGATCGCCGATCTCCAACAGCAGGCGCACCTTCTCCGCCGGTGGCGCGGTGGCGAGCAGCGCCTTCTTGGCCTCGATGAGCGACTGCGGGTTGGTCTCGCCCAGCTCGAGCAGCGCCAGCACCGACGGGCGGTGCGTGGGATCAAGATCGCGCGCGCGGGTAAAACGCTCGCGCGCCTCTTCGGGCCGGCCGAGCTCGACCGCGCACACGCCGAGCTGATGCTGCAGCACGACCAGCTCGGACTGCGGCAAGGCGCCCTCGTGATAGCTGAGCACATCGGCGAGCAGCGAGCGGGCCTCCGCCCACGCGCCCGCCGCGAACAGCAGGCCGGCGCGCCCGCGCAGCGCGTCGAGGTTGCGCGAGTCGATGGTCAGCACGCGCGCGAACGCGCGTTGCGTCTTGTCCAGATCCCCGACGGTCTTCGCCGAGATCGCCAGGTGCAACAGCCGCTCGATCTGCGTGGCCGCCGGCGCTTCCTTGCGGGTGAGCATCTCGAGGATCGGCACCAGCTCGCGATGGCGCGCCGCCTGCCACAAGAGCTCGCTCACGCGCGCGGCGGCGTCGAGGTGCTCGGGATCGGTCTCGAGCGCCAGCAGATACTGTGCGGCGGCGCGCGCCGGATCTTCGAGCGCCTGGTAGATCTCGCCCGCCTCGACGTAGAGCCGCGTGCGCTGCAGCCGGTTCTGTGTGTGCGTGACCGCCTCGCCGAGCAGCTTGATCGCCTTCAGGTGATCGCCGTGGCGGCGATAGATCTCGACCAGCCCGAGCATCGATGGCACGTGGGTCGGATCGGCCTCGAGCGCGGACACGAAGTGCGCCTCGGCCGCGTGCGGATCGTGCAGCCGCTCGGAGGTGAGCTCGCCGGCGCGCTGGTACAGCTCGACACGCCGCTCGGCGCTCACCGCGACCTGCGCGCGGCGCTCGAGCACCGCCACCGCCTTGTCGAACGCGCCCTCCGCCTCGTACAGCCGCGTCAGCCCGGCCAGCGCGGTCGCGTGGTGCGGCTCGAGGCGGTCGACCTCCATGTAGGATTCGATCGCGCGCGCGGGATCGCGCAGCTCGCGCTCGTACAACAGGCCGAGCTCGAGAAAGATCGCCGCGCGCTCGGCCGGCTGCGCCAGCTGCGCGTGGCGGTGATACACGTCGATCAGCTCGCGCCAGCGGCCGTCCAGGCGGTACATGCGCTGCAGCGACACGAACGCGTCCTCGGCGCGCCCGTCGAGCGCGAGCAGCCACTCCAGGCACTCCTCGGCGCGCGCGCTGCCGCCCGGCTGCTTCTCCCACTCCACCGCCATGCGCCGGTAGAGCTCGGCGCGATCGCGATCGCTCTCGACCAGCTGCGCCTCGGCGGCTAGCGCGGCGAGATACTCCTTGGTGCGATCCTCGTCGCGATACAGCCGCGCGAGCGCGCGCAACACGCCGAGGTCGTCCGGAGACTCGGCGCGCAGCGCCTCGTACTGCTGGATGGCCAGCTTGCGATCGCCGAGCCGCTCGGCGCACAGCTCGGCCATGCGGCGGCGGATCACCACCTTCTCGGCGGCCGGGGCGCGCTCGATCTTGTCCTCGAGCAGCGCGATCAGCTCGCCGTACTCGCCGCGGCGGAACAAGATCGCCTCGAGCGCCGCGCGCGCCTCGTTGGCCCACGGATCGGCCTCCAGCGCCAGGCGGTAACAGGCCTTGGCCTGCACCGGATCGGAGAGCCGCACCTCGAAGACCTCGGCCAGCTCGCGGTACAGCTCGGCTTTTCGCGCGAGCGATTCCTCGACGAGAACGCGCCGCCCGATCGCTTCGGCCAGCTCGCGCCAGCGCTCCGCGCGCCGCAACAGCGTGACGCGCCGGGCCTGCGCCTCGCGGTAGGCCGGATCGATCGCCAGCGCCGCGTCGACGGCGCCGAGCGCGCGCGGCTCGTCGTTCAGCTCCTCTTCGTAGATGGCCGCGACGCGGGTCCACGCTTCGGGCCGCGCCGCTTCGGGGAGCGACGGCACCACCGTGGCCAGCTCCGCGGCCAGCTCCGCCCAGCAGCCCGACGCCGCCGCGCGCCGGTCGAGCTCGTCGCGTACCGCGCGGTCGGGGACCTCTTTGTACGCCGCGAGGTGCGCGGCGAACGCGTTGCCCGGATCGTTGAGCGCCTCGGCGTACAGGCGCGCCACCTCGCGGAACAGCGCGGCGCGGCGCGCAGGATCCGGATCCACCGCCGCGCGCCCGAGGGTGAGCGCGATCAGCTGCGGGTAGTCTTGCGCCTCGCGCAGCCGTTGCTCGAGACGATCGAGCCGATCGATCGCGTCGGGGCGGCCGGGCTCTTCGCCGAGCAGCGCCAGCCAACCTTCGAAGTCGCCGTCGTCGGGCAGCGCGCGGCGCGGATCGCGCATCTCGGCGTGCAGCGCGCGCGCCAGCGTGACCACCTCTTCTACCGCGAGCACGCGGATGTGATAGATGGCGTAGAGCTCTTCGCGCTCGATCGGGCTCATGCGCGGCAGCACCGCGTAGTGCTGCACGTTGTCGGCACGCGCGCCCGAGAGCACGCGCTCGAGCAGCACGCCCAGCTCGGCGTCGTGCCAGTCGAACCCCACGATCAGGAAGCTGTGCGTGCGAAACAGCTCCTCGGCGACGGTGCGATAGCCGCCACCGGCGAGCGCGCGCTGCAGATCTTCGGCGCCCCACACCACCGTCTCCTCGCGCGCCGGATCGCCGAGCAGCTTGATGACGAAGCGCGCCTTGCCGCGCGAAGCCAGAAACGCCTCGTCGCGCGGCGTGTACACGTTGGGCAGCCGCCCGTCGCGCGCAAACGCACGCTCGATCGCGCTGTCGTACGACGTGGTCAGCACCGCCGCGAAGGGAAGCTGGCCGAACAGCCGCAGCACCTCGGGCACCTGCGCGCTCGTGGTCGAGCGCCGGAGCTCGGCGCCGAAGCGATCGCCGAGCCGTCGCCGCACGTAGTCCGCGGCCATCAGCGGGCGCGCCTCGAGCAGGCTGCGCGCGGCGCCCGCTTCGGGCAGCCCGTCGAGCATCTTGCCGATCAGCCGTCGCAGGCTGCCGTCGGCGCCCAGCTCGCCGCCGGCGCACAGGACGCAGCGGCCGCGCCGCAACCACTCGACGATCGGACCGAGATCATCGGAGGGATGCACGGTGCGCACCGCGGCAGCATAGCGCGCCGCTCGCAGGCGGCTTCAGAAATAAACTACACTGTGTAGTTTACTTTTTGAACCACACCTGTTAGCTTCTGCGGGTGGGCAAGGAGCCGACCCTCTCGGAGCGCAAGCGCGTGGCGATCCTGCGCGCCGCCGCCGAGACCTTTCGCAAGGAGGGCTTCCACGCCACCACGATGGATCGCGTGGCCGAGCGCGCCGGCGTTTCCAAGCGCACCGTGTACAACCATTTCGCGTCGAAGGATGTGCTCTTCGACGTGGTCACCGATCAGCTGTGGGGCCAGCTCGTGCCCGAGGAGGCGGCGCCCGATCGCGGCGCCTCGGTAGAGTCGCGGCTCAAGGCGCTGGCGCGCCGTCGGCTCGACGCGCTGCTCGATCCCGACCTGGTCGGGCTGTTCCGCGTGGTGCTCGGCGAGTCGGTGCGATCGCCCGAGCTGGCGCGCGCGTACGTGGGCTCGCGCGATCGCCTGGCGATGCTCGGGCTGCGCGAGCTGTTGCGCGAGGAGGTCGAGCGCAAGCGGCTCAAGATCGAGCAGCTCGAGCTGGCTACCGCGCAGTTCTGGGGGCTCACGCTCGGGCCGCTGTTCTGGCCGCTGGTGCTCGGGCTGCGCGGCACCGCGGACCAGACCGAGCGCGAGATCGTGGTCGACGAAGCGGTCGCGGTGTTCCTGGCGCGCTACGGCGCGCGTTCGAGAAAGCGATAGTCGGAGGAGCCGAGCCATGGAAGCGACCGCGAGCACCCTTCATCCCAACCGCGAAGCGCCGCGCGTGCCGGGCTGGCCGCTGATCGGCGCGCTGGTGCCGATCACGCGCCTCGGCGCGATCGAGTTCTTCCGCCGCGCGTGGGAGCGCTATGGCGACACCTTCCGAGTGCGGCTCGGGCCGCGCGACGTGGTGTGTGTCGTTCACCCCGACGCGGTCGAGCAGGTCCTGATGCGCAACAAGGACAACTACATCAAGGGCGCGACCTACAAGCACCTGCGCCTGCTCACCGGCGACGGGCTGCTCACCCTCGAGGGCGAGCCGTGGCGCAAGCGGCGTCGCATGGCGCAGCCGGCGTTCCACAAGGAGAGCATTCGCGCGCTCACCGCCAGCATGGTCGACGTCACGCGCGACGTGTTCGACGGCTTGCGCGCGCGGATGCCCCAGGGCGGCACCATCGAGGCGCACCACGAGATGATGCGGCTCACGCTCGAGATCGTCGGCGAGACGCTGTTCGACACCCGGCTCGGCTCGAGCACCGACGCGTCGGCGCACGCGTTCGGCGAGGCGCTGGAGCTGTTGTCGAATCGCGGCAGCATCCCGGTGTCGATTCCGATGTCGGTCCCGACGCCGGGCAACCTGCGGCTCAAGCGCGCGCTCAAGTTGCTCGACGAGATGGTCTACGGCATCATCCGTCGCGCGCGCGCCGGGACGGCCAAGCCGACGCTGCTCTCGATGTTGATCGACGCGCGCGACGCCGAGACCGGCGAGGCGCTCAGCGATCGCGAGCTGCGCGACGAGGTGATCACGCTGGTGCTGGCGGGCCACGAGACCACCGCGCTGCTCATCACGTGGGGGTTCACGCTCCTCGGGCGCCATCCCGAGGTGGTGGCGCGCATGCGGGCGCAGGTCGACGCGGTGCTCGGCGATCGCGCGCCGACCGCCGACGATCTGCCGCGCCTTCCGTATCTGCGCCAGGTGGTCGACGAGATCTTGCGCCTGCGCTCGCCGGTCTGGGCGCTCGGGCGCGACGTGGTCGCCGAGGACACGCTGTGCGGTTTTCGCGTCTACCCGGGCGAGACGGTGATGCCGCTGCCCTACTTCACCCACCGCCATCCGGCCTTCTGGGACGAACCGGAGCGCTTCGATCCCGAGCGCTTCCTGCCCGAGCGGGCCAAGGCGCGCCACCACTTCGCCTACTACCCGTTCAGCGTCGGGCCGCGCATGTGCATCGGCAACATCTTCTCGCTCGTCGAGGCGCAGGTGATCCTGGCCATGCTGCTGCAGCGCTGCGACTTCTCGCTGCCGTCGCTCGCGCCCGTGCCGCCCAAGGCGCTCATGACCTTGCGCCCGTCCGGCCCGGTGAACGTACAGCTCCGCTGGCGCTAGCCGCTCGGCGGATGTGGAGGATCGGCCGCGAGGGGCACAGGAAGATTCCGCGGCTCAGACAGGTCCTCGCAGTGGAACTCGCCGCGGAATCTTCCTGTGCTCCTCGCTGTGATGCTCCGAGGGGTTAGCGCTGGCGACAGGTGGGTGAAGAGTAGGACGTGGCTCATCGCCGCTGGGTTCGCGTTCCACTGGTTCTGAGTCTTCCCCGCGAACTGGCTGAGCGAGCGAGTGGCGCAGGGCGCTCCCGCGGCGAGTTCCGCAGCACCCTCATTAGATCGGGCGAGCACGGCGACCCATGCGAGGACCTGTCTGAGCCGCGGGAGCGCCCTGCGCCGCTCGCGATCGATCATCCACATCCGAGATCGTGCGTCGGTGCGGCGGTCAGGCGTGTTCGGCGAGGGCGTCGGTTTCGGGGCGGCCGAGCTCGATCACGCCCACCCAGTCGAGCACGCGCATCACCTGGTAGCAGGGGTCGAGCTCGAACCAGCGCTGGGCGAAGTTCGGGCTGGAGCCGAACTTGTGGTGGTTGTTCTGGAACAGCTCGCCCATGGTGAGGAAGTCGAACGGCAGCGTGTTGCGGCTGACGTCGCGGGTGTCGAAGTTGCGATAGCCGTACTGATGGCCGCACCAGTTCACGATCGCGCCGTGGATCGGGCCCATGAGCCAGTGGACCGGCAAGAGCAGGAACCACGCCGCCGAGGGCGCGAAGTGCAGGTAGAAGATCACGTACAGCGTGCCGAGCGCCAGGCGGGTGATCCACTTCTGCGACAGCCGGTCGAGCAGCGGCCACTCGGGCGTGTCGCCGAGGAAGCGCGGCTCGGGCTCGGCGCGGCGGTAGGCGTAGGCGTCGTACTGCGCCTTGGTGCGCCACATCATCGAGCCGACGTTGGAGAAGAACAGCGGGGAGTGCGGATCCCGCTCGGTGTCGGCGAACGCGTGGTGCTCGCGGTGCAGGATCGCGTAGCCGCGCGGGTTGAGGAACGACGGCCCCTGCGCCACGAACGAGAACACGTAGAAGAAGCGATCCCAGCCGCGGCTCATGGTGAACATGCGATGCGCGCCGTAGCGGTGGAGAAAGAAGGTCTGCGCGAAGATCGACAAGAGCCAGTGCGCGAAGAAGAAGAGCAGGATGGCGGTCATGAGGCGCTCACTCTAACGAGGTCGCTCGCGATCTTGGAGATGATTTCGTCTTTTTTCGTATGCATGTTCGACGCTCCTGAGAGGCATCGTAATATTTTGTATTACAAAATCAACGGTAAAATTATTCGGTAGTACATTCAGTTGGTTGCCTAGCGGTCGCGCAGCTTGGCGTGCGCGCCGACCCACTCGTCGAGGGCGGCAGCTCCATCAGCCGAATGTACGCGAAACCGGGAGCGCCAGGACGAACGCGGCGCCGCCCGTGACCGGCAGCGCCTGCAGGTCGCCGCCCTGCGAACGGGCGATCTCGCGCGCCAGCGGCAGCCCCAGGCCGGACCCCTCGGCGCCGGCGCGCGCCGCCGGGCCGCGGAAGAAGCGCTCGAAGATGCGCTCGCGGTCGGCGTCGGGCACGCCCGGCCCGGAGTCGCGCACCTCGACCAGCGCACGCGGCCCTTCGGCGCGCACCGCGATCGTCACCTCGCCGCCGGACGGCGTGAACTTGCACGCGTTGTCGACCAGGTTGGCGATCGCGCGACCGGTCCACAGCGGATCGGCGAACGCCGCTACCGGCGCACTCGCGTCGACCCGCAGCCGGATCTCGCGCGCGGTAGCGACCGCGTCGTAAGGCTCGACCGCCGCGCGCACCAGCTCCGCGAGGTCCACCGGCTCGGGGGTGAACGGCAGCCCGCCGGCGTCCGAGCGCGCCAGGGTGAGCAGCCCATCGACCAGGCGCGACAGCCGGCCGAGGTGCTCGAGCGTGCTCTCCACCGCGCCGCGCAGCTCGGCGGGCGAGCGATCGTGGCGCAGCGTGATCTCGAGCTCGCCCAGCAGCGTCGCCAGCGGCGTGCGCAGCTCGTGCGACGCGTCGGCGGTGAAGCGGCGCATGCCGGCCACCGATCGATCGAGCCTCTCGAGCATGCCGTTGAGCGCGCGCACCAGCCGCGCGATCTCCTCGACTGAGCCGGCCCGCTCGGGGATCCGCTGATCCAGGCTCTCGGTGCCGATGCCGCCGGCGATCTTCACCACGTCGTCGAGCGGCGCGAGGCCGCGGCGCGAGACTAACACCGCGCCGCCGATCGCCACCGCCAGGGCGACCGGCAGCGCCGCCGCCAGCGCGATCAACAGGTGCAGCCCGGTCTGATCGGGCGGCTCCAGCGCCTTGATGAGCGGCGACTCGGCCGCCTCCTCCGCCTCGATCACCGCGTACACCGTCGCGGCGAACGCGCCCAGGACCAGCGAGAGCGCAATGGCGTAGAACAGCGCCAACCGGCCGCGCAGCGTCTTCGGCCTCACGCGACCTCGAAGCGGTAGCCGACGCCACGCACCGTGGTGATACGCGACGGGCCCGCGGTCGAATCGATCTTCTGCCGCAGGTTGCCGACGTGCACGTCGACCAGGTTGGTGCCTGGATCGAACGTGTAGCCGAACACGTGCTCGAGCACCATCGCGCGCGTCACCACCTGGCCGCGGTGCCGCATGAGGAACTCGAGGAGCGAGAACTGCTTCTGCGAGAGCGTCACCTCGGCGCCGGCGATCCACACGCGGTGCGACGCGCCGTCGAGCGCCAGATCGCCGGCCTCCAGGCGCGCGACCTGCGGCTGGCCGCGGCGGGTGAGCGCCTCGAGGCGCGCGAGCAGCTCGGCGAAGGCGAACGGCTTGGTCAAGTAGTCGTCGGCGCCGCGCTTGAGGCCCTCGACGCGATCGGGCACCGCGTCGCGCGCGGTGAGCAGCAAGATCGGCGTGGTCACGCCGGCGGCGCGCCCCTGCTCGACCACCGCGAAGCCGTCGAGCCCAGGCAGCATCACGTCGAGCACGCACGCATCCAGGCCGCCGGCGAGCAGGCGCCGAAGACCGGACGGCCCGTCGGCGGCCACCTGCACCGTGTGGCCCTCCTCGACCAGGCCGCGCTCGAGCACGCGCCGCAACGACGCGTCATCCTCGACGACCAGCACGCGCAGCATGGCGTCGATGCTATCACCGCTGAGCAGAGGTCACTGTAGATCGCGTTCACTGCGTGAACGCTCACGCGCGCCGGCCCCGCCGGAACAGCGCGTACAGCGCCGGCACCACGAACAGCGTTCCCACCGTCGAGAGCGACAGCCCGCCGATCACCGCGACCGCGAGCGGGCGGTGCATCTCGGCGCCCGCGCCCAGGCCGAGGGCGAGCGGCAGCAGGCCGAACAGGGTGCACAGCGTCGTCATGAGGATCGGCCGCATGCGCAACTGCGCCGCCTCGACCAGCGCTTCGCCGACCGGCCGGCCGGCGGCCTCCAGCTCGCGCGTTCGATGCAGGAGGAGGATGCCGTTCTTGACCACCAGCCCGACCAACAGGATGCCGCCGAGCAACGACGAGACGTTGAGCGGCACGCGCACGATCACCAGCGCCACCAGCCCCCCCGCGATCGCCAGCGGCATGGCCGCCAGGATCGCCGCCGACGCGGCGAAGCTCGAGAACTGGAACACCAGCACCAGCAGCACCAGCGCCAGCGCGGCGCCAAGCGCGTAGCCGAGCGAGCGAAACGACTCCTGCTGCGAGCGGTGCTGGCCGCCCAGCTCCAGGCTCACGCCGGTGGCGAGCTTGAGGCTGGCCAGGCGGCCCTCGACCTCGGCGACCGCGCTGCCGAGATCGCGCTTCTCCAGCCGCGCGGTGACCGGCACCATCAGCCGCAGGTTCTCGCGCATGATCTCCGACGGGGCGCAGCCATCTTCCACGTGCGCGAGCTCGGCCAGCGGAATCCACGCCCCGGCGGCGGTGTGCAGCCGCACCCGCTCGAGCGCGTGCTCGTCGAAGCGGCTCGCGTCGGGCCAGCGCACGCGCACCGGCACCAGCCGATCGTGCTCGGGCAGCGGCGTGGTGTCGAGGCCGAGCAGCGCGGCGCCCATCTGCGCGGCGATCGCCTGCGTGGTCAGGCCGGCGCGCCCGGCGGCGACCTGATCGATCTTCACCACGCGCTCGGGCGAGCACGCCATCTGCCCATCGAACAGATCGACCAGACCCGGCACGTCGCGGATCGCCGTCGCCACGCGCCCCGCCTCGCGCCGCAGCACGATCTCGTCGCCGCCGAACAGCTTGAGCTCGATCGGCTCGGGCTCGCCCTCCAGATCGCCGAGCATGTCCTGCAACAGCTGGATCAGCTCGATGCGCACGCCCGGCAGCCGCGCGCCGAGCAGGCGCCGCTGGTCTTCCATGAGCGCTTCGATCGGCCGATGACGCGGCTTGAGTCGCACGATGATGTCGCCGCGGCTGGTCTCGGTCGCGCGCGGCGGGCCGAGCTCGGCGCCCAGGCGGCGGGTGAAGGTCGCGACGTCGGGATCGGCGCGCAAGAGCTCGTCGATCTGGCCGGCGAGCGCGTCGGACTCGGCGAGCGAGGTGCCGATCGGCGTGTAGTAGTCGAGCACGTAGGCGCCCTCGTCGAGCTCGGGGATGAAGCCGGACTCGACGAACCGGCCCGCGCCGAGGCCCGCCACGATCGCCACCAGCGCGGCGAGCACCACCCACGCGGGACGGCGCAGCGCGCGCTCGAGCCAGCCGCGATAGCGCAGCGCGAGCGCTTCTTCGCGCGGATGGGCCGACGAATGGCTCAGGCGCGCGGCGATCAGCGGCACGATCGTGAGTGCCAGCAGCAGCGACGCCAGCACCGCCGAAGCCAGCGACAGCGACAGCGCTGCGAAGAAGGTGCCGACCACGCCGGAGAGGAACGCGAGCGGCGCGAACACCACCACTGTGGTGATGGTCGACGAGAAGATCGGTCCGGCCAGGCTCGACACGCCGATCTCGGCCGCCTCGCGCGGGGGGCGGCCGCTGGAGATCTCGCGGTGGATGGCCTCGACCACCACCACCGCGTCGTCGATCACCAGCCCGACCGCGATCGCCATGCCGCCCAGCGACATGAGGTTGAGCGATCCGTGAAACACGTACACCACCGCGCAGGCGGCGAGCAGCGAGCTCGGAATGGTCAGCGCCGCCAGCAGCGTCGAGCGCGCGTCGCGGAGAAAGAGAAAGATGACGATCGCCGAGAGCAGCGCGCCGAGCAGGATCGCGTCGCGCACCGATCCGGTGGCGGCCTTGATCAGCGGCGCCTGCTGGTACACCGCGGTGAGCGTCACGCCGGGGGGCAGCTCGCCGCGCAGGCGCTCGAGCTCGAGGTCGAGCGCGCGATCGAGCGAGACCACGTCGCCACCGATGCGGCGCGCCACGTTCACCACCGCGGCCGGCCCGCGCGGCGAGCGCACCACCAGTCGCGCATCGGCCTGGCCCTCGGAGATGCGCGCCACGTCGCCGAGCCGCACCGGCGCGCGATCGGTGCCGCCGACGACGAAGTCGGCGAGCTGCGAGACCCCGTCGGCGTTGCCGCGCAGCACGATCGCGTAACGCCGATAGGCGCGATCGAGCCGCCCGACGGTGGCGTAGCGATTGGACTCCGACAGGCGCCGCCCCACCTCCTCGACGGTCAGCCCGGACGCCTCGGTGCGCGCCGGATCGACCTCCACCTCGATCTCGCGCTCGAAGCCGGCGGTGACGGTGATCGGCCCCACGCCGGGCACGCGCGAGAGCGCGGGACGGACTTGATACAGCGCCACGTCGCGCAGCTGGGTCGGCGGCACGCTCCCGTCGACGTTGACGCTGTAGATGGGAAACGAGGTGGGCGTGATGCGCTCGGCGACCACGCTCGCATCGGCCGGCAGATCGTTGCGCACCTCGGCCAGCCGCGCCTGCACCAGCTGCAGCGCGACCACCATGTCGGTCTCGGGCTCGAACAGCACCGACAGCTCGGCAGCGCCGCGAATGGTCTTCGAGCGCACGCGCCGCACGCCGAGCACCGGCATCAGCGCCTCCTCGAGCGGCCGCGTCAGGTTGCGCAGCACGATCTCGGAGGTCCCGTCGGGCAGCGTGGCGACCACCGCGATGCGCGGAAACGACAGCTCGGGATACAGCCCGCTCGGCAGCTGGAGGTAGGCGAGCAGGCCCGCCGCCACCAGCAGCACCATCGACAGCGCGACGCCGCGGCCGTGCCGCGAGACCCACGGCCCGAGCGTCACGACGGTCACGGCGCGAGCTCCACCCGGGTGCCGTTGGGCAGCGCGTAGCCGCCGGCGACGATCACCCGATCGCCCGCGGCCAGGCCGGCCGTCACCTCGATCACGTCGCCGGCCTCGGAGCCGAGCACCACCGAGCGGTGGGCCACCGTGCCGTCGGCGTTGACGATCGCCACCTCGCTGGCCGCGCCGCCGTCGCCCGGCAGCAGCGCCTCCCTCGGCACGGCCAGCCCGTCGTGCGGCGGGCCGAGCAGCGCGCCGCGCGTGAACATGCCGCCGCGCAGGCGTCCGTTGTGGTTGGTCACGCGGATGCGCACGGTCACGGTGTTGGTCGCGGTGTCGACCAGCGGCGCGATCGCTTCGACCGTGCCGGCGAGCGTGCCCACGCCTTCCACGTTCAGCTCGGCCGCCTCGCCGACCGTCACCTGGCCGACGCGCGAGGCGGCCACCGGCGCGCGCACGTCGAGCTCGCGCGTGTCGGCGATCTCGATCACCGGCGTGCCGTTGCCGTCGACCGGCTGGCCGGCGGGCACCAGGATCGCGGCCACCACGCCGGCGATCGGCGCGCGCAACGTGGCGCGGCCGAGCTGCACCTCGGCGGTGCCGCCCACCGCTTGCGCCTGCTTGACGCCGCTGTCGGCGGCGACCATCTGAGCGTGCGCGTCGTCGACCTCCTGGCGCGAGGCGATGCCGTCCTTGTAGAGCTTTTCGGTGCGGGCCAGGCGTGTGCGCGCGTTCTCCAGCTGCGCGCGCATCAGCGCCTTCTGCGCGTCTGATTCGCTCACGCGATCGCGCAGCGGCTGCGCCTCGACGTGCGCCAGCTCCTGGCCGATCTTGACCAGATCGCCTTCGGCGACGAACACGCGATCGACGCGCCCCGCCACCAGCGCGCCCACCTTGACGTCGCGGCCGGGCAGCGGCGAGAGCACGCCGGCGATCTGGATGCGCGGCGCGATCTTGCCGCGTTGCACGGTCACCACGCGCACCGACGGCGCGTGCGCGGGCCGCTCGGCCTCTTCGTGCGGGCAGCCCGCGAGCAGGAGCGCGCTAA
Organism: Myxococcales bacterium; assembly: GCA_003170275.1. Classification (GTDB taxonomy): domain Bacteria; phylum Myxococcota_A; class Polyangia; order Palsa-1104; family Palsa-1104; genus PALSA-1104. The sequence goes on from PNAM01000004.1 coordinate 56,169, forward strand.
GGAACAGAGAGCGTGACACCGGTCGCCTCCTCCAATTCGGCGCGCGCCGCCTGCACGGCGTAGAGCGCCTCGGTGCGGCCGAGCCGCGCGTCGAGCACCGCGCGCTCGGCTTCGATCAGCGGCAACAGGCCGGTCCTCCCCGCGGCGAAGCCCTCGCGCGCCATCTGCTCCACCAGGATCGCGTTGGGCACGTACTCCTCCTCGAAGAAGCGCGCGCGCACCGCCGCCGCGGTGAAGTTCTCGTACGCGGCGCGCACCGCGCTGTCGATGCGCAGGCCGGCCGCGCGCGCCTTGAGCTCGGCGAGCCGCGCCTCGGCCTCGGCGCGCTCGATCGGGCCGCCGTTCAGGTTGAGCACCGGCAGATCGAAGCTGAGCGCGCCGCGCGGCCCGACGCAGTACGAGCTGCCGCCGCAGGTCGAGGGATCGAGCAGCTCCACGCCCAGCTCCAGCGTCGGCACCGGCCGGCGGTCGGCGCGCGCGGCGTGCGCGCGGGCCAACGCGGCGGCGCGCTCGGCGGAGATCGCGCGCAGCTCCGGATGGCGATCGTGCGCATCTGCGAGCAAGCTGTCGAGCGGCGGCGTGGCGCCCACCGTCGCCAGCGGCTCCGCCAGCGCGCCGAGCGTCTCGGCCGGCGCGCCGAGCATGCGCGCGAGCTCGAGCCGCGCCACACGCGCCAGCGCCTTGCGATCGGACACGTCCTGTTGCGCGCGCACGAACACCAGCGCCGCCTGCCGCTCGTCGAGGCGCGTGCCGGTGCCCACGTCGTACTTCTCGCGCGCCATGTCGGCGATGCGCATGGTGAGCTGCCCCGCCTCCGCCGCGATCCCCACCTCGTCGTCGGCGCGCGCCACCGCGTAGTAGGCGAGCCGCGCATCGTGCCTCAGCTTCCAGCGCGTCCACTGCACCTCGCTGGTGGTCTGCTGCAGGCCGCGCTCCGCCGCCTGCACGTGCGCGCCGCGCTGGCCAAAGATCGGCAGGTGGAACTGCAACGCGCCATTGAAGCGCGGCTCCGAGATCCCGGCGCCGAGCACCAGCGCGGGGTTGGGAAACATGCGCGCGGAGTGCACGTCGGCGCGCGCGATGGCGATCTGCGCCGCGGCCACCGCCTGCTCGGGCCCGCGCTCCGCCACCCGGTCGAGCACGTCGGCGAGGCGCAGGAGGGACAGCAGGAGGGCCACGACCGGGGCGGTCACCCGATCAAGATAGGCGGCGGGCGGCGGCTGAACATGAAGATGAGATGAAGCCTCACCGGCCCCGCCGCGGAGTATATGCTTCGCCCCGGAGGCGAGAGATGATCGACCACATCAGCTTGCGGGTTACCGATTTCGCGCGCGCCAAGGCGTTCTACGTCGCCGCGCTGGCGCCGCTCGGATACACCGCGCTCATGGAGTTCCCCGGCATGCTGGGCCTCGGCATCGACGGCAAGCCCGACTTCTGGCTCACCGAAGCGCCCGCCACCACGCCCACGCACATCGCGTTTCGCGCGCGCAGCCGAGCGCTGGTCAAGGCGTTCCACGACGCGGCGATCGCGGCCGGCGGCAAGGACAACGGCGCGCCCGGCCCGCGCAAGGAGTACCACCCCAATTACTTCGGCGCGTTCGTCTCCGATCCCGACGGCCACAACATCGAGGCGGTGGTCCACACCACCGAGTGATCGCAGGATGCGCTGGCTGATGGTGGTGCTCGCGTTGTGCGCGCCGGGTTGCGCCGCCTCGAGCTTGCGCGAGCGGGTCACGCCGTTTCCGCCGGGCACGCCGCACGCAGTTCCCTGGCAGCTCAACCGCGAGCTGTTGCAGCCGGTCAACAAGCGCATTCAGTTCGTCGTCGAGATCTTGCAGGGCCACCTGCCCGAGCCCGAAGCGCTCGACGATCTGGTCCGGCTCGCCGCGCGCTATGGCGAGCGTCCCGCGTCGTGGGTGCTGAGCGGCGGTCCGGGCGCGCCGGTCCGTGCGCTCGATCCCGACACCACGTACGTGTTCATCCGCTACGTCGGCTGGCGCATCCCCAACTTCGGGCTCTCGTTTGCGCAGCAGTTTGCCGGGCGGCGCGTCTACCTGATCGAGATCAACCAGTCGCGGCACCGCCGCTGGCGCTCGTCGGTGTTGCCCGAGCGCCGCCTGGAAGAGCAGACCCTGGTGCACGAATACGGCCACCTGCTCGGCCTGCCGCCGTACGACCACGGGTACTTTCAGCGCTATCCGGATTTTTCCGGCGGCGCACACTGCGTGAACCCAGACTGCCCGCTCACCAAACCGACCCTCCGATCGATCCTGTTCGGCATCGGCAACACCGCGTTTCGACGACGCTTTCTCGAGGACTATTGTGCGCAGTGCCGGCGCGCCATCGAGGCCGCCAAGGCCTACTGGCGAATCAATGGGCAACCATACATCTAACCCCTGATCGGGGCGTTTTTCCTCCGCGGTGCGGCACCGTGCCCCAGGTGGTTTCGGTCCCACCCTCCGCAACGAGCCGTTTGCAGTGGGAGTCTCGCTGCGATCTCGGGCACTTGATTGCGAGCGCGGTCGAACCGCCGCACGGCTCACAATTTGCGTCCAGAACACGTGATGCAGCACGCCGATGAACCCTCTTTTGTTGACGAAGAAGACTGGGTCGCGGCGCTCGCGGCTGCCAATGCGCGTGCCAACACGATCGAGCCGGCGGACGAGGTCGAAGCCGTCGAGGCGGTCGAAGCCGTCGAGCCGGTCGAAGCCGTCGAGCCGGCCGAGCCGCCCGTCGCGCTGAGCAGCGAGTTCACCGACGAGGCGATCGACGCCTGGCTCGAGCCGATCCCGTCCGAGGACCTGGCCCTCGAGGTGGCGCGGCTGGTCGAGCTGTTGCGCAGCGGGCGATCGATCTTGTGCGCCGGGCCGCGGCTGGTCGAGGGACGTCTGACCTGCGTGGAGCTGATCGCGCGCCTGTTGTCGACGCTGCCCGCCGCCGAGACGCGCGACGTGTGGCCGGTGCTCGAGCGAAATCCGTTGGCCGCCGCCGGCTTCGTGCGCCGCCGGCTCGGCGCGGAGTTCGCGTCGGAGCTGCGCATGGCGACCAGCGGCCTGGCGCTGCCGGGGATCGCGCGGATGCTGGGCGCGCTGCCGTTCCGCGGGCTGGTCACCACCTCGTACGACGACACCATCGACGAAGCGTTCGCGCGCGAGGGTCGGCCGCTGCGCGTCTACACGCCGCGCGACGGCGCCGCGCTCGCCAAGGACGCCAAGCAGCCGTTCGTGCTCAAGGTGCTCGGCGACGTGAGCCGCGAGGACACGCTGGTGTGGTCCTCCGAAGATCTGCAGCTCGCGCTCGCCGACGCCGAGTTTCGCGCCGCGGCGCACGAGCTGTATCGCTCGCGCAGCTTCTTGTTCGTCGGGTTCCAGCGCACCGATCTCGACCTGCTGATCCTGCTCGAGCGCGTGTTCGCCGGCGCCAATCCGGGCGAGGTCGAGCACTACGCGGTGCTGCCGGGCCTGAGCGAGATCGAGAAGGACGAGCTGTTCGCGGCCTGGAAGATCCGCGTGCTGTCCGAGGAGAACGCCGACGCGCTGGCGCACGCGCTGCAGACCGCGCTCGCCGCCACGCTCGCCGAGGAGCTCCCCGCCGACGACGACACCGACGGGTGGCTGGCGCTGCTCGCCGAAGATCCCGCGCGCGCGGACGCCATCGACCGGCTCGATCGCATGGGCGCCGAGCTGCACGAGCAGGGCGACTACGACCAGCTGATCGAGCTGGTGATCGGCCGGGTCGCGATCGAGCCCGAGGCGGCGCGGCGCGCGGAGATGCTGCTCAAGATCGCGCGCATCTTCGAGCACGATGCGGACGATCCGGAGCGCGCGCTGACCACGCTGATGGCGGCGTACAAAGAGGATCCGGGCCTCGCCGCGTGGCGCGACCTGGAGCGGCTGGCCACCGCCGCCGCGGGCTGGGACGGGCTCGAGAGCGAATTCGCCGACGTGCTGCCGTCGCTGCCGGCCGAGGTGCGCGCGCCGCTGTACCGCCGCTTGCAGCGCTGGCCCGAGCTGGCCGAAGCGCTCGATCGCCTGGCGGCCAACCCAGGCGAGCACGACGCGCGCGCGCTGCGCATCGAGGCGGCCGAGCTGTACGCCAGCCAGCTGGCCGATCCGCTCTCTGCGACAGCGCGCTACGAGGCGCTCGCTTCGGAGACGCCGCATCACCTGGGCATCTTGCGCGCGCTCGAGCGGCTCTACGAGCTCGAGGGCCGGCACGAAAAGTATCTGAAGATCCTCGCGCGCCAGGTGGGCGCCGTCGAGACCAACGAGGAGCGCGCTACGCTCTACCGCCGGCTGGCGCTGTTGTGGGAAGAAGAGCCCGACGGCGCCACGCGCGCCGAGGCGCTGTGGGAGACGCTGCTCGATCTGGAGCCGCAGGCGGAGGACGCGCTGCGGGCGCTGGCGCGCCTATACGCCGTCGAGCACAAGTGGCCCGAGCTGATCGAGGCGCTGCGCCGCCACGCGGCCTTCTCGTCGCTGCCGGTGCAGGCCGAGCTGTACGGAAAGATCGGCGAGCTGTACGAGCGGGAGCTGCGCGACTTCGACAACGCGCTCGAGGCGTATCGCGTGGCCGACGCGGCGAGCTCGTCGCCGGAGACACTGGCCGCGCTGACCCGGCTGTGCGAGCTGACCGGCGCGAGCGAGCAGGCGATCGAGCTGCTCGATCGGCGCGCGCTCTTGACGCGCGATCCGGGCGTGGCCCTCGGCTTCATCTATCGCGCCGGCGTGCTGTGCGGCGATCGCCACGACAAGGCGGGCGCCGAGAAGCGCTTGTCGCGCGTGCTCGAGCTCGATCCGGAGCACGCGCAGGCGATGACCGCGCTCGCCGATCTCTACCGGCAGAGCGGCGAGTTCCTGCGCGCGGCCAAGCTGTTCGTCGAGGCGGTGGGCCACGCGCTCAACCGGCTCGAGCGCACGCGGCTGTTGGTCGCGGCGGGCGAGATGTACGAGCGCGTGGACGATCCGCACCGCGCCGCCGAGCTGTTCCTCGAGGCGCTCTCCGAAGATCCCGAGCACCTGCACGCCGCCGAGCGCGCCGCCGAATTGCTCGCGCCGACCGATCGCCACGCGGACCTGATGCCGGTGCTCGAGCTGCTGGTGCGCAAGCAGGCGCCCGACGAGGTCCAGGTCGAGCGGCTGGTGCGGCTCGGACGCGCCGCGGTCGCGCTCGAGCTCGACGACAAGGCGGACAAGGCGTTCGCGCGGGCGGCCGAGCTCGATCCCAAGCACCTGCACGCGCAGCGCTCGCTCGCCGCGCACCACCTGCGCAACGAGCGCTGGGCACCCGCGCTCTCGGCGCTCGATCGCGTGTTCCAGCACCACATCGATCGGCTGCCGGTCGGCGAGCACGTCGAGCTGTTCAGCGAGATGGGCCGCTGCGAGCTGATGCTCGGCTCGCGCGAGGGCGCCCGCGAGCTGTTGGCGCGCGCGCTGGAACTCGATCCGACGCATCGCCCGTCGCTGCTGGCGCAGATGAAGCTGGCCGAGGGATCGCCGCGCGTGCTGATCAACGCCAAGCGCTCGCTGCTCGCCACCGCCAACGGCGACGAGCGGCTGCGCCTGCTCAGCGAGATCGGCGATCTGCACGCCGAGCTGAAGGATCTGCCGGGCGCGATCGGCGTCTGGCGCCAGGCGCTCGAGGTCAAGCCCGACGATCACCGGCTGCTCCACAAGACGCTCGAGGCGTGCGTCGAGGAGCGGTCCTGGATCGAGGCGCTCGACATGCTCGAGCGGCTGATCGAGATCGAGAAGACCGCCACGGTGCGCGCGCGCTACGAGCTGACCGCCGGGTTCATCTGCCGCGACGAGCTCAAGCGGGCCGAGGCGGCCGTCAACCACCTGCGCGGCGCGCTCGACGACGACCCCGGGCTCGATCGCGCGGCGCTCGCGCTCGAGCAGCTGTACGTCGCCGGTGGCGAGTGGAAGGAGCTGGCGCGCTTCTACCGCAACGTGCTCAAGCGGCTCGGCCCCGAGTCACCATCGGGCGCCGACGGCGACGGCCTGAACAAGGAGCGGCTGCGCGTGTGGTCCCAGCTCGGCGAGCTGTGCTGGGAGAAGCTGGGCGAGCGCGAGAGCGCGCTGGCGGCCCTCGAGGTGGCGCTCACGCTCGACGGCGACGATCTCGAGCGGCAGAAGCGACTCGCCGATCTCTACGTGCAGAACGGCCCGTCCACGTTCGACAAGTCGATCGCAGCGCACCAGCGGATTCTTCGTCAGGAGAAGAGTCGTATCCTGTCGTACCGCGCGCTCAAGCACCTGTACATCCAGACCGAGCAGCGCGAAAAGTCGGTGCGCTGCTCGTACGTGCTGCAGCTGTTGCACAAGGGCGAGCCCGACGACGCGCGCAAGGTGGCGGAGTACAAACGGCGCAAGTTTGCCACTGCGCGGCGCGTGCTCGGCGAGGACGGCTGGGCGCGCCTGGTGCACCCCGATGAGGATCGCGGGCTCGATCTGCTGTTCGCGCTGGTCGGGCCGACCGTGGTGGCCGGCCAGGCCAAGCCGCACAAGGCGCTCGGCCTGGTTCGCAAGGACGCGATCGCCAGCGACGATCCGCACTCGTACAAGAAGGCGCTCGACTACCTGGCGACCACGTTCGACGTGGTGGCGCCCGAGGTGTACGTGCGGCCCGAGCAGCGCGAGCCGGTGCTGTTCGCCAACTGCATCGACGGGCGCTCGCTCACGCCGGTGCTGCTGCTCGGCCAGCCGCTGGTCGGCTCCAGCCGCGACAAGACCGAGCAGGTGTTCGAGCTGGCGCGCGTGATGGTGCACCTGCGGCCCGAGCGCATGCTGCGGCTGGCGATGCCGCACCCGCAGCCGCTCGCGCAGGTGATCGAAGCGGCCATGGCGCTGGGCGCCGAGGGCGACGGCGAGCCGGCGGCCACCGACGTGATCGGCGACGTGGTGCTCGGGCTCAAGCGGGCGCTGCCGCTCGCCGAGATCGAGCAGGTCGCTGCGATCGGCCAGAAATTGCGCGCGATCGGCACGCGGCCGGAGGCGGCGGCGTTGCGCTGGCTCCAGGCCACCGATCTGACCGGGCTGCGCGCCGGCTGGGTGATGGTGGGCGATCTGGAGACCTGCGCGCGGCTGGCTGCCGCCGACGGGCACGCGGCCGGCTCGCTGCCGCCGACCCAGCGCCTGCTCGACCTGGCCTGGTCGTCGACCACCGAAGAGCTGATGGCGGTCCGCAAGCTGCTCGGCCTCAGCTAGCCGGCCCCTGAGCATGCGCGCACGCTAGCAAAAAAGCGCCGGCAGGGTTCGTTGCCTCGTACAATGGCGGCGATGAGGACCTGCCCGAAGTGCAGCGCCGAGTACGCCGACGACGTCAACTTCTGCCCCGTGGACGCGAGCGGGCTTGGGCCACCGACGGTGCCGGTGCGCGGCTGGACCCAGGTGATGACCGCGGTGGTGCCCGAGCCCGAGCCGCCCGCCAAGATCGAGGCGCCCTCGGCGCTGGGCGGCGACGTGCCGGTTCGCGGCTGGACCCAGGTGATGACCGCGGTGGTGCCCGAGCCCGAGCCGCCCGCCAAGGTCGAGACGCCGACGGCGCTGGGCGGCGACGTGCCGGTGCGCGGCTGGACCCAGGTGATGACCGCGGTGGTGCCCGAGCCCGAGCCGCCCGCGCCCGCCGCGACGGCTGCGGTGATCGCGCCGCCGACGCGCGGCTGGACCGAGGTCATGGCGGCGGTCACGCCCGACGCGGTGGCCGAAACGCCGCCCGCGCCCGAGCCCGCCGCCGTGCCGGTCGCACCGCCCGTGCAGGCCCCACCCACGCGCGGCTGGACCGAAGCGATGTCGGCGGTGACGCCGGAGCCGGTGGTCGAGATTCCCGTCGTGACAACCGCGGCGGCAAGAACCCCGACGGTCGAGACGCCAGTGATCGAGCTGCCCGTCGCTCGCGAGCCCGCGCCGCTCGCCGCCGAACCCGCGCTCGTCACCGCGCCGCCGCTCGCCGCTCCAGTCGTCCCGCGGGTCGTCGCCGAGCCCGCCGCCCCCACCCCCGCGCGCCGCGCTGCGCCCGCGCCCCTCTACCTCGACGACCCCGAAGGCGAGCTCACCGGCTCCCGCAAGTGGCTCCTCCTGATCGGCGTCGCCCTCGCCACCGCCGCGCTCCTCGGCCTAGCCTTCTACTTCCTAACCCGTCAGTAAGAACCCCCAAGCCAAAATTTGTGCGAACAACTTAAGAACTTAAGACCGTCCCCTTCTGGTTATGCTCGCCGCATGCTTGCCTGCCGGCTGGTTCTCGTGATCGCGATCGCCGCCTCCGCCACGCCCGCGCTCGGACAGGCGCTGCTCAAGCCGGCCGGCGCGCGGCCCACGCTGGAAGAGGTTCGCAAGGGCATGGGCGTTCCGTCGGCCGGCGATCTGCGCGGCCAGCAGGACGCGATCGGCTACGCGTCCAAGCCGGAGCAGATGGCCAAGGTATGGGAGCTCTCGTCGCTGCCGCCGGCGCCGGAGTCGTTCGGCGCGCGGCCGGCGCCCGGCGTGGTCGGGCTGATCGCGCCGCACGACGACTACGTCTACGCGGCGCGCGTCGATCGCCAGGTGCTGCCGCTGGTGACCGCGCGCATCGTGGTGATGGTGGGCGTGTTTCACGGCTATCGCCGCTTCGGCGCGCACGACCAGCTGATCTTCGACGACTACCGCGCCTGGCGCTCGCCCGACGGCGAGATCGTCATCTCGTCGCTGCGCGAGGAGCTGCTCGCCAAGCTGCCCAAGGACGAGGTTGCGCAAGACGACGCCAGCCACGACAGCGAGCACAGCCTCGAGGCGCTCGCCTATTGGCTCAAGCACCAGCGCCCCGACGTGGAGATCGTTCCGATCCTCGTGCCCACGTCTTCGTTCGCGCGCTTTTCGTCGATGGCGGCGCACCTCGGCGCGGCGCTCGCGGCGAGCCTTCAGCGGCGCGGCCTTGCGCTCGGCAAGGACGTCGCGATCGTCATCTCGTCCGACGGCACGCACTACGGCACCGACTTCAAGTACACGCCGTTCGGTGAGGGCGGCGTGGTGCCGTTCCAGAAGGCGGTCGAGCAGGATCGCGCGATGCTCAAGGGCCCGCTCGCCGGGCCGGTCTCGGCGGACAAGGCGCGCGCATTCTTCGCCGCGACGGTGAATCCCGAGCGACCTGACGAGTACCGCATGCCCTGGTGCGGCCGCTTCTCGGTTCCGTTCGGCCTGCTCCTGCTCGGCGAGACCGCCAAGGCGCTCGGCCTGCCGTCGCCAAAGGGAATCCCCGTGGCGCTCGGCACGTCGGTGGGCACGCCCGAGCTGCGCGTTCGCGACCTGGGCCTCGGCCCCACCGCGCCGGCCAACCTCTACCACTTCGTCACCCACCCCGGCGTCGCGTTCGTGGCCGGCTCGTCGAAGCGATGACCGGCGCGGCGCCCTCCCGGGTATACTGACGGCGGCAAGATGTCCGTGGATCTCTTCGAGCTGCGCCGAATGGCTCAAGCGCTTTGGCCAAGACGGCTGCGGCGGGGAGCGTTCGCCGCGCCGCCATTCGTCGGCTATCTGGACCAGCCGTTCTGTTCCGGCGATGCGCTGGTGGTGCGCGGTTGGGTCTTCAGCCGCGGCACGCCGGTGGTGCGCGTGGTGGTGCGCGCGGGCGGGCGCGAGATCGCGGCGCCGCTCGNNGCTCGAGCCGGCGGCCGCGCACGCCGGGTTCGCGATCGATGCGCCGCTCGGGTCGGACACCCGGGCGATCGAGGTGTGGGTCACGCTGCGCAACGGAACGCAGGCGCGCGCGTTCGCCACCACGGTCGATCTCCGTCGCCGCGCGCCGGCAGCGGCCGTCGCCGCGCCGCCGATCCAGCCGCCGCCCGCGGTCCCTTCACCCGCACGCGCTCGCCCGCACACGCCGCCCCCACCGGCGCCTCCCGCACTGGCGGAGGTCCTCGCGGGATCGTCCGCGCGGCTGATCGTCGAGCTGGACGCGCCCGCACGGACCTCGTCGCTCGGCGCCGCCATGCCCGCGGGCGCCAGCCTGTATCTGGTCGGCCCGTCGCTGGGACCGCCCGGCCGCGCGCCCGGCGTGTGCGTGATCGGCCGCTCGGCCGAAGCGGCGCTCGATCACTTTACCGACGGCACCATCGAGCTGCTGGTGGCGCACGCGGGCGTGCCCGCAGGCTGGCGGCGCAAGCTCGCGCCCGACGGCGTGGTGATCGATCTCGCC
>PNAM01000116.1 GCA_003170275.1 Myxococcales bacterium
AGCGCAGCGCGCGCGAAGCGGAGATCGACCGTTGGCGGGCGCTCGCCCAGGCGCGCGCCGTCGAGAGCGAGACCTTGCGTGTCGAAAGCGACAGGGTGTGCGCCGAGAGCGAGACGTTGCGCGTCGAGATCGACAGGTTGCGCGTCGAGAGCCAGACGTTTCGCGTCGAGGCCGACAGGCTGCGCGTCGAGAGCGAGACCTTGCGCGCCGGGTGCGAGCTGCTGCGCGCCGAGCGCGACACCTTGCGCGTCGAGAGCGAGCGCTGGGCCGCCGAGGCGGGCGCGCTGTATCGCGAGCGCGAGCCGCGCGAAGCGGCGATCGCCGAGCTGCGCCGTCAGCTCGCCGAGACGGCCGCCGCGTTCGAACGCGAGCTCGCCGCGGCGCACGTCGAGCTGCGCGCGCGCGCAGCGGCGCTGGCCAACGCGCGTCTGGCGCAATCGCGCCGCGCCGCCGAAGTGGACGAGCTCGATCGCGCGCTCACCGACGCCCACGCGCGCCTCGATCAATTCTACGCCTCCCGCACCTGGCGCTGGACCACGCCCGCGCGGCTCGCCTGGCGCTACCTCGGTCGCGAATGACCGACCCCGGGGTGTCGCCGCCGGCCGCTCGTCGATCGCGCGGATGGGCCGTGCTCGGACGCGCGGCGCTTTGGATCGTCCTCTTGCTCACGGTGGTCGAGCTCTCGCTTCGTGGGGTGGGGTGGTACCTGTTGCGCTCGCGGGCGCGCGCACTCGAGCAGAGCCTGCCGGCGGGCGCCTACCGCATGCTGTTCATCGGCGAGTCGACGACCTACGGACTGTTCGTCGAGCCCGACCAGGCGTATCCCGCGAGAGTAGCCGCATTGCTCGAGGCCAAGCATCCCGGCCGGCGATTCTTGTCCTTCAACCGCGGCGTGCCCGGCCTCACGACGACGGCGATGCTGCGCACGCTTCCGGAGAAGCTGCAGATCCTGTCGCCCCAGCTGGTGGTGATCCTGGCAGGGGCGAACGACTTCCACACCCAGTACAACGGCGTGCGCATCCCGGGCGACGGTTGGCTGCCCCGTCCGATCGGCTACGCCGTCGGTACGCTGCGCATCTACCGATTGATCGACCTGTGGCTCGAGCTGCGCAAGCCGAAGCGTGGGTTGTCGAAGGGCGAATGGCTGGACGAGCGCAGTCCGAGCGGGGTGAAGCTCGAGCAGTCCGAGATCTTCTACGATCTGGGTAGCGGCCACCACCTGCTCTACCCCTTGCAACCCGGCGAGGAGGCGCTCGTGTCGAGCCTCACGGCCAAATTGGAAGCGAACCTCGAGCGGATGATCGAGCAGTGCCGCGCCGCCGGTGCGCAGGTGGTGCTGGTCGGCTATCTTCGCTCGCCGATCGAGAACGCCATGATCGAGCGCGTGGCGAATCGGGTGGGCGTCCCGTTCGTGGCTACCTGGCGCGACCCCGGCGACACGCACCAGCCCCCGCTCGACCTGTTCACGCCGGATGGATTCCACCCTTCGGTGGCAGGCCATCAGCTGATGGCGGAGCGGATCGTCGAGCGCATCGATCTGATCGCGCGTTGACGCGGCTAGCCGGCGGCGAGCGCAGCGACGTGCCAGGCGAGCGGGCGGGCGTCGTCGGATTCGCCGAGGGTGCGCGGCGAGAAGGTGCGCGCGGCGTGGACCTCGACGGTGTGTTCCCCCGGCGCGAGCTGTAGGGCCGCTGACCAGTGGAAGGGACCGGCCGGCGAAGCGGCGCGCCACCTCGACCGCGCCGGCGCGCAGGGTGAGCGTCTGGCCGTCGAGCGCGGGCGGGATCGAGCCGCGCTCCTCGAGGCCGGCGAGCGGCGCCTCGACGCGCAGGCGCAGCGTGAGGACCGCCTCGGCCCAGAAGTCCGGCCACAGCCCGCGCTGCTCGAGCAGCTCGATCGCGCCTTGGCAGGGAATTCGCGGCAGGCGCGCCGCTTCGTCGATGGCGGCGAGCAGCCGCGCTTCGCGCTCGTACAGGTCGGCCAGGATCTCGTCGCGCAGCTCGAGCAGCGCGATCACCGTGGCGTGCTCCGGGGCGCTGAGCGGACGGCGGCGCACCGACACGATCTGCTGCGCGATGCCGCCGAGCGTGTCGAGCAGCTGGTCCTCGCGCGCGCGCAGCCGCTCGACATGCGCGCGGCGACGAACGGCGAGCCGCTCGAGCTCGCCCGCATCGGCGCCGGCGGCGAACGGCTGCTCGACGTAGATCGTGGAGTGCACGCGCCCGCGCGGCGGCTCGCGCGTGTAGAAGTACAGGGCGATCGAGCGTCGCGTCGTGCCGGCGGGCGGCGCCAGCCGATCGAAGCCGTGCCACGAATGGTCGCTGGTCTCGAACAGCACCGCGCGGTTCATCGCCGGCACCACGCGCGGCCCGGCGTCGCGCGGCGAGCGGCGCAGCTCCAGGCACCCGCCCCAGCTCGCCTGCCACTGCGGGTTCAGATAGAGCAGCAGGTTCAGCCGGCGGTGCCAGCCGCGCGGGTGCCGGTTGAAGTCGACGTGGAAGTCGAGATCCTGCCCAGCGCGGTTCTCGTGCGTGCCGCCGCCGACAGCCGATCGAGCGTCGCGAAGGTCGGCCCCAACCGCGCCACGCGCTCGGTGACCGACTTGTCGCCCGGGCGCCCGTTTTCGTCGACCACGTTGCCCGCCTCGAAGCCGGGAAACTCGTCAAGCAGCGCGCGGCTCGCGTCGTCGCGCAGAAAGCCGTCGATGACCAGGTGGGGAAACGGATCGGCGGCGCGAAACTGCGCGGCGAGCGCCGCCGGCTCGCGCAAAGGCGCGCCGAGCAGCGCGAGCCCGTCGTCAACCGGCGCGTTCGACGGCACGACGCGTGGCCTCCAGGTAGGCGTGTCCGTGCTCGAGATCGGGCTCCAGATGATTCCCTTCGGCCCACTCGTTCCACGCGTTGATGAACACCAGCGGCTCGCCCGCCGACGCGCGCACGCGGTCGAGCGCCGTCGCCAGCCAGCGCTCATACAGCTCGGGCGTGGAGCCGTCGAGGATCAGCGCCTCCTCGAACGTGCCGCGACGCGGCGAGTTGTCCCACCTTGGCACCACGCACGGATGGCGCAGGTACCCGGGCGGCGGCTTGTTGGCCATCCGTTCGGCCACCTTGTCGTAGCGATACACCGCGCAGACGCTCTCGCCGTCGAACGCGCGGCTCACGCCGATCAGCTCCCCGTCGCGATCGAGCAGCCGCAGCGGGCCGGTGCACAGCTCCTTGGTGAGCAGCGACCAGTCGGGCTGGAACTCGACCGCCGCGTCGAAGCCCAGCTTGGTGGGATCGCCGCGCTCTTCGGGAAAGCTCTCCACCCGGCACAGGTAGAGCTCGCCGATGCCGAGCCGGTGCGCCTCCTCGCGAAAGCGCGCGCAGGTGGCGGCGGGATCGGGGAGCCGGCCGGCGCGGTAGACCAGGAACAGCGGCCGGCCGTCCACGCGCAGGTAGCGCGGATCGGCAAACGCGCGCGCCAGGTGCGCGAGGTGGCGCCGATCGTCCTCGGGTGAGTAGGCCTGGCCGATCAGGATCTCGGCGTCGTGGCCGTCCCAGCGCCGGGTCCAGTTTTCGTTGGCCCAGCACAGGCAGAAGGGCAGCTTTGGCTCGCCCGAGGAGAGCACGTCGTCGAACGGCCGCTCGAGCAGCCGCTTGCCGTCGAACCAGTAGTGCCAGTAGCAGAACGCGTCGATGCCGCTCGCGCGCGCCAACGCGGCCTGCTCGTGGCGGGTCTCGGGCACGCGCAGATCGTAGAAGCCGAGATCGGCGGGCACGTGCGGCTGCTGGTGGCCCACGTAGAGCGGCCGCGCCGCCGACACCTTGCGCCACTCGGTGAAGCCGCGGCCCCACCACGCGTCGTTCTCGGCGATCGGATGAAACTGCGGCAGGTAGAACGCGATGGTGCGCGCGCGCTTCATGTCGCGTCCTTGCGCGCGGACGCGTCGAGCCCGGCGCGCGCGAGCAGCTCGTCGAGCGCCTGCGCGGCGGCGGCGGTCGACAGGTGGCGGCGCGCGTGCTCGAGCCCATGCGCCGACAGTCGCGTCCACAGCTGCGCGTCCTCGAGGAGCCGCACCACCGCGTCGGCAAACTCGCGCGCGCCGTCCGCGATCAACACTGCGTCGCCGTCCTTCAGGCCCATGCCCTCGACCGCGATCGAGGTCGCCACCACCGGCAACCCGTGGCTCAGGCTGTGCGAGATCTTGCCCTTGACGCCGGCGCCGTAGCGCAACGGAGCGATCATCACGCGCGCGGCGTCGAGGAGCGGCTCGAGCTCGCGCACCTGGCCAGTCACCAGCACGCGTTGGTTGGCCAGCGCCTGAAGGTGCGGCGGCGGATCGCGCCCGACCATGGTGAGCCGCGCGCCCGGCAGCCGCTCGCACACCAGCGGCCAGATCTCGCGCGCGAACCAGGCCATCCCGTCGGCGTTCGGCGTGTGCTGAAAGTATCCGACGAACAACAGGCCGTCGCGCCCGTCGAGCGGCGGCACGCGCTCGACCACCTGGTGCAGGTTTCCGATCACCACGACGTTCTCGATTCCCTCTTCGCGCAAGCGCTCGCCCTCGCTGGCGCTCACCACCACCGTCAGATCGGCCGCGCGCGCCAGGGCGAGCTCCGGCTCGCGGCTCGGCGCCGGCGCGTCGCCGAGGAGCGCGGCCTGACGCGCCTCGCGCAGGAAGTGCAGATCGACCGTGTCGAACACCAGCGTCGCGTGCGGAGCGAGGCGCCGCACCGTCGCGAGGTGCTTGGCGGCCGGATCGCGGCGCGACAGGACGACCATCCGGTAGCGCGCGCCGTAGCGTTCGAGGTGCTGCTCGAGCGAGGCGGTGTGCGGCGCGTACAGCACCTCGATGCCGAGTCGCTGCAGGCGCTCGGCGTAGTCGCCCGCGCGCTCGAGGTTGTCGGCGGCGAAGGTGACCTGCAGCCCGCGCTGCACCAAGAGGCGCAACAGGCCGTCCATGCGCACCGACGCGGAATCGAGATCGGGGCGCGGCGTGATGTGATCGACGACCAGCACGTGCGCGCCGCCGTGACGATCGGGATCGACCGCGCGCTCGTCGGCCGGACGCTCCGGATGGCTGGCGAGCGTGGCCTGCCAGCGCTGGCGGAACTTCTCCTGGTTGATCGACTGGAAGCGCTTGATGCCGATCTGCAGATCGGTGCCGGCGGTGCCGCCCTCGAGGTGGCGCACGTGGCAGCGCGGCTGGTACAACACGCGCTGCCCGGCCGCGCGCACGCGAAAGGCGAGATCGCCGTCTTCGTAGTAGGCGGGCGCGTAGAGCGGATCGAATCCGCCCAGCTCGCCGAACAGCTCGGCGCCGATCATCACGCACGCGCCCGAGCAGTAGTCGACGTCGCGCACGGCGTTGTACTCGGGGCGCTCCGGATCGTCGCCGCGGCCGAAGTTCATCGCCGATCCGTCGCGGAAGATCAGCGACCCGGCTTCCTGCAAGGTGCCGTCGGGAAGGATCAAGCGGGCGCCCACCAGCCCCGCACGCGGGTGATCGCCGAAGGTCTCGTACAGAGCGTCGAGCCAGCCCGCCTCGACCTCGGTGTCGTTGTTGAGGAACACCAGGTGGCGACCGCGCGCCTCGGCTGCGCCGCGGTTGCACGCGTGCCCAAAGCCGCCGTTCTCCGGCAGCGTGATCACCCGCGCGCCGCGCAGTTGGTGGAGCTCGGCGCCCGAGCCGTCGGCGGAGGCGTCGTCGACGATGATCACCTCGTAGGGGAGCGCGGTCGGCGCGGCCTCGAGCGCAGCCAGGCAGCGGCGCGTGAGCTCGATGCGACCGTGCACCGGGATCACGATCGAGATCAGCGGCGGCGGCGCGGCGGCGAGATCGATCACCACGCCGTTGCCGATGACGGCGCGGACGCCGGGCCGCAGAATCCCCGAGGGGATCAGCTTGAGAACGAATTTCTTTTCGCCGATAAAGACGGTGTGACCCGCGTTGTGGCCGCCCTGGTAGCGCGCGACGATGTCAAAACGCTCGGCCAGCAGGTCGACGACTTTTCCCTTGCCTTCGTCGCCCCACTGCGCGCCGAGAACGATGATGTTGCTCATGTTCGGATGTGGTGCGTGCTCCGCGAACCATTGTAGCAACCGTAGGTTGCGGGGCTATTAATGTGAGGACGTGGCGCACGCTTCAAGAGGCTGCGGAAAAACTGCGGCGATTTCGCCATAAGAACGACCTGGACGTGTGTAGATGGTGTTGGTGAGCCTCAAAGTGGCTTGAGTTGTGGGGTCGGACCGCGCCGCTCGGCTGGGTATCTAGCTCGCAGGCGCCAGCTTGA
>PNAM01000028.1 GCA_003170275.1 Myxococcales bacterium
CCGGCAAGCATCATCGCCGAGAACGCGAGATACGGATTGCACGACGGATCCGGCGTGCGGAACTCGATGCGCTTGGCCTTCGGCGACGAAGAGAACATCGGGATGCGGATCGCAGCCGAGCGATTGCGCGACGAGTACGCCAGGTTCACCGGCGCCTCGAAACCGGGCGTCAGGCGGCGGTACGAGTTGGTGCCCGGGTTGGAGAACGCGCAGATCGACTTGGCGTGCTTGATGATGCCGCCGATGTAGTACAGCCCGGTCTCCGAGAGCCCGGCGTACTTGTCGCCGGAGAACAGCGGCTTGTCGTTCTTCCACAGCGACTGGTGGCAGTGCATCCCCGACCCGTTGTCGCCGTACAGCGGCTTGGGCATGAACGTGGCGGTCTTGCCGTTGCGGCGGGCGACGTTCTTGACCACGTACTTGAACCACATGAGCGTGTCGGCCATCTCGAGCATCGGCAAAAAGCGCATGTCGATCTCGCACTGCCCGCCGGTGGCGACCTCGTGGTGCGCGGTCTCGATGTAGATGCCCAGCTCGATCAGCGTCTGCACCATCTCCGCGCGCAGGTTCACCAGCGAGTCGGTCGGCGCCACCGGGAAATAGCCGCCCTTGTAGTTGGGCTTGTAACCGAGGTTGGGAAACTCCTCGCGGCCGGAGTTCCAGCGGCCTTCCGACGAGTCGATGTAATAGAACGACTGGTTGGCCTGCGAGTCGTAGCGGATGTCGTCGAACACGAAGAACTCCGCCTCGGGCCCGAAGAAGCACACGTCGGCCAGGCCGGTGGACTTGAGGTATTTCTCGGCCTTGTTGGCGATGTTGCGCGGGTCGCGCGAGTACGGCTCCTTGGTGATCGGATCGAAGATGTTGCAGGTCAGCGACAGCGTCGGGTACTGCGTGAACGGATCCATCTTCGCGGTGGTCGGGTCGGGCACGATCAACATGTCCGAGGCGTTGATCGGCTGCCACCCGCGGATCGACGACCCGTCGAGACCAAAGCCGTCTTCGAACGAATCTTCCTTGAGCTGCTGGATGGTGACCGTGGTGTGCTGCCAGATGCCAGGCAGGTCGATGAACTTCAGATCGACCATCTTGGTGCCGTGCTTCTCGGCATACTTGAGGACGTCGCTGGGAGACATCGCGCTCATGGACAGGCTCCTTTAGATTGCGTCTTCGCCGCGCTCACCCGTTCGAATGCGGATGACCTCGTCGATCGGGGTGATGAAGATCTTGCCGTCGCCGATGCGGCCGGTCTTGGCCGCGATCGAGATGGTCTCGATGACCTGGAGCACGAGATCGTCCTTGACGATGATCTCGAGCTTCACCTTGGGCACGAAGTCGACCACGTATGCGGACCCGCGGTAGACCTCCTTCTTGCCGCCGGTGCGGCCGAAGCCCTTGACCTCGGTGACGGTCATTCCCTGCACGCCGATTTCGGACAAGGCTTCCTTCACCTCGTCCAGCTTGAACGGCTTGATGATCGCCTCGACCTTCTTCAAGGTGTCCCTCCAGCGGCCGTAAACGTATCGAAAAACGCCCGCGCTGCCTAGCTTCGTAATGCGCCGATCAATTCGTTGACGTCGGTGACCTTTTCCTGATCCAGGAAGCTCTTCAGCTCGGCCAGGATCCTCGTCGCTGCGTTGGGCTCGACGAAGCTCTGGGTGCCGATCTGGACGGTGGTCGCGCCGGCGAGCAGGAACTCGACCACGTCCTCGCCGGACTGAACGCCGCCGATGCCGGAGAGCGGCACCTCGGGCAGCGCGCGGTGCACCTGGTAGCACATGCGCAGCGCCACCGGCTTGATCGCCGGGCCCGACAGCCCGCCGAAGGTGGTGGCGATGCGCGGGCGCCGCTTGCGCGCGTCGATGGCCATGGCCGAGAGCGTGTTGATGATCGAGAGCCCGTCGGCGCCGCCCTCGATCGAGGCGCGCGCGATGGCCACGATGTCGGCGCAGTTGGGGGTGAGCTTGATGATCAGCGGCTTTTTGACGACCGCGCGGCAGGCGATGACCAGCTCCTTGAGCACTGACGGGACGGTGCCAAACTCCACCCCGCCCTTCTTGATGTTCGGACACGAGACGTTCATCTCCAGCGCGTCCACGCCGTCGAGCGCGTCGAGCGCCGCGCCGCACGCCACGTACTCGTCGACCGTCTCGCCGAAGAAGTTCACCACCACGCGCGTGCCGCTCGCCTTCAAGAACGGCAGCTTCTTCTGCGCGAAGCCTTCGACGCCCACGTTCTCCAGGCCGATCGAGTTGATCATGCCGGACGCGGTCTCGCAGATGCGCGGCAGCGGGTTGCCGGCGCGCGGTTTTGGCGAGATGCCCTTGGTGACCACCGCGCCCAGCGTCGCCAGCTCGAGGTACGGCGCGAACTCCTGCGCGTAGCCGAACGTGCCCGAGGCGGTCCACAGCGGGCTCACACAGTCGAGCCCGGCGAATTTCACCGCCAGGTTCATGGGAGGACGATCCGCGCGGCGTCGAACACCGGTCCGTCGACGCACGCGTAGCCGAACGGTCGCGTGCCCCCAGCCTCAGCGACGAGAGGGATCGCGCAGCCCAGACAGGCGCCGATGCCGCAGGCCATCTCGCCTTCGACCGAGACCAGGCACGGCAGGTGGTGGGCGGAGGCGAGCTGGACGACCGCCTTCATCATCGGGTTGGGACCGCAGGTCAGGACGTGCGGATTCGGGCCGGGCGCGGCCGGCTCGAGATAGGCTCGCAGCGCGGCGGTCACGCGGCCGGTGACGCCGCCTCGCCCCTGAAATGACCCGTCCTCGGTGGCCACGTGCAGGCTCGAGCCGGTGCGCTCGATCTCGTCGAGCAGGCACAGCTCCGTGGCGGTGCGCGCGCCGTAGAACAGCTCGGTGGTGAGGCCGCGCTCGTGGGCGACCTCGGCGTACCACAACAGCGGCGCCAGCCCGACACCGCCGGCGACCAATAGATCGGTGCGGCCGGCCTGCGGCTCGGGGAACGGACGGCCGAGCGGGCCGAGCACCGAGAGCGTGGCGCCGGGGACCAGCTCCGCGAGCAGTCGGGTGCCGCGGCCCATCGCCTTGACCAGGATCTCGCACTCGCCATCTTGCGGGCTGACTCGCAGGATCGAGAACGCGCGCGGCAGCAGCGGGTCGCGTCCCCATTGTCCGCGCAGCATGACGAACTGCCCGGGCCTCGCGCTGGACAACGCACGCGCGCCGCCGAGCCGGAGCACGAACGAGGACGGCCCGAGCGGGCGATTCTCGACGAGCGAGGCGGCGAAAAGCATCGGCGGCACTCTAGCATTGCCAAGAAACGTCAGGCAATCGGGTGATCAATCGCCGCGCGAAACCCGATTCCGCGCGCTTGAATGACAGACAAGTAACGCTCGTCGCGCGTTTCGAGCGCAAAATTGCGTCCTGTACAAAACCAGTGTGAGATTGAGCAAATAACTCTGGAAGACACCCTCGAATCGGGCGTACTCTAATCCAACTTTCAGGCCATTGGCCAAACAACGGAGGAAGCACGATGAAGGACAAAGCAGGCAGCATGGGCGCGGGGATGGCTTGGGGTTTCGCCATCGGATCAGTCGTATTGGCGACTATTCTGGGGTTCATCGGAGTCCACGGCTTCGTCGGCACCGTGCTCAACATCGCCGTTTATATGGCTGGTGGCTACGCGGCGGTCTTCATGACCAAGGCGTCGACCGGCAAGGGCATCGTTGCCTTCCTGGTGGCCGGCATTCTGTCGGGCATCGCTTCGTTCATCATCGTCAAGATGGCAGCCTCGGCGGCCATGTCGGCGGTGGGTGATTCGATGAAGGCGCAAATGGCGGCGGCGGGCGCGAAGACGGGCGACGCGGCGCTCAACGCGCAGATGGCGCAGGCGGGCAACGCGGTTGCCGGCGGTCTCGGCATGATGGTCGCCGTGATGGCGTTCGTCGGCTCGCTGATCTGGTGCTTCCTCTTCGGCATGGTCGGCTGCTTCATCGGCGGCGCCATGAAGAAGTCGGCGCTGGGCGGGGCTGCGGGCGTCGCGAAGGCGGCGTAAGCACTCTTCAGCCTCCGGATTTCACCTTCGACATTTCCTTCCGCAACGACTCCAGCATCGCATCCACCTTGTCGGGCCGCTACCGGGCTTTCTTGAACGGCCATTTGCCCGTTCGGGCGAAGTAGTAGGCCGAATCCTTCTCGAGCGGAAAGCTCACGCCGAAACCACCACGTCCCGGAAATGCTGCAAACCCGGGCGGGAATCGTCGTTTATGCCCGATCAGCGCGTGCTCGAGACAGGAGAGCACGAGCTCGTCCTGGTCGACGGGCAGATCGGATTCCTCCAGCGTGACGCTCACCGGCGACGCCTCGGTTCCATCTGCTGACGGATGGTCGTAGACGACCTCGAGCTCGACCTTTCCCGTCAGGCTAACGCCCTCGAGGCATTGGCCAAGGCGGGAGAGCATCCCCAGCTTGAATTCCAGCATCTCGAACGAGCCTGGAGCCAGGTCCTTTAGCCCGCGCTCCAACTCGGGCGTGTTGGGAACGTCGGAGAAGGATGCCGGCAAGCGTGCGACGGCCGTAGGCTTGGCGTCCGACGGGACTGAAGGGGCGATCGGAGCCCTATCGGGAATCTGGAGGGTGCGTGGAAGCCGGTGCATGCTCGCCGGCGGTGCCGCCGCAATCGGCAAGAACGCCGGGCGAGGGATTCGACGCAAGTGGGTCGCTACCAACCACCCGGCCACCAGGAGCACCGCCCCCACGACTCCCAGAAGCGGTGCGGCCCAGCGGGGCCTCCCGTTCACTGAAAGCAACGGATCGGTCCCTTGGGCGGCTCACAGATTCTCGATCCCGAGCTGATGCTCACCAGGCAATCGCCCGTGCAGGAATTGGCCTGGCATTGACCATTCTCGCAGGTGTAGCAGTGTGGCTTGCGGCCATCGTCGCAGATGGTCGCATTGCAGTCGGGGCCTCCATCGCATCCGTCGCTCACACCACTGCCGCCGCCCCCTGAGGACGCTCCCGTTCCGACTTGCGAGTGATCGCACGGCAGGTGAATGTCCCAGCAAACAGGCATCACCTGCGCAAGCTTCGCCAACGCCTTCTTCGGCGGCAGACCGATACCCACTACAAGCCCCATGAGGATGCAGGTGATCAGCAAGGCAGTCTTCTTCATTATCAATAGCCCCTTTTTGAATGGCCCCACAGAATGAGAGCAGCGCGCAAGCAAGCACGAGCGATGCCGCCCAAGGCACTGGTAATTCGACGTACTTCACTGGTCAGAGAATGGAGGTTCATCGACGGGAGATCGTCAGGCGCGCCGGAATCACGCGGTCTGGAGCGGCGTGCGGGTTGTTGCCTGGGAGGCTACAGGCGGCGGCGAATCGGGTAGCCAACCGCGCTTCTTCAGCCTCCGGACTTCACCTTCGACATTTCCTTCCGCAACGACTCCAGCATCGCATCCACCTTGTCGAACTTGTCGGCCTTACCGAACGTGATCTCGTTTGCGATCGCGTTCCAGCGCTCCTCGAGCACCGACCCGTATTGCGTCTTGAACGAGACGTACTCCTGCCGCACCTTGCCGTACTTGGCCTGAACCGCCTCGGGTGAATGCTTGGACACTGGCGGCTGCGGCGAGCTGTCGTGCGCGAGCTCTCGCCCGGTGGGATGGCGCTTGTGATCCTTGTGGACGCCAGCGGGCGTGGGCGGCGGCTTGACGGGCTCGACGGGCGGCTTGACCTCGGGCGGAACCGGCGGCGGCTCGATCTTGGCCACGATCGGCGGCGGCGGCGGGGTCACCGTCACCACCGGGTTGGGACGCAGCCCGCGCGCGATCAAGAGCGAGATCGCGCCGCCCGCGATCACCGCGCCGGTGAACCCGACGAAGAACATCGCGCGCCGCCGCGGGTGCAACAGCAGCTGCTCCTGCGTGGGGATGCGGTGCGAGCCCGAGGTGCTGGGGCCGATCTTGCCCAGGATGCGCGCGCTGAGCGTGTTGGCGCGCGCGAACGTGATGGTGTGCTCCGAGGTGGCCTGGGTGAGCTCGTCCTGGAACGGCGCCACGTCGACCGCCTTCATGGTGGCGACCAGGCGGTGCTCCTCGGTGATCTCTTCGTTGAACAGCTCGCGCATGTAGTGCGCCAGCGCGTCGGCGCTGATGGTCGGGTTGAGCTGCGACAGCTTGGTCTGGATCGCGTCGCGAAATTCCTCCGCGGTCTGGTAGCGCTGATCCTGCTGCGAGGACAGCGCGCGCATGACGATCGGATCGAACTCGGGATCGAGCCGCGGGTCGCGCACCGACGGCGCCGTGATCTTGCCGGCGGTGACCATGCGCGCGATCTGCCGGTAGTCGGCGCCCTCGGGGAACAGGAACAGCCGCTCGCCGGTGAGCAGCTCGTAGAGCACCACGCCGGCCGCGTACACGTCGGTGCGGCGGTCGACCACGCCGCCGCGGACCAGCTGCTCGGGCGCCATGTAGCCGAACTTGCCGAAGCCCATGTTGGGGTTCGAGCCGGCGATGCGGATCGCGCTCTTGGCGATGCCGAAGTCGATCACCTTGACCTCGCCTTCGAACGACACCATCACGTTGGGCGGCGAGATGTCGCAGTGCACCAACGCCAGCGACTGGCCCTTCTCGTCGGTGCGGCGGTGCGCGTAGGCGAGCCCGTTGGCCAGCTCGCGCGAGATGAACAGACACAGATCGGGCGGCAGCCGCGTGCGCTCCTCGCGCTGCCGCGAGATCAGCCGGCGCAGATCGCGGCCCTCGATGTACTCGATGGCCAGAAAGTATTCGCCGTCGACCTTGCCGACCTCGAACACCGGGGCGATGTTGGCGTGCTGCAGCTTGATCGCGACCTGCGCCTCGTCGATGAAGCGCTTGATGAACTCCTCGTCGGCGACCAGGTTCGGCAGGATCTTTTTGATGATGACGAGCTTTTCGAAGCCCTGGATCTCGCCCAGCTTGGCCAGGAAGATCTCGCCCATGCCGCCGCGCGACAGCCGTTTGAGCAAGAGGTAGCGGCCGAACACATGCGGAAGTTGGCGGTCTCCACCTGGTGAGCCACCCCCCGGCTTTTCAGCGGGGTTATCCACGACACCAACGGCAGCCATGGCGAGCCTTCATAATAGTGGATGGCTTTGGTAAAGTCAGCCCCGGATGCGAATTGGCCCGACCGTGATCGTGCTCCTCGCCGTTGCCGGCTGCGGCTCGAAGGGCTCGGTGACGTTCACCATTCGCCCGCCCACCCTCGATGTGCTCAATCCGATCACCGATCAAGTGAGTGAGTATGCGCTGAAACACTTCGACGGCACGTTGGTCGGCGTGGCGTCCGAGGCGCCGGGCTCTCCCGACTCGCTGGCGTTGGGACCGCTGGTCCAGCAGACCACGCCGGCCGACCTGGTGATGACCGTGCTGTCGGGATCGCAACTGTTGGGGATGGCGCGCATCCGCGACGTGGTGATCGTCAACGGCGTGCGTCGGGACTACGCGGTCGACGTGCGCAAGTCGCTGATCACCATCGGCAGCGCGCTGCCGGACGAGGCGCTGGCGGCGGGCAATCCGCCGAACAGCCCGCAGGCGGGGCGCATCCTCGATCCGACCACCAACCAGGATCTCGCTGCGTCCACCGCCGCGAATCATCCGGCGCTGCCGGCGGCGACCTCGGCCGCCGCTTCGACGTGGGATGGACGCTTTCTGCTCACCGCCAACGCCAAGGGCGTCTCGGTCATCGACACCGGATCCGGCGCGACGGTGGGCCTGGCCCCGCTCTCGTTCGCCGCGGCCAAGCTGGCGGTGGGCGCGCGCGATTCGGCGGTGGTGGCGATCAATGCGGGCGCCAACGGCTCGGTCACGATCTTCCCCGATGTGACCGCGCTGACCACCAGCCCGGCCAGCGCCCCCAGCATGCTGGTGCCGATCAGCGGCGAGCCGCGCTCGGCGGTCTTCGACGCCAGCGGCAAGCGCGCGTTCATCTTGACCGGCGGCGCGACCACCGATCCGTGCAACGGCACGCTGCCCGCGCCCAACTCGATCGTCGCCATCGGCCTCGACGGAGCCGTGCAAGGCACCTGGACGCTGCCGGCGTTCGCGTCGGACCTGACCGTCGATTCCTCGAGCGGCGCGGTGCTGGTGTCGGAAGCGATCGGCAACCGCGTCTCGACGCTGGACGTGAATCAGCCGTTCGGCGCGGTCACTCCGACCAAGCTGGTCGACGCCACCTGCCCGAGCGCGCTGCGCGCCGCCAACGGGGCGCTCTACGTGGTCACCGCGGAGCGCCCCTCGGCGGATTCCACCGAGTTCATCCTGCAGCGCATCCTGGCCAACGGCACGGCCACGCGGCTGTCGTTCTCGGGGCCGCTGTACAACGAGAACGTCACCAGCGTCCCCGGCCCCGATGGCAATACCTCGCTCAACTTCGGAATTCGGCCGCCCGCGATCTACGCGTATGATATGGCGGTGACCCCCGACGGAAGCACTGCGGTGTTCGCCACGCGCGCGCGCTATGTCGAAGCGCCGGCGCAGTCGTTCAAGCTCTTCGGCACCACCGCCACGGCGGATGTCTGCAAGCCGGACATCGACATCGTCGAGTATGGGCTCTACACGATGGACACGCGCACCGGAACCGCGTCCTACGAGTCCCGCTCGCTGATCGTGCTCAAGAACGATTCGGCGACCGGCGCGGTGTGCGTGAACTGCACGATCTCCAACGTGCCCGACATCGCGATCGGCTGCGCCTCGACCCCGGGCGATCGCGCGGCGGGGCTCGCGGCCGTCTTTGGAGGGCCGTAGATGAAGAGCGTGTGCGTTGCGCTGCTGCTGGTCGCGGGCAGCGCGTTCGCGGAGCCGCACAAGACGGTGGCCGTGCTGGAATATCGCGCGGGCGCGCGAGGCGTCACCGGGATCGGCGATCGACTGGCGCACCTCTTGGCGTCGAGCGCGGCGCTCGAGGTGATAGGACCATCGGAAGTGCGGCGCCGGGCCGGGCCGAAGATCGACGCCGAGGTGGCGCGCTGCAGCGGCGAGGCGTTGTGCATCGGCGCGCTCGGCGAGAACCTGGGCGCGCAGGAGGTGCTGCTGATCGGCATCAGCCAGCTCGGCGACGTGGTGATCGCGATGCAGCGCATCGACGCGCGCAAGGGCGAGTCGGCGGCGCGGCTCGCCGAATCGCTGGCGCCCGACGCCGAGCCCACCGACGCGGACATCCTCAACTGGCTCAAGCAGCTGTTTCCGCCCGAGGTGTTCAAGCGCTACGGCGCGATCAAGGTCGTCACCGACGTGGACGGCGCCCGCATCGAGCTCAACGGCGAATCGCAGGGCCGCTCGCCCATTCCGTTGGTCAAGGTGCGCGCGCCGGGCACCTACAAGCTGAAGGTGACCAAGCCCGGGTACCTCGCGTTCCAGGCCGGCATCGACGTGCTGCCCGATGCCACCGTCGAGGTGCGCGCGACGATGCAGCGCGAAGAGGGGCGCGTCCCCTGGTTCAAGAAATGGTACGTGTGGGCCGCGGTCGGCGGCGCGGTCGCGGTCGCCGGCGCGTCGGTGGCGATCTACTTCGGCACCAAGGTCGACGAGACGCCGATGGGCTTCATCATCACGCCGCCCAAGCCGATGACCGGCTCGCCGCCGTAGCGCGTCGCTACTTGGGCGCGACGGTGAGCTCGAGGAGCATGACGATCGCGTCCTCGTTGTCTTCGACGTAGTAGTTGGGGCGGATGCCGACGGGGCGAAAGCCGTACTTGCGGTAGAGGCGGATCGCCGGGTGGTTGGAGCGGCGCACCTCGAGCGTGACGTAGCGGCAGCGCTCGCGGTGCGCGAACGCGATCACGTGCTCGATCAGGCGGGCGGCGTGGCCCTGGCGGCGGTGATCGGGGTGGCTGGCCACGTTGAGCACGTGCACCTCGTCGCGCACCAGCCAATAGTTGACGAACGCAATCACCGGCGCCTTGGGATCGCGCGAGCGCAGCACGTCGACGTGCGCCCAGTCGCGCTCGAGCTCCTCGACGAACACC
>PNAM01000019.1 GCA_003170275.1 Myxococcales bacterium
GCGCCTCCTCCTCCGGCGCCGCGCCCCGCTCCCAGCACCTACGCTCCTCCTGCTCCCGCGCCGCGTCCCGCCCCGAGCACCTACGCGCCTCCTCCTCCGGCACCGCGCCCCGCTCCCAGCACCTACGCGCCCGCTCCTTCGGCGCCGCCGATTCGTCGCGATCGGCCCGCGCAGCCGTACACCAATCCGGCGGTCGCGCCGGCTGCTGCTGCTGCCAAGAAGCGGCCGGCACCCGCGACGCCGGTCCCCGAGCACGCCACTCCGCAGCGCTAGGAGAAGGACCCCTACGTCCTAAGTGTGGGTGGGGGGTTATTCTTTGAGGGGGATGTTGGTGAGGCCGTGGCGCTTGAGGAGCTCGCGCAGGTGGTAGCGGGTGAGGCCGGCTTCCTGGGCGGAGCGGGTGATGTTGCCCTCGTGGCGCTCGAGGAGGGCCTTGAGGTAGGCGACCTCGAAGGAGTCGACGACGCGCTGCTTGGCCTCCTTGAAGTCCAGGCCGGGGGTCATTTCACCGACGGCGATCGAGCCGGTGTTGCCCGAGTGGTGGCTCGACTCGCTGGCGCGCGGCGGCGAGGCGTCGCGGTTGAACATCAGATCGGCGCGGCGCACGATCGGCCCCTCGCACAATGAGGCGGCGCGCTCGATCACGTTCTTGAGCTCGCGCACGTTGCCCGGCCAGTTGTGCGTGATCAGCATGCCGGTAGCGTCGGGCGCGAACTGCATCTGCAGCCCGCGGCGCGCGCCGATGTCCTTCAAGAACACGTCGGCGAGCGACTGCACGTCGTCCTTGCGCTCGCGCAAGGGCGGCATCTCCACGTGAATCACCGAGAGCCGGAAGTACAGGTCTTCTCGGAAGGTGCCCAGGTTCACCATCTGGCGCAGATCGCGGTTGGTCGCGGCGACCACGCGCACGTCGATCTTGATCACGCGATCGCCGCCCACCCGCTTGAGCTCGCGGTTCTCCAGCACGCGCAACAGCTTCGGCTGAAGGTTGACGTCGAGCTCGCCGATCTCGTCGAGGAAGATGGTGCCCGAGTGCGCCTGCTCGAAGCAGCCGTGGTGCTGGCCGACCGCGCCGGTGAACGAGCCCTTCTCGTGGCCGAACAGCGTCGACTCGATCAGGTCCTTGGGGATCGCGCCGCAGTCGAGCACCACGAACGGCTTGTGCGCGCGCGGCGAGCCGGTGTGGATGCCGCGCGCGATCATCTCCTTGCCGGTGCCGGTCTCGCCGGTGACCAGCACGGTCAGCTCCGACGGAGCGACCTTCTCGAGCGTGGCGAAGATCTCGCGCATGCGCACCGAGGCGCCGATCACCTTGTCGAAGCTGTCGCGCTTGGAGAGCGCGATCTCGACGATCTCGTCGGTCTTCTGGAAGCGCACGTCGGTGTGGCCGACGCGGAACGACATCCCCGGCTTGAGGTACACGTCCTGGACGCGCAGATCGCCGCAGAACACCCCGTTGGTCGAGCCGAGGTCGCGCAAGTGGTAGCCGTTCTCGCCGGCCGAGATCTCGAAGTGCGAGCCCGAGATCGCCTTGTCGCTCAACACCAGGTCATTGATGATGCTGCGCCCGCCGGTGACCGTGGGCTTGGAGATCTCCACCTCCTTGCCCGAGTCCGGGCCGGAGGTGACCACCAGCTTGGACTTGCGCAGGTGGCGAACCGTCGGTCGCGGGCCGTCGAAGATGGTCGTGAGCGCTGGATCGTCGTCGTACAGTCCCGGAGGCTTCGCCACGCGGGCAATCTTAGTTCAAGATGCCCCGGCTGTCGCGGCCTCCCGACAGCACTTTGTAGCGCCGCCGGATCCGCTGCTTCTTGTACGCCTCGCGACGCGCGCGCAACCCGTCCGTCAGCGCGGTCAGGTTTCCCGTCGCCAGCCAGCCCATGCCCGCGCCCACCAGCGCGCCGAACAGCGCGTAGAGCTGGTAGTTCATCAGGTACATCGCGGTGCTGATCCCGAGGAAGATCCACGCGCAGGTGGAAGCCTTCATGTGCTGGATGCCGAACAGCGCGATCGGCGTCGCGCCCCACAGCGCGCCGAACGCCGCGATCATCCCCATCGCGGCCGGACCCGCGCCGGCGAACAGCGCGTCGGGCGCCCAGATCCGGCCGAGCCCGGCGGTAGCCAGCGCGCCGAGGATGGTCGACGAGACGAACAGCTGGAAGAAGCGGGTGCGCCCGAGCTGGCGTTCGATCGGCGTGCCGAAGAACAGGAGCGCGAGCGCGCTGCCGAACAGGCCCCCGAAGTCGAGGTGCACGAACGCGCTCGACAGCAGCTGCCAGGGCTCGGCGCCGAGCGCGCGGCGCGGGATCAGCGCCAGGTGATCGCGCACGAACGCCGGATGGGCGATGGCGTTGACCAGGAACACGCCGGTCATCACCAACAGGATCGACAGCACGCCTTGTGACGGGCGTAGTCCGACGGAAGACGAGAGCTCTGGGGAGTCGCGACGTTGCATCTACCGAGTACCTAACGACGGGCGCGTGGGCCGCAACCCCTACATCGGATTGGTTCCGCCGTCGGGCCCACCATCGGCTCCGGCGTCGGCACACGGCGGCCCCAGCAGCTCGGCGTGCACGACGATCTCGATCACGTCGAGGTTGGTGATCTCTGATTTTTTCACCTGTCGGATCGCGGGCGGCGGCGTGTTGCCGTCGCCGCACGTGCCGGGCGTCTCGGGATCGAACGCGCACAGCGAGAGCGCGTGCGTGCCGATCGGGATGTTGAACGAGGTCGTCGCCTCGCGCACGCGGCAGTCGAAGACGGTGTACTTGTCGGGGACGTCGCGCGAGGCGCCGCTCACGGGATCGTTCACGAACAGCCGGATCTTGTGCACGGTCCAGGCGGACGTCCCGGTGCAACCGTTGCGCGCGTCGACGGCGCTGAACCCGCACGCGCCGCCGGCGATCCCGGTGTCGCGCGGATCGTAGCCGACCCCGGTGTCGCGATCGACGATCCGCCAGCGCATCGAGACCGCGCCTTGATCGCCGGCGTTGCACGCGGACGCCGCCAGCAGGCCGAGCAGGAGAAGTCGCCTTGTCATCACCCGATCCACATGATACCCATCATTTTACTTTGGGCACGATGTCGACCGTACTTCTCTCCGCACCGGGCTCCGGCGGCAATTTCGACCTCCTGCAGCTGCTCCTCGGGGCGTCGGGCATGGTGCGCGGGGTCCTGTTCCTGCTCGTGTGCCTGTCGATCATCGGCTGGTACGTGATCGGATACAAGTGGTTCTACCTGCAGCGCGCGCAGGGCGAGTCGCTGCGCTTCCTCGAGCAGTTCTGGCAGGCCAAGCGCCTCGACGCGGTCTATCAGGAAGCCGAGGCCAAGCGCCGCTCGCCGATCGCGCACATGTTCAAGGCCGGGTACGTCGAGCTGTCCAAGCTGCAGAAGGCCAAGGAAGCGGGCGGCTCGGGCGGGCTGCACGAAGGCGGCGAGATGGAGAACGTGGAGCGCGCGCTGCGCCGCGCCTACACCAGCGAGTCGACGCACCTCGAGAGCATGATCCCGTTCCTCGCCACCGTCGGATCGGCGGCGCCGTTCATCGGCTTGTTCGGCACCGTGGTCGGCATCATCGACTCGTTCCACTCAATCGCCAACCAGGGCTCGGCCAACCTGGCCACCGTCGCGCCGGGCATCGCCGAGGCGCTCGGCACCACCGCGGTCGGGCTGGTGGCGGCGGTCCCGGCGGTCATGGCGTTCAACTTCTTCCAGCGCAAGGTCAAGGTGCTGACCGCCGAGATGGACTCGTTCGCCAATGACTTTCTGAACATCGTCAAACGTCACTTCCTGAGGTAACGCAGAATGGGAATGTCCTCGGGCGGCGGTGGCAGCGGGATGATGTCGGAGATCAACGTCACGCCGATGGTCGACGTGATGCTGGTGCTGCTGATCATCTTCATGGTCGCCGCGCCGATGCTGCAGACCGGCGTGCCGGTCACGCTGCCCAAGGCCGACGCGCCGGCGATCCCCGACGATCAAGGCAAGCTGATCGTCACGGTGCCCAAAGAGTTCGAGAAGGACGCCACGCTGTGGATCGTCAAGACGCCGTTCAAGTTCGGCGATGACTTCGAAAAAGCGCTCAAGGGAAACGCCAAGCTGCAGGCGGAAGGCGAGGTCTACGTTCACGCCGACCAGG
This sequence comes from Myxococcales bacterium, assembly GCA_003170275.1. Taxonomy (GTDB): domain Bacteria; phylum Myxococcota_A; class Polyangia; order Palsa-1104; family Palsa-1104; genus PALSA-1104. The sequence continues at coordinate 4,139 of PNAM01000019.1, forward strand.
ATCTCCCCTACGGCTCGGTGGTCAAGGTGATGGCCGCGCTGTCGCGCAACGGCGGCACCAAGATCGGGTTGGTCACCGATCCGTTGAAGTAACCATGGCCTACGCCCGCCGCAAACGCGATCCGCTGCTCGCCGTCATCGGCCTGATCATCACCGCTGCGCTCCACGTCGGCGTGTTCGGCGTGATGTGGGTGATGCGCTCGGACGCCGAGGCCAAGCCGAACCTCGGGCCGGGCACGTTCGTCGACGCGCAACTGGTCAAGTTCGGCAAGCCGCGCGATCTGACGTTCTTGCCGCACAAGCAGGGCGTGGTGAAGAAGACCGGGCCGCTCGAGGGGATCAAGGTCGCCAAGGACATGAACGCGCTGCCCAAGCTCGACAAGAAGGACGAGACGCCGCCGGACAAAATCGATCCGCTCAAGAAGACCCACGCCGAGCTGTTCAAGAACCTCAACGATCAGCCCGAGGGCGTCGACAACGACGGCGTGGGCTCGCCGACCGGATCCAAGGCCGGCACCGCGACCGAGGCCAAGGGCGATCCGTACATCCTTTCGCTCATCGATCAGATCGGCACCGCGTGGACCGTGCCGACCACCATCAAGGACACCGAGCTGGCGCACCTGAGCGCGCTGGTGTGCCTCGACATCGCCGACGACGGCAAGCTGCGCGGCTACCTGTTCCGGCAGAAGAGCGGCAACAGCCAGTTCGACAGCTCGCTCGACGCGACGCTCTCACAGATCAAACAGGTGCCCGCGCCGCCGGATCGCTGGAAGGGCAAGCGCCTGTGTCCCGAGTTCCTAAAACAATAGGAGACGTTTTGCGAAAGACGATCGTTGCCGTCGGTGCAGTGCTGTTCGGGCTCGGGCTGATCCTCGCGGCTGCCATGCCGTCACATGCGCAGTCGGGCGGCGACGACGTGCGCTTCAAGATCCAGGCAGGCGGGCGCGATCTGTACAAGCTGGCGATCCCGGCGTCGCAGGGGGATGCCTCGCAGGGACAGATGGCGCAGGAGGTTCAGTCGAACGATCTGGCGCTGTCGGGCTTCTTCCGCGTGATCGATCCCAAGGCGTACCTGGCCAACCTGAGCGCCGAGGGGCTGACCATCAACGCGCAGGATTGGAAGAACGTGGGCGCCGAGGGCGTGGTCAAGTCGCGCGCGACGCCGTACGGCGGCGAGGTGAAGTTCGAGTTCCGCCTGTTCGAGGTGGCCAAGGGTGATGCCCCGGTGTTGTCCAAGGACTACCGCGGCTCGTCGTCGGCGGCGCGCAGCTTCGTGCACCAGTGGGCGGCCGAGGTCGTCAAGTACTACACGAACGAGGACAGCTTCTTCAACTCGCGCATCGCGTTCGCCGGGCAGACCGGCGCCAAGCGCCGCGACATCTTCGTGATGGACTGGGACGGCTCGAACGTCACGCAGCTCACGCGCGCCTCGCAGAACATCCTGCCTTCGTGGTCGCCGTCGGGCGCGGAGCTGGCGTTCACGTCGTACCTGAAGGGCAATCCCGATCTCTGGGTAATCGGCGCCTCGGGCGGGCAGCCGCGGCCGCTGTCGCGCCGGCCCGGGCTGAACATGAACGCCGCCTATTCGCCCGACGGATCCAAGATCGCCACCACGCTGTCGCAGGACGGCAACTCGGAGATCTACCTGTTGTCGTCGCGCGGCGACATCTTGAAGCGGCTCACCAACAACCCGTTCATCGACAGCCAGCCGACCTGGTCGCCGGATGGCGCGCGCATCGCGTTCATCAGCGATCGGCACGGCTCGCCGCAGGTGTGGGTGATGAGCGCGGACGGCTCGGGCCAGCAGAAGGTCACGCGGCGCGGGACCTACAACCAGACGCCGTCGTGGTCGCCGCGCAAGGACGCGCCGCTGGTGGCGTTCACCGCGCGCGACGAGAAGTACGCGTACGACGTGTTCACGGTCAACGTCGACTCGGGCGAGATGACCCGCATCACCGAGGGAAAAGGCTCCAACCAGAAGCCGACCTGGGCGCCGAACGGACGCGCGGTGGCCTACGAGTCGTCGCGCGGCGGCGTGTGGATCTCGACCGCCGACGGCCGCACCGAGCGGCAGGTGTACCGCGGCAACGCCTCGGCGCCGTCGTGGGGACCGTCGCTGTCGCACTGAGATGCGCGTCGCGGCGATCGATTGTGGGACCAACACGGTGTTGTTGTTGGTCGCCGACGTGGGGCCCGACGGGGTCGAGCGGGTCGAGGACCACGCCGAGATCGTGCGGCTCGGCGAGGGGCTCGACCAGACCGGCGCGCTCAAGCCGCAGGCGATGTTGCGCGCGCGCGCCGCGTTCGAGCGCTACGTGGCGCGCATCCGCGAGCTCGGCTGCGCGCAGGTGCTGGCGGTGGGGACCGAGGCGCTGCGCAAAGCCTCGAACGGGCACTTGTTCGTCAACGAGGTGACCGCGCTGTTGGGCACGGTGGGCGGCACGTTCCGCGTGATCGACGGCGAGCGCGAGGCGCGCTTGTCGTGGCGGGCGGTGCGCGCGTCGTTTCCCGCGCTCTCGGGTCCGCGCACGGTGATCGACATCGGCGGCGGCTCGACGGAGCTGCTGGTCGGCGAGGAGACCGTCGAAGAGGTGGTGAGCCTGCCGATCGGCTCGGTGCGCCTGACCGAGCGCCTGCTGAAACACGATCCGCCCACCGACGAGGAGCGCGCCGCGCTGGTGCGCACCGTCGACGAAGCGCTGGCCGGCGCACCGGCGCCGCGCGGTGAGGTGGTGGGGATCGCCGGGACCGTGACCACGCTGGCGGCGATGGCGCTCGGGCTCGACACCTACGATCCAGATCGCGTACACGGCTCGTCGCTGGCGTACGACGCGCTGGTGAACACCACGCGCACGCTCGGCGCGACCGCGCTGGCCGATCGCAAGCGAACGCCCGGCCTGGACCCCAAGCGAGCGGACGTCATCTATGCAGGCGCGGTGATCCTCGAGCGAATCCTGGCGCGCGCGGGCGCGAGCCGCTGCCTGGTGTCCGACCGCGGGATCCGCTGGGGGCTGGTGTACGAGGCGGCCGGCCTCGGCTGAGTGGAACGGCCCGTGCACAGTCTGAACGTGGAGGCACTCATGAAGAGGCTCACGCTATCGATCGTCACCGCGGCCGCGTTGTGGACCGTGCCGGCCCTCGCCCAGAGCACGTCCCTGCCGAACGCCAACCTGCCCGGCAACAGCAGCGGACTGCCCAACTCGAACCTGCCCGGCTCGACGACCACCACCACGCCGCCGGCGGTGCCGACGACCACCGGCGGATTCACCACGCCGACGCCATCGACCAGCACCATGCCGCAGAGCAGCACCGGCACGCTGCCACCCGTCACCGTCGTGCCGCCCGCGGTCGGCTCGACGCCCGTCGCGCCCAACATCGGTGCGAGCCCGGGCATTCCGGGGACCATCGGTGGGCTGCCGGGCTCCCACCCGTAACCCGCCCGATCAGCGCGGTGTTCCCAGCGCCGCGGTGAGGGTCTCCAGGCGGATCGGCTTGGCCAGGTGGAGATCGAAGCCGGCGCGCTCGGCGTTCTTGCGATCCGAGTCCTGCCCGTAGCCGGTGAGCGCGATCAGCCGCGCCGCGCTGGTGACCGGCTGCGCCCGCAAGCGGCGCGCGACCTGGTAGCCGTCGAGATCGGGCAGTCCGATGTCGCACAGCACCACCTCGGGCACAAACGCCGTGGCGAGGTCGATCGCGCTCGCGCCGTCGTGCGCGGTGCGGACCTCGTGCCCGAGAGACTCGAGGATCTCGGCGAGCGTGGTGCACGCGTCGATGTCGTCGTCGACCAGCAGGAGGCGCATCAGTTGATGATCTTCTTCTCGCCGGCCCGTTGCCCGCGCGGGCGTGGCGGCGGCACGAACGGAGAGCCGTGGTGGTGCACCATGCGCCAGCGCCCGTCGGCCGGATCGCGCCGGAACACGTTGGTGGCGAGCACCGCGCCTTCGGACTCGCCGGCGTGGATGCGCTCGACGCACACCACCCACGCCAGATCGCCGCGCACGTCGATGCGCTCCTCGCTCACCTCGAACTCGATGGTGCCGGTGTTCTCGAAGATCGTCTCCCAGCTGCGGCGCACCGCTTCCCACCCGTCGGCGAGCGTCCAGCCGGGATGGGCGCAGGTCACCTGCCCGTCGTGCGCCCAGGCGTCATCCATCTGATCGAGCTCGAGCGCCTCGAATGCGCGGTAGAAGGCCAGGTTGGCCTCGCGCACGGCTTTTTCGTCGTTCACGGCACAGAGACTAGCGCCGAACGCGCCGCTAGTCGACGCCCAGCAGCTCGACGTCGAAGTTGAGGTCGGCGTTGGGCGGGATCAAGCCGCCGGCGCCGCGCGCGCCGTAGCCGAGCGCAGACGGGATCATCAGCTTGCGTTTGCCGCCCACCTTCATGCTGAGCACGCCTTCGTCCCAGCCCTTGATCACCTGGCCGACTCCGATGGTGAACTGGAACGGCTGGCCGCGATCGCGCGAGCTGTCGAACTTGGTGCCGTTGGTGAGCGTGCCGGTGTAGTGCACGGTGACGCGCTTGCCCTTCTGCGGGCTCGCGCCGTTGCCGACCTCTACGTCTTCGTACTTGAGGCCGGAAGGGGTCGTGGTCGTCGCCATGGTTCGCTCCTCGTGGTTGTCGATTGGCGTATCGCGCGCCAGGGGCGGCAGGGTATCATGACCGTCCGCACGGTTGTCATAGGGGGAGTCATGCACAGGCAGGGGGCACTACGGCTATTGGCCGTGGGGGTGGTTTTGCTCGCGGGTTGCCGCGACGAGCGTGCGTCGAGCAGCGGCGTGTTCACCCAGCGGCTCGGCTCGCTGTCGATCGCCTCGTTCAGCCCGCAGGCGGGCAGCGCCGGGACGCAGGTGACCATCCAGGGGACCAACCTGGACGGCGTGGCGAACGTGCACTTCGGCAGCGCGGACGCGACCTTCATCGTCGACGGCCCGACACAGCTGCGCGCGTACGTGCCGCTCGGCGCGACCAGCGGGCGGCTGAACGTCTCGGATCAGCAGGGTCAGAACAGCTCGCAGTCGCCGGGCGTGTTCACCGTGCTGTCGACGGCCGCGCCCACGGTCAGCATGCTCTCGCCCAACGCGGCGGGCGTGGGCTCGACGATCCAGATCCAGGGCACCAACTTCACCGGCCTGACCCAGATCGCCTTCACCGGCGCGACCACCACCAACTTTGTGCTCTCGGGCGACACATCGCTCAACGTGAACGTGCCGCCCGGCGTCGCGACCGGGACGATCACGCTCACCAACACCGTCGGCAGCGGCACCTCGGGCACCTTCACCGTGGTGCCCAATCCGGTGATCGCCGACTTCAACCCGAAGAGCGGCACCTCGAGCCAGCTGGTCACGATCACCGGCAGCGGCTTCACCGGCGTGGCCTCGGTGTTCATCAATAATGATCCCGTCGGGTCGTTCTCGATCTCGAACGACGGCCAGATCGTGATCAACCAGGTGGGGACCGCGGCGACCACCGGCGTGCTCACCGTGATGAAGCCGGGCGCGCAGACCCAGAGCCTGGTTCCCTTCACCGTCAACGCCAGGTCGGCGCCGAGCATCACCACCTTCAGCCCGCAGAGCGGCGCGGCCAACGGCAACCAGAGCGTCCAGGTGAACGGCTCCGGCTTTCAGGGCACCAGCGCGGTACGGTTCAACGGCGCGCTCGTGACCGCCGACGTTCACAGCGACAGCGCGATCTTTTTCAACGTTCCGGCGGGCGCGACCTCGGGGCCGATCAGCGTCACCAACTCGTTCAACACCGCCACCACGGCACCGAGCAACTTCATCGTCGCCGCGCAGCCGGTGGTCACCATGCTGAGCGCGAACAGCGCCACCGTCGGGACCACGCTCGGCCTGACCGGAAGCGGCTTCACCGGCGCGAACAACGTGCAGTTCGGCTCGATCGGCGCGCCGGCGACCGTCATGAACGACACCACGCTGAGCGTGACCGTCCCAGCGGGCGCGGCCAACGGCCCGTTGAGCGTGTGCGCGCCGGGCGGCTGCAGCCAGGGCGGCCCGAGCCTGACCGTCCTCGAGACGGCCCGGCCCACGCTGACCAACATCATGCCGCCCGCCTCGCCGGTGGGCGGGATGGTGACGCTGCTCGGCACGCACTTCAGCGGCGTCACGCAGGTGACCCTCGGCGGCACGACCGCGCCCGGCTTCATCCTCGGCGCGAACGGCACCTCTCTCAGCGTCAACGTGCCGGCGGGCGCGGCCACCGGCCAGGTGTTCGTCACCAACTCGATGGGCGCGAACCTGCCCGGGTTGGGCTTGACCGTCAACCAACCGCCTGCGATCTCGAGCTTCAACCCGTCGAGCGGCAGCGCCGGCGCCACCGTCAACATCCACGGCTCTGGGCTGACCGGCACCACCGGGGTGCGCTTCGGCGGCGGACCTGCCGCAGCCCCGGCGACCATCACCGACACGCTGGTCACGGTCCAGGTGCCGCTCGGCTCGAGCACCGGCGTGATCGAGCTCTCCGCGCCGGGCGGCGTGGCCGACTCGACCACCAGCTACACCGTGATCGCGACCACCGCGCCGGGCATCACCAGCTTCGCGCCCGGCTCGGGCGGCCCGGGCACGCTGGTGACGGTCACCGGCAGCGGCTTCACCGGCACGTCCGCGGTCCTGTTCAACACGCTGAACGCCGCCTTCTACAACGTGATCAGCGACACCCAGCTCATCGCCAGCGTGCCGAACGGCGTCGTCAGCGGTCCGATCAAGGTGAGCAACGCGGTCAGCCAGGCGACCAGCGGGAGCAGCTTCACCGTCGTCGCGCCGCCGAGTATCACAAACGTGTCGCCGACGATGGGCCCCCCCGGCACGCAGGTGACGCTGACCGGCTCGAGCTTCAACGGCGCGACCGCGGTCTCGATCAACAACTTCAACCTGGCGTTCGCCGTCAACAGCAACACCCAGATCACCCTGACGGTGGCGCTGGGCATGCAGAGCGGCCAGTTCCGCGTGGTGGCGCCGGGCGGCTCGACGCTCGCGGCGACCCCCTTCCAGGTGCAGAGCCTGGGTCCACCGACGATCACCGGCTTCACCCCCTCGAGCGGCGCCACCAACAGCTTCACCAACATCAACGGCACCAACTTCACCGGCACCACGTCGGTCAGCTTCAACGGCGTCCCCACCATGAACTTCGGCGTGAACAGCGACACCCAGCTGTTCGCGTACGTGCCCAACGGCGCCACCTCCGGGCCGATCTCGGTCACCAACAGCGTCAGCACCGCGATGTCGGCCGGCAGCTTCACCGTGCTTCCGCCCGCGAACATCACCAGCTTTTCGCCCACCAGCGGCGCGCCCGGCACGCCGGTCGTGATCAAGGGCTCCGGCTTCACCGGCGCCAATCAGGTGCGCTTCGCGTCGAACGTGCCGGCCACCTTCAACGTCGATTCGGACACCCAGATCACCGCGACCGTGCCGGTCGGCGGCGCCACCGGCTTCATCCAGGTGGGCAACGCGCAGTCGTCCAGCAACTTCACGGTGCTCGGTACCGTGCAGCCGACCGTGTCCAGCTTTACTCCGGGCATGGGTGGGCCGGGCGCGCAGATCACGGTGACCGGCGCGGGATTCACCGGCATCACGATGGTGCAGTTCAACGGCGTGACGGCCCAGGGTTGGTTCGTCGACAGCGACGGCTCGCTGAATGCCAACGTGCCGAACGGCGCCACCAACGGACCGATCTCGGTCACCAACAACCTCGGCACCGGCACCTCGGCGGGCTCGTTCACCGTCGTGGCGGGGCCGACCATCACCGGCTTTGCGCCGGCTGGCGGCGCGCCCGGCACGCAGGTCACGATCACCGGCACCAAGCTGAGCGGCGCCTCGCAGGTGCGCTTCGGCGGGAGCCAGGGCTCGGTCTACAACGTGGACAGCGATACGCAGATCACCGCCGTCGTGCCCGGCGACGCCACCAACGGATCGATCTTCGTGATCGCGACGCTCGGCTCGGCCTCGTCCACGATGCCGTTCCAGGTGCTCGGCGCGAACCCGCCGGTGATCAGCGCCCTGGTGCCGTCGTCCGCGCAACAGGGCGCGAACGTGATCGTGCAGGGGAGCGGCTTTGCCAGCGCGACCGCGGTCTCGTTCAACGGCACCAGCGCGTCCTTCTTCAACGTCATGAGCGACGGTCAGATCAACGTCGACGTTCCCAACGGCGCGACCAGCGGCAAGGTCTCGGTCACCAATAACAAGGGCACCGGCATGTCGCCCGGCATCTTCACCGTGCTGCCGCCGCCGATCATCAGCGGCTTCAACCCGATGAGCGGCAGCGTCGGCACGATCGTGACCATCACCGGCTCGGGCTTCACCGGCTCGACGCGCGTGCAGTTCGGTAACCAGGACGCGCAGTTCACGATCGACAGCGATCTCCAGATCACCGCGACGGTGCCGCTCGGCGCGGGCTCGGGACAGATCCGCGTAGGTTCCGCCAACTCGACGGCGAGCTTCCAGGTGATCGGGACAGTGGCGCCGGTGGTGAGCGGCATCGCGCCGGCCAGCGGCTCCGTCGGATCGAACGTCACCATCAGCGGCAGCGGGTTCACCGGAACCACCAGCGTGTCGTTCAACGGCACGCCCACCTTCTTCTTCAACGTCAATGGCGACGGGCAGATCATGGCCAACGTGCCGGACGGCGCGACCTCGGGTCCGATCCTGGTGACCAACGCGGCCGGCTCGGGTCCGTCGGCCAGCTTCACCGTGACCGCCGCGCCGGTGATCACCAGCTTCGCGCCGCCGAGCGGCGTGGTCGGCGCCACCATCGTGATCACCGGGATGCACTTCCTCGGCGTGACCAACGTGCGCTTCGGCAACCCGGCCGCGCAGTTCAACGTCGACAGCGACACGCAGATCACCGCCATGGTGCCGGCGGGCGCGACCTCGGGGCCGATCTCGGTGCTGAACACGCAGTCGAGCAGCTCGTTCCAGGTGCTGTCGAGCGCACTGCCAACCATCAGCAGCTTCTCGCCGGGCAGCGCCGGCAGCGGCGCCCAGATCACCATCACCGGCACCAACTTCACCGGCGTCACCGACGTCAGCTTCAACGGCGTGAGCGCCGGCAACGTGCAGCTCGACTCCGATACCCAGCTGCGCGCGAACGTGCCCGCCGCCGCCATGACCGGAAAGATCTCGGTGACCAACTCGATGGGCACGGCGAGGTCGGCGGGCCCCTTCACCGTCGTTCCGCCGCCCACCATCAGCGGCTTCGCTCCCGGCAGCGCGAAAGTGGGCGACTCGGTGATCATCACCGGCACCAAGCTCACCGGCGCGAACGCGGTCTTCTTCAACGGCGCGCAGGCGACCAGCTTCACCGTCGATTCGGACACGCAGATCACCGTAATCGTCCCAGCGGGCGCGCGATCCGGAAGCCTGAGCGTGTCCACGCCGGTGGGACAGGCGCAATCGAGCCAGAACTTCATCCTGCTCGGCAGCGTCCCACCGACGGTGACCGGCTTCTCGCCGGCGAGCGGCGCGAGCGGCAACACCATCTCGGTGACCGGCACCGGCTTCAACACCGTCACGCAGGTGCGCTTCAACGGCACGCCGGCCAACAACGTGCACATCAACAGCGACATGCAACTCGACGTCGACGTGCCCAACGGCGCGACCAGCGGCCCGATCTCGGCGATCAACAACATCGGCCCCGGCTCGTCGGCCGCCAGCTTCATGGTGATCCCGCCGCCGATGGTCACCAGCTTCAACCCGACCAGCGGCCAGGCCGGCGCGACCATCACCATCACCGGCTCGGGGTTCACCGGCGCCGCCATCACGGTTCGCTTCAACGGCACGCCATCGACGTCCGTCTCGGGATCGGGCACGTCGATCACCGCGACCGTGCCGATCGGCGCCTCGAGCGGGCCGATCAGCGTGAGCGCCCAGGGCGGCACCGGCAGCTCGTCGACCAGCTTCACGGTCACCTCGAGCGCAGCGCCCACCATCAGCAGCTTCGCGCCGCCGTCGGGCGGGGTGGGCACCCAGGTCACCGTCAATGGCACCAACTTCACCGGCGTCACCCAGGTCAAGTTCGCGGGCGTGAACGCGCCCGGGCTCAACGTGCTGAGCGACACGCAGCTCACGGCGAACGTGCCGATCGGCGCAGCCACCGGACCGATCACCGTGATCAACACGATCAACATGGTCGACTCGAGCACGTCGTTCCAGGTGATCGCCAAGCCGACCGTGACCAGCTTCGCGCCTGGCAGCGGCGGCGCGGGCGCGTCGGTGGGCGTGAGCGGAACCGGCTTCACCAACGCGAGCCAGGTGACGATCAACGGAGCCGGCGCGTCGTTCGTGGTCGACTCGAACGTTCACATCACCGCCACCGTGCCCCTCGGCGCCACGTCCGGGCCGATCGCGGTCACCACCCCGGGCGGGAGCGGGCAGTCGGCCGCCAGCTTCACGGTCACCTCGAGCGCAGCGCCGACGGTGAGCAGCTTCAACCCGTCGATCGGCGGTGCGGGCTCGAGCGTGACCGTCAACGGCGCCAACTTCACCGGCACCACGCAGGTGCAGTTCGGCGGCGTGGCCGCAAGCAGCTTCGCGGTCGCCGACGACACCAAGCTCACCGCGCTGGTGCCGTCGGGCGCGATCACCGGCGTGATCACCGTGATCAACACCGTCGGACCGGGCGGCTCTGCGCTCCTCTTCACGGTGATCCCGCCGCCGATCATCACCAGCATGTCGCCCACCAGCGGCCCGTCGGGCACGCCGGTGACGCTGACCGGCAGCCACTTCACCGGCACCGACAAGGTGCAGCTCGGGTTCTCGAGCTGTGCGTTCACCGTCGACTCGGACACGCAGATCACGGTCACCGTTCCATCGGGCGGCAGCGCCAATCCGTTCACCGTGCACACCCCGGGCGGCCTCGCCATGAGCCCGATGACCTTCGCGGTGCAGTCGAGCGGGCAGCCGACCATCACCAGCTTCACGCCGCTGAGCGGCGGGACCGGGCTCGCCGTGATCCTCACCGGCACCAACTTCACCGGCCTGACCGGCGCGAGCTTCAACGGCACCGTCGCGCTGTTCGTGGCGCCCATGAGCGATACCCAGGCGATCACCGTGGTGCCGGCCGGCGCGACCAGCGGCAAGATCACCCTCACCAACGGCTCCGGCAGTGGGATGTCGACGACCGACTTCACCGTCGACAACAGTGGTCCCACGCTGACCAACGTGAATCCGTCCGCGGCCGCGCCGGGCGCCACCGTGGTGCTCACCGGCACCGGGCTGAGCGCCGCCACGCAGCTCTCGTTCGGCGGCGGCAGCGGCGGCAACTCGCCGTTCACCATCGACAGCGACACGCAGATCACCACCAGCGTGCCGGCCAACACGCCCGCCGGTCCGTCGGCGATCCTGGTCACGCTATCGAACGAGCCGACGCCGCTCCTCACCGGCATCACGATCGTCAATCCGCCCCTGGTGGCCGGCTTCTCACCGACGAGCGGCCTCTACGGCTCGACGGTGACGATCAACGGGTCGGGCTTCACCGGCGCGACGCAGGTCGCGTTCAACGGTGTCGCCACCGCGCTGTTCAGCGTGCTCAACGACACGCAGATCACCGCCACCGTGCCGGTCGGCGCGACGGTCGGACCGATCCGCGTCACCAATCCGATCGGCAACGCCACGTCGGCGGGCAACTTCACGCCGATCATTCCGCCGCCGGTGGTCTCGTCGGTGGCGCCGTCGAGCGGGCCGGCCGCGGGCGGCACGTCGATCACCATCAGCGGCAGCGCGTTCCAGAACGGCGCCACCGTCACCGTCGGTGGGACCGCGGCGACGTTGGTGAACGTGGTCGACTCCACGACCATCACCGCGACCACGCCGATGCACGCGAGCGGCGCGGTCACCGTCGCGGTGACCAACCCCGATACGCAGACGGGCCAGAAGGCGGGCGCGTTCACCTACGTCGCAGCGCCGAACCCGACCCTGATCGCGCCGCCGGCCGGCTCGTCGAACGGCGGCAGCATGGTCACCCTCACCGGCACCGGCTTCGCGGCCGGCGCCACCGTGACTCTCGGAGGTAGCGCCGCGCTGGTGGGCACGATCACCGCGACCAGCATCTCGGCGATGACCAGCGCGCACGCGCCTGGCACCGTCGACGTGGTGGTGAAGAACAGCGACGGGCAGACCGGCACGCTGGCGGCGGCGTTCACCTACAACTCGGCGGCCGCGCCGGTGTTGCAGACGGTCATGCCGGGCATCGGCTCGGCGAACGGCGGCACCGTCCTCACGCTGGCCGGCTCCAGCTTCGCGGCCGGCGCCACCGTCACCGTCGGCGGTACTCCCGCCACCAACGTCACCTTCTCCGACGCGACCACCGTGTTCGCGACCACGCCGGCGCACGCCAGCGGGATGGTCGCCGTCACCCTCACCAACCCCGACGGCAAGTCGACCACGCTCATGAACGCGTTCAACTACACCTCGGCGGCGGCGCCGATCATCACCACGGTCGTCCCGGGCTCGGGCTCGTCGCTCGGCGGCAGCGGCGTCACGGTGAACGGCAACGGATTCGCGTCCGGCGCGGCGGTGCGCTTCGGCGGCGCGCTGGTCACGTCGGTGGTCGTCGCCGCGGACGGCAACTCGCTCACCGCGCTCACCGCCGCGCACGCCGCCGGCACCGTCGACGTGGTGGTCACCAACCCCGACACGCAGAGCGCCACCAAGACCGGCGGGTTCGCCTACACCGCCGCGCCCGCGCCCACGCTCACCAGCATCTCGCCCGGCTCGGGGCCGACCATCGGCGGCACCAGCGTCACGCTCGTCGGCACGGGCTACGTCACCGGCACGACCGTCAAGTTCGGCGCCACGCCGGCCAGCGTCACCGTCGCCGGCAACGGCCTGTCGATCACCGCCATCGCGCCTCCTCACGCGGCGGGCGCGACCGACGTCACGGTCACCAACCCCGACGGACAATCCGTCACCGAGTCAGGCGCGTTCAACTACACCGGCTCGCCGGCGCCGACAATCGCGTCGGTGAGCCCGGCGGCGGGCTCGTCCAACGGCGGGACCCCGATCACCGTGACCGGCACCGGCTTCTCGAACGCGATCGCGATCACGCTCGGCGGCAACGCGGCCGGCTCGGTAGTAGTCGCCGCCAACGGCCTCTCGCTCACCGCGGTGACCGCCGCGCACCCGGCAGGCCCGGTCGACGTGGTGGTCACCAACCCCGACGGCAAATCGGCCACGCGCAGCGGCGGATTCACCTTCGTCGCGGCGGCGGCGCCCACGCTCGCCACCGTCGCGCCGGCCAACGGCCCCAGCGCCGGCGGCACCGCGGTCACGCTCACTGGTACCAACTTCGTAGGGGCCAGCGTCAGCTTCGGCGGGACCGCCGCCAGCTCGGTCAACCTGGTCAGCCCCACCACCCTCGACGTGACCGCGCCCGCGCACGCTGCCGGCCCGGTCGACGTGGTGGTCACCAACGCCGACGGACAGACCGCGACCAAGACCAACGGCTTCACCTTCGACGCACCGCCGGATCTGATGCCGCCGCCCGATCTGTTGGCGCCGGCCGACCTGAGCACGATGGCACCGGTCGACCTGAGCATGACCCCGGCCGACATGACGGTGGTCTCGCCGCCGGATCTGGCGATGCCCGCGCCGAGCGATCTGTCGACGACGGGGCCGGCGCCCGATCTGAGCACGCCTCCCCCGCAGAACCATTCGGGCTGCCAGATCGGCGGCGGAGCCAGCGCGGCCGGCGCGCCGCTGTTGCTGTTGGTGCTCGCGCTCCTGATCGTGCGAGGAAGAAAGCGCGGCCGTCGCACGTAGGATCCTCCATGAGGCGTCGTCAGTTTCTCGTCGGTGTGTCGGCGGCGCTGGTGGTCGGGCCGGCCTGGCTCAAACGGGCGTTCGGGGACGCCAGCCTCGGCCTGCGTCGCGGGGCGGTGCCGCTGCTGGCGATCGTGATTCCGTCGGCGGACGGCGACAAGTCCGAGCGCGGCAACGCGTTCGGCGAGTACCTGATGAACGGCTCGGACGCGCAGCTCGCGCCGCTGTCGACGGTGGAGCTGGTGTGCGCGACTGTAGGCGACCTGCAGAAGGTCACCCGCGAGCCGCTGCCGCTCAAGCCCGCCGAGCCGCTGCTGGTGCTGATCGAGCCGGACGGCGCCACCCGGCTGGCGTCCGCCGCGGGCCTGCCGTCGAACGTGGTCGGTGGGCGGTACGTCGGCGAGGACCAGGAAGAGGCGCGAATCGATGCGCGCATCCGCTTCTTGGCCGACCGGGTCAAGGGCGTGATCGGCGCGCGGCCGCTCAAGTCCACCGTCGCTGCCGCCGCCGCCGAGGTGCGCGCGCGGCTCAAGCTACAGGCGCCGCCCGGAGCGCACTGGGCGCGTCCGTCGATGTGCGGCTACGCCGAGGTCGAGGGGCTGATCGATCGCGAAGCCGACGAGCGGCTCTCGATGGACTGCGGGATGGGCCATGTCCCGCAACGAAGCGCGCGCTTCTTGTACTTCTACTCGAAGACGCCGCAGCGCCGGGCGCTCGAGCGCGACGGCGAGAAGATCTGAGCGCTCGACGGCTTGCCTTGACCCGCTAGCGCGACTCACCGAAAATGGGCGCGCCCATGGCGACGACCGGACAGGTGATCGCCGGCCGTTACGAGCTGGTGAAGGAGCTCGGCGCCGGCGGAGTCGGGATCGTCTTTCGTGCGCACGATCGGCTCGCGGGCGGCGACGTGGCGCTCAAGCTGCTCAAGCGCCCAAAACTGGGCCCCCGCCCGCAGGCCGGGGTGGGTTGCGATGACCGTGGGTCGTCGCTGGTGCTGCGGCACGAGTTCCGCGCGATGACGCGCCTGTCGCACCCCAACCTGGTCGCCGTGCGCGACTACGGGCGCACCGACGCCGACGGCGGCGAGGACTACTTCACCATGGAGCTCGTCGAGGGCGTGGACCTCGACAAGCTGAAGAGCACGCTCAGCGTGATCGAGATCCGCTGGGTGCTGGGGCAGATCGCGCGCGCGCTCGCGTTCGTGCATTCGCGCGGGTTCGTGCACCGCGATCTGAAGCCGTCCAACGTGCGGCTGATCGCCGCGACCGTGCCCGGGTCGAACCGGTTTTCGCGCGCCAAGGTGATGGACCTCGGCCTCCTCGGTCACGCCGGCGAGCAGGCGACCCAGATCATCGGCACGCCGAGCTACCTGCCGCCCGAGGTGATCTTCGGCGGGATCGTCGACCGGCGCTCCGATTTCTACTCGCTCGGCGTGCTCGCCTACGAGCTGTGCGTCGGCAAGGTGCCGCACCAGATCGGCTCCTTGCGCGATCTGTACGACATCGACTTTCGCGCGCCGCACGATCCGCGCGCGCGCCGGCCCGACCTGCCCGACGATCTGGCGCGGCTGATCGTCGATCTGTTGGCGCTCGATGCCAACCAGCGCCCGTACGACGCCGCGGAGATCGTCGATCGCCTGGGGCTGTCGCTCGACGAGACCACGCAGGCCAGCCAGCCGGCCGACGGCGTGGATGCGTCGTACCTGACCACCGCGGCGGTGGTGGGACGCGCCGCCGAGCTGGAGCGGCTGCGCGCGCTGTGGGACGACGCGCGCGCCGCGAAGTCGCGGGCGGCGATCATTCGCGGGCTGGCGGGCGCGGGCAAGACGCGGCTGTTACGCGAGTTCCTCGTCGAGGCCAAGCTCGACGGCGCGCTGGTGCTCGAGGCGGTCTGTCGCGATCGCGCCGAGGCGCCGTTCGCGGTGCTGCGCGCGCTGGTCGAGCCGCTCCTCTTGCAACCGTTCGCGCGCGAGGAGCTGTACCAGCTCGAGGAGGCGTCGCTGCTCGAGCGGCTGGTGCCGTCGGCGGCCGAGCTCACGCCGCGCCTGCCGGCGGGCAAGGAGTACCTCGATCCGGCGTTCGCGCGCGAGCAGGCGTTCCAGTTGGTGACGCGCTGGCTCGGCGCAGTGAGCCGCACGCGACCGGTGTTGCTCTCGGTCGACGACGTGCAGTGGTGCGATGCGGCCAGCCTCGACGCGCTGCACGCGGTGCTCTCGGGCGGCGCGGACGCACGCATCCTGTTCCTCGGGACGGAGCGCAAGGAGGGCGAAGGTCTGTCGCGCATCGATCTGCCGGCGGAGGAGATCAGCATCGGTCCCCTGGCGAGCGCCGACGTGTGCGCGCTGCTCACCGCCATGTTCGGTGTGGCCGAGCCGCCCGATGCGCTGATCGATCACCTGGTGCGCGCGTCGCAGGGAAACGCCTACTTCCTGATCGAGCTGGTGCGCTCGCTGCAGGAATCCGGGCAGATTCGCCGCGTGTCGGGCCGCTGGGAGCTGCCGGTGCGGCCGGTGGTCGAGCGGCTGCCCACCTCGCTCGAGGACGCCATCGATCGCCGCATCGAGCGCCTCTCGCCGGACGCGCGCAAGCTGGCCGACGCGGCGTGCGTGCTCGAGTCGGAGCTGTCGACCGAGCTGATCCAGGCGTTGTTCTCGCGGCCCGGGCACCTCGACGACGACACGCTGTTCGACGCGATCGACGAGCTGGTGCGCGCCGAGCTGTGGATCGGCTCGGCGGGCCGCTACCAGTTTCGTCACGCGCGCTGTCGCGAACGGCTCTACCGCCTCTTGTCACCGGCCGAGCTCGAGCAGCGTCACCTGGCCGCCGCCGAGACCCTGGCGCAGAGGGCCGACGCCAACGACCGGCGCGCCGCCGAGATCGGCGAGCACTTCGCGCGCGGACCGGCCAGCGCACGCGAGCGCGCGATCACCTATTTGTTGCGCGGGGCCGATCTGTTGTGGGACGCGCAGGCCTTCGCCGATCTGTTGCGCCCGCTCGAGCAGGCGCAGCTGCTGCTCGGCGACGACGATCCCCGCCTGCTGCTGGCGCTCAATCGGCTCGGCCGCGCGTGCTTCTACTCGGATCACCACCGCGCGGTCGACTACTTCGCGCGCCTGCGCAAGCACTACCTGGCGGTCGGCGTGTTCTCGTGGCTGCCGCGGCTGTCGCGCAACGTCGGCCGGCACCTCGCGCTGCTCGTGGTGGTGATCGCGAGCTGGTTCGCGTGCGCGTTGCGCGGGCGGCGCAAGTCGTTCGCCGGGCTCACCGAGAGCCTGCTCGGCGTGTTCACCTCGAGCGCGTTCTTGTCGGCGGCGCTCGCCTACACCGGCCGGCTCACCGACGCGCTCGAGGTCGGCCGCAGCCTCGAGCCGCTGGTGATCTCGAAGAAGAAGCTGCCCTACGCCGGGCGCATGATCTGCGAGTTCGTGCCGCGCAACTGGCAGGGCCGCTACGACGAGTCGAGCTACGCGATCGACGAGGCGCTGCGCTGCTTCGAGACCGACCAGAAGACGCCGATCGATCCGTTCGATCGCGCGGTGGCCACCTGCGGCGCGCTCACCGGGCTGGCGCTCAACGAGCTGTGGCGCGGGCGCACCGACGTCGATGCGATCCTCGAGAAGCTCGAGCGCGCGATCGAAAAGAACGAGCTGTTCTTCGTGCGCATCATGTACCACGAAGCGATGCTCTGCTTGCGCATCACCCGCGGGCAGATCGAAGAGGCCGAGAAGGAGTTCGCCGACGGCGTGGCGCTCAACCGCCGCGCCGGACACGTGCCGCTGATCGACGGGCACAATCGCGTGTGGCTGGCGCGCGCCTACTTCTCCGTCGGGCGGCTGCGCGAAGCCTACGATCTGGCGCGCGAGGTGATGGATCGCGAGGCCAAGAACCGCATGCTCTACGGCCTGGCGTCGGAGGTCTCGGGGCTGGTGAACCTGGCGTGGGGCCGGCTCGATCGTGCCGAGCTGCAGATGCGCCGCTGCCTGGCGGCAGGCCAGGACCCGGCGATGCGCTCGGGCCTGTTGGTGATCCGCGGGCACATCGGGCTCGGCGCGATCGAGATCGAGCGGCGCAACCTGCCGGCGGCGGTGAGCCACCTGCAGTCGGCGATCAAGCTCGCCTGCCAAAAGCCCTATCTCAACGAGATCGAGGAGGCCGCGGCGCAGCGGTTGGTGGCGCTGGTGGCCGCGATCCGCAAGGACGCGCCGGGCGCGCGCGCCGCGCTGGCCCGCGCCAACGAGCTCGCCAAGCTGGTCGCCAGCGGCGTGGCCACGCTCGACAACGGCCGCATGACCGCGCGCGTCGAGGCGATCTTGCGCGGCGAGACGCCCGGCCCGCTGATCGCCGCGTCGGTCTCCGGCGGCCGGCCCGATTCGTGGGACCGCTCCGGCCCCCCGCCGTCCACGCCGCCTTCAGATCCGAGCGATCGCATGGCGCTGGCCCACCCGACCCTGCCCTGGAGCAACGCAGCGACGGTCGACTCGGCCCCCATCAGCGTCGACGACACCCTCCCCGCCCCAAAAGATAACAAGCGGACTTAACTTTTTAACTTTTCTGCTCAGAGCGCGAGATTCGGGTTCTGGGCGACGAAGACGGACCACAGGGTGCCGAGGAACATCTTGCCGAAGCGGGCCATGGCGCTCGCTTTTTGCCCGGCGTCGTCGGTGCCGTGGACGCGGAAGGTGGTCATCTGCTTCATGAAGTCCGGTAGGTGGATCTTGACGATGCCGGTCGCGACCACGTTGCCGTCGCGCGTCGAGCCCTCGCGGATCACCGTGTAGAGCGTCGAGGTCGCGCCCCACACGTCGAACCACCCGTGGTCCTTGACGTCCTTGAAGCCGTCGAGCACATACGGCTTGCCGTCGGCGCCGGTGAACGGCAACAGGTACAGCATGCGCCGCTCGGATGCGTTGCCCGTCGGCACGAACAGGTTGAACACGCCGTTCCTGGTCGGCGCGCCGTCGGGCCCGGTGAAGCCGGTCACGCGAATGGTCCCGTTGGTCACGCCCGGGTGGGTCTCGGCGTTGAGGAACTGATCGAGGTTGGTGAAGTTGATCTCGATGGTGTACTCGGCGGTCGCGCCCGCGTCCTGCGCCGCCTTCTCGGCGCCGGCGAAGTCGCTCGCGTCGGCGTAGCTCTTCATGAGGAAGCCCTTCATGTTCTCGGTGAGGCTCAGGCTGATCGGCGGCGTGGTGGTGGGCATGACTCCCCCTTTGGGTATCTTGAGCTGCGAGACCGGATCGACGATCGGAAGCGCGGCGGCCTTCTCGGGCGCCTGCCAGCGCGCATCGCCGGTCCAGCCACGAATGATCTGCTCGATGGCCCGCTCGGCGACGGCGGTGATGGTGTGCGACGGGTTGACGCCGGTGGCCGCCGGCAGCACTCCGCCGTCGAGCACGTACAGCCCCGGGTAGTTGTAGACCTGGCCGGTCCCGTCGGTGACGCCGTGCGCGGCATCGTCGCCCATCGCGCAACCGCCGAGGTTGTGCACGGTGACCGGCACGTGCAACAGCCGCCACAGCGGATCGTACCCCACCGTGCCGCCCAGCGCGCGCGCCACGTCGGAGGCGAGCTGCTCCTGCGCGTCGTAGAGCGGCAGGTTCGAGCTCACGTCCCAGTGCACGCTCAGCTCGCCGGTCAGCGGCGAGATCGCGATGCTCCCGTTGGCTTGATCGCGGCCCATCGCCAGGAACACCGCCGTGCCGGGGCCGTAGGTCTGCGCCCCGCGGTGGCCGGTGCGATCGAGCAGGCGCACCAGGTTGGAGAACCCATCAGGGAAGCCGCCGTCCTGCAGGATGAACCACGACTCCTTGTCGTAGACCAGGCCGGTGGTGATGGTCGGTCCCTGGCAGGAGTCGAACGGCAGCTTGGCGTCGAACGCGAACGCGAGCAGGTCGCCGTTGCCCGAATATTTCTCGCCGAGCTGCGCGGAGATCTTCGGCAGCGTGCCCCACTGATCGCGGCAGCGGAGCAGCAGCTCGGTCGAGCTCACCGCGCCCGCGCACACGAACACGCGCTGCGCGTCGGTGTAGCCCTCCTGCACGCCGCCCGGCCCCCAGCTGCGAAAGTGCACGCGGTAGCCCCCGCCGTCGTTGGGCGCGATGCTCCACACCTCGCACTGCGTGGTCACGTCGGCGAGGTAGGCCTCGGCGAGCTTGAGGTAGTTGAGATCGAGCGTGTTCTTCGCGTGATCGTTGCAGCCGATGATGCACCCGCCGCAGTGATTGCAGCCGGTCTGTTGGGCGCCGAACTTGTTGGTCCGCTCGACGCCCGGCGCGCCGAAGCTCACCGCCAGGTTCGGCAGGCAGAACTGATCGGCCCGCCCGAGCGACGCGGCAACCTGCCGCAGCGTCCTGGTCTTGGCCGGCAGCTCGTTCTCCGGCACCGGCGTGATGTCGAGCATGTACGCCGCGAGATCATAATAAGGATCGAGCGTCGCGCGCGAGTAGCCGGCCGGCCAGCCGCCGGCGAACACCTCGGGCGGCGGCCGCAGGTGCACGTTGGCGTAGATCAGCGAGCCGCCGCCGTAGCCCGCGGCCTGGACGATCTGCATCTGGTGGAACGGCTTCAGATCGACCAGCCCGTGATCGTTTCCCCACAGCCAGCCGTCGAGCTTGTCGAAGTCGCGCGGGAACTCGCCGCGCCCGTAGCGCCGGCCGCGCTCGAGGAGGCCCACCGAAAAGCCCGCCTGCGCGAGCCGGCACGCCGCGACCGCACCGCCGAACCCCGAGCCGATCACCACCGCGTCGTAGCTCGCACGCACTGGCGCGCATGGTAAGCGCCGCGCGGCCACGACGCAAAAACTTGCGGCTTCTCCTCGCGCAATCGGACAATCCGGCGATGGTCGTGATCACCACGCGGCTTCGGCCGTTCAACCTGATCTTGTGCGCGATCGCCGCCGCGCTGGCCGCCGCCGTGCTCACCGTCGAGGGATACCTCGCGCGCGTCGATGTGTGGTTCGCGCTGTTCGGGGTGGTGGTGCTGGCCGGCGCGGCGATCGCCTCGCTTCGCTTTCTGTCCACCCGTCGCTGGCTGGCGCTGTTCTGCACCGCCGGCGCGTTCGGCCTGGTCACGCAGCGGGTCGGCGTGGGCGTGGGCGCGTGGCACTACACCAACCACGCAGGCACCTACGGCTTCGTGTTCTTCGCGTTCGGCTTCGGCAGCCTGTTCATCTACGGCGTGGCCTCGCTGCTCACCAACTTCTTCTTGCCGCGCCGCCTGCACCACCCGCCGGTGAGCGTAGCGCTGGTGATCCTGCTCGGCGCGCTGGTGCTGTTCGCAGGCACCGGCTACGGCGCAAACCGGGCGTTCGCGCTCTACTACGCCGCGTTGATCGCGTTCGCGCTCCTGTTCAGCGCGTTGGCGCGCACGCAGACGATCGTGGCGGTCGCGCTCGCGTCGGCCGGCTTCGGCCTGCTCGCCGAGAGCCTGGGCGCGCACTCGCACCTGTGGCAGTTCGAGGGTCACGGGCCGCCGCTGTGGCTGATCGCGATCTCGTGGCCGTTCGAAGGCATCCTGCACTTTGGTCTCTCGTCGCTGCTGGTGCGCGAGAGCCCGGATCCGCCGCGGCTGTACACGCGCGAGCCGCACCAGTTCGCGCTGCGCCCCACGCATCCGATGGCGGTGACCGCGGCGAACTGCAAGGTGGTCGTGCGTCGCGGCTCCGACGACAAGCGCGGGCTGCTCGACGACGTGCTCGCCGCCACCGGCTTCTTCGCGCTGCTCGAGCGCAAGCAGGCGGCGTCGGGGAGATCGCGCGCGGACTTCCGCATCGCGCTCAAGCCGAACTTCATGTTCATGTACTCCAAGGCCGATCACTCCACCTTCACCGACCCCGAGCTGGTCGAGCACCTGATCGATCGCCTGGTGCAGCGCGGCTTTCCCAACGTCGCGATCGTCGAGGCGCAGAGCTGCTACGGCAACGAGTTCGCCAAGCGCGAGGTGGCGCACGTCGCCGCGTACGTCGGCTACGGCGCCAAGAACTATCGCGTGGTCGATCTCACGCTCGAGAAGGTGCCGCACACTTTTCCGCCGCCGCTCGGCGCGCACGCGGTCGGCCCGACCTGGCGCGACGCCGACTTTCGCATCTCGTTCGCCAAGAACAAGACCCACACCTGGGCCGTCTACACGCTCACCATCAAGAACATCTACGGCGCGCTCGCCGAGCAGGACAAGCTCCTCGAGTACCACAACCGCCGCGAGATCTACCCGCCCACCATCTGCATGCTGCTCGACTTCCCGGTCGACTTCGGCCTCGTCGATGCGTTCTATTCCGCCGACGGACCGTTCGGCATCTTCGCCGACCGCGAGCCCAACTACACGCAAACGATCCTCGGCGGCGAGAACCTGCTGGCGGTCGATTGGGTGGGCGCGACCTTGATGGGCCTCGACCCGCTGAAGAGCCGCTACATGCAGCTCGCGGTGCAGGCCTTCGGCACGCCCGCGCCGCAAGTCGACGGCGATCTGGTGCCGTACGCGCCGTGGGTCAACGTGCCCGACGCGCTGCTCGACGCCGTCGACGCCGGCGAGGAGATGTACGGCTTCACCTCGCTGGTGTTCCACCTCATGAACCGCATGGACGGCGTGTTTCCGCGCAAGCCGCATTCGCTGCCGTGGCGGCTCACGCGCCTGTTGCTCGAGCCGCTGCGCGCGCGCATCTTCGTCGATCCGCTCGGCGCCGACGGCAAGAAGGATCCGACGCTCAAATGACTCGCGCCAAGATGACCGGCTGGTACGACCCGCTGCAGCTCGTGCGCACCGGCGCCGACATCGTGCTCTCGACGGTGTTCGCCAGCCGCGACGACTTCCGCCAGATCGAAGCGCTCGCCGATCCGCAGCCGCCCTATCGCTACGACGGCGACGAGCTGTGGTTCGACTTCATGGCCGACACCGGCGACGGTTGGAATTCGACCTTCACGGTGGCCAGCCTGCTCGCGCGACCGACCCTCACGCTCGACGGCAAGGAGACGCCGCGCGGGCGCCTGTTGGTGCTCGGCAGCGACGAGGTGTATCCGGTGGCCGGCCGCGACGCGTACGAGCAGAAGTTCGTGCAGCCGTTCACCTGCGCCGCGACCGCCGCCCCCGGCGCCGACGGTCCCGAGCTGTTCGCCATCCCCGGCAACCACGACTGGTACGACGGCCTGGGCAGCTTCATGCGCCTGTTCTGCCAGCAGCGCGCGATCGGCACCTGGCGCACGCGCCAGTCGCGCAGCTACTTCGCCGTTCAGCTGCCGCACCGCTGGTGGATGATCGCGGTCGACATCCAGCTCGAGTCGGACATCGACAAGCCGCAGATCGATTATTTCCTCGACGTGGCTTCGCGCATCCAGGCGGGCGATCGCTTGATCCTGGTGACCGCCGAGCCCGACTGGGTGCACGCGGCGACCCAGGAAACGCCCGCGATGCAGCGCAACGTCGCCTTCCTGTTCGACCAGATCTTCCAGCGCACCGGCGCACGCCTGGCGCTGCGCCTCACCGGCGATCTGCACCACTACCGGCGGCACGAGCGCGCCGACGGCAAGGTGCACAACATCATCGCCGGCGGCGGCGGCGCGTTCATGCATCCGACCCACGGACCCAACGTCGAGCCGATCGTGGTCAGCGACGACCAGGGGCAGGCGCAGACCTATCACCTGAAGAAGAGCTTTCCCGACGAGCGCACCTCGCGCCGACTGACCTGGGGCAACCTGGGCTTCTCGTTCAAGAACCCGCGCTTTGCCTTCACCATCGCGGCGCTCTACCTGATGCTCTCGTGGACCATGCCGCGCGCGACGCGCGTGCCGTCGCTGCGCTTGCTGATCAAAGGAGTGATCGAGGGCTTCATCGCCACCCCACTGGCGCTGGCGTGGAGCGCGTTCATCATCGGCGGCTTCATGCTGTTCACCGACACGCAGAAGAAATGGTATCGCTATCTCGGCGGCGGCGCGCACGGCGCGGCCCACCTGCTCGCGGCGCTGTTGGTGGCCTGGAGCGCCCACTTGATCGTCCATCCGCTCTTCGGCGAGAACCGCTACGTGGCGCTGGCGGCGGTGGTGCTGGTCAAATACGGGCTCGCCTTCTTCGTCGGCTCGACGGTGATGGGCGTGTACCTGTTGGTCTCGCTCAACCTGTTCCGCCGCCACGCCAACGAAGCCTTCTCGTCGCTGCGCATCGAGGACTACAAGAACTTCCTACGGCTGCACATCGATCCGTCGGGCGCGCTCACCATCTATCCGATCGGCATCCGCAAGGTCCCGCGTCGTTGGACGCAGGTGCAAAGCCCCGGGGCGGGCGCGCCGTCGGTCGTCCCCAACGCGCCGATCGAGCCCTTCCTGATCGAGCCGCCGATCCGGATCGACTAGCGCGGAATGCTCGCTTCGATCTTGGTGATGCACGCGCTGACGCCGTCGTAGAACTCGGGCGTGAGCGTCTGGTAGCCGTTGGCGGCGGTGCTGATCAGCTCGGCGAAGTGCGAAAAGCCGAGGATGCGGCACGAGCGCCAGTAGTAGCTCGGCTTGAGGTCGGAGAACGCCGGGTAGGTGTCGAAGGTGGTCAGCGTGCACGAGCCGCGCGACGGCTGGCAGACGATCTTCTTGAACGCGAAGTCGAAGTCGCCGTCGCACCAGGTGTCGCCGCAGGTGTCGTCGATCTTCTGAAGGACGATCTTGGCCTGCGCCGCCGTCAGGCTCGAGACCGCGTCGGCCTTGCCGTCGTCAACCGGCTCGTCGACTAGCTCGGTTTCGGGCGGAACGCCGCCACAAGCGGCCAACGTGAGAACCAGCAGCGCGATCTTGTTCATGGACAGCGCGTATACCACATTTGACTACCTATTACGCTTGACAGTAACTCCTAACTGAGCGACTAACATCCTCATGCGTACGACCTCGCTCCTGTGCTTGCTCCTGGCCGCCTGCTCTCCGCCGTTTCCCGTCGACGAATTGGGTGTGGAGAGCGCACCGCTGGCTGCCGCGAAGCCGTCGCGCGCGCAGCTCGACTTCCAGATCGGCTGGGTGCAGGTGCAGCGCGGCGCGATCGTGCGCGGCGGGCACGTCGACGTGACCTACGCCTCCGCGCGTCTGTCCGCGTGCGCCAGCCCGACCGTGATCAAGTCGGCGCGCTTCGTGCCGGGCGGGCAGCTGTTCTCCAGCGACGAAGCGTTCGGCTTCGACGTGCCCGCGGACGCGACCAGCGTCGAGCTGTGGTTCCACGCGTTGGCGCCGGGCTGCGAGCAGTGGGACTCGAGCTACGGCCAGAACTGGCGGTTTCCGGTGGTGGCCTCGGCGCCGCCGCGCGTGGGCTGGGCCGGCGATTGGGGCTCGTCGGTCGATCGCGCCTGCCAGCACACGGCCGGCGTGCCGCAGCCGCTCACGATCGACGAGTTCCGTCGCGAGCAGGCTTGCCTGTTCGTCGACGCGGACGTGTGGGTTCCCGGCGTGACCGACGTGGCCGCGCCGCACGCGGAGTGGATCGAGGCGCAGGTGATCTGGGCCAAGGATGGCCAGGCGCCGATCACGGCGTGGCTCGAGCCGCAGGGCCCCGTCGGACACAACGCGCGCTTCCGCTTCACGCTGCCGTACGAGATCCGCAACCTCGCCGATTGGACCACGGTGAGCTACTCGTTCCGCTTCTCCACCGACGGCAACACCTGGACGCGCATCGCGCAGCCCTCGGGCGCCGACTGGACCCTGGTGCGCGCCTTTCAGCTGCCTACGCCGTAGCTAATTGCGCGGCAGGCGGCGGCCGATCACGTCGAGGATGCCGTCGAAGGCGTCGCGCAGCGCCCAGGCCTTGTCGGCCCAGCTCGAGCGATTGGCGGCTTCGCGCAGGCCGGCCGCGAGCGCCTTCTTGGGCGCGTTGCAGCCCGGAACCTTGCGCGTGATCTCGTTGATCGCGCCTTCGTAGATGCGGTAGCAGGCCTCGAGGTTGCCGGCGTTGTAGAGCGGCGCGCCGACCTCGATGGCGTCGCCGATGCCGCCGCCGATGTGCTTGATGCTGTCGACGCTGCAGCCTTCGAGCAGCGACACCGGATGGCTGGGCACGTTGCGCGGCGGCGGCGCCGGCAGGGCGGCGTTGGTCGACGGCGGCGCCACCGCGACGCGCCGCGCGATCACGTCGAGCACGCCGTCGAACGCGTCGCGCATCGCCCACGCCTTGTCGTCCCAGCTCGCCAGCCCGTCGGCGCGCTTGACGCCCTCGAGCAGCGCCTGCTTGGGACCCTGGCAGCCGGCGACCTTCTTCTCCACGTCGAGCGCGGTCGCCGAGTAGATGCGGTAGCACGCCTCGATGTTGCCTTCGTTGTAGAGCGGCGCGCCGATGTGGATCGCGTCCTCGATGCTGGCGGCGATCGCCTGCAGCTTGTCGCCCGAGCAGCCGGCGAGCAGGCTGAGATCGTGGTTCGGCACCTGGCGCCGGTGGCCGCCGCGCGGCTTGAGCGCCGCCAGCGGCGTCCCCTTGGTGCTGGCGAGCATCGGCTTGAGCTGGTTGATCGGCATGCCGAAGTTGAGGTTCTGGCCCTGCGTGACGATCAGCGTGGAGATGCCGATCACCTCGCCGCGATCGTTGAACAGCGGCCCGCCCGACGAGCCGGGCGAGATCGGCGCGGAGATCTGCAGCACGGTCAACAGCGGGGTCACCTCGCGCACCGCGCTCACCAATCCGTCGGAGACGGTGTTGCCGAGACCGAGCGGGTGCCCGATGGCCACCACGCGCTCGCCCGGCCGCACCTTGCTCGAGTCGCCCAGCGTGAGCGGAATCAGGTTCTTGGCGCCGATGCGCAGGACGATTAGATCGTGCGAGTCGTCGGTCGCCATTACCTCGACGTCCTTGAACTCGCGCCCGTCGGCGAGCACCACCGTGGCCTCGCTGGCGCCACCGATCACGTGCACGTTGGTGGCGATCCGCCCGTCGCGGCCGACCACGAAGCCGGTGCCCAGCCCGGCGGCGGTCTTGACCAGCACCACCGACGGAATGGCGCGCTCGGCGATCTGGGCCGGCGTGAGCGTGAGCGTGACCGGTGTCGGCGGCGCGCCGTGCGCGATGGTGGATGCGAGCAGGATCCCGGTCATGCCGACGCGCTTCATGGACTCTCCTAGAAGGTGGTCAGGGTCACGGTGTAGCGATTGGATGCGTCGAACGCGCCCGCCACGCCATAGACCTTCACATAATACGTCCCGCCGTTGATCGACTGTGAGTACACACTCTGATCCGCGAGATCGCCCAGGTCGTCGGGCGCGCCGAGGTTCGACAGGTTGCCCGCCGCCGACAGGTGATAGACCGTGAACGTGTAGTCGGCCGGCAGCTCCGAGAGGGTGAGCTGGTAGGAATCGCCGGGCGACAAGGTCCACGTGAACCAATCTACGTCGGCGGCCGAGGCGATCGTGCCGTGAATCGTACCGTCGCTGCACAATGGGCTGGCCGAGGCGGAGTGATCGTTCGGCTCGGCTTCCAGGCCGCACGCTGGCGCAGGCGCGGGATCGGGCGCGGGCGTCGGGTCGGGCGCGGGCGTCGGATTGGGCGCAGGCGTGGGATCGGGCGCGGGCGTCGGGTTGGGCGCGGGTGCCGGCGCCGGCTGCGTCGGATCCGCCACGCACTCACCGTTGTTGCCGCAGGTCTGCCCTTGGCCGCACGGCTTTTCGCAGCGCCCATACGACACGCACAGCGTCGACTCCTGAGTCGAGCGCGACGGATAGTAGTAGCCGAGCAGCATGCACCCGGTCGACAGCGCGGCGTCGCAATGCCACAAGATGCGCTCGCCGTCGCCGAAGCGCGGCCCCTGGTCGGGCTGGAACGCTTGCAGGGTGCCGGCATCGTTCGAGTGGTAGAACTGGTCGCCGGTCGAGCCGTCGGCGTTGAGGTGATAGCCGGTGAACTGCCCGTCGAGCGCGGCCACATTGAGCGCGTGCGGCACGCGGCAGATCGCGTCGGGCGAGCTCCCCGATCGCTGCAAGCCGTAGATGGTGCCGATGTACTCGTTGACCGCGTCGAGCGCGGGCTCGAAGTGCAGCGTGCCGGTGCCGTCGGTGATCACCAGGAGCTGTTGGTGCGCCTTCAAGTGCAGCGCGACCCCCGGGGGCAGCTCCCACTCGCTGCGCGGCTGGCGCGCGTCGTACAGCGGGTGCCACTCCTCGAGGTCGACCGTGGTGTGGCAGTCCTCGATGCTCCCGTCGTGCCCCTGATCGGACGAGTAGACCTGCACCACCGTGGTCACCGGCGAGAAGGCGACGATCAGCTTGCGGATGTCGAGGTCCGAGTCGCTCGGCACCTGGATGAACTGGCAGAACCGGGTGACCGGCAGGTTGATCGCGCCCGGGACGTCCGGCAGGGCCGACGGATCGACCGCGCAGCCGCTGAAGAGTCCTGCCAGGACGGCCCATTGCACCATTCGAAAGAATTTGCGTCGGCTCATGATGGTCCCAATGTACGGAAGGCGCGCACCGGTCTTCCCGATTGGTTCGACCACCCGTGCGATGCGCGTTCTGTGCGAGAGTCGACAGGTGGATGACGCGCAGCTGACCCGCTTCTTCGATCTGGCGTTCGACTTTGCGTGCGAGCGCAAGGTGAGCGACCTGGTGGACACCGCGCGCGTGCTGGCCGCGATCGACGCCGGTGCGCAGCCCACGCGCGTGACGCGCTTCCTCGAGCGCTTCGTTCAGCCCGCGCGGCAGCGGCTGATCGCGCGCGCCAAATCGAGCCAGCTCGAGCTCTCGGTGTGGCTGCCCGAGGCCACCCGCGACGTGCTGGCGGCGTTCCTCGGCCGGCCCGCGCCGATCCCGCGCAAGCTCATCGACGAGGTGGTGGCCTCGGAGCGGGTGCGCGAGTCGGTGCGCGCGATGATGCAGGAGTCGATCTCGAGCGTGATCGAGAAGGCGTTCGCCGCCACGCCGGGCGGCGGCAAGGGGCTGCGCGGGGTGATCGGGTTCGGCGCGCGCGCGGCCGGGGCGGCCAGCCGCGGGCTGTTCGGCGGGCTGGGCGACGAGCTGCAGCGCCAGCTCGAAGATCGGCTGCGCGACTTCGTCGACGGCGGCGTGCAGCTGGTGCAGACGCGCCTGGCGCAGAAGCTGGCGTCGGAGGACACCGCGCGATCGCTCGGCGCGCGCGGCAAGGCGGCGTTCCTGCAGCTGCTTCAACAGACCGAAGCGGCGGCGGGGAAATTTTTCGAGCAGGGTCCGTACGCGCTCCTCGACGGGCTGTGGCCGGTAGTCGTCGCGCACAACCTGCAGCGTGCCGAGGTGCGCGCGGCGCTCACCGCCGAGATCGAGGCCACGCTCGCCGAGCTCTCCACGCAGCCGGTCGGTGCGCTGCTCGACGAGCTGGGCGTGCGCGAGCTGGTGCGCGCCACGCTGCACGAGCGCGCGGTGCCGCTGGCGCGGGCGTTCGTCGCATCGCCGCAGTTCGCGGCGTGGACGAAGTCGCTCTAGCGGATCGTGCGCGGCGCGCTGGCGGTGCTCACCGGCGCGGGCGTGTAGATCAGCATCGCGTCGGCCACCGCGACGAACGCGCGATCGATCACCGCGCGCTGCTCGAGGAACGGCGTGTGCTCGTCGATCTTGGCGATCGCGCGATGCGCCGCGTCCACGCGCTCGATCAGCTCGGGCCGGCCGGGCAGCGTGGTGCGTAGCGCCTGGGCGGCGTCGCGCAGCGCGGCCTTGGCGGCGCAAGTGTGCTTCTCGTGCGGGCTCGACTCGCTGATCTGCTCGGCCTGCAGGTCGATGTCGGCCGCAGCGAGCTTCGAGTCGAGCGGCAGCGAGCGCAGCGCCGCGGCCATGTCGTGCATCGCGCCGACCGCGCCGTGGTGCCGCGGATCGCTCTTCTGCGCGTCGAGCTGGTAGGCCTCGGCGCGGAACAGGAGCACCGGCCCTGGCAGCGGACCCGCGCTCATCGCCGCGTCCGCGTTCAGTGGCTTGTGCGCACAGCCCGCCGCCAGCGCGAGCGCCGACCCGAGCAGCAAGCGAGCCCTCGTCCTCGTCGTCACCATGGGACCTCCAGGCTTGCAGTACGCAAGACCGGGGCCTACGCCCGGGCTATAGTGCGCGAATGCGCGCCTACCTGTTGGTCAGCCTGTTTGCCGCTTCCTGCGTTGCCGTCAGCTCGGCCGAGCCCCCGCCGACGGCCCCGATCGGCATCGACGAGAGCGCGCTCGATCAAGCCACGGCGCCTTGCGAGGACTTCTATCAATACGCGTGCGGCGGCTGGATCAAGAAGACCGAGATCCCCTCCGACAAGCCGGAGTGGGATCGCAGCTTCTCCGCGCTGCAGGAGGAGAACCTGGCCACGCTGCGCAAGATCCTCGACGACCTGGCGGCCGGCAAGAGCGACGCGCCGGTGGGTCGCGATGGACCCTACGGCGACAAGCTCGCCGACTTCTACGGCACCTGCATGGACGAGCAGAAGATCGAGGCCGCGAGCGCGGCCGATGTGAAGGCGCTATGGAAGCCGATCGACGAGATCAAGGATCTGACCATGATGGCCAAGACCATCGCCGACCTGCACCTGGCGATCGGCAACCCGATCTTCGCGGTCTCGTCGCAGCAGGATGCCAAGGACGCGACGCTGGTGATCGCCGGGTTGGACCAGGCCGGGATCAGCCTGCCGGATCGCGACTACTACCTGCTGAAAGATCCCAAGCACAAGGAGATCCTCGCCAAGTTCGAGACCTATGTGACCAACCTGCTCATGCTGGCGGGCGTGCCGGCGCAGGCGGCGAAGAGGAACGCCAAGACGGTGATCAAGATCGAGCGCAACCTGTCCGAGGACGCCATGCCGCGCGTGGAGCGGCGCGATCCGAACAAGATCTATCACCGCCTCGAGCTGGCCGGGATCGAGAAGCTGGTGCCGCGCTTTCCCTGGAAGACCTACTTCGCGGCGCTCGGACATCCGGACATCGTGCAGATCAACGTGGCCGTGCCGGGCTTCTTCAAGCGCGTGAACGTGGAGCTGCAACGAACGCCGCTGGCCGACTGGAAGGTGTACCTCAAGTGGACCGCGCTCAACTCCGCGGCGACCGAGCTCGGCAAGGCGCTGGTCGACGAGCAGTTCCGCTTCTACGGCAAGACGCTGCAGGGCATCGACGAGATCGAGCCGCGCTGGAAGCGCTGCGTGCATGCCACCGACGCGGCGCTCGGCGAGGCGCTGGCGCGCGCGTTCGTGCGCCTGACCTTCGGCGCCGAGGGAAAGAGCGACTCGCTGGCGATGGTCAAGGCGATCGAGAGCGCGATGGAGAAGAACCTCACCGGCCTTTCGTGGTTCGACGACGTCACGCGCAAGGCGGCGTTCGAGAAGCTGCACGCGGTGAACAACAAGATCGGTTATCCCGACAAGTGGCGCAGCTACGACACGCTGAGCATCGGCAAGGCGTCGCACCTGGCCAACTCGATCGAGGCCGGCCGCTTCGAGACCCACCGGCAGCTCGCGAAGATCGGCAAGCCGGTCGATCGCACCGAGTGGGCCATGACCCCGCCGACGGTGAACGCCTACTACGACCCGTCGATGAACGAGATGGTGTTTCCGGCGGGCATCCTGCAGCCGCCGTTCTTCGCGCACAAGGCGCCGCAGTCGGTCAACTACGGCGCGATCGGCATGGTGATGGGCCACGAGCTGACGCACGGCTTCGATGACGAGGGGCGCCAGTTCGACGCCAAGGGCAACCTCACCGACTGGTGGGCGCCGGCGGTGGGCAAGGAGTTCGAAAAACGCGCGCAGTGCGTGGTCGAGCAGTTCGACGGCTACGTGTCGATCGACGACCTGCACCTCAACGGCAAGCTGACCCTCGGCGAGAACATCGCCGACCTCGGCGGAATCAAGCTGAGCTACCTGGCCTACCAGGCGATGCCGAAGCCCGCCGCCAGGGGCAAGCTCACCGACGACCAGCAGTTCTTCGTCGGCTTTGGACAGGCGTGGTGCGAGAAGAGGAAGGACGAGTACGCGCGCATGATGGTCACCGTCGACAGCCACTCGCCTGGGCGCTTCCGCGTCAACGGGCCGCTGTCCAACTTCGCGCCCTTCGCGACCGCGTTCCAGTGCAAGCCGGGCGCGAAGATGGTCCGACCGAACGCGTGCGCCGTGTGGTAACAAGGCCCGATGCGCAACTACTTTGCCCTGCTGTTGATCGCGTTCACCGGCTCGTGTGTCGCCACGAGCGAAGCCAAGAAGCCCGAGGCCAAGAAGGCCGTCGAGACCGGCATCGATCTCACCGCGATCGACAAGGCGGTCAACCCCTGCGACGACTTCTATCACTACGCCTGCAACAACTGGCTCAAGCGCACCAAGATCCCCGAGGATCGGCCGGCCTGGTTCCGCAGCTTCTCGGAGATCGACGAGCGCAACCAGAATACGTTGCACAAGATCCTCGACGATCTGGCGGCGGGCAAGGGCGACAAGAGCGACGCCTATGGGGAGAAGGTCGGCGCGTACTACGCGTCGTGCATGGACGAGGCGAAGGTCGAGTCTACCGCCGAGGCCGAGCTGGCCACCGAGCTCAAGCAGCTCGACGCGGTCACCACCCTCGACGCGCTGGCCAAGACCATCGCGCGCCAGCACCTGGGCATCGGCGGGCCGCTGTTCGCGTTCCGCTCGCAGCAGGACTACAAGGACGCCAGCCTGGTGATCGGCAACGCCGACCAGGGCGGGCTGGGGCTGCCGGACCGCGACTACTACTTGAAGGACGACGGCAAGTTCAAGGAGATCCGCGGCAAGTACGAGAAGCACGTCGAGACCATGCTCGGGTTCGCGGGCGTGCCGGCGAGCGAGGCGGCGGCGCAGGCCAAGACCGTGCTGCGCATCGAGACCATGCTCGCGCAGGTGTCGATGTCGCGCACCGATCGGCGCGATCCGAAGAAGTTGTCGCACCGCCTCGAGCTGGCCGGGCTGCAGAAGCTGGCGCCCAAGTTCCCGTGGAAGGTGTACCTCACCGAGATCGGCGAGCCGAACGTCACGCAGATCAACGTCTCGGTGCCGGCGTTCTTCACCGCGCTCAACAGCACCGTCGAGAAGGTGCCGATGGCCGACTGGCGCGTGTACCTCAAGTGGAACTTCGTCCACTCGGCGTCGCCGGCGCTGTCCAAGAAGTTCGTCGACGAATCGTTCAACTTCTACGCCAAGACCTTGCAGGGCGTGGACAAGCTCCTGCCGCGCTGGAAGCGCTGCGCGGCCGCGACCGACCACGCGCTCGGCGAGGCGATGGCGCGACCGTTCGTGCGGCTGACCTTCGGCGCCGAGGGCAAGGCGGAGAGCCAGGCGATGGTCAAGGCGATCGAAGCGGCGATGGAGAAGAACCTCGGCCAGCTCGCCTGGATGGACGAGACCACGCGCAAGCAGGCGTTCGAGAAGCTGCACCAGATCAACAACAAGATCGGTTTCCCCGACAAGTGGCGCAACTACGACGCGCTCACGGTCACGCGCGATTCGTACCTGCAGAACCTGTCGCGCGCGTCGGTGTTCGACTCCAAGCGCGAGCTCGACAAGATCGGCAAGCCGGTCGATCGCGCCGAGTGGTTCATGACGCCGCCGACGGTGAACGCCTACTACGAGCCGTCGCTGAACGAGATGGTGTTCCCGGCCGGCATCCTGCAGCCGCCGTTCTACAACCGCGCGGCGGTGCCGGCGGTCAACTACGGTGCGATCGGCATGGTCATGGGCCACGAGCTGACGCACGGCTT
>PNAM01000040.1 GCA_003170275.1 Myxococcales bacterium
CCGATGTCGGCGATCTTGGTGAAGATGCCGCCGGCGATGCGCAGCGCCGAGGCGCCGAGCGACTCACCGATGGCGAAGCCGATGAAGCACGGGCCCGCGTAGTTGGCCGGGACGAACAGCAGGATCAGCAGCATCATCAGGAGCTCGATCGAGATCAGCAGCATGCCGATGCTCATGCCGGCCTTGAGCGGGATCGCGTAGCAGGGGTAGGGCTTGCCCTTGAGCGCCGCGAACGCGGTGCGCGAGTTGGCGAAGGTGTTGACGCGGATGCCGAACCACGCGACGCCGACCGAGCCGGCGATTCCGATCAAGCTGAACGCGACGATCATCGCGACTTCGACGGGCGACTTGTGTTTGAGGAAGTAGAAGTACACCACCATGATGCTGCCGATGAAGACCTCGAGGATCATGATGAACTTGGCCTGCGTGACCAGGTAGGTCTTGCAGGTCTCGTAGATCAGTTCCGAGACTTCCAGCATCGACTTGTGCACCGGCATGTTCTTGAGCTGGTAGAAGATCACCAGGCCGAAGAGCAGACCGAGCGCGCACACGCCGAGCCCGATCATGAGCAGCGAGCGCCCGTTCATGCCGATGAACTGAATGCTCTCGAACGGCGGCAAGGTGAGGGACGATTCGTCCTTCGTTCCTTCGATCGCCAGGGCGCTGCCGGAAACGAGCGCGAGCGTGAACAGCATCGCCGCGCCGCTCGTGACCTTCTTCAATACATTGGCAACCATAATTGTACGTATCTCCTTCGCCCTGGGCGCGTCGAACGCGCAGCGTCAATACCGCGTAGACGGGTAGGATGTCCAGGGAATTTGAGTCTTCCCGAGAAGAGCTAATCGTTCTTTTTGATGACGGTCAGACGGTACTGCGAGAACTCGGCCTGGCCGGCCGAATAGATCACCTCGGTTACGAGGCGGTAGGGCGTGTTCTTGTCGATGAGCACAGTCGCCGTGTTGTCCCATTTGGTGGCGCCGTTGGTCATGAGCTGGAGCTGTTGCATGCGCTTGCGGTGCT
This sequence comes from Myxococcales bacterium, assembly GCA_003170275.1. GTDB lineage: Bacteria > Myxococcota_A > Polyangia > Palsa-1104 > Palsa-1104 > PALSA-1104. Next base: position 1,021 of record PNAM01000040.1, read on the forward strand.
TGTCGAGGGTCGAGACCAGCGGGATGATCTCGAGCGAGTTGGCGCCGCCCTTCTTGAGCGAGGCGTCGACCGAGCCGTTGCGCACCGGCGCCACCGCGTCGCCGTCGACGATGATGGCGGTCTGGGTCACCGAGATCATCACGCCTGGCGGCTTCTGCAGCTCGATGGTGGAGGAGGGCAGCTGCAGCCCGTCGGACATGGCCGCCGCGCTCTGCTGAACGGCGAACTGCTTGAGCAGGAACACCAGCAAGATGGTCATCATGTCCATCATCGGCGTGATGTTCAGATACGCCATCTGGTGCTCGATGGCCTCTTCCTCGACCTTGTCGCGGAAGCGCGAGAGCTGCTTCTTCGCTTCGCGGTCGGGGATGTCGTCGCTGGTGGCCTCGGCCATCAGTTGATACCCGCGGAGAGCAGCACGTCACCGAAGCCTTCGTACGCCGCGATCTTCTTGCCCGGATTTGCCGGATCGTCCTTGAGGATCGCCTTGCCACGACAGTTGTCGAGCACCTGCACGATGACCTCGTAGATGATCCCGGGGTTGGCGTTGATGGTGACCTGCGACTCCTGCGACCCCTGCGGCGACTTCTTCAGGTTGAACATCGCCGTCTTGAGGCCCTCGTAGTCGTAGTCCGCGCCCTTCTTCGGGATGCTCGGAATGCCGCCGCCACCGTCGACGATGTTGCCTGCGGCATCGATGGAGAAGCCCTGGTGGAGCACGGCGCCCGACGCGGCGATGGTGAAGCCCGCTTCGGACACCGACACCGTCAGGTTCATCGACGCCTTGGGCGGCGGCTTGTTGGGGTCGTTTTCGACAGATGCGCCGCCCGCGGTCGGCGTCGAGATGTTGATGTCGCCGAGCGCCGCCGCGAAGGTGGTCGTGGCGAGCATGAACATGATCACGTTGGTGACGATGTCGAGGTACGGAATGAGGTTGAGCTCGCCGCCCTCCTCGGCCATCGCTTCGCCGTGGTCGCGGATCTTGCGCATCTTGGCGCGCAAGCGGCCCGGGGTCATCGGCTAGCGCTGCCCCGCGGCGTGCTGCGTTTCGGCCAGCAGGTTCTCGAGCTTCATCGAGAAGGCCTCCAGCTCGTGCTGCTGCTTCTTCGACGCGGCGTTCAGGAACACGTGGCCGATCATGCAGGTCACGGCGATCGCCAGACCCAGCCAGGTGTTGTTCATCGCCTCTGCGATCTTCGCGGAGAGGAGGTTCGCACGATCTGCCGCAGCCGCTTTCGCCACGGCAGCGAACGCGCCGATGAGACCGGTGATGGTGCCGAGGAGGCCGATCAGGGTGGCGATGTTGGCCAGCGACCACAGGGACCCGATGCGCTTCTTCAGGTCTGGGGTCACGTCCACCAACGTCTCCTCGATCGCGGTGGTCATGGCGCCCTCGCCCTTGGACAAGCGGCTCAGTCCGGCCTTGGCCACTCGCGCCACGGGTGCTTCCGTGGCGGAGCACAGCTTGATCGCACGATCCACGTTGTTCGCGGCCACCAGCTTCCGGATCTGCTCGAGGAACGCCTTGGCGTTCACCGAACCCTTACCCAGGAAGAAGATGGTCCGCTCGACGATGATGGCGATGGTGACCGTCGAGCAGATGAGGTTGACGTACATGAAAAAGCCGCCCTGCTCGAAAAACTCTGCGAGGTGCTGCATGTCTCCTCCGCGACGTGCGTACCGTCGGTCCCCTGGAGCTAGTTTGGATACGTTCTCGGGGCACGACTATAGCGGAATGGGTTTGGGTGTCAAGCGCACCCATGACGTGAGCGGGCGTTTTAGCGGGAGGCGGAGGGGGAGAGCGAGATCTGCCAGGTGAAGTGCGTGTGCGCGAGCGAGAAGGTCCACGCTTCGGCGGCCTTCAGGAGGCACGCGTTGAGCTCGGCGTCGTGGATCGGGTCCTCGGAGACGTCGGCGTACGCGACCTTCTTGTCGCCGATCAGGATCGACAGCTCGAGCGTGCCGGTGGCGCGCGCGTTGCGCTTCACCGCGGCGGCGGTGCAGGTGTCGATCGAGGCCTGGTGCTTGCGCATCTGCTTCTGGGCGATCAGATCGATCGCGCCCGAGACCGACGCCTCCTCGGGGCGGGCGGCGACCGCACGCACGCCGTGCGCTTCGATCGCGCTCTCGTCGGCGACGGCCCGGATGGGCGCGAACACCGGCGCCTCGACGCGCAGCGCCTTGCGGCTGCCGACCTCGTCGGAGGTGTCCGCGACCGCCGGCGTGAGCGCGCGTTCCGACATCGGCTCGTCGTCTACGACCGCCAGCCGCGGATCGAGCTTCTTCACGGGGCTCAGCGACGGGGCGTGGTTGGTGCGGCGCTCGCGAGCACCGGCGAAGGGGGAGCACAGGACCACGGTGGCGACGACAAGGAGGGTGCGCATTCCCTCACTGTATGATGTTTATCGTGGTCTTTTATGTAATTTATATTACTAAACAGGCAAAGTTTTTTCGGTTTCGCTCTCGGACTCGAGCGAGAGCCGCGCGTCCTCGGCGACCATCCCGCGAATCGCGCGCAGGTGGTCCTTCTCGTCGCGCAGGCAGCGCTCGAAGGTGGAGACCAGCTCGGAATCGCCGCAGTCGCGGCCCAGGTTGATCAGCAGCTCCCAGCCGTTCTCGTCCATCAGCTCGACGGTGAGCAGGATGTTGAGCACCTGCGAGGGGCCGTCGGCCTCGGCGATCAGCTTGAGGAACGCTTCGCCTTCGTGCCTGGCCAGGATCGCGGCAGGCGTCTCGCGTGCGTCGGTGGCCACGTCGAGCTTGTCGAGATATTGCGCGAGCAGATCGCGGTGCGCTGCCTCGTCGCGGCGGAAGCGCGTCAAGCGATCGGTGATCTTCCCTGCGGAGAGCTTGGCGAGGATCGCGTCATAGAGCTTGACGCCACCTTCCTCGACGGCGAAACGCTCGCACAGCTTGTTGACCAGAACTTGGGTCATCTGTCGTCCTCCTTCCCGATGACAGGAGCAAGACTGATGCCGGATCAGGCGGCAGCTGCCTGGGAGGGCGGGCGAATCTCGGCGCCTCCGACGGCGCGCTGCATGATCAGCATGAGCAGGAAGGTCATCAGTCGCACCACGAACATGCCGGCGGTGACGAACGCTACGTAGAGGCTCTTGATCATGTTCGCCTAGGCTGCCAGCCTGAGCGCATGGTCGCCCACCTTGCTGAGCCCTTCGATCACCGAGACGATCTTGCGCTGCCACGACGGCACGTCGGCGCCGAGGCGCGGGAAGAAGAAATCGACCGCCAGATCGTTGAAGCGCTCGGACGACGCCGCGCCGATGAGCACGCCGGGCGGCTCTTCACCTTCCGCGGAGCGCAGCCCTTCCATCACCTCGCGGTTGAGGCGCATGCCGCGACGGAAGCTCTCGTTGCTGTCGATGCCGAGCTGAACGAAGTAGGGCGTCTTCAGGTGCGTGCCCCAGCCGATCAGCGTGACGATCTTGAGCTGCAAGAGCTTGAGGCGCGCCGCCTCGAACGGCGAGATCTTGGCCAGCAGCTTCGGCAGGTACAGGACGCCGAGGCCGACGTGGCGCGCTTCGTCGCGCTCGAAGTAGGGCATCAGATCCGAGAGCACCGGCTCGATGCGCGCCTGCGCCACCGTCTTGAACAGCGTCACCGCGATCGACTCGACGATCAGCTGCATGCCGAGCAGCTTGTCGACCAGCCGATGCGTGTCGAGCAGCGACGAGAGCACCGCGTGCGTGTAGCCGTCGAGCTTGGGGATCTCGCAGCCCAGCTCGAGCAGGTAGTCGCGCATGGTGTAGAAGTGGCGGGCCTCGTCGAACACCTGGATGGTCGCGGCCATCTTGGCCTCGGTGTCCTCGAGTTGCAGCGCCAGATCGGCGCTGATCGACCAGGCCGCCAGCTCGCCCCATAAGATGGTGGAGAAGATCTGCGCGATCGCGGTCTTCTTCGCCGGATCGAGGTGGATGCCGCCGTGCTTGGCGAGCAGATCCTTGAGCACCTGCTTGCCGTCCCACGCTTGCTTGTGACCGACGTGGTAGAGCCGCTCGATGCGCTCGTACTTCTGCTTCGCTTCGGCCAGGTAGTCGCGCTCCATCAACCGGTACGGGGGCCACGCCATGCCCTTAGTGTAGCCTAGAAAACGTCGTCGGAAAACGTGGTCTTGCCCTCGGATTTTGCGAACTGGGCGGGCAGGGTGCCGCGCTTGAAGGGCAACAGGAGCGCGCCGGGCGTGCCGGGCTTGGCGGGCTGGCCTTTGTCGGGCGTGGCGCGCACGAAGTAGACGCTGGGCGGCGCGTCGAAGTCGCGCACCGGCGTGTTCGGATGGCCGGCCTTCATGAACTCGGTCCAGATCGGCGCGGCGGTGGTGCCGCCGGTGGCGTCGAAGCCGATCGACTTGAAGTCGTCGCGCCCGACCCACACGCCGCACACCAGATCGCGGGTATAGGCCATGAACCAGTTGTCCTTGAAGTCGTTCGACGTGCCGGTCTTGCCGCCCGCCGGGCGTCCCAGCTCCTTGGCCTTCTGGCCGGTCCCCTTCTCGATCACGTTCTTCATCAGGTCGACCATCACGTACGCGGTGTCGGCCGGGATGCGGCGGCGCCACTTGGACTGCGGCTCGATCTTTTCCTCTTCGACGATGTTGCCGTCGGCGTCCTGGATCTTTTCGATCAGCACCGGCTTGACCTCGAGGCCGCCGGCCGGAAACGTGGCGTAGCCGTAGGTGTGCTCGAGCAGCGTGACCTCGGGCGTGCCGAGCGCGATCGACGGGTGGCGCACGATCTGCGCGGTGATGCCGAACTTGCGGATCTGCTCGATGATCTTGTCGACGCCGATGCCCGCGACCAGCCGCACCGAGACGGTGTTGATCGATTTCTGCAAGGCGGTGCGCAGGGTGATCGGCCCCAGGTACTCGGCCTTGTAGTTGTGCGGCGACCAGAAGCCGGCGGCGGTCTTGATGGTGACCGGCGCGTCGAGAACGATGCTGACCTCGGTGTAGCCGTGCTCGAGCGCGGCCGAGTAGATGTACGGCTTGATCGACGAGCCGGCCTGGCGGCGCGCTTGCGTGGCGCGGTTGAACTGCGAGAGATCGTAGTCGTAGCCGCCGACCATTGCGGTCAAGTGTCCGGTCGCCGGATCGACCGCCACCAGCGCGCCCTGCATCTCCGGCCGCTGCGCGAGCTGCGCGGTCTCGACCACGTCGACCGTCGCGCGCTTGCCCGATCCCTTCTTTACTTCGCTGCGCACCAGCCGCACCGGGATCAGATCGCCGTCGACCAGCTTGTTGCCCTTCTTTTGCAGCCAGCGATCGATCTTGCCGGTGTCGGTGTCGTCGAGCACGACCTTGAGCGCGCCGAGCCGCACGTAGGCCTTCTTGCCGACCTTCCCCTGGTCGTACAGCGCGAGGTACGGCTTGCCGACCACCAGATCGCCGGCCGCCGCCACCTGCGGCAGATCCTTCGGGCCGAGGTACGCGTGTGGCAGCGACTCGAGGAAGGTGGTGCGCGCCGCGTCGTCGAGGTGGCTCACCGGCCCCTTGAAGCCGAAGCGGCGATCGACGTCCTCGAGCCCGCGCCGCACCGCGCTCTCGGCGGCGCGCTGCTGCTGCATGACCAGCGTGGTCTGGATGCGCAGCCCGCGGTCGAACAGATCGCGCCCGCCGTACTTGGCCTGCACGATCTTGCGCACGTGCTCGACGAAGTACGGCGCGGCGATGTGGTTGAGCGGCGTGTCCTTGGAGATGATGGCGATCGATTCCTTGCGCGCGTCCTCGGCCTGGATGCTGGTGATGAAGTTGTTCTCGACCATCTGCCCGAGCACGTAGTGCTGGCGATCGCGCGCGCGCTTGAACGCGGAGAACGGCGAGTCTTCGGTGGGCGCCTTGGGCAAGCCGCCGAGCATGGCCGACTCGGCGATGGTCAGCTCCTTGGCGTCCTTGCCGAAGTACACCTCGGCCGCCGCTTGCACGCCGTACGCGCCGTGGCCCAGGTACACGTGGTTGAGGTAGATACCGAGGATCTGATCCTTGGTGAGCTTCTGCTCGATCTTGCGGGAGAGGATCGCCTCGCGGATCTTGCGGAACAGGTTCTTCTCGTTGCCGACCAGCATCAGCTTGGCGACCTGCTGCGTGATGGTCGAGCCGCCCTGCACCACGCGGCCCGCCTTCAGATTGGCGAACGCGGCGCGCATGATGCCCATCGGATCGATGCCGTGGTGCTCGAAGAAGCGGTTGTCCTCGGCGGCGACGAACGCGTCCTTCACGTGCTTGGGCAGAAGCGCGTAGGGCAAGACGATGCGCTTCTGCAGGAAGAACTCGCCGATCAGCTCGCCCTCGGAAGAGAAGACGCGGCTCGCGCGTGACGGTCGATAGTCGGTGAGCGCGCTCCAGCGATCGGGGAGATCTTTTTCGAACTGCTTGTAACCCCAGTAACCGAGGCTGGCCCCGAAGGCGCCGCCGATCAGGAACAGCAGAATGAAAAAGCGGATGAAGCTGAAGCGCTTCCTCTTCTTCGGCAGCTTCGGCGGCTTCTTCTCGCCGTCATTACTTGCCTTTGGAGGAGCACTGGACACAATCGAAGGTATGTCCCCCAGGCCTACGCCTGTCAAATACTTGAGCGTGCTCTCGGCGCTCGTGTTTCTGGGGGCGGGACCTGCGTTCGCGCGTCGTCGCGATCTGCCGCAGAACCTGACGCCCGCCGCGTGGGCGAACGCGGTGATCGGCGACCTGGCCGAGAGCTACGTGGTGGCGCCGTTCGAGAACAGCTCGCCGGTCAAGCAGCTCGACTGGATGTCGAGCGCGCTGGCGGTGACCGTGGCGGAGAAGCTCGAGGCGCTCACGCAGATCCGTCCGGCCTACGGCGCCCAGGTGATCGACGGTTACGAGCGTACCTTCGACGTCGACAAGGTGGCGCGGCGCGCGCGCGATCAGGGCGCCAAGTGGGTGGTGACCGGATCGTTCGCGCGGCCCAACTGGAAGAGCTCGCTCTCCGTGCGCCTCTATACAGTGGTGGACTCGGCCGATCTGCCGCACCCGACCTTGCGCCTGGTGGCGGAGGCGAGCTCGATCGCGGACCGCGACAAGCTGCTCGATCAGCTCGACACCAACCTCCTCGAGATGTTGAAGAAGGCCGGCTTCACGAGCGAGCCCGAGGTGGTCGCGCAGCTCAAGCGGCGGCCGACCAAGGATCTGTACGCGCTGACGCTCTATGGGCGCGCGCTCAACCTCTTGTTCGGCTTCGGCGAAGCGCGCGATCTGCAGAAGGCGGTCAAGCTGCTCAAGAAGGTGAACTTGATCGATCCCAAGTTCGCCGAAGCGCATCGCGTGCTCGGCCTGGTCTATCTCGAGCTGGGCGATCGGCCCAAGGCGTCGTCGCAGTATGCCTACGCGCTCGATCTGAAGCCGGGCTACTACTCGGCGCAGGCCGGGCTGGCGCGGCTCTATCGCGCCGACGGGAACAAGACGCGCGCGCAGGAGCTGTGCGAAAAGACGCTCGAGGAGCGGCCGTACGACGTCGAGATGCGCGAGATGCTCGGCGAGCTCATGTGGGAAGCGGGCGAGCTCGACAGCGCGCTCGCCGAGATGGAGAAGGTAGTGGCGATGCAGCCGCGCCACCTGCAGGCGCGCCGTACGCTGGCGCTGATCTACGCGGCCAAGGGGAACACCGAGAATCTGGCGGCGGAGCTCGAGCGGGTGCAGGATCTGGCGCCGGAAGATCTCGAGGTGAAGCTCGATCTCGGCTCGGCGTACCAGCGCATGGGCGCCAACGAGAAGGCCATCACCGCCTACGAGGACGTGATCAAGAAGCAGCCGCGCAACATCCAGGCGCTCAAGCTGCTCGGCGATTGCTACCGGCGGCAGCGCGATCCGGAGAAGGCGATCACCGCCTATCTGCGCGTCAAGAAGCTGGCGCCGGAAGATCCGCGGCCGTACTTCCTGCTCGGCGCTGCGTACGAGGAGGCGGGTGACGATCTGCGCGCCGAGGCGATCTTCCAGGACGCGCAGCAGTTCCGTCGCTACATCGGCGAGGCGTGGACCAACCTCGGCTCGCTGGCGTTCCGCCACGGCGATCTCTCGAAGGCCAACTGGTATCTCTCGCGCGCCGTCGCCCGCGTGCCGATGCGTCCCAAGGCGCACTACAACTACGCGCTGGTGCTGTCGGCGAAGAAGGAGCGCGACCGCGCGCTCGACGAGCTCAAGATCGCCGGCGACCTCGATCCGCAGGACGCCGAGATCCGCTACCTCGCCGGCGTGATCCTCTTGCGCCAGGGCCGGCTCGACGAGGCCAAGAAGCAGTTCGAAGAAGCTCTGACCCGCAAGCCGGACCACCCCGACGCCAAGCACAACCTCGCGCTGCTCGACGATCTCGAGAAGCGCTACGGCGGCGAGCACGCCGGCACCGGCGCCAAGTAGCAACCTCGACGCTGCAACCGCAGGGCAACACTCGGGCGCGACTGTGGCCGGCAGGCTACGGCGAGCGTCGCCGAGCAGGCGAAAAAGCCGCGCCGTGCCGTCGGGCCCATGCGGCACGAGGTTCGCACGGCACGCGCGCATGAACAGGCTGTTGGTGTGTGCGGTGGTGGCGGCGGGATGCAGCGGCGAGATTGTCGGACCTGCGGTCTACGAGACGCAGTCGTTCGGCGATCCGGAGAACGGCTTCCCCAGCCCGTACGAGCGCGCGATGTTCATGGCGGCGAATCGCACGCGATCCGATCCGGCGACGGTGAAGGGCGCGCAGTCGACGATCTATCCGGCGCAGGCGCCGCTGGTGCTGGCGTATGACCTCGAGCGCTCGTCGAGGTTTCACGCGACCATGCTCGAGACCGGCCTGGCGCCACTGATGCACCCGTCGCCGTGCACGCTGAAGAGCGACGTAGGCACCTCGGGGTGCGACGGCTCGCCGGCATGCGGCTGCACCACCGGCGCGACGTGCAACAGCTGCGGCACTTGCGCGAGCGGGACCGATCCCGGCACGCGCATCAACTATTTCGCGGCCTCGTCGACCACGCGCGGCTGGGGCGAGATCATCGCGGCGGGCTACGGCGATCCCTGGCGCGTGATGGACGGCTGGGTCGACGAGGCGGCCGGCGCCGATGGGCATCGCGCGATCGTCACCAGCGGCAGCTACGGCGTGGTCGGCTTCGGGCACGCCGAAGGGACGGCCGGCGCCTGCTGGCCGAACTTCGACGGCGGCGACTTCGGCTCGCTCAAGCCGGCGGTCGCCAAGATCGCCAGCGCCGCGCCCAAGCCGGTCGCCGGCCCGGCGGGCACCTTTCGCGTGTACGCGAGCTGGGCCGATCCGGCGGGCGGCGCGCCCCAGTCTTTGCGCGCGGTCGTCGACGGCGCGTGCGTCGATCTGCAGCAGGAGCTCGGCGATCCCAGGCTGAACTCGACCTGGTACGCCGACGTGCCGCTGGCCGCCGGCTGTCACACCGTCTACGTCCTCGGCACGGCCGCGGCGGGAGATACGTCGCGCTATCCGTCGTCGAGCGCGTTCACCATTCGCGTCGGCTCGGGCGCGTGCGACGGGTCGCTGCCGCAGCCGCCCGCGAGCTGTCTCGGTGCCTCGCCGCCGGCCGATCTCGGCGGCAGCGGACCCGCGGACCTGGGTCCACCGGCCGACCTGGGCCGGTCGCCGCCCGTCGACGCGCCGCCGTCGGTGAGCGTGGTCTCGCCGACCGCCGGATCGCACTACGCGCCCAACAGCGCGGTGCCGCTGCAGGCCTCCGCCGGCGACGACCAGGGCGTGGTGAGCGTGGTCGCCAACTGGACCCGCTTCGGCTACACCAGCCAGTACCCGCTCAGCCAGTCGTCGCCGGGCACCTGGAGCCTGTCGCTCACCGTCGGCGCCGCGGGCACGCGAACCTTCACCCTCACCGCCACCGACACCGCCGGCCACCAGACCACCAGCGCGCCGATCTCGATCAGCGTGCAGTAGCGGCCGCGACCGGCTCCTGATTCTCCAGCGAGTAGACCACCACCGGATCCTTGCGGCCCTTGACCTTCTCTTCGGCGACCCGCGCGCCGCGGAACTGCCCGTCGCCGAGCTGTTGCCAGGTGCTCTCGGACACCAGGATGTCGTGGCCGAGCGACTTGGTCAGCCCCTCGACGCGCGAGGCCACGTTCACCGCGTCGCCGATGATGGTGTACTCGTGCTGATCCGCGCCGCCGAGCATGCCGGCAGCGACGGTGCCGGTGTGGATGCCGATTCCGAAGCGCACCGGCGCGTCGCCACGGTTGGCGCGCGCCTGGTTGATCTCGACGAGCTTCTTGCGCATGTCGAGCGCGGCGCGGACCGCCAGCTCGGCGTGCGCGGGGTTGCGGTCGGGCACGCCCCAGAACGCGAGCATGCCGTCGCCGAGGAACTTGTTCACCAGGCCCTCGTGCCCTTTGACGACCTGCGCCATGTGGCCGAAGTAGTCGTCGAGGAACTCGAGCACCTCGCGCGGCGCGAGCGACTCGGAGAAGGTGGTGAAGTCACGAATGTCGGAGAACAGCACCGTGACCTCGCACTGCACCGGACGCAGCGCCGCCTCGCCGCCGGCGAGCACGCGGTCGACGATCTGCCGCGGCAGAAAGCGGGTGAGGTTGTCGCGGCTGCGCAGTCCGGTGAACATGCCGCGCACCGACAGGTTGGTGAGCGCGATCAGCAGGCCGAGCGCGATGAACCCGCCGAGCACGAACGGCGACGAGATCGGATCGAAGGTGCCGGTGGACAGCCCGACCGCGAGGAAGCCCGCGCACGCCAGCACCGTCGAGCACAACACGTGCAGCCAGCTGAAGCGCGCCACCGAGAAGCACAGCACGATGGCCATCGAGATCGCACCCATCTCGGGATAGCACCGCCCATAGGCGTAGAAGCTGCGGATTCCCTGGAAGGTGAGAAAGCCGAAGTCGATCGCGCTGGTGACGAGCGGCACGAGCATAGCGTTGCGGGCGTTGGGCTTGATCCGGTGGAGCACGAACAGGTGCCCCAGCGCGAACACGCCGTAGCCGAAGGCGGCCACCAGGCGCAGCAGGTCGAACCGCGGCGCCTTGCCGAGCAGCCCGGCCAGCACCTCCTGGCTCAGGCCGAACATGACCAACATCGCCAGCCGGGTCCACGCGACCCGCCGCTCGCCGAGGAGCGCGCTCTCGGCGAGCACCAGATCCTCGTTGCGGCGCACCTCGAGCGCGCGCAAGACGGTGGTCGCGGTCGCGGCGGGCTTCGCCATTCGGTCAGTGTACAGGCTGCGCGAAACCGGTATAGTCGCGCGCATGCTGCAGCGCTGCCCGCGCTGTCGGATTCAGGTGGAGCCGGCGTCGCCGGCAGCTGGCGGCGGGGTGCCTCGCTGTCGTAGCTGCGGTACGCCGCTCGACCTGCCCACCGACGGCGACGGCGTACCCAAGGCCGAGATCGATCAACTCCCCACCTCGCCGCGGCAGGTTCCGGGAAAAGACTAATCCGCGGCGGCGGCGCGCACGGCGTCGAGGAGCGCGTCGAGATCGGCGTCGGTGGTGAGCGGGTTGATCAGCGTGACCCGCAAGTAGACGCCGCGCGGCAGCGTGGTCTGCACCAGGTAGAACGCACCGCTCTCGACGACCCGCCGGCGGACGCGTCGCTGCAGCTCGTCGCTGGCGGCGGTGCCGGGGGGCGCGTAGCGGAAACAGACGATGTTGCAGTCGGGCTCGATCGCCAGCTCGAAGTCGTCTGCCGCGGTCAGGCGGGCGGCGAACCGGCGCGCCAGATCGAACGTGTAGTCGATGTACTCGGCGAACAGCCGCGTGCCGCACAGCTTGAGCCCGGCGTACACCTTCAGGCTCATCATCCGCTTGGTGCACTCGAGCGTGCGCTTGGCGCTGTCGCTCCACGGCTCGTCGGTGTTGAACAGATACGCCGCCTCCTGCGCGAGCGCGGCGTACGAGTGTTTGCCGTCGCGGAACAGCACCGCGGTGACCAGCGCCGGCATCATCATCATCTTGTGCATGTCCCACGCCACCGAGTCCGCGCGCTCGATGCCGCGCAGCGTGGGCTTGTAGCGCGGCGACAGCACCGCGGAGGCGCCGTGCGCGCCGTCGACGTGCAGCCAGAGATCGTGCGCCGCGCAGAAGTCGGCGATCGGCTCGAACGGATCGAACGCCCCGGTCGAGGTCGAGCCCGCCGACGCGACCACGCCGATCACCTTGCGGCCGGCCCGCGCGGCGGCGGCCAGCGCATCGGGCAGCGCCTCGGGTCGCAGGCGAAACTGCGCATCGACCGGGACCGTCTGCACGCCGCCCGCGCCCCAGCCCATCACCTGCACCGCGCGCTTGACGCAGTAGTGCGTCTCGGCCGACGCCAACACGGCCAGCGGCGGCCCGCCGTGCGCGCCCTCGTTCCACGCGTCGAAGCCGGCCTTGGTCTGGCGCGCGGCGAGCAGGCCGGTCAGGTTGCCGGCGGATCCGCCCGAGGTGAGCACGCCGTCGCAGCCGGGCGGAAAACCGAGCTGCCCGCCCAGCCAGGCGATCACGTTGCGCTCCATCGCCGTCGAGACCGGGCCCATCTCGTACACGGCCATGCCGTTGTTGAGCAGCGCCGCCGCGAGCTCGCACAGCGCCGCCATCGGCAGGGGCGCGGTCACCTGGTGACCGACGTAGCGCGGGTGATGCAGGTGGTTCGACTGCTCGAGCACGCGCGCCATCAGCTCGGGCAGGCTGCCGCTCGGCTCGGCGGAAAAATCGCTGGGCCAGTCGAGTAGCCGCGCGGCCGGCTCGGCCCACGGCAAGACCGGCATGGGCGCGCGCGTAGTCGCACGTTCGAGATAATCCGCCAACTGGTCGACGAGCGCATGCCCCTGGCGACGAAAGCGCTCGGGATCGTAACCGGACTTGTCCATGGTCTCTACCGTCGGTGGGTGATGGGAACGAGCTTGGGCTGCGGCGAGGACGGATCGCGCGGCGACGGCTCGTCCCCGTCGGCGGCGTCGCCCGCTTCGGGCGGGCGCGGCTCGGCGATCAGGACGCCCATCTCGCGCGCCTCGCGCAGGGTGGCGCGCTCGAGCGTGTCCATGTCGATGCCGTGGCCTTCGGACGCCGCGAGGAACGCCGCGCGGATCGCCGCGTTGCGGATGTTGCCCCCCGAGACCTCGTAGCGCCGCCCGAGCTCGGCGAAGTCGACGTTGTCGCCCACCTCCGCCGCGGCCGGGAACATCTTGGCCCATAGCGCGCCGCGCGCCTCCGCGTCCGGCTTCTCGAAGCGGATGCGGAAGGTGAGCCGGCGCTTGAACGCCGAGTCGATGGTGTCCTCGAAGTTGGTGGTCAAGATGGTGATCCCGTCGAAGGTCTCCATCCGCTGGAGCAAGAAGTTCACCTCCAGGTTGGCGTAGCGATCGACCGATGACTTGACCTCGGTGCGCTTGGCGAACAGCGAGTCGGCCTCGTCGAACAGCACCACCGCGTGCGAGCGCTGCGCCTCGTCGAACACGCGCGCCAGGTTCTTCTCGGTCTCGCCGATCCACTTCGACACCACGCGCGACAGATCGACGCGGAACAGCTCCATGTCCAGCTCGCGCGCGATCACCGACGCGCACATGGTCTTGCCGGTGCCGGGCGGGCCGGAGAACAGCGCGCTGATGCCCTGCGCGACCGAGTGCTTTTGCGCGAAGCCCCACTGCTCGTACACCTTCTCCGCGTTGGCCGCGTAGGAGATCATCTCGAGCAGCGCGTGATAGCCGTCCACGGAGATCACCAGGTCTTCCCAGCGATAGGCCTTGTCGACGCGCACCGCCAGCGACTTGAGATCGTGTTGCAGTTGGTGGCGCGAGGCGTCGAGCACGTCGAGCCGCGTGACCAGCTTGGCATCGACGCCGTGCGAGTGGGCGCGCACCGCCGCCGCCGAGAGCGCCGCGCGCGCCGCCGCCTGGATGCGCTGCGCGTCGAGCGCCAGCTTGCGGCCGATCTCGGGCAGGTCCATGTCCTCGGCGAGCCGCGCGCCCATGGTGTCGAGGGTCTGCTCCCAGATCGCCGCGCGCTGTTTGGGCGACGGGAAGGGCAGGGTGAGCCGGACGATCGCGCCGGCCTGCTCGAGCTGCTCGTAGCGATCCTCGCCGCCGACGAAGCACATCCCGATGTTGCGCAGAAAGGCGATCAGATCGGGCGGCATGGTCAGCACCGGCGTCGGCGCCACCTGCTGCGATTGCGCGTCGCCGTCGGGCGCGGCGCGGAACGGGTCGTGGCGCGCGAGCAGCGCGTGGAAGTGATCGAGGTAGGGCACCGCGCCGCGCAACAGCGCCTCGCGGCGGATCTCGGCCAGCCGCGCGCCGAGCTGATCGCGGTCGAACTGGCCGAGCGCCTCGCGGCAGTCGGCCACCAGCATCGGCCGGCCGAGCTCGGCGCAGATCCCCTCGGCGAGGTACTTCTTGCCCACGCCCGCCGGCCCGCAGATCTCGACGATCGGCGCGCCCCCAGCGTCGGCGGTCGCGCCGAGGTACGCCACCAGCTCGGCCTTCTTCTCCGTCGACAGCCGCGCGTTGCCCAGCACCCGCGACGGCACCACCGGGGTGAGCCACACCGGCGCCGACGTCGCCCGCGCGCCGAGCAGATAGAGCGCGAGCGCGCGATCGATCTTGACGCGCAGCGCCTGCAGCGGCACATCGCGCGGCGCCAGCGGATCCTCGACCGACACCAGCGCGTTCTGCCGCAGCCTTCCTTCGGGCAACAGCAGCAGCGCGGCGTCCACCGCCTCGTCCAGCTCGCCGGTCACCAGCTCGACGATGGTGCCGATCTGCAGCGTCGGTCCGGCCAGCTCGCCCTGAAGGCCGCGGCAGATGCTGCGGAACAGCGGATCGATCTCCGCCGCCAGCGTGGTCACCAGCACGCCGCGCTCGGCCGCGCTCAGCCCGAAGGTCGCCTCGACCTGCGGCAGGCGCAGATCGATCCCCGACGCCAGGCTGGCCACCACGCGCCGCGAGACGTGCAGCGGGTTCGGCCCGCCCTCGTCCTCTTCGCGCGCGCCGCCGACCCGCGCCATCGCCCGCGCGCGCACGATCGACACCTCATCCAGGATGTGGTCTCGGGTGCCCTTGTACGGCACGACGCCGTCATGAACGTCGCTTTCCAACGGGCACGATTGTAGCGCGAATCGCTACGCGAAGCTCTCGACGATCTTCTTCACTTCGGCTTCCAGCTTCTTGGGCAGCCGCCCGACGCACGCGACCGTCAGCCGCTCGGGCCGGAACACCTTCTCCGCCACCGCGCGCACCGACTCGGGCGTCACCTTGCGCACGCGCTCGAGCTTCTCTACGAAGGTGGTCGGCGGGTAGAACAGCTCGGTGCCGCCCCACCAGCCGGCCATCGAGTCGGCGTCGTCGAAGGTGCGCTCGAGATCCCAGCGATAGCGGCGCTTGGCCTTGTCGACCTCGTCGTCGGTGGGCGGGCGGTTGCGCAGCTCGACGCACATGGCCAGCGACTCGCGCACCAGGGCCGGCAGGTTGGCGTGGTGCGCGGTGCCGTCGATCTCGAACAGCCCGGTGTCGACGAACGGCTCCAGGCTGCCCGAGACGTAATACGCGAGCCCGAGCTCGTCGCACAGCCGGCGGTGCAGTCGCGTGGACATGCCGTCGTCGACGATGCGCGACAGCATCATCAGCGACGGGTACTCGGGCAGCGCCTCGGGCAGCCCGCGAAACAGCAGCTGCGCCGAGGTCTGCGAGCCGTCGTGCCGCTGGTAGACGAATTGCGGCTTCGTCTGCACGTCCGGCGGCGAGCTCACCGCCAGCTCCTTGCCCGGCTTGAGCGGCCCGAGCGCGCGCTCGACCCCGCGCAGCACGGTCGCGTGATCGACCGCGCCGGACACGCACAGCACCATGTTGCGCGCGCCGTAGAAATGCGCAAAGTGCCGCCGCACGTCGGCGTTGGTGAACCGCTCGACGTTCTCGATCGGTCCGGTGATGCGCCAGCCGAGCGGATGGTCCGGCCACACCTTGAGCCGCGCGATGTCCTCGATGTTGACCAGCCGCCCGTCCTCGTCGAGATCCTCGAGCATCTCCTCGAGCACGATGCGCCGCTCCACGTCGATCTCGGAGAACGTCGGCGTGCAGAAGATCTCGCCGAACAGCCGGATGCCCTCCTCGAGCGAGTCCGGGTGCAGCGAGATCTGATACAGCGAGTAGTCGCGCCCGGTCTCGGCGTAGAGCGTGCCGCCGATCGCCTCGATCGCGTGGTTGATGCGGTACGCATCGGGCAGCCGCCTGGTCCCGCGAAACAGCATGTGCTCGAGAAAGTGCGACAGCCCGTTGTCGCGCGCGGTCTCGTAGCGCGATCCGACCTTCGCGTACATGACGATCGACGCGGTGTGCAGGTGCGGCAGCTCGACGGTGACCACGCGCAGGCCGTTGTCGAGCACGTCCTTGTGTCGTCGGAACGGCGTGGCCTGGCGCTCGCGCATCGGGGACCAAACGCTACGGTCGCCACTGTAGCTTGTCAACCGTCGCTCCCGCGCAGTAGCATGCGACTCGTGCCATTTCTCAAGAAGGTCGTGGTGGTGGAGGACGAGGACGCGGTGGCGCACTTGATCGAGGCGTCGCTCGGCGATGCCGGCTATCTGTGCTTGCGCGCCCGCGACGGTGAGGAAGCGCTCAAGCTGGCCAAGCGCGAGGATCCCGATCTGCTGATCCTGGACATCCTGATGCCGAAGATGGACGGCCTCGAGGCGGTGCGGCGGCTCAAGATGGATCCGGTGCAGTCGCGCATTCCGGTGCTGATGCTCACCGCGCTCGGCTCGGTCGACGATCGCGTGCGCGGTCTCGGCGCGGGCGCCGACGACTACTTGTCCAAGCCGTTCGACGTGCGCGAGCTGTTGGCGCGCGCGCAGGCGCTGGTGCGTCACAACCGGCGCGAGCGCGATCGCTCGCCGACCACCGATCTGCCGGGGCCGGGCTCGCTCGACACTGCGATCGCCGACTGGCTCGCCGACGGCGAGAAGTTCGCGCTGCTGTTCATCGAGTTGGGCGGCTTCGACAGGTTCGTCACCGAGAACGGCTGGCTACGCGGCGAGGAGGCGGTCTCGGAGGTCGCGCGTGGGCTGCGCGCCGCCGCCGACGAGACGCCCGGCGCGATGCTGATGCACCTGGGAGGCGACGACTTCGTCGCGCTGACCTCGGAGGTGACCGCGGCCGCGCTCACCCAATCGCTGCGCTCGAGCGGCACGCACCGCGCGTCGACCGTCGGCACGCCCACGTTGACCATCGAGATCACCGCAGTCAACGTCGACCACGCCAAGACCACCGAAGAAGTGGCTCGCGCCGTCGCGCGCGCGCGCGCCAAACGCACCACCCGCCCGCTGTAACCGCTCGACGACTACGGCGTCATCCTGAAGCCCGGCTCCGGGCCCGACGGCGACGGGCCAGCCGGCGCGTACGAGCCGCCCGGCGCGCCGAGCGGAAAGCCGCGCGGCGTCGGCGACTTCGGGGCGTTCTCGATGTCCGGCGTGGCGTTGACCTGCGACGCCTCCGAGCCGTTGGTGGTGCCGGCCGGCGCCAGCTGCTTGAGGCCGAGCGCCTGCGGCCGCGCGTCGAGCGTACCTTCGGTCGGCGTCACGACGTCGGCGGGAGGCGCCTCGCTCACCGGCGCCTGCACGAGGACGCCGGTGGGCGTCGCCTCCGGCTCGGCGTACGGCGGCACCGCCTCGGCCGGATCAACGTGGCGATTCCCGACAGGAATGCCCATCTCGGCGAGGAGCGTGTGCGCCCCCGGGCTGTTGGGCCGCGGGTTGGCGACGGCCGTCCCCAGCCCGAGAAAGGTGACGACCGACATAGAGAGCGCTTGCGTCCACACGTTTTTCATACAGCCTTCTCGTGCGATGCCCGTGCCAGGCTTGACAGAGGTCGTTGTTCGCGCATGAATCACGGCGTGCGCGGAGTAGTAGCGCTGGGCGTTCTATTGATGGGGGTTTCCACCGCCCAGGCGCGCCCGCGCATCCATGTGCCACCTTTCACCGTCGCCAGGGGCGGGGAAGCGGTCGCCTACTTCGGGCCCGAGGTCGCGCGCGCGGTCGCCGCCCGCCTGGAAGCCGCCAGCATCGAGGTCGGTGCCGGCGCCGAGACCTCCGTGCAGGGCCGCATCGAGGAGCTCGACGGCGAGCGCGTCCGCCTGACCGCGACCGTGCGCGGCCATTCGGCGAGCGTCGAGGGCCCGCTGGAGTCGATCGATCAGATCGCCGTCGAGCTGGCCAGACGCTTGATCCCGATCCTCGAGCCGCAGCAGCTCACCGGCGGCGTCACGAAGCCGGGTGTTCCCCGATCGCTGGCCGGGCCCGTGCCGAGAGTCGCGCCGGTCGCGCTCGCCGCCAGGGAGCCGACCAAAGAGCCTGCCAAGGAGACCTCGCCCGCACCGGCGCCCGTCGCTGCACCTGCCGGGGCCACGCCACCGGCGGCCGCTCCGGCGGCCTCGACCGCGACCCCGACCACGCCGGCCGCGCCGACCGCGCCCAGACCCACACCCGCGGTCAGGACCTCGGGCGAAGACGATGAGGAGAGCGCGCCCGCACGCGTGGCCGTGACCTCGCCGCCGTCGCCGCCGCGCGTCGCCCGTCGCGCGGACCCGTACGAGATCCTGCAGCCGAGCACGCAGTCGCAACCCCCCACCAGCTATCCACCGGCGGCGTACGGATTCGTGCGCGGTCGGGTCGTCGCGCACGCGATCGCCGACGCGCCGAACGCCTTCGCCGGCACCGGCTCGAGCGCCACGCAGGCCTTCTATTACTTCCTGCGCCGCCGCCTGAGCCTGCAAGTCATTCCCACCGGCTTCGGCATGCAGTCGCCGCAGGTCGCGGCGGACGAAGGCTGGCGCTCGGGCGCGCGTGCCGTGATGATGGCGCGGCTGGTGTCGATCGAGTATCGGCCGAGCCAGCTCGGACAGAGCGTGAGCTGCCGCGTCGAGGTGGTGGTCGTGCGCGACGGACACACCGTGTTGCGCCGCCTGGTCGAGTCGGGCCCGACCGATCCCGCGCTGGCGGCCCAACGACGAACCCGCTATTCGATCGAAGATCCGATCGGGCAGGCCGTCAGCGCCGCGCTCGAGACCATCTTGCCCGACCTGTCGTCCGCGCTCACCGAGATACGCTGAGGGCTTCAGCCCGTGGGCTGAACCCCCCAAATCGGCCCGGGCTCCCAGCGCTCCTGCGTTTCTTGCTCGTCTGCGGTCTGGGCGCCGGGGTCAGGGGCCCACGATTTCCCTTGTAGTGCACGTTTCTTCTGTTTTACGATAAACGTGCTCACGATTGTCCTCAGTGAGCGAGAGGGGCTTCGAAACATACAGTGCGGCAACCGGTTCCATTCGGAAAGTACGTGCTGCTCGAGCGCATCTCCGTGGGCGGGATGGCCGAGGTGTTCAAGGCCAAGTCCTTCGGCGTCGAAGGCTTCGAGAAGATCCTCGCGATCAAGCGCATTCTCCCGTCGCTGGCGGAGGACTCCGACTTCATCGAGATGTTCATCGACGAGGCGAAGATCTGCGGCCAGCTGAACCACGCCAACATCTGCCAGATCTTCGAGCTCGGCCGGGTACAGGACTCGCACTTCATCGCCATGGAGTTCGTTTGGGGCAAGGACCTGCTCCAGATCCAGAACCGCATGCGCAAGACGCGCTCGCAGATGCGGCCGGAGATGGCCGCGTTCATCGCCGCCAAGCTGTGCGAGGGCCTCGACTACGCACACAAGAAGAAGGATGCGACGGGCAAACCGCTGGGCATCATCCACCGCGACATCTCGCCGCAGAACATCCTCGTCTCGTACGAGGGTGAGCTGAAGATCATCGACTTCGGCATCGCCAAGGCCGCCTCGCGCTCGTCGAAGACGCAGGCGGGCGTGCTCAAGGGCAAGTTCGGCTATATGTCGCCGGAGCAGGTCCGTGGGCTGCCGCTCGATCGACGCTCGGACATCTTCGCCATCGGCACGATCCTCTACGAGCTGCTCGCTTCGGATCGTCTGTTCATCGGCGAGAGCGACTTCGAGACGCTCGAGAAGGTGCGCAACGTCGACTGCCGGCCGATCTCGAAGGTCAACCCGGCCTGCCCGCCGGCGCTCGAGAAGATCATCATGAAGGCGCTCACCAAGGAGGTCGAGGATCGCTATCAGTGGGCCTCCGAGATGATGGAGGAGCTGCAGGCGTTCTTGATGGGCTTCGACCCGGTGTTCACGCCCAAGCAGCTGGCGGCGTGGATGCGTCAGGGGTTCGCCGTCGAGATGAAGCGCGAGCAGGAGATCCTCGACGAGCAGCGCAAGATCGGCAAGGAGGTGTTGACCGCGCCGCTGGCGGTCAGCTTCGGCGCGTCGGCGTCGATGATCTCCGCGCAGCCGCGCACCGCCGAGGAGTTTCCCGCGTCGTCGACCCGCGTCGTCGATGACGCGGATCTGGTGGAGGTCGGCAACGACGATCTCGGCGGCGACTTCGACGAGAAGACCACCGTCTCGGGGATGTCGTTCGGCGCGCGCGAAGAGGCGCTTCCGCGCGCGCCGTTGCCCGAGCAGAAGACCGCGATCCTCAGCGACCAATCGACGCTGGCGCCGCGGCCGGCCAACGGCACGCACCCGAGCCTGGGCGCCGAGCTACCCGCCCAGCCGACGGTGATCCTCGGCGAGAGCTCGGGCCCGAAAGCGCCGGCGGGGCCGCTGCGCTCGGGGCCCGAGGCGAAGACGATGATGGCGGGCGAGGCGCCGGTGCTGCCGGTGGGCATGCGTGGGCACGTCACGCCCGGCACCGGACGCGTGGTCTCGCCGCTGCCGTACGCGCCGATTCGCTCGACCCTGTGGAAGGACATCTTCATCGGCGTCGCGGTGGCGGCGGCGCTGGTAGGCGGCGTGCTCGGGGTGCGCGCCTACCTCAACAAGGGCGGGCAGAAGGGCACGTTGGTGGTGATGGCCAATCCCGCGCGCGCGGCCGACGTGATGGTCGACGAGGCGCTGCGCGGCCGGCTGGAAGGGGGCAGGCCGCTTACGCTCAAGGATCTGTTGCCCGGTCCGCACCAGGTGCTGGTCAAGGCGGCCGACGGCGCCGAGTTCAAGCAGACGGTCACCCTGCAGGCCGGTGACGTGAGCGTGCTGTCCGCCGCGCTGGTCCTCGCGCCCGTCGCGCAGGTGGGCACCGGACACCTCAGGCTCAACATCACCACCGACGGCGCGCAGGTCGAGGTCGATGGCGCGCAGCTCGCCGACGGCGCCTGGAAGAACCCGATCCCGCTGCGCGCCGACGTCGCGCACGACATTCGCGTGACCAAGCCGCAGCGCGAAGAGGTGAAGCTGTCGGTGACGCTCAAGGCGGGCGAGCAGCTCAAGCGCGACATCGAGCTGGTGCCCGGCTACGGCAAGATCAAGATCACCTCGGATCCGGAAGGCGCCGAGATCAGCTTGAACGGCCATCGCGCGGGCGTGACGCCGGCGCTGCTCGGCGATCTCGATCCCGGCAAGCAAGCGCGCGTGACGGTGCGTCACAAGGGCTTCGCGCCGCTCACCAAGTACGTCACGTTCGACAAGTCGCTCGACACCGCGCTCGACCTGAAGATGGTCGCGTCGGCCGACGACGGGATGAGCGAGCCGGCGCAGGCCGCCGAGCCGGCGCCGGGGAAGTTGGCGGTCCTGACGCCGAAGCAGAAGGGCACGCTGCTCGCCGACGTGACCATCCCCGAGCCGGGCGAAAAGAAGCCGCGCGCCAGAGAAAAGGATCCGGAGCCCAAGGAAGAGCTGGCGCCCGTCAAGGCGCCCGCCGTGCGGCCGGAGCCGCCGGTCAAGGAAGCGCCCAAGGGGAACGAGCCCGGCTTCCTGGTGGCCAACACGCAGCCGTGGGCCAAGGTGCTCATCGACGGCAAGGACACCGGCAAGACCACGCCGATCGCGCCGCGCTCGAAGATCTCGCTCAAGCCCGGCAAGCACGTGGTCACGTTCGTGGCCAACGGCAAGAAGTTCAACTTCGACGTCGTGATCAAGCCGGCGGAAGATACCCGGCTCATCAAGCAGCTCACCGACTCCGGCCCGTAGCTTGTGTCCCGGCTTCGCGCCTAATCTTCGTCGTCTTCGTCTTCGTCGACGACCGGCGTCTTGGTCGGGCCGGTAGGCTCCTGGTCGGATTGCAGCCCGCCGGCGAGGCGCGCCTTGACCCGCTCCCACTGCCGCTCTTTGTATCGCTGGTGCGAGTTCTCGCCCTGCTCGTTGCGCTGCGCGGTCTCGGCGTCCATCACCTGGAACTCGGTGAGCACGAAGATGACGTGCCCGAGGTCCGCTGCGCCCGCCACCTGCGGTTCGGGGATGCGGCACAGGTACTCGTCGATGCGCACCGGCAGATCGGCGACGAAGTTGATCACGCGATACGACGCGCCGGAGAACTCGTTGAGCAGCTGCGTCCGGCCCGACGCATCCTTGTCGAGATCGTGCTGCAGCTGATCTGCGTAGCGCGCGAACGCCGGCGTCTTCTCCACCAGGCGGCGCAGCGGCAGGATGCCGTTGACCGATTCGCCGGGGATCACGTAGTTGAACGGGACCAGCCGGTGCAGGAGCTCGTTGAGCACCGCCGGCAGATCTTCCTGCGATCGCGTGATCAGGCGGAAGCGCAGCTTGTCGAACACGTTGGCGGCGATGGTCGACTTCTTGGCGAGCAGCTTGGTCACCACCGAGTCGCGCTCCTTGCGGCTCCATGCGAACTCGCTGATCGGGTAGCCGGCGGCGCGGATCTCCTCGACCACCTTGACCACCTTGCCCTCGACGAAGCCGAACACTTCGTCGTCGGCGATCGGCAGCTTGAAGAGCAGCTCGCGGCCGGCCAGGTGGTTCATGACGTGCATCGCCTTGAGCACGATGCAGGCGTAGGTTTGCTTGCGACCTTTCGACGACGCGAGCAGGAACAGCTCGCGCGCGGGCATGCCGATCGCGACCTCTTCGGGGATGCGGTAGCTGAAGGTGCGCGTCAGGTACTCGACGGCGTCTTCGCGCAGCTCCTCGAGCCGGTCCATGTCGGCGACGCGCGCGGGATCGAACTCGTTGACCCGCAGGAAGCGGTCGACTTCGGTGGAGTCGGAGAAGGCCAGGCGATGCCAGTCGATCACCGATCCGCCTTGCAACAGGAGCCGCATCGCCTCCAGGTCGGAGAGCGTGGCGTCTCCCAGGCGCACCAGATTGCTGGGCGGAGAGCTTGTCAGGCGATCGATGGCCATCTCTTTGGAGTCTCGCCCCTATTTACAGGGGCAAGGCGAGTGGCTTCAACCGGATTCGGTCAGCGCGATGGTTTCTTCAAGGAGACCGTAGCGATGAACAGGCCGACCGCGATGCCCAGCAACACCAGGTTCCCGACGACAGGCAGCATTCCCTACATTGTCTTACATGTCGCTCCAAGACGCAAATTTCACTCCGGTTGGGCTGGGCTGCGTGCGACGGCCAGGTTCTCGGACTTCGTTCCGTCGGCTGCTGCGCGACGGTAAAAGAGCAGCCACTGGTCGTGGAACGGCACCACCGCCGGGTCGAGCTCTGACGGGTGGGTGAGGAACTCGAGCACCCGATCGAAGACCGGGTTGAACGGGTAGGGCTGAAAGGTCGCGCCGTCGCCGGCGGCGGCCTCGCCGATCGAGAAATCCGGCGGCGTGGGCAGGGTCTCGCCGAACTGCATCGATGAGGCGCTCTCGGTGCCGTGAGCCGAGAACCACAGGCGTACGAATGGCTTGCCGTCGACGCCGAGGAGGGCCTGCGCGAACGGCGAGGAGATGCGGTCCACGTCGCGCCACAAGACCGGGTCGCTGACCTGCGCCGGCGAGAGCACGTCCGGCTGGAGGTCGAAGGTCACGCCGTCGCGACTGGTCGCGCGCCCGACGCCGGGGCCGCCGGGGCCATCGGGGCCGCCGGGGATCGCGAAGTAGGCGGCGTAGGAGCCGTCATAGAGCTGCACCAGCGACGGCGACTGCGCGGCGGCGAGCGCCGGCTGCGCATCGGGCGCGAAGGTGATCCCGTCGGGCGAGCTGGCGCGCAGCACGCTCGAGGCGGAGGGCGCGCCGTAGAGCATCAGATAGCCCGCGCCGCTCTTCACTACCGACGGCGCGCGGCCGTCGACGATCGCGTTGGGCGGATCGAAGGTGAAGGTGAGCCCGTCGCGCGAGGTCGCGCGCCACACCGCCGGCGTCCCCATCGGATCGGTGCGCTCGAGCCACATCGTGAGCCGATCGCCGTCGACGAGCGGCGACGGCTCGGCCAGCGCGGCGGGGATGCGCTCGAGCGCGCAGCGACGGCCGCCGAAGCAGCTCGAGTCGTCCTCGCACGGGTTGGCGATGCACAGGCCGGTGGAGGTCTGGCAGGTCTCGCCGGCCTGGCAGTCGTCGCTGGTGCTGCAGGTTCCGCGACAGACGCTCTTGCCCGGGACACACGACTCGCCCGCGGCGCAACCGGCATCGGTGGTGCACGTGCGGTCGCAGCGACGCTCGCCGAACGTGCACACGTGCAGCTTGTCGCTCGATGCGCCGCACTCTTCGCCGGTGTCGCAGACGGCGATCGCGCAGCGGCCGCACACGCAGCGCTCGCGGCTGCGGCAGTCGGCGTCGAGGGTGCACGCGCTGCCGTCGCCGCTCGCCTCGCACACACCGAGCGGACCGTCGGCGAGCGGGCCGATGCGGCGGGTGCCGTCGCAGATGGTGAGCGGGGCGAGATCTTCCCACGGGGCGACGTCGGGGATGCGGCGGCCGGCGAAGATCGGCTCGCCGGTGAAGCCGCAGCCGGAGAGCGTGAACGCGAGCGCGAACGCGAACGACGGGCGCATTAGAAACGCGCCTCGAGGGTGGCGGCGAAGTGGAGCAGATAGCCGCCGGAGGTGAAGCCCTGGCCTTCGAAATAGCGCGGGTCCTTGGCGGTGGTGCGCGCGATCAGCTCGTGGAGCTGCAGCGCCACGTCGAAGCGCAGCGGTCTGGGCAGGATCGAGATCAGGCGGCGCAGCTCGAGGCCGGCGCCGATCGCGAGGATGTGGCGATCGTTGTCGGCGAAGCTGGTGAGCCCAGTCTGGTTGGGGACCGGGGTGTGCTCGTACGCATAGCCGGCGCGGATGGAGAGGCCAACCTTCTCCGAAAGATCGTGGCGCACCTCGCCGCCGATGCGCGGCGTCCACACGTCGTTGAAGCGCGGCGTTGGAAAGAGCGCCTCGACGAGCGGCGGCGAGATGCCGAGCGCGACCAGCACGCGCAGATCGGGGATCGCGGTCTTGAACTGGCTCCAGGCGAGGTAGTCCACCTCCGCCGAGAGCGTGATGTTCCTGGTGAGGTCGGCGGCGACGCCGAGCGAGACCTTGTGCGGGGTGTAGAAGTTGACCGCGCGCAGCGTGATGAAGGTGTCGCCGGTGATCACGCCGGCGATGTTCACGTTGGCCAGGATGTCCAGCTTGAGCCCGAGATCGAGCTCGCCGCGATAGGCGACGCCGATGCGCAGCCAACGCGCCGGCAGGATGGTGAGGCCGACCACCGGCGCCGCGCGGATCGGCAGCGCCACGTCGAGATCGGCCTTGCCGACCTTGTCGCCGCCGACGATGCCGACGTCGAAGTTGACGCCGTTGCCGGCCGCATCGGCGAGCACGGTCGCGCCCGCGCCGATCGAGAAGCGCCGGCCGAGCTTGAGCGCGAGCACCGGCGTGACCACCAGGTGCTGCAGGTTGTTGTCGAGGAGGACGAAGTGCGGCTCGGTGGCGGGCACGAGCTGGATGCGCGCGACGAACTGATCGGGCACGTACAGCGCGACGCCGAACGCGAGCGTGGCCGAGCCGAGCTTGATCGGGATGGCCAGCCCGATCGAGGTGCCGCGCGCGGAGGTGACCTGCGCGTCGGAGCTGTTGATGGTCAGGCCCATGACGCCGCCGCCGTAGCCGATCGCGGCTTCGATGTCGTCGGTGAGCGCGACGCCCGCGGGGTTGTGGTGGGCGGCGGCGTAGCCGCGCACGTCGGCGGCTTGCGCGCCGGCCATCGATTCGGCGCGCGCGGAGTAGCCGAACGTGTCGAGCGCGTTGGCGTGCGCCGTGCTCGCGAACGTGAACGCGACCGTGAACGCCAGCGTAGACGTGAACGCGCGCCGCGGGCTCACTTGGTCTCCAACGTGATCGTGAAGCCGAGGGCCCAGACCACGCCGCCGCCGGCGATGGTGGGGTAGCCGGGGTTCGAGATCTGGGTGCCGAGCGTCGACGGCTTGGCCGGGTCGTCGGCGACCTCGTCGCCCAGCGCGACGGTGGGATCGGGCTTGCCCGGCTGCACCTTCTTGGTCAGCGTGTTGGACTCGACGATGTCGAGCTGGCCGTGCAGGTCCGCGCGGATGTGGCTGCCGAGCAGCTCGAAGCGCAGCCCACCTCCGGCGCACAGGCGATGCTTGTTGCCGTCGAGCAGGTTGGTCACGCCAGGCTGGCTGGGCGGAGCGGCGGCGGTCTCGAAGCCGTAGCCCGCGCGCAGCGACAGCGACGAATACTTCTTCTCGACCGCCATCCACTCCAGGCCGCCGCGCAGGCCGAAGGTGTCGTTGAACGCGACCGACGGCGGCTTGGCGTCGATGCCGCCGACCAGCGGCAGCTCGCTCGAGACGGTGACGAACGGGCCGTGCCACGCCGACCAGTGCGACCACTGCAGATCGAGCGACGCGGTCACGCGGAACGGCAGCTTCAAGGCGCCGCCGATCACCAGCTCGTGCGGCGTGTAGAGCCCCTCGGCGTCGATGTCGAGATCGATCGGCTGGCCGGCGACGTTGTTGCGCGAGACGGTGCGGAACGGGATCGAGAATTCCTGGCGGTAGACGATCGCCACCGCGAGGGCGCGCGTGGCCTGCCAGCGCACCCCGGCGTTGATCCCGAGCTTGGAGGTGATCGATTCGTCGACGCGCGCTTCGAGCGTGCGCGTCGCGCCCTCGGCCGCCGAGACGCGTCCGCCCAGGCCGGCGAGGTAGTTGAAGCCGAGCCCGAGCGACAGGCCCCAGTTCAGGCGCAGCGCGAGCGCCGGCAGCACCACCAGCCGCTGCGTCCGGTTGTCATATAATGGATAGAACGGCTGATCGGGTGCGTGCGCGATCACCCGCACCACCGTGTCGGGCAGCACCAGCGCGATGCCCAGGTACAAGCGATTCTCGAGCGCGCCGATGAACGGCAGAGGGGTGGCGGCGCCGATCAGCACGCCGGTCGGGTTGGTGATCGCGGCGGTGCGCTCGTCGCTGCCCTGCTTGATCTTGAGCAGCGAGCCGAAGCCGAGAAAGCCGATCGAGACCTCCGGCCTGCGCGCCAGCGTCAGCCCGGCCGGATCGTAGTAGCCGGCCGAAAAGTCGTGCACGCGCGCGGATGAAGCGCCGGCTACCGCGGACTCTTCGGAGCCGAGCCCGAACACGTCGGGGATCGAGGCGCGCGCCACGCTCCCAACACAGACGAGCGCGAGTGCCCCCAACCAACGCATCGGCGGCGGCAGCGTAACACAGTGTTGACAGAGGTCGGTCCAATAGTGACACTGCGCGTCATGAACATTCGCCCCTTATTCCTATCGCTCCTCGTCGCTGGCTGCGGCAACGGCACCACCGGTTCGATGGACCTGGGCTCCGACGGCAAGAAGCCGGCGGAGGTGTGCACGCCGGACGGCAAGCCCATCGCGCTCTCCGGGCAGTACGGCGTGCAGGCGAACCTGCTGGTGAACGTCAAGGTGATTCCGGGCTGCGCCGGCGGCACCTGCGTCGTCAACGCCGACGCCAACGCAGAGCTGCTGCTGATCGCCACCGTGACCCAGACCGGCAACAGCGCGACCATGACCGCGCGGCCGTGCAAGATCGTCATCCCGCCGGTCGCGCTCAAGGGCGGCAACAAGCCGGTCATCCTCAGCGCGTCCAAGACGCTGGTCTCGTCGGTCAAAGAGGTCACCGCGGCGTCGACGCTCGACTCGATGGTCACCTGCGCGAACTTCAACGCCATGCCGATCACCATCGCGCTCGGCGCCAACCTGGCCAATCCGAGCAACGATCCGCTGCCGATGTACCTGGGCGCGACCACCAAATTCTGCGGCGGTGCTGCGCCGGGCGTGGCGTGCCTGACCAACACCTCGCCCGCGCCGAGCGACACCGCGTGCGTGTGCGATCAGGACGGCGACGCCAAGCTCGGCGCGTCGCTCGACGCGATGAACGCGCCCGGCTTCGACGACATCGACAAGGTCTATGTCGATCTGCGCACCTCGGTGACGCTCGCCGGGCAGATCTTCCCGGCGGCGGCGGGGCAGACCAACGCCGGGCCGCGGATCAAGGGCACGGTCGCGGGTCTCAAGCTCGACCAGAACGTGCTCGGCTGCCACCGCAACCTGGCGGCGCCGTCGACCCCGCGCGACTGCGACGACTCCGAGACCACCACCGTCGCCGGCTTCAACCCGGCGGTCACCCAGTCGACCAACGGGGACTCCACCTTCATCGCCGTTCCGCTCGCCGCCGGCGACACCTGCGATACCCTGATCGCGAACGAATCCGCTCTCTTCCAGTAGTGAGTTGACGAATGACCGCTCAGTCATTAGGCTGATCGCGTCCTCATCCATACCTTCGCAAGGAGCCCGCCATGTCCGACGCCGTCATCGTCGCCGCCGTCCGTTCCGCGATCGGCAAGAAGAAGGGATCGCTCGCCGGCACCCGCGCCGACGATCTGCTCGCCAACGTGCTGATGGCGCTGGTCGCACGCGCCAAGATCGATCCCAAAGAGATCGACGATGTGATCACCGGCTGCGTCACCGAGATCGGTGAGCAGGGCTTCAACGTGTCGCGCACCGCGGCGCTGATGGCCGGCTTTCCCGTCGAGGTCACCGGCACCACGGTGAACCGCCAGTGCGGCTCGTCGCAGCAGGCGCTGCACTTCGCNNCACTTCGCGGCGCAGGCGGTGATGTCGGGCGCGCAGGACGCGGTGATCGCGGCCGGCGTCGAGGTGATGTCGCGCGTGCCGATGGGCTCGGACGCGGCGATGGGCGTGCCCGGCGTGGCGCCGGCGATCCCGTTCTCGAGCATGTTCAACGAGAAGTTCACCTTCGTTCCGCAGCACTCCTCGGCGGAGATGATCGCCGAGAAGTGGAAGGTCTCGCGCAAGGACTGCGAAGAGTTCTCGCTCGCCAGCCACCAGCGGGCCGCCGCGGCGCGCGAAGGCGGGCGGTTCAAGGACGAGATCGTCGGGATCAAGACCAAGACTGCGGATGGGCAGGAGCTCACCTTCGACAGCGACGAGGGGATCCGTCCCGACACCACGCTGGAGAAGCTGGCGACGCTCAAGCCGGTGGTCAAGGCCGACGGCGTGGTCACGGCCGGGACCTCGTCGCAGATCTCCGACGGTGCGGCGGCGATCCTGGTGATGACCGCCGAGAAGGCCAAGCAGCTCGGGCTCAAGCCGCGCGCGCGCGTGATCACCACGACGGTGGCGGGCGTGGACCCGACCATGATGTTGCACGGCGTGATCCCGGCGACGCAGAAGGCGCTCGCCAAGGCCGGGTTGAAGAAGGAAGACATCGGCCTGGTCGAGATCAACGAGGCGTTCGCCGTGGTGCCGCTGGCTTGGGCGCGCGAGCTCAAGTGGAACCTGGACCACGTCAACGTCAACGGCGGCGCGGTGGCGCTCGGCCACCCGCTCGGCTGCTCGGGCGCGCGCCTGATGACCACGCTCTTGCACGAGATGGAGAAGCGCAACGTGCGCTACGGCCTGCAGACCATGTGCATCGGCTTCGGGCAGGCGACCGCGACCATCATCGAGCGCGTTTAGCGATCTCTCTTCCCGCCGTGGTATAAGCGCGCACATGCGCGCATTTTCCCTCAGCTTCATACTCTTAGCCGCCGTGGCGATGCCGGCACGCGCGGACGATCTCGATCCCCTCGCCAAGGCGATCGACGATCGGCCAGACGACAAAGCAAACTACGATGCGTACGCGATTGCGGCGTTCAAGGCCAAGAAGTTCGACGACGCGATCAAGCGGCTGAAGAACGGTGTCGCGCGCATTCCGGATTACGGCGAGGGCTACTACAAGCTCGCGTATGCGTTCCGGCAGAAAAAGGAATGGGCCGACGCGGCCGACTACTACCGTCGCTACATCGCGCTCAATCCGCAGAAGACCGATCCGTACTTCGGGCTCGGCGCGGCGCTCGAAGGGTTGGGCGACAAGAAGGGCGCGATCGCGGCCTACGACAAGTACGTGTCGCTCGAGAAGGCGCCGGAGAAGCAGCGCTTCGTCGATCAGGCCAAGTCGGAGCTGGTGAAGCTCGATCCGTCGCGCGCGCCGGCGCCTCCGCTGCCGCCGCCGCCTGCGCCGAAGCCGGTGGTCGCGCAGCTCCCGCCGCCGCCCGCGCCCGTCCAGCCGGCCGGTCCGCCGCGCGCCGATGCGACCGCGCTGCGCCAGACCGCAGATCAGCTGCGCAAGGACGGCAAGCTCGACGAGGCCGCCGCCGCCTACCAGAAGGCGATCGACGCCGATCGCGGAAATGTCGATTTGTACAACGAGCTGGGCAACTGCTACTTCGGGCTCAAGCGCTACAACGAGGCGGCGCAGGCGTTCCGCGATGCCACCGCGCGCGACGCGAGCTACGCGCTCGGCTGGTACAACCTGGCGCACGCGCTGCGCAAGGGCGACAAGAAGTCCGAGGCGGTGACGGCGTATCGCCAGTACATACGCCTCAAGCCCGACGATCCGGATCCGTATTATGGGCTCGGCCAGACGCTCAAGGCGCTCGGCGACATTCCCGGCGCGATCGACGCGTTCCGCAAATACGTGGGCATGGAGAAGCGGCCCGACGAGCAGCGCTGGGTGGACAAGGCGCGCGCGGAGTTGGAGATGCTCGAGGCGATGCAGCGGTCATCGCCGGGGCCATCGGGCAGCTCGGGGAAGATCGAAGAGAAGGACGCCGGGGACGATCTGGCGCAGGCCGCGTCCCAGCGGCTGCAGCGCGAGCTCGACCGCGATCGCCTCGCGCCGCTGCAAGACGACGGCGACGGGCTGATGAATCCATTCGATCGTCGGCCACCCTCGGATGGCCTTCGCGATCCGTTCGATGGAAGGCATGGGCTGCACGATCTGAAGGATCCGTTCGGCCGCCAGGGGGCGCCGGCGCCGGGCCCGCAGGCGACCCGCCGCGTGCTGCGCGAGTACGAGCTGGCGATCGAAGCCTACCGGCGCGCGCTCAACCGCCACGTCGAGGACGTCTCGGCGCGCTATCAGCGCGGCGTCGATCTGGCGCTCAACGACGACACGCGCGGCGCGACCCGCGCCTGGAACGGCGTGCCGCTGATCGACACGCGCGTGGACGCTGCGCGCAAGGGCATCGAGCACGTGCGCGAGATCCTCGCGTCCCGCAAGTAGGTCATCGACGGCGGCGGCGCAGTCGGGCGCGCGTGGTGAGGATCGAGAAGCCGAGGAAGGTGGCGAACCCGCCCGCCGCATACCAGCAGTAGCGCGCGAGCAGCGCTTCGGAGCGGCCGTCGAAGACCATCGCGAACGAGCCGGCGGTGATGCCGAGCGCGGCGTAGATGATCTGATGGCCGAGCGCGTAGACCAGGCGCGCGTGCTCGTCGATGCCCTTGAAGCGCACCTCCATCTCGCCGCGCTGCGCCTTCTGCAGCACCTTCTTGATCTCGCTGGGCAGCGATAGCACGCTGGCGGCGATGTCCTTGGTGGTGTCGACGAACAGCATCGACCAGTCGCGATCCTTGCCGAGCACGAACTCTTCCAGGTAGGGGCGGATCACCTCCATCGGGTTGAGCGTCGGGTCGAGCTCGGTGCACAGGCCCATGAGGAGCAGCACGGTGCGCTCGAGGAGGATCCACTCCTTGGGCACGTGAAAGTGCTCGGCCAGATCGCGCAGCGACACGTCCATGCGGCGCAGATCGGCCAGGTTCTGCAGTGACTTCTCCGGATCGAACTTCACGTCCTTGAGCGAGAAGCTCTCGAGCTGGATCTCCTCCTGAAACTTCTGATGCAGGAAATCGATCACCTTGTCGAAGATCGCCGGATCGGCTCCGCGCGCGATGAAGCCCATGTCCTTCATCGCCTGCACCAGCCGGTTGGTGTCGCGCGCGAGCGCCGCGGTGATCAGATCCGCGATGCCGCGGCGCATACGCGGCGAGACCTCGGCGACCGCGCCGAAGTCGATGAACACCACGGTCACCTCGCCGGACGGCAGCTTGCGCACCATCAGGTTTCCCGGGTGCGGGTCGGCGTGATAGACGCCGTCGGTGAAGATCTGCTGGCAGTAGGCGGTCACCACCGAGCGGGCCAGCCGCGCGCGATCGATCCCGAGCGCCTGAAGCCGCGCGCGATCGGAGACCTTGACCCCGTCGATCCATTCGAGCGTGAGGATGCGCGAGGTGGACAGCTCACGCCGGATCGCCGGAAACGCGACGTCGCGCCGCCCGGTGAACAGCGCGGCGATGCGCTCGATGTTGTCGGCCTCGGCGCGGAAGTCCAGCTCCTGCAGGATCATGTCGCGAATCTCGCGGTAGATGCCGTCCATGCCCTTGTAGGGGATGAAGTACGAGATGATGTTGAAGATGCGCTTGAGCGCGCGCAGATCGATGCGCACGATCTCTTCGATGTCGGGATACTGCACCTTGATCGCGACCGCCTCGCCGGTCTTCAAGCGCGCGCGGTGCACCTGGCCGATCGACGCCGACGCCACCGGCCGCGGCTCGAACTCGGCGAACATGTCGGCCGGCGCCTTGCCGTCGAACTCTTCGCGAAAACGCTGCTCGATGTCCTGATACGGCCGCGGTGGCACCTGGTCTTGCAGCCCCTCGAGCTCGGCGCGGAACTCCTCGGGCAGAAAGTTGGTCATGATGCTGATTAGCTGCCCGACCTTGATGAAAAGGCCCTGCAGCCGCGAGATGGTGCGATGGATGCGCCGCGCGTTGCGCAGGTGCTTGCGCCGCGTGAGCGCCTCGATCGCGCCGGCCGAGCGGAAGCGCGCCTGCAACATCAGCGACAGGTAGCTGACGACGATGCGGAAGGTGACCCAGTAGGCGATCCAGAAGCGCGTAAACCCGCGCGGCGGCCGGCGCGCGCGCGGCTCCACCTTCGGCAAGGGCCGCGAAATGTCCCCCAGCTCGCTGACTGCCTTCACCGCGACAAATTGTAACACCAAGTGTTAGATTGGGCTTCATGGACAAGCCCGACGCTGAGGCGCCCCCGGGGGAGCCGCCGAAGGACGAGTACCCGGACGAGGATGACAAGCGCAAGGGTCGCTTCGATCGCGTCATCCCCGACATCGTGCGGCGCACCTTCTACGCCGGGCTCGGCGCGGTGTTCACCACGGAAGAGGGCATCCGCAAGCTGGCGAGCGACTTCCACCTGCCCAAGGACATCACCAACTACCTCATCCAGCAGGCGGCCACCTCCAAGGACGAGCTGTTCCGCGTGGTGGGCAAGGAGCTGCGCGGCTTCCTCGAATCGGTCAACGTCTCCGGCGAGCTGCAGAAGCTGCTCACCTCGCTGTCGTTCGAGATCAAGACCGAGATCCGTTTCATCCCGAACGACGAGTCGGTTGGCGGCGTAAAGCCCGACGTGAAGTTCGGCAAGATGTCGGTCAAGCGCCAGAGGGACAAAGAGAAGGACAAGAAGGAGAAGGCGCCGCGCACTCCGGAAGACGACGATCCGCAGAAGGGCGAAGAAGGCTGAGCGCGCGCTCGCGGATAGGCTGGACGGTGGGGCTGTTGGGCATGCTCGCGACCGTTGCGCACGCGGACAAACGAGCCGGCCTCATCGAGGACGCCGCCGGCTACCAGGTTCGCATCCCTTCAGGTTGGACACGCGGGCCCACGCCCGTATCCGACAAGATCCTCGCGCAGTTCACCAATCGCCGCAGCGGCAAGCTGCTGGTGATTTCACGGACGGTCGATGTCGCGCAGATCGAGCCGGAGTCCTTCGAGGCGATCGTTCGCCACGGCGCAACAGAATTTCACCGCATCTCTATCGAGCGGTGGTCGGTCGGTGGCCACACCGCCTTCGATCTCTGGTTTTCCATGATCGTACGTGGGAAGACCATTGTAGGAGGAAGCCGACTGCTGGTCTTCGACGGCTACGGTCTTCTGGCGAGTATCGAATGCCCGGGACAGAGCGTCGACGCTAGCACGAGAGCCTTGTTGGATACCTTTCGCCCGTCGCGGTGACTGGTTATTTTTTCTTCACGCTGAGCGTGGACAGGATGGTGGCGATCAACGCGTCGGCGTCGTCGCGCACCTCGGGATCGGCGGCGGCGATCACGCAGGCGAGCCGGCCCGAGATCGTCGCGCAGGCGAGCGTCTGCTCGTTGGCACCGAGCGCCGAGCCGACCTTGTCGCGGTAGCGCACCAGGCGGCGCGAGCCGAGCCGGGTCACGTCGCGCGGCAGCCCGCCGTCGGACTTCATGCCCCACGCGGCGCGGTTCTTCACGTGCGCGGCGTGCCAGCCGGCGGCCTCGGTGTCGAGATCGGCCTCGCTCAGCTTCTTGGCGCCGACCAGCACCAGCAGGCTGGAGACCGGCGGGCGCTTGCCCGCTGGCGGCGTGAGGCGCACCGCCAGCTCGGCGCTCACGTCGCTGGCCGGCTCGGCCTTCCAACCGTTCGGATACTCGAAGCCGAGCGGCGCCGCGCTGTAGCGAGCCGGCCCGTCGGCACGCGCCGCCCCCGCCACGCACGCGATCGCAACCATCCCCACGAACGCCCCCCGGCGCACGCTACTTCTTCTTGGCGCTGGAGCGCGTGATGGTCACCTTCTTGATCACCACCGGATCGTTCGGCAGATCGCGCGGACCCTTCGGAACGCGCGTGATCTTCGTGACCAGATCCACCGGCTCGCACGCGCCGAAGATCGTGTGGCGCCCGGTCAGCCACGGCGTCGCCTTCTCGGTGATGAAGAACTGCGACCCGTTGGTGCCCGGCCCGCGGTTGGCCATCGCCAGGATGCCGCCCTTGTCCATCTTGAGCGAGTCGTCGAACTCGTCGGCAAACGTGTAGCCCGGATCGCCCGTCCCGTTGCCCGACGGATCGCCGCCCTGGATCATGAAGTCGGAGATCACGCGGTGGAAGACCAGGCCGTTGTACAAGGGCCGTTTCACCCACTCGCCGCCCTTCGGATCCTTGAACGGCCGCTCGCCGCGCGCCAGCCCGACGAAGTTGGCGACGGTCTTGGGCGCCTGCTTCTCGAACAGCTCGCAGCTGAAGGTGCCGAGCAGCTTGCCGCTCTGCTCCACGTCGATCTTCGCCATCAACGTGCCGGCGCCCTTGATGCCTTTGGTCGCGTCGGCCATCGACATGGTGTGCTCCGGAAGCGGATCGGCGCCGCCGGTCGCCGTCGACGTGTCGGCGAAGGCGGGCAGGGCGACGAGCGCGGTCAGGGTGAAGCTTGCCATCGTTCGCATGCGCAGGGTTCCTCCTTGGGGGTCTAGTCACAACCGACGAAACGCACTTCGACGCCCGGGCCGATGCCGTGCGCGCGCGCCCAACCGCCGGGCACCTCGAGCACGTATTGCGTGTCTTTGTCGGGGCCGCG
This sequence comes from Myxococcales bacterium, assembly GCA_003170275.1. Taxonomy (GTDB): domain Bacteria; phylum Myxococcota_A; class Polyangia; order Palsa-1104; family Palsa-1104; genus PALSA-1104. The sequence continues at coordinate 36,436 of PNAM01000040.1, forward strand.
TTGCGTGAGTGTGAGCGGCTCGGCGTTATCTTCGACGAACACGACGCGCTTCTTTTCATCGATGAAGATCATGTCGAGCGGGATGTACGTATTCTTCATCCAGAACTTGAGCGCCTCCGGCTGATCCCACAGGAACAACATCCCGCGCCCCGACTCGAGCGACTGGCGGAACATCAGCCCCTTCTGTCGCTCGGGATCCGATCGCGCCAGCTCGACCTGCACGTGGAGCTCGCCGCTCTTCGACGCCAGGATCACCTCAGGGCCTTGCGCCGCGCGAGGGGTCGACGCGTGGTTGCAGCCGCTCACACTCATGACCAGCAGGCTCCCGAGGTAAAGCGCTGTCCGCACGACTCGCGCATGATAGAGTTGCGCCGTGGCCGTCGGCAAGGTCTATCTCGTCGGTGCCGGGCCGGGCGACCCCGGGCTAATCACGATGCGCGGCGTCGAGTGCCTGGAGCGCGCCGAGGTGGTGGTCGCGGATCACCTGGTGAATCCGGCGCTGCTCGCCTACGCATCGCTCGGCGCCGAGGTGATTGTCAGACCGGCGCGCCGCCACGGTCCGTGGGCCAGCCAGGACGAGATCAACCGCCTGCTGATCGATCGCGGGACCGCCGGCAAGCGGGTGGTGCGCTTGAAGGGCGGCGATCCGTTCGTGTTCGGGCGCGGTGGTGAAGAGGCCGAGGCGCTCGCCGCCGCCGGCGTGCCGTTCGAGGTGGTGCCCGGCGTGACCGCGGCGATCGCGGTGCCGGCCTACGCGGGCATTCCGATCACGAATCGCGGGCTGTCGGGGATCGTGGCGTTCGCCACCGGGCACGAAGCCGACGACGATCCGTCGACCATCGATTGGGACGCGGTGGCACGCGGCGCCAGCACGCTGGTGCTGTACATGAGCGTGCGCCGGCTCGAGAAGGTGGTGGCGCGACTGCTCGCGGCCGGGCGCTCGCCGTCGGAGCCGGTGGCGGTGGTGGAGTGGGGCACCTTCCGCCGGCAGCGCACCATCACCGCTACGCTCGGCGACGTGGTGCAGAAGGCGGCCGCCGCCGGGCTCGAGCCGCCCGCGCTCACCATCGTCGGGCAGGTGGTGCGCATGCGCGAGAAGATCTCGTGGTTCGAGCGCGCGCAGCCGGACCAACGGATCCTCCTGTTGTCGACCAAAGACGATGACGAGCCGCTCGACCGGCCGGGCGTCGAGGTGACGCGCGTCTCGCCGCTCACCGTCGTGCCGCACTTCGCGGTGGTCAAGGCGGCGCTCGAGCGGCTCGATCAGGTGCGCACCATCGCCTTCGCCAGCGCGCACTCGGTCGATGCGATCGTCGGCGCGCTGCTCGCGACCGGACAAGACGTGCGCCGGCTGGCGGGCCTCAAGCTCGCTGCGGTCGGCGCTGCGTCGGCCCGGCGGCTCGAGCAGATGCACCTGCGCGCCGACCTGGTCGCCGGCGCGGGTGGCGCGCGGCTCGCCGAGGAGATCCGCGACGCGCGCTTCGAGGGCCCGGTGCTGCTGCCGCGCGCGGCCGGCGGTCGTGAAGAGCTCGCCGACGGCTTGATCAAGGCCGGCTACGCGGTCGAGCCGCTCGATGCCTACGAGACCATCCCCGACGGCACCGCGCTCGCGCAGGCGGTGCGCGCCCATCGCGTGCGGCCGTTCGACGCGATCGGCTTCGCGAGCCCGCGCGGCGCGACCGCGTTCCTCGAGGCCGCGGGCGACGCCAAAGCCGTCTCGCAGTCCCTGATCGGCGCGATCGGCGACACCACGCGCGCCGCGCTCGAGGCCGCCGGCGCCCTAGTCGGCGTGGTGCCCGCGCAGCCCTCACTCGCCGCGCTGCTGGACGGCTTGTCGGCAGCCCTCGCGGCGCGTGCCAAGATCGAGTAGATTCTCGGGCCAATGCAATTCCCCGAGTACCGTCCCCGCCGGCTGCGGCGCACCGAGAGCCTCCGTCGCATGGTCCGCGAGACCCTGCTGACGGTCGACTCGTTCATCTACCCGCTGTTCGTCATCCCCGGCAAGGCCACGCGCAAGCCGATCGGCTCGATGCCCGGCCAGTCGCAGGTCTCCGTCGACGAAGCGGTCGCCGAGGCCCAGGAGTGCCAGGCGCTCGGCATCCCGGCGCTGATCCTGTTCGGCGTGCCCGACAAGAAGGACGCGGTCGGCTCCGAGGCGTGGAACGACGACGGCCTGGTGCAGCGCGCCACGCGCGAGATCAAGCGCGCGTGTCCCGAGCTGACGGTGGTCCTCGACGCGTGCTTCGACGAGTACACCACGCACGGTCACTGCGGCGTGATGGTCGATGGCGACGTCGACAACGACGCCACGCTCGAGAACCTCGGCCGCGTCGCGCTCAGCCAGGCCAAGGCCGGCGCCGACGTGATCGCTCCGTCCGGCATGATGGACGGCTTCGTCGGCTGGTGCCGCGATCAGCTCGACGAAGGCGGCTTCGAGCACGTGCCGATCATGGCCTACTCGGCCAAGTACGCCTCGTGCTTCTACGGCCCGTTCCGCGAGGCCGCCGGCACCGCGAACGAGTTCGGCCACCGTCGCACCTATCAGATGGATCCCGCCAACGGCCACGAGGCCATTCGCGAGGTGACGATGGACGCGGCCGAGGGCGCCGACTTCATCATGGTCAAGCCGGCGCTCGCCTACCTCGACGTGATCGCGCGGGTGCGCGACGAGGTCGATCTGCCGGTCGCCGCGTACAACGTCTCCGGCGAATACGCGATGCTCAAGGCCGCCGCCGAGCGCGGCTGGCTAGATCACGATCGCGCGGTCCTCGAGACGCTCACCTCGATCAAGCGCGCGGGCGCCGATCTCATCCTCACGTATCACGCGAAGGAAGCCGCCGTGCTCCTTCGCAAGGGTTAGCCATGCTGCAATACAAGATCGTGGAATGCTCGACGGTGACCGACGAAGAGCTCGAGCGCGTCGTCAACGAGTGGGTCGAGACCGGGTGGGTGTTCGAGGGCTTTCAGTTCGCCATGCGCGAGTCGTCCAAGCGCCCGGCGATGGCGTTCGTGATCTTTACCCGCGAGCTGGAAGAGGAAGGCCCGAACTAGCGCGATTTTTCGAGGTGATCGATCCGCTTCTTGATGATCGTCACGTCCTTCGCGTTCGGCACGGTGCCGATGTACTTCTTGAAGGCGTTGAGCGCCTCGTCGGTGTTGCCCTGCTCGGCGTACGCCAGGCCGAGCCCGCGGTAGCCGGCGACGTAGCCGGGATAGATCTTGATCGACTCGCGGTACGCGCCGACCGCGCCGTCGGAGTCGCCGGAGAACAGTTTGTTGTTGCCCTTGTGGTACGCCTCGCGCGCGCGCGCCACCGTGCCCGGATCCTCGCCGGCCGGGACCGGTGCAGACGGCGGCGGGGGCTCGGGCGTGTTCGGCTTCGGATCGTAGTCGAGCACCACCTTCTTGCCGCCGAGCGTGCGGGTGCGCGGATGCGCAGGCTCGCCCGGCTCACCCGCTGACGGCGCGGCGGGCTCGGGCGTCTCGGGCGCCGGCGGTTTCGGCGCGACCGCGACCGGCGGAGGTGTGGGGGCGGGCGTCGGCGTCGGCGTGGGCGTCGGTGGCGCCGGCAGGGGCTCCACTTTTTCCGGCGCCGGCGTGGCCACCACCGGCCGCTTCGGCGTCTCGCCCGAATGGGACAGCGCGAAGGTGAGCACGCCGGCGAGCAGCAGCACACCGGCAGCCCCGGCGCCTAGATAGACGAACAGCTTCTTGTTCGGCTTCTCGCGTCGTGGCAGCAGCGCGACTTCGCGATCCGGCAGCTGCGACGGCGCAGGCGGCAGCTGAATGGGTTTGGTCGGCGGCTCGATCTCGGATGGGGCCGGGATGGTCGCCGTCACCCGCGCTGCCACGGGTTCGTTGAACACCGGCTGAACCGGACGAGGCGCCTGCAGAGCCTGCAGCGTCGGCTGGTTGGGCGCGGCCCTGGGCGTCGTCTTGGGCGCCGGTTTGGGCGGTGGCGAGGGCTCGACCTGCACCACCACCGACGGCGCCGTCGGCTGGCGCGGAGGCTCGCGCGACGGCGTTGGGGCGGCCGGCGGCAGCGCGGCTTTGCTCGCAGCCGCAGCCTCGGCGTTCAGGTCGTAGCCGAGCGGCGGCGTCTTGTCCGAGTACGGATCGGCGATCGCGACCGGCGGCGGCGCGCTGGCTCCCGGCGGGGGCGGCAGTGGGATCGGGCCGCTGACGTCGGTCTTCGCCGGTGGGCTCTTGGCGCTGGCTGGCGGTGGCGGCAGCGGCTGCGCGCCACTCGGCTCGCCCCTGGGCGGCGTCGCCGCCGGCACCGTCGCGCCCTTGCCGGTGATCGGCTGATCGTGGAACCAGGACGAGGGATCCACCAGCGGACCCGGCGCGTCGGCCAGCGGCACCGACGGCGCCACCGCCGCGACCACACGCGCCGGCTTGTTCTCGGGCTGCTTCGGCGCGACCTGCGCCGAGATCTTCGAGGACGGCTCCTTCTTGACCTCGACGCTGGGCATCGCGCCGACCGGCTTGACGTCGATCTTCGCCGACGCGTCCTTCTTGACCTCGATCTTGCCGGAGACGTCCTTCCGCGGCGGCGGCGCTTGCGGCTTGACGTCAATCTTTCCCGAGACGTCTTTCTTCGCGGGCGGCGTCGCAGCCGGCTTGAGGTCGATCTTCGCCGACGGCTCGCGCGACGGAGCGCTCACCACCGCGCCGGTCTCGGTCACCGCGGGCATGCCCATGATGGTCTTGGTCGGTTGGATTCGCGCGATCGGTTTGGCCGGCTGCGCCGCGGCCGCCTTCGCCGCCGCCTGTGCGGTCGCCTTCGCCTCGTCGGTCTCCGGCTTGAGCGCGGACAGGGGCGGCTCCGCTTGCAGATCGACCCCGTCGATGCGCGTGACGTCGTCTTCGTCGTCGTCTGTCTTGGCCGCTGCGGACGTGAGCGCCGGCAGCTTGGCCGCGGCCGGGACCGGGACCGGGGCGGCCGGTTTGGCCGTCGGCTTGGGCGCCGCGAACTGTGGCGCGGCGGCGGGCGCTGGCGAGACTGCGCCGGGCGGCTTCACGGCCGGCATCCCCATCGCCGTGGGCGTGCTCGACTTGGCCGTGCGCACCACCTTGCCGTTCGACCACAGGAGCAGCGCCGAGCATCCTTCGCAGCGCACCACCGCCTGGGCAGGCCCACTCACCACCGACGGCGGCAGCGCCCGCTGGCAGGTCGGGCAGGAGGTCTCCGCAGCGCTCATTTCGCCGCCTTGGCGTCCGCCTGCGCGCCTGCTGTAGTCGGCCCTTCGCCGAGCGCCTCGCGCATCAGATCGCCGATCCCGTTGGCCGCGTCGAGCTCGGTCTTGAACGACTTCTCCACCTCGTGCGGCGCACCGCTGTCGACGTCGAACAGGGTCACCGAAACCTTGACCGCCGGCACGCGGTCCTTCTTCTTGCCCTTGGTCGCCGTCGCACCCGCGACGATGTGTCCGAGCAGCAGCTTCTGCGCCGCCAGCGACTTGCCCACCGCCAGGTAGCAGGCCGTGCTCTGCTCGACACACTCGATCGAGAGCTGCACCACCTCGAGCGTCACCTTCGACAGGAAGTAGTCGTCGATCCCCTTGAGCTGAACGTCGTGGAACAGCGCGTTGAGCCCCGACGCGACCTTGGGGAACACGTCGCTCTCCACCGGCAGCACGGCGAGCTTGACGCGTCGCTGCTGCGGCGGCGGAGCGACGGTTGCTTTCTTGGGCGCCGCCGCTTCATGGGCGCATCCCATGGCGAGCACCAGTGCGGCGGCGAGCAGCTTCGGACCCGAGCGCATGTAGCGAAGGCTCCCCCTTGGGCTGACAAAATACCGACCCGGTCCGATAGTATACCAGAGCTTAGCGACTCAAGCGAACGTTCAGCGAGTAGGGGACGTCGAGCCCGACCAGCGCGCGCCGTTGGTTCTTGGCCGACGCCGCCACCGGTGGATCCTTGCGCTCCACCACGATCATCGGTCCGGCAGCGCCCGCCGCCCATTTGATGTTCTCGAACTTCTCCGGCGCGCCCGGCCCGCCCGAGTCGAACACCTTCGCCCCTGGAGGCAGCGGCCCGGGCGGCCCGGCTGTCGCCCCGGGCGGCAGCACAACCAAGCGCAGGTCCACGCCGTCGATCCCCGACAGGTTGCCGCTCAAGGTGCCGCCGCCTTCGCCGCGCGGATAGAAATAGTCGACATCGTTCGCGCGACCCGCGAAGCCGCGCATCGGCTCGTCGAGCGGCAGCGGTGTCGCCTGCGCGGGCGAGTCGTCCGGCTCGCTCTCCTGCGTGTTGGTGAGCGGCCCCCAGTTGGCGGTCAGCGTGTACCAATCGTTCTCGTCCTCGGTGGCCGGCTTGCCAGCTTCGGGCGCCTCGCTCACCATGACGAAGAAATCGCCGGGCCCTTCGATGCGCACGTTCGGCAGATCTTCGCCGTCGCCGATGCCCGCTTCGTCGGTGCGCGCCACGGTCTGGCCGCCGGCGTCGAAGACCTCGAGCAACAGGTTCATGCTGGGGATCCCGGTCAGGTCGACGTGCAGCACGTGCGGCCCGCGTCCCACGTGCACGCGGTAGAAGTCGCGGTCCGACTTCTGCGGGCTCAGGCATTTGCCCACGTGCCCGCGCACGGTCTGCCCGGCCGCGATCGGGTTGGCCTGGGACGAGGCGTTGTTCGGCTCGACTTCGATCTCCACGCCGACGGTCGAGTCCTCGTGCTCGCGCAACACGGCGAACGCGCCGATGCCGCACGCGATCAGGATCGGCAGCGCCATCATCCCCAACCAGCGACGGCGCTTGAGCCCATGCTCGTACGCATCGAGATCTTCGCGCCGCAGCTTCTCCTCGGCGGGACTGGCGCCGGTCGGCTCGTCGCCGCGATCCGCGCGCCGCCGCTTGGCCTCCTCGACCGCGGCCTTGGGGATCGGCATCGACACGTGCGGCGCGCCCTCCAGCGCCTTGCGCAGCTCGTCGGCGCTGGCGTAGCGGTGCTCCTTGTCCTTGGCCATCGCCATGGCGATGATCGAGTCCACCTTGGCGTCGAGGTGTAGCTCGGGCCTGCGCCGCGACGGCGGCACCAGCGGCTCGGTGAGGTGCTGCGTGAGCACCGCCACCGGCGTCGAGGCCGAGAACGGATGCTCGCCGGTCACCATTCGGTAGAGCAGGGCGCCGAGCGAGTACACGTCCGAGCGCGCGTCGAGATCCTCGGCGCGGATCTGCTCCGGGCTCATGTAGAACGGCGTGCCGACCAGCGAGCCGCGCGCGGTGACCGCGTTCAGCTCTTCCGAGTCGCGCAGCTTGGCCAACCCGAAGTCGAGCACCTTGACGTAGTCGCGACCGTCGCGCGCGCGCGACACGATCAGGTTCTCCGGCTTGAGGTCGCGGTGCACGATCCCCAGCTCGTGCGCCTCGGACAGCGCCTCGCAGACCTGCATCAAGATCGGCCGCGCGCGATCGAACGGCATCGGCCCGTCGCGCCGCAGGATGGTCCCGAGGTCCTCTCCCTTGACCAGCTCCATCACCAGGTACATGCCGGCCGCGGTCTGCCCAAAGTCGAACACCTGCACCGTGTTCGGGTGTGACAGCCGCGACACCGCCTCGGCCTCGCGGCGGAAGCGCGCGCCCAGCTCGGGATCGAGGTTGAGCGCCGGATGGAGCACCTTCATCGCGGCGATCTTGCCCATCCGCAGGTGCTCGACCTTGTAGACCGCTCCCATGCCGCCTGCGCCGAGCTTGGAGACGATGCGATATCGCCCCTCGATGACCCTGCCCAACATCGGGTCGGGCGGCTGGCCGCTCACCTGGGGGCCCTGTGGGTCGAGCCGCATGTCCGAGCCGCAGCGGCCGCAGAAGAAGGTGGTCCCCTCTTCGTAGGTCGCCTGGCAGCTCGGGCAGGTGATCGCGCTCATCGGACCACCTTGGCGCGCGCTTTTCCGTCGTGCAGCTCGAGCAGCATGGCCTGGCCGCGTCCCATGCCCCCGCCCGCGAGCTCGTGCGGCACCGCGTCCGCCGCGCCGACGTTGACGTACAGCCGCTCGGACCAGGTGCCTTCCGCCACCGGCGCTTGCCCGTCGGTGAGCCGGCTGTCGGCGCCGCCCGCGAACGCTCCCACACGCGCCTTGAGCGCCGGCAGGAGCTTGGCCAGCTCGGGATCTCCGTCGTTGGCGCCGGCGACGGCCCAATCGAGCGCCAGCGGCCCCGACCCGCGCGGCGCGCTGTGCGCGATCAGCAACACCGGTCGCTCTGCGTCGGCCGCGAGCCAGCCGTCGAGCTCGGCGAGCCGGCCCACGTCGGCCGCGCCATAGCCGCAGCCGCCCGGGGCCAGGTAGTGCGCCGATCGCTCGCCCGGCAGCGAGAACAGCCCCAGCCCGTCGCCGGCTACAGCGCGCGCCTGCGACAGGTCGGTCACGTCCAGCCCCGCCTTGCGCGCGCGCAGCACGCCGGCGTGGAACGCGGCCTCGGGCTCGCGATCCCCCGGCAGCGCGAACAGCGGCGCCTGCGCGGCCTTGAGCGCGGTGATCACGCGCGCGATCTCCTCCTCCGTCGATCCGAGCCCGCCCAACAACAGGACCGCCACCACCTTCTCGCGGTGAAAGACTCCGGCGAATCGTTCCAGGTTGCCGAGCGTCGCGGTGAGCGGCTCCTTGGCGTCGGCCACCAGCCCGATGCGCACCGCCTTGCCCGCCTCGCCGAGCCCGCGGCGCTTGAGCCGTGCGCCCTCGTGCTCGCCGGCGCAGCTGGCGTCGCTTTCCGTGGCAGCGACGGGAGCTGTGACCAACAAGGCCACCAGCAGCGCGCGCTTCACGGCCCCGGCGCCTTCTTCGCCCGCTCGAGCGCCGAGCGGATCTTCGGCGACACGGTGGCCTCGTCGAGCGCCAGATCGGGCTTGCGCGCCAGCACCTCGCGGAACGAGCTGACCGCCAGGTCCTCCATCCCGAGCGCGGTGTACGCGAACGCCTTCAAGCGAAAGATCTCGGCCAGCTGCGCCTCGGACGGATCGTCGACGGCGAGCAGCTTGTCGAGCGCCGCAGGCACCTCGGAATAATTGCCGTCCTTGTACGACTTCTCCGCCAGCTTGAGCTGCTCGCCGACCTTCTGCGCCAGCTCCTCTTCACGCGCCTGCGCCTCTTTGTCCGGCACCGCGGCGAGCGGCGGCGCAGCCGGCTGCTTGGCTTCCCGCACCGGCGCCTTGCCCTGTGGCGGCGCCGCCTGCGCCAGCCGCACCGAGCGGATGCGCACGTGCGCGATCGGCACGATCAGCTTCTCGCCCTTGGCCAGCATCGGCGACGATCGGAAGTTGAAGTCCTGCAGCAGCTTGGCCTTGCCCGGATCGCCGTAAAACGTGCGCGCCACCGACGTGAGCGACTCGGGCGCGTCGGCGTGGTGCAGGTGCTGGAACGGGATGATCAGGTCCTGTCCCTCGCGCAGGTGGTCGGTTGGCTTCAGGTTGTTGAACCCGGCGAGGAACTGCGCGCGCCGCACGTCGTCGAGGAACTTCTTGCCCAGCCCCTCGAGCGTGTCGCCCTTGCGCACGCGATAGTGGAACGCGGTCGGGATGCGCACCTTCTGCCCCGGCTTGAAGTGCGCGTCGTGCGGCAGCCCGTTTCCCTCGGTGATGAACGGCGCCAGCGATCGGTTGCCGTAGTAGTCCGCGGCGATCGACTCGGCGGTATCGCCGTTGCGCGCCGTGTACGTCACCATGCGCGCCTGCGCGACGCCGCCGAGCAACAGCAGGATCGCGAGCGTCTTCATTTCTTGGCCAACGCGATCTTGAGCGTCTCGGTGGCGCCGCGCTTGATCACGATCTTGCGCGTTTCCTCGATGAAGAACGGATTCTTCAGCGCCACCTTGTGCTCGCCCTCGGGGATCGACAGCGCGCGCGAAAACGGCGTGGTGTCGATCAGCTTGCCGTCGACGTAGACGTCCGCCCACGGCTCGACCAGCACCTTCAAGAAGCCCGGCGGTTTGGGCGCCGCCACCACGGGCGCTGCCTGCACCGACGGCGCACCGATCTGCGACGCGTGCACGAACGCCAGGATGATCGCCATCGCGCCCAGGATGCCCGCCTGCAGCGACGCCAGTCGCTTCATTCCTGCCCAACCAAGCGGCCCCGGCAGCGTCGGCGTCTTGTAGCCGCCCGCCACCGCCGGATGGAGCTGCGCGTCGGCCTCCTCCTCGGTGATCACCTTCTGGTCACGCAGAAAGAGCACCAGCCTCGCGTGATAGTTCATCTCGACGCGCTTGGAGATGAAGCGCTCCAGCGCGAGCACCAGATCCTGCGTCGACTTGAAGCGATCCTCCTTGCGCTTCTCCATGCAGCGCGAAAGGATCCGCTCGAGCTCGCGCGGAATCTCCGGATTCAGGCGCCTGGGCGACGGGAACTTCTCCAGGCGGATCTTGTGCATGACGCTCTTCTGATCGTCCTCGATGAACGGCTTTCGGCCGCACACCATCTGGTACAGCACGATGCCGAGCGAGAACATGTCCGAGCGAAAGTCGAGCTTGTCGCCGAGGATCTGCTCGGGGCTCATATATGACGGCGTGCCCAGGCCGGTGCCGGTCTCGGTGAGATCGCCGAACGCCTGGTCGCGCGCGATGCCGAAGTCCATCAGCTTCACGCCGCCGTGCTTGCCGATCATGATGTTCGCCGGCTTGATGTCGCGGTGGATGATCCCGCGGTAGTGCGCGTAGTCGAGCCCGCGCGCGACCTGCAATCCGATGATCGCGGCCACTTCAGCCGGCAGGATCGGGCATTTCTCGAGGAGGTCGTAGAGGTCGATCCCCTCGACGAACTCCATCACGATGAACAGCGAGCCGCCCACCTTGTGGAAGTCGTAGATGTGGATGATGTTCTCGTGCTGCAGCGACGAAACCGACAGCGCCTCTCGCTCGAAGCGGATGGCGAATTGCGAGTCCTGCGCGACCGACGCCTTGAGCGCCTTGACCGCGACGGTGCGGTTGAGGCTCTCCTGCACGGCCTTGTAAATGACCGCCATGCCACCCGAGCCGATCTCTTCGACGATCCGGCAGTTACCTATGCGCTCGATCATGTAGGTGGCGTCCGCCCGCCCCGATTATGTGGGCTGTAATGCAGTGGGTCAATGACGGCTCCCCTCGACCTCGAAAGGAGTGTGATTACCTGGCGTTCGTTGGGCGCAATTTTTTTGTTGACGCTAGCGTCTGGTAGCGGTAGAGAACGCCTCCCCTGTAACGAAACAGAAACCTCGGCCGGCAGTCAAAAGCGGCTGAAGATTCTGAAGAAAACGCAAAAAAGAAGTTGACGGTGCAGGGGACCTGAAGTAGAAACCTTCACCTCGCTGTAACGAAATCGCAGCGAGGCCGTAAGACGAGGCAGCAGGAAGTCGGTCTCTGAAAACTGAATAGTAGGTACGACGAGAAGTGAGAGTCGGTTCGAAAGCGGAACCGGCACTCTGTCCAGAGAATATAGCAGTACATAACTGCGAGTTTCGGGGTCCGCCACCTGAGCAGGAGCGGGCTTCGTGAAGAGCTCTCAACTTTAATTGGAGAGTTTGATCCTGGCTCAGAGCGAACGTTAGCGGCAGGCCTAACACATGCAAGTCGCACGAGAATCCGGCTTCGGCCGGTAGTAAAGTGGCGGACGGGTGAGTAACACGTGGATAATCTGCCCTTCGGCGGGGGACAACAGTCCGAAAGGATTGCTAATACCGCATACGTCAACCGGGTCCTAGGATCTGGTTGGGAAAGATGGCCTCTTCATGAAAGCTATCTCCGAAGGATGAGTCCGCGTCCCATCAGCTAGTTGGCGGTGTAATAGACCACCAAGGCTAAGACGGGTAGCTGGTCTGAGAG
>PNAM01000007.1 GCA_003170275.1 Myxococcales bacterium
TCCTGCTCCATCCAGTCCATGGTCGCGGCGCCCTCGTGGACCTCGCCGATCTTGTAGTTGACGCCGGTGTAATACAGGATCCGCTCCGTCGTCGTGGTTTTACCCGCGTCGATGTGAGCCATGATCCCGATGTTCCGGGTCTTATCGAGGGAGAGCTCGCGCGCCATGGTCGTGTTCGTGGGCCGACAGGCAAACCTGTCAGCCTCGGTACGTCCTTCGATTCAGCGGGAGTGGAGGCGGGTAGGAGGGTTGCTCGGGGGTTGGTTCGGTCGACCCATTCTGAGTGGGCCGAATCAATCCGCCAGCGGGTCTCCTACGAGTTTCTTGCTTCCAGACCCTATGTTTTGAAACCACGGGCTGAGGACGATCCTCCGCCCGCCTAGTCAACGACTACCAGCGATAGTGGGCGAACGCCTTGTTGGCTTCCGCCATCTTGTGCGTGTCTTCGCGCTTCTTCACCGCGTTGCCGCGGTTGTTCGACGCATCGAGGATCTCGGCCGCCAGCTTCTCGACCATGGTCTTCTCGCCGCGCTCGCGCGCGTAGATCACCAGCCAGCGCATGCCCAGCGCGGTCGAGCGCTCCGGCCGAACGTCGACCGGGACCTGGTAGGTCGAGCCGCCCACGCGGCGGGACTTGACCTCGAGCTTCGGCTTGACGTTGGTGAGCGCCAGGTCGAAGGTCTTGACTGCTTCCTGCTTGGAGCGCTGCTCGACGAGCTCGAGCGCGCCGTACACGATCTGCTCGGCGGTCGACTTCTTGCCGTCGACCATGACCGTGTTCATGAACTTGGTCAGCCGCTTGCGCGCGTCGATCGGCGCCTCGGTGTACTTGGGATCCGGGATGGTATCGCGCTTCGGAACTTCACCCTTGCGTGGCATGTTCTATCCTTTACTCGGCCTTACTTGGGGCGCTTGGCGCCGTACTTCGAGCGGCTCTGGCGACGGCTGGTGACACCCGCGGTGTCGAGCGTGCCGCGAACAATGTGATAACGAACGCCCGGGAGGTCCTTGACGCGGCCGCCACGGATCAAACAGACCGAGTGCTCCTGCAGGTTGTGACCTTCGCCCGGGATGTAGCTGGTGACTTCCATCCCGTTGGTGAGGCGCACGCGAGCGACCTTGCGGAGGGCCGAGTTCGGCTTCTTCGGGGTCGAGGTATACACGCGCACGCACACGCCGCGCTTCTGCGGGCAGGCCTTCAGCGCGGGGGCAGCAGTCTTACGCTTCTGCTTGTCCCGGCCGGACTTTACGAGCTGGTTGATCGTCGGCATCCTGATCCGTTCTCTCGATTCTTCGTCGGCCAAAAAACTAAAATGGGGGGCAAACCACGGGGAAACGCCCCCCGTGAGAGTCTGGGCATTCTACTGACGAACCCTAGGCTGTCAAGGCAAATTCCGTCGGAACTAGACTACGGACTACTCGTCGCGGAGCGCCATCGCCTCGGCGACGACGGTCGGCTGGGGCGGGGGAATCGCGATCTCCTCTTCCTTGGGCGCCTCGACGTTGAGCGTCATCTTCTTGTAGGCGCCCAGGCCCGTACCGGCCGGAATCAGGCGTCCCATGATGACGTTTTCCTTGAGGCCGCGCAGGTAATCGACCTTGCCGCAGATGGCGGCTTCGGTGAGCACCTTGGTGGTCTCCTGGAACGACGACGCCGAGATGAACGACTCGGTCGACAGCGACGCCTTGGTGATGCCGAGGAGCAGCGGCTCGCCCTTGGACGGCGTGCCGCCCTTGGTCATGATCTTCTCGTTCTCTTCCTCGAAGATGTGACGCTCGACCTGCTCGTCGACGAGGAAGTTGGTGTCACCCACGTCCACCACGCGAATGCGGCGCAGCATCTGCCGCACGATCACTTCGATGTGCTTGTCGTTGATCTTGACGCCCTGCAGACGGTAGACCTCCTGCACTTCGTCGACTAGGTACTTGGCGAGTGCCTTTTCGCCGAGGACCTTGAGGATGTCGTGCGGGTTGGCCGCGCCGTCCATCAGCGGCTCGCCGGCGCGGACGCGATCGCCCTCGCGCACCGAGAGGTGCTTGCCCTTCGAGATCAGGTACTCCTTCGGCTCGCCGACTTCCGGCGTGATGACCACCTTGCGCTTGCCCTTGGTGTCCTTGCCGAACGAAACCATTCCGTCGATCTCGGAGATGACGGCGTGCTCCTTGGGCTTGCGGGCCTCGAAGAGCTCGGCAACTCGCGGAAGGCCACCGGTGATGTCCTTGGTCTTGGTGGTCTCGCGCGGGATCTTGGCGATGATGTCGCCCGCCTCGATCGAATCGCCGTCGCCAACGTAGATGTTGGCACCGACCGGGAGGAAGTAACGCGCCTCCTGGTTGGAGTTGGGCAGCTTGACGGTCTTGCCGTGGTTGTCCTTGATCGAGATACGCGGCCGGGTGTCTGCGTCCTTGGACTCGACGATCACCTTGCGCGACAGGCCGGTGACTTCGTCGAGCTGCTCCTGCATGGTGACCGAGTCGATGATGTCGCCGTACTTCACCACGCCACCGACTTCGGTGACGATCGGCATCGAGAACGGATCCCACTCGGAGAGCAGGGTCTTGGCGGCCACCTTCTGGCCATCCTGCACCAGCAGCTTGGCGCCGTAGGTGAGCTGATAACGCTCGCGCTCGCGGCCCGCGTCGTCGGTGAGGATGAGCTCGCCGTGGCGGTTCATCACCACCAGGTAGGTCGACTTGACCACGTGCTGGACGTTCTCCAGCTTGACCGTGCCTTCGTTGCGCGACTCGAGCGTCGACTGCTCGGTACGGACCTGGCCGATGCCGCCGATGTGGAAGGTCCGCATCGTCAGCTGCGTGCCGGGCTCGCCGATCGACTGGGCGGCGATGACGCCGACCGCTTCGCCGACGTTGACCATGTGCCCGCGCGCCAGATCGCGACCGTAGCAGTGGATGCAGATCCCACGGCGGGTCTGGCAGGTGAGCACGGAGCGGATCTTCACGCGGTCGAGACCGGCCGCGTCGATCTTCTTGACCTTGTCCTCGTCGATCTCGTCGTTCTGCGATACCAGCACTTCGCCGGTGTAGGGATCGACCACGTCCTCGAGCGCCACGCGACCGAGGATCCGGTCCGCCAGCTGCTCGATGATCTCGCCACCCTCGACGAGCGGCGACATCTCGATGCCTTCCATGGTGCCGCAGTCGAAGTCCGCGACGATCGCGTCCTGCGCCACGTCGACGAGCCGGCGCGTCAGGTACCCCGAGTTGGCGGTCTTGAGCGCGGTGTCGGCCAATCCCTTGCGAGCGCCGTGCGTCGAGATGAAGTACTGGAGGACCGAGAGGCCCTCGCGGAAGTTCGTGGTGATCGGGGTCTCGATGATCTCGCCCGACGGCTTCGCCATCAGGCCGCGCATGCCGGCCAGCTGGCGAATCTGCTGCTGCGAGCCACGAGCGCCCGAGTCGGCCATGATGAAGATCGGATTGAACGACGGGGTCTTCTTCTCCTCGCCGGTGTCCTCGTTCTTGATGATCTCGGACCCGATCTCGTCCATCATCTCTTTGGCGATCTTCTCGGCCACCTGCGCCCAGATGTCGACCACCTTGTTGTAGCGCTCGCCGTCGGTGATCAGGCCCTCGGTGTACTGCTCCTCGATCTCCGACACTTCCTTCGTGGCTACGTCTAGCTCGCGCTTCTTGGCCGCCGGGATCTGCATGTCATCGATGCAGATCGAGATGCCGGCCATGGTCGCGTACTTGTACCCGAGCGAGCGCAGCTGATCGGCGAGCAGGACGGTCTTCTTCTGGCCGCCCTGGCGATAGCAAGCGTCGATCAGGTCCGCGAGCTGCTTCTTGCCCATCACGCGGTTGACGTACTTGAACGGAATGCCCTCCGGCACGATGTCCCAAAGCAGGACGCGGCCGACGGTGGTCTCGACGTGGTTGGCCTTGCCGTCTTCGGTGATGCGGGTCTTGATCTTCGCCTGCAGATCGACCTCATTGTGGTCGAACGCCATCCGGACTTCATCCGGCGAGGCGTAGAAGCCCTGCGTGCGATCACCCTTCTTGTTGCCTTCCTTGTACTCGCCGCGTGCGAACACGCGCTCGCGGGTCATGTAGTACAGCCCGAGCACGATGTCCTGCGACGGGATGATGATCGGCTTGCCGTGCGCCGGGCTGAGGATGTTGTTGGTCGACATCATCAGCACGCGCGCTTCCATCTGCGCCTCGATCGACAGCGGCACGTGCACCGCCATCTGATCGCCGTCGAAGTCGGCGTTGAACGCCGCGCACACGAGCGGGTGCATCTGGATCGCCTTGCCCTCGATGAGGACCGGCTCGAACGCCTGAATGCCGAGGCGGTGCAGCGTCGGAGCGCGGTTGAGCAGCACCGGGTGCTCGCGGATCACGTCCTCGAGGATGTCCCACACCTCGGGACGCTCCTTCTCGACCAGCTTCTTCGCCGACTTGATCGTGGTGACCAGGCCGCGCTCTTCGAGCTTGTTGTAGATGAA
>PNAM01000101.1 GCA_003170275.1 Myxococcales bacterium
CGGCTTCACCAAGAATGCCGAACTGCCGCGCGGCGGTGGCTTTCTCGATTTCGCTTTTGACCGCGTCCAAACTCACGCTGCGCTCTCGCGCGACGCGGGGCGCCTGCAGCAGCGCATTCTTCGGGCTGATGTGCGGATCAAGACCGCTGCCGCTCGCAGTCACGGCATCACCGGGGACGAGAGTATCCGGGGCGAGTCCATTCTCTGTGCGGTAGTCAATCACGCGTTGCTTTACGGAATCGATTAACTTCTTCGAAGTCGGTCCGAGATTCGAACCACTGGAGTTGGCGGCATCGTAGCCATTCGCACCCGCCGCGGATGGTCGCGGGTGAAAGTATTTCGCGCCGGTAAAATTCTGTCCGAGCCATTCCGAGCCGACGATCTTGCGATCGCTGCCTTCGATCAGGCTGCCATTGGCCTGGTGCGGGAAGAGCAGCTGGCCGGCTCCCCAAATAACGACTGGGTAGATTCCGCAGAGAACGACTGCGAAGAGAAGCGTCGCGAGGATCGCCCTGGTGGTTTCTTTGACGATGATATTCATGGGATAAACAGGTTTGCGGAGTTAGGCGAGCTGAAGTGCGGCGACGACCATGTCGATCGCCTTAATGCCAATGAACGGAATGATGACCCCTCCCACACCGTAGATGAGCAGGTTGCGTTGTAGGATTTTGGCCGCGCCAAGCGGGCGGAATTTCACACCGCGCAGGGCAAGCGGAATGAGCAGGATTATTATGATCGCATTGAAGATGACCGCGCTCAGAATGGCGCTTTGCGGTGAGGCGAGCTTCATCACATTGAGCGGCGCGATTGACGGGAAGCTGACGAGCAACATCGCTGGGATGATGGCGAAATATTTCGCCACGTCGTTCGCGATGCTGAAAGTGGTGAGAGCGCCGCGGGTGATGAGGAGTTGCTTTCCGATCTCGACGACCTCGATAAGCTTCGTTGGGTTTGAATCGAGATCGACCATGTTGCCCGCTTCCTTCGCGGCTTGCGTGCCAGTGTTCATCGCCACGCCGACATCCGCCTGCGCGAGGGCGGGTGCGTCGTTCGTGCCGTCGCCCGTCATGGCCACGAGATGACCGCCTTCCTGTTCCTTGCGAATCAGCGCGAGCTTTTGCTCCGGCGTAGCTTCGGCGAGGAAGTCATCGACGCCCGCTTCTTTCGCGATCGCCGCCGCCGTGCGCGGATTGTCGCCGGTGATCATAATGGTACGGATGCCCATCGCGCGGAAACGCTCGAAGCGGTCCGCGAGTCCTCCTTTCACGATGTCCTTGAGGTAGATCGTGCCGAGCACTTTCTCATTCGAGGCCACGACCAGCGGTGTGCCCCCAAGGCCAGAGATCTTGTCGACGTCCGATTGGACAGCGGCGGGTAGGTTGCCGCCCGCAAAAGCCTTCACCTGCTCGGCCGCGCCTTTGCGATATTTCGTTCCGTTGATGTCCACGCCGCTCATGCGGGTTTGTGCAGTGAACGGAACAAAGGTGGCATGCGGCAGCTCATTGAGCTCGCGTCCGCGCAGTCCGTATTTTTCCTTGGCCAGCACGACAATGCTCCGGCCTTCCGGAGTTTCGTCGGCCAGCGAAGCGAGTTGCGCAGCTTCGGCCATCGCT
The DNA here is from genome assembly GCA_003170275.1 of Myxococcales bacterium. Lineage (GTDB taxonomy): Bacteria > Myxococcota_A > Polyangia > Palsa-1104 > Palsa-1104 > PALSA-1104. The sequence goes on from PNAM01000101.1 coordinate 1,614, forward strand.
TCTCTCGTCACACCTGGAGCGGGCATGAACTCCGCGGCCTGACGGTTGCCGAGCGTGATCGTGCCGGTCTTGTCGAGGAGCAGCACGTCCACGTCGCCCGCCGCCTCGACCGCGCGGCCGCTCATGGCGATCACGTTCTTGCGCAGCAGCCGATCCATCCCGGCGATGCCGATCGCCGAGAGCAGTCCGCCGATGGTGGTCGGGATCAGGCAGACGAGCAGGGCGACGATCACGGTCGCCGAGAGCTTGATGCCCGAGTAGATCGCGAGCGGAATCAGCGTCACGCAGGCGAACAGGAAGATGATCGTCAGGCCGACCAGGAGGATGTGCAGCGCGATCTCGTTCGGGGTCTTCTGCCGCGACGCGCCCTCGACCAGCGCGATCATCCGATCGAGGAACGACTGGCCCGGGTCGGCGCCGATGCGCACGATGATGCGATCGGAGAGCACCTTGGTGCCGCCGGTGACCGACGAGCGATCGCCGCCGGACTCGCGGATGACCGGCGCCGATTCGCCGGTGATCGCCGACTCGTCGACCGAGGCGATGCCTTCGATGACCTCGCCGTCGCCGGGGATCATCTGTCCGGCCTCGACGATCACCTGATCGCCCTTGCGCAGCTGCGAGGCCGAGACCTGCTCCTCTTTGTCGCCGACGAGCTTTCGGGCGGTGGTCTCTTGGCGCATCTTGCGCAGACTGGCGGCCTGCGCCTTGCCGCGCCCTTCGGCGACCGCTTCGGCAAAGTTGGCGAACAGCACGGTGAACCACAGCCAGATGGTGACGGCCGCGCTGAACCAGATCGGCGCCATGCCGTCGGGGTGCGAGACCAAGTCGCGCGCCAACAGGCCGGTGGTGAAGAGCGAGCCCACGGCGACGACGAACATGACCGGGTTCTTCGCCAGCAGGCGCGGCGCCAGCTTCTTGAAGCTGTCGACGACAGCCGGCTTGAGGATCGACGGATCGAACAGCGAGACCTGTTTGGCGGCCATCAGTACACCTTTCCACTCATGCCGACGAAGTGCTCGACGATCGGCCCGAGCGACAGCGCCGGAAAGAACGTGAGCGCCCCGACGATCAGGACCACGCCGACCAACAAGCCGATGAACAGCAGCCCGTCGGTCGGGAACGTACCCGGTCCCGGCGGAACGGTCTTCTTGCCGATCATCGATCCGGCGATGCCGAGGATCGGGATGATCATCAGGAAGCGGCCGGCCAGCATGGCCACCGCGAGCGACACGTTCCACCAGGGTGTGTTGCCATTGAGGCCGCCGAACGCCGAGCCGTTGTTGCCGGTGGCGCTGGTGTACGCATAGATGATCTCGGTCAGGCCGTGCGGCCCGGCGTTGTTCAGCGACGAGGTGCCGTAGCCGGCGATGGCCGACCAGGCCGAGAAGCCGAGGATGACGAAGGGAAAGATGAGCACGTAGAGCATCGCCAGCTTCATCTCCTTGGCTTCGATCTTCTTTCCCAGGTACTCGGGCGTTCGTCCGACCATCAGGCCGGCGATGAACACCGTCAGGATCACGAAGATCAACATGCCGTAGAGCCCGGCGCCGACGCCGCCGAAGATCACTTCGCCGAGCTGGATGTTCACCAGCGGGACCAATCCGCCGAGCGGCGTGAAGCTGTCGTGCATGGAGTTGACCGCGCCGCACGACGCGTTGGTGGTCACGGTCGCGAACAGCGCCGAGTTGACGACGCCGAAGCGGGTCTCCTTGCCCTCGAGGTTGCCCATCGACTGCGACGTGGCGAGGCCGTGCAGCGCGCCGTTCGCGTGCGACTCGGCCCAGTAGCAGGTGGCGACGCCCATGAAGAACAGCACCGCCATCGCGCCGAGGATCGCCCAGCCCTGTTTCTGATCCTTCGCCATCCGGCCGTAGGTGTAGGTGAGGCCGGCGGGGATGGCGAAGATCAGCACCATCTCGATCAGGTTGGTGAGCGGCGTCGGGTTTTCGAACGGGTGCGCGCTGTTGGCGTTGAAGAACCCGCCGCCGTTGGTGCCGAGCTCCTTGATCGCCTCCTGGGAAGCGACCGGCCCGAGCGCGAGCACCTGCTTGACGCCCTCGAGGGTGGTGAGCTCGTGATAGCCCGCGAAGGTCTGGATCACGCCCTGCGAGACCAGCAGCAGCATGAGCACGAAGCTGAGCGGCAGCAGCACGTAGACCGTCGCGCGGATCAGATCGACCCAGAAGTTGCCGATGGTCTTGGCGCCCTCCGGCCCGGGACGCCGCGTGAGCCCGCGGGCTACCGCGATCGCGACGCCCATGCCGACCGCCGCCGAGGTGAAGTTGTGCCAGGCCAGCCCCGCCATCTGGGTCAGGTAGCTCATCGTCGACTCGCCCGAGTACGACTGCCAGTTGGTGTTGGTCGTGAAGCTCGCCGCGGTGTTGAAGGCGAGCGCCGGCTCGACCGCGCCGAAGTGCTGCGGGTTGAGCGGCAGCACGTGCTGCAGGCGCTCGATCACGTAGGTGACGACCAGCGAGACCGCGCTGAACACCAGCATCGCGATCGTGTACTGCACCCAGGTCTGCTCTTTTTGCGCGTCGACGCCCGAGAGCCGGAAGAGGAACCGCTCGATTGGGCCGAAGACGCGCGGCAGCGGCTGTCGATCGCCTTCGAACACGCGGTGCATGAACACGCCGAGCGGCCTGGTCACCAGGATCACCAGCGCGAAGAAGACGAGGATCTGCAACCAACCGTTGAAGGTCATCAGAAGCGCTCCGGCTTGAGCAGCGCGTAGACGAGATAGCCGGTGAGCAGCACCGCCAGGATTGCGCCAATCAGATATTCCGCGGACATGGTGGTCTCCTCACATCCGATCGCAGCCGCGCACGTACGCCCAGGCGAGGGCGAAGAACGCGGCGGTCGCGACGACGAAGATGGCATCGAGCATCAGAGAGCTCCTGGGCATTGATTGCGCAATGACGTGCAGCGTCACGCATCTTTCGTGCCCACGTCGGGTGCGCGCAAGTGCCGGGTCCCCCATCGGCGGAGCAGTGCAGAATACGTGTTCGGCCGGCGCGCGACATTGCAATTCGCGTGGGCTCGCGATCGTCCTGCGCCGAGTGATCGGCGCGCGCCGGGTGGCACGCCTCGTGCTGTCGCTCGCGCGAATGAGCCGACTAGCATCGATCGCTGCGCTGGGCTTCGTCACCGTGCTTTGCGCCCACGCGCAGGCGCAGGGTGAAGCGGCCAGCGCGCCAGCAGCGCCACAGACCCTCGCCGAGCAGAACCGCCAGTTGGTCCTGCAAATGAAAGAGTTCGACCGACAGATGCAGGAAATGCGCGCGCAGTTGGCGAAGGTGAGCAGCGCTCAGTCGGCGTGGACGCCCGATCCCACGCCGCCCGGCGAGCCCTTCGCCTGGGGAGATTTCACCTGGCTCAACGGTGGCACGCGCCAGACGACGCGCCTGCTCGACACCAAGTACTTCACGCCGCAGTTCGACGCGGACATCAATTACACCTACTCGCTCAACAATCCGATCGACCATACGATCGTTGGCTCGACCGCGACGTTTCGTCACAACGAGCTCGAGCTGGCGTTCGTCGGCATCGGTGGCGATGTCCACGCCGGACCCGTGCGCGGGCGGATCTTTTTTCAGTTTGGAGAGCGCGCAGTCGGAGTCCCGCGCAACGACGTGACCATCAATCGCGGTCAGTACGATCTGCTGGCCGCCTACCGGTATCTGAGCGAAGCCTACGCCGGCTATCACTGGAAGAAGTATCACGGCATCAATCTCGACGTCGGCATCTTCTTCTCCTACGTCGGGCTGTTTTCGTATACGCAGTACGAGAACTGGGGCTATCAGGCCTCGTTCACCTCGGACAACACCCCGTGGTTCTTCAACGGGGCCCGCCTGCAGATCTTTCCCACCGATCGGCTCAAGGTCGAGATCTGGCTGATCAACGGCTGGCAGACCTACGGCAAGTTCAACGAGCTGCCGGGCATCGGTTACCAGATCCGCTACGCGCCGCGCGAGTGGGTCAACGTCGTCTTCAACGGCTACGTCGGCACCGATACGCAGGACCATCCCGGGCGCGTTCGCTTCCACAGCGACAACAGCTTCCTGCTCCGCTACTACAATCACCCGCAATCGAGGGGTCTGAGCCGCGCGGCGCTCTCGGCGACCTTCGACCTCGGTTTCGAGTCCGGCGATGGCGTCCAGGCGTTCAGCGGCAGCGGAAAAGAGGGTGGCTGCACCAGCTCGACCCCCTGCGAGCAGGACTTCGTCAGCGGGATGGTCTACAACAATCTCTGGTTCTACCGGAACCAGTTCGCGTGGATGCTTGGTGGCGGCTTCATCCACAACCCGGGCCGCTACCTGGTCCTCGTCCCTGCCGGTGTCGCTTCTACATTCTTCGACACGAACTCGGGGACCAAGTTCGACGGTTGGGACATCTCCACCAACATCTCGTACCACCCGACCGAGAACATCACCTTCCGCCTCGAGAGCTCGTACCACAACGTCAGCGTGCCGTACTACTCGGGCCACGGCGGCGTGACTGGTCCCGACGGCTACAAGTGCGGTGGTCTGTACAACGCGGACGGCACGACCAGCACCTGTATCCCGACCGGGTGGACCCCCGATCTGGTCAATTCGGAAGAGAAGTTCATCCTCGCAATCCTGTTCCGCATCTGACGTGCGGCGAGAGAAGAAAACCATCATGGCGCGCGTTTTCGGAATTCTCGGCATCACGACGCTATTGCTTGCGGGGGTGGGCTGCAACCCGGGCGAAGGCGATCGCTGCAATCCGCTCTTGTTCAACGACGAGTGCGGCAGCGTCAAGCTGACGTGCACCTATCCGCCGAATTGCGGCGTCGCCTATTGTTGCCCGACGCCCGACAAGGTCACGCCGTCGACCAGCAGCAACTGTCTGGCCTGTGCGACGGACGACGCGGGAACGACCGACTGAGGGGCTTATACTAGGTCGACCATGACCGAGCCCAACGTGGACGACCGCCTCTCCCAGTCCGAGCTCCTCGAGGCCTGGACCGTTCTGTCCAAGTCCGAGCGAAGCGAGGGCTTCTTGCTCCTGCCGCGGGATGAGCAGGAGGACTTGTTCTTGACCGTGTCGTCTCGAGACCAGGCGCTCCTGGTCTCCGAGATGTCTCCGGTCGGGATGCGCTCGTGGATTCGCTTTCTGGCGCCCGACGACGCAGCCGATCTGCTGCAGTTGGTCTCGCATGCGGTCCGCGAGTGCCTGCTCGAGCAGCTCGACGACGCGACCCGCCAGGAGGTGCGCGCGCTGCTCGCGTACCGGCACGACGAGGCGGGCGGTCTGATGAATCCGCGCTTCGTCCGCGTCCGTCCGGAGATGACCGTGGACGAAGCGATCCGGTATCTGCGCAAGCAAGCCGGCCATCGCAACGAAATGATCTACTACGCCTATGTGCTCGACGAGGACCAGCGGCTTTTGGGCGTGGTGTCCTTTCGCGATCTGTTCCTCGCGGCGCCCGAAGCGCGCGTGCAGGACATGATGAAGAAGGACGTGGTGACGCTGCCCGAGGACGCCAGCCAGGCGGAGGTGAGCCAGCTCTTCGGGCGCCGCGCCCTGCTCGCGATCCCCGTGCTCGATCGGGAAGGACGCATGAAGGGCGTGGTCACCGCCGACGACATCGTCGACGTGGTGCAGGAGGAGGCCACCAAGGACCTGCACAAGTTCGCGGCCGTCGAAGCGTTTCAGGAACCGTACCTTTCGGTCGGCTATCCGGCCATGTTCAAGCGGCGCGGCGGATGGCTGGCGGTGCTGTTCCTGGGCGAGATGTTCACCGCCACGGCGATGGGACACTACGAGCACGAGATCGCCCGCGCGGTCGTGCTCGCGCTGTTCATTCCCTTGATCATCTCGTCCGGTGGCAACTCCGGCTCGCAGACCTCCACGCTGGTGGTCCGCGCCATGGCGCTCGGCCAGGTCCGCTTGCGCGACTGGTGGCGCGTGTTCTTTCGTGAGGTGGTGGTCGGGCTCTCCCTGGGCCTCTTGCTCGGTGGAATCGGCCTGATGCGAATTGTCCTCTGGCCGGCGCGCACCACCCTCTACGGGGAGCACTACGTGATGATCGCCATGACGGTCGCGTGTAGCCTGATCGGGGTGGTCATGTTCGGGAGCCTGGCCGGCGCGATGTTGCCCTTCTTGCTGCGCCGGCTTCGGCTCGATCCGGCGACCGCCTGCGCACCCTTCGTGGCCACGCTGGTCGACGTGACCGGGCTGATCATCTACTTCACGGTCGCCAGCGTCATTCTCAAGGGAACGCTGCTCTAGTCGTGCAATACGCATCCAACTTGATATTTGATCTTGCGTAATGCAATGCGCGGGCGTGCGCGGCCTCAATAACTTCTTGGGTTGCGGGTTGGTGTCGTGCTTGCTTTAGCGGCCAGGCAATCTCGCCTCGTGGAGCCGCATGGATCCCGCCGCACCGCCGCCGCCCACCGAACCTCCAGCCCCGCCCCCGCCCCCGCCCCCGATCGAGCGCGGCTTCTGGCGCGTCTTGTTCGGCGCCAAGCGCGACGTTCAGGATCCGGCCGTCTTTCACAAGATCTCGCTGATCGCGTTTCTCGCCTGGGTCGGCCTCGGCGCGGACGGACTGTCGTCGTCGGCCTACGGTCCGCCCGAGGCGTTCAAGAACTTGATCGTGCGCAACCCGGTCACCGGCCAGATGGAAGGCCAGTGGTATCTGGCGGTGTTTCTCGCGGTCGCGACGGCGATGACCGTGTTCATCATCTCGTACGCGTACAGCCGCGTGATCGAGCACTTTCCGCACGGCGGCGGCGGGTATGTGGTCGCCACCAAGCTGCTCGGACGTCAGGCGGGCGTGGTCTCCGGTTGCGCGCTGCTGGTCGACTACATCCTCACCATCACGGTCTCGGTCGCCGCCGGTGGCGACGCGCTGTTCAACCTCATGCCGGATTCGGTGAGCGGCAACATCAACCTCAAGATCGCGTGCGAGATCCTGGTCCTGCTCGCGCTGATCGTCATGAACGTGCGCGGCGTCAAGGAGTCGGTCAAGGCGGTCATGCCGATCTTCCTGGTGTTCGTCGGCACGCACTTCATCCTGATCGTCGCCGGGATCGGGACCCACGTCGGTCACATTCCCGCCGTCGCGCACCAGACGGTCTCGGGATTTCATAAAGGGCTGATGGTGTTCGGCGGCTGGAAGATGTTCACCATCTTCATTCGCGCGTTCTCGCTCGGCGGCGGCACCTTCACCGGCATCGAGGCGGTCTCCAACGGCATCGCCATCATGCGCGAGCCGAAGGTGCAGACCGGCAAGCGCACCATGCTCTACATGGCGGCGTCGCTGGCGTTCACCGCGGGCGGCATCCTGCTCTGCTATCTGCTGTTCGACGTGACCAGCTTCTTCGGGCTGCCCGAGGCGGAGCAGGCCAAGAAGACCTTGAACTGGGTGCTCGCCAACAAGTTCGCCGGCAGCTGGCACCTCGGCGCGGTGCCGATCGGATCGATGTTCGTGTGGATCACAATCGCGTCCGAGGCGGCGCTGCTGTTCCTCGCCGCGCAGACCGGGTTCATCGACGGGCCGCGCGTGATGTCCAACATGGCCGTCGACTCCTGGCTGCCGCACCGCTTCGCCTCGCTCTCGGATCGATTGACGACGCGCGACGGCGTGGTGTTGATGGGCGCCTCGGCGATCGGGCTCCTGCTGTTCACCCGCGGCAGCGTCGACGCGCTGGTCGTCATGTACTCGATCAACGTGTTCGCCACCTTCTCGCTCACCGAGATGGGGATGTGCCGCTTCTGGTTCTCGACGAGAAAGAAGCACGGCGGCTGGATCCGCCACATCTCGGTGCACGTGATCGGCCTGACCGTGTGCTTGACGATCTTGAGCGTCACCGTGGTCGAGAAGTTCGGCCAGGGCGGTTGGCTCACGCTGGTGATCACCGCCGTCACCATCGCGCTGTGCGTGTCGGTGCGCCGTCACTACCGATCGGTGGCCATGCAGCTGCGCCTGCTCGATCGGGAGTTCCTGCACCTGCCGACGGAGGACCACCACGGCAGCGAACCGGATCCCACCAAGCCGACCGCGGTCCTGTTGGTCGGCGAGTTCGGCGGCGTTGGCATCCACTCGCTGCTCGCGGTGCAGCGTCAATTTCCGAACTACTTCAAGAACGTGGTCTTCGTCTCGGTGGCGGTGATCGACTCCGGCACCTTCAAGGGTCCCGAGGAGATCGACGCGCTGCGCAGCAACGTCGAGGAGTCGCTGCGAAAGTACGTCGAGCTGGCGCGGCGGCTGGGCTGGAACGCCACCTCCGCCACCGCGGTCGGCACCGATCGCGTCGAAGAGCTGTTCCAGGTCTGCTTTGCGCAAGCCAAGCTCTACTCCCAGCTCATGTACTTCGCCGGCAAGCTGATCTGGCGCCAGGAACGTTGGTGGCAGCGCATCCTGCACAACGAGACCGCGTACCAGGTCGAGCGCCGCCTGCAGTGGAAGGGGCTCTCGATGACCATCATCCCGCTGCGCGCGGGGTAGGGCGCGGGCCTTGCGCTTCCCGCCCGCAGGTTCGAAGATGCCGGTCCACCTGCTCGGAGCCCCACATGCTGGTTGACGTGCTCAAGACGACGGGGTGGATCTTCCCCGTCGGTGTGTTCGTGTTTCTCTACCTGTTCTCGTGCATCCGCGTGGTCAAGGAGTACGAGCGCGCGGTGATCTTCCGCCTCGGCAAGGTGCTGCACGACGCCAAGGGACCGGGCCTGATCTTCGTCTTCCGGCCGATCGATCGCGCGGTGATCGTGACCAAGCGCGTGGTGGTGTTCGAGGTGCCCAGCCAGGACGTGATCACGCGCGACAACGTCAGCCTCAAGGTCTCGGCGGTGGTCTACTTCAAGGTCAAGGATCCGAAGCAGTCGGTGATCGCCGTCGAGAACTACCTGTTCGCCACCAGCCAGATCGCGCAGACCACGCTGCGCTCGGTGCTCGGCGAGGTGACGCTCGACGAGCTGTTGGCCGAGCGCGAGAAGCTCTCGCAGCGCCTGCGCGAGATCATCGACGCGGCGACCGAGCCGTGGGGCATCGAGGTCTCGTCGGTGGAGCTGAAGAGCGTGGACCTGCCCGAGCAGATCCAGCGCGCGATGGGACGACAGGCCGAGGCCGAGCGCGAGAAGCGCGCCAAGGTGATCGCCTCCGAAGGCGAGCTGCTCGCGTCGGAGAAGTTGCTCGAAGCCGCCAACCGGATCTCGCAAAACCCGACCGCGATCCAGATGCGCTACCTGCAAACGCTGGCCGAGATCGCCGTCGAAAAGAACTCCACGATCCTCTTCCCGCTGCCGATCGAGCTGCTGCGCGTGTTCGAGAGGATCCCCGCCAAGTAGTCGCCGAACGGCTTGTTGCGGGTGACGAGATCATCTACGATGAGCCGCGTCTCCTCTCCATCCACCACCATTGATCGCGAACCCGGGGGTCCCATGCGAAGGCTTCAGCCTGTCTCTTGCATCGTCGTCGTTCTGTGCGTCGTTCTCTCCGCCGCGAGCGCCCGGGCGCAGGCCACCCGCACCTGGGTCTCCGGCGTCGGCGATGACGCCAACCCGTGCAGCCGCACTGCCCCGTGCAAGACCTTTGCGGGCGCGATCTCCAAGACGGCGGTAGGAGGCGAGATCGACGCGCTCGATCCGGGCGGCTTCGGCGCGGTGAACATCATCAAGGCGATCACCATCGATGGGCGCGGCACGCTCGCCAGCATCGTGGCGAGCGGCGTCAACGGCATCACCGTCAACGCCGGCGCGACCGACGTGGTGATCCTGCGCGGTCTCTCTTTGACCGGGGTCGGCACGGGCCTCAGCGCGATCCAGTTCAACACCGGCGCCGCGCTGCACGTCGAGGACTGCGTCATGAACGGCTTCACCACGGCGGCGATCAACTTCACGCCGCCCGCCGCCACGCCGTCGATGCTGTTCGTCAAGCGGGTGAGCGCGACCAACAACGCCGGCGGGATCATCGTGTCCCAGGCTGGCCAGGCCGTGATCTCCAAGAGCAACTTCTTCAACGACGGCGTCGGCCTCGACGTCCAGAACACCGCCAAGGCGACCATCCACGACAGCGTGTTCGCCGGCAACGCGACCGCCGGCATTCGCACCGCCGCGACGGCGTTCGCCAACATGGACCACGGGATCATCGCCGGGAATCTCACCGGCGTGCAGGCCAACGGGTTGGTTCGCCTCTCCGAGGTGATGATCAGCCACAACGTCACCGGGCTGGCCGGCGCGATGGTGACCTCGTTCGGCAACAACCGCGTCACGGCCGGCAACGGGACCGACGGCGCCCCCAACAGCACCATTCCGCTGCAGTAGCGATGCGCTCCTCTACGATCGCCGCGCTCGCTGCGGCGCTGGTCCTGTGCGCCGGCGGGGTCGCGCGCGCCCAGCTGGCGACGCAGACCTGGGTCTCGGGCGTCGGCGACGACCTCAACCCGTGCACCCGCACCGCGCCCTGTAAGACCTTCACGGGCGCGCTCGCACAGACCGCCGCAGGCGGCGAGATCGACGCGCTCGACCCGGGCGACTTCGGCTCGATCACCATCACGCAGGCCCTGACCATCGATGGGCAGACGCAGCGCAGCGGCGTGATCGCCGCCGCCAGCGACGGCATCACCGTGGCCGCCGGCGCGACCGACGTGGTGGTCCTGCGCCACCTGGCGCTCGTCGGAGACGGCACCCACGCCGGCATCAACTTCTCGAGCGGCGGCCAGCTCCATGTCGTGGAATGCGAGATCTCCGGCTTTCAGGTGGGCGTGGATTTCGAGCCGGTCGCCGGCGGGCAGCTGTTCGTCGAGCGCCTGTTCGTCGACGCGAACGGCGGACCGGGCGTGATCGTGGGGACGACCGGCGCCAGCCCCGCGTTGGGCACCGTGACGGAGAGCAGCGCCGAGGGGAACCTGGTCGGCTTCTCCGCCGCCGCCGGCGGGCGACTGACGATCTACGACAGCGTCGCGTCGGGCAACACCACCGGCGTGCTCGCGTCGACCAGCGCGGGCGGCACCGCGGAGGTGAACCTGGAGAGCGTCGCCGTCACCGAGAATGGCGTCGGCGTGCGATCGAGCGCGCCGGCAGGCAGCGCCCTCGTGCGGATGTCGAAGGTGCTCGGCACGGACAACAGCGGCGGCCCGTTCGCGGTCTCCGGCAACGGCACCATCACGTCGTTCGGCAACAACCGCCTCGACGTGGTCCAGAGCCTCGCGCTCTCCTCGTCGGCGTCGATGCAGACGGTGAGCTCCGGCGCCACCGCAACCTTTCCCGTGCAGGCCACGGTGACCGGCCTGTTGGCGAATCCGATCGCGTTCGCCTGCACCGGGCTGCCGGTGGGAGCCGCTTGTCAGCTCAGCCCGGGGGTGCTCCCCGGCGGCGCCACCACTGGTGGGCCGGTGACCGTGATGGTCACCACCGCGCCAGTGCCGCCGATGATCGGCCAGCTGGTCCCCCGGCGCACGCACGGACCGTTCGCCGCGTTCGTGCTGGTGCCGCTCCTCGCCTGGCTGGGCCTGGGCCGCCAACGACGGCGTCATGCGTTCGCGCTGCTCTTGTCGATGACGCTGATGATCGCGAGCTGCGGCGACTCCGGCTCGTCGATCGATCTGGGCTCGTCGCCGGATCTGTCGGGGTCCTCGTCGCCCGACTTGTCGGGCTCGGAGCCCCCGGACCTCGCCGCGACGACGGACCTCCTGGCGCCGCCCGACCTCAACGGGTTCCTCGCGCCGGGGACCTATCCGTTCCAGGTGACCGCGACCTCGGGAGCGCTCACCGCGCAGGTCGCGCTCACCCTCGTCGTCAACTAACCCTCGAACTGCGATACCATGTCGGGACGATGCGCCGCAGCGCTGCGTATGCGGTTTCCGCGCTGTTCCTGGTGGCGTGCTCGGGCGCCGATTCCTCCATGCCCACCAACGACGCCGGAGACGCGGCCAGCGGCTTGCCGGAGGTCGACGCGGCGCTCACCGACGGGGCAGGCCCGGCCGGCGACGCGGGATCCCTCCCCGAGTGCGAATGGGGTGGCGCTCCGGGGACGTGCTTGACCCTGTCGGCCTGTGCCGCGATCACGGACCACAGCTCGGAGCCCGGGAGTTGTCCGGGACCCGCCACCATCCAGTGCTGCATCGATACGCCGAACGTCGCCGACAACCCGTCCATCCCGGCCGGCTACATGCTCATGATGCAGGCGCAGGTGACTCCGGCGATGACCACCTGGGCGGTGATGATCCTGCACGACCCAGTCACCTATCCGATGTACGCGACGACGACGCAGACGTTCGGCACGTTGATGGTGCTTGCCCGCGTCGAGTGGCACCCGCCGGATTTCCAGAACAGCGTCGTGCATCGCGGCGTGACCCTCTACGTGCCGCTCTAGCGATCGGTCCCGGGCGCCTACGACTGGAGCTGGCGCATCGCGGAGGCCAGGTCGAGGTTCGCCCAGCGCTCGGCGATCTTTCCATCGACGATTCGCCAGAGCACCATCCCGGTGAAGCTGATGGCCTTGTGGGTGGCAGGAATGCCTTGGAACGGCGCTTTCTGGGTGCCCCGCCAGGTCGCATGCACGGCCACCAGCTCGCCCTCGGCCACGGCCCGGTCGATCGTCACTTCCATGTCGGGAAACACCGCGCGCATTCCACGCGCCCACTCGACGGTATTAAAGGTTGAGCCCGCCGAGCGGGTCGTTGGTGCGGGCCGACTGGGGCTGGTTGCTGGATCGAGCCGCCGTGTGGTGCTTGTGTTCCTCGTGACGACTGCTCTTCGCCGAGTGGTGCTTCGCGTGCTGCCGGTGGGCCCTGGTCGGTGCTGCAGCGGCCGGCTCGACTTTGGGAACGGTCGGCTCGACCTTGGGAACGATCGGCTCGACCTTGGGAACGGCCACCTCGATCTTGGGAACGGCCGGCGGCGGCGCAACCACCACGGGCGCGCTGGGCTGCACCTCGGGCGCAGTCGCTGCGGCAACCGCCAACCCGCCCCGAAGGCGCTCCCACGGTCGAAGCGTGAACAGCGCCGCGGCGGCCCCGCCCACGATCACAATGGTGAAGAAGTACGAGGCCAGCCCGCGACCCCGCGGCTTCCGCGCCGCGAAGGACGGCTCGGACTGCGCGCTCGCGACCGACTCTTGCAGCGTCACCACGAGCCGCCGCAGGCGATCAATCTCGTCGCGCGCGCTGTCGAGCTCGTGCGCGACCCGCTCGTTTTCCTCGCAGGCGAGCGTCGCGAGCTCCTCGAGATCGCGCATGCGGTCGTCGGTCTCCTCGCGCTGTCGCGACATGGCGCGCGGCGGCCCGAGGCCGACGCCGGCATGTCCCAAACGTTGCAGCCGGCGAACAGCACCCTCGTAGCTGTCTTCGACGTTCATGGGGCGAGAGTACCAAGCCCATCTGGAACAGCAAAGGCTGGGCTCCGGACCCCAGCCGTTTCAGGGGGTTACTGCCGGCTCAGCGCGTTTGGCTTCGTCGAATACTTGGTCGAGCGTGAAGATGCGCGTCCCCTTTTCGGGGTCGAGCGCGGCATTGATCATCGCCTTCGCGACCACGTCGCCGTGGATCTCGCGGTACTTGCGCCCGATGCCGACGGCGTTCACCGCGCCGAGCAGCACGCTGCTGATCTTTTCCCCGGCGCGCGGGTTCTTGCGATCCCCGCCGAGCAGACTGGGTCGCATGATCCGAACCCGCTCGAAACCGAGCTGCTGCACGTCGCGGTCGAGCTCGCCCTTGATGCGCGTGTAGAACATGCTCGATTTCGGATTCGCCGACGCCGAGGAGACCAGCACGTACGACGCGACGCCGTTCTTGCGCGCCGCTTTGGCGAATTCGAATTGGTAATCGTAGTCGACTTTTTTCTGCGCCGCCTGGCTGCCGGCCTGTTTCTGCGTGGTGCCGAGGGACGAGAACGCCACGTCCCCCCTCACCAGCGACGACCACGACTCCGGCGCATCGAAATCGATCACCTGCTCTTCCAGCTTCGGGTGAGCCCTCCCGGTCTGTCTCCGTCCGAACGCGATCACCTTGCCGAACCGCTGGTCGTCCAGCAACTGAATCAGAAGCTGCGACCCGACCAGCCCGGTCGCACCGATCATGAGCGCGGTCTTCACCGCCCGAGCATACCCCATCCCTGGTTCGAATTTAAGGCAGGGCGCAGGCGGAGACGTTGCCTTCGGTCTTGGTCGGGTCGACGTCCTCGGTGTAGAAGACACGCGCGAAGGTCGTGTCCCAGCACTCGGTGGCGTGCACGACAAAACCCGCGGGCAGGCTGCCGCCGGTGGCGACCAGGTCCGCGCGGCCCGCGCCCGAGGCCAACCAACGCGAGCTGAGCGCGACGTCCTCGAGGATCCCATTCGGGTCGTGATCGAAGTCGGTGCGCAGCCCGAAGGCGAAGCTGCCCGATTGGTCGGCGTGCTCGGCGTAGTGATAGAGCGCGTCGAGCGGCGTCGAGCCCGGCGTGCCGTCGAGGAAGTTGCCGAACTGCACATCCACGGTGCGCGGGTCGGCGGTGTTGTCGTGCTTGAAGGCGATCCCGCCGGTGGCCGGATTCACCGTCGGGTCGAGCGCGTTCAGCTCGGTGAAGTTGACGTCCAGCTCGCCGGAGCCGTGGGCGGCGTCGATGGGGTGCGCGGTGCCGCCGAACAGCCCCATGAACGCCGAGTCGGGCGCGCCCTTGGGCTTGCCGCCGAGGAAGAACATGTAGTCTTGCGCATCGACGCGGTTCACGCCCAGCTCGACGGTCATCGGCGACAACGCATCGGTGAACGGTCCCCAGTAGGAGTTGGTCGCGTCGTGCGCCGTCGGCGGCGTGGCGACTAGTTTCTCCACCAGACCGAAGAACATCGCCGCCCCGTTGTTGAGCCCCGTCGAGATCTGCCGGGTCAAGGTGTAGAAGCTCGCCTGCGCGCCGAGGAGCGCTTCCTCCTGCGCGCTCGACGTGCCCGTGCTGCCACCGGGCACGTTGATGGCCACCGCATCGCGCGTCGGCACCGCCGCCCGGTAGGGGTCATCGCCCGCCGCACAGCCGACCGTCAGCAAGGCGAGCAAGAGGAGAGCTCTACGCATGCGACACCCCCAACCATCAGTATACCAAATCATCGACCGACTTGGAGCGTCAGCGGCTTGACGCGGACAACCGGATCGGTGCCGATGCCGATGGTGTATGAGCCTGGCTCGAGCTGGCGTCCGTCACCGCTTCCATGCGAGCGCATCCGCCATCGATTACGATGTCGTCGATGACCGAACTCACAAAGCTGATCGCACTGGCGCGCGCGAAGCCCGGGGACGACGCGTGCTGGCTCGTGATCGCGGATCGACTCACCGAGGACGGCAACCCGCTCGGCGAGTACATCGCGATCACCCTCGAGTACTCGAACCAGGCCATGCCCGAAGCCAAGAACCGGCGTCGGAGAAAGCTGGGCCTGGAGTGGCAAGCGCGGTTCGCGCCTTGGGCAAGGTTTCAGCAATGGTGGCGCACGGGGCTCGTGTTGCGCGTCGAGTGCACGGATGAGCTGCTCGCTCACGCCGACGACCTTCGCCGCATCGGCCTGCCGCTCATCCTCGAGGTCGAGGTCGATCGGTATTCGCAGCCGAATAAATGCGTCTTTGACGCCGGCTTCACGCGCATGGCCTGGATGAGGGAGTCGACGACGATCGAGAACCAGAACTTCTCGCCGGGGATGGACGAGGACTACTACTACTGGCGTGACGTGGTCGTGTGGCGCGTCGCGGGTCGCGCGGTGTTGTTCGAGAAGCGCGGCGTCGAGGCCAGATGGAGCCGCGTGGAGTTTCGCGCCGGCGGTCTGTTCGCGATCGACGCCGACGGCGGCGACGTGCTGCTCTACGCCGAGCCATGACGGCGACCAGGTCGTCAATCAGGGGAGTATCGCGCCGGGCAATGGCGTGGTAGGGGTGCGTCGTGATTGACGTCGATACAGTCGGAACGGGCCACGCTGGCTGCGGGTTACCACGTGACCGTCGCTTCTCGGGACGTGCTGCGTGAGGTGGGGCAGGGAGTCGCCTTCGAAGGCGGCCACGTCAATGGGCACGACAAAGTGTCAGAGCTGCGGCAAGCGACCCGGGAGCCCGACGGGCATGATCGGGCAACTGGCCACCACGGATCTCTGCAACGGCTGCGCCGAGCTGCGAAAAGCGCGCATTCGAGTCAACCGGACAGCGGAGCGAGAGGCCAAGGCGAGAGGCGGCCGATGATCTGGATGGCTCAATCCCGATGCATTTCGATGGCCGGAATCGCGCGCAACGCACGCACACGCTCAAACCACGCGGCGAGCCGCGGCCGCTTCATCAACTCGGCGTAGATTGGAAAATCGGCGATGCAGCTGAGCGCACCGTGCGTCGCAATATCACCCAGCGACGGCGAAGCGCCGCACACGAACGGCTGCTCGCCGAGCCACGCTTCGAAGCGGTCGATCTCTCGCGCCACCCACGCATGCGCGTCGGTCTCGTTGTGCTTCTTCAAGATGCGCTTGACCACCTGGTGCATGATCAGCGACCCGCCGGCGCGCACCATCAGGTTCTGCACCGGGCCGAAGTTCGACGTGCGCGCGGTGACTTGCGCCGCGTTGAACGCCTCTTTCCAGGTTCCATAGATCACCGTCGGCAACGCGAAGGTCAGCGCGTCGTCGACCCAATCCTCGACCTCCTCCGTTCGCGCCAGCGCGGCCGCGCTCTCGGGTAGCAGCCGCACGCCGCCCGGCGCCTTTTGGTCGAGCGCCTTCAAGATCACCGTCGAATCGAAGATCACCTCGCCGCCCCAATCGAGGACCGGCACCTTGCGTGGCGCGCCCTCCGGCAGGGGCGGCAGCCCGCGTTTGTTCATCGGGTTGACCTCGACGGTGCGGTAGACGATCCCCTTGGCCTCGAGCCCGGCGCGAACCTTGTGGCAGTACGGACAGAGCGCGAATTGATAGAGCGTCACCGGCGTCATCGATACTCCTCGCCGCTGGTGTGCGCCACGCCGTCAGAGAATGCAAGCCGCGTCGTGGTCTCGAGGATCCGTTTGACCAGCTCCAGCTCGATGGGTTTGCTCATGTGCAAATCGAAGCCGGCGGAGAGCGCGCGGAGGCGATCGCTCTCCTTCGCGTATCCCGTCATCGCCACCAGCAGCATCGAAGGTCCGAGCTCGGCGCGCACCCGCCGCGCGACTTCGTAGCCGTCCATTCCGGGCAGACCGATGTCGACGAACGCGACGTGGGGATTTTCGGCGAGGATGCGCGCCAGCCCTTCGATGCCGTCCCGCGCTTCCTCTACGTGATGCCCGCCGATCTCGAGAGCTGCGCGAAAGACCAGGCGGGTGTCGTCGTCGTCCTCGACGTGCACGACCCTGCGGGCTTGCGACACCCAGCCTGCTTAGGCACGGCTGGTGCCTCGTCAAGGCTCCTAGATCGTAGATCCTAGATCTAGCCGATGCCGCACTTGCGCAGCATCTCGAGGACGTAGTCGCGGATCGAGCGGCCCTCTTCGGCGGCACGCGCCTTGAGCTGGCGGTGCGCCTTGATCGGTAGGTTCACGGCGAGCCGAGCCTGCGGACCCAACTCTCCATCCGCGCTCAGACTTGAATCCTTCGAGGTCCGGCCGCTCCTCGAGGCGCTTCGCTTAGCTCTCGCCATCCATACGCACCGAAGTCCTCCGTCCCAATCCGTTGCCCGAAATCAGCGTAGGCCCCGTATCGACACTGCCAAGAGACGACCGTTACATTCGTATTTTTCTTGTGCAATGCATTGAAAAGATATACAAAAGTCCAAATGCACAACGCTCTCTTATACACCACATCCTAGATGTGGGGAAGAAATAGATGACCCGGAAAGATCCGGCCGAACTCATGACGCCTTCCGATGCAGCGCGGATCCTCGGATTGTCCTCCGACTCGGTGCGCTCCCTCAGCGACAGCGGGCGCCTGGCGACCCTGCGGACGGTCAGCGGCCGCCGCCTCTTCCGGCGCGGCGATGTGGAGAAGCTGGCCGCCGATCGCGCCCTGGTAGCAAAACGTCCACGGCATAAGTAGTAGGTAGGCGGAAGCGAAAGATCGCCGACCTACTCGCGCCGTCGCGACAGGTGCACGGTGAAGACCGTCCCGCTCGCGGAGCTCGAGTCGACTCCGAGGTCGCCGTCATGTGCCCTCGCGATCTGTTGCGAGATGAAGAGTCCGAGCCCGAGGCCGCCGGATCGCGACGCGCTGTTGGTTCGGCCGCGGAACGGTTCGAAGATCGCGGGCAATAGCTCGGGCGGGATGACACCTCCATTGTGGA
The DNA here is from genome assembly GCA_003170275.1 of Myxococcales bacterium. GTDB lineage: Bacteria > Myxococcota_A > Polyangia > Palsa-1104 > Palsa-1104 > PALSA-1104. Next base: position 19,837 of record PNAM01000101.1, read on the forward strand.
TCCGGATCACGATCTCCCGCTCGTCGCCGGCGATCCTCACAGAGATCAGCGTCTGAGGCGTCCCGTGGTGGAGCGCGTTGCCAACCAGGTTGGAGAACAGCTGCAGCAGCCGATCGAGATCGCCCCAGGTCGTGCAATCGCCATCGGCCTCGATCACGATCTCGCGGTCCGGGTTGGTCGCGCGCAGCTCCTCGACCGCGCGCTGGACGAGCTCCCCGATGTCGAGAGCCTTGCGGGCGGACGAGAAGCCGATCCCATCTGCAAGCCGAGCGCGTGTCAGATCGAGGAGCTGCTCGATCATTTCCTTCATGCGGTGGCTCGCCGACTTCATCCGGGACAAGGTGCGCAGCTGGCCTTCGTCGGCGATCTGTAGCCGGAGCACCTCCGCGCCCGCCATCAGCGCTCCGAGCGGGTTCCGCAGGTCGTGTCCGAGGACGCCAACGAACATTTCGTTGAGACGGAGGGCTGCTGAGAGCTCGCGGCGCTGACACGCCAGATCGAAGAACACGTCCGCCTTGCTCTTCAGGATTAGCGGAGCGATCGGCTTCAACAGGAAGTCGACGGCACCCGACTCGTAGCCCTTGAACACGCGCTGCGGATCGCGGCTCCCGGCAGTCAGGAAGATGATCGGCACGTGCTTGGTTCGCTCGGCCCCGCGCATCAACTCGGCGAGCTCGAAGCCGTCCATCACGGGCATCTGCACGTCGAGCAGTGCCAGTGCCACGTCGTGCACGAGCAACAACTCGAGGGCTTCGGATCCGGTTCGCGCCACCAGCAGCTTCAGACCGTCGCGGCGAAGGAGCGCCTCGAGCGCGACCAGGTTCTCGGGCGTGTCGTCGACGAGCAGAAACTTGATCGGTTCGGACGTCACGACAGCAAGTCCCCACCGCGGACCTTGGTGCCGGCGAGCCTGGCGAGGAAGGCTCCGAGGTCCCCGAGTCGGACCACGTGGGCGGAAGGTCCGACGCGCCGCATGGCCGCCTCGGGCATCATCGGAGAAGACGCCGTCGCCGGGGCTTGGACGATCGCCACACCACCGGCTTGCCGGATCTGGCAGAGCCCCTCCGCGCCATCTTGGTTCGCGCCCGAGAGCACCAGGCCGGCCACCGCCGGTCCGTAGGCGTCGGCGGCCGACTCGAACAGCACGTCAATCGCCGGGCGCGAATGATGGACGGGGGCGTCGATCGATAGTGACAGGGAGCGATTCCGTTCGATCAGGAGGTGATAGTTCGGCGCCGCGACGTAGATCGTCTGGTCGCGGAGCGGCGCCTTGTCCTCGGCTTCGTGCACGGTCCGCGCAGAGACCCGGGACAGGATCTCCGGTACGAGGCTCGGCTGCGCGGGCGAAAGGTGAAGCACGATGACGATCGGGCACGAGACCTGTTCGGGCAGCGCAGGGACGATCGCGAGCAGCGCGTCGAGCGCCCCTGCAGAACCGCCGATCACGATCGCTTCGATGTCACTCATCTAGATTTTTTGGTAGATCCGAGCGTCAGGCACGAGCTCGGTGAACGTCGCCGCGTGCTGCGAGAATCGCAAGGTCTCCTTGAGCCCAAGGCCGAGAAAGCCCTTGCGGCACAGTGAATCGCTCAGCAAACCGAGCGCGTGTTCCTGAAGTCCCTTTTCGAAGTAGATGAGCACGTTGCGGCATGACACAAGGTGCACCTCCGCGAACACACTGTCGGTTGCGAGACTATGGTCGGAGAACACGATCGCCTTTTTCAAGCGGCGGTCGAGCACGGCGCCCCCATAGGCGGCGGAATAATAGTCGCCAAGCGATGCTCGACCGCCCGCGAGCCGATAGCTCTCCGAAAACTGGGTGAAGCGCTCGGTCTCGTACATCCCTTCTTCGGCAGTACGAAGACTCTCCGGGTTGATGTCGGTCGCGTAGATCAAGGTGCGTTCCAGGAGCCCCTCTTCGTGAAGCACGATCGCGAGCGAATACGCCTCCTCTCCGTTGGCGCATCCCGCGACCCAGATCTTCAGCGAAGCATAGGTCTTCAAGTAAGGGACCACCACCTCGCGGAGCGCGCGATAGTACGTCGGGTCGCGGAACATGTCGCTCACCTGGACGGTGAGGAAGCGAAGGAGCTCGGTGAACAGTTGCGGCTCGCGGAGCACGCGCTCTTGGAGCCGAGAGATCGTTTCGCATTTGAAGTGGACGAGTGCCGCCCTGATGCGGCGCTGAACCGATGCCTCCGAGTAGCTGCGAAAGTCATAGTGGTAGGTGAGGTAGATGGCGTCGAGCAGGAGGCCGAGCTCGACGTCGCGGATCGATCGGTCCATTACTTGCGGATCCACACCCGGGCGAGCGACAGGAGCTTGTCGACATCGAGCGGTTTGGCGATGTAGTCGTTCGCACCAGCTTGGAGGCAGTTCTCCCGATCGTCGATCATCGCCTTGGCCGTGAGCGCGATGATCGGCAGCTTGGCAAACTGGGGCTGCTTGCGGATCTCCCGGGTCGCCTGCAAGCCATCCATCACCGGCATCATGATGTCCATCAGCACGAGATCGACGCCGGGGTTCTGGCGCAAGTGCTCGAGCGCCTCCTGCCCGTTGCGGGCGATCTCGACCTTGGCGCCCCTGGGCTCGAGTACGCTGGTCAGCGCGAACACGTTGCGCACGTCGTCCTCGACGATCAGGATGCGACGGCCCTCGAACACGGTTTCGCGGTCGCGGGCGTCGCGGAGCATCCGCTGGCGCTCCGGTGGAAGCTCGGCCTCCACCTGGTGCAAGAACAGCATGACCTCGTCGAGCAGGCGCTCCGGGGAGCGCGCTCCCTTGATGATGATCGAGCTCGAGAACTGCTCGAGCTCGTGGACCTCGTCTTGTGACAGTGAACGGCCGGTGTAGACGATCACCGGCGGCACGCCGTACTGGTCTCCGCGAGACATCTCTGCGAGCAGCTCGAGCCCGCTTCGATCCGGAAGCGACAGATCGAGGACCATGCAATCGAAGGTGGTGGCACCCAGGTGCTCGAGGGCTTGGGCCGTGGTCCCTACCGCGACGGTCTGGACGCTGTCGCTGGCGAGCAGGCGGGCCGTGCTCTCTCGCAAGACGGGATCGTCTTCGACGATCAACACGCGGCGGAGCTTCTGGGTGACCTTGGCTTCGAGGTGCTTGATCGCTTCGAGGAGCTGTTCGCGCTTGACGGGCTTGAGCGCATATCCGACCGCGCCCATCTCGAGCGCGGTCTTTGCGTGGTCCGAGGCCGAGATCACGTGGACCGGAACGTGCCGGGTCAGCGGATCACGTTTGAGCGCATCGAGGACCGTGAGGCCCGAGCGATCCGGCAGCCCGACATCGAGCACGATCGCGCTCGGTCGGTAGCGCTTCGCCATGGCCAGACCGTCTTCGGCGGTCGCCGCGATCAGGCCCTGGAATTCGAGCTCGTGGCCGAGATCGTAGAGGATCCGCGCGAAGGCGAGATCGTCCTCGATGATCAGAAGGGAGCGCGATGTCGCTGCAAGCCGGCCGCGATCGTCCGCCGCCGCTGCCGCCGGTATTGGACGGGCATTCGGGGCAGCAAGCGCGTGTGGCGGGCGCCGCGGGCTCGGAGCTGCGCGGGCTGGCGCTGGGGTTGCGTCATGTGCCGCATAGCGCGTCGGCAACGACAGCGTGAACGTACTGCCGCGTCCCGGCGTGCTTTCGACGTGCAGATCGCCACCGAGCAGGCGTGCCAGGTCGCGCGAGATCGACAGGCCGAGGCCGGTGCCACCGAACTTGCGGTTGCTCCCGCCGTCGGCCTGACGGAACGCTTCGAAGATCACCTCGTGCTGATCCGCCGCGATACCGATGCCCGTGTCGCGCACGTCGAACCGGAGGCGCCCGTCCGTGGCTCCGACCACCAGCGAGACCCCGCCGCGCTCGGTGAACTTGAGCGCGTTCGAGAGCAGATTCTTGAGGATCTGCTGGAGCCGCGTCGGATCGGTCTCGACCGTGTCGGGCACGCCCGCTTCGATTGACATCGCGAGCTCGAGCTGCCGCTGCGCCGCGATCGGCTGGAACGTATTCGAGAGGTCATCGACGAGTCGCGCGATCGTGATCGACTCCGGGCGGACGTCGAGCTTGCCGGCTTCGATCTTCGACAGATCGAGGATGTCGTTGATCAGCGTCAACAGGTCA
>PNAM01000117.1 GCA_003170275.1 Myxococcales bacterium
GGAGCTGGCGCTGCCGTTTGGAGGAGCCAGGTGCGGGGCGGTTGGGTGAGATCGGGGAAGCGAGTGGCGGAAGAGTAGGGATCGAGGAAGTGCGGCGGAAGTGGCTGGCCTAGCTTGGTCATATGTTTTTGGTAGTTGGTGTGCACGTAGCGGAGTGCGTACGCGGTTTGGGTGGGACTGCGCAGAATGCGCGCGTGATAGCGGTCCGTGAACACCTTGCCGCGACGACCCATCACCCGGTTTAGTGCTTTCGCCATTCGGATGGTCAGGCCCTGAACGCCGCGCGCGAGGGACTTTTCATCCTCCGCCTCGACGATGAAATGCAGGTGATTGCCCTGCACCGAGAACTCGTTCATCTGGAATCCAAAGCGGTCACGCCCTTTTCGGAAAGCCGCCTGCAATGCCCGGAAACACCGCTGCGACCGCAAGTTCCAGACATGTTCTTTCACCCGCATCGTCACCAACACGGGAAAGCGCCGCTTCAGCACCTCCCGCCGCAAATGCGAAACGCCAGGCTTCCCCGGCACGTTGGGCGGCCGCCCCCGCAGCTCCTTCTTTCGCCGCCGCGCCTTCAATCCGAGTCGAAGCTGCGTCACCAAGACAATTTAGCACTAATTCATATCATGTCAATCCCAAACGACCAAAACCGCCCAAAACTCGCCGGCGCCCACTGCCTTCACAACCGCCTCGCGCCGGTAAACCTGAACCAGCCACGTGCAGCACATTACCGACACCCCGCCGCCCCGCACCACCCCCACCCGCGTAGAACCGCGCGCTCGGGCCACCACCCCCGCGACCCGCGCCCCCCTTCGGCAACTCTGAAGCTACGTGTCCCGCTTTTCCAAAGACACGCGCTTCCCAGACGCACCCCCAGACGCCCGCTCCGCGCCCGCCTTCGCGGGCGCTACGCGGGCGTCCACCGCAACTTAGGCTGTCTCGCCGCTCGCGTCTCATCCAACCGCTTGATCCCCGTCCCATACGGCGCCCCGTGCGTAACCTCCGGGCTCTTCCCCGCCTCCTCCGCGATCGCCGCCATCGCGTCGCAGAACGAGTCGAGCGTCTCGGGCGTCTCGGTCTCGGTCGGCTCGATCATCAACGCGCCCGCGCCGCCGGTCACCGCCGGCAGCGGGAAGTAGATGGTCGGCGGGTGATAGCCGAAATCCATCAGCCGCTTGGCCACGTCGAGCGTCTGCACGCCCGTCTCCTTCTTCAGCTTCTTGTCGGTGAACACCACCTCGTGCATCGACGGCTTGTCGTACGCCAGCGGGTAGATGTCCTTGAGCCGCGCGCGCACGTAGTTGGCGTTGAGCACCGCCATCTCCGTCGCCAGCGTCAGCCCCGGCCCGCCCAGCTCGCGGATGTACGTGTACGCGCGCACGAACATCCCGAAGTTGCCGAACCAGGTGCGCAGCCGCCCGATCGACTTGGGCCGATCATAGTCGAGCTTGTAGCCGTCATTCTGGCCTGCGGCGCCTGGCACCTTCTCCACGTGCGGCGCCGGCAGGAACGGCGCGAGCTTGTCGCCCACGCCGACCACGCCCGACCCCGGCCCGCCACCACCGTGCGGCGTGGTGAAGGTCTTGTGCAGGTTGATGTGCATGACGTCGACGCCGGCCTCGCCGGGCCGCACCTTGCCGAGCAGTGCGTTGAAGTTCGCGCCGTCCATGTACACCAGCCCTCCGGCGGCGTGCACCACGTCCGCGATCTCGCCGAGTTGCTCCTCGAACAGCCCGAGCGTCGACGGATTGGTGATCATGATCGCCGCGACGTCGCCCTGGTGCGCCTCGCACGCCTGGCGTACCGCGTCCGCGTGCAACAGGCCGTCGGCGCCGGTCTTGATCGACACCACCTCGAAGCTGTTGAGCGCGCACGACGCCGGATTGGTCCCGTGCGCCGAGTCGGGGATCAACACCTTCGACGGGCGGCGTCCCTGATCGGCGTGATACGCGCGGATCATCATCACGCCGCACAGCTCGCCCTGCGCGCCGGCGGCGGGCTGCAGCGTAACCTTCTTGAATCCGCCGAGCTCGCACAGGGTCTGCTCGAGCCGCCACATCAGCTCGAGCGCGCCCGCCATGGTCGACTCGGGCTGCGCCGGATGCAGCCCCGCGAAGCCGGGCATGCGCGCCACGCGCTCGTTGACCTTCGGGTTGTACTTCATGGTGCACGAGCCGAGCGGATAGAGCCCGATGTCGATCGCGTAGTTCCAGCGCGACAGCCGCGTGAAGTGGCGGGTCACCTCGACCTCCGACACCTCGGGGAGGCCCGGCGCTTCGTCTCGCGCAAGCGATCCGAACAGCTTCTTCTCGTCGGCGACCGGCACGTCCATCGGCGGCAGCGACGCGCCTGATCTTCCGCGCGCGCCCTGCTCGAAGATCGGCCGCGACGTGTGCAAGATCTGGCGCGTCTCGATCGGCGTCCCCGACTTGCTCGAACGATCTCCCATCAGCACACCTCGTCGAGAGAACGCGCGAGGCGTTCGATGTCGGTCTTGGAGTGGCGCTCGGTGACCGCCACGATCAGCACGTCCTCGAGCTTGTCGCCGTCGCCGACCATGCCCGGCGCGGTGGCAGGTACGCCGCCGTAGATTCCCTTTTCGGCCAGCCGCTCGACCGCCGCGCACGCGTCGCCGCCGCGCACGCGCACCGCGAACTCGTTGAACGTCGGGCCGCTGAACGCCAGCGAAAAGCCCTTGAGGCCGGCGAGCTGTTTCTTGGCGTACTCGGCCTTGGCCAGGTTCAGCTTGGCCATCTCGGTGAGGCCGCGCCGCCCGAGCAGACAGAGGTGGATCGTGAACGCCAGCGCGATCAGCCCCTGGTTGGTGCAGATGTTGGACGTCGCCTTCTCGCGGCGGATNNCGGATGTGCTGCTCGCGCGTGGCGAGCGTGAGCACGTAGCCGCGCCGCCCGTCCTTGTCGATGGTCTCGCCCACCAGCCGGCCGGGGAGCTGCCGCATGTGCTCGTTCCTGGCCGCGAACAGGCCCACGCCCGGTCCGCCGCAGGTGGGCGGGATCGCCAGGCCCAGCCCCTCACCGACGGCGATGTCGGCGCCTAGCGCGCCCGGCGACTTGAGCACGCCGTAGGCCACCGGCTCGGTGTTGACCACCACCAAAAGCGCGCCGCGCGAATGCGCGAGGTCCGCGATCGGCTGCAGGTCTTCGACCACGCCGAAGAAGTTTGGCGACTGCACCACCACGCACGCGAGGTCCTGCGCCTTCTCAACGCGCTCGGCGAGCACCTTCATCGCTACGCGCCCGTCGGCGCCGAAGCCGACGAGCGACTCCGCCCCGTGCGCGCCCTTCTCCGAGCCCGACAGATAGGTGTCGATGGTGTGCTCGTACTGCGGGTGGAGCGCGCCGGCCAGGATCGCGTGGTGCTTGCCGGTCACGCGGCGCGCCATCAGCACCGCCTCGGCCGCGCCCGACGCCCCGTCGTACATCGACGCGTTGGCGACCCCGAGCCCGAACAACTCGGAGACGATGGTCTGGAACTCGAACACCGCCTGCAGCGTGCCCTGCGAGATCTCCGGCTGGTACGGCGTGTAGCTGGTGTACCACTCGGACCGCATGAGGAGCGCGTCGACCGCACACGGGATCACGTGCGGCGTGACGCCCGCGCCGAGGAATGCCAGCGCAGCGCCTTCGCGCGGGGTCGCGCCCAGCGACGGCCGCGAGCGCGAGCCAATCTCGCCCAGGTGCGCGAGCAGCGTGCCCTCGTCGAGCGGCTCGATCTCGAGCGGCCGCTTCGCGCGCAGGCGATCGGGGATGTGCTCGAACAGCGACGCCACCGACGGCTTGCCGATGACGCGCAGCATGCGCTGTACGTCCTCATCCGTGTGCGGAATGTATCGCACGTCTAGCCTTGCTCCTTCAGGTAGGCCTCGTAGTCTGCGGTGCTCATGAGCCCGTCGAGCTCTTTCGGATCGCTCAACTCGATCTGCACCATCCAGCCCTCGTCGTAGCAGTCCTCGTTGATCATCTCGGGCGAGTCGGACAGCGGACTGTTCACCTTGAGCACCTTGCCGGTGCACGGCGCGAACAGGTCCGAGACCGCCTTGACGCTCTCGACGGTGCCGAACACCTGATCCTTGCGGATCTCTTCGCCCTCGTCGGGGAGGTCGACCTGCGTGATGTCACCGAGCGAGTCGACGGCGAACTTGGTGATGCCGATGGTCGCGTTCTTGCCCTCGATGCGCGCCCACTCGTGCTCTTTGGTGTAACGAAGATCGTTCGGGTAATCGGCGGACATGAGTCTCCTTACTTGCGCTTGTAGAACGGGCCTTTGACGATTTCGGCGGCGGCGGGCTTGCCGCGACAGTCGATCACCAGCCGCGTGCCCGGCTCCGAGCGATCGGCCGGCACGTACCCCATCCCGATGTTCACGCCGACGGTGGGGCCGATCGCGCCCGAGGTCACGCCGCCGATCTTCGCGCCGCTGTCGTCGACGATCGGGTAGCCATGGCGCGCGGTGCCGCGCTCCTTCATGACGAACCCGACCAGCCGGCGCTGGACGCCTTCGGCCTTCTGTTTGGCGAGCGCGGCCTCGCCGACGTACCCCTTGCCCTTGACCACCCAGCCGAGGCCGGCCTCGAGCGGCGTGTGCTGCTCGTCGATGTCGTTGCCGTAGAGGCACAGACGCGCTTCGAGCCGCAGCGTGTCGCGCGCGCCCAGGCCGATCGGCTGGATGCCGGCCGGCTTGCCCGCCTCGAGGATCGCATCCCACAGCTCGGGCGCGTCTTCCGCGCTGCAGAAGATCTCGACGCCGTCTTCGCCGGTGTAGCCGGTGCGTGCCACCCAGGTCTTCTTGCCGGCGAGGTCGGCCTCGGTCATCGCGAACGCAGCGAGCTCGGCGATCGGCGCGCCGGTGAGGCTGGCGACCACGCCGATGGCCTTGGGGCCCTGCACGGCCAGGAGCGCGGTCTGGTCCGATTCGTTGTTGAGGTTGGGCGAGATCGACTTGGTGTGCTCCTGAAACCAGGCCACGTCCTTGTCGATGTTGCCGGCGTTGACGACGATCAGGTAGTGCTCGTCACCCTGGCGATAGACGATCAGGTCGTCGACGATCCCGCCGTCGGGCTTGCACGCGACCGAGTACATCGCCGTGCGGTCGCGCAGCTTGCCGACGTCGTTGGTGACCAGTCGCTGCACCATCTCGGCGGCGCGCGGCCCGAAGAAGGCGACCTCGCCCATGTGCGAGACGTCGAACAGCCCGCACGCGGTGCGCACCGCCTTGTGCTCCTCGAGGATGCCCTTGTACTGCACCGGCATCGCCCAGCCGCCGAAGTCGATCACCTTCGCGCCGAGCGCCTTGTGGCGGTTGTAAAGAGGCGTCTGTTTCGGCGCAGTTGGCGACGCTGACGGAGGAGGATTGCTCATGGCGCGGCAATCCTACGGAGAGGCCCTGCCGGATGCAATGGACAAAAGGTCATGGTTGATCGCAATCCCTTCGGGATTGCTCATTTGCCGAACGGGTTGATGGTGCCGTCCTTGGTGAGCGGGACGACCTCGTGCGGCGGCGGCGCGACCGTCGGGTCCTTCTTCGGTTCCTTGTGCACGCCGGGCGGCCGCGGCGGCGCCTTTTCCGGCTCGAGCGTGATCGATTCGGAGGTGAAGTCGCCGGCGGTGAAGACGACGTCTTTGGAGGCCGGCAAGAAACCCGCGCGGGTCACCTTGATCTGGTGATGGCCGGGCGAAGCCTTGAAACGGAAATCCGGACCGCCCACGCCAGCCTCGACCTCGTCGAGCACCACGTGCACGCCGCTCGGGGTGGTGTGGAGGATGAGCGTGCCTTCGCCGGGCGCGGCGGGCGGCGACGGGATCGGGGCCGGCACCGGCGTGGGCGTTGGGACCTCCACCGTCGGCTTCGGGCGCGTGACCACGTAGCCGACGCCGCCGAGGAGCGTCAGCCCCACTACGGCGGCAATCATCAGCGGCGCGCGGGACTTCGTGGGCGCGCCGGCTGGCGATCTCGGTGCCACGATCGGCATGTTCTGCGAGTCGCGCGGATCGGGAACGGTGTAGCCCGCGTCGGGCGCGGGACGCTTGGCGGGGCGCGCGCGATCGGTCTGGTCGTCCTTCTGCGTCGGCGCGCCCGGCGGCAGCGAGCCGGCCGACTTGCGATCCCACGGCTGTCCTTGGCGCTCGAACAGCCCCTGGCCGGTCTTCATCGCCGTGTCGCGCAGCTTGAGCAGCCGCTCGCGCACCTCGCCCATGCTCTGCGGGCGATCGGCGGGCTCCTTCTCCAGGCACTGGAAGATCAACGCCTCGAGATCACCGTCGACGGTCACGTTGTCGAGGAATTGCGGCGGCGGCTCGGTGAGCTGTTTGGTCATCACCTCGAAGAAGCTCGGCGCGTTGAACGGCGTCGCGCCGGTGACCGTCTCGTACAGGATGATCCCGGTCGCGTACACGTCGGTGCGGTGATCGACCTCGGTGCCGCGCGTCTGCTCGGGCGACATGTACAGCGGCGTTCCCATCGGCACGCCGGTCGAGGTCTTCTGCACGCCGGTCTCGCCGCCCATCAGCTTGGCAATGCCGAAGTCGAGCACCTTGACGAACGGCCCCTCGCCGCCGGGGATGATGAAGATGTTGTCGGGCTTGAGGTCGCGGTGCACGATGCCGCGCTGGTGCGCCGCCTCGACCGCGCTGCACATCTGCAGCCAGATGGCCATCGCGTCGGTCCACAGCATGGTCTGCTGGATGCGCCTGGAGAACGGCATCCCGTCGAGATACTCCATGACGAAGTAGTGCCGCCCGTCGGAGAGCCGCCCGAAGGAGAAGATGTCGACGATGTTGCGGTTGCCGATCTGGTTGACCGAGCGCGCCTCCTGGATGAAGCGCTGCACGATCGACACGTTCGCCGCCATGTCCGGGTTGAGCACCTTGATGGCGACGCGCTTGCCGATCACCGGATGCTTGGCGGAGTAGATGACGCCCATGCCGCCTTCACCGATCTGCTTCTCGATCACGTACTCGCCGACCACCGTTCCCTCTCGCAGCTCGATCAGCTGCGGTTCCTCGAACGCCGGCTGCGCCGCCTGCTGGGTCTGCGCGCCGCCCTGTGCGGTGGGCATCTGGATCGGCTGCAGGTTCTCGGCGGTCCCCGCGCCGGCCATCATGGTGTTGGCGACCGCGTCGGCGTGCTCCACCAGCGGCTTGCCATCGTCGAGGCAGAAGGTGGTCGAGTCGGGGTACGACTTGCTGCACTGAGGGCAGATGCGGGACATCGGTCCTCTATTTTAGCAGCAACCCCGCGTTGACGGGAATCGCAACCCGCTCGGGCGGCGACTGGGTGACCCCGACCGCTGCGCCGACCCCGGCCGCGACCAGCGCCCCGGCGCCGATGCCCACCCAGAACTGCCAGCGCTTGTAGATCGGAATGGGCGGCTTGGCGTCGACGCTGAGCGCGTACGGCAAGGAGTTCGAGCCGAGCGTGTCCAGGCGCGCGCCGGCCTCGTCGACGGCGTCGAACCAATATTCGATACGCGTGCCGGCGGCCAGCGCCTGGTTGAACGTAGGCGGAAAGCTGACATCGCCCTGCTGTACGCTCGAGACCGCCCACGCTCCGTGGCCCGCGCGATAGTGGAGCTGCAGCCCGGTCACCATCTGCAGCTTGTCGTGGGTGACCTCGATGCGCAGGCGCGGCGTCGCGCCCACCTTGAGCCGGGTCGGGGGCACGTGCTGCAGCCCGAGCGGCGCCTGGCCCTTCATGAGCGCCTGCGCCTGCACGAACGCGGCGAGGGCGACCTTCTCGGTGTCGGGCGGCGGCGAGGTCGACGGGTCGAGCTCGAGCGCGCGCGCGAACGTGTTCTCGGCCGCGCCGTCGCTGTGCGCGGCTTCCAGTCGTCCCTTGACGCGCAGCCCGCGCGCGACCTCGGGGCGCAGGTTCCCCACAGAGCGCTGGAAACGATCGAGCGCCGCCTGCGCTGCGTCGAGATCGCCCTGTCCCAGAAAATCCTCCGCCAGGTTCAGCGCGCTCACGCCGCGACCTTCGATGAGCAGCTTGTCGCGCTGCGCGTGCAGCTGCTTGGCATACTCATCCTCGACGCCCTTGAGCAGCGTCTCGGCGAGCGATCGCTCCGACGAAAACGGCACCAATCGCAGGTACGAACGGTACATCTCGCGCGCGCGGCGCAGGCTGTCGAGGCCGGCGCCGGTCTCGTACAAGCGGCGGTGCGACTGGCCGAGGTTGAACAAGATCGCCGGCAGCTTGGACAGCTCGTACGCCTTGGTGTAGTGCGTGAGCGCCTCGTCGTACTTGGCGAGGTCGTAGGCGACCTGGCCCAGCTCGAACTGCTTCTTGGCGTCTTCCATCTGCGCCGGCGTCTGCGCGCGCGCGCGGGTGCAGATCAGCGCGAGGAGCGCCACGACGATCCCGAGGCGCTTCATAGCGCACCTCCGGTGGTTTGCAGCGAGACGCGTCCGAGCGAGTCTCCGACCACCAGTACCAGGCCGGGCAGGTCCGCGCTGCTGAAGAAGTCGGCGCCCGCCGCCTGCGTGATGATCGCGTCGCCGAGCAGCACGGTTCCCGCGGCGCGCGCGCTGTCGAAGGCGAGTGGGAGCTGCGCGCCTGCGTCTACGAGCGAGTCGCCGGTCAGGATCAACGCTGCGCCCATCGCGCCCTGGATCGCGCCGGGCTGCGGGCTGGTGCCGACCACCAGCCGATCGCCGAAGCGGCCCGGCACGCGCGCCAGCGATGCGCCGAGCGAGACGGCGCTGACGGTCGAGCGCATCACGTGCATGACGTCCGCGTCGGTCGGCGCGGCGTCGGTCACGGCGATCACGTACACGGTCTCTCCACCGGGTGCGGTCACGGCGACCTCGGGTTTTCCATCGGCGTTGGTGTCGAGGATGGCGACCGCGCTGCCGACGCCGCCGCCCGCCATCCCCGTGCTCCAGATCCGCGCGACCGTCTGCGCGGTGAGCGCAAAATCCTTGTCGTCTGCGGGATTGAGGAAGTACACCGCGTTGTCGCCCGGCGCGCCGGCCGCGACCAGCCCGGCCGTCGCTGCGACCGAGCGGCCGAGATGAACGCCGGAGGCCGCGCCCTGCGCCCGCTTGAGCGTCGCGGCGTTCAGGGTGGCGACGGTCAGCGGGGCGACCGCACGGGTTACGCTCTCGACGAGATAGACACGTCCGGCCGAGGGATCGGCAGCGGGCGACGCGCCGGCCGGCTCTGCACCGGGCGCACCGGCGACGACGGCCGGCTTCCCGTTCGAGAGGAAGACGGCCACGCTGGCGCCCAACAGGTCGCCCGGGTCGCCCAGGATCGTGACGTGCGGGATCGTCGACACGGCGCCGCTCAGCGAGCTCAATCCGCCGAAGAGAACGTAGACCGCGCCGACGGTGTTGCCCATCGCATCGCGCACGCCGGGCGCGCCGACGATCAGATCGTCCTGGCCGTCGCCGTCCAGATCGCCGATCGCGAGCGACGCGCCGAACAGATCACCCGGGCGCTCTCCAGTGAGCTGCGCGGCGACCTCGATCGCATCGTGGGCCGCGTTGGGGCGCAGGAGCGAGACCTGCCCGCGGTTGGGCATCGCTGCGGCGCCGGCCTCCGCAGGAGTCGCGCCGGCCTCCGCGATCCCCACCGCGGCGAAACCGACCTTCGCCGCGACCGCGCTGACGGGATGCGCAGCCAAGGTGGCGTCGATCAACGGGATGGGCGGCGAGAGCGCTGGCAGCGCCGTGCCCGCGCAGTTCGAGCCGCAGTCGATGGTCAGCTTGATCGAGCCGCCAGGCAGCCTCGAGCCCAGGTCGCGAATGGCGCCGATCGGATTGCCGTAGCGGTTGATCGCCTGCGCGCTCACGTTCACCGTGCGAGCCGCCGCGCCGCCCTGGGGCACGACCTTGAGGTACGTGGTGTTGCGCAGGAACTTGAAGTCGGTCTGAAGGTCCGCGACGATCTCGGCGCGCCCGTCGCCGTCCAGGTCGATGTTGCGGACCCGCTCGTTCGTGGGCGCGCCGGCCAGCGCACCGGAGGGTTGAAAGCCGCCCATCGGGTCGCTGATCACGATCCGCACGCGATCGGTCTCGCCCAGCGTGGTTGCGTTCATGATGAGATCGACCTGCAACACACCGGGGTCGCTGCAGGCGCCGAGCAGCACGACGGCAGCCCCCCACAGAGAGACGGGAATCCTCATGTAATCTAAAATGATACCACGGCGTAATGGGGTATGATCGTCTCGATGCGTCGCCTGCTCCTCGTGCTTTTTGTCGAGCTGGCCGGCGGATCGCTGGCGGGTTGTGGAACACCGCCGGCGCGGCCCGAGGACGGCGGCGTGCTCGACATGACGCTCGACCCGCCGCGCCTCGTCCACGCCAGCGGCACGGTCGGCGACGACGGGCTCTCCGGCACCATCGACTTCGACGTGCCCGACGGGACGCGCGGGATCTCGATCGAGATCGTGGGCGGCGCGCACACGCTCTATGCGCTCGGCTCGCTGCGCACCGCCGGCGGGAACGATCTGGTGACGCTGCCGGCGGGCGGAACCATAAAGCAGATCCTCGAGAGCAGCTTCTTCGACGATCGCGCGGCGATCCTGCCGGGCCCGATGTACCAGGTGGTGCGGCTCGGCACGTTCACCACGCTCTATCCGCAGTCGCCCGATCAGGCGGTGCCGTCGGGCCGGCTCTCGCTGCGCGTCGCTGCCAGCGACAGCGTGAGCGGCGTGCAGGTCACCGTGCGCATGCCCGCCGACGACGGCGCCGGCGTGGTGCACCTGAACCTGTTCACGGTGAGCGAGCTCGCCGCCGCACCGCCGATCGACGCGGCGCTCGCGAGCTTGCGCGCGATCTATGCGCAGGCCGGCATCGAGGTGGTCGTCGACGGCATGCAGACGCTCACCGGCAGCGGCTTCAGCTCACCGACGGAGACGTTCTCGTATCTGCCGGCGCCGGATTCCGATCTGTGCGCGCTCGCGCAGCTCGGCCGCATGCGCGCGCCGACCGATGGAATCGACGCGTTCATCGTCGACAGCTTCGCGGTGCCGGGCGTACGCGGCGAGAGTCTGGGCCTGCCGGGCGCGCCCGATCCGGGCAGTTACTACGACGGCATCTTCGTGGGCCGCGACGACGATCCGTTCGTGCTCGGACGATCGCTGGCGCACGAGCTGGGGCACGAGCTGGCGCTGCAGCACGTCGAGAACATCGGGATGAGCGGCACCGTCTACCCCGACCCGCTCGCCGACACGATGATCGGACAGGCCAACCTGATGGAGCCCACCGGCGGCTCGCTGCTCACCGCCGGCCAAACCTACGCGCTGCGACGAAGTGCTTTTCTACGCACGAAGTAGAGCGCCAGCAACCCGAGCGCGAGCGCCCAGGCGCCGCCGCTTTCGCCGGAGCCGCCAATCGAGCAGCCGGCCGGAACGACGCGCGGTCCGCCGACGTCGCGCGATGCGTCGCCGCACACGCACGCGCCGCCCTGGCACGCGCCCATCTTGCTGCAGCCGGGCGCATCGCACGCGCCGCCGTCGTTGGCCGCGTCGAACGCGGTGCAGGTCGACAGATCGTCCGACGAGCCGCACAGGTTGAAGCCGCCGCACGCGGTCGGCGCGGGCTTGTAGGTGCGGCAGACCGTGTTCAGCGCCGCGCACGAGATCGTCCCGCACAGCGAATCGCCGGGCGGCACGCCGACGCAGCCGTTGGCGGTGCACTTCTGACAGGGACCCGAGCACGGCGTATCACAGCACAACCCGGCGGTATCGTGCTCCGCGTCGCGCTCGCAGCGCCCGTCGGCGCAGCCGAACCCCGCGCTCGCCGGCGTGCACGCATCGCCCAGGCTGCGGCCGTTGAGCAGCCGGCTGCGCGCGCGCCCGACGCCCTTGGGGCTCTCGGTGTCGTAGACCAGCAGCATCTGTCCGTCGGCGCCGGCAGCCAGTCCGCCGCCGTTCGGATCGGGATTGCCGGCCAGCGGCTGGACCACGGGCGAATCACCAAACGACGCAAGCGTAGTGGCGGCGCCCGGCTTGGCGTCGTTCGGATTGGGCTGCCCGTTGGCTTGTAGCCGCAGGCCGCGCAGGCCGTACATTGTCGGGATCGTCTCGTCGACGAAGCTCACCAGAAAACCCGCGCCCGTCGAGACCACATTCGGCCAGCGAGGCGCAAGGTTGCCGCCGCTGGCGACGTCGAACGATTGGGGCGCGCCGGTGCCGCCGAGTAGCGCGCCACGCAGCGTGCCTGCCGTCGCCGGTACCGGAGTGCCGTTGCCGCCGGTCTTTGGCGCGTGCTCCTCCCATACCACCACCACCGCGCCGGCACTGTTCACGGCGACCGACGGCGCCATTTCGTAGAACATGCTTTGCACGGCGACGGAGATGGGGTTGGTACCGTCTGGCACGCCGTCGGCGGCGACGGGAATCGCCACCACGTCGGAGTTCGCCGGCGGAGCATTGATGCGGCTTGCGCAGCCGCTCTCGAGGACGAGAACGTATTGGCCGCCCGCGAAAACCGCATTGCCCCCGCAGAGCGCCGGTGTGCTGGGGAGACTGACGACGTGAACCTGCTTCGCGTCGGCGCCGGTTAGAAGAGAGCCGTCGTCTTTCACGACCGCAGTCGCCACCCCGACGGACGCGCCGGTGCCGAGCGTTTCGAAATCCCAGCTGACGAGCCAGCGCTGGTTGATCGGGTCGACAGCGACCTGCGGGAATCGATTCTTGTAGATGATGTTTCCGCCGGAGCTTCCCGCAGCCAGCCCCATCGCTGTTCCAAGTGGCTCGCGAACGGTGCCATCGGGTTTCACGCGTGCAATGAACAAGCGTGCCTCGAAACTGAAGTCACTGACTGCTACATTATAGTCCGCTGTACTGATCGTGGTGGCAGCAGCGTCGCGGCGCGTGTCCTCCCAAGCGACGAGAAAGTCACCGCCTGGAAGCGCACCCACCGCGGGGTAGCGCTGATCACCGGGTTGTCCCATGAGTACGAACGGAGCGCCGAGTGGCATGCCCTTGCTGTCGAATCGCTGGCCGTAGAGATCCGTCCCGCGCGTGGCGCTCAGGTCCACGTTGCGATCGTCCTCCCATACCGCGAGAAAGACGCTTCCGTTCCACGCCACCTGTGGCGAGCGTTCTATGTTCGGGCCGACGGATGTTGGCGCTGCTGCGCTTGCAGCAGGCGCGCCGCTGCCGATCGCGAGCGTGAGAAAGTCGTGGCCGGTGATGCCGAGGGTCCTGTGCTGAACCGCCAACCGTCCGGTCGTTCCGGCGCTCGCCAACTCCACCGGCCGATCCGGATTGATCGATGAGAGCAGCGGCGTTGGGAGGGCGGCGCCCGCCTGAAGGACCACCGGCAGCGCGTCGATGGGCGCCAGCGACGTGCTGCGCACGGCGTCGATCACCGCGGTCACCTTCAACACATCGGTGTCTTCCCAGGCGACCAGGTAGTCTCCATTGATGAAGGCGACCTGCGGCCGATAGAAGTAGCGGTGGAGGGTCGCCGAAATCAAGAAGTCGCCCAGCCCGACGGTGCCGGTCGGGCTCACCGCCCGCCCGCGAATCTCGCGATCGCCGCCCGCGTTCACCTGCGACCACACCGCCAGGAATTCGGTCCCGCTCCACGCCACCGAAATATCCGCCGGGGTGGGGTAGGGCATCGGCGGGGCCAACGGCGTGAGCTCGAGCGGCGCGCTCGCGCTCGGGGTCGTCCCCGCGGTGATCAGCGACGACCATGCACCTGCAGTCGACGGCTGGGTCACCTGCGTGGTCCAGGTCACCAGGAAGCCGGAACTGCCGAGTGCGATCGCCGGCGCGATGGCGAGCGGATCCGACGACACGGTAAGCGTCGGCCCAAGCAGCGTGTCGCTGGCCACGACCGCCGCATAGATGCCCAGGGTGCCTGTTTGTCGGTAGGCGACGACCGTCGTCCCGCCGCCGGCGGCGACCACGGCGCTTCCGTTGGGCTGGTTGGGAATGGATGCGCTCGCCGAGCCCAACATTCCCGCCGGGCTCACCAGCCTCACCTCGATCGATTGCTGCGAGAGATCGTGCCAGCAAACAACGAAGTTGGTGCCGTCGAAGGCCACTGCGGCCTGTTCGAGTTGCCCGGCTATCGGCCCCACCAACGTAATCGGCGGGTCGAGGGCCGTGCCGTCGGCCATCACTTGAGCGGCGCGAATCGAGTGCAGACTGGAGGTGTCCTGCTCGTGCCAGACGGCGAGATAGACGCCCGGGCTCCCCGGCGCGAAGGCAAGCGCCCCGTCGTCCTGATCGCCGAGCGCGGACACCTTGAGCGGCATGTCGATCGGAACGTCGGGCGACGCGACCAGCACGGGCGCAGCCAACGCCACTGAAGCAGCGAGCATCACGGAGAGCGAGGCCAGGAGACGGGTCGCGATCATGACTGGACTACGGTGGCAGCTTCCAACTCGTAATGGAAGCGTTGCCGACCACGGCCGGATCGATCGGCACCAGGCGGTGCAGGAGGCCATGCGACGAAGCGGTGAGGCGGCCTTCGTCCTGGAACACCGTCGGGTCCGTGGGCAGGTCGATGTGCATGTCCTTACGCACACCGCTCGCGAGCGTGTTGCCGTTCTTGTCGGTGTAGTTGAAGTACGGCCGCGCCGAGAAGTCGTCGCCACGGATCTGCACGACATAGGTGACGAACGGCGGGTTCGCGCCGGGCCGCGATTCTTTGACCTCGACGTAGGTGTCGTTCGAAGGGTTCTGGCCGGTGGTCACCGGCTGGTTGATCGGATCGGCCGCCACACTGAGCACGTTGGTGATGGTGGCCGAGGGATTCCACCAGGGATGGGAAAGGTCGACGCGCTTGGCCATCGTGCTCGCGCCCGGCGTGATGAACACAACCTCGGCCGCGTGGGCGATGCGAATAAAGCCGTCGCCCGTGCCCGTCGACGTGACCGGGTAGTCGACCGAGGTGATGCGGTCGGTTACGCCGCAGGCGCAGGTCGAATCTTTTGGGTCGCACACGCCCGAGGCGCACTGGCTCGAGGCCCCGGCCGCGGTGCAGTGGCAGACCCCGGCGGCGACGTCGCAGCTGTTCGAGAGGCAGTCCGAATTCTGCGTGCACGATGGTGAGCACCACGGCGGCGTCGAGATGCCCGTCCACGCCTGCGTCACGCCCCAGTTCGAGGGATCGGAGACGGTGTAGACGTCGCCGTTCTGGCCGACGTTGCCGTAGTAGGCGCGTCCCGGGCTCGCACCGGCGCCGACGGTGGGCGTGAGCTGGAAGCCGTTGATGCCGGGCGTCGACGGGCCGAAGTTGAACTCGGGTCGCAACGTGAAGGCGCAGGCGTTCGGCAAGGAGCAGCTGGTGTTGCCGGCGGTGATCACGTCGTTGATGCTGGTGAAGCCACCCGCTGGGCTGGTGAAGCCGATCGCCATGTTGCTGCTCGCGGCGCTGTCGATGAAGGACGTCATCACTTCGGGCAGGTTGGACCCACCCATGAGCGGCGTGACCGCGATGCCGTGCATCGCGCCGGGGTAGAGATTCTGCGGGTAGACCGGGGTGCCGTTGACCGTCGAACCGCTGGGATCGATCGCGATGATCTTGTTGAAGCCGAACTGGTCGGTGATGGTGACGGTGAGGCCCCAGATGTACCAATTGGCCGAGCAACTGCCGAGCAAGCAGAACTGCCCGCGACCGACCTGAAGCTTGATCGACTCGGTGCTGCTGCCCAACCTCGGATAGTTCCAATTCGGTGCCCCGTTCGGATACGCTTTGCTGACGCTGCCGATGGTCGGGATGCCGCTCGCCGGGCAGGCCCCCGGGCAGACGCCGGTTCCACCGCCGGGCAGGGTGCCGATGTCGTCGCCGTTGATCGTCACGTACAGCGGGCTGGCGCCGGCGTAGCCCCGGACCAACACGCTGATGTTCGAGACGAGGTAGGGTGTTGCGTTGCCGGGGTCGGTGAACGTGCGCGTGTCGGAGTTGGCGGCGGCCGGCGCGCAAGCCGTGCAGGTCGCCAGGTTGATGGTGCCGCCGCAGACCGCGCAGCCGCCGACGTAGGAGTTGTTCGTCGCGCTGGTGGTGCCGGTGGCGCCCGTTGGGGTCGCGTAGGTCGACATCCAGGCCGTGCAAGCGTTGCCATTGGTGCGATTCGAGCGGTCGAATGCGAGGCCCGACGCGTTGTTGACGGCGGTGGAGAGCGTCGCGTCGCCTGCCGGCGAGCAGATCGGGTCGCGCTCGCAAACGCCCGCGTGGCAGATGCGCTCGCCGCCCCAGGGCAGCGTGCCCGCCTGGCCGCAGGTGCGCGCGAAGCTGCCGCACGGGCCGGCTCCGCCCGCCGACGGCGTGTCGACGCTAAGGCAGACGCCGTTCACCGACTTGGCGGTGCACAAGAGCGGCGTGTTGTTCTTGTTGTCGTTCCCGCAGCCGCGCTGGACGTCGACGCTGCAGTACACGCTGGTCAAGCCCAAGGTCTTCGGCCGGGGGCAGGCGGCATCATTCCAGACGCCGCGGCAGGCGCCGGCGGTGCACGTGCGGTTCTTGGTGCACTTGACCGATGGGGTGCCCGGCGGGGAGTAGATCTCACCGTCCTCGCACGAGTCGGTCGCGCCGATTGATTGCGGCGCTGCATAGCAGACCCCGTTGGTGGTGTTGCACTTGCCGATCGTGCAGCACAGGTTCTGCCGGTTGACGAAGGTGATGTCGCAGCCGACCGGGCTCTCGAGCGAGGGCGAGGTCTGGTTCTGGCAATCGCTGTCCTGCGTGCACTGCACGAACGAAGCTCCCGAGGAGGTGACGTTCATCGGGAGGCAGAACTCCTTGGTGATGGTCCCGTTGGCGCCGCCGTACGAAGAGGCGACCATGGAGTTGATGTCAGTGCCGCTGTTGACGATGTCGAGCGTGGGGTCGGTCACGACGCCGGTGCCCGAGCCGTCGATGACGCGGTTGGCTTCGTCGCTGCCACTCGACAGGTCGAGTTGGTGCACCGTGCCGTTGTTCAGGCCCACATAGATCTTCGCCAGCGTCGGCGACACCGAGCCCAGGCTCATGATGTGCGATCCGCCGAAGCTCTTGGTCCAGGCGATGATTCCGTCCCCGGAATTGGCCCCCGCGTCGTAGATCGAGTAGAGCGTTCCACTGGTGTCGGTGACGTAGAGCGTGCTGTCGTAGGGAGGGCGGAACTCGGCCCATAGGTTGGCGGTCACCGAGATCGACGGCGATGCGCTGAGCACCACGTTCCACTCCTCGACCCCGTCGGTGAGGCGCAGCGCATGCACGCGGCCGATGGTGTCGGCGACGTACAGGTGGGTGGCGTTCTTGGGCGGGAACTGCGGCCGGTTGTGCACCGAGTTGACGTTCGCCGCCCACTTCAAGGTGCCGTTGGTGGTGTCGATCGCCCAGACGGTGTTCTGCGAGCGGCCCGGATCGAGGTGCGTGCCGCAGTACAGCGTGTTGGTGTTGTAGTCGAGGCTGCAGCCCTCGGAGCCGTAGTCCATCTGGTACTCGCCGCCGTTGAAGGTCCACAGGGTGTTGGTCAGATCGTTAGCGTCGACCGCCACCACCTGGTTGCGCGAGCGATCCCCGCAGCCGTGGTAGGTGATGACCATGACGATGTCCCGGCCGCCGATCTTGGCCGCGCCCGTGAACGCAGCGTTGGAGTACTGCGCGAGCTGAACGGTCGGCGTTCCGTGCAGCGCGTCGCTGGCGCACGAGCCGCTGGTGATGCTTCTGGGCATCCCCACGAGCGTGAGGCTTGCGGCGTTGATCTTGCGCAAGTATCCGTCGTCCGAGGCGACGAAGATGTACGTGTTGGGGTCGTTCTTCAGCGGCACGGCGACGGGGAAGGCTTCGATGGCTCCGGTGGCGCCGCCGTAGTAGCTGCCGCCGTCGGCCGGCTGCTTGATGATCGTCGAGCCGTCGGAGTGGTAGCCGTAGAGCTTGGAGCCGACGGCGAACAGCCGGTAGCCGAAGATGTTGTTCGACGCCGTCGTGTTACCGCCCGCCACCGGGGTCTTGGACCAGGTATCGAGATACGGTGCCGTGCAGGTCGCGTTCGCCTGGCCGGGCACCGCCAACAGGACGGCAATCGGCAACAGCGCGAGCCTCGCCGTCACCGCACGGTTCACTGCATCACCGTCGAGAGCTCGACCATGAGCTCTGCGTGGATCTCGGGCTTGTCGTCGAGCGCGGCGCTGAATTTCCACAGACCGGGAATTGGCCGGCGCTGGAAGTTGGTACCGCCGACCAGCACCACCGAGTCGAGACCGAAGCCGTCCTCGATCTTCACCGCCGGCAGGACGTCGAACGGATGGTCGGAGCCGAACTTGGCCGGCGCCTGTTTTACGGTCGGGTCGGTCGAGTACACCAGGTGCTGCGTCTGGTAGAGGCCGCCGGCGGGCGCGTAGATGTTCAGCGTCACCCAGGTCACGTTCGGCGCCAGCGACGGCGTCTGCAGTCGCACGTTGAGGTTGTTGATGGTCATCACCTTGAAGAGCGTGCTGCCCGGTCCGCTGAGCATGCGGGGATCGTCAGCGACGATCTTGAGAGACGGCATGTTCACCGGCGCGGCCGGTTGGGCCGGTTCGGTCTGTGCCGGCACAGGTGCCGGTCCAGGATCGGTCGAATTCCGGCACCCGCCGCCGAGCAGCAGCACCACCCCGAGCACACCTCGCAGCCTCATCTTGCTCATTCCTTTGCCTGAATAGAGGCAGACGACAATCTATCATGAGCATCGGTGTGGGCGGTCATACGTATTTCGACCACAGGAAGCCTCGCCTTCTCGTCGGTGAATAGCAAGGAGCGTGCCTTGCCCGTCTGGCCCCTTCGCAAGGTCGCTGTTGCCCGCCGAGCGACAGTGATATGGTGGCCCGATGCGTTCCCTTTGCGTCGTCCTGGTAGTCCTCGGTCTGGCAGGTTGCGACGACGACAGCACGCCGGCGGCGGATTTCGCGAGCGCCGACCTGTCGGTGTCCGGTGCAGATCTGGCGTCGGGCGATCTGGCGATGCCCGATCTGTCGGCGCCGGATCTCGCCACGCCCGATCTGGCGACTCCGGATCTGGCGCTGCCCGATCTGGCGATGCCCGACCTCAAGACCTGCACGCCCAATGCGTTCATCCAGTGCCTGGCGACCGACGCGATCTATTGCAACGGCACCGGCGACGGCACCACCCCGGTCGCGTGCGGCGCGGGCGGCTGCATCGGCGGTGGGAGCTGCGGGCAGTGCACGCCGAGCTCGACGAGCTGCGCCGCGGGTGTGGAGACCGACTGCGATCAGTACGGGCGAGCGACCACGCGAAACTGCGGGCTCGGCTGCAACGGCGCGATCGCGTGCGTCACCTGCGTTGCGGGCACCACCAGCTGCAACGGAGCGGCCGACATGTTGATGACCTGCAACGCCGACGGCATTTCGCAGACGGTGACGGCGTGCTCGCTCGGCTGCCTCGCGGGCAACGGCGATCCCGACGCGGGGACGCTCGAGTTCTCGCGCTGCGCGGCGCTGACGCCGTCGAACGGTCTGACGCTCGACTGCAACAACAAGACCTCGACGGTCGATCTGATCGTCAACGCCAACACCACGATCGATCCGACGGCGGGAACGATCGGCGGCGTCGCGCCGGCGTCGGGCGTGTTCAGCACCGTGGTGCAGGCGTCGAATGGTCTGACCATCGGCGTGTTCCACCTGCGCACGCTGACCGTCAACAGCGGCTTCAAGCTCACCGTGACCCCCGGCGCCAACGCGCTCGGTCTGGTGGTCGACGGGAGCGTGACCATCAACGGCACCATCGATCTCGCCGGCCACCTCGACAACGCCAAGGCGGTGGCGACGGGCGGGGCGGGCAGTCAGAACGTGAACGGCAAGGGCGTCAACGGCGGCAGCTCGAAGTTGGTCGGCGCGGGCGGTGCCGGGCACGCGACGTCTGGCGCGGACTCCGGCGGCCCGTCTCCGCTCGGGAAGGCAGGCGGCGCCTACGAGGCGGTTGCGTCTCCCGAAACGAACGTGCCGCTCAGTGGCGGCGCGCCAGGCGGCTCGGTGGGCGGCTCCAACACCTCGCAGGGCGGCGGGGCTCTCCAGCTCGTCGCCTGCGGCACCATCACCGTCGGTGCGGCCGGTCTTGCCAATGCCGGTGGCTCGGGCGCGCCCCAATCTGCCATCGCGGCGCCCAGCGGCGGTCCCGGGGGTGGCTCGGGTGGGGCGATCCTCGTCGAGGCGCCGGTAGTCAACGTGAGCGGCGTTCTGGCGGCGGCCGGCGGCGGCGGGGCGGGCGGCGGTCAGACCGCGATTGGCCAGGGCGCGGCGGGCAACGACGCGGCGTCGGACTTCGCGTGTACGCTGCCCGGCTCGACCGGCGGGCTCGCCGTGGGCACCGGCGGGCTCGGCGGGTCGGGCGCTTGCGGTACGAACGGGCCGACCACGGGCGGTGTGGGCACGCTCGCCGCGGGTGGCGGCGGCAGCGGCGGAGGCGGCGGCGCCGGCGGGCGCATTCGCATCAATACCAAGAACAACGTCAACGCCACCGTCGGCGCCTCGTCGATCTCGCCGAAGACGGCGAGCAATTACACGACAGGGACGCTCACCCTTCAGTAGCGTGACCGCGCTCCGTTCCCTCATCGCGGCGGCGCTGATCGGCTCGGTGCTGTGGGCTGGCGCGGCGCGGCCGCCGGCGACGCTCGTGCTCGCGCTCGTCGGCGCATTGGCGCTCGGTTGTGCGCTGGTGGAATCGTGGCGCAGCGAGCGCACGCTCATCCTGGCGCCGCTGGCGATCCCGCCGGCGGTGCTCGCGATGCTCGCTCTCGGGCAGCTCGTGCCGCTGCCGCCGGGGCTGCGCGCGGCGCTCTCGCCCGTCGAGGAGCGCACGCGCGAGTTAGTGTTGGCGGGCATTCCGCACGGAGCGTGGCGGCCCCTGACCGCCGACGTGGCGGCCACGTTGATGCAGGCCACCAAGCTGGCCGGGATCGCCGCGCTGGCGGTCGCGGCGGCGCGGCTCGGGGGCGGGCGAAACCGTGCGTTCCTGCGCGGAGCGTTCCTCGCGGCGCTCGCGGCCATGCTCGCGGTGTCGGCGCTGGGCGCAGTTGGCGTGCCGATTCCGCCGCCGGTGCTGTCCGAAGGAACGGCGCGCGGGATGCTGCGCTTTCCGTTCGTGAACCCGAATCATGCGGGCGCGCTGCTCTTGCTCTCGCTGCCGGTGGCGCTGGCGCTGGCGGCCCGGCGAAGCGGTCCGACGCGATTCGCGGCGCTGGCGCTGCTGGTGGCCGGCAACCTGGCGCTCGCGGCGACCGTCTCGCGCGGCGCGACCGGCCTCGGCCTGTTGGCGCAGGCGGCGACGCTGGTGCTGATCGTGCGGCGCGCCAGCGGCTCGTCGCCGGGACGGCGGCTGCTGGGAGCGGCGAGCGGGCTGGCGCTGGGGACGATGGTGGCGGCGCCGCTCTTGTGGGCGCGCATGCGCGTGCTGCACGGGCCGCCGGTGCGTTGGGAGCTGATCAAAGACGCGCTCGGGCTGGCGCGCGACCACCTCCTGGTGGGAACCGGCGCGGGCGCGTTTCCGTTCGTGATCACGCGCTACAGCGCGATGGCGGCGCGGCTGCGCTTCGGCTTCGTCGAGAACGAGTACCTTCAGGTGCTGCTCGATTTCGGCGTGGTCGGGCTGGTGATCGTCGCCGTTGCGACGGCGGTGGTGGTGGTGCGGGCGGTGCGCGCCACCGACGAGCCGTCGCTCGGATCGCGGGCGGCCGCGATTGGCCTGGTCGCGCTGGCCGTGCACAACGCGGTCGATTTCAGCTGGGAGGCGGGCGGCGTCGCGGCGGCGGCGTGCGCGGCGGGCGCGCTCGCGTTCCGGTCGGGCGGGCGGTCGCTCCGACCGGCCGTGGCGGGGAGTTGGGTGGTCCTGACGCTGGCGCTGGTGGCGGTCGCTTCGACGTCGATCGGGCGGACCGCGGAGCGCGATGCGGCGCTTCTGCGCGGCGCCCATCCAAACGATCTCGAGGCCTTCGCCGCCGCGGCGGCGGATGCGCAGCGCCGCCATCCTGCCGACGGCTTCCTGGCCGATCACGCCGCCGAGCGGCTGATCGACGCGCGCGATCCCCGGGCCGCTGCGTGGCTCGATCGCGCGCTGCTCAATGGGCCGCACGACCCGCTCGCGCACCTGCTCACGGCGCGCGCGCTGGCGCTGGTCGGGCTGACCGATCAGGCGGCGCTCGAGGTGAACGTCGCGATCTCCGGTGCCGACGACCTCGATCTCGATCAGCTCTACGAGGCGGCGCTGGCGCTGATCCGGCGCGACAGCGACTGGAAGCAGCTCGCGGCGGCGGTGCCGGCCGAGCCGCGCCACATCGACGAGATCCTGACCCGGCTGGCCTCGGCCCGCCGCTGGACGCTGATCGAGTCGTTCGGGTCGGCGGTGCTGGAGCTCGCCCCCGACGATCCCCGGGTGCTACGCGCGCTAGTGGTGGCGGCGCTCGAGCGCGGGGAAACGGCGCGCGCCCCGTTGGCCGTACGTGCCCGGAAGCTGGCGGCGCTCGATCGCTCGCCGGCGTCCGTGCTGCTGGCAGCGCGGGCGCTCCGGCTGGCCGGCGAGACGGACGAAGCGGACAAGCTCCTCGAGACGCCGCTGGAAGGAGAGAGCACGACCCAGGCGGTCGATCGGGCGATCCAGCTCAGCGCCGGTGCCACCGCGCGCGGCGATCTCCCGCGCGCCTCGGCGCTCCTCGAGGCGGCGCTGGCGCGCGCGGTGGAGCCGGCCGACAAGTCGCGCTTGCACGCAGCGCGCGCGGTCGTCGAGGAGAAGTCGGGCCGCCTGAATCGCGCGGCCTTCGAGCGCGCCGAAGCGGCGCGGCTGCAGTAGCTATTTCCGCCGCGCCAGGGCGGAGCCGACGCCGGCGTCGCGCTTGAGGTAGCCGAGCCAGCGCGCGAAGGCCAGCGCGGCGATCAGCGCCACCCCGACCAGCGGCCAGTCGAGCCGCGAGTCGCTCGAGTAGACCAGCGCCACCGACAGCAGCGAAAAGAACAGCCCCACGCCATACAGCGTCAGCACCGAGCGGCGGTGCGACCAGCCGCGCGCGAGTAGCCGGTGATGGATGTGCTCGAGATCGCCCGAGAGGACCTTGCGGCCGGTGACCATCCGCCGCCAGATCGCCATCGACGTGTCGAGCAGCGGCAGCGCCAGCGCCACCACCGGCAGCACCACGCCAACCATGGTCGCCGCCTTCTGCGACGACCAGGCGGTCGAGATCGCCAGCACGTAGCCGAGGAACATGCTGCCGGAGTCGCCCATGAAGATCGACGCCGGGTGGAAGTTGTGGACCAGGAAGCCGCCCACCGCACCCGACAAACAGATCGCGAACAGCGCGAGCGCCGCGTCGTCGCGATGCCACGCGCACATCGCGGTGGCGAGCAGCGCCTGCAGCGCGATGCCCGACGCCAGCCCATCGAGCCCATCGATGAGGTTGAGCGCGTTGACCACCACCACCACCCAGACCACCGTCGCCACCAGCGAGACCGCGCCCGGGAGCACTAGCAGATGGCCGGCGGGATCTCCGGTGACGCCGATGCGGATCCCGGCCCACCATGCGAGCACGGCCACCGGCACCTGCACCGCCAGCTTCTGCCAGGCGCGCGCGCCGCGCAGATCGTCGTAGACACCGAGCACGATGATCGCAAGCCCGCCGCCGAGCAGCGCGACCACGCGGCGCGGCTCCTCGTAGATCATCCCCTGGTACAGGTTCACGCGCAGCCCGAGCGCGAGCACCGGCACGTAGAACCCGGACGCGATCGCCAGCCCGCCCAGGCGCGGGATGTCCTTGGCGTGGATCTTGGTGTCGCTCTGCTTGTCGATGGCACCGATGCGACGCGCGAGCTTGAGCACCAGCGGCGTGACCGCCCACGAGAGCAGGAACGCGACCACCAGGCCGGCGACCGGTGTGAGCGTCAGCATGCCGCCACCCGCTCGAGCAGGCGCTCGAGCCGTCCAATCGAGTGCGCGCGAGTGAACCGCTCCTCGTAGAGCGCGCGCCCGCGGCGGCCCATCGCGGCCAGCTCCGCCTTGTCGGCCATCAGCCGGCGCAACGAGGCGGCGAGCCCGGCGCCGTCGCCGTTGCGAATCGAGATCCCGATCTGGTGGCTGCGCACGAGATCGGCAGTGCGTCCTTCCTCAGGTCCGATGTAGACGATCGGAACGCCGGTGGCGAGGAGGCCGTAGAGCTTCGACGGCGCCAGGAGCCCGGCCAGCCGCGCTTCCAGGCTCACGATCGATGCGTCGGCGGCGGTGAGGCTGAGCGCGAGCTGCGGCAGCGGCTGGTACGGCAGAAAGTGCGCGTGGGCGAGACCGAGGACGGCAACCCGGCGCTCGAGCTCGGCGCGGCGCGGGCCGTCGCCGATGAACAGCCAGCACAAATCCTCGTCGCGCAGACGGGTCATCGCGTCGAGGAGGGTGTCGAAGTCGTGGCCGAGGCCCATGTTGCCCGAGTAGGAGATGGTAAAGCGATCGCCGAGCCCGAGCTCGCGGCGCAGCGGATGGGTGGCGCGCGGCACCCGCGTGAGGTCGTCGGCGAACGGCGGCCAGTTGTCGATCACCTCGATCTTCTCCGACGAGGCGCCGGCGGCGCGCAGCCGATCGGCCATCGCGTCGTCGAGCGCGACGATCGCGTCGGCTCCGCGGTGCAGCGCGCCGGCGAGCGCCAGCGACGCGCGGGCCGGCAGCGAGCCGGGGGTAAGCACGCCGAGCTCGAACGCGACCTCGGGATACACGTCCATGACCCAGTAGACGAGGCGCGTGCCGCGCAGCCGCTGCAGCACCAGCCCGAGCGCGGCCACCAGCGGCGGCGTGGAGAGCGCGATCACCACGTCCGGCCGCGGACCGGCGAGCAGCGGCGCGAGCATGCCGCCGAGGTAGGTCGCGTAGTCGAGGGCGCGGCCGGCCCGGGTCCTCCGTCCGAGCGCCGTGCCCGGCACCCGCACGATGTGCACGCCGCGATGATCCTCGACGAGCGGGCGCCAGCCGGGCCCGGCATAGGGCCGCGCGCTGGCGATCGCGCGCACCGTGTGCCCGTGCGCCGCCAGCGCTTCGCCCAGGTCCGAGGCGAGCTGCGCGGTCGCGGCGATGTCGGGGTGGTAGTACTGGTTCAAGAGGAGAACCCGCACTCAGCCGCTCCGCTCGACGAAGAACGGCCCGAGGACCAGGAGGTCCATCGACGTCCGTCGAAAGCAGGCGATCGCCTCGTCGGGCGTGCACACGATCGGCTCGTTCTCGTTGAACGAGGTGTTGAGCACGATCGGCACGCCGGTCAGCCGCTCGAACGCCGAGATCACCGCGTGGTACGGCGGGTTGTGCGCGCGCTCGACGGTCTGCAAGCGGCCCGAGCCGTCGACGTGCGCCACCGCCGGCACCTCGGCGCGCTTCTCCGGTCGGAACGGCAGCACCATCAGCATGGCAGGCGAGGGCTGCGCGTCGAGGAACCAGTCGGCGGTGCGCTCGGCCAGGATCGCCGGCGCGAACGGGCGGAACGCCTCGCGGTGCTTGATGCGGCTGTTGAGCACGTCCTTCATGTCCGCACGCCGCGGATCGGCCAGCACGCTACGGTTGCCGAGCGCGCGCGGGCCGAACTCCATCTTGCCCTGGAACCAGCCCACCACCTGGCCGGCGGCGATCGCGCGGGCGGTGCGCTCGGCGTGCGCCGCCGGGTCGTCGACGCGCTCGCTGCCGAGACCGGCGCGCGCGAGCGCCTCGGCGCAGGCCTCGGGCGAGTACTCCGGCCCCGTCGACGCCGAGCCCATCACGAACCGGCGCCGGCGGCCGAGGAGCTGGTGCTCGACCCACAGCGCAGCGCCCAGCGAGGTGCCGTTGTCGCCGGCCGCCGGTTGGATGAAGATCTCCTCGAACGGCGTGTTCGCGCGCAGCTTGCCGTTGGCCACCGAGTTGAGCGCGACCCCGCCCGCCAGGCACAGCCGCTTCATCCCGGTCTTGCGCTGCACCAGCCGGACGACGTGCAGGATCACCTCTTCGGTGAGCGCCTGCAGCGTGGCGGCGACGTCGTGGTGATGCTCGGTGAGCGGCGCGCCCGGCTCGCGCGGCGGGCCCAGCTCCTCGATGAAGCGCGCCGACCACAGCCGCGAGATCTTGGGCGTGCCCTCGTCCCAGGTCATCGCCACGCCCTCGGACGCGTGCGTGAAGAACGAGGTGTCGAGCGCAAAGCCACCATCGGTGAGCTGCACCGCGGGGCGCAGCCGGTCGAGGTAGCGCGGCTGCCCGTAGGGGGCCAATCCCATCACCTTGCCTTCGTCGCCGTAGCGATCGAAGCCGAGCCACTGCGCAGTGGCGGTGTACAGGATGCCGAGCGAGTGGGGGTAGCGGACCGAGCCGAGCACCTCGAGCGTGTGGCCGCGGCCGACCGCCCACATGGTCGAGACGAAATCGCCGAAGCCGTCGAGCGACAGCACCGCCGCGTCGTCGAAGGGCGAGCAGAAGAACGCCGAGGCCAGGTGCGCGCGGTGGTGCTCGACCGCATGCAGGGTGGCGCGGAGCGGCTCGCCGCCCAGCGCGCTGCGCAGGTCGTCCTCGATGCTGCGCACCTTGGCGGCGTTCGACAGCCGCGCGGCGAGCATGCCGGCCGGCGCCTGGCCGCCGAGCACGCTGAGCACCTTGCGCATCAGGTTCGCGCTGGGATCGCGCGAGACCGCCACGTGATCGAGATCTCGCCCGCGCACGCCGGCGCGCTCGAGGCAAAGTGCCGCTGCACGCCCAGGGAAGCCGGCGCAGTGCTTGATCCTGGAGAGCCTCTCCTCTTCGATCGCGCCGGCCAGGTTGCCGTCGTGGAGGAGCGCCGCGCTGGCGTCGGCGTGGAAGGCGTTGAGGCCGAGCGTGAGCATGCGGATGCTCGTACGACTATAGCCGAGTTTGCGCGACCCACTTCAGATAGCAGCCAAGATTTCCCCAGCGCCAGCGCGCCGCTACGGGCAGCGCGGTCCAGTCGACCGGCGCGTCGAGCTCTCGGCGTACCTCGTCGAGCCCGGCGCGCAGCGGCTCCTCGGCGGCGTCGACGTAGGGCGTGATCGGCGCGTGAAAGCCGAGCTTCCAGGTGCGATCGCGCACCAGCGGCGGCAGCACATTGGCGACCGCCTGGCGCAGCCCCTCTTTGAGCCCGCGGCGCGACAGCCGCGAGCCCACCGGCACGCCGAACGCGCGCTCGATCAGCGTCTCGTCGAGAAGCGGCACGCGGCCCTCGACGCCGAACGCCAGGCACATGCGGTCCGAGTGCGTGAGGTAGCGCGGCAGGCTCCACGACTCGATCGACGCGCGCAGCGACGCGTTAGTGGCGTGCCGCCCGTCGGACGGATGCCAGGTGCGCCACGCGTCGCCGGCCGCGCGCGCCAGGATCGGGCCGCGCAGGCCGCCCTTCCAGCCGGCGCGCAGGGCCATGACCGCGTTGCGCGCCGGCGCGGGCAGCGAATGGTAGAGCGCGGCCAGCATCAGGTTGCGCCGCGCGCGCCCGCCGCCGGTGCCGGCGATCTGCCCGGCGGAGCGATAGAGCTGGAGCGCGGCGCGTAGCTCGCCGGTGGCGACCAACTCGCGCACGAGCGGACCGAAGTAGGCCGGGTAGCCGACGAACACCTCGTCGCCCCCCAGGCCGTTGAGCAGCACCTTGACGCCGTGCAGGCTGGCCTCGCGCGCGATGCAGTACTCGGCGTAGCTCGACAGATCCTGGTACGGCTCCTCCTGGTGCGCGAGGTAGTGGTCGAGATCGGCGACGAAGCGGCGCGGCGACGAAGAGACCCAGTGCACCTCGCATGGTCCGCGCACCGCCTCCAGCACCGCGCGCTGATACACGCGCTCGTCGGCCTCGGCCTGCTCGTCGTGGTAGGCGAACAGGTGCAGCGGCTCGCGCGCGCCGTGCTGCCGGCGGTCGAGGTCGGCGAGCAGCGTCACCGTCGAGGAATCGAGCCCGCCCGAGACCATCGCCCCGACCGGCACGTCGCTCACGAGCTGGCCGCCGACCGCGCGCTCGAGGTGGGCGCGCAGCTCGGGCGCGGCGGTCGGCGCGGGCTGCTCGTCCAGACGCCAGTAGCGCCCGAGCGAGAACGCGCGTCCGTCCCAGATCGCGTGGTGCGCGGCGGGCAGGCTCGCGATGCCGGCGATCAGCGTCTCGCCCTCGACATCGTCCGTGCGTCCGAGCGCGAGATAGCGCAGCATGGCGTCGGTGCGCGGGCTGCGATCGACCCAGGCGAGCGGCAGGAGCGCTTTCTGTTCCGAGGCCACCGCCAACCGTCCTGCGGCGCGCGCGAAGTAGAGCGGCCGGATGCCCAGTCGATCGCGTACCAGGTGCAGCCGGCGCGTCGCCAGCTCGAGCCAGGCGAACGCGAATTGCCCGTGGATGCGCGGCAGCGTGTCCGCGACGCCCCAGCGCGCCAGCGCGTGCGAGAGGATCTCGGTGTCGCTCGAGCCGCGGAACGCCACGCCGCCGCGCGCCAGCTCCTCGCGCAGCGGCTCGACCTCGAACAGCTCGCCGTTGAAGCTGAGCACGCCCGCGCCGGCGGGATCGATCATCGGCTGCGCGCCCTGCATGCCGAGGCCGCGAATGGCCAGCCGGCGGTGCGCGAGCGCCACCGTTCCCCACGGCGCCACCCACAACCCCTCGCCGTCGGGGCCGCGGTGCCGCAGCCGATCGGCAGCGGCGCGCGCGCTGCGTCCGAGCGCCTCGGCGGGCAGCGTGTCGTCCCACATCGCGACCACGCCGCACATCAGCGCGCCCGCACCGTCAGCTCTTCGATGCGCACCGGGAACGACGGCGGCAACGGGATGCCGAGCACCTCGAGCTTGGCCGCCCAGCGGTGCGCGTAGGTGTGCTCGCGCAGCGCGCGCGCCGAGGCCTTCTCCGCCATCGCCGCCCGCTCGTCGGGTCGCCCGAGCCAGTGCTCGATCTTCTCCACCATGTCGGCCTGGCCTTCGAACGAAGCCACCTCGGTGCGCGGATCGAACACGTCCTCGAGCGCGGGCGTGTCGGTGAGCTGAAACGCGCCGATCGCCGCCACCTCGAAGGTGCGCTTGTTGGTGCCGGCGATCTCGGCGTAGTGGTTGTTGTTGAGGACGATCTTCGCCGCCCGCATGGCGCGGCACTTCTCTTCGCCCACCACCGGCCGGTGTTGGAAGAAGCGCAGGATCGGATGCTCGAACCAGCGCCCCGGCTCGTCGCCCCACAGCTTGCAGTCCCAGCGCCCGTCGAGCAGCGGTCGCAGTTGCTCGGCGCGGTAGTAGTGCAGGTTGCCCGCCAGCGTCAGATCGCAGCCGTAGCGCCACCGGTCCTCGTCGGTCAGCTCGACCGGGCGATGAAGCGCGGGATCGCACGCCTGCGGCAAGTAGTGGACGTGCTTCCAGGACAGCTTGGCGCGCAGCTTGTCGACGATGTAACGGTCCTTGAAGAACAGCGCGTCGTAGTGCGTGGCGAAGAAGTAGCCGCGCTCGAAGTTGGCCAGGTGATCGGAGAACACGCCGATCACGCGCACGCCCGGGCTGGCGCGCCGCATCTCTTCGATGGTGCGCGGCGGGATGCTCTGGATGTGCGTGACCAGCACCAACTCTGGCTGGAACCGCTCCACCGCGCGGACCATCCTCGGCAGCGCGAACGCGAGCGGCTCGCGCCACACGCCGCGCGCCAGGAACGCCACCGCCTTGTTGGTCCAGCTGGGCAGCTGCACCCGCGCGCCGATCCGCGGCTCCGGGCTGATCAGCTCCACCTCGTAGTGCGGCGCGAGCGTCCGCAGGTAGGAGTCTCCGACGCTGTCGTGACGGCTGGAGCCGAAGAGCAGGATGCGCCGGGGGACGGTCATGTTGAGCGGTAGCGTTGCGGCGAGCGTATCACGGAGTACTATCGGAGCGAGTGTCCCTCGGCGAGCGAGTGACGAAGAGCGTGTCGTGGCTGGCGGTGGCGCAAATCGCCCGGCGCGCCGTCACGCTCGTGACCACCGCGATCCTGGCGCGGCTGCTCCTGCCCGAAGACTTCGGGCTGGTGAACATGGCCATGATCGCGGTCGGGTTCCTGTCGGTGATCAACGACGTGGGCCTGACCTCGGCGCTCATCCAGCGGCTCGAGGTGGACGACGAGCAACTCACCGCCGCGTTCTGGCTCGCGTGTGGCGCGTCGCTGGTGGCGACCGCGGCAGGGGCGCTGGTCGCCTGGCCGTTCGGGCTGGCCAACCACGAGGCGCGCGTGGTGCCGCTGGTGATGGTCCTGCTGGCGATCTTGCCCGTTGGCGCGCTCGGCGTGGTGGCCGATGCGCTGCTGCAGCGCGAGCTCGACTTCAAGCGCATCGCGCTCGTGGAGCTGAGCGCCAGCCTGGTCGCGGCGCTGCTCGGCGTGGTGCTCGCCCTGGCCGGTGCGGGCGTGTGGTCGCTGGTGGCGCAGTACCTCGCCGTCGCGGTGGTGACCACCGGCGGCAAGCTGATCGCGGTCGGCTGGGTTCCGCGCGGAAAATTTTCCGCCCGCGCGGCGCGCTCGCTGTTCGGGTTCAGCGCCAGCGTGGTCGGCGGCGGGCTGGTCAATTACGCCACGCGCAACGCCGACAACATGCTCATCGGCGGAGTCCTTGGCGTCAAGGCGCTCGGCTACTACTCGATGGCCTACACGCTGGTGATCTTGCCGGGCCAGACGGTCGGCGGCCTGGTCAACCGGGTCGCGTTCCCTGCGCTCTCGCGCTTGCAGGCCGAGCCGGCACGGCTGCGCCACGCGTACCTGCGCCTGCTCCGCGTGCTGTCGGCGATCTCGCTGCCGCTCACCGTGGGCCTGTGCGCCTCGGCGCCGCTGTTCGTACGCGCGGTGTACGGCCCGGCGTGGCTGCCCGCGGTGCCGCTGGTGCAGATCCTGGTGGCAGTCGGCGTGAACGAGGCGCTCAATACCTCGGGCGTGCTGTACTACTCGATGGGGAGGCCGTTCCTGCTGGTCGCGTGGGCGACGGCGTCTCTGGTGTGCATGATCGTCTCGTTCGTGATCGGCGTGCACTGGGGGATGCCCGGCGTGGCCTGGTCGTACACGGCGGTGGTGCCGATCGTGTTCGCGCTGCCGCATCTCGTGTCGCTCGGGCTCATCGACCTGCGCGCGCGCTCGCTGGTGGCGGCCTGGCTGCCGGCGCTGGTCGCCGCGACCGTGATGGG
The DNA here is from genome assembly GCA_003170275.1 of Myxococcales bacterium. Classification (GTDB taxonomy): domain Bacteria; phylum Myxococcota_A; class Polyangia; order Palsa-1104; family Palsa-1104; genus PALSA-1104. The sequence continues at coordinate 31,038 of PNAM01000117.1, forward strand.
ACTGGCGGTCGCGCTGCCGATCCACCGCGGCGTGCTACCGTTCGTGGCCGCGTGGGCGAATCTGGCCCTGTACGTCGCGTTCGGCGCGCTGGTGTACGGCGTCACGCTCTATCTGATCGTGACCGTGCTGACCGGCCGGCGCTGGGGCTGGTTGGCGTGGATCAACCGTCCGACGGAGGCGCTCTGATGGGCTTTCGCGAGGCGCTCGGGCTCGCCGCCAAGCGCTGGCTGCCGAAGAGCGTGCAGCGGCCGATCAAGCGCGCGCTCGAGTGGCGCCGCGATCGCCAGCGTGCGGCGCGGGTGCGCGCGCTGGTGAAGATCACCGCATGGGAGGAGCCGGCGTGCCTGCTCTGCGGCGGGCACGCGGTCCTGCCGCACTTCGTCTACAACGGCTTCGCGATCGTGCGCTGCGCCGCCGACGGAATGATCTTCGCCTCGCCGCGCCCACGAGACACCGCGCCGTTCTACGACCAGCGCTACTACCAGGGCGAGATGCTGTGCGGCTATCCCGACTACGCCGGCTACGCAGCCTCGGCGCAACGCGACTGGGCCGAGCGGCTGGTGGCGCTCGAAAAGACGCTCGGGCGGCGCGGCCGGCTCCTCGACGTGGGCTGCGCGACGGGCGTGTTCCTGGTGCAGGTGCGCGACGCGGGCTGGCAGGTGGGCGGCGTGGAGCTCTCGGAGTTCGCGGCGCGGACGGCGCGCGAGCGTCACGGCCTGACCGTCGTGCAGGGCAGCCTGCCGTCGGGCGAGCTGGCGAGCGGCAGCTACGACGTGGTCACGCTCTACGACTGCATCGAGCACCTGGCCGATCCGGCGGCCGTGCTGCGCGACGTGCATCGCATCCTGGCGGCGGACGGTCTGGTACAGCTCTCCACCGGCGCGGTGCCGCACCTCGACGTGGGGCGCATCTCGCGCTGGTACTACCCGCCGTGGCACCTGTACTACTTCGCCGAGCCGACCATGCGCGCGCTCCTCGAGAACGAGCACTTCGAGGTGCTCTCCTACGAGGAGAGGGGCGACAGGCCGGAGGAGTCGTTGATGGTCGTGTTGGCCCGGCCGGTGTGCGCGCCGGCCAGCAAATAGAGCACCACCATCAATAAGATCGACTGTTGCACGATGCTGCCGAACACCAGCGAGAAGTCCGATTCGATGTTGAGCAGCACGCGGAAGATGCTGGCCGCTACCAGCGTGCCGCCGTCTCCGAGGGGACTGGCGAGGATCTCGTACAGCATCCGGTACAACAGCCCCATCACGAACATCCCGACCAGCACGCCCCAGACCCCGAAGTTGGCGAACATCTCGACGGTCTGCTCGAGGTTGATCGACGTCTGGTAGTCGCGCTTGTCGAGGAACATGTAGCGGTGCCCGTAGTCCTGCCCGAGCGTCTTCTTCGGCTTCGACGGCACGAGGATGCGCGGCACGAAGCTCCAGAAGAAGTCCTCGTAGGTGGCGCCCTCCCAATACGGGACCACCGACGGCGTGCAGGCGATCACGTAGGCGAACGAGCTCAGGTGGTCGACGCGGTTCTCGGCCACCTCGTTGGCTTCGCTGAAGCCCTTGTTGTTCGCGCCGGTGAAGACGCCGCCGATGAGATCGCCGAACAGGCCCATCTTGTCGAGCGTCGAGAGCTCGGTTTGGCGCGTGATCTCCTTGCGGTACTCCTGCTTGGTGCCGAGCGCGGGGATGAGCAGCACCGCGGCGATGGCCAGCACCGCGATCGGCAGCTTGCCGCGCTCGGCGACGTAGACGAACAACAGGTTCGAGAGCGTGAAGGCCGGGTTCGACACGCTGCCGGTCACGAAGTCGAGTAGCAGCATGGCCAACAGCAGCAGCCCACCGAGCAGCACCAACGGCCGCCCCAGCTCGCCACGCAGGAACAACAGGAACAGCCCGCACAAGAGGACCACCGGCAGGAAGCTGATGAAGTTGGTGAGCTCCGCGACCGCCAGCGGGATGCGCAGGCCCGGCACGCGCACGAGCGCGCACAGATAAGCGACCACCAGGATACGCCAGGCGTGGTTGCGCAACTCGAGGCCGAGCCGCAGGCGCGGCAGGCTCTTGACGAGCTGGAACCGGTAGAACGCGATCAGCAGCAGGACCAGGCCCGCCAGCGCGAGCAGCAAGGTCATCTCGACCAGCTCGCCCGACGGACGGAAGCCGCGCACGCGCAGGTTCGCGTGGAACGCAGGCATGCCGTAGCTGAAGAAGTAGATGGCGCTCATCGCCGGCAGGAATGGTATGCGCCGCTCGCGATCGGCGAAGTAGCGCCAAGCGGGATAGGCGCTTACCCACAGGAGCAGCGTGCCGAGCAGGTAGCGCAGTGGCGTCCCGGGACCGTTGATGGTGGTCAACAGCCCGATCGTCAGGCTGGCCACCACCAGGATCGTCCACAGCGTCACCTGGCGGCGCTGTCGTGCGGGCGGCTCCTCGATCATTGCCATTGCAGCATATCAGAGGTAGGAGACGGGGGCGGGATGGTCGATGCGTACGTACAGCGCGAGGTAGCGGGCACCAACGGGCGGCTCTACGTGCCGCTCATCCAGCGGCTCACGCGCTATCCGATTCCGACCTGCCCGCTGCCGGCCGCGACCGGGCTCGGGCCGCTGCTCGACATCGGCTGCGGCTGGGGGCGCTGGATGGTGAGCGCGGCGCGGCGCGGCTGGCTGCCGGTCGGCGTAGACATCAAGCACGAGGCGGCGGCGGCGTCGCAGCGCGTGCTGAAAGAGCACGGGCTGCGCGGCCACTCGCTGGTCGCCGATCTCGGCCGTCTGCCGTTCAAGGATGCGGCGTTCGGCGCGGTCTTTTCCTACAGCGTGCTGCAGCACACCCACCGGCGCCGCGCGCGCGCGTGCCTCGAGGGGATCCGCCGCGTGCTGCGGCCGGGCGGCTTCTGCATGCTCGAGTTCCCGATGCGCGACGGGATCGGCAACCGGCTGCGAGGAACCTCGCGGCCCAATCCGGCGGAGGACGACTACGAGTCGTGGGTGGTGCGCTACTACACGCTCGACGAGCTGCGCGCGCTGTTCACCGGGTTGTTCGGCAACTTCGAGTGGGAGGTCGACTGCTACCTGGGCATCGGCGTGCAATGGAGCGACGTCGATCTCCTGCCGTGGCGCTACAAGCTGGTGCCGCTCACCTCGGAGCTGCTCAAGCGGGCCGCGCGGCTGATTCCGCCGCTCGAGCGGGCCGCGGACAGCATCTACGTGACCGCTTCGCTCGAGGGACGGTCGACGGGCGCGTGCGAGCCGCTTCCGGGGACCGGGAACCTGGCGGTGCTGCCGCTGCTGGCGTGCCCGGTGAGCGGCGGTGCGCTGGTGCACGACGCGGCGCGCGGCGAGCTGGTGAGCGCCAAAGCCGGGCTGGCCTATCCGGTGGTCGACGACATCCCGATCATGGTGCCGGAAGAGGCGCGCCGGCTCTGACCTTGCGCGCGAGCACGATCACCACTTCGCCGCCCGAGCGCTCGACCGGCTGAGCGGGGAAGTGGTCCCAGTCGGGAAACACGCCCAGCACCTCGAGCCCCACCCGCGGCAGGTTGCGCCGGAAGAAGGCCGAGTCGAACCCGAGCGGATGGATGGCGCCCACCACCGGCAGCGCCGCCGGGCCGCGCTGCTCGAAGTCGAAGTTGGGAACCTCCACGCACATCAGGCCCCCGTCGGTGAGGTGGCTCGAGATCTGCGAGAAGACCTGCGACAGATCGAGGAAGTGCTCGAGCGCGTGCGACGAGAACACCAGATCGAAGCGGCTCCCGGGCGGCAGCTCCTCCCAGCCGCGCGCCGCCGGCACGCCCAGCGACTCGACGCCAAACCGGCGGCGCCGCGCGCCGATCTCCAGCCCCATCACGTCGCAGCCGCGCCGCTTGAACGCGTGCAGCGCGTAGCCCCACGACGAGCCGATCTCGAGCACGCGGCCCGCCGGCGCGAGCGCGCACAGCTTGCCGGCCACGAGCGAGAAGTCCTTGTCGCTGCCGCGAAAGTCGGTCGCCACCAGCCGCGCGAGCTCGGCCGCCGACGGGAGCTCGGTGGTGCTGCCCTCGGCCGAGTAGCCGTGGTCGTAGAAGTTGTCGCTGAGGAGCGTGCGGTAGAGCGGGCGCACGTACGAAAGCCCGCAGCCCCGGCAGCGCACCACACGCACCACCAGGTACTTGCGCGCGAGCAACTCGGCCGAGGCGCTGCCGCAATGCGGGCAGGGCTGCGGGCGCGGATAGCGCGCGATCGCCTGGGCGAGAAACTCGAGCTTGACCACGATCGCCGCGCGGTTCATTCGAGCTGCTCCCGCACCGGCGCGAACTGAGTCTCGTAGTTCCACGTCTCCGCCACCCGGCGGCGACCGCGCTCGCCCATCGCACGGCGCTCGGCAGGGTGCTCGAGGAACCAGCGCAGCGCTTCGCCCAGGCTGCGCGGATCCTCGGGGTCGCAGGCGCGGCCGTAGTCGGGCAGGTACAGCGCGCGCCAGTCCGGGCGATCCGAGACCAGGAGCGGCACGCCGCAGGCGAGGTAGTCGAACGGCTTGTTCGAAGCGCCCGCCATGGTCTGCTCGTTGAGCTGGTCGGAGTGGAGCGGCATGAGCGCCAGCCCCACGTCGCTCGAGCGCGCCCAGGCGAGCAGGTCCGCGCGCAGCGGCACCGGCCCGACCAGGTCCACGCGCTCGCTCACGCCGAGCCGTGCGGCGTGCGCGCGGAGCTCGTCGAGGTAGCTGGCGTGCCCCACGGTCTGGTAGCCCACGACGCGCAACTTGACCTCGCGCGGCAAGAGCGCGAGCGCGTCGATCACCGCGAGCGGCAGCCGCGAAGGGACGATCGAGCCGTGGTAGAGCACCCAGAGATCCTTGTCGTCGCGCGGCCGGTTGGGCGCGTCTGCCTCGGCGCGCGCCGGGCAGTTCCACACGCACGAGATCGCCGCCGGCGATACGCCGGTCTCGGCGGAGAACGGTTGGATGCGCGCCTCGCTCGGCACCACCAGCACGGTCGCGCGGGCGGCCAGGCGGCGACGCGCCCAGCGGGCGAGGCCGACGAACCGCGAGCCGGCCGCGCCGGGCGGATCGTGCTCATGGTAGAGCACGCGCTGGCCGGGCAGGTAGCTGAGCGCGAGCGCGATCGGGCACGAGAGCAGATCCGACGCGTAGACCCACTGTGGTCGCCAGGTGGCGGCCGAGGCGAGCGCGCGCGCGCCGAACCGCAGGTAGTGCAGCTTCTGGCGCCAGCCGGGCCGCTCGAACGGCACATTGTCGACGCGGATGCGGGCGTGCGCGGGCAGCGCGAGCGTATCGGCGCCGTACGCGCCCGTGCCGAGGAAACGCACGCTCCACCCCTCGTCGGCGAGCTGCCGGGAGGAGTGCTCAAGCGGCGGATAGCCGGCCGGGTTGGTGTACTGCACGTAAAGGATCTTGCGGGCGCCGTCGCTCATCGCGCGACCCCACGACAGGCGTCGATGAGCCCGCGCGACGCGGTAGCAAACGAGTACAACGCGATGTGCCGCCGGCAGGCTTCGTCGTAGCGGTGCCCGGTCCCGGTGCGCGCGCGCACGCGCTCGATCGCGGCGGCGAGATCCTGCGGGTCTCCCGAGTGGTGCACCTCGCCGGTGTCGCGGGTGATCAGATCGGGCGCGCAGCCGACCGCGTCCGAGACCACGCACGGCAGGCCGGTGGCCATCGCCTCGTTCACCACCAGTCCCCAGGTCTCGCGCTCGCTCGGCAGGACCAGACAGTCGGAGACCGCGTAGAGCTCGCCGAGCTCGCTCTGGTTGCGCAGGCCCGCCCAGACCACGTCGACGTGCAGCTCCGCCGCCAGCTGGCGGCAGCGATTCTCTTCTTCGCCCGAGCCCACCACCAGGAGCTGCGGTGCCGGGCGGAGCTGCGCCGCGGCGCGGATCAAGTCTTGCGGGCGCTTGATCGCCATCAGCTTGGCGCACGAGAGCAGCACGAACCGGTCGGCACCCAGGCCGATCCTCTGCCGGGCTGCGGCGCGCGCCGCCGGCGTCTGGAACGGACGCGCCGCCGCCGCGAAGTACTCGTTGTCGACGGTGTACGGCGCATCCCAGATGCGCGACTTGCTGACGCCGAAGTGGCGCAGGTAGGTGCGCGCGTGCCGGCCGATGCTGAGATAGCCCGAGTACAGCCGCAACATCGAGCGCGTACGCACCTGGCGCGCCAGGCGCACCGCGAGCGAGCGCTGCTGGAGCAGATGCGATTCCCCCCGGTAGAGCACCGGGATCCGATTCCGGTGGCACGCCCACAGCGCGCGCACCAGCGTGACCGAGTGCCAGCCCGGCACCAGCGCGACGTCGGGGCGCAGCTCGACCAGCGCGCGGGCGACCTCGGGCACGTCGAGGCCGAAGAAGTGGTCGCTCGACAGCGTCTCGCCCGCGCGCGACGGCCGGAGCGTGCGCTGGCGAAACCCGTCGTAGAGCGCCACGTCCCACGCCAGATCGCGGGAGAAGCCGATCCCCTGCTGGTGCGCCGACGGCTCGACCGCGTAGAGCACCTCCAGGTCGAGCTCCGGGCAGCTCGCCGAAATGTAGCGGAACCATGGCGACAGGTACTGGACCGGATGGGTGAGCACAATCGCCAGGCGGATGGGCGCGGGTCGGGTCATCTGCGCTTCTGTCCGATCACCGCCAGCGACTTGACGAGCAGTGTCGATTCGCGCACGCCCGCCGCCAACAGGCGCCGCCAGCGATCCGGATGACGGCGGCGGAACCGCAGGGCTTCGGTGCTGATCTTCACCACCACGTGCCGCAGCTCGAAGCGACGCGCGAGCTCGTCGAGGTAGGTCTCGGGATCGGCGAACGAGAACTGATCGCGGCGCGCCCAGAAGGGCAGGTTGGGATCGCTCCCGCGGTTGTAGCGCGCTTGATCGGAGATGCGCGCCTGGTAGTCGGGCTCGTCGAGGAGGAGATGGTCGTAGCCGGCGTCGTCGCCGTGCGCGGCGATGCAGTGGTCGCCGCCCCAGGTGTAGTAGAGCGGGCCGAAGTCGTGGTGCGCCCAGCCGCCGGGAACCAGCACTCGCGCGGTCTCGTCCACCATCGCCGACAGGTTGCGCACGTGCTCGAGCACGGCGGCGCTCGAGATCAGATCGAAGGTCCCGTCGTCGAACGGCAGCGCCTCGACGCTGGCCTGGCGGAAGCGGACCTGCGCCCGATAGTGGCGGGCGAGCGTCGGGACCAGCTCCTCCCAGCGTTTCTGCAGCGAATAGACGTCGATGCCTTCGAGGCGCGGCACGCCGCGACGCAGCCACGACTGCACGTCGCCCGAGCCGAGATAGCAGCCGGGCACCAGCACCGCGCGCAACGCTCCGACCTGCGCGTACAGATACGCCAGCGACGCGTCCGATCCGAAGCGCTCGCCGAGGGTGACCAAATCGTGCCGGAACGGCAGCTTGGGCAACGCCGTGTGCAGCGCCGGGCGTGCCAGCCGGAGCGCGAGCGGCGCCAACCGGCGCGCCAGCCGCCGCCGCGCCGGCTCGGTCGGCAACAGCTCGAACCGGCCGTGCACGCGGTCGCTGATGTCCTCGGCGGGAAACTGCTGGATCTGCGCGCCCAGCGTGCGCCGCAGGGTCTCGATGCGCGCCAGCCTCACGGGTAGAGCGCTTCCAGGAGGGTCCGCACGTGGGCCGGCGAGCTGCGCTCCTCGAACAGCGCGGCGGCGTCGTCGGCGCGCGCCTGGCGGGTGGGCTCGTCGTCGGCGAGCAGGGTGAGCATCGCCGCCGCCAGCGCGGGCGCGTCACGCGGCGGCACCAGCAGCGCGCACGATCGGTTCTGGTACACCTCGGGGATCGAGCCGACGGTGGTGGCGATGATCGGCCGGCGGCGCGCCGAGGCCTCGAGCAGCGACAGCGGGTAGCCCTCGTGCAGAGACGGCAGCACCACCGCCTCGCAGCCGGCGAACACCTCTTCGAGGGCCGCGCCGCGCACAGGGTCGCGCACCGTGATCCCCGGGCTGCCCGCCGCCAGGGCGCGCACTGCGGGCTCGTCTCCCACGCCGCACACCAGCAGCGTGGCGTCGGGACGGCGCGCGTGCACCAGCCGGAAGGCCTCGAAGAGCCATGCGAACCCCTTGTCGAGATCGAACCGGCCGAGGAACGCGAAGCCCACCGAGCGCACTGTCGGCGGCACCGCGGGCGGCGGGTCCACCCACAGCGGCAGGATTCGGATCGGGCCGTCGAACCGATAGGTGCGGCGCGCGTTCTCGGCGATGATCTGCGAGGTCGCCAGGAGCGCGGCGGCGCGATGCATCCGCCGCGCGATCATGGGGTCGATGAACTTCACGTGCGGCAGCGCCTCGGTTATCTCGTGCAGGTAGATCGGCGGCAGCGCCGGAAGCGACAAGAGATAGCGCGCCTCGCGAGTCAGGCCGGTCGAATGCACGAACGCGGGGCGCAGCCGGATGGCATCGAGCCACAGCCACAGCACGATCTGCCGCTGCAAGAGATCCCAACGCGAGCCGCGCGTGATCGGCGGCGTGCAGATCGTGACGCCGCGCGAGGTCAACCGCGCGGCCGTCTCCGCGTCTGGCCGCTCGGTGACGTACAGGCGCACGTGATGTCCCAGGGCGGCGAGCGCCTCGGCTGTGAGGCGGGCGGTCTTGGGGGCGCCGCCGATCGCATGGACCCGCTCGGCCAGCACGAACGCCAGACGGTTTCGCGCGCCCGCGTTTGGTGTACGCTGCCGCGCTTGCGAGTCGCCATCTTCACGTCCGGCCGGTTTCATGTGTGCGATCTCGCGCGCGAGCTGGATCGGTTGGGCCACCACGTCGCCTTCTACTCGTTCGTCCCGCCGTGGCGGACGCGTCCGCTCGGGCTGCGCGACGAATGTAATCGGTGGCTCGGCCCCTGGGTCGCACCATTCTATGTCGCCGAGCGGGTGGCGCGCCACCCCCGGCTGCAGCGCCTGGCCGCCGAGCTGGTGGTCGACGTGCTCGATCGCGTGGCCGCGCGAAGCCTCGAGCGCTGCGACGTGTTCATCGGCATGTCCGGAATCGGCCCGCGCGTGGCCGAGATCGCGCGGCGCAAGTTCGGCGCCCGCGTGTTCGTCGAGCGCGGCAGCCGGCACGTGCTGTCGCAGAAGGCGATCCTGGAGGCGCTGCCGCGCCCGCCGGGCTCGGGACCACCGGTGGGCGAGCGAACCGTGCGGCGCGAGCTCCACGACTACCAATCGGCCGACCTGATTTGCGTGCCGTCGAGCCAGGTGGTGCAGAGCTTCGTGGACGAGGGTGTGTCGCGCGACAAGCTGTTCTGCAATCCGTACGGCGTGGACCTGGAGATGTTCCCGCCCACGCTCGCGCCGGCCTCGAGACGCACGCGTACGATCGTGATGGCCGGCGTGTGGTGCTATCGCAAGGGCTGCGACGTGCTGGTCGACGCGTGGCGGCGCCTGCCGGGGACGCGCCTGTTGCACGTGGGCGCGGTTGGCGACGCACCGCTCCCGACCGACGCGCGCTTCGAGCACCTCGACGCCGTTGATCAGCGCAAGCTGAGCGCGATCTATGCGCAGGCCGACGTGTTCGCGCTCGCCTCGCGCGAGGAGGGACTGGCGCTGGTGCAGGCGCAGGCGGTGGCCAGCGGGCTGCCGCTGGTCTGCACCGAGCGCACCGGCGGCGCGGATCTGCGTGCGCTGCTCGACGATCCCTCGCTGGTCGAGGTGGTGCCGCCCGACGACGCGAGCGCGTTCGCCGCTGCGCTCGGACGGGCGCTTGAGCGCGCCGGCAACACGCACGGGCTGCGCGAGCCGCTCGGCGCCGGCCGCGAGCGGCCCTCCTGGCGCGCCTACGGCGAGCGCTATCACCGCAAGCTCCTCGAGCAGGTCTAATTTAGCAGGTTGCGGAAAAACGCCTCAGAGTCCGATTCCCCTATCCTGGTGGAGCGTCAAATCGCTCAATAGATGCATTCTACGAGGTGTAGCAGTCGCGACTGGCGCTCGATTCGGAGATTTTTAACACCCTGTTAGGCGAACAGCGCGGCGAGCGTGCGGTCGAACGCGTCCTGGCTGAAACGCGACGCGACCTCGCTACGCAAGCGCGCGCCGTCGCGCAACGCCGCCGGCGTCCGACCTTCGAGCTGCGCCACGATCGCGTCGGCGATCGCGCGCGGATCGATTGGATTCACCAGGAGCCCAAGCGATCCGCCGGCGAGCGCGTCGACCGACCCGTCGACGCAGCCGGCGATCACCGGCAGGCCGCAGGCCATCGCCTCGATGAACACGTAGCCGAAGCCTTCATTGCGGCTCGGCATCACGTACAGATTCGACGCCCGGTAGAGATCCGGCAACTCGCCGTCGCCGGCGCGCCCGTAGAACTCCACGTCGACGCTCCGGGCGGCGGCCAGCGCGCGCAGCCGCGGCAGATCGCTGCCGTTGCCGACCATCAGATACGACGGGCGTTTGGCGGCCGGCAGGAGCGCCAGCGCTTCGATGACAAAGTCGACGCCCTTGTACGCTTCGGCCGCGTCGAGCCGGCACACCGTGAGCAGGCGCGGCCGCGCAAGGTTGCGCAGCCTGGTTTCGATCGCCGCCGACGGCGCGCCTGGGCGAAACCGCTCGAGGTCGACCGCGTTGGGCAGCACCGACAGCTTGCCCGGCTCGAGCGGCAGCGTCCGCAGGACCTGCGCGGCGGTGAAGCTGGAGATCGAGATCAGCCGGTCTGAGGCGACCAGCGCCCGCGCCGGTCCGCGCGCGCGCACGTTCCACGCCTCGATCCCATAGAGCAGGGTCCACAGCCGCGCGCCGCCGAGCCAGGCCAGCCGCTGGCAGAGCACCGCGTAGTTCACGTGCCCGCACACGACCAGCGTCGGGCGGAACGAGAGCGCTGCGCGTCCGGCGGCCGCGACCAGCTGCGAGATGCGCGGGATCCGTCCCCTGGCGTCCGCTCCGCTCACGCCCAGCCGCGCGAGCGCCGGCGCGTCGAGCAGCTCCGGCTGCGCGAGCGTGGCCTCGCGCCCGAGCACCGCGTGCAGCTTCGCCTGGGGCCGCACCCGCGTCAGCGCGCCGATCAGCTGCCGGCAGTACAGCTCGATCCCGCCGCCCATCGCGGTCAGGCTGGGCAGCACGAGCAGGATCCGCTCCTCCGCCATCAGCGCGCGACGTCTTCCGGGAACGCGAGGCCGAGGCGCCGGAAATCGTTCGCCAGCAAGATCTCCATCAGCCCGGTGAACGACACCGACGGGCGCCAGCCGAGCAGCCGCGCCGCCTTGCGCGCGTCGCCGACCAGCAGCAGCGACTCGGCCGGCCGCACCAGCGCCGGATCGAGCTGCACGTGCGTGGCGAAGTCGAGCCCCGCCAGCTGGAACGCGGTCTGCACCAGCTCCTCCACGGAGCGCGACTCGCCGGTCGCGATCACGAAGTCTTCCGGTTGCTCGTGGCGCAGAATGCGCACTGCCGCGTCGGCGTAGTCGAACGTGTAGCCCCAGTCGCGGCGCGACTCGAGGTTGCCGAGCGCGAGGTGCGTGCGCTTGCCGGCGCGGATCTCGGCCACCGCCTGGCTCACCTTGCGCGCCAGGAACGCCGGCGAGCGTCGCGGCGATTCATTAGTGTAGAAGATCGCGTTGACCGCGTGCAGACCGTACTGCTCGCGGTAGATGCGCACCGTGTGGAACGCGAACGCCTTGGCTACGCCGTAGGGATTGCGCGGCACGATCGGCGTCTCTTCGCTCTGCGGGCTGACCGCGCCGCCGGCGAACAGCTCGCTCGAGCCCGCCTGCAGAAAACGGCAGCGTGGCGCCACGCGACGGAGCGCTTCGAGCAGGCGCTGCACGCCGAGCCCGGTGTACTGCGCGGTCAGGATCGGCTGCACCCACGACTCGGGGATGAAGCTCTGCGCCGCGAAGTTGTAGACCTCTTCCGGCTGGATCTTGTCGATCACCGTGAGCAGCGAATACTCGTCGAGCAGATCGCCGGCTACCGGTTGGTAGGGCAGGGCGCCCGTCGGCCCGGCCCGGCCCAGCGTGGATTGGCGCTCGAGCCCGTAGACCTCGTCGCCCGCGGCCGACAGTCGTTCCGCGACGTAGTAACCGATCTGGCCGGTGACGCCGGTGACCAGGACCCGCTTCATCTTCGCTAGAACAGACGCTCGGGGACGTAGACCTCGTCGCCCGGCGAGATGAAGCGGTTGGCCGCCTTGCCATCGGCGATCTCGCGCAGGTTGATCTCGATGATCTGCTGCTGATCCTTCTCCACCCGCGAGATCACCACCCGTTCGCGCGCAGCCATCGAGGTGAAGCCGCCCGCCAGGCTGATCGCCTGCACCACGGTCATCGCGTTGGCGTACGGGAAGGTGCCCGGGTGCTGGACCTGGCCGTACACGATCACCCGTTTGGAGTTCATCTCGCGCACCAGCACCGAGACCTGCGGCGAGTGGACGAAGGTGGTGAGCTTTTCGCGCAAGATCTCGGCGACGTCGCTCGGCAGCTTGCCGGCCACCGCGACCCGTCCGACCAGCGGGTAGTCGATGGTCCCTTCGGGCCCGATCCGGTAGGTGCCGGTCAGGTCGTTCTCACCGAAGACGCGGACGTCGAACAGATCGCCGGGGCCCAGAGTTGCGTCCACCACCGGCGGCCGCGCCGCCATGCGAACCACCCCGGTTCCGGTGTGGGCGCAGCCGGCCCACCCAATCGCCATCACCAACAGGTATGCTCGGAGTCCCACTCGTTCTTTTCGCCCCTCGATCGGTTCGAAATGATAACATAGTTCACTACCTATGAACGGAAGATGGCAGCAGTAGAAGACATTGGACGCAACTCCCCGCGCGGTCGCGACCGGGAGTCCGAGCTCGGCCGATACCTTCGGATCCTGAACGAGCGGCGGTGGGCGGTGCTGTTCACGCTGATGGCGGGAATGGCGCTGTATGCCGCCTGGGCGGTGCGGCAGCCCAAGGTGTACCAGGCGAGCGCCAGCATCGTCGTCGACGCGTCGCCTCCGCAGGTGTTCGGCGGCGAGCAGGTGCGCGACGTGGTCCAGGTCGGTCCCGGCCAGTACTACGCCATGCAGGACTACATCCAGACGCAGCGGCGGGTGCTGACCTCGGACTCGCTGGCCCGCCGGGTGGTCAAGCGGCTCAACCTCGAGAACGACAAGGACTTCTGGCCGGAGGGCCCACCCAAGAACGGGGAAGACGCCACCCAGCGGTTCGCCGGCGCGGTGGCGGCCGATCCGGTGCTCGACACGCAGGTCATCGTGGTCTCGTTCAAGCACCACTCGCCGGCCCAGGCCAAGCGCGCGGTCGACGGCCTGGCCGATGCGTACATCGACTCGAACCTGGAGCTCCGCGACACCTCGACGCTGACCGCCTCGCACTGGCTGGCCGACGAGGCCGATGACCTGCGCGAGCGCTTGCAGAAGTCCGAGCTCGCGTTGTACGACTTCAAGCGCCATAACGACCTGCTCTCGGTGGCGCTCGAGGACCGCATCAACAACGTCTCGCGCCAGATCGACAAGCTGTCCGACGCGCTCACCGACGTGCGCCTGCGCAAGGTCTCGCGCTCGACCGAAGCCGACGAGCTGGGGCGCATGGTGTCGGCGGATCCGGCGGTGGTCTCGGTGAGCGCGACCAGCGCGTCGGACGTACTGTCGACGCTCAAGAAGGACCTGACCGAAGAGGAGCGCAAGCTGTCGGAGCTGCGCGCGCGCTACGAAGATGCGCACCCGCTCGTGCGCCAGCAGATGGCCAAGGTGGCCACCGTGCAAGCCAGCATGCACCGCGAGATCGCGGTACAGCTGCGCGGCGCGCAGGCGCGCACCAACGAGGCCTCGGAGCAGGAGAAGAAGATCGCCGCGCAGCTCGAGGTGGCCAAGCAGGAGGGGCTGCGCGTCACCCGGTTGGAGATCGAATACAACAAGCTCAAGCGCGAGTCCGACGCGCTCGGCAAGCAGTACGTGATGGTGCAGGGGCGCACCAAGGAGACGCAGCTCGCCTCGAAGATCAAGGTCAACAACTTGCACGTGCTCGACTACGCGCGCCTGCCGGTGGTGCCGATCGCGCCGCACTTGGTGCGCGCGGCGGCGGTGGCGTTCGTGATCGCGCTGATCGTGGGGATCCTGGTCGCGCTCATGTTCGACACGCTCGACCGCAGTCTGAAGACGCAGGAAGACGTCGAGTCCAAGCTGGCGGTGCCGTTCCTCGGGGTCATGCCGCACGTGAGCGACGCCGGCGCGGGGCGCACCGATCTGACGGTGGCCGACAATCCGCAATCGCCGGCCGCCGAGTGCTGCCGGCTGGTGCGCACCAACCTCTTGTTCGCGGCACTCTCGCGTCCGCTGCGGCGGTTGCTCATCACCAGCCCGGTGGCCCGCGAAGGCAAGACCATGACCACCATCAGCCTCGGCGTGGTGATGGCGCAGGCGGGCTCGAAGGTGTTGCTGATCGACAGCGATCTGCGGCGGCCGCGTCTGAAGGCCGCGCTGCAGATGGAAGGCGACGTGGGCCTGACCAACGTGCTGCTCGGCACTGTGACCCTCGACGAGGCCATCCGGCCGACCGCGATTCCCAACCTGTTCGTGCTCCTGTCCGGACCGGTTCCGCCCAACCCGGCCGAGCTGGTCGACGGCCCGCGCTATCGCGAGGTGCTCGACGAGTGCGCCGATCGCTTCGAGCGCGTGCTCATCGACTCTCCGCCGGCGGTGCCGGTCACCGATCCGGCGATCCTCGCCACCTACTGCGACGGCGTGGTGATGGTGGTTCGCTCTGGGCGCACCGGGCAGGATCAGGCCGAGCGAGCGCGTCGCAACCTGGCGGACGTGGGCGCGCGTATCCTCGGCGTGGTGCTCAACGACTGCGACCTGTCGAGCCGCGGCTACGGCGGTTATCGCTACGGATACGGCTATTACGGCACAGCCCCCAAGCCGAAGGCCAAGAAGAACGCCGACGCCAAGTCGCGCCGCCTGCGCGGCTGACCTTGCGGGTCCTCCAGGTCATCAACAGCATCGCGCCAGCGCGCGGCGGACCGACCTACGTGGTGCTGCGGCTGGCACGCGCGCTCGCCGATCGCGGCGTCGGCGTCGAGGTGATCTCGACCCGCGCCGATCTCGATGCTGCGGCCGAGGCCGAGGCGCGCCGTCTACTCGGCGCGGACATCCCGCTCACGCTGGTGCGCGTGGCCGGACCGGCGCGCGTCGAGCTCGCCCCGGGTTGGCTGGCGGCCCTCGCGCCCCGGGTGCGCCGCGCCGACGTGGTCCACATCCACACCGTATGGACCTATCCGGTGGCGGTCACGCCGGTGTGCTGCCGCTGGCTGCGGGTGCCGTACATAATCCGACCGGCGGGCACGCTCGACGCGGCGTGTATCGCCAGCCGGTCCGAGCGCAAGAAGCGGCTCGCGCTCGAGCTGGTGTGCCGGCGCAACCTCGAGAAGGCAGCGGCGGTGCAGGTCACCAGCGAGCACGAGCGGCGCGAGCTGGCCCAGCTGGTGCCCGCGGCCCGACTCGAGTTGGTCGAGGTGGGGGTGGATCTCGCGCTGTCGTCGACGGTGTCACCCGATGCGGGCGGCGTTGGCCGACGGATCGGGTTCCTCGGCCGGCTGCACCCGAAGAAGGGGATCGAGGCGCTGCTCGGCGCGCTCGCGCGGCTGCCCGGCGCGCAGCTCGAGCTGGCCGGCGCCGGCGAGCCCGCCTACGAGGCCGAGCTGCGCGCGCGCGCCGAAGCGCTCGGCGTGGCCGGACGCACGCGCTGGCTCGGCCACCTCGGCGAGACCGACAAGCGCGACTTCCTGGCACGCGTTGACCTGCTGGCATTCCCTTCGAAAGACGAGAACTTCGGGGTGGCCGTCGCCGAAGCGATGGCGGCCGGGCGCGCGGTGGTGGTCTCGCCCGGCGTGGCGCTCTCCGAGGACGTCGCCCGGTACCGGGCAGGCGAGGTCAGCCCCGCCGAGCCCGCCGGTCTGGCCGCCGCGATCTCACGCTTGCTCGAGAACGGCTCGGCCCGCGCCGAAGCTGGCGGACATGGACGTGACCTAGCTCAAACTCGCTGGAGTTGGGCCAGGATCGCGGATCGGACCGAAGCCCTCTACACGCGTGCGGGCGTTGACTCTACTGCCCACCCGCTATATCGTTCTGGTTGATGCGGGGGTCGTGGTCTAGACGATTGGGGGCGGTCGCGCTCGGGGGCTTGGTGCTGGTCGCGGTGGCGCGTGCGCAAACGCCTCCGCCACCCGATCCGTTTGCCGGCAAGACCGCAATCGCTACGGGCGCCTACGGCACGATCCAGGCGCGCGTGCAGGACATCGAGTCGGTTCGGGCAGACGCAGCCGCGCATGGCCAGGCCGTCCGCGTCAGCTGCATCGACGAGAAGCTCAAGCGTGCGCGCGCCAACGCCGGAACCGCCAAGGTAATCATGGACGGTTGGGCGCTTGGACAGGGCAGTGTCGAATATGCGCAGCGCTCGCTCGATCGCCTGCTGTTGCTGCAGGTCTACGCGCTGGTGTACTCCGAAGAGGCGCGCGCCTGCGCCGAGGCCAAGCAGATCGGCGATAGCCTGGAAGTGAAGGTCGACAGGAAGCTTCCCGATGCGCCGCCCGACGACCATCCGGACACCGGTCGCCTACCGCACTTCGAGCGGCCCCCGTTGGCGAGCCCCTTCTAAGGCTACGTGTTCCGCCTTCGCCTCATCGTCGCAATCGGGCTGGCGCTCTGGGCCGTCCCTGCCCGGGCGCAGACCGACTCGTGGAATCCGTACTCCACGACGGTCTATCGCGAGGGGCCGGGATTTCGGCTCGGTGGCGCGCCGCTGGTGTTCCACCCCGGCATCGCTGCCGAGGTGGGCTACGACTCGAACGTCTTCTATGAGCCCGACACGCTGCCGATCCGGGGCGCGCCGATTTTGCGCGTGCGTGCGCACCTCGACTTCGGAACCCTGCCGCCGCAGCGGCTCGAGCTGGGAGAGAGCAGCACGGCCGATCAGAAGATCGACTTTCGCTTCTCGACGCAGGTCGAGTACCGCGAGTACCTGAGCAGCGACCAGGCGGTGCAGGACCAGCGATCGGTGAATCTGTACGCCGGCGCGGACCTGGGCATCCTACCCAAAGGGCCGTTCACCCTACGGCTGTTCGACACCTTCGTGCGAACCGTCGATCCGCGCAACCAGGAAGGCCCGCAGAACTTCACCCGCGACTACAACCGCGGCGGCTTCTTGGCGACCCTGCGGCCCGGCACCGGCCGGCTCGAGCTCGGGCTCGGCGACTCGGTGGACTTCAACCTGTGGGAGAGCAAGGACGTTCGCTTCGGCAACACGGTGGGCGACGAAGCGACCGCGTTCGCGCGCTTCCGCTTCTTGCAGCAGACGGTGGGCTCGTTGACGGTTCGCGCGGGGTATCGTACGTACACGCGGCAGCCGCAGCTCGAGTCGGCGCCCATCCGCGCGATGGTCGGCGTCTCGAGTCTCATCACGACCTGGTTCGGCGCCGCGGCATCGATCGGCTACGGCAACTCGCTGGCGCTCGCCAAGGGCGGGGTGTCGTTCTCGAGCGTGATCGCCAACGCCGAGGCGCGCTTCTTCCTGCCACGCGGCGCGCGTCTGACGCTCGGCTACGACCGCGACTTCTTCGATTCGCTGTTCGCCAACTTCTACGTCGACGATCGAATCTTCGTGAGCTTCGATCATCCGGTCGTCTACCGGCTCACCGCACACCTCGACGGCGGCGTGCGCTTCCGCCACTACGAGGGGCTCGTCGATCCGACGACCGTGCAGTACGCCAGCTACTCGAGCCCCGACCGCAACGACATCGTGTACGACCTGCACGCCGAGCTCAACGTGCGCGCCACGAACTGGCTGTCGTGCGGCGTGAGCTACAACCTGGTGGCGGACCGGACCGACTTCGAGTTCATTCGCGCGAGCGGTGAGCGGGTGCGGGTCGACTACATCAAGCACTCCGTCTTCGCGCGCGTCGACGTCGCCTACTAGGGCGCGTTCGGCTCGATGAAGATCTCGACGCGGCGGTTCTTGCGGCGCGCGTCGTCGGTGTCGGCGGTGTCTACCGGCTCGGTGTCGGCGTAGCCCGCGGCGATCATGTGCTTGCCGGCCAGCCCTTTTTCCGCCAGGTAGGCCACCACGCGGCGCGCGCGCTCGGCGGAGAGCTGCCAGTTGTCCTCGTACTTCTTGCCGATCGGCTGCGAGTCGGTGTGACCGGCGACCTCGATGCGTTTGGCGTTGGTGGTCTTGAGCACCTCGGCGATCTGATCGAGCGCTTTGCGGCCGGCGCGGGTGATGCGCGCGGAGGCGGGCGAGAACACCAGCTCGCCGGACAGCTCCACCTTCACGCGCGATCCGCCCGGCACGTCGCGCCCCACCGGTGACGACGCGGCGGGCGTGGGATCCTTGGAGGCGTGCAGCGCGGCGTCGAGCTTGGCCTGCAGGTCGGCGACCGTCTTCTCCAGCTCGGCGACCTGCACCTTCTTCTCTTCGTTCGACTTGTCGAGCGTGACGATCTCTCGCAGGCGCGTGGCGTCGTCGGGGACGTTGGCCAGCGCGGTCTTCACCTCCGGCGGGAGCTCGGGCCTGGCGGGTGGCGGGGGATCGTGGGCACATCCGGCGAGCAGCAGGAGGAACCAGGTCAGTCGACGCATGTGCCCGCATTTTAGTGGTAAATCGAGGTCGTGGCAAAAGAGCCGGCGATTCCCTTTCCCGAGAGCCTCTGTCATCGCTGCGAGGCGGCGCGCCAGGTGAAGACCGCCGCGAGCGTGTTCATTCTGTGCAGCGCGCTGCCGGACAAGTATCCGCGCCAACCGGTGGTGCGCTGCGCCGCGTTTCAGGCGAAGCCCGGATCTGACGTATAATCGCGCCGTGCCGTCGGCGCTGCTCACCACCGTCGGGAACATCGATCGCCTGCGCCAGATCACGCAGGTCCTGGTCAAGCACGGCTTCGGCGAGCTGATCGCGCGCACCGATCTGGCGGCGCTGGTTCCGTTTCGCAAGAGCGACGATTCGGCGCCCAGGACGTCGTTTGCCATGCGCATGCGGCTGGTGATGCAGGAGCTCGGGCCGTCGTTCGTCAAGCTCGGGCAGATCCTCTCCACGCGCGCCGATCTGTTGCCGCCCGAGCTGATCCTCGAGCTGAAGAAGCTGCAGGAGGACGTGCCGCCGATCGCGTTCGAGGACGTCAAGGCGGAGATCGAGGAGACGGTCGGCGCGCCGCTCGCCGAGGTGTTCGTCGAATTTCAGGAGCAGCCGCTCGCGTCGGCGTCGATCGGCCAGGTGCACCGCGCGCGGCTCAAGACCGCCGATGGCAGCGTGGTCGACGTGGCGGTCAAGGTGCAGCGGCCGAAGATACGCGCGACCATCGAGCGCGATCTCGATCTGCTCTACCTGATGGCGCGCCTGATCGAGCGCGCGGTGCCGGAGAGCACCATCTACTCGCCCAGCGGGCTGGTCTCGGAGTTCGACAAGGCGATCACTGCCGAGCTCGACTACACCGTCGAGGCGTCGAACGGCGAGAAGTTCGCCAAGAACTTCGCCGGCGACGCGACGGTGCGCTTTCCCAAGGTGTACCGCGAGGTGTCGGGCAAGAAGGTGCTGGTGGCCGAGTTCTTCGACGGGCTGCACATCGACAAGGCGACCAAAGAGCAAGGCTACTCGGGCGAGAAGATCGCCAAGAGCTCGGTGGCGATCATCGCCAAGATGATCTTCGTCGACGGAATCTTCCACGCCGACCCGCACCCGGGGAACATCCGCATCCTCGGCACGCCGTCGGAGCCGGTGGTCGGCATGCTCGACCTCGGCCTCGTCGGGCAGCTCTCGCCCGACCTGCGCGAGAAGGCCACCGACCTGATGATCGCGGCGGTGAAGAAGGACGTGGACGATCTGGCCGACGCGCTGCTGGCGATGGGCCGCCCGCGCGAGAAGGTCGATCGCGACGCGTTCCGCGCCGAGGTCTCGCGGCTCTCGGCGGAGCACCTCGGCAAGCCGCTGCGCGAGATCCAGCTCGCCGCGCTGATCCGCGATCTGGTGCAGGGCGCGGTCAAGTTCGAGATCGAGATGCCGGTCGAGATGATGATGGTCGGCAAGTCGCTGATGACCGTCGAGGGGATCGGCAAGGCGATCTATCCCGACCTCGACGTGTTCGACGAGGCCAAGCCGTTCTTCTTGCGACTGCTGATGCAGCGCTACAGCCCGGAGAAGGTGGGCGCGCGGCTGCTCAAGGCGGCCTCGCGGCTCTCGGGCGCGGCGAGTGACGTGCCGCCGTTGCTCGCCGAGGTGCTCGACGACGTGCGCCGCGGCCGGCTCAAGTTCCAGGCCGAAGACCCCGGCCTCGGCCGCGCCGCCGAGCGACTGGGCCGGCGCGTCGCGCTCGGCGTGATGGGCGCGGCGTGGATCGGCTCGGGCACCGCGGTGTATCTGCAAGGGCACCTGCGCATGGGCTATCTGTTCTTCGCGTTCGCGGCGGTGAGCGCGCTGGCCGCCTGGGGCCGCGTCCCCGATTCGCTCCGCGAGCGGCTCAAGAGGCGCCGCTGATCGTGCGCGCCGCCGTTGCGCTGGTCGCGCTGGTCGCGCTGGCGGCGGAGGCGCGCGCCGACTCGAGCGTGCCCGCGCCGCCGCGCGCACCGTCGCCGCCGAGCCCGTGGTCGACGGGACGCTGCGCCGAACGGCTGGAGCGCGCGCTGGCCGGCGCGGGGCCGAAGGACGAGTTCGCCGCCGGCACGGTGTCGGTCGACGGCGCGACCGTGAGCTTTCGTTACCTCGCCAAGGCCGTGCACTACACCGCGCAGGTCAAGGTCGACCCCAAGGGCCGGCTCAAGCCCGGCGAGAAGAGCGAGTGGGCCGGCATGCGCACGTGGGTGCAGGGCGGCCCGCCGCAGCTCGGCTTCACCCGCCGCCGCAACGGCCTGGTCGGCGACGTCGACGCCGAAGGCGACTCTGCCGATCGGTTTCGTGCGCTGTTCGAGCCCGCGATCGACGACTGCCTGGCGAAGGGCCTGGACCGCTCCGGCGGCTATCGCCTGGAGGGAGAGGTGCTCTCCGACGCGTGCAGCGGTCGGGTCGTGTTGGCGGCGCGCAACCTCACGCTGAGCGAGAGCTCGCTCACGGCGGACGTGGTGAATCGTACGTACGCGGTGGTGCGGAGCGGCGAGGTGGTGACCGCGACGGGTTCGTTTCCCAACCGCCAGTGCCCGGGCGCGCCGCTCGTCGAGGACTGGCGGCTCGAGCCGGCGGGGGAGGGCGTGCTGGCGGGGACGTTGAGATCGAGCTGGTCGCTGCCGCCGAGCTGCGAGGTGCGATGCGACGTGGTGTTTCGAGTTCGCGCTGTGCCGCGCCCGTAGAGCGCACGCGCAGCGCACGCGCAGCGGGCGTCTGGGAAGCGGGCGTCTTGGGAGAAGCAGGCACGAGGTTCCGGAATTGCCGTGAGGGGGCGCGGGGCGGGGAGGTGGTGGTTGGTGCGGGCGGTTGAACGCGGGTGGGGTTGGTGCGGGGCGACGGGATGTCGGTAATGTGCTGCACGTGGCTGGTTCAGGTTTACCGGCGCGGGGAGGTTGTGAAGGCAGTGGGCGTTAGCTTGGAGCTGGCGCTGCTGTTTGGAGGAGCCAGGTGCGGGGCGGTTGGGTGAGATCGGGGAAGCGGGTGGCGGAAGAGTAGGGGTCGAGGAAGTGCGGCGGGAGTGGCTGGCCTAGCTTGGTCATGTGTTTTTGGTAGTTGGTGAGTACGTAACGGAGCGCGTAGGCGGTCTGAGTCGGACTGCGCAGGATGCGCGCGTGATAGCGGTCGGTGAACACCTTGCCGCGACGACCCATCACCCGGTTTAGTGCTTTCGCCATTCGGATGGTGAGCCCCTGAACTCCGCGCGCGAGTGATTTCTCATCCTCGGCTTCGACGATGAAGTGCAGGTGATTGCCCTGCACCGAGAACTCGTTCACCTGGAATCCAAACCGGTCGCGCCCCTTGCGAAACGCAACCTGCAGCGCCCGGAAACACCGCTGCGACCGCAAGTTCCAAACATGTTCTTTCACCCGCATCGTCACCAACACGGGAAACCGCCGCTTGAGCACCTCCCTCCGCAAATGCGAAACGCCCGGCTTCCCCGGCACGTTGGGCGGCCGCCCCCGCATCTCCTTCTTCCGCCGCCGCGCTTTCAATCCAAGTCGGAGCTGCGTCATCAAGACAATTTAGCACTAATTTATTCTAAGTCAACCCCAAACGACCAAAACCGCCCAAAACTCGCCGGCGCCCACTGCCTTCACAACCGCCCCGCGCCGGTAAACCTGAACCAGCCACGTGCAGCACATTACCGACACCCCGCCGACCCGCACCAACCTCACCCGCGTAGAACCGCCCGCGCAGGCCACCACCCCCGCGACCCGCGCCCCCTCACAGCAATCCGGAACCTCGTGCCCGCACTTCCAAAGCCTCGCGCTTCCCAGACGCCCGCTCCGCGTGCGCAGACGCCCGCTCCGCGCCCGCCTCCGCTGCGCTACGCGTGCGGTCGCTACCGCAGCCGCAACGCATACGACACGATCTGCCCCGGCGCCAACACGCGATTCACCAGCCTCTCGTACTTCACCCCCAGCGCCAGCGACTGAAACCCCGTCAGATCAAACCCCGGCTCCACCCCCCCGTCCCTCAACCAACGGCAGAACACATGCCCAAACGCGCGCGCCTTCGGATGCGCGCCGGCAAGCTCCGGCGTCAGCGCGATCAGGTCGATCAGCCGCCCGTCGAGGTAACACGCCATGCCGAGCGCGTCGGGCGCAAGGACGTTCGGGCGCGCCACCCGGCCGAGCGAGACGTGGACGATCGACCCGTCTTGCAGGAGCGTGGTGTGCGCTTCGCCGCCGGTGAGGCTGGCGCGCAGCTGCGCTTCGATGTGCGAGCGTCCGGCGGTGAGCTGCACCGCGATCACGCCGAGCAGCCAGGCGCGCGGGGCCATCGAGTGCGGCGGGCTGGTGTGCTGCCAGGGGTGGCCGTCGAGGTAGGTGACGAGCTCGGTGGGCGAGGACACCCGTCGAGCATGACACGTGGCGATCAGTTGGGCGAGGCGCTCTTGAGCATGAACGGGTAGGACACGATCACCAGGCCGCCGCCGTCCGGCTTGGGGAACTCCCAGCGGCGCACCGCGCCGGCGATGCACTGCTCGACGGGCGAATTGCCGAGCGTGGAGCTCTGCACCACCGAGGCGATCACCGTGCCGTTGGCGGCGATGGTGAACTCGGTGACCACGCGGCCGAACAGCTCCTGGTTCTTCATGAGCTCCTTCTCGTAGCAGAACTTCACCTCGTTCAGGTGGCGGCGGATCACGCGCCGCACGATCTCCTTGTCGATCCCGCCGCGCACCTTGGCCGGCCCGATGAACGGCTCGATCTTCTCGTGCGTCTTGTTGTCCTTGAGCGAGGCGATGCGCTTGTCGTTGAACCAACCGGGGCGCTTGCCGTCGTGGCCGATGGTCGGCAGATCGCTCACGCCGATGGTCTTCTGATGACCGCCGCCGCCGTCGCCGTCGCCGCGCGTGCCGAGCCCGTTGGGAACGCCGTTCGACTCGCCGGTCTCGGTGCCGATGAGGCCGCCCATGACCGTCTCGGCGTCGTGGCCGAGCGCCGTCTCACTTTCGCTGAAGACCGCGCCGATCTGCGACGTGTTGTGCGCACGCAGGTAGCCGAGCACCCCCGAGCTGACGGCCTGATCGTACGCGGTCCGCTTGGCGAGCACGATGTCGCGGTTGTTGGCCGGGCCCTTCACCGCGTACTTCTTGAGCTCCTTGGGCGCGCCGGGCTTGCCCATCACGCCGGTCTTGCCGATCGCCTTGCCGCCGCCGTCGTCGCCCTTGGGGCCTTCGCCCTTGGCGAGCCACGCGGGGATCTTCTGATCCTCCTCGAGCGGCGGCTTGATCACGAACACCGGGAAGTGGTTGTTCTTCAGAAACTCATCGACCGACAGCGAATGCGGATCCGGCGGCACCGAGAAGATCCCCACCAGGAACAGCGCCGCGGCCAGCGCCGCGAACGCGGTGTAGGACTGCGCGCGCCAATCGATCGCGGACGGCATGGGCGTGTGGCGCGGCGCAGGCACCGAGGCCAGAAGCCAGGTGTTCTCGCCGAGCGTGACGCACGCACGCGCGCCTTCGCGGAAGGTCCACGCGTGCGCCGCGCCGAACGGCTGCGCCAGCCCGCGTGCGATCAGGTCCGCGAGCGAGAGCGTCGCACCGTCGAGCGTGACCTCGCCGCGCATCTCGGGCGTGAACACCAACTGGTGCTCGTGGCCCGTCGAGCGCACCAGCGGAAAGCCCACGCCGCCGTGCGACGCGACCAGCCCGCCCGGGATGTCGAAGCCCGTGGGCGCGCGCTCCGCGAACCAGCGCTGCAGCCCGTGCGCCAGCGCACCGGCGCCGAGCGCGAGCCCGAGGAGCGCGACCGCATCGAGCGCGACCGGCACGCGGCCGTCGTGCTGAAGGTACGCGTAGACGAAGGTGAGCAACGTCACCGCCGCCGCGCCGGCGCCTACAGCCAGCTCGACCCGGGTGCGCGCGCTGACCCGCCCGCTGCGCGGATCGCCGAGGTGACGCACCTCGGTCACCGATTCCTCGAACAGCGCGGTCACTTCGATGGCGCGCGTGGTGTCGTCGACTTCCGGACGTGGGCTGGACATCGTTCGCTCCTCGTTGGCTTCCTTCACGCAAGACACCGGCGATCTCGCGAAAGTTCCGTCGAGAAACGAAAGGAAGAAAGTGGGAACTACGACGTAGCGGAGGTGTCTCTGCGCGGCTAGTTGATGGTGATCGGCGCGCAGGTCGAGACGCCGGCGCCGACGATCGTGCGGCCGGTGTTGGGCAGCGGCGTGGAGAGCGTGCCGTCGGCCTTCATGTGGTGCACCTGCGTCGAGGCGTCGCTGGAGCGCTTGAGGAAGATCCAGAAGTCGCCGCCCCAGAACGCGAACGCCCACGCCTCGGGCGTGCCGGCGAGCGACGCCGCGGGGAGCGAGGTGAGATCGCTGCCGTTGGTCTTGTCGATCTGCGCGACCTTGGGCGGCGTGAGGTTGGGGAAGAAGCCCCACAGCTTGGCGTCGCCGGTGCCGGTGAGCTCGGGCCATCCGGAGATCGAGCCCTTGGTGCTGACGCCGAGCGACGTGGTGTCGAGGGTCGCGAAGGTCGACGAGCCGGCGCCAATCGCCGCTCCCGAGGCGCCGCCGGCGATGAACAGCGTCTCGTCGGTCGAGCCGGCGCTGTTGGAGACGAAGCCCATGCCGAAGTTCACCAGCCCCTGCGGATTGGCGAAGCTGGTCTTGGTGCACGCGAGCGTCGCGGTGTCGACCATGAACAGCTCGCCGGACGAGTAGAGCACCCACGCGGTCGGCGTGCGATCGACGGCCATCGAGAACGGCGTGGCCAGCAGCTGCGCGGGGCACTTGAGCGTGCCGACGTCGTTGAACGCGAGCGTGCCGGGATCGAAGCTGGAGAACTTGTTGTCCTGGTCGACCAGGTAGACCAGCTTGGCCTGATCGGGGCATTCGTCGGTGAACCCGTCGCCGCCGCCGCCGGCCCCACCGTCACCGCCGCCGCCACCACCGCCGCCGTCGCCATGCGGGCGGGCCGGGCTCGAGTTGCAGGCAGCGAACAACCAGCACAACGCGACGGTGCAGCGCTTCATGGAAACTCCTATATCACCTTATATAAGACCAGCCCGACCGACAGGATCATCGCCACGAAGATCAGCGCGACCCCGATGTTGCCCTTCTTGATCTCTTCCCATTCGTTGATGTCCTTGGACATCCAATCGAACACCTTGATCGATAGCCCCATCGCGAACGCGAAGCTCACCGCCGCGACCACCGACCACGCCAGGCTCTTGCCCATCGAGTACAGCGTCTGCTCTAGATCACCGTTCATCACCCCTCCTTTATTTGACCCGGATTGGATATTCGATCGTGCGCGGCCCGCCCGAGAATCGCGGCAGGCGAATGCCTTCCATGGCGGTCTGCAGGCAGCGGGCGATCGGGCTCGACTTGAGCGCCGCCTCTTTCGGCCCGACGTCCGCCTTCTGCCCCGAGGGCAGCCACTTGAACGTGACGGTGACCCCGCGGAACGACGACGAGCGCGCCGCTTCGGTGCGCGCGCAGCCGCCCAGCGACGAGAAGTTCGCCGAGAGCAGCGCGATCACCTCGTTGTCGTCGGGCTCGGGATCGTTGGAGTCGCCGCCGCCGTGGCCGCTCGCCTCCGCGTCGTCGAAGCCCATGCGTTGGGCGCCGGCCTGCTTCTTCACCTCTTCGACGTAGTTCGACCACAGGTCGCCCGCGCCCAGCCGCCCGTCGACGTACAGCCCGACCGGGTTGCCCGGGCTGCGGAACTTGCGCAGCTCGGCGCCGCGCTGGTTGGTCTCCAGGTCCACCTCGAGCTGCGCCGTCGACGGCGTCTTCGGGTTGTCGCGCAGGCCGATCGCGGCGGCGGCCAGCGCGTCCATCACCTGCTGCTGCGCGCGGTTGCGGTCGCCCTTGACCTTGAGGGTCACGTCGACGCTGTTGCCGCCGCGCTTCACCGACGGTGGGCCGGCCAGCGACACGCGCCGCTCCGAGGCGCGCCGCGCGATCGCCTTGGTCACGATCGGCTCGTAGTCTTGATCCGCGTGCTCCTGCGCGGCCAGCCACGCCAGCCCGCCGCCCGGCTTCTTCGCCGCGGCGATGCAGTCGGTGAGCGGGATCTGATACACCTCGACCTCGGTGTCGTGCATCTGCGTCGAGGTCTTGAGCGTCAGCAGCTTGAACGAGATCTTGTAGCCGGGCGCCGAGAGCTGCGGCTGGCCGACCGAGCGTCCCACCAGCTCGATGTGCTTGGCCACCGCGTCCTTGCACAGGCTGCGATCGCACGGGTCCATCACCAGCTCGATGTCCACGTTCACCTCGCTCATCGACTTGAGCTTCTCGATGCCGATGCGGCCCGGGTACAGAAACATGATCAGCCGCGGCGAGGCGCGCGGGCGATCGCGCTTGAGCTCGGCGCGGATCCGGTCCTCGATCTTCTCCAGCTCCCTGGTCGAGAAGCCCTGCGGGCCGCCCAGCGCGTCATCGAGCGCGGAGTCGAGCGAGTCCTTGGGCGCGTCGATCTTGGTGCGCCGGTTCGAGGACAGGTCGTCCTGCAGGAGCGTGGTCTCCTTGGCCGGCTGGGCGTGCGCCAGCGACGCGGAGAGCAGCACGAGAGCCAGGCACGCGGCGCGCATCTGCCCCAAGAGTATCAGGGATCCGCTATGGTTGGAGTTTCACGATCCCAACAGGATTCGAGGAGAAATGATCATGCCTGCCGACGAGCTGAAGTACGCACCGCCGGGACCGGGATGCTGGGAGCTGGACGGCACGCACTTTCCGCGTCCGGTGACGCGCTTTCACGCGGAGATCTTCGGCGCCGCGATGACCGCCGGCTTTTCGCCCGCGCTGCGTCGCTATGGCTCGCTGCTCGAGAGTCTCGAGTACGCGTTCGTCAACGGCCTGGCCTATTCCTGCCCGCGGCCGGTGGGCGCGCCCAAGGGCGCCAAGGGCCCGCCGCCCAAGCTGGTGTTCAAGCTGCTCACCTGGCTGCATCCGGAGGTGCGGCGGCGGCTGGCGACCGTCGCGACCGTGTTCGAGCGCAAGCCGTGGCGCGAGGAGCTCGAGCGCTGGGACCGCGAGGTGAAGCCCGCGTCGGTGCGCGCGCACCTGGCGCTGCAGGCGATCGATCCGGCGCGTCTGTCGGCCGACGAGTTGCTCGCGCACCTCGAACGCTGCCGCGAGCAGGTGAGGGCGTCGATCACGCAGCACCACTCGTTCAACCTGCCGTGCCTGTTGCCGGTCGGCGATTACGTGGCGCACGCGACGCGCTTCACCGGCCTGCCGATCGGCGCGGTGCTGCAGCTCTTGCAAGGCGCGTCGCCGGCGTCGGCGGGCGTCTCCGACGAGCTGACCGGCGTGGTGCCGGCGCTGCGCGCGTCGAGCGAGGCGCGCGCGCTGCTCGCCTCGCGGACGGCGCCGGCGCAGGTGCTCGCCCAGCTGCGCGCGCTGCCGGGCGAAGCGGGCGCGGCGGTCGAGCGTTACGTCGAGCGGGTGGGCTACCGGTTGATCGACGGCTTCGACATCGGGCAGCCCTACGCGCTCGAGGTGCCCGAGGTGCTGCTCAACGCGATCCGCGGCGCGATCGACGATGACGGATCCGCCGCCCGTCGCTGCGCGCAGCGTCGCGAGCAGATCACCGCCGCCGTGCGTGCGCAGGTGAAGGAAGCCGATCGCCCGACCTTCGACGCGCTGCTCGCCGAGGCGCGGCTGGTCTACCGGCTGCGCGACGAGCGCGGCTTGTACTCGGAGCTGTGGACCTCGGGGATCGCGCGCCGCGCGGTGCTCGAGGCAGGCGCGCGCCTGGTCGCCGCGGGCAAGCTGCCGGCCGCCGCGCTGTTCGCCGAGGCCTCGTGGGACGAGATGAAGGCGCTGCACGCCGGCACGGGCGGACCGGAAGCGAGCGAGCTCGCCGAACGCGCGCGCGATCGCGCCACCCGATCGGTCGCCGATGCGCCGCCCGCGCTGGGCCCGGGCCCGAGCGCGCCGCCGCCGTTCGAGTGGTTGCCGCCTGCCGCCGCGCGCGCCGAGCTCGCGGTGTTCACCGTGATCCAGGCAATGCTCAAGGAGCCGGTTTGCAAGAAAGAGCCGAAGGTCGCGCGCGGCCTGCCGGTGAGCGCCGGGACCTACGAGGGGATCGCGCGGCTGGTCACCGGGCCTGAAGACTTCGGACGGCTGCAGCCCGGCGACGTGCTGGTGACCCGCTCGACCTCGGCGGCGTTCAACATCATCCTGCCGCTGCTCGGCGGGATCGTGACCGATCGCGGCGGCGCGCTGTCGCACGCGGCGATCGTCGCGCGCGAATACGGCATCCCCGGCGTGGTCGGTTGCCGCGACGCGACCACGCTCATCCCCGACGGCGCCCGCGTGCGGGTCGACGGCGAGGCCGGGGAAGCGAGAGTCCTCGCCTAGCCGACCGTCCGCGTACTATGATGTTCCGGTGACTTTCCGGTTGATGCTCGCCGTCGCGCTGTGGGCTCTGGTGATCGCCTGCGTCCCGGTGGCGTCCCAGGGGCCCGCCTGCAGCGGCGACACGATCAACGGCACGCGAGAGATCACGCTGGTGGTCGATCCTTCGCCGTCGACCACCACCGCGACCTTCGAAGTGGTGCTCGGCACCTCGACGGTCGCGGCGCTGCTCCCAGGTGCCAGCGGCTTTGCGGTATGCCCCGGCACGGGCACCGACGGCGCCTTCACCATCCCCATGGTGCCGGTGGGCCCGTACTATCTGCAGCTCGACTCGATCTACGTCGTCACCTCGCAGCGCAATCCCGCGCTGCGCTCGGACGGGCTCGGTCACAACGATGCGATGGCGGTGCTGGCCGACGAGACCCAGGTCAACGTCTCGGTGAACGGCGCCGATCCGTGGAAGACCAGCGACATCCTGCAGCTCTACTCGGCCGTGACCGGGACCTTCATCATGAACCCGCAGGGCAAGAGCACTTCGCCACCCGCCGCCGGTGCGGTCAGCTTCAACTTCAACTTCGACTGGTCGCAGTCGGGAAATCGAACCAACGGGGACGCGACCTACTTGACGCAGCTGGTGAGCGGCAGTGCGAGCGCGCAGCCGGTGACCACGCTGACCAAGGCGCTGCTCTTGAATCCCGTCATCCTCGACGGCAGCGGCGACACCTTGAGCGGCACGCTCTCTGCCGTCTCGCTCGATCGCAACTTGTCGATGGACTGGAAGCGCACGCAGTTCACCGCGCTGCAGAGCGGGGTCGGCCAGCAGGCGGTCAACGCCGGCGACGAGCTGGCGCTGAGCGTGATCCCCGACGGCGCGACGCGCGGCGACTTCGGCTCGAGCGCACCGCTCTTGTACGTCGATCCGCCGGCCAACACGGGCGACGTGCCTTTGAGCTCGGTGCCGTACGGCACGCCGTATCCGGGCACCTGGTCCACCCTGGTGCGCGCTGCGAGCTTCTTCGGCGTCGAGTACCAGGCCGCGGCCAGCACTGCGTCGAACCTGTTCGGCTCGATCGGCACCGTCGACGTCGCGCCGAAATCGGGCCAGATGGGGCTGCTCCAGCCGCTGTCGCAGCCGGTCGGTCAGCCGATGCTCGATGGGCAGGATGCGTTCCAGCCGCGCGACGGCGTGGGCGAGACGCCGCTGTTGAGCTGGACGCTGCCGTCGCCGCCGCCCGATTCGATCCACGTCCTGGTGCGACGCTTGACGCGCGCCACGGACGGCACGACCACCAGCAAGATCGACGCCGCCATCTATCTCAACGCCACCGACGGGCAGGGCTCGGTGCGCATCCCGCCCGGCGTGCTCAAGGCGGGCGAGCACTACTTCTTCGCCATCCGCACCTTCGTCTCGCCCAACGTGCAAGCCTCCGAAGATCCGTTCCTGCTGGCGCTGCCCTACGGCTTCGCCGATCTGCTCACCGCGACCGTCTCGCCCTAGTCACGCGCGGGTCCGCGCGAAAAACTTCAGGCGACGGGTGAATAACCCGCACGACGGCGCGTCTCAGCCGGCGGGAGGGCGAGATGTCGCGACAGCGCCTGTGGGGCCTGTGCGTCCTGTTGGCGGCCGGCTGCGGGCCGATCCACGTGGTGCCGCTGACCGCGGCGGTGCCGGTGACCGAGCTGCCGCCGGCGCCGCTCGAGGTGGTCTCGCGCGAGAGCGGCGTGAGCGATCCGCTGCACTTCTCCGACGGGAACAGCCGCGTGATCTTCGCCGGCCTGGAGGAGCCGCTCGGCCATGCGGTGGCGACCGCCGCGGTCCCGTGGGCCGAGCTGCACCGCAGCGAGCGGCCCGAGGGCTGGCAGCTCTTGGTCGAGCTGATCCAGGCCGACGTGCAGCGGCGCTCCGAGCAGGTGGTGGTCACGCTCGGAGTGCGCGCCACGCTGCGCACGCGCACCGGTAATCGCTATCTCGGGCAGACCCAGGCGCACTGCAAGCAGGCCGCGCTGGTGGCGCCCTCCGACGCGGCGCCGGTGTTCTACAGCTGCATGATGAACGTTGGCCGCGAATTGGCCGGCTGGTTGGGCGGCATCACGCCCTGAAGGAGAATTCATGAACCGTTTGATCTTGTTAGCGACGCTCGCCGCCGGCTGCGGCACCGTAGTGGAGCCCGGCCACCGCGGGTTGTACTTCGATCCACGCCACTCGGGCCTGCAGCACGACGTGCTCCAACCGGGCTGGCATCGCGTCGGCCTGTGGGGACGCATCGACGACTTCGACGTCACCTACTCGACGCGCAAAGAGGAGATCCACACCATCTCCTCCGAGGGGCTGACGATGGACCTCAAGGTGGCGGTGATCTTCCGCCCGATCGTCTCGGAGCTCTACGATCTCGACGTGGAGATCGGCGGCAACTACTACGACGAGGTGGTGGGGCCGGAGTTCCGCACCGCGACGCGCGGCGTGTTCGCGCGCCACTCGTACCTGGAGGTGCAAAAGAACAACGAGAAGCTCGAGGACGAGATCGAGGCGGAGGTGCGGCGCCGCATCAGCGGCAAGCACGTCGAGATCTCGTCGGTGACGCTGGAAGATGTGTCGTATGCGCCCGAGCTCGCCAACGCGGTGCGCGGCAAGCTGGTGGGCGTCGAGGAGGCCAGCCGGCGCAAGGCGGCGCTCGAGGCCGACGCGCTCCGCCAGAAGCTCGAGCTCGAGCAAGCGGCCGAGCGCGAGAAGCTGCAGACCGAGGCGGACATCCGCAGAAAGGGCAAGGAGCGCCGGCTCGCCGAGGAGCAGGCGGCGATCGACAAGGTGCAGGCCGAGACCGAATCGGCCACCAAGCTGACGCGCGCCAAGGCGGAGGCCGAGTCGATCCACCTGCTCGCCAAGGCGCGCGCCGAGGAGCGGCACGCCGAGGCGGTGGCGCTCACGCCGCTGATGGTGATGATGAAGGCCTACGAGGCGCTCGGGAAGCTCGGCGGCGAAGGGACCCACATCCTGCTCGGCGATTGGTCCAAGGTGCCGAACTTCCTGTTCCCGCAGCTGCCCGGCATGCACTTCGGCGGCAAGTCGGTCGCGGACGCCCGCTAGACGGAGGTCAACCGCGGGCGGCGAGCGCGCGCAGCTCGGCGCGCAGGAACTCGACATCGGCGGGGCGATCGGCCGGCGCCTTGGCCAACAGATCGGCGACCAGCTGGTCGAGCGCCGCCGGCAGCTCGGGCCGGCGCGACAGCAGCCGCGGCGGCGTCATGTGCAGGTGCATCATCATCAGCTCGACGGCGCTGTCATGATCGAACGGTGCGGTGCCGGTGAGCATCACGTAGCAGATCACGCCCAGCGCGTACAGATCGACCAGGTGCGCGGCGCCCACCTGCACCGCGCCGCGGATCGCCTCGGGCGCCATGTAGTGCGGCGAGCCGGTGATGCGCTGCGTGCCGGCGCGCAGTTGCTCGATGCGCGCGATGCCGAAGTCGAGCAGCACGATCCGATCGCCGGGCGCGAGCATGATGTTCGACGGCTTGAGGTCGGCGTGCGCCAGGCCGCTCGCGTGCAGCGGCGCCAGCGCTTCGCACAGCGCGAGCAGGAGCCCGAGGCATTCGCCCACCGGCATCGGCTCGCCGCCGCGCCGGACCAGCAGCTCGGCCAGGGTCGCGCCGCTCAGCCGCTCCATCACGAAGAACTCGACCGCGCCTTCCTTCCCGAGCGCGTGCACCATCGGCAGGCCGGGGTGGCGGAACGCGGCCAGCACCTGCGCCTCGCGGCGGAGCGATTCGGTGCCCACGTGTGGCCACGACGCCTTGATCGCCACCAGCCGGTTGAGTCCGCGGTCGCGCGCCTCGAAGACCTGGCCCATGCCGCCCGCGCCGAGCACGCCGCGGATCTCGTATCTGCCCTCGACGAGCTGGCCCTGGTGGAACACATCGGCCGGAGCCGCGCGGCCCACCGCCGGCTCGGGCACCAGCTCGGCCAGCGTCGGCATCTTCCACTCGATGGTGGCCAGGCCGTTGCCGAGAAACGAAGGCGGCTCGATCCCCTCGAGCGCGCCGGTCAACCCCGCCGGATTGACGAAGCGCTGCTCGCCGTAGTCGCGGGTTTCGGACATCCGGAAGGGAGCGTACGCCCCCGCCCGGCGATTGCAACCGGGTCGCGTCTTGACGCCGCGCCGCGACGTCTTAGCTTGCCAGTCATGCTCTGGCTGTTCCGCAGGTTCACCGACCCGGTCGCGCACCGCGAGGTCGAGGAAGACCGCCGCCGCCAGAGAGAGAACGTGCCGCCCGACGCGGACGGCGCGAGCGGCGGCGAGGTGATCCTGCCGGCGCGCGACGATCCGCAGCGCCGGTTTACGTGCCGCGTGTGCCAGGTGAGCGTGCAGCTGCGGGCGGACGATCCGCGGTACTGCGCGGGGTGTCTGGCTGAGACGCTCGAGCTGACGCGGTACCCCTAACCCCTACAGCGACATATCCAGCGGCTCGCCCGGCGTCGGGCACTGGCGCGGCATGGTGAACGTGCGAATCCGGATGTCGTAGCGGTTCGAGTCGGTGTTGTTCGCGCCGGCCACGACGATGTAGTACACGCCCGGGCCGACCGATGCGGCCGTGCAGCCGTTTGTGATTGCCGAGCCGTCGGCCGATAGCAGGCGTCCGCTCGCGTCGAACACGCCGACGTCGAGGTCGCCGTAGCTGATGTCGTAGAAGATCTCGGCCATCACGGTGAGCTGGCTCGAGCCGAAGGTGGTGGTGTCGATCTTGAAGTAGTCGACGTCGTGCTGGCCGGTCTCGGGGCGCGCGCCCATCGGGCAGATCGACATCTTGGTGATCTTCGGCGTCGCGGTGTCGGGCGTCGGCGTCGGCGCCGGCACCGAGGTCTTATCGGAGTCATTGGGCTCGAGGCTCGCGTCCGGGCACATCGACACGTCGTTGAGCATGGGATCGTTGTGGTTGCCGGTGTACGGCGCGCCGGTCTTCGGAATCAGCCCCGCGCCGGCCATGTCGAACTGGTTGCCGCCCGAGCCCACGCTCGCCACGCAGCGACCTTCGCCGGGCTGCGAGCCCGCCACCGCGGTGCACGTCGCGCCGTCGGGGCACGCCGGGTTGTCCGGCGAGGTGCCGTCGGCGGCGAGATGGCAGTAGTAGCCGATCGGGCCGAGCGCCGGGCTGTAGCAACTGGCGGCGAGCGCTGCGAAGGCGGCGCCCGTCGAGAACACGATGAAGCTGATGCGCATCTTGGTTCCTTTGTTCGTCTAGTCTAGGTCTAGAAGGAGAAGCCCGCGCCCACGCCCGCGAAGCTCTTCCCGGCGGTGGGCACGATGTACCACGGCTTGGCCGACGACTCTTCCTCGACCGGCTCGACGCGGCGCTTGCGGCGCTTGTGCGGCTTCTCGGACGGTCCCTTCTGGATGATCACGTCGGCAACGATCATCGCCACGCCGCCGACGACCGCCAAGGCGCCCACGCCCTCGAGGATTCCGCCGACGAGGTCGAAGGTCTTGCCCTGGCTGGCCACGTCGGCTTCCTGCGTGCCGCCCGCGTTGGGATCGTTGTTGAAGAAGATGTGGTTGTTGTTGGAGTCGACCGGGTTCTGACTGTCGCCGCTGATCTGATCCGACTTCTGCTTGGCGATCGACGACATCGCGATGCCGCCCGCGAGCGCGCCAAGGCCGACGGCGGCCGTGACGATGCCGCCAATCATCAGCCCGCTCATCCCCTTCCTCGGCCCGCGATCCACGCGCTGCTTGCGCGGGTGCTCGTCGTCCGAAACGCTGCCCGGCATCGGCGCCGTCTCATCGTCGAGATCGCGCTTTGTGGCCTTCTTACCGCGCGGCTCGTCTTCGCTGGCCGGCTCGCGCGGCTCGGCCGTCTCGCGCTCGCGGCGCTCGTCGATCGACGCCAGCACTTGCGGCGGCGCGCTCGGATCGACCATCACCACGTTCGGGTTCGACTGGCTGCCCGAGTTCTTCACCACCGTGCCCGCCGGATCGCGCGCTTCGATGTAGTACTGGATCGCCTTGCCCTGCACCGCTTCGCCCGGGATGCGGCCGACCTTCTCCGGCCCGCGCCGCTTCATCAGCACCGGCTTGAAGTTCTCCTCGCCCGCGCCGCGGTAGTAGACGTAGACCTTGACGCCCTTCATCACCGGAGTCGAGACGCGCACGTCGAGCGGCGTATCGGGCGGCGCCGCGTCGATCACCGAGTGCGACCACTCCTGCGGCAGCGCGACCGGCTTGGGCGGCGGCGGCGGCTCTTGCGTCGTGGCTTCTTCCTTGCCCGCGCTCTTGTTGTCCGAGGGCGGCACCACACCGCCGCCGTCCTTCTCCGCCTTGATCTCGCCGATGGTCTTTTCCACCTCGGATCGATCGCGCGCATCGGCCGGCGCCTCGTCGAGATACTTCTTGTAGAAGTGCAGCGCCAGATCGAGGTCGCCCATCTTGCGATAGGTGGCGCCGATGTTCAGGAGCAGCGCGGGAATGCGCTTGAGAAGGTAGGCCTTCTTCAGCTCCTTGATGGCGACGTCGTACTTGCCCGTCTTGTAGGCGTCGAGGCCGAGCTTGTAGTGCTCCTTGGCCATCTTCGTGACTTCCGCGTCTTCGGAGTCCTGCGCGTGGGCGATGACGGGAGTCGCACACACGAGAGCGACCAGCGCTACCGAGGCCCTAAGGCGAACACTTTTCATGTTGGTTCCTTGTCAGGTTGTGCGACGGGCGAATTCGGCGCTTGTACCGCCTACTGGGCGAACGGGTCAACCCAATCCGAGCCCTTCTGTTCTTTCTTGGCCGGCTTCGCAGCCGGTGCTGGCGCGGCCTTGGCCGGCTTCTCGGCCCTCGGAGCAGGCTCGCGTTCGACTGGCGCCGCTGCTGCCTTGTGCGGCTTCGGCTGCGCGACGTGCTTCTTCGCGACCGGAGCCGCCTCGGGGGCGGGAGCGACGGCGGCGGGCTGCGGCGCGGCGGCGACCGGCTGCGCGGGCAGCGGGGTCACCACCGGCGCGGCGACCGGCTGCGCCGGCAATGCCGTGACCACCGGCGCTGCGGCAGCCGGCTGCTGCACGGCGACCGGCGCTGGCGCCGCCACCGGCGCTGGCGCGTACACTGGATTCTGCACGACCATCGGCTGCGCCGGCATCATGGTGCGGACCATCAGGAACACCAGTCCGGCGCCAATGATGAACGCGGCCAAGAGCCCGCCGATGATCACCAGCGGATTGGCGGTCCACGGAACGCTGACCGCGCCGGTCTGCATCGGCATCGGCGACGAGACCACCTCGGTGCGCTCCACGCGACGGCGCGGCGCCGACGGCGGCGGATCGAGCGGCTCGGGCTCGGACTCGATGACCACCGGCTCCGGCGCCTGAACGACGACCGGCATCGACTTGGTGGTCTTCTTCTTTTCCGCGACCGGCTTGGCCGGCTTGGCCTCGACGGCGCGAGGCTTGACGACGATCGGCGCCGACACGTGCTCCTGGCTCTCCAGGTGCTCTTCGGCCTCGTCGAGCAGCTCGACGTCGCCGGTGTGCAGGTCCCAACCATCGGACGTGGCCGCGGCGGGGAACGACGCGTTCGCCTGGCTGATGAAGTCCTCGAGCGAGGCCTCCACCGACTCCGACGAATTAGGGTTGTCCGAGCTACCGTTCTTCGAGCCGCCCTTGTCCTTGGCGCCGCCCGAGACCTGCAGCGACGGCGGTGGTGGCGTACGATCGTTGCGCACTTCGTTCCTCGTGCCGCGCGCGAGCTCGGCGAGATCGAGCTTCGGCATCGGCGTGGTGGCGTCAGGCGCCGAAAGGGCGGCCTGCTTCATCGCCCGCGCCTCGGCGGCGCGCGTGATGACTTGATAGGCGGCTGCATCGGTGAGCATGGTCGGCAGCGACTGCGCCCAGCGCTCGATCGCCAGCGCCAGCTGCTTGACCGTGCCGTAGCGCCCGGCCGGCGCCTTGACCAGCGCGCGCAGGATGATGCGGCCCAGCTCCTCATCGACGCCCGGCGGCGGCTGCGGCACTTCCGCGAGGTGCCGCATCATGACCTGGCCGTGGCTCGGGCCCGAGAAGGGCAGCGTGCCGGAGAACAGCTCGTACATCATCACGCCGAGCGAGTAGATGTCGGTGTGCGCGTCGGCCACGCCGCCGAACTGCTCGGGCGCCATGTAGAACGGATTGCCGACGATCACACCCTTGTCGACGCCGCCGGCCAGCCGCGCCGCGCCGAAGTCGAGCACCTTGACGGTGAGCTTGCCAGCGCCCGGCGCGAGGAACACGTTGCGCGGCTTGAGCCCGCCGTGCACCACGCCCGCGGCGTGCGCGGCTTCGAGCGCCGTGCAAACCTGGCGCACGATCTCGAACGCCTTCTGCGGCGCGAGCGCGCCCGACTCCTCGAGGCCCGCCTCGAGATCGCAACCGACCAGCTCGTCCATCGCGTAATAGAACTGGCCTTCGTCGTCGAAGCCAGCGTCGTAGGTCTTCACCATCTGCGGCAGATCGAGCGCGTTCAGCGTCTGCAGATCGGCCCACAGCTTGTCCGCGGCGTCCTTCTGGGACAGCTCGCGGTGCATCACCTTGACCGCCATGCGAGAGCCGACGAGATCTTCGGCGCGGTACACCGAGCCCGTCGCGCCTTCGCCGATGTAGCTGGTGATCTCGTAGCCGCCGAAGGTGCGGCCCACCAGCGGCCCAAGGTCCTCGCTCGCTGGTATTGGAAGCGGAAGCGGAGTCTCAGAGGTCCCGCCGACAACTGGTCTCTTCGACATTTCTGGAACCCTCCACCGGACGTAGCCGGCCAAGTGCGCGAAGTCTACCCTCAGGTAGGGCTTTGTAGGAAGGGAAAAAGCACCTGCAAAAGCAGGCGGTTTGGCCGCCGCGGTGCGTTAAGAAATTTCTTAATTGCGAGGGGTTATACGTAGACGGTGTTGAGATTCTCGAACTCGCTGGCGAGACGCTCGATCTCGCTCGACGGGAGATACCCCTTGCGGGCGACCGATTCGCCGAGGCGGGCCCCGGACATCCAGTGCTCGGCCAGCGCGTCGAGCAGCTGGCCCTCGTCGATGGCCTTGCGCTCCAGAAGAAAATCGCCGAACCGGACCGGCTCGAGCTTCGTGATCGACATCTGTTCGTCCCCCGACGATGTGACTAAACCTACACTGGCACACGAAGGAGTACCTTGTCAACGGTTGCTTACTGCGGCGTACTGAACGCAGGTAGGCCCCGCGACTCGCCCTTCCTTGCGCCGACAGGCGGGGGCGAGGGCCGGGGAGGCTTGTAACGGCAGCACGAGATCGATACGCTGCGCCACCTTATGTCCCCTCCCCCCACGAAAACGCGACGCGGTGCCCCTTCGTTCGAGCCGCGCGTGCGGCGCGGCGTCGTGCGCATCGCGGGCGACATCGCGACGCGGCTCAGGGCCGGACATCCGTACCTGTTCCGCGAGGCGCTCGGCGGACGGCCGTTGCGCGAGCCGGCGGGCGCGACGATCGATCTGGTCGACGAAGCGGGCGAGTTCGTCGCGCGAGGCCTGTACGATCCCGACGGGGTGGTCGCGCTGCGCGTGATCACGCGCGATGCTGACGAGCCGATCGCCGCCGCCGCCGTCGAGCGAAGGGTGAACGCAGCGCGTCGCTTGCGCGAGCAGCTCATGCCCAAGCAGGGCATGACGGCGTACCGCGTGCTGCACGGCGAGGGCGACGGGCTGCCGGGCGTGACCGTCGATCGCTACGGCGATCACCTGGTGGTCCACCTGTTCTCGCCGGCGCTCGAGCCGCTGCGCGAGTGGCTGTACGACGCGCTCGAGGCGGCGTGGAAGCCCAAGTCGATCTACGAGCAGCGACGGTTCAAACCGCTGGCGGGCGACGCTCCGCGCGGGCCGGCGACGCTCGCGCGCGGCGAGCTGGCGCCGGTCGAGATCGAGGTCGAGGAGTACGGCGTCAAGTTCGTCATCGACGTGACCGCGCCGCTCGGCACCGGGCTGTTCCTCGATCTGCGCGAGGGCCGGCGGGTGGTCGCCGAGCACGCGGCAGGGAAGCGCGTGCTCAACCTGTTCTCGTACACCGGCGCGTTCTCGGTGTGGGCGGCGCGCGCCGGCGCCAAGGAGATCGTGTCGGTCGATCTCGCGACCAAGGCGCACGGGCGCGCGCGGCGCAACCTACAGGTGAACGGCTTTTCCGAGGCCGGCCACGAGTTCATCCCGGGCGATGCGTTCAAGGTGCTGGCGCGCATGTCCGAGCGCAAGCGCAGCTTCGATCTGATCGTGCTCGACCCGCCGTCGTTCTCGCAGGCCAAGGGGCGCGTGTTCTCGGTGCAGAAAGACTATCGCGAGCTGGTCGAGGCGGCGCTCGAGGTCACCGCGCCTGGCGCGCTGGTGGCGTGCGTGTCGAACACCATGAAGGTCTCGTCCGAAGAGCTCGACCGCGCCATCGGCGAAGCCTCGGTGCGCGCGCGCCGCATGGTCCGGATCGTCGAGCGGCGCGGACTACCCGCCGACTTCCCCGTCGCTGCCGGGTTCCACGAGGGGCACTACCTCAAGTTCTTCTTGTGCGCCGTGGTGTAGTCCCACTTTTCGGTTTCGGATTTCAGCGCGGCGGTGAGGGCGGCGAGCGGGACGAAACCGTGGAGGAGCGGTTTGCCGGCGATCGTGGCTCCGGCGGGTTGGCGCGCGCTGGCGGGGGCGACGTCGAGAGTGACGGTGGTGCCGGCGGTGCGGGCGAGGTGCTCGAGATCGGTGCGCGTGCGCAGGAGGAGCGGGCAGTTGTAGCCATGGCGGATGGTGACGGGGAGCGCGCCCTCGTGCGCCGCCTCGGCGGGATCCCAGATGCGCGCGTTCGAGGAGACGGCGGTGTAGCTGCGCTCCCAGAGCAGCAGCTCGCCGCGGCGGCCGCGTTCGGTGAAGCCGTGGCGCTCGAGGCCCGACGGATAGAGGAAGCGCTCGTCGGTGGTGGCGAGCGTGAGCAGCCCGTCGATGCCGGCGGCGCGGGCGTCGGCGTCGAGCGCGGCGAACAGGCGCGCGCCCAGGCCCTGGCCGCGGCGATCGCGGGCGCGCCACGGGCAGAAGACGAACCAGCGGTTGCCTTCGGCGTAGACCGGGTAGTGCGCGTCGGCGAGCGGCGCGTACAAGAGGTGGCCGACCAGCAGCTCGCCGTCGTAGAGCAGCTTGCCGCGGAAACCGCTGCCGAGCTGCGGGCGGAGCTGATCGCGGCAGGTGGCGGCTTGGTCGTCGAGCGCCACCGGCAGATCTGCGACGCAGGCGAACAGCGACGGGAGCTGCGCCTCGTCGAGGTCGCTGACCCGAAGGCGTGAGGCGCGGCGCCGCTCGTGCGCGGCGAGCGCGGCCTCGATCCCGTCGAGCCCGCCGGCCTCGGCCGCAGCCACTTCCTCGACGAGCGCGTGCGCTTGATCGCGCGCGCTGTTGGTGAGCAGCAGATCCGGCGGCGGCGGGAACGGATGGCAGGCGGCGAGCTCGGCGAGCATGCCGGCCGAACGGCGAAACGCGGCGCGTGCGGCGCGCAGGTCCACGCCCAGCGCGCTCTCGGCGTGCTCGAGCCATCCGGCTGCTGCTGCGCGCGCTTCGGCGTAGCGCTGCGCGGCGTAGGCCAGGCCGGCCGGATCGAGGTGGCCCGACTCGAGCGCGGCGAGCAGGAGGCGCCACGCGCCGAGGCCGGTAGCGAAGCCCGACAGCGTGGCGGCGGGCCCGCGACCGTGGGTGAGCGCCGCGCGCAGGCCGGCCAGCGCAGATTGCTCGTCGGAGATCGGCGCGGCTAGGGTGAGCTGGAGCGCGAACAGCACGGGCACGTCGCCGTGGCCGAGCTGGGCGGCGTCGAGCTCGGGCGGCGCGAGCCCGTCGAGGATGCCGGACACCTCGAGCACTTCGCCGTCGAGGCCGCGCACCAGGCCGAACTCGGGCGCGTGCACACCCCACACCATCGTCGGCCGATCAGCGGCGAGGCCGTCGGCGATCAACACCAGGGCGCGTGCGCGCGCGGCGGCATGCAGCGTGGAGGTGGGCGGCTCGTTGCACGCCACCACGTGGGTCAGGTAGCCGAGGCGCTCGGCGGCGGCGGGGAGCTCTTCGCGCCACGGATAGGCGTGCGGGCCGGCGAGCGTGACCTGCGCGTCGAGCGAGGTGCGGAACGCGAGCCCCGACGCGCCCGCGACCTGGTGCACCGGGCGGCGATCGCCGAACGTGCGCGCGCACGCGGTCAGCGCGGCGGCGGCGGTGTCCCACGAGCGCGGCAGACGAACGTCAGGTGGTAGGGAGCGCGCCAATCGGCGTGAGTCTAGCAGCCCGCTCGATGAACGTGCGTCAGACCTTGCGGATCGCGTCGGCGAGCTCATCGAGCCCGACCACCGCGTCGACGCAGCCAGCCTCGACCGCGGCGCGCGGCATTCCCCAGATCACGCACGAGTCCTGATCCTGCGCGAGCGTGGCGCCGCCGGCGGCCTTGATCAGGCGCAGGCCCTCGGTGCCGTCCTTGCCCATGCCGGTCATGACCACGCCGACGCAGCGGCGGCCGAAGACGCGCGCCGCCGAGCGCATGGTGACGTCGGCCGACGGGCGCACGCCGTTGACCTCGGGCCCTTCGACGATCATCACGTGGCCGTCGGGCGAGAACTCGAGGTGGTGATCGCCGGGCGCGACCAGGGCCAGGCCGGGCTCGGGGTGATCGCCCGACTGGGCCTCGCGCACGCGCACGCGGCAGATCCCGTCGAGCC
This sequence comes from Myxococcales bacterium, assembly GCA_003170275.1. Taxonomy (GTDB): domain Bacteria; phylum Myxococcota_A; class Polyangia; order Palsa-1104; family Palsa-1104; genus PALSA-1104. The sequence goes on from PNAM01000117.1 coordinate 72,592, forward strand.
GCTCGGCGAGCGCCGCGGTGAAGCCGGCCGGCAGGTGCTGCACGATCACCAGCGAGACGGTGGTGTCGGCGGGGATCGCCGGCAGGAAGCGGCCGAGCGCCGCCGGCCCGCCCGTCGAGATCGCCACGACGACCACGCGCGGGCCCGCGGCCGTTCCGTGCACCGGGCGCGGCATGGTGATGCGCGGTTCGCCCGGCGGCAAGGAGACTGGCGCGGGCATGGCGCGCGGTACCGATTCGGCGGCGGCGAGCAGCTTGGCGATCAGCGCCGGCCCGACCAGGGTCATCTCGGCGGAGACCTCGCCGGTGGGCTTGGTGACGAAGTCGACCGCGCCTGCGGCCAGCGCCTCGAAGGTCTCCCGGGCACCGTCGCGCGTGTGCGCGGAGAGCATCACCACCGGCGTCTTGTGCGTGCGCATGATCTCGCGCACCGCGCCGGCGCCGTCGAGCACCGGCATGTTGAAGTCCATGGTGATCACGTCCGGCCGCAGCGTCGCGACCTTGTCGACCGCCTCGCGCCCGTCCTTGGCCTCACCGATCACCTCGAGCCGCGGCTCCTTGGAGAGCAGCTTCTTGATCGCCGCGCGCATGAACAGCGAGTCGTCCACGATCAACACCCTAAAGCGCTTGCTCACAGCTGCTCCTTCAGACGCAGCGCTACGTAGGCGAGCACGGGCTCGGCGACGCCCTTGAGCTGCAGGCCCGGGCGCGCTTCGTAGTCGACCTGCTCGCGCGTGGCCAGGAACATCTGCTCGCCGACCAGCACGCCGCCCTTGGGCGCGTTGGCCTCGAAGCGCTGCGCACGATTGACGGTGTCGCCGATCACCGTGTAGTCGCGCCGCACGTGGCGCGAGCCGATGTCGCCGCGCACCACCGGGCCCAGGTTGACGCCGATGCGGATCTGCAGCTTGTTGCCGGTCTGCGCGTTCCAGGCGGTCAGGCCGGCCTGCATCGACAGCGCGGCGCGCACCGCCCGCAGCGGCGCGGGATCGCCGCCGGGCAGATCCTCGAAGATGGCCATGATCGCGTCGCCGATGAACTTGTCGATGTCGCCCGCCTCGCTCTTGATGAGCGGGCACATCACGTCGAAGAAGCCGTTCAAGATCTCCACCACCTGGCTCGGCTGCAGGTGGCACGACATGTTGGTGAAGCCGCAGATGTCGGAGAACAGGATGGCGGCCGTGCGCTCCTCGGCGCGAACTTTGTAGATGTCGTTCTCTCGCGCCGCTTCCTCGGCCGCGCGCACCGCGCCGTCGGAGATGTACATGCGCGACGCTTCCTTGTAGGCGAGCAGGCGGCGCTCGGCCAGCACGCGCTCGACCATCGCCACGCACTTGTCGACGGAGAACGGCTTGACCAGGAAGGTCGTCAGGCCGACCGCGCGCATCTGCGCCTGATCGCGCCGGGTGGAGCGGGCGGTGAGCATCATGGTCGGCAGATCGCGCAGCTTGGGGTCACGCTTGACCGCGTGCACCAGCTCGAAGCCGGTCATGCGCGGCATGTCGTAGTCGGTGATCAGCATGTCGAAGCGCTGCGCGCGCGCCTTCTGCAGTGCGTCCTGGCCGTCCTCGGCGGTGGTGACGGCGAAGCCCTGGCGCACCAGCGAGTCGGCGATCAGGTGGCGGATGGCGGGCGAATCGTCGGCCACCAGGATGCGCTCGCGCTGCCCGGGCTCGAGACCCGAGGTGGACAGGAGCGAGCGGATGCGGCTGACCAGCTCGTCGGGCACCGCCGGTTTGACCAGGTAGTCGTCGGCGCCGGCGTCGAAGCCGCGCTCGAGATCGTGCGCCTCGCCGAGCGCCGAGCAGATGATCACCGGCGTGCCGGCGGCGCCTTTTTCCTTGAGCGCCTTGCACACACCGTAGCCGTCGAGCTGCGGCATCTCCACGTCGGTGATCACCAGATCGGGGTGGCGCTCGTCGGCCAGCTCGAGCGCTTGCCGGCCGTCGAACGCGCTCACCACGTCGTAGCCGGACTCTTCCAGGATCGGCACGGTGTGGCGGTGGATCAGCGCGGAGTCGTCGGCCAGCAGGATCAGCTTGCGGCCGCGGCTCACCGTGCCCACCACGTCGAGCAGCTCGGCGGCGGTGAACGGCACACGCAGAAAGCCGCCACCCTCGGCGCGCGCGCGGGCTCGGTCGTCCTCGTCTGGCGAGACCAGCACGCAGGCGATCGCCTTGGTCGCGGGATCGGCGTGCAGGCGCGGCCCGAGCTCGAGCCCGTCGCTCGCGCCGACGCGACGCGCGACCAGGAGGACCTTGGGCGGCGCGTCGTGGCAGGCGGCCAGACACGCCTCCACCGTCGAGAATTCGGTCACCACATGGCCGGCGGCGAGCAGCGGCCGGCGCACGAAGTCGCCGAGCACCTTGCCCTGCGTGAGCACGTACACGTCGATCATGACGGCCTGCCTTTGTGCAGGTGGCGCTCGAGGGCGCGCACCAGCTCGCCCGAGTCGAGCGGTTTGACCAGATATTCGTCGACGCCGGCGTCGAAGCCGCGCACGCGATCGATGTGCTCGGAGCGCGAGGTGACCATCACGATCGGAACGTTCTTGTGGCGCGGGTGGGCGCGCAGGCGGCGGGTCAGCTCGTACCCGTCCACCTGCGGCATCATCACGTCGGTGGACACCAGATCGAAGCCGAGCGCGTCGCGATCGGCCAGCTCCATCGCCTCGGCGCCGTCGCGCGCGGCCACCACGTCGCAGCCGTGTGCCTCGAGCATGCGGCGGATGCCCTCGCGGATCACGTCGGAGTCTTCGGCGATCAAGACGCGCGGGCGGCTGCGGCGCGGCGCGCCCGGGGCCGTTGCCGTCGAGGAAGCTGGTCGCTGCGTGGCCCGCTTGCTCTGCAGCCCGCGCTGCACGACCTGCCCCACGTCGAGGATCAGCGCCACCGTGTCGCCGATCAGCGTCGCGCCGGCCGCGCACGGCACCTGTTCGAGCAGCTCGCCGAGCGTCTTGAGCACGATCTCTCGCTTGCCGCCCAGGCGCTCGACGGCGAGCCCGTAGGTCTGGCCGGCCGCGGTCACCAGCACCACCGGCACCTCCGCCTCCGAGGTCACCGGCCGCTCCAGCTCGAGCGCGTCGGCCAGCCAGATCAGCGGGAGCTGCTCGCCGTCGGCCAGGATGATCACGTCGCGATCCTGCACGTGGTGGATGTCGGCGGGCGCGAGCGACAACGTGCGCGCCACCACGTCGAGCGGCAGCGCGAAGTTGTCGCCGCCCAGGCGCACCAGCAGCACCTGGATGATCGCCAGCGTGAGCGGCAGCCGCAGCGTGAAGGTGGTGCGCGCGCCCGGTCGCGTCGAGATCTCGATCGACCCCGACATGCGGTTGATGGTCGAGCGCACCACGTCCATGCCGACGCCGCGGCCGGAGATGTCGGTGACCTTGGCCGCCGTCGAGAAGCCGGGCCGGAAGATCAGGTCGAGCACCTGCCGCTCGTCCATCGCCGCCAGCTCGTCGGGCGTGGCCAGGCCGCTCGACAGCGCTTTTGCGCGCAGCTTGTCGGGATCGATGCCGGCGCCGTCGTCGGAGATCTCGATCAGGATCTGGTTGCCGCGATGGTGCGCCGAGAGCGTCAGCACGCCTTCGGGCGGCTTGCCCTTGGCGGTGCGCACCTCGGGCGTCTCGACGCCGTGATCGAGCGCGTTGCGCACCAGGTGGAGCATCGGATCGTCGAGCTGCTCGAGCAGGATCTTGTCGAGCTCGGTGTCGGTCCCGACCAGCTCGAGGCGCACCTGCTTGCCCATGGCGTTGCCCATCTCGCGCACGGTGCGGTGGTACTTGGTGAACACGCGGCCGATCGGCAGCATGCGCAGCTTCATGACCTGCTGCCGCAGCTCGCCGGAGACGTGGTCGAGCAGGCCCGCGCCGTCCTGCAGATCGGAGCTCAGCTCGGCGTAGATGCGCTGAAAGCGCTCGAGGTCGTCGAGGAAATCGGGCCCCTTGTGCCCCGCCTTGCCGTGGCGCGCGCGGCGCACCTGGCCCTCGAGCTCGCGCGACAGCGCGCCCAGGCTGGCGACGGTGGTGTGCAGCCCGGCCTTGGAGAGCACCAGCTCGCCGACCAGGTTGAGCAGCGAATCGAGCTTGTCGAAGTCGACGCGCAGGGTCTGTTTGGTGGCGGGCTCGGCGGGCCGCTCGATCGCGCCCGTGCCGGGCGAGCTGGGCGCGTGGCGCTCGCTGCTGGCGACCGTGCCGGCCGGCATGCGCAGGCTCGCGATCTGCCGCTCCACGTCGACGTCGATGCGCGTCCCCGACATGCGTGCAGGGCCCTTGGCGCCGTGCGCGGCCGCGTCGAGGATCGCCTTGAGCGCGTCCAGCGCGCCGAGCAGCGCGTCGGTCGCCGGCCGGTCGATAGCGCGCTGGCCGTCGCGCACCTGGCCGACCAGATCTTCGGCCGCGTGCGCCAACCGGTTCATGCGCTTGAGCCCGACGAAGCCCGACGAGCCCTTGATGGTGTGCAGGTCGCGGAAGATCTCGCGCACCAGCTCGGCGTCGGGCGCGTGCTCGAGCTGGATCAGCTTCTGCGAGAGCGCCTCGATGCGCTCGGCCGCCTCCTCGAGGAACGGGTCGAGCATGTCCTCGTCGACCTGCGGCACCCAGATCGCTTCGTCGGCGCTCGGCGGCGCAGGCGGCGGGGCGTCGGCCACCTCGGCGACCGCCGGCTCCGTGCGGTGCACCATCGCGCCCAGCCGCTCGGTCGCGGCGTGCAGCGCCGACATGTCCTCGATGCGCGCGCCCGACAGATCAGGGTTCGACAGCGCGTGCACGCCGGCCGAGAGCGCCGCGTGCAGCGCCAGGAGCGCGTCGCGGATCTCGCTCCACGCCCGCCCGCGCGCGACCTCGAGCACCAGCTCCTCGGCGTAGCCCGACGCCACCGCTCCCACGTCGAGCCCGACCAGCGCGAAGGCCGAGCGCAGGTTGAACAGCCCGCCTGCCAGGGTGGTGAGCGCGTGCGCGTCGGGCGCGGCGACCTTGCACGTCGCGCCAAGCTGCTCGATCTCGGCGCGCGCCTCGCCGAGAAATTCGTCCCACACCACCGACGCGTCGCTCATGGGTGCACGTAAACGCTCATCGGCGGCCCGCTTTGGACAGGTTGTGCCGCTCGAGCCAGCGCAAGACCGCCGGACGGCGCGCGCGCAGCTCCAGGCCGGGCGCGGCCTCGGTCGCGCGTTGCAGCACCCGCGCGGCTTCGTCGCCGAGATACTCGGCGCCGTCGAGGTCGACCACGGCGTGGCGTGCGGCGATGATCGGCTTGAGCTCGGCCGCCAGCCGGCGCGGGTCGTGGTAGTCGCCGCGCAGCTGCAGCTTGCGGACGTGGCTGGCGTTGAGGGCCACGTCGACGCGCACCTTGAGCGCGGCGTTCACCGCGGGCGGCGGCGGCGGGGCGGGCGGCTCGCGGCGCCGCATGGCCTCGACCGAGCGGCGCCGGTAGATCACGCCGTCTTCGTCGCGCAGCTGCTCGAAGTGGGCCTGGTCGCGCAAGCTCTCGGAGTAGCCGACGAACAGGTAGCCCCCGTCATGCAGCGACTGGGCGAGGCGCTCGATCACGTCCGCGCGCCGCAGCGCATCGAAGTAGATGAGCACGTTGCGGCACAGGATCAGATCGAACCCCGCCGGATAGCGCGGTTGGAGCAGGTTGTGCTTCTGGAAGGTCACGTGCGCGCGCAGCCCATCGGTCACGCACTGCAGCTTGCGGTCGCCGTCGGTGCTGAAGTAGCGCGCGCGCAGCTCGGCCGGCACGTCGCCCACGCGCGCCTCGGAGTAGCGGCCGGCGCGCGCCTCGTCGAGCGCGTCGTCGGAGAGATCGGTCGCCAGCACCTCGAAGCCGCACGGCGGCGCGGCCGCGTCGAGCAGCATGGCCAGGGTCCACGCCTCTTCGCCCGAGGCGCAGCCGGCGCTCCAGGCGCGCAGCTTGCGGCCGGCGAGCTGTGCGGCGCGCGCGCGTTCGGGCAGCACGCGCCCCTCGAGCGCGGCCACGTGCGCGCGATGGCGGAAGAAGCGTGTCTCGCCCACCCGCAAGAGCTCCGAGAGCGCCTCGAGCTCGCGCCCGGCCGCGGCATCGTCGCCCGCGGCGCGCGAGAGGTACGCCGCCTCGTCGAGCCCGAGCTCCTTGGCGCGCTCGTCGAGCCGCGCCTCGAGCAGCCAGCCGGGCGGATCGAGTCCGGCATACGCGCGAATGCGCTCGGCGACCACCGCCCGGCGACGGCGCCGGTCCTCGTCGGTCAGAGCGTCTCCCGGCGCCGGCACCGCCTACCCCCGCGCCACCCTGCGCCGCTCCGACGACTTCTCCGGCAGCGCCGGCGAGGTGCCGCGAGGCAGCGCGCGCGCATCGCCGTTCCCGTGCCCTTCGCGCTCCACGCGGAAGCCGCGCACCAGCTGCTCGAGCCGCAGCGCGAGCTCGTGCAGCCCTTCGCCCTGCACCACCGCCTCTTCCGACGAGCTGAGCACCTCGTGCGCGATCTTCTGCACCGCGTCCATGTTGCGCGCGATCTCGTCGGAGACTACCGCCTGCTCCTGCACCGAGCGCGCGGTGTCCTGGATCACCTCGACGATCTGGCGCAGCGCGGCCTGCATCTCGGCGGTGCCCGAGGTGTGCTCGGTGAACGCGCGCGTGACGTTCTGCATGGAGTGGACCGCCTCGGCGGTCTGCTCGGTGATGGCGGCGATCAGCCCCTCGATGTCCTTGGCCGACTGCCCCACCCGGCGCGCCAGCGACGAGACCTCGTCCGCGACCACCGCGAACCCGCGTCCCTGTTCGCCGGCGTGCGCCGCTTCGATCGACGCGTTGAGCGCCAACAGCGAGGTCTGCTCGGAGATCTGCCGGATCACCTCGACGATGTTGCCGATGCGCTTGCCGCTCTGTCCGAGCTGCTGGATCTTCTCGGAGGTCTCCTCGATCAGCGACGAGGTCGCGCCCAACCGCGCGATGCCGTTCTGCAGGCTGTCGCCCGACTCCCGCGCCACCTTGGTGGCCTGCACGGCGTTCTCCGCCACCTGCTGGATCGACGACGAGAGCTCCGTCACCGCCGCCGTCGAGGACTCGATCTTGGCCGCCTGATCGCTGGCGCCCGAGAGCATCTGCTTCGACGCCGCCGAGATCTCAGCCGACGACGCGCCCACCTGGAACGACGCGCCCTGCACCTCATTGGCCAGCGTGTGCAGGTTGGAGAACATGGCGTTCAGGTTCTCCGCCAGCTCGGCCATCTCGCTGGTCGAGCCCACCTCGAGCCGCTTGGTGAGATCGCCCTCGCCGTGCGCCAGCGCGCGGGTCGCGTCGATGAACTTGCGAATCGGCCGGGTGAGCAGCACCGACATGGTCAAGCTGACGAACGCGGCGATGCCCAGCGAGATCACCAGCAGCCACAGCGTGTCCTTGAGCAGCTCCTTGCGGCGCAGCTCCTTGGCCAGGCGGTTGCGCAGCACGTAGATGGTCCCCTGCTGCTCGTCGTTGACGGCGTTCTGCGCGAAGTCGAAGTCGACCTTGCCGCCGTCCGCCGGCGAGCCCACCGTGATCACCTTCGAGGAGCCGTCGCCCTCGACGACGGTGCGCATGGTGCCGCGCGCGCGCGCCATGTCGTCCCACAGCGAGCGGCGAAAGGTCGACTCGATGGTCTCGTTGTGGTTGTCGAGCAGCGCCAGCTCCAGGTTCGCGGTGCGATCCTCTCGGTCGTCCTGGCGCGACACCTTGAAGTCGTTGAACAGCAGCTCGTAGCTCATGCCCATCAGCATCACGCCGCTCGACGGCTCGCCGGGCCGCTGAATGGGCGCGCCGCTCACCAGGTACGCGTGATCCTTGTTGGCGATCACCGCGTTCGACACTTCGACGCCGTTGCGCAGATCGGCGAACAGCCGCGTCGCCTTGAGCTCCTCGGCGTGGAGCGGCAGCGTGCCGCGATAGAGCAGCATGTCCTTCGAGACGACGATGATGAACGCCGGCTTGAACTTGCGCACCGACGACTCGACGTCGTTGAGCATCGAGTTGAGCTCGCGGTCGGCGTCGTTGGGCGCCGCCCGGACCGTCTCGCCCATGCGCTTGGAGGTGGCCCAGATGTCCACCGCGGTGGTGATTCGGTTGGCCACCGACTGCTGGAACTCGAGGTAGTGCTTGATCAGGGTCTGCATCTCGGTGCCGCTGGCGGCGGTCTTCTCGAGCAGCGCGCGGGTCTGGAAAAAGTTCACCAGCAGGATCAGCACCGTCAGCAGAATGCACCCGCTGAAGATCTTCCATCGCAAGCTCAGTCTCATGCGTGGCATCGTCCCCTCGTCTATCGTCGTTACGGTCGGTCGCCGCTGTGGGTCTCGCGGCGGAATGGTCGCAGGCGTTCGGTGGTGAGCACTTTTTCCAGATCGAGACACAACAGCGGGCGCGGCGGGTCGTCGACGGTGGCGACCCCGCGCAGGTAGGACGCGGCCTCGGACGACAGCGTCGGCGGCGCCGGCTGCAGCGATTCGAGCGGCACGTCGCGCACGCCGATCATGCGGTCGACCAGGAGGCCGGCGGCCGCGCGGTTGGCGGCGCGCGCGCCGAGCGCTTCGGGCGGACGCAGGATCACGATCGCCGCGTCGGGGTTGCGCCGGCGATCCACCTCGCCATGGAGTGACCGGGGCGCGAAGCCGAGCAGCTCAAAGAGGTCGAGCACCGCCACCACCTCGCCGCGCAGGTTCATCAGCCCGGCGACGAACGGCGGCACCAGGAACACGCGCGTCAGCGGGCGCAGCGCGATGGTCTCCTTGACCTCGCGGATCGGCGCGGCGAACTCCTGCCCGGCGAGCAGGAAGCACACCAGCTTATGCGTCGTCGGGGACTGGGCGGGTTGGGACACAGCCCTGGCAGCTTACACCAACTTGGAGTAGGCGGCACTCACGTCGGCGAAGCGGCGCTCGAGCTCCTTGAGCGCCTCGGCGGACAGTCCGGGATGGAGATCGGGATGCAGCTCGCGCGCGAGCCGTCGAAACGCGTGCTTGACCTGATCGAGCGGCGCGCCCTCGGGGAGCTCGAGCACCGCGTAGGGAGACGCGTCGGGCGCGGCCTCCACCTCGATCACGCCCATCGCGTCGAGAAACGCCAGCAGGCGGGCGGTGCGCGGCGGCGGGCTGAGCTCGGCCGCATCGATCTCGGCCAGCGATCGCAGCCGCCCGAGGAACGCCACCAGCGCGCGCTCGTCCTGGCCGATGCAGCTCGGGTGCGGCGCCGTCCTCAGCCGCAGTCGCCCGGCGCCCACCCGCACGCGCCACAGCACCTGGTCGAGCCCGATCGCGTCGACGTGGTTGCGCACCGTGGCGGCGGGATGGAAGGGATAGCAGGCGCCGCGCTTCTGCGGCCGCGCCCCGGCGTCGAACGCGTCGAACAGGTAGGTCTCGACAGTGAGCTTCAAGAACACCCGCAGCTTGTCCTCGCCCGGCTCGGGCGCGTCGCCCACCAGCGAGTACGCCGGCGACAGCTCGACGGCGTGCACCCAGCCGCGCTGTAGCTCGACCTTGAGCGGCGCGGTGGTCTTGTGCGCATGCACTACGCGCAACGTGCCCGTCGCCCGGTCGTTGCTCAGATCGTAGAGGGTGCGCGGAACGGTCAAGGGTGCTGCGGCAGGGGCAGGCCCCTGGCTACTTGCGGAGGGACTTGGCGTCGTCGAGGATGCCGCGCCTGCGGGTCTCCTTGAGATACTCCTCGACCGAGTCGTTGACGCTCTCGTTGAAGTTCACCTTGGCGTCGGCGATCTCGCGCAACGCGGTGACGGCCGGCTTGTTGTCGCAGGCGACCAGCGGCTTGGAGCCCTTGGCCAGCTGGCGCGCGCGCTCGGCGGCCAGGATGGTGAGCGCAAAGCGGTTGTGCACGTGCTCGAGGCAATCTTCGACGGTGACGCGAGCCAAGTTGGGACCTCCTGGGGAACGAGACATCCTAGTGGTATCCGGGCCTGTGTCAAGGCCGTTTCGCCTTGAATTAGACCGGCCTAGGTCGTATTGTAAGTTGAGCGAATTTCTTCAGTGGAGCGGCAGAACCCATGCGCGCAGTAGCCATCAACTGGACCGACCTGGAGACGGCCTTCGAGCGCAACGCGCCGGACACCGAGAGCTTCCTCGACCTGCGGTCGGGCGAAGTGGTCACCGTCGCCCAGGGCGCCATCGACTACGCCGAGACCCGGGCCAAGGTACAGGCGGGCGGCGACGGGTTCTTGCGGGTCGAGCCGGCCGCCAGCCGCGAGCAGTACAAGTGGATGGAGCGCTTCGTGGTCGGTGTCACCGACGAGGCGCTGCACGAGCGCCTGGTGATCGCCATCGACGGCAAGGGCGCCTTCCGCCGCTTCAAGGACGTGCTGCTCAACTACCCCACCGAGCGCGAGCGCTGGTTCACCTATCGCGGCGATCTGCTCCACTGGAACATGCAGAAATGGTTGGAAAAAGAGCAGATCGAGCCCAAAGAGGCGGCGCCCTGGGGCGTGGCGCCGGAGCCGGCCGAGGACGAGGTGGTGCTCGAACGACCGCAGACCGCGACGGGCGAAGGCCCGGGCGAGATCCTGCGCCGGCAAGCCAAGGAGCTGATCGATCTCGTGCCGGCCGTCGAGCTGCCGGCGGCCATCGCCTTCCTCGACTTTCTTCGCGAACGGGGAGTCGGTGAATTAGGACGCGTCAAGGCGATGCCCGTGAAACGCACCGCCGCCTGAGGTAGTCCCGGGGGGGCTCATGGAACCGAGGAGCCCCTCTCGAGCGCTGGGGCCGCTGGCGGCGCTGGTGATCTTCAACGTCGTCCTGTCGAACTCCTATCAGGACGCGCTGTACCTGTCGCTGCACGGGCGCGACAAGATCCCGACGGCGATGCTGTGGGGCAGCCTGCTCACCGCCGGCGTGACGCTCGGCCTCAACCAGATCATGCGGCGCCGCTCGCCGCCGCACATCCTGAAGGCGATCCTCGCAGGGCTGGGCGTGGCGACCTTCGGGCTGGCGATCTGGAACGTCAGCCCGACCGGCTGGTCGACCTTCTGGCTGTTCCTGCTCTCGGAGCTGGCCTCGACGCTGGGCGCCGCTGCGGCGTGGAGCTACTTCCAGGCGCCGCTCGACTCGGCGGGGCTGCGCACGCTCATGCCGCGGCTGGGCGCGTGGGCCGGGCTCGGCGGGTTGGCGGCCGGGTTGCTGATTCCGGCGGTGCTGCGCCGCCTGCCGCTGCCGCAGCTGCTGATCTGGGTGTCGGCGGCGGTGTGGCTGGTGGCGGTGTTTCTCGTCGACAGCACGCACGCACCGAAGTCGCGCCGCGCGCGCATGCGCGTGATGACCAGCCGCGAGCTGGTGCAGTTTCCGCTGGCGCGCTGGATGGCGCTGGCGACCGGCGGCGCGATGTGGCTCGGGCTGGCGGTGCAGTACCAGACGCGCGTCGCGCTGCAGTCGACGCTGTCCTCGACGCAGATCGCGCAGACCATGGGCCTGCTCCTGGCGATCGCGTCGGTGGGCGGCATCGCCGTGCAGGCGTTCGTCACCCGGCCGGTGCTCGAGCGCTGGGGCGTGAGCGTCGCGCTCGCAGTGCTGCCGATGATCGTGGCGGCGCTGCTCGGCATGTATCTGTGGATGCCGGTGCTGGCGCTGATCCTGGCGGCGCTGTTCGTCGACAAGACGCTGCGCCCGAACCTGCACCGGCCCGCCGAGTCGTGCCTGGTGGGCGCGCTGTCGCCCGAGGTGCGACCGCTCTTGATCATGACCATGGGCGGGGTCGTCGGACCGCTGCTCAAAGCGTTCGGCTCGATGCTGCTGTGCCTGGCGGTCGCGGTGCCGCGCGTGTGGGTGGTGGCGACCGGGCTGACCATCGCCCTCGGGCTGGTGGCCCTGTCCTCACGCTGGGGCAGCATCTACGCGCGCGCGCTGCAAAAGACGCTCGAAGACGGCAGCGTGGGCTCGAGCTCGCACGGCGGCGAGCTGATCGCGCTCATCGACGGGCCGCGGCTCAAGCTGCTGCTCGAGGCGATCGACAACGGCTCGACGCGGTCGCGCGAGCTGGCGCTCGAGCTGTTGCGCCACCATCGCGTGGGCATGGTGCGGACCGCGATGCGCGCGCGGCTGGCCAACCCGTCGGAGAACGTGCGCATCGCCGCGCTGAAGTGGTTCGCCGCCGAGCCGTCGGCCGAGCTCGAGGCGCACGCGATCGCCCGCTGGAGCGCGCCGGACGCGAGCGAGGCCGAGCGCATCGCGCTGCTCGAGGCCACGCGTGTGCCCGAGGCGCTGCTCGGCCCCGAGCTTCAGCGCTGGCTGTCGGTGGCCGAGCTCGATCTGCGGCGCGGCGTGCTGCGCGCGCTGTTGCGGGCGTCGACGGTGCCGCTGCGCGCGTCGGCGCGGCAGGCGGTCGAGGCGCTGCTCGAGTCGCGCGTGCCGGCCGAGCGCTCGGCGGGGCTCGAGCTGGTGCGCGAGCTGGCCGATCCGTACTTCTTGCACCTGGTGCACGATCGGCTGCTCGATCCGTCGCCGCAGGTGCGGCGCGAGGCGCTCGGCTGCTTGACGCTGCTCGACGGGGCGGGCGCGATCGCGCCGCTGTTCGACGCGCTCAAGGAGCCGTTCCTCGCGCCCGCCGGCGTGCGCGGCCTGGTCTCGCTCGGCCCGGCGATGGTCGACGTGATCCTCGCGCACCTGAAGAGCCGCGAGGCCGTGCCGCACGGCTCGCCGCAGCGGCTGTACCTCTTGCGCGCGCTCGGGCTGATCCCGTCGCACAAGGGCGTGCCGGCGCTGTTCGCGCACCTCGATGCGGGGGAGCGCCCCGAGCAGCTCGAGGCGGTCAAGTCGCTGCGCAACCTGAGCCGGCTCGATCCGACCACGCCGATCGATTCGGCGCGGCTGCACGCGTACGTGCTCGGCCAGCTGCGCTGGGGGCTGCAGCTCCTGATGGCGCGCGATCAGCTGTCGGTCATCCTGCCCGCGCAGAGCCTGGTGATGCGCGAGCTGCACGCGCAGGTGGCCGGCACACAGGATCGCGTGTCGCGCGCGCTCGCGCTGCTGGCGCCGCCCGGCACCATGGTGCGCATCTTCTATTCGCTCAAGGCGCCCTCGTCGCAGCACCGCGATCAGGCGCGCGAGCTGTTGCGCTCGCTGCTCGGCGCCGGGCCGCTGTTGGCCGGCACGCTCAAGCTGCTCGACGACAAGAGCCTGTGGCCCGCCGAGGCCTACCGTGCGCCGCTCGACGTCAAGGTGCTCACCAACTACAACAATGCCTTTCAGTGGCTGGCCGCGACCCACGAGCCGTGGATCGTCTCCGCGCTGCGCCACGATCCCTCGTTTCCCGCGCTGTCAGGGCTCACCGCCAAGGAGGATCCGATGCAAGCCGCGATCGACACGATCTTGTTCCTGAAGGACGTCGCGCTGTTCGAGGCGCTGTCGAACCAACAGCTGGTCGAGGTCGCGCGGTTGGCGGAGAAGATCGATCTGCCGGCCGGCCACGTGCTGTTTCGCGAGGGAGACCCGGTCGACTATCTGTACCTGGTGCGCAAGGGCAAGCTGCGCGTGATCTCCGGCGGCGCCGAGATCGCACGGCTCGGCCCGGGCGAGCCGGTCGGCGAGATGGCGGTGCTGGCCGGCACCGATCGCTACGCCACCGTCGAGACCGCCGATCCGTCGACGCTGCTGCTGTTCGACGCCGACGACTTCATCGCGCTGCTCGAGACCTACCCCGAGATCGGCCGCGGCCTGTTGCGCGCGCTCGTCAAGCGGTTGGCGCAATCGCGACCGCAGCCCACGTTGCCGGGCGTCGTCCGACCCAAGGCGACCGTCCACGGCATGGTGTGACCCGGGCGCGCTAGCTTGCGCTCTTGCGCGGGAACCAGATCCAGCCGTCGTCCTTGACCACGTCGCTGACCGGGGTCACGCACTCGCCGCGCGCCCACAGATACGCCGTGTACGCGCAGATGATCGCGTCGAACTTGTGATCGTTCGCCAAGCCGTCTTCGCGCCACGCGCCGGGCGCGAAGGTCAGATCGCCGAGTCCGTTGAAGATGTCTAGCCGCGTGCGCGGCGACTCCGCCGAGCGCTTGTATTTCCCCGCGACGCGCGGCGTGAACAGCTGCGTGATGGTGGCCTTGGGATAGACCTCAATCAGGTTCTCGTTCAGCCGGTGCGTCGTGCCGAGCGCGCGGGTCAGGTACGCGCCGCGCGCCGCCAGCGGCCCCATCCCCTGGCCGAGCGTCTCGCGCGGCAGGATCTGGTGGTCCTCGTGCAGGATCACCTCGCTGGCGCGCTGCGTGTAAGGCGTGTATTTCGGCTTCTTGCCGGCCACACGCGCGCCATTTTCACGCTCGCGGAACCAGGTCACGATCGGGACCTCGCACGACTCGTGTGTCGGGCACACCGGCTCGACGCAGCGCACACAGCTCGGCATGGTCAACGGCGCGTCGATCGCGACCACCGCGCCGTCGGCGTACTGGCGCAGATAGGCGATCAGCCGGTCGTCGTACCAGGGCGCCTCCCGCCCGGTTCCGTAGTCGACGACGCGCACGCCGTCCTCGTTACCGAGCTCGAGGCGGGCCACCGCGGTGTTCTTGCCCTTGCCGCCGCCCAGATCGACCCCGATGAAGGTGCGCGCGCCCGCGGTCATCGGCGGTGTGGTCCCGGGACCTCGTCGACCCCCGACAGCTTGATGCGATTCTTCTCGTCGACCAGCACTACCTTCGGACGGAGGGTGCGCGCCTCGGCCTCTTCGAAATCGGCGAAGGTGGCGATGATCACCAGGTCGCCCGGCTTCATTAGATGGGCGGCCGCCCCGTTGATACACACCACGCCCGAGCCCGCCTCTCCGCGCATCGCGTAGGTCTCGAGTCGCGTGCCGCGCGTGACGTTCCACACGTGCACCTGCTCGAACGGCTGGATGTCGGAGGCCTCCAGCAAGTTGGCGTCGATCGTCACCGAGCCCTCGTAGTCGAGGTCGGCCTGGGTCACCGTCGCGCGGTGAATCTTCGATTTGAACAGCCTGCGACGCACCCTTCATAGGTAGCACGAAGACCCGCCATTTGCTCACGGTCAGCCGGGCGGTTCGGCGGTCAGGCTGGTCCCCACCTTCAGCATCGAGACGGTGCCGAGCGCGACGAAGCTGACCACGCCGATCGCGTGCGTGACGATGGCGAACGCGGCCGCTTGCGCCGGCGCCGCGCCCAGCGACGGCAACAGCCAGGTGACCGCCGCGTGGTACACGCCCACCGACGACGGCGCCGACGGGATCGCGATCGCGAACAGCACGGTCGCGACCAACACCAGCGCGGTGCCGGTGGGCAGGCCGCCCAGGTTGAACGCGTACAGCGCGCAGCCGTAGCACGCCGCCACCACCACCGGCGCGCTGAGCGTCGCCAGCGCCGCCTCGAGCAGCCGGCGGCCCGACGAGAGCGCCGACAAGCCTTCGGTGAAGCCGGACATCGCGCGGCCGAGCGACGGGCGCAAGCCGTGCGCCCAGCGCGACACCGCCTCGCGCCGCCGATACAGCAGGGCCAGCGAGATCACCAGCGTCACGCCCACGCCGATGCCGATCTCGGCGGCCAGGCGCAGGTGACGCGAGGCGCCCACGTCGAGCAGCAGCGCCGGCACGCAGGTGACCAGGATCAGCGCGACCAGATCGAGCACGCGGCTGAACACCACCGCGCCCGCCGCCTGCGACGGCGCCACGTCGTCGGCCTTGGCCAGCGCGACCACGCGCGCGGCCTCGCCCATGCGCGCGGGCAGGACGTTCTGCGCCAGCATGCTGATCGCCTGCGCGTGGTAGGTCGCCAGCAGCGACGGCTCCGACCCATCGCGGCGGCGCACCAGCGCGCGAAGCTGCAGCGCGCGCGGCAACAGCGACGCCACGTTGAGCACGGCGAACGCCACGAGCCAGCCCAGCCGCGCGCTCGCCAGCGCGGCCTTCAGGTCGACCGAGTGGACGCGCGGCTCGAGCCGCAACCCGCCTTCGAGGTGCACGTGCGCGAACGCGAGCACCAGCGCCACCGCGCTCACCAACAGCCCGCCGCCCGCGAGGAGCGCGCGCTTCAAGTGGGACCCGGAGTAGTGCTAGGCTGGCCGGACTCATGGCGAACACCGAGCGCGACGGCGTTTCCTTGTACTACGAGCAGCATGGCGAGACCGGCGAGCCGGTGTTGCTGGTGATGGGCCTCGGCGGGGACCTGCACTTCTGGGAGTTCCAGACGCCGGTGTTCGCCGCGCGCCATCGCGTGGTGGTGTACGACAACCGCGGCGTAGGGCGCTCGGGCAAGCCGAAGGGCGCGTACACCATCGCGATGATGGCCGACGACGCGGTCGCGGTGCTCGACTCGGCGGGGATCCGTCGCGCGCACGTGGTCGGCATCAGCATGGGCGGCATGATCGCGCAGGAGCTGGCCATCCGCTACCCGGCGCGCGTCGGTGCGTTGGTGCTGGCGGCGACCTACGCGCGCGCCGATGCCGATGCCCACAAGGTGGCGGAGGAGGGCGCCGCGCGCTCGGGCGTACAGTCGCCGCTGGTGATGATGCGCGGCGGCGGCGGAATGGACTTGAGCGGGGTCGACATCAAGCAGCTCTATCGTTTCATGATGGCGCTGATCCTCACGCCGGAGTTCATCGCGCGCGAGCGCGACTGGCTGCGCGCGCTGTTCCAGCGATGGAAGGACTCCGGCGCGACCATCGAGAACTTCATGTCGCAGGTCGCGGCGGTGCTCGATCACGACGCCACCGCCGGCCTGAGCGCGGTGCGCGCGCCGACGCTGGTGCTGACCGGCTCGGACGACCAGCTGGTGCCGCCGCGCCACTCGACGATGATCCACGAGCTGATCCCGCACTCGCAGCTGATCACGCTCGAAGGCGGCACGCATGGTTTCAACATCGAGATGAAAGATAGGTTCAACCAGGTCGTGCTCGACTTCCTGGCCGTGCACCCGCTCTGATTATTTGGCTTCGGTTGCCGCCGCTGCCGGCTCGGCCGGCTCGGCCGGAGCCGCCTCGTTGGCGATCGCCTGCTCGACCAGCTTGTTGATGTCGAGCTTGTTGATGCCCACGCCCGACTGCCCGCCCGGCACCAGGATGATCTGCTTGCCGTCGAGCGCCTCGGCGACGCGCAGCTTGACCATCGCGCGCCCGCCCGAGCCGCGGAGCGCCTCGTTGCGCTTCTGGATCGCCTTTGCCTTGGCCGCGCGCTCGGCGACGATCGCGTCCGAGTTCTGCTGCTGCTGGAAATACTCCGCGTCCGCCGCCAGCTTGGCCTGCGCCAGCTGACCGGTCGACTGCGCGATGTCCGAGGCCACCTTGCCGCGCGCGGTCTCGAGGTTGCGCAGCGCCTCCTGCGTGGCCGCCTCGCTCTCGGACTTGAGCTGCTGCGCGCGCTGCTCGGCCAGCTTGCGATCGTGGATCACCTTCTCGTACTCGGGCGCGAAGCGGTGCTCGTGCAGGATCACCTGCGAGATGATCACCCCGTGCGGCGCGAGCGCGTCGGTGAGCACCTTCTTGGCCTCTTCGGCCTTCTCGAAGCGCTTGTCGGAGTTGTAGATCGACTCGGAGGTGAGCTCGTTGAGCACGTCGCGCACCAGCGTGCGCGCGATCGGCCGCACCAGCTTCTCCTTCACCTCCTGGGTCGAGATGCCGACGTTCTGCAACAGATCCGGCGCGCGCTTGGGATCGATCGTCCACGCCACCGTGACGTCCATCGAGATGTCGTTGCCGTCGGTGGTCTTGAAGCGCAGATCGTCGCGTTCGATGCGGTCGCCGCGCTTGACGTCGGCGATCATCTCCAGGTTCTGCACCTTGGTGTCGAAGGTGTAGAAGTCGCGGATGAACGGCGCGAAGAAGTTGGTCGAGCCCGGCGGGTACAGCTCCGACTGCACCCCCTTGGAGTTGCAGCCGAGCCCGATCTTGCACACCAGCACGCCGACCTCGGTCTCTCCCGTCGAGTGCGAGACGCAGCCTTGCAAGATCATACAAAAGATTACGATGTAATATCTTCGCATCAGCGCACCTCGAACTTGCGCAGGAGGGTCTGGATGTCGAGCGGGTTGAACCCGTCCTTGCCGTCGGACGACAGCACCAGCACCTTCACCCCGCGCAGCACGTCGGCCATCTTCAGCCCGACCAGGTTCTCCGAGCCGGCGCCCTGCAGCGCGGCGTTCTCCAGCGAAGTCCCCTTGGCCTCGGCCAGCTCGACCAGCAGCTTGCCCTCGGCGGCGCGCTTGCGGCGGTACAGATCCGCCTGCGCGTTCAGCTTCTGCACCTCGGCGCGGCCGCGCTCGAGCTCGATCTCCTGGTTGGCCTTGCCTTCGGCCACCACCGTATCGCGCTTGCGCTGCTCGATGGCCGCCTTGGCCTCGGCCTGCGCGCGGAACACCGTTTGATCCTTGATCGTGCGCCCTTCGATCAGCTGCTGGTAGCGCTCGTCGTAGGTGTAGTTGCGCACCAGCACGGCGTCGACCTGGATGCCGAACGGCGCCAGCTCGGTAGCCAGCGCGTTGTGGGCATCGGTCGACTTCTGGATGCGCTTGGGGCCCTGGTAGAACTCCTCGGAGTTGAGCTCGCCGAGGGTCTTGCGCAGGATGCGATCGACGCGCGGGATCACCAACCGATCCTCGTAGGCATGTCCCGGTCCCGCCTCGGTGAACACCTTGTACGCATCCTTGATGCGGTACACGACGGTGAGATCGAGCTGCACGTTGTAGCCGTCGGAGGTCTGGATCTTGATCGACGGCGCCGAGCGGAACTGCTTGGAGGTCTCGCTCGAGGAATCGGACAGGTTGAGCAGCTGGATGTCGTGCGGGAACATGTGCAGGCGCTCGACGCCCGCCGCGAGAAAGTGAAGCCCCGGCCCGTAGAGCTCCGGCTTGATGCCCGCCGACGAGCCGTAATAGACCTGCTTGACCCCGACCATGTTGGGCGGCACATAGGTGCTGCAGCTCGACGGGCCGCAATAGGCCACGAACAGCACCGCAAAGCAGATCCACGCGAACTTCGAACGCAACAGGCGCCGCACGATGCGTCCGAGGATGGTCGCAATCCCCGACGCATTGAACGGCACCCGCGGCCGAATCACACCATCATTGCTCACGAGGGTCCCCCTTCTCCGGTAACAACAAGTCCTCCATCCGAACCCTTCCCTCGAGCTGCGGCTGCAGCTTCGCCATCTTGACTGAGATCCCGCCGAGCGCGCGCGCGTACCGGCGCTTGTGGAACGCCACCTGCGCGTTGGGCAGCCACCACGCCGAGAACGCGAGCAGGAACGGGAACCACTTTTCCCAGATCGGAATGAACGGCAGCTCGACGCACAGCCCGCCGATCAAGAGCCCGACGAACACGTAGGTGATGCGCGCCACCGGATCGCCGCCGCGCCACAGCCCGAACTCGCGCTGCTCCTTGCCGGTGTAGCCGAGGGCGACCGATCGCCATTCACCCGGCACGAAGCCGACGATCTCCTGCTCCAGGCCTTCGTAGTAGGGCAACGGCAACTGCGACTCTTCGTAGGCCTTGCGGATCGGGACCAGCGCTTCCTTGACCTCGGCCAGCACCAGCGCTTCGTCCCCGACGATGCGCGCACGTATGCGCTCGAGGTGCTCGAGCACCTGGAGGGTCACCTTCGCCGCGGAGAATTCTTCGTCCAAAGCACGTCAGGAAGCGATCTCGTCGATCTCGTCGACGACGGAGAGGATGCGCCTCGCCTCGGCGAGACAATCGCGCGCGACCACGTCGAGATACTCGACCTCCGAATTGGCGGCCTTGACGCCGTGCTCGCGGATGCGGTCGCGCGCGCGGGTGAGCGCCTGCACGATCGACTTGGCCGCAGTCTTCACCGTCGGGTACGCGGCTGCGGCGAGCACGTCTCTCAGCGCCAGGTGGCTCTCGGGCGGCGCACCCGAGCCACCCGCCGCGCCGGTGTCGAGGCGCTTCAAGAACGCGTCGGCCACGCGCGTCGCCATCGCCTTGAGCTCGGCGTTCTTGCGCTTGAGCTCCGCGATCAGCTCCGCGTTGTCGCGCCCGAGCTGGTAGTGCTCGAGCGCGTGCGCGATCACGACCTTGAGCTCCTCGGGGTTCCACGGCTTGGTGACGTAGCGGTACACCTCGCCGCGGTTGATCGCCTCCATGAGATCGCTGGCGTCGGGGTACGCGGTGAGCACGATGCGCATCGCCGGCGTGAGGCCCTTGGCCTCCTCGAGCAGCTCCACGCCCGAGCGCCCGGGCATCGACTTGTCGGCGAGGATCAGATCGACGTGGCGGCCCTCGTCGCGCAGCACCTGAACGGCCTGATCGGCCGATTCGGCGCGCACCAGATCGTAGTCGTGCCTGAGCACGCGGGTGAGCGCGTCCAGGTTGAGGGGATCATCGTCCACGATCAGCAGGCGGTAGCGCACGCGCCAGCCATTGTATACGATGCGCCCACCTTTTAGAGAGGAGTCTCCGGATGTCGCGCGTAGAGGCGATCCGCAAGATCGTCGAGCAGTCGCCCAATGACCCGTTTCCGCGCTACGGCCTGGCGATGGAGCTCAAGAATACCGGTGCGCACGACGACGCCCACGCGGCCTTCGAGGACCTCGAGCGCCGGCATCCGGGGTACGTGCCGCAATTTCTCATGCACGCGAATCTGCTGGCTGCGATGACCCGCGTCCCCGACGCCAGGGCGTGCCTCGAACGCGGCATCGCCGCCGCGCAGAAGACCGGCAACCAGCACGCGCTGGGCGAAATGCAGCAGGCCCTCGACCAACTTTCAGCGGACGACTGAGCCGCGTGCAACTTCTGACCACCCGGGAGAATCACAAGGTCATGCGTCTTCTCGTCACCTTACTCTTGCTCGCGGGAGCGGCCGCGCCCGCGCACGCCGAGCGTACGCTCTCGCTCGAGGAAGCGCTCAAGCTCAGCCGCGACCGCAACAAGGACCTGAAGGCGTCGCGCACGCGCATCGAGCAGGCCTACCTGGCGATCTCGCAGGCCTACGTGGCGCTCTTGCCGAACGTCGCCATGTCCGGCAAGTACACGCACAACTACAAAGAGGTCACGCTCGATCTGTCGGGCTCGAACGCCGGGCTGTTCGGGCTGGCCGACACCATCAAGGCGACCTCCGGCAACGCCGTGCAGAACGGCGCGATCAACCAGTTCAAGCAGATCGTGGCGGAGAGCACGCCCTCTTCGATCGTCATCCAGCGGGCCGAGCAGCTCGACTTCGCGCTGTCGGCGACGGTGCCGCTGGTGGTGCCGTGGGCCTACTCGGCGCTGGCGGCGGCCCGCAAGAACCACCAGGCGGCGGTCGCCACCTACGACGTCAGCGACGCGACGCTGATGGTGTCGACGGCGCAGGCGTTCTTCGCGGCGGCCGGCGCCGACGAGCTGGTGGTGGCGCGCACGCACGCGATCCAGGTTGCGCGGCAGACGCTCGAGAACGCGCGGGCGCGGCTAGAGGCGGGCGTGGTGAACCGGGTCGAGGTCACGCGCGCCGAGCTCGCGCTGTTGCGCGCCGAGCAGGCCGCGCGCGAGACGGCCGATACGCAGGCGATGGGGTACCGCGCGCTGCGCACGATCATCCAGCTCGAGGAGCCGTTCCACGTGCTGGCGCCGGTGGCCGAGCAGCCGCCCAACGGACTGGGCCCCTGCGCGCAGCGCAGGGTGGGTTGCGATGACGACGACCTGGCCAAGAACGCGCTCAAGCTGCGGCCCGAGTTCACCCAGCTCGAACGCACGCTCGAGGCCGCGCAGGCGCAGGTCGCGTCGGCGCACTGGCGTTGGGCGCCGTCGCTGTCCGGGTTCGGCAGCTTGCGCGCGTTCAACTACGCGGGCTTCGCCGGCGACAACTACTCGTGGGCGCTCGGCCTGTCCCTCGACTGGGTGATCTACGACGGCGGCCTGCGCGACTACCAGGCCAAGCTGGCCGCGGCGCAGAAGAGCGAGAGCTACTTCCGGCTCGAGCAGCTCAAGGACAACGTCGCCGACGACATCTTCAACGCGCGCCGCACGCTCGACACCAAGCGCCGCGCGCTCGAGACCGCCCTTCGCTCCGTCGATCTCTCCAAAGAAACCCTCGAGCTGGTCCGGGTTCAGCACGACGCCGGCACCGCCACCCAGCTCGATCTCCTCACCGCCCAGGACGCCCTCGTCACCGCCGAAGTCAGCGTCGCTCAGGCCCGCTTCGACCTGTCGCTCTCCGATCTTCAATTGCGCCGCGCCGCCGGCCTCTTCCCCACCCGCTAATCTCGTAACAAGCGGACTTAACTTTTTAACTTTTCCCCGCACCCGTTGACAGGCGTAGGGCATCCGAGTTATTGAGTGAGTACTCGATTAATCATGGCCAGACCGACCACGATCAAGGACGAGACCATCATCGCGGCGGCGCGCGAGGTGTTCTTGGAGAAGGGCATTCAGGCCACCACCGCCGAGGTGGCCGAGCGTGCGGGCGTTTCGGAAGGCACCATCTTCAACCGCTTCAAGACCAAGTACGAGCTGTTCCAGGCCGCCATGGAGCAGCTCGAGGAGCCGGTCTGGGTGCGCACCCTGACCGAGAACATCGGCAAGCGGGACGTGCGCGAGACGCTCGAGACCGCGGCGCTGCAGGCCATCGAATTCTTCCGCAAGATCGTGCCGCTGATGATGATGTCGTGGTCGAATCAGAAGGACGGCCTGCCCGCGCCGCTGACCCAGCCCAATCCCCCGCCGCTGCGCGCGCTACGGGCGCTGACCGGTTACTTCGAGGCCGAGATGCGCGGCGGCCGGCTGCGGCGGCACGATCCGGAGATCTGTGCGCGCAGCTTCGCGGGCTCGGTGCAGTCGTACGTCTTCTTCGAGATCTTGATGACCGCGCACCAGGTGCTGCCGCTGCCGGCGGAGACCTTCGTGCGCGGGCTGGTGAACCTGTTTTGGACCGGCGCGGAGCCGGTTGGGAAGGGCGCTTGAGATGTCTTTTTTCGGCCAATTAATGATTGAGCACTCAGTAATAAATGTCATCGTGCTCGCAGGTCTCCTCTCGCCCTCGCTCGCGTACGCCGAGCCTCCCCGGCCCTCGCCCTCGCCTGACGGCGCAAGGAAGGCCGAGCGTTCGCTCACCTTCGACGAGGCGGTCGCGCTGGCGCGCAAGGGCTCCAAGGATCTCAGCGCGGCGCGCGCGCGCGTCGAGCAGTCGCAGACCGGCATCGGCCAGGCCTACGTCGCGCTCCTGCCGACGGTGGCCGCGCAGGGCAAGTACACGCACAACTACAAAGAGGTCACGCTCGACCTGGCCGCGTCGAACCAGGCGCTGTTCGGGCTGGCCGACACCATCAAGGCGACCTCGGGCAACGCGGTGCAGAACGGCGCGCTCAACGACTTCAAGCAGCGCGTCGCGGAGAGCACGCCCAGCTCGATCGTCATTCAGAAGGCCGAGCAGCTCGACTTCGCGCTGTCGGCGACGGTGCCGCTGGTGGTGCCCTACGCCTACCCGGCGCTGGCGGCGGCGCGGCGCACGCACGCGAGCAACCTGGCCACCTTCGACGTGACCGTGACCAGCGTGTTGTACGCCACCGGCCAGGCGTTTTTCGCTGCCGCCGGCACCGACGAGCTGGTGGGCGCGCGCCGGCACGCGATCGAGGTCGCGCAGCTCACGCTCTCGAACGCGCGCGCGCGCTTCGAGGCGGGCGTGGTCAATCGCGTCGAGGTGACCCGCGCCGAGCTGGCGCTGGTGCGTGCGGAGCAGGCGGCGCGCGAAGCCGAGGACGCGCAGGCGCAGGCGTATCGTGCGCTGGCCACGCTCATCCAGCTGCGCGAGCCGTTCGTGGTGGTCGCCGGAACGTCGCGCGACGACCAGGCCGCGCCGCCGCCGCTCGCGCTGGTCAAGAGCGCGCTCTCGCTCAGGCCCGAGCTCCACGCCGCGCAGCTCGGCGTCGACGCGGCCGAGGCGCAGCTCGCGTCGGCGAAGTGGCGCTGGGCGCCGACCCTCTCGGCGTTCGGCAATCTGCGCGCGTTCAACTACGCCGGCTTCTCCGGCGACAACTATTCGTGGGCGGTCGGCGCGCAGCTCGACTGGGTGCTCTACGACGGCGGCGCGCGCGACGCCCAGCGCCGGCTGGCCGCCGCGCAGCGCAGCGAGAACGCGTTCAAGCGCGCGCAGTTGGAGGACTCCATCAGCGACGAGGTGTACAACAGCCGCCGCACGCTCGACACGCGCCGCCAGGCGCTCGCCACCGCGCTGCGCTCGGTCGCGCTGTCGAAGGACACGCTCGAGCTGGTCCGCGTGCAACACGACGCCGGCACCGCCACCCAGCTCGACCTGCTCACCGCGCAGGACAACCTGGTCGCCGCGGAGGTCGGGGTCGCGCAGGCCCGCTTCGATCTCTCGCTCGCCGATCTGCAGCTGCGCCGCGCTGCTGGAACCTTCCCGCCCAGGTGAGCGGATGTGGTGAAAGTTCGTCACTCGTTTCAGTGAAATCAGCGGGTTGTAGTGAGGCACACGCGCTGCATTCGCGCCGTGCATGCGTTGGGTTGCAACCATATTGGTCGTGATCCTGGGCGCCGGCGTCGCGCGCGGCGACGAGGATCTCGACGACCGGCTGTCACGCTTGCAGGCCGCCAGGCTGAGCGGGCTCACGCTGGCGGTGATCGGCTCGGTGGCCAGCGTGGCGGCGCTGGCGCTGGCGGGCACCGACCCGCACCTGGCCGAGGGCATCTCGGACCAGGCCAGGTACCTGCCCGGCGAGCGGGCCCACAACCAGGCGACCTATTCAGTCTCGATCCTGGCGGCGATCTGCGTGGCGGTGGGTGTCCCGCTGTGGGCGGCGTCGAGCGGGCTGGAGAAACGCGCGCGGCGCGCGGCCCGCCCGACGGTACGCGTCTCGCCGGCAGGTCTGACCGGCCGCTTCTGAAGAAGTGGGGGGCTGTCTCGTAACTTCACCGTATGACGAACCATCAGGATCTGCATCCCGGGACGGGAACGTCTCCCCCTGATAGAATGACCGAGCGAATGGCGGCGACCAACCTCGAGGAAGTGGGGCGCATTGGGCGCTATACGAGCCTGACGCTGATCGGCCAGGGCGGAATGGGCGCGGTGTATCGCGGGCGCGATCCCGAGCTCGACCGGCCGGTCGCGATCAAGGTGATGCTCGATGCCACGCCCGATTTCGTGGCGCGCTTCCGGCGCGAGGCGCAGTCGATCGCGCGGCTGACGCACGCCAACATCGTGCAGGTGTACGACTTCGGCGTCGACGACGAGGGAAATCCGTACTTCGTGATGGAGCTGATCGACGGCACGCCGCTCGACAAGATCGTGCGTGACCGCGGGCGGCTGGCGCCGATCGAGGCGATCCGCATCATCACGCAGGCGGCCGAGGGGCTGGCGGCGGCGCATCGGGCGGGCATCGTGCACCGCGACGTCAAGCCGTCGAACCTGATCGTCGACGGGCGCGGCACGGTGAAGCTGGTCGACTTTGGGATCGCGCGCGTTGCGACGGGCGGGACGGCGCTCACCGGCGCCGCGGCGCTCATGGGCACGCCAGGCTACATGGCGCCCGAGCAGGCGGCCGGCAAGCAGGTCGATCATCGCGCCGACATCTACGCGCTCGGCCTGACGCTGTTTGAGCTTTTGGCGGGCCAACCGCCGTACGAGGCGGCGGATCCGATCTCGCTCGTCGTCAAGAACATGCAGGAGCCGCTGCCCGATCTGCGCGTGCGCGGGTTCGGCATCCCCGACGAGCTGGTGCGGCTGGTCGAGCAGATGGGCGCCAAGGATCCCGACCAGCGCCTGCAGTCGTGCGAGGCGGTGGTGGCCGCGCTCGACGACCTGGCGTCGCAGATGAAGACCGGCAAGGTCGACATGGCCAACGCGGCGACCGATCGCATTCCGCCGACCAACGTGCACGCCAAGCAGGCCGATGTGCGGCGCGCAGTGGCGGCGGGGGCGTCGACGGGCGGGTCGAAGAAGGCGCCGGTCGGGTTGATCGCGGGGGCGGCGCTGGGGTTGGTGGCGATTGGGGTGGGTGCCGTGTTGTATTTGCGCGGCGGGCACGAGCCCGTGAACGTGAACGACAACGTGAACGTGAGCGTGAACGTGAAACGGCCGGGGGATACGACGAACCCGCCGACCAAGGTGCCGATGGGGGACGTGATCGCCAATGCGAAACAGCTGCCGCCGCCGCTGAAATCGGGGCAGGGCCTGGCCAAGGGGCCGCTGCGCGTCGCGGTGCTCAAGTTCAAGAACGTCGGCGCCGATCCGGCGCTGGAGATGTTGTCGCAAGGAATCGGCGAGACCGCGATGAGCGCGCTGACCGGCTCCACGCAGGGCGTGCAGTTGATCGAGCGTAACGACATCGAGTCGGACGTGGGCGAGATCGATCGCGCAGGCGACGCGCACTTCGACGCGCTCACCGTCGCCAAGTTGGGGCAGCTCAAGGGCATCGAGTACGCGGTGCAGGGCGGCTTCCAGAAGGCCGGCTCCAAGCTGCGCATCACCGCGCGCTTCGTGCGCGTGGAGAACGGCGAGCTCCTCGACACGCTGATGGTGACCAGGCCGGCGAAGGATGTGTTCGCGGCGCAGGACGCGGTCGCCAAGGGGCTGCGCGAGAAGCTGCTGGCGCTCGCCGCCAAGGAGGGGAATCGTTGAAGTCTTCGGCGCTCGCGCTCGCGCTGCTGCTCGTCCCGCAGGTGGCGCTCGCCACCACGTCGCCGGCGGTCGCGGTCATGCCGTTCAAGGATCTGTCGGGCTCGAAGGGCTCGATCGGCGAGGCGATCCGCGAGACGGTGACCACCGATCTGAAGGACGTCGCCGGGCTGCGCGTGATCGAGCGCGGCAACATTGACAAGATCCTCGCCGAGCAGAACCTGCAGGCGCGCAAGTCGGATCTCGATCCGCTCTCGACGGTGAAGGTGGGCAAGCTTTTGGGCGCGTCGCTGATCGTCACCGGCGCGTACCAGAAGGCGGCGGCCAACGTGCGGCTCACCGCGCGCTTCGTGCAGGTCGAGACCGGCGAGATCGTCGGCACCGCCAAGGTCGACGGGCAGAGCTCGGACTTCCTCTCGTTGCAGGACAAGGTCACCATCGAGCTCTTGAAGTCGGCGGGGATCGAGTCGAAGCGCGTGCAGCTGTTCGCCAAGCGCACGCGGCCGAAGATCAAGAGCCTCAAGACCATCGAGCTGTACGGCGACGCAGTGGTGGAGAAGGACGACACCAAGAAGCGCGACATCCTGCAGCAGGCGCTCAACGAGGATCCCGGGTTCATCTACGCGTCGCGCGATCTCGACGAGCTGGAGAAGCGGCTCAAGCAGTACGACAACGCCTATCAGAAGGAGACCGAGCGGGCGCTGCGCGAGCTCAAGGCGCAGATCGCGAGCGAGAAGGATCCGCAGAAGCTGATGATCGCGTACACGCAGATCTTCGCCAAGCTGCAGATCCAGCGCAAGTGGCGCACGCTGATGGTGCTGTCGCGCGACGTGCTCAAGAGCCCGCCGCCGCCCACGCCGTACTTCAACACCGAGGAGTACGCGCAGTTCAACCTGGTGCAGTGCCACCAGGCGCTGCGCGATTACGACGGCGTCCTGCGCGAGGGCGAGAAGTTCGTCGCCAAATATCCGTCGTCGAATTATTTTTCGTCGGTGCGCAACCTCATCGATCAGGCCATCGACAAGAAGCGCACGGTGGCCGAGGGCGCCAAGACCGCGGCGGCGGAGATCGCCGCGCTGTCGCCGGAGCAGAAGGGCGATCCGTGTGCGGTGGGGATGAAGTACCAGTCCAACGCGCAGGCGAAGAAGGCGCGCGAGCAGCTCGAGATCTGCCTCGCGGGCAAGGGGACGACCAGCAAGCTGCCGCCGGGGGTGATCCTACAGCTCCTGGTGGTCACGTCGCTCGAGCTCGGCGACTTCGCGGCGGCGCGGCGCTTCCTCGAGCGGCTGCACGAGATTGACCCGGCAACCTGGAAGAGTCTGAGCTCGCTCGAGCAGACCATGCCTTCCGACGGATGAAGCTCGCCGTCGACGGGCACCAGCTCGATTACGAGGTACGCGGCGAGGGCCGGCCGCTGGTGATGCTGCACGGGCTGGCGGTAGATCGGCGCGTGCTCGTCGAGATCTGCGAGCCGGTGTTGGCCCCGCTCCAGACCCGGGACGGCTGGCGGCGCATCTACGTCGATCTGCCGGGGCACGGGTTGTCGACGGGAAGCCCGGAGCGGATGGGCGCCGACGCGCTGGTCGAGACGCTGGCGGCGTTCGTGCGCGAGGTGGCAGGCGGGCCGGCCTGCCTGGTGGGGTACTCGTACGGCGGCTACCTGGCGCAGGGCCTCTTGCGCGAGCTCGAGGGGGTGGGCGGGCTGTTCCTGATCTGCCCGACCGTGGAGGCGGATTTTGGCAAGCGCACGGTGCCGGCCCGCCGCATCGCCACGCGCGATCCGGTGCTGACCTTCTCCGAGGATCCGCGCGAGCGCGCCGCGTTCGAGGAGGTGGCGGTGGTGCAGACCCAGCCGCAGCTCGAGTCGTTCCAGCGCATCGTGCACCCGGCCAACATCGGCGCCGACCAGGAGCTCATGGCGGCGACGCGCGCGCGCTACGCGATGTCGCGGCCGTACATGCAGGCGTTGCAGGCGTTCGAGCAGCCGGTGTCGATCGTGTGCGGACGCGACGACCACTGGGTGGGCTTCGAGGACGCGATGTGGCTGACGCGCGCGTTTCGCCGCGCGCACTTTAGCGTGCTGCCCGACTGCGGGCACCTGTTGCCGTTCGAGCAGCCCGCGCGCTTTCGCGCGTTGCTCCTCGATTGGGTCGGAAGGTTGCGGGGTGAGGTGAGGTGAGGATTCGCTAGCGCTGCGCGTGCAGGCCGTGCTTCTGAGACTTGTGCGACTTGTGCTTGCGGCCGACGGTGACGGCGGGCTTGGCTTCGGCGACGCGGATGCGCGCCGGAAGTGACGGGCGCCAGGCCGGCGCGGTCGAGACGGCGGGAGCAACCTGGATCGGTGTGGCGATCGCGAGCGGCGCGGGCTCGGCGGCCGTCGTCGCATGGTGACCGACGCTGACCACGGCGAACAGCGAGAGGACCAGGATCGCCAGCCCCATCAGTCCGCCGGCGGCCAGCCACAGGCGGCGCTCCGAGGTGGACCAGGGGTCGGGCGTGGAGAGCGACGCGGACGACACGCGCGTTCCCTTGGCCGGCGTCATGCGCGGCGACTCGGAGACCACGAAGCCGGCGCTCTTGGTGCGCGCGCGCGCGACCGCGCCCATGTTCACGCCGCTCTCGATGTTGGTGAAGCTCGGCGGCGGCGACTTGATCCGGGGCATCGGCGCGGCGGGCGTATCGGCCAGCTTGCGCCACATGTCGTCGGCCGAGCTGAAATCGACCAGGTAGGACCCGGACTTACCCATCACCGCGTTTGCTTGTCCCATGCGCGTGACCTGAGCAAGACCCGCGCCTACGCGTGGAGCCGCGGTTTATCACTACTTATGGGTGCTGAAAGTGGTGAGTGAAGCGCTCGGTTGGGGCGGACACACCCGGCGCGAATATCCTACCCGCCGATGATCACGTCGGCCGAGCCTTCGATCATCTGACCGACGCCGCCGCAATGCTGGTCGGTGTCGCCCATGCGGTGCGCCGGCTTGCCGTTGATCATCACGGTCCCGGAGCCCTTGACGGCGTTCCAGGTGTTGGGGCCGCAGCACACCGCGTGGATGCCGTTGTCGCCGACGCGGATGGCGGGCTTGCTGTTGATGTTGACGGTGGGGGAGCCGGCGATCGCGGGCCCGACACCCGGATGCGGGCACGCCAGGCACCCGTGCACGCACGCCGGCACGTTCGACTTGTCCCCGAGTCGCGCCGCGCCCGGCACTAGTTGATATTCACGGTGGCGCCCTTGATGGTCATGGTCGCCGACGATTCGATGTCGCCCTGCGCCGAGGCCTTGAGGGTCATGTTGGACTGCACCTTGAGATCGAAGTTGGCGCCCACCTCCATCTTGGTGTCGCTGTCGCTCTTGGTCTCGATGGTCTTGGCCTCGAGCCGGATCTTGTCCTTGGCCTTGAGCAGGATCTCGCCGTTCTTGCTCTCGACGGTGATCTTCTTGTTGGTCGAGTCGATGAGCACGTAGTTGTTGCTCGAGTCGTCGTAGATCTCGATCTTCTTGCCGCCGTCGGAGTCGTCGATCACCACGCGCGCGCCGGCCGCGCTCTTGATGGTGATCTTTTCCTTCTTGTTCTCCTTGTCGTCGCAGAACTCGAGCACGTGGCCGGAGCGCGACTTGAACGCGCGCTGGTTGTTCTTGCCGCCCTTGTTGTCGTAGGTCTCCTTGTCCTTGCCGTTCCACAGCGCGCCGACGACGAACGGGCGCGCGATCTCGCCGTGCTCGAACGCCACCAGCACCTCGTCGCCGACCTCGGGCAGGAGGAACATGCCGCGGCCGTTGCCCGCCATCGGCGAGGCGATGCGGCACCAATCGGACTCCTCCGCATTCGAATCGCCGCCGTTGGGAAGCCACGGGAACCGCACCTTGACGCGGTAGTGCCCCTTGTCGTCCTTGTTGTTGGTGACGATGGCGACCACCACGCCGAAGATCTTGTGGCGTTGCTCGCGCTCGGCGATTTCGGACAACCTGCGGTAGCCACTCATGGGAGCCTCCTCAAACCAGCCCGCCGGGGGCCATGGTCGCGATGCCGCCGACGACCGGACCGACCGGTACGAACGGAGGCAAGAACGTCGGAATCGGTCCGGTGCCGAGCACATTGGTGACCATGGTGCTCGGCTGCCAGATCAGGAAACACTTCTCGAACGAATCGGAGATCGCCTCGAACAGCTCTTTGTGAAACGGCGCCATCGGGTCGCCGAGCTGGCCGACCATCTGGCCCTTGAGCGCGCTGGCGCCGAGGGTCGTAGTGACCTGCGTGAGCGCGATCAGCGGCACCGGCACGTTGGGCATGGGCGGCGCCATCGCCGACGGGAAGGCGGCGAACGCCGGGTAGAACGGCAGCCCCGGGATCTTGATCGAGCTCTGCCAGGTCAGCCAGCCGGTGCCGATGGTCGAGGCAATCGCGGTCGCGTACTTGATCATCATCGGCGAGGTCTTGGGCGCCGTGGCGATGATCAGCGGCGTCATCGGCGGACCGACCATCACCCCGCCGGCGGCGGTGATCGCGTTGACGATGATCCCGGCCATGCTGGCGGCGGTCTGCCACTGGCTCCACGCCGAGCAGATCGCCGAGCACATGTCGTCGATGAACTTGCCGAACTGCTCGTTCAGCTTCTTCTGCGTATCGGTGTGGTACTTGTTCATCGACGCCGGCTGGAACAGCGGCGGCACGGCAGTGTCGGGAGTCGAGCTGCGCTCGCTGGCCGGGAACGCGTCGCCGTACTGTTTGCCCACGGGGTCGCCTTGCGGCTGCTGCCAGCCGGTAGGGACCTTGAGGGAGTTGCCGGCGAACTTCACCTTGGCCAGCATCTGCATCTGAGAAGCCTGGGGGGCGGGCATCCGTCTCCGATTATAGAGTTATCGGCAAGTCTGGGGCGAAAGTTGCTACAGTGCAGCCCACATGGGGATGGTCGACTTGCGGCCGCAGGAGTCGGTGTTCTATCCGGCGCCGTATGTAGAGGATGAGATCGTTCCGCTGATCATCACGAATCAGCGAGTGATCGTGCTGGGAAACAACCGCCATGAGCTGGAGGCCAAGAAGATCACCTTCGTCGGCCGGCAGTCCAGCCGTCCGCTGCTGTTCCTGGGGCTGTTCTTCCTGTTGACCGCGCTGCCCGTCGTCGGATACGGGGCCTATCTATGGTTCTCGGTGCGGGGGATGCCGACCTTCGAGGAGCAGAAGCCGGCCGAGGACGTGCCGGAGTTCGAGGATCCGGGAAGGGTGCGGCTCAAGGCGGCGGTGCTGATGCTGGCCGGCGTGCTGTGGGGCGGCGCGGGGCTGCTGTTGTGCAAGAAGCAGCGGCACGTGGTTGTGTGCCGGGCCGACAAGCGCGTGCTCAAGCTGCGGGTCAAGGACAAGACCGCGCAGACCCAGGTGATGATGACCGTCCAGGCCGTGCTGACCACAACCAAAGGCACGTAGCTCATGGCGATTTCTCGATTGGGGAGCGACCACGTCCCGATCGAGCTGTGGACCCGCGCCAGCTGATGCTGCAGGCTGATACAATGCTGGCGTGATTCTGGCTGCGCTCTTGCTGGCGCCGGTGGTTGCGGTGCTGCCCTTCAAGGAGCTCGCGAGCGAGCGGCCGTCGGCGGGCGTGAGCGAGGCGATTCGCGCGCTGCTCGAGGGCGAGCTGGCGGCGGTGCCGGGCCTCTCGAGCGTGGGGCGGGCCGCGGTCGACGGCGCGCTCGCGGCGAAGAAGCTGGAGAAGCGGCGCACCGAGCTCGATGGTCCGGAGGCGGCGCGGCTGGCCAAGGCGTTGGGCGCTTCGCTGGTGGTGGTGGGCGCGTTCGAAGTGCGCGAGGATCGGATCAAGGTGTGGGCGCGCTTTCTCGAGGGCAGGCGCGGCAAGGTGGCAGGCACGGTCACCGCGGGCGGACCGCCGGGCGACGTTCTATTGATGGTGAACAAGCTGGCGGCGGATCTGGCGCGCCACGCGGGGCTGGACAACAAGACCGTCGTGCAGCTCACCTATCGCTTGCAGCCGCGGCTGCGCAGCTTGAAGACGGTCGAGCTGTTCGGCGAGGCGCAGCTCGAGAAGGACGACGACAAGCGCAAGCAGCTGCTGCAGCTCGCGCTCAACGAAGATCCCACCTTCACGCAGGCGGCGCGCGCGATCGAGGTGCTCGAGCTCGCGCAGCCGCGACGCGATCCGGTGGCGCAGACCGAGCAGGAGCGCGACGCCAGGTCGGCGGGCGAGCGCTTGAAGAAGCGCATCCACGACGAGAAGGACCCGGCGCGCATCAGCG
Organism: Myxococcales bacterium; assembly: GCA_003170275.1. Taxonomy (GTDB): domain Bacteria; phylum Myxococcota_A; class Polyangia; order Palsa-1104; family Palsa-1104; genus PALSA-1104. The sequence continues at coordinate 105,348 of PNAM01000117.1, forward strand.
AGATCTACCTGGCGCTGTTCGCCGATCTGCAGAAGCAGCGTCGCTATCGCATGCTGATCTCCGAGGCCTCGGCGGTGGTGTCCAACCCGCCGCCGCACGTCGCCGACCTCTCCGAGCAGCTGCCGGAGTCGGCGCTGTACCTGATCGTGGCCAGCTACGATCAGCTCAACGACGACGACGCGCTGTTGCGCGAGGGCCAGAAGTTCCTCGCGCGCTACCCGCTCTCGGACGGGTTCGTCGGCGTCCGGCAACTGGTCGATCAGGCCCTCGAGCGCAAGAAGAAGCAGCGCGAGGGCGTACGGCGCGCCGCCGACGAGCTGGCCGCGCTGCCCGAAGCCGCGCGCGCCGATGCGTGCCGCGTGGCGCAGCTCTACGCCGACCAGAGCCAGCTCAAGGAGGCGCGCGGCAGGTACGCCGAGTGCCTGGCGCAGCCGGGGACGCACGACGACGATCGGGTGCGCCTGTTGTGGATCGACTATCACCTGGGCGACTTTCGCGGCGTGACGCAAGAGCTCGAGCGGCTGCGCGCGCAGGCGCCCACGAAGTATCACCAGGTGATGCACATCGTCGACGAGCTGCCGGTCGATGACTAGACGGCCGCTGCGAACGACGCTAAAAGGGAGAGCCATGAGCCCGACCCGCCCCGTTCTTGTGCTGGCGCTGGCGCTGCTGCTCGGCGGCTGCGGCGACTCTTCCAATAGCCATCCGAGCGTCAACGCGACGCGCGGGCAGTATCTCGTCGAGGCGGTGCTGGCGTGCGGCGATTGCCACACCACGCCGCAGGCGAACGGGTTGCCGTCGTTCAACCCGAGCGACTTCCTCGCCGGCGGGCGCGAGTTCGACGCGCAGGTCGGGGCCGCGAGCTTCAAGTTCTATTCGCGCAACCTGACCTCCGACAAAGAGAACGGCCTGGGCTCGTGGACCGACGATCAGATCAAGCGCGCGATCACCACCGGCGTCGACGACCAGAACGGCGCGCTGTTTCCGATCATGCCGTACTGGGCGTTCGGCAACATCGGCGCCGACGATCTGAGCGCGATCGTGAAGTACCTGCGCACGCTGCCGCCCAATGCGAACGCGGTGCCCGACAACACCTTCAACCTCACCTCGCCGGCCAAGATCATCGACGCGTCTTCAGTGCCGCACACCAGCTTGCCGGCGAGCGATCCGCTGTTTGCCTCGGCGGAGCGCGGTCGCTACATCGCCGGGCTGATGGGCGCGTGCATCTCCTGCCACACGCCGACCAAGACGCTCGACGAGCCGGTCGACCTCACGCGCGCGTTCGCGGGCGGGCAGCTGTTTCCGCTCGGGCCGGTGACCACCGTGTCGGCGAACCTCACGCCCGACGCGACCGGCCTGCTCGGCTGGAGCGCCGGCGAGGTGATCGCGACCATCCAGAAGAACCAGGAGCGCGGCGTGGGACGGCCGCTGTGCCCGCCGATGCCGGCCGGGCCGAATCGCGACGGCGACATGACGCCGGGCGATCTGGTCGACGTGGCCAACTACATCACCACGCTCCTGCCGATCGCGCACGGGCCGTTCGGCTGCACCGACGCCGGCGTGCCGTACGGGCTCGACGGCGCGTTCTAGCAGGGAAGTGACCGCGATCGTCGTCAGCGCGCTGTTCGTCTATCCGGTCAAGGGAACGCGCGCGGTGCCGCTCGCGGAGGCCGAGGTGGGCGATCGCGGCTTCGTCGACGATCGGCGCTTCTTGATCGTCGATCCGGCGGGGAAGTTCCTCACCCAGCGCACGCTGCCGAGGCTGGCGCTGATCGCCGGCACGATCGCGGGAGAGACGCTGTGGCTCGACGCGCCGGGGATGGCGCCGCTCGAGGTTTCGCGGCGTCCGTGGGGCGGGCCGGCGCGCAGCGTCGAGGTGTGGGGCGATTCGTGCGCGGCGTGGTCGCTCGGCGTGCGACCGGCGGAGTGGGTGAGCCGGTTTCTCGGGAGCCCATGCGAGCTGGTGTTCATGCCCGAGGCGTCCGAGCGGCCGGTCGATCCGGCGCTCGCGCCCGAAGGCGCGCGGGTGAGCTTCGCCGATGGCTTTCCGTTCCTGCTCACCTCGACCTCGTCGCTGGCCGAGCTCGCGCGCCGCGGCGCCGACGTGCCGATGAGCCGCTTTCGCCCGAACCTGGTGATCGACGGCGCCGCGCCGTTCGCCGAGGACCAGTGGCGCGCGGTGCGCATCGGCGGCGTGCGCTTCCGGCTGGCCAAGCCGTGCGGCCGGTGCAGCGTGACCACCGTCGATCAAGACAGCGCCGTCGTCGCCGGCCTCGAGCCGCTGCGCACGCTGGCCACCTTTCGCCGTCAGGACGGCGAGGTGATGTTCGGCTCCAACCTGGTCCACGAAGCGCGCGGCACCGTCCGCGTCGGCGATCAAGTGACCGTCGAAGGCTAGGTTTCGGAGCCGACCAGGACCTTGAGCGCGTCCGGCTCGAAGCCGAGTCGATTGAGCGCTCCGATGAACTCGACCATGTCGGCCATCGCACCGTAGCGCGCGTGCGCGGTGAGCGTCTTGCGGACCTTGTTGGTCACCACGCTGTCGATCCACGGCAGCTGCCCGGTGGCCTTGAGCAGCTGCATGCTGTTGATCCCCGAATCGAGCGAGTCCGCGCACTGCTTGCAGCACACGTGCTTGAACCCGGCCTCGACGCGGTAGTGCTCCACGCCGCTCAGCTCGATCTTGTCGGCCACCAGCCCGGCATCGCGCAGCGCGCGCGCGATCACCATGAATTCGATCTGGTTGGCGTCCTTGACGTCGAAGTCGATGCGGTTGCGCGATTCGCTGATCGCCTGGCTGCCCTCCATCGCCTTCTGGTCGTTCTCCTCGGGCGTGCCGACCGCGGCCCCCATCTTGAGGTCGGTGATCCAGGAGATCCCGCCGAGCGCCTTGGTGACGTCGTCGACGCAGCCGGAGCAGCACAGGTGGTTCATCCACAAGGTGACGTGCGGCGCGGTCCGGCTGGCCACATTCTCCGTCGAGGGGCGGCTGAACACGCCCATCGAGTTCGGGTTCAGCGCATAGCCGGTCCCATAGCACAACAGCGCCCAGATGACGGTGAGGAGGACGATGGTACGCACGGTCGCGAACTTGATCATCTTGCGATGCTCCTAGTTGTTGAAGATCAACGACCGGTCGTGGAACGTGAACAGCCACAGCATCGGGAAGATCACCAACACCGCGATCACGAACGCCGGCACGCCGACGTACATCAGCCGCTTGAAGTTCTTGCCCTCGCGGCGCCAGTGCTCGACCTTGTCCTCCACCAGCGAGAACTCGCTCTTGTGCTTGTTGGAGAACAGCACGCACAGACAGGCGCCGATCGGATAGATGTGCGGAATCTCCGAGAACCCGAAGTTGCCCAGCATCAGCTTGGTGAACACGAAGATCATGATGGTGGTCCACAGCCGCACGAACACGCCGAACATCACCAGGAAGCCGGTCAGCACCTCGGCCAGCCCGAAGGAGAGGACCCAGTCCTCGCGCGAGAACATCGGGCTGGTGCCCGAGGCGAACAGCTTGATCATCGGGTCTTCCATGACCGACGGCCAGTTGTCGGAGACGCCGGCGGTCAGGTTGTAGTTCCACACCTTGAGCCAGCCGAGGCAGAAGAAGCCGAAGCCGAGGATGATGCGCACCCAGCGCGCCTGCGCCGCGTTGGTCGAGGTGATCGCCAGCTTGTGCGACTGCCACGGCGAGGTCACGTAGAGGACCGCGACGGTGAGCACCGGCAGCGCGTCGACCGAGACCATCCAGCCCCATTTGATGAGGTACAGCCAGGTGCCGATGATCATCGCGCCGCACAAAGGGAGCGCGGTCTGCGTGAGGATCAAGATCGCCAGCACCACCTGCGCGTACTTGAAGAACGAGGCCTCGAGCGTGCCGAGCGGGTAGCTGGGCATCACCAGCGCGTCGCTGGTGGCGGAGAACATGAGCACCAGCGCCGGACTGCGCATGAACATGATCACGGCCCACTCGCCGAGCGTGCCGAACCCCTTGGAGTTCACCGGCCGGTCGGTGATGAAGCACGCCAGCTGGTGGATCCACTTTTGCGGCTTCCCGCCGATGCGCGTCAGCACGTTGTGCTGGATCAGCTCGACCAGCTCGTGGCGCGAGAACCACAAGAAGAGGAACAGGAACAGGATGCCGAACACCTGGAAGCCGACGCGCAGCATGTCGGGGTGCATGCCCAGCGGCTTGCCCGGCCAGCGCCCGAAGAACTCGTAGTGCAGCGGGTGCTTGAGGTTGTGCTTGATGAATCGCTCGTGCGCCCAGACCAGGCCGGAGGCGCCCAGGATGAGCGCGGCGACCAACCACGGCGGTGCGCGCCGCTTCTCGATCACGACCAATCCGCCGCGTACTCGAGCGCGCGTCTGAGCGCCTTGGCGTCGGGGATCAACATCTCCTCCCCCGAGGCGATCTTGATCAGGCCCTCGTTCTGGAACTTGGCCAGCAGGCGCTCGATGCGGTTGGGGTGCGCGCCGACCATGCCGGCCAGATCGCTCGGCTTGAGCTTGAGCTTGAGCTTGCAGCCCTGCGGCGTGGTCTCGCCGTGCTTGTCGGCGAGCTGCGCCAGCACCTTGAGCAGGCGGTAGGGCACGTCGCGGAAGGCGTACTCGAGCTGCTCGGCGTTCTGCCGGCGCATGCGCTCGGTCAGCGACTCGAGCACCTTCCATAAGATGTCGGGCGACTTGTTGGTGAACTGGCGAAAGTCCTTGTGCGAGATCGAGAGCACCTCGGTCGGCTCGAGCGTCTCGACGGACGCCGAGCGTGGGTGCCCGTCGATCAGCGAGTACTCGCCGAACACCTCGCCCTTGCCGAGCGTGCCGAGGATCTTCTCCATGCCGTCCTCGACCTTGGTGTAGACCTTGGTCGAGCCGGACAGGATCACGTACATCGAATCGGAGAGATCGTTCTCGAAGAACACCACCGTCCCGGCCCCGAACATGCGGCGCTTGACGATGGTTTCGAGCTGGGTGAGCTCCTCGGCGTCCAGTTTTTCGAACAGCGAGATATGGGCGAGCGCATGTTCTGGCATGGGATGCGAAGATGGTATCGATGGGTCCCCATCTGTCAAGGCAGTGTTAAGCTCGGGACACCATGCCGCACTCCCTGGCGGAGGTCGTGCTCCGCGAGCTGACCCACTATCTCGGCCCGCACACCGCGAAGAGCGCGCTGAAGACGTTCAGCGAGCGCGCGCTCGGCAAGACGCCCGACGCGCTGACCAACGCCGACGCGCCCGCGCTGCTGCAGGCGCTCAAGCCGATGCTGCGCACGCTTTTGGGGGCCGAGCGCTGCGAAGAGGTGCTGTCGACCATCGCGCGCGAGGTGGGGCCGTGAAGTATCGCCTGCTGGCCGCGTTCCCGTTGGTGGCGGCGCTGGTGTACCTGGTGATCGACGCGATGGTCCCCGATCGCGTGGAGCTCTACGCGGTGATGGTGATCGGATTGAAGACGCTGGCGGCGATCGGCTCGGCCAGCGCAGCGCTGCGGTTTCAGCGCAGCGATTACTTGCGGCTCGCCTGGCTCTTGACCGCGGCGTGCTTCGTGCTGCTGCTGGCCAAGGATCTGCTGTGGGGCACCGGATCCCGCTCGGAGCACCACTTCACACCGACGGTGGCGCTGGTGCGCGGCGGGGTGACGCTGGCGGCCAACGCGGCCGGCGTGGTGGGCGCGTGGCTGTTGGCGCGCGCGTGGCAGGTGGCGGGCATCGTGCTGCCCGGATCGCGGGCGCAGCGCCGGCTGATCACGCTGGCCGGCGTGGCGGTGGCGCTGGCGATCGCCGGGCACGCGACGTTCGGCGACGTGCGCGGGTTGGTGGCGGGCGATCCGCAGATGCTGGTCACCGTGGCGTCGGATCTGGGCGACATCATCTCGACCTGCTTGATCGCGCCGGTGCTGCTCACCGCGATCGCGTTGCGCGGCGGGCTGCTCGCCTGGCCGTGGACGCTGATGGCGGCGAGCCAGATCGGTTGGCTCCTGTACGACGCGGCGGGCACCGTCGGGGCGCTGTCGGGCGCCGACCACATGCGGCTGCGCTCGCTCGAGGAGCTGTTCCGGCTGCTCGCGCTCTTGTTCGCGTTCGCTTCGGGCGTCGCGCAGCGGCTGGTGATGACCGACATGCGCGCGGCCGGCAAGGCCCGACACCCGACAAATTAGTAACTCTTGACTGAGCGCTACCCGTCGTCCTGTCCCGACGACTCCTTGACCCACAGCTCGAGATAGTTCTTCCCCGCCGGCTCGCGCAGGATCCGCCGGTAGCCCGACGGCATCGGGCCGCCATATCCATAGTAGGTCACCACGCGCACCCCGACCGGCGCCGCGACCAACCTGCGGCAGGTGGTGGTCACGTAGCGGTTGTAGTGGTCCAGCGAGGTCGTGATCGGATCCTCGATCGGCGAGGAATAGTCGAAGATGTGCTCCGAGTAGGGATTGAACAGATAGAAGCTGTCGTACCCGCTCCAATCGATGGTCATCATGTTCTCGTGCACGAAGTGGACGCGCGAGAGCTCGCACGCGGTCGCCGCCTGCCGCGCGATCTCGACCAGCGACGCGCGCTGCTCCGCGCCGAAGAAGGTCGCCGGCGTGACCATCGCACCGACGAGACAGAACTTGCCCACCCCGGATCCCACGTCGAGCACTCGGGTGCTCTCGTCGACGACCAGCAGCTCGGCGGCGCGCCGCGCGACGGAGACCGGCGTCCAGTGCGACTCGGAGACCTTGCGCACCCACTCGGGATAGATGCGATCGAACTCGGCGTCGCGCAGCAATTCGCCGCGCGCCCAGTTGGCAGAGCCTGGCATGCGGATCGGAGTGTGCCCGAAAAGCGCGTCAGCGCGGCGGCAAGATCTGGTGCGTGAGCAGGTCGAGGAACCACTTGCGGCACCCGGCGGGCGACCAGCCGCGTCCAACCGTAAGCTGCAGGTAGACCTCGCCGCTCAAGACGGTGAGCAGGACATCGGTGGCGCGTTGGACGCCGACGCCGCGGCGCAGTCCGCCCTTCTTCGCGAGCAGGCCGACGACGGCGCCGTAGGACTCGGCGCGGCGCCGCTCGCCGATCTCGCTGACCGGCTTGACCTCGGGATCGGACGCGAGCGCCTCACGCAGCACGATCGACAAGCGCGACGAGATCGAGTAAAACCCAACACCGAATCAGCGCTTCCCCAACCTCGCCCGGGTGGCGGAATGGCAGACGCAGAGGACTCAAAATCCTTCGTTCGCAAGGACATGCGGGTTCGACTCCCGCCCCGGGCACTAGATAACTGCTTCGCTCTCCGAGCTGCGCCGGTCTCATGCGCATGGTCGCGCTCATCGAGAGAGCGAGCACCGCGGCCGTGGCGGCCGGGCCAGAAGCTCCTCGCCGTAGCCGATGACGCCGCCCTCACATCGTCGAAGGTAACAGCGATTACTGTCGGTGAAGGGAGAGTTGACGTCCCGGAGGCGGCGGGAGCCCGATATCGGCGCGGCGAGGTGCTCGACGAGCAGGCGGGAGATGCTGATCGTTTCACCTGTGCGCCGGTCAACCTGCGCATCGACGGCGCCAACGTCTCGACCTCGGACATCAACAGCCTCGACATCGCCCGCTAGCCGGTCGGTCATCGTGCCGGCGTGATACGATGTCCGTCATGAAAACGGCGTGTGCGCCAGCGGGATGTGTACCTGTCCGACCGGGTCGAACTGCGTGTGCCCGCCCGGCATGGACTGCAACGCCGGCTCGTGCGGCGCCAAGTGCGCGACCTCGTGTCAGGACGGCGCGACCTGCACCTTCAACACCGGGGACAACGGCAGCGCGGCGTGCAACGGCGCCAACACGGTGTGCAACCTGACCGCCGGGGCCAACGCTTCGATCAGCTGCGGAGCCGGGGCGGTGTGCCACATCGCGTGCAGCGGCAAGTGCTCGGTCTTCTGCTCGGGCGCCACGTGCGACTTGACGTGCGCGGGCGGCAGCCAGATGACGGTCGCGAGCACGGGCACCTGCACCTAGGTCGCCCTCGAGGATCGGGTGGAAAAACGGCTGTCGATCATCGAGAACCTCGCGCTGGCTGCGGGTGCCTTCGGCTACCTGGCGTTGGGGCCACCCTGGAAGTACGGTAGGAAATGACCGATCGGTTGGCTGCGCTGGCGCAATCGCGTGGGCTCGGGGAGCTGTGCACCCGATTGCAGGACCCGCGGACCGTCGAACCGCCCGCGGATGATCCGGCGCTGACCGAGAAGCCCGCACAACAGCTCGAAGAGCTACTCCTTCAAATGATCAGAAGGGGAGGGTCGCCAGCGCTGGTCCGTGGGATCCGCAGCGCGTTCGAGAGCCGGCCGCTCGAGCTCGGCCTGGCATCGTGGGACCTTCTGTGCATGACGCTGCTCGGCGCCGACGATGGTGCGGACGAGGGCGCGTTGCGCGCTGCGGCCGCGCGCGTCCGTCCCGTGTTGCCCGCGCCCGGAACGCAGGGGGTGAGCGTGCAGCGCCTGTCCACGCAGCTGTTCGCCGCGGAGGTGACCGCGCTGTCGTTGGCCGGGGCAAGCGATGACCAGCTCGCGGAGTTGTTGCGCGGGCACTCGATCGGCGCCTACGAGGAGCTGCGCCGGCGAGGACGCGGCGAGGCGCTGCGCGAGCAGGGGACGTCTCTCGAGCGCACGCGCCAGTTCGCGCAGTTGCTGCACCTGGCGCGCCTGGAGACGCTCGCTTCGTACTACCTGCACTATCTGTGGAGCGCGTTCGGGTGGACGCCCGCGCTCCGTGATCTGTGCGACGTGCTCCTCGATTGCGGCGCGCACGACCGGTTGCCGGCGATCACCGGCGACGGCGACCTGACCGGGTACGTGGCCGCGCGCAGCGCCATGCAGACGGGGCGCTCCAAGCCCTACCTCGACGAGCACCTCTCGCCGAGCCAGGGCAATTGGCTGCGCATGCGCAACCAGCAGGTGGCCGCGACCGCGCCGTGGACGCGCATGGCCGAGGGCGAGATCGGCATCGCGCACTCGGAGCTGCCGTACATGTACGAGGTCGTCGATCTGATCGCCGATGCGCACCCCGCGTGGCGCTACGGCGCGCGCGTGCGGGTCGCCATGCACGCCTGGGTGAAGAATCCCGGCACCGACGCGCGGGTCGAAGATTTCCTTTCGCAGTTTGGCAGCGATCCCGAACTGTGGCGCACCGCTTTCGACGGTGACTTCGGCAGCGCGTTGCACCGCCACTTGTCGGCCTGCGCGATCCGCGAGGCGACCGCGCTGCCCCATGCCGCCTGGGCGTGGGTGGGCGTGATTCGCACCCATTGCATCGATCCGGCGGCGCCGCTTGACGAGCTCTCGGCACACCTGCGTCGCCAGTGCGACCTCGGCGCATGACGCCGTGGCTGACAGCGCTCTCGGGCGGAATGGCGCCGCCGACCGGGCTGGTGGAGTGGGCCGGGCAGCAAGCCTCCTTCGCCAGCGCGTGGGGGAATTGTCCGCGCGGCGATTGGCTCATCTGGCTCGCGTCGCGTGGGGCGAACACCATCGAGCAGCAGCGCGCGGTGGTTGTCGCGGCTTGTACGTGCGCCCGCCTCGCCGATCGCTCGACGGTGGACTTGATGCTTCGGCTGCGGCCGCGACCCTACGAGCTCGCCGCCGTTTGGGCAGGTGACCAGGACGAGGGCACGGTGCTGCGCACCTGGGCGCCTCGCTTCTACCGGTCGAGCCTGGCGGCGTTCGTGATCGCGATTCCTGCGTACTTCCTGCTCAGCACGAGGATGACCAGGATTGTGCTGGGGTTGACGGTGAGCGGGGTGTACCTGGCGAGCTCGTTCCTCACCAACGTCTTCTGGGACGTCGTCTACCGTCGGAGGCTGGCGGTGGGGCGCGGGTGGGATCCCGAACGCGCGCTCGACGCCGCCTACCAGGCCATCGCCGCCGCGACCGAATCATCCCCGGAAAACCGAAAATCAGATGTTCGATTGGTGCGGGGCATGCTGCCCGCGCCGTCGTGAGCGCTTGATTTCCGGCGCAAGGCTGTGAAACTGTCGTCGTCATGAGCAGTGGGGCGGTGGCGCGACTGATCACGCAGAGTCGACAGCGGGGACTGATCATCCTTGCCGACCTGCTCGACACCGCGGACGGGCGCGAGTTCTTCGACGAATCCGCGCCTGCGGATCCGGGGTTGCGCGCGACGCCGACCAGCGATTTCCTGGAGACGCTCGGGCAAATGGCGCGACAGGGAGTGGAACCCACTCTGGTGAGCCGCCTGGTGTCCGCGCTGGCGACCAATCCGCTGGCCCTCGGCCTGCTTTCCTGGGACGTCCTGTCCGGATCGCTGATCGACGACGCGACGTTCTCGGCGACGCTTCGCGTGCATGCCGCGCGCGTCTCGAAGTCCCAGCCCCAGCCGGGGGAACGCGGCGCGGAACTCCCGAACCCGTACCGGATCGCCACGACCGGGCGAATTCGCGAAGGCGTCGCCCGGCACGAGCTGACTGCCTACGAGGCCCTGCGTCACACCACTGACGCCCGCCATCTCCGGACGCCCGAGTTCCTCGACAGTGCACGCAGCTTTGCCCAGCTGCTCGCGCTCGCCCACCTGCCGACGTGGGCCTCGGTTCACCTTCATTACCTGTGTACCGAGCTCGGCGATGCCCGGTCGTGGACCCTGCTGTGCGACGTGTTGATCGAGGCCGGAGTGGCGGCGCGGATTCCGGCGGGACCGCCCGATGCGGCGACTGCGGAGTACGCCGCGTGCCGCGCGGCGATCGCCGAGGACAAGGTCTCCGACGCCTACGCAGCGCTGAGCACGGCGCAGGAGCTCGGAACCTCGGCCCTGAAATCGGACGATCCGCGCCTGGATCTTCTGCGCGCGGACCTGGGCAATCGGATTGCGGAGCGGCCCGTGACCGCTGCGCGGTTGGAGCAGATCGTTCAACAGGCGCCGGCGTGGCGCTACGCGGCCTACGTTCGCGCCACCAGCGCCGCCGTGATGTGCGCGCCCGACTCGTCGTCTCCGGTTCGCCTTCTCGACGAGTACCTGGCCACGTTTGGGAACGACGCGGCGATCTGGAACGATCTGGTCGAGCGCGCACCGGCCGGCGCGGCCTGGTTCAAGTCGTTGCTGGCGAAGTTGTCGCGTGAAGCGCTGCACCTTCCGCACGACCCGAGCGTGTGGATCGCGATCGCGACGCTGCTCGGCGACGATCAACGAGCTGCCGCCGTGGGACAGGTCCAGGCTCGACTGTCCGCGCAGACGACCTTCTAGCCGACCTTACGGAGCGGGGGCAGCGGGCTGGCCCTGGGCGTCGAACCTCTTCTCCTCGAGCACGGCGAGCTCCTCGCGCAGGTGCCGTACCTTCCGCACGTTGGCGATGACGCCCCAGATCGAGGCGACGATGCCCAGACCGGGCAACCCGTGCGCCAGCGTTTCGATGAGGTGCGGCAGGTGCTCGGCGAGATGCTCGCCCACCTCGAGACCTTCGATGACGAGGTCCTTCCAGTCGTCCTTGCCGAGCTGCTTGGCCGCCGAGAGGCCGCCCTTGAGCTTGGCCTTGGTGCCGACGGCTTTGTTGTGCTGGACCTTGATCTCGGCCGCCATGCGCGCGAAGTCGGGCGTGCTCTCTTCCCAGCTCTTGAGCATGGCGTCGATCGCGTCCACCGGCATCTGCTTGATTGCCAGGCTGAGCAGCTTGGTCTCGAACTCTTTCTTGAACTTGGTCGCCAGCACGGCTGCCGACTTGGTCAACCCGGCGGCGAGGAAGGCGGGGTTCACCATCGTGCCGAGGTTGGTGACGATGGTGAGCCCGACGTTGACCCCGTTGACGGTCTGCACCGACTCGAGGCTGGCGATCTCGAGCATGTGCTGCAGTTGGTGAATCTTGTTTTCCTGCTCCGGCGTGAGCACTGGCTTGGCGGCGGGAGCGGCGGGAGCGGCGGGCGCGGCGGGCGCGGCGGGGGTCGCCGGCGCGGGCTGCGGCCCCGTCGCCGAGTGCGAGGCCGCCGCGTGCTGCGGCTGCGGCTGGGGTGCAGGTGCAGGCGCAGGCGCAGGCTTGGGAGCCGGCGTCGGGGCCGTCTTCTGCTTTTGCTTCTCCTGCTCCTGCTTCTCGCGCTCGCGCTCTTTTTCCTGGTCCTGCTTGGCCTTGGCCTTGGCCGCCGCGCAGGCCGCGATCTTGGCCATGTACGCGTTCTGCAGCGCGGTCTCGGTCGTGTTATCCGGCACGCCCTTGCCCATCCACATGCGGGCAGCGTCGAACGCCGCGTCGACTCTCGACTGCGGGTCGTCGGCGGGGTTCTTCGGATCCGGCGTCGCCGGGACTGCGGTCAGCTTGTCCTTGGCATCCTTGCAGACGCGATCGCGCTCGTGCGTGATGTCGGCCTGCTTCTTGTCGTGCGCGGCGTTGAACGCCAGGACGCCCGGGTTGTCGGGGTACGCGCTGCGCCAGACAACGTTGGTCTTGTCGGTCCAGATCGCCGACTCGGCCGCCCACGAGGCGGGCGCGTTGGGCAGCTTGCCGATCTTGACCGCGGCATCGGACATCAGCTTGTTGCAGAACGCGACCACCGACTCTTCTTTACCCTTGAGCGCGGCGGCGGCGTCCTTGACGTCCTTGTTCCCGGGAAACTTGGCGAGCAGCGGCTTGAGCTGCTCGTTCCAGTGGCGCAGCTTGGCCGGCAGGTTGAGGTCGCTCGGGTCGGTGCCGCAGGCGGCTTGCGCGTCCTTGGCCCGTTTCTCCGCCGCGAGCTCATCCGGAGTCTTGGCTTCCTTGGCGGGGGCGGGCGCGGGTGCGCCGCCGGCCGCGGGCTTGCCGGGCGCTTTCGGGCCAGCTGCCGGAGTCGGTTTCTTCTTGTCGCCGCCCGGCTCTTTCGCGCGGAAGACCTTCTGCGAGGCGCCCTGGAAACTGCTGGGTGGGGTCCACCATGACGAGCTCCGCGAGTCGAGCTTGGCCGCGATCGCCGGCGCTTTTTCCTGCGCGGCCGGACTCTTCTTCTCGTCCTTCTTCTCGTTCTTCTTGTCGCCGCCGTGCAGCTTCTCGGCGACGTCGTCGGCGACCGCGTCCGCTTCCTGCTCGGCAGGCTCGTGCGCCTGCGAGACTTCCTGCTCGTGCTCGCCGCCCGACTCGCCGGGCTCGGCCTTGCGCTGGATGCCGGACTTCTGCGCCTGGATCGTGTGGGTCAGCTCGTGCGCCAGGAGCCGGTCGCCTTCCTTGCTGCCCGGGGCGTACTGGCCGGCGCCGAAGTGGATGTCCTGCCCGACGGTGAACGCGCGCGCGCCCAGGTCGTTCGCCGCGCGCGCCGACTCGCTGCCGGTGCTGACGGTCACGGCGGAAAGATCGGCGCCCAGCTTGGGCTCGAGCCGGGACCGCACGTCCTTCGACAGCGGGGATCCGGCTTCCGGAATCTTCGCGCCGCCGTCGGGGCCGCCTGAGCCCTTTCGCCACGCCTTGAGGCTGCGGGAGATCTGCGCGGCCGCCGACTCGCGCTCGGCGCGCACGTGCGCCATCGGATCGCGCAGCGGCTGCAGCGGGTCGCGCGCCTCGAGCACGCCGGGCGTGACCGGGTCCTGCTCGACCTGGGGGAGCTTGCCGGGATCCTTCGATCCCGGGCGATGTTGACGCCCGTTGTCGCTCATCGCAATCGCACCACGCCCTCGCCCGTCAGTATCTGATCATTATCGGAGAAAGGCGCGCGGAAGTTGCGTCTAACGCGCCGCATCATGCATCGGCCAGCCAATTTCCTCTATCATCGGGCGATGATCCTTGGCGAGCTGGCCGGGCTGTTGGTCGCGGAGACTGTTCCGACGCAGCAGCTGGCGCTCCTCGGAGATGCTCTGGCCCGTATCGCCGCCGCCGCCGGGGCCATCGGTTGCTTCGGAGCGATCGTCGATGCGAAAGACGCCCGTGCCGAGGCCTTCTACGTGAAGTACGGTTTCGCGGCGGCCGACACAGCGGGGAAATATCCGAGGCGCGCCCGACCCTGACCGCGATGGGGGACTCGATTTGTCACGCTTTTGCCACGGCGTACCGGATTTGCGCTGAGGAAACGGTCGTAAGCCCACGCCGCGCTCCCGCCCCGGGCACCGACGACCCTACCCGAGTCAGTCGCAGTGCTTCCGTACCAGAGCGAGCAGCGCTTCGACGTCGATCGGCTTTTTCAGGAGGGCTTGGATCCCGCTCGGCGGCTCGCGGTCCCCGGGCGAGAACGCGGACTGGACGACGACCGGTAGGTTGGCCAGGACACCGCTCTGGGCGAGGATCGCGATGAATGCCCAACCGTCCATGACCGGCATCATGAGGTCGACCAAAGCCAGGCGCGGCTGCTTCGTTGCTCGCGCGAGCATGTCTAGCGCATGCTGCCCGTTCCAGGCGCTCAGAACCTCATAGCCCTCGCTCTCGAGGATGTGGCGCAAGGTCTTCCGCGAATCGTAGTCGTCTTCCACGATCATGACGGGGCCCTTCAAGGGCGCTCGTTCCGCGGTTTCCACAAGGCGACCTTTCTGTTCCAGAGCCGTGAGGATCAAACATCCAGGATGTTGGCGCAGAGACGATGTAGAGACGCCGGGCGTCTGTTGCAAGTGGGCGAGCCCCAAGACGTTGGCGCAGACCGCGGTTACTCAGCTCCGCTGGCGCTGGGCGTTGGTCTCGCTGACGACGCGCTCTCGCAGGGGATCTTCGAGATGGCTCTCGGCGAACCCGGTCAGCTCGTCGGGCAGCGCGTAGCCGCCGGACAGGACGCTGCACGCGAGCGCCACGACGCGATCCAGATCCGCTCCTTTGACCGCGTTGAGCAGCGACGGCCAGTCCCGGGGCGCGGCCGCGAGGATCGCCGCCCCGTGGTCGAGCACCCAGTCGGGATGCTGCCACGCCAGGCTGTAGATCACGCGCGCGATGCCGGGCGGCCGCAGCGCGCCGGCCTGCACCTCTTTCAGCGCCAGCGGATCGGCGCGCATTCGCCAGTCGAGGGCCTCGATCAGCCAGTCCCACAGCGTGAGCGTCGCGCTGTCGGGATCGCGCACCCCGACGAACAGCTCGGAGTGGTCGCGCGCAGCCGCCGCGAGCCGGTCGGCGCCCGGCGCGTCATCGTTGAGCTGGAAGAACCGGATCGCCGTCACGCGCACGCGCGGCTCGGGATCGAGGAGCATCGTCGAGACCGCGTGCGCCAGCGCCCCGGTCGCGGGTGGCTCGAGGAGGTTGTACAGGCGCGCGATCCAGAACCCCTGAACCTCTTTCACCGCCGGATCGACCGGCGGGTTGCGCGCACCTGAAAAGACCTCGCGAGCCAGCACCAGCCAATCCGTGTGTGAATCGAGCGCCATCCCGTCGAGCTGCGCGGGCAACCCGAGGGGCGGGTGACCGGCGCACGCCCAGGGGGTGGTCTCCTCGCTGATCGGATCGAACGGCTCGTGCACGCCGTGGGTCGAGAACACGTGCGCCGTGTAGCAAGTGCAGCTATAGAGCCGGCCCCGTCCCTCCGGATGCCGGGGCGGCGGATCTCCACCGGTCGGCGTCCCGCCGCCGAGGAATTCGTATACGGCGGCGGGCGGAAGGGTACCGGGCCCGGCGTATCCGGCGGCCTGGCGCACGACCTGCCCGCACGTGCTGCAGCGCAGCGAGTTGCAGCCGATGCGCGGCGCGAGCGGCGGCCAATGCCAATCGAAGGGGGCCTCGGGAAGCCAGCCATCGGTGGCCACCAGGAAGCCGTCGTCGCGACAACGGCGCACGGAGCTCATGGGCGCACTCTAGCCCTTTTTCGGCGGAACGGGCTTCGACGCGGGCCCAGCCGCCGCGCTGGCCACGGGTGCGGCCGGCGCAGGAGCCTCGTCGGGGAACAGCTTCTTGCCGTCCGGACCGGGACGACCGCAGCTGCGGAGCTGGGGCTCGGCGAGCGGCGGCAGGTTGCGATACATCTGCTTGTCGGCGGTGAACGGCACGCCGAACGCAGCCGCCGCGCCGAGGATCTCGACCAGGCTGTGCGCTTTGATCGGGAGCAGGTAGCCGACGCACGCCATGCGCACGTCGACCGGCGCCGCCCCGCCGAGCATCGCGGCCGCGTTCATGAGCACGCCGGTGGTTCCCGACGGTCCGGCGGCGAGCGGAAGGCTCAGCGCGCGCATCGCTTTGACCCACTTGTCGCGCTCATTGATGATCCACATCTTGGCCCCTTCGGACCACTTGAGCGCATCGGTGGGCGCGCCGATTCCCATGAACTTCTCTTCGCGCTTCGACAAGCCCGCCCCGGTGGACGCGACCTGGCCCGCCGTGCGCGTCGAGATGTCGCCGCTCGGTGCGGCCCCGGCCTTCTGTTCGGTGTCCTTGCGGTTGGATCGGGCGCTCCACTGATCTGCGACCGGGCGCGCCGTCTTGGCGTCGGCGCCTCCGCTGCCGCCGACGATGCCGCCGCCGGCCGGCTGCGGCACCATCCCGACCGCGTCCCACCCAACCTTGCCGTCGGTGCCGGGCCTCGCCTGACCATTTGCCTTGCGCAGCTGAGCCTGCTGCTCGATGAACTTGACGCGCTCGTCGATCTTGACCGCGTCGAGCTTGGCTTTGGCGATCCAGCCGTCGAGCTGATCCTTCTTGGTGTTCAAAAGGTCGGCCGTCAGGATGTTGGACGCAAAGTTGTAGACGAAGGTCATCTGCTCGCGCACGTTCGCCGGCTGCGGGATGGCCTTGAGCTTGGCTGCATCAGCGCCGGCTGCAGTGGTGAGCTCGTCGAGCTCCTTCGAGGTCAGCGTGAGCTGCTGGATCACCGCAGCGTCGGTGCCCACGGCGCCGGCGAAGGCGGCCTTGGCGCCGCCGCACTTCTCGAGGAGCGCCTTGGTCTCGGTCCCGAGGTTCTTGAAATCGCCCACCGGAACCTTGGCCTCGATGTAGGCGCGCGCCTTGGCGACCATCGCGGCGCCGGTGGCGGTCGCGATCGAGAACGCCACGCCGCCCAGGTTCACCTCGAAAGCGGCTGCGTCCTTCTCGAAATCCGGATTTTCGGCCATCGACGGGCCGCTCAGATTGGCGCCCGCCACCGTCGACGGCGCGGGGCCTGGCCCCACGTGATGGGGCTTTGCCACCGGCACGTCGGTCAGCGGCGCGCGATAGACCTTGCGTCCCACGCCCTCGAGCTTGGCCGAGATCGGCGCCGGCTTTTCGGCGGGCGGCGCCTTCGCTCCCACGTCGCCTGCGCCTGCCGCGGCCCCGGGCTCGTGAAGCTTGTTGGTCGCACCGTCGGCGACTGCGTCGGCTTCCTTCTCCGCCGCGTCGCCCGGGTCCGAAACCTCGAGCGACTCCTCCGCTGCGGGATGCTCGGGCTTTTCGGCCTTCTCCTTGCGTTGGACCACCGAACGCTCGCCTTGCACGACGTGCGCGAGCTCGTGTGCCAGCAGGCGATCACCTTCCCTGGTACCGGGCGCGAATTGGCCCGAGCCGAAGTGCACGTCCTTGCCGACGGTAAAGGCACGCGCGTTGAGATCTCGCGCGGCTTGCGCCGACTCGCCGCCGGTGTGTACGCGCGCCGAGGACAGGTCGGCGCCGATCGCCGGCTCCATCTTTTCGCGCACCGTCGACGGCAGCGGGGCGCCCGCCTGGTCGGGAATCTTCGCCCCGCTCCCGGCCGGACCCCTCGCCTTGCGCTGGACGCCGATCCTGCGCTGCAGGTCCGCGGCAACCGAGCTGCGGTGCTGTTGCAGCCGTGCGAGGGGCGGCGTGCCGGTGCGGCCATTCGAAGCGCGGAACGCCAGCTCGCCTGCGGCCTGGTCGCGCTCGGCTCGCACGGCATTCATGCGTCCGGTCCCGATTGCGTCCTCGGGCCGGCTCGAAGGGGGCACATACGACGGATCCTCGGTCTTGGCCGGGAGGTCTTGCGGCCGCAGGTCGGGCCGGTCGAGTTTGCCTACGTCACTCACTCCACCTGGAGTGTATCAAACTCGCGGGTGCAGGTGCGCCAGGTCGCGTTGTAGTCACGACAACCACAGCAGCCGGCTAGATCGGCCGCCAGCTGATCGTCGAGCGCATGACTTTCGCACCCTTACGCGCGGCACGCTCGTTGCTCACACGCATTCGGATTCGCTTGCAGCTCACCAACACGAGACCGGAGAACCAGAATGAAGACCTTCGCGCTGGCAGTGACCCTGATGATGATCGGATGTGGACAGCCCGGCGACCCGTCGGACGAAACCAACCTCGAGCTGACCGGCGCGTCATGCAAGGCGGCCTCGGATTGCAAGGGCCCGCTGCCGCAGCTGTGCAAGACCTGTAGCAACGGCGAGACGGGTGGCTGCGCGCACTATGACTGCGTCTCGAACAAGTGCGCGATCGCGTACTGCGAACCGGCCGCGCCGGCGCCGGGGACCTGCAAGAAGGCTTCGGATTGCCACGGGATCCTCCCCCAGCTCTGCAAGATCTGCGGGAACGGCACCGAAGAGTGCGAGCACTTCGTGTGCGTGTCCGGCCAGTGCCAGGAGCAGCTCTGCCCCCAGTGCACCAAGGCCTCGGATTGCAAGGGTCCGCTGCCGCAACTGTGCGAGATCTGCAGCAATGGCAAGGAAGAATGCGCGCACCACGCCTGCGAGTCCGGCGTCTGCACCACCCAGATCTGCGAATAGCCCGTCACGCCGTCGTGCTAAGGTCCGCGACGTGATTGGGACCACCGTTCAGAACTATCGGATCCTCTCCCAGCTGGGACGTGGCGGGATGGGGACCGTGTATCTGGCGGAGCACCTGCTCCTCGGCAAACGGGTCGCGATCAAGACCCTCCTCGCCAAATATTCGCAAGACGAACGGCTGGTGGCGCGCTTCGTCGACGAAGCTCGCGCGGCGGCGCGCATCCAGCATCCGGGCATCGTCGAGATCCACGACTTCGGCCGGCAGGGCGACGGGCGCGCGTTCCTGGTCATGGAGCTGCTGGAGGGCGAGAGCCTGGAAGAGCGGCTGCGCACCGTCGGGCCGCTGCCGGAGCCGGTGCTGATCGAGGTGGTGCGGCAGGCTGCGCGCGCGCTCGAGGCCGCGCACACCGCCGGCGTGGTGCACCGCGATCTCAAGCCGGGCAACTTGTTCCTGGTGCGCGACCCGACCCGTCCGTGGGGCCTGGGCGTCAAGGTGCTCGACTTCGGCGTCGCGCGCCTGACCGACAGCACCCCGACGGTGCGCCTGACGCTCAGCGGCTCGATCGTCGGGACGCCCACCTATATGGCGCCCGAGCAGTGCAAGAACGCCAGCAACGTGGACGCGCGCGCCGACGTCTATGCGCTCGGCTGCCTCGCCTTCGAGATGGCGACCGGCCGTCCGCCGTTCCTCGGCAAGGGCTCGGCGACGATCATGGCGGCGCACGTCAATACGCCGCCGCCGCTGCACCTGCTCGACGGCGCGCTCTCGGCGCCGATGGGCGCGGCAATCGCGGCGATGCTGGTCAAGCCGCGCGAGGAGCGCCTGCAGTCGATGACCGCGGTGCTGGGCGCGCTCGACGCGGCGACCGCGGCGCGAAACGAAGCGCGCCGCGACGTGGCCGAGCGCCCCACCGCGCCGATGGATGCGGTGGTCGACGACACGCTCGTCGAGCAGACCCTTCCCGACCCGCCGCGCAGCGCGTGAGAGACGCGTTCGGTTCGTTGGTGCTGATCGCCTCGACGATGACGGCCTGCAGCGCGACCGATGCGCACAAGGCCGTCAGCGAACCGACGATCTGGATCCAGCCGTCGTCTTCGATCCAGCCGACGGCGCTTCCGCTGCGGGACCAGGCCTACATCGCGGACGCGGCGAACCAGGGCTACATGGACGTCTGCGCGCCGATGATGTTCGAGCAGACCAATGCGCCCGGCTCGCAACAGGACGGCGACTGGATCGATCAAGCGGACCGCACCTACGACGTGACCCGCAAGCTGTTCTTCCAGGGGAACGTGTTTTATCCCAACGCGGTCTTCACGATCACCACGACTGCTGATCAGCGCATGATCGCGGGCAACGGATTGCCCCTCGGCGTACCGACGGGCACGTTTCCGGTCGCGACCAGCGATCCGGCGTATGCGTACGACCGCAATCCGAATCAAGTCACAGCGCAGAGCATCTCGTTCGCCATTCCACGCAATCCCGCCGTGACGGGCGCGGCTTCGTGCACCTACAAAGAGGTGGGCATCACGCTCGACGGGGTGCAGGTGCATGGGCCGCTCGATTCCACCGGCCGCGACGAGCTCGCCCACGAGGTTCAGGACGTTTGCACGGGAGGGCCGCAGCCGGGCGGCGGTTACCACCGGCACGGGCTCTCCGAGTGCACGCCGCACATCCACGAGAACGCCGCGCTGGTCGGCTACGCGCTCGACGGGTTCGGCATCTTCAGCCCGTACGACCAGAACGGGAAGGAGCTGACCACCGCCGATCTCGACGAGTGCCACGGCACCACCTCGGACATTCCGTGGGAGGGCAAGACGGTGAGCATGTATCACTATGTGATGACACGTGACTTTCCGTACACGGTGTCGTGCTTCAAGGGGACGCCGACGAGGAACGCGTTCCCGGCCCTGCCGGGCGCTCCGCCGCAGACGTGAATCGGCGGGCGTGCGGATTTACGCAACTTCCCACCCCATTGGGCCGATAATGGATCCATGTCGGACGGGGATCGCAAGCTCAGGCCGGGGGAACGCGACGCCGCGCAGCACGACCAGCCGGCGGCGTCCGAAGACGATCGGCTGAACCAGCTTCGGCTGCAGCGCGCGCGGCAGCGCAAGGTCGCCGAGCGAGCGGTGCAGGCCAAGTCTGAGTCCGAGCTCGATCCGTCGGCAGTGCAGGCGCAGGCGCAGTCCGGATTCGAAGGCGCCGGGTCCAAGCTGCCGCACCTGGACAAGATCCAGAAGGCGTTCGGCGAGCACGACGTCGCCGGGGTCGAGGTGCACACCGGCGCGGCGGCCGAGAAGGCGAACACGTCGATGAGCTCGCTTGCCTACGCCAGCGGCGATCGGATCGCGTTCGGCAAGTCGCCCGATCTGCACACCGCGGCGCACGAAGCGGCGCACGTGGTGCAGCAGCGCGCCGGGCAGGCGCCGTCGAGCGGCGTCGGCAAGACGGGCGACAAGTTCGAGCGCCACGCCGACGCGGTCGCCGATGCGGTGGTGCAGGGCAAGTCGGCCAAGCCGCTGCTCGACCAGATGGCGGGGCGCACTTCCAGCCGCCCGGCGGTGCAGCACAAGTCGGCGCCGGTGCAGTTCCTCCACGGCGACCTGGGCGCGCAGTCCAAGGTCGCGGGCACCACCGGCTCGGTCGCCAACGCGGCGCAACAAGCGAATCCCGAGGTCAAGCGCGACGCGAACTTCAACGACGCCAAAAAGGTCGAGCTCGAGACCAAGATGGCGAACAAGATCCTGGCCAACATCGCGCCGTCGATGCCGGCGGTGAAGCAGACCTCGTCGAACGTCCTCAAGTACATCGACGGGCGCGCGGGGATCCTCAAGGACTGCATCCACGCGAGCACCGACCAGGCCCTCGGCGCGCTCGGACAGGCGTTCTCCGGCAACACCGCGTGGTGGGGCCGGCTCGTCGACGAGCAGCTCAAGCCGGAAGTGATCATCGAGAAGATGAAGGCGCTGCTGGGCGGCGCGGGCGACGTGCACCAGCACCTGCTCGCGCACCATCAGTTCATGGACAAGATCTTCGAGAAGGATCTGAGCACCTTCACCAAGGCGCAGCTCGCGCCGCTGGTCGACGGGTTCAAGGGCAAGATCCTGGCGGCCAAGGGCGACGCGGCCGAGCCGTCCAAGTCGATGCGCACCGAGGGGCTGCAGGGGGACGCGGGCGCCGTCGGTGGCGCAGGCGGCGTCAAGAAGGAGACCGCGGACAAGAACGCCGCGGGCTTCGCCGACCGCGGGCGCGTCAAGCCGGGCGGGGAGGGCTCCAAGTCGGGCGACACGTTCGGCGGCGACGCCAAGTCGGTCCCGCAGACCGCCAGCTCCGCGTCGGGGACGGTGGCGCGCAACACGCCCGGCGGCGACAAGGCCGGGCCGCACGATCAGCAGAGCCGCGCGGTCGACGGGGCCACGCCGCCCAAGGACGTCAAGGGGATCGATCAGCAGCACGAGCGCGGCATCGATCGCTGGACGCTCGACGAGTCCGCCAAGTTCATGCAGGAGGCGCGCATCAAGCTCAACATGCCGCTCGGCGCCGGCATCTCCGGCACCACCACCGACCTCATGACCGTCGCGCGCTCGATGGGCGTGACCGGCAACAACCTGCACCTGTACGCGGTGGCCTGCCTGGGCAGCCTCGAGGCCGGCGGCGCGCACACCTTCCACGAGATCGCGCGCGCCTGCCAGATGGCCGGCGTGCCTTACAAGGACGGCGAGTACCGGACCTTCTTCCCGAAGGAATACCTCGCGCTGGTCGAGCCCGAGCTCAAGGAGCTCGAGCAGTACAAGCAGTCGCACGAGGGCGCGAAGGCCGCACCCGTCGTCGCTGCCGCCGGCGCCGCGACCCCGCCGAAAAAGACCTAGGTTGCCAGGATTGCGTCGAGGCGATCGCGCAGCTTGCCGAGGCGCTGCTCGTCGCGCGCCTTGCGCAGGATGCTGCGCACGGTGAAGTCGGCGCGGCCCGCGCTGCGCAGGAGCGCCTCGAGCGCGTCGAGCTGGCCGGCGCGCAGGTAGTGCCAGGCGCGCGCCGCGCCGGCCTCGATGATCGGCGCCGCGCCGCGCAGATCCGACTGCTCGATCGCGTCCGCGTCGGGCGAGCGCGGATATTCGTCGCGATCGGTGAAGCGCTCCAGCTCCGCGACCAGCGGTCCCACGTCGCCGCCTTGCTCGACCGCTCGCACCATCGCCTTGCCGGCGTCGAGATCGAGCGTGTCGACGAACGCGCGCGCCAGTCCCGGCGCCGCCGCGGCGATGTCGTCTTCCGCCCGGCCCGCGCTCACCGTCACCGCCCGCGCCCACGCTTGCGTCTTCGGGTTGGACAACAGCGCGGTCAAGCGTGCCTGGTCGCGCTGCGCGATCGCGTCGCGCGTGAGGATTCGCACCGCCGCCTCGCGCGTCGCCGGCCGGTCGCCCGCGGCCAGCGCCTCCAACTTGCCGCGCAGCTTGACCACCGTCGCCTCGTCGGGCGTGTCGGCCCACAACGCCTCCAGCGCCGCCGCACCGACCGCGTCGTCGCCGGTCTCGGCGATCCCGACCAGCACGTCGCGTCGCGCCGGCGTGAGCACGTCGCCGAAGCCGGCCAGGGTGCGCAAGCGCTGCAGCGCGTGCAGCTGCCGCTCCGCCGGAGGCATGCCCGCGACCTCGGCCAAAAGCGCGCCGAAGCCGGAGATCGCCGCGCCGAGATCGTCCGGCTCGCCGCTCGCCGCCGCCAGCACCTGCTCGACGCGGCGCGCGAGCAATTCGTCGTCCCCGTCGAGGATTCGCGCGAACAGCGGCAGGACCTCGACCGGCGTGTTGGTGCCCCACGCCTCGCGCAGCACGGCCAGCATCGCCGCGCGGCGCACCTTGGGGTCCGGATCCTTGAGCTGCGCGCGCGGGTCGCTCACGCGTCATCCGAGGGCGAACGCGTGGACAACAGCGCGACCAGCGAATCGTGGCCGGCGTCGCGCGCGAAGTCGGCGGCCGTGCGGCCCTCCGCGTCGGCGAGCGACGTGTCCGCGCCGCGCGCGATCAGCAGCGACGCCACCTCGAGCGCGCCGCTCGCCGCCGCGCTCATCAGCGCGGTGCGCCCGTGCGTGCGCGCGGCATTTGGATCCGCGCCGTGATCGAGCAACCGCTCGGCGACCAGCACATGCCCGTTCTGCGCCGCGACCATGAGCGGCGTCCAGTCCCCGTCGGTGCGCACATCCGGCGGGATGCCGCGCGCCAACAGCTCGGCGGCGACCTGGTGATCGCCTTCGACCGCCGAGGCGAACAGCGCCTTCTCCCACCAGGCCGCGTCGCGTGGCTCGGCCAGCGCCGCCTGCTTGTCGCGAAATCCCGACTCGTCCGCCACGCCCCATCCTACCACTGCCAGCGCCCGGCCTGCTCGCGCACCAGCTCGACGAAGGCAATCACCGTTGGCGACAGGTGCCGCGTGCTCGGATAGACCGCGTGGAGGGGCGTCTCTTCGGTGCACCACGCGGGCAAGACCGGCCGCAGCCGCCCGCGCGCGACGTCCTCCCGGCACAGGAACGCGGGCAGCGACGCGATCCCCAGGCCGCTGCGCGCGGCTTCGCGCAGCAGATCGAAGTCGTTGACCACCAGGCGCGCCGGCGCCGCCACCTTCACCGACCTGCCCTTCGAGCGAAGGGTCCAGTGGGCCCGCGCCGGCGCCGCCGCGAACACCAGACAGGCGTGTTTTTCCAGATCGGCAGGCGCCTTCGGTTGGCCGCTGCGCTTCAGATAGCCGGGAGAGGCGACCAGCAGGCGTCGGACGCTGCCCAGCGGGCGGGCGATCAGCGTCGAATCGGCGAGCACGCCGGCGCGGATGGCCAGGTCGAAGCCTTCGTCGATCAGATCGACCTGGCGATCGGTCGCGACGATCTCCACCTCCACCTCGGGGTAGCGCTT
Organism: Myxococcales bacterium; assembly: GCA_003170275.1. Lineage (GTDB taxonomy): Bacteria > Myxococcota_A > Polyangia > Palsa-1104 > Palsa-1104 > PALSA-1104. The sequence goes on from PNAM01000117.1 coordinate 129,790, forward strand.
CAAGAACTCGGCGACGATCCCGCCCAGCACGGAGAACGCCAGGGGGACGCTGATGCGCAGGGTTCCGCGCGGCGCGGACTGCGTACGGCCGACGGCCAGATCGGCCTCTTCGAGCTCGGCGACGATGCGCGCGCAATTCTCGTAGTAGGCGCGGCCGACGTCGGTCAGGCTCAGCTTGCGGGTGGTCCGCTGGAGCAGCCGCGCGCCGAGCCGATCCTCGAGGTCGGTGACCTTGCGGCTCACGCTGGACTTGGTCAGGCCGAGCGCGCGCGCGGCGCCGGTGAAGGTCCGGCTCTGCACGACGCGGGTGAACACCAGGATGTCGTTCAGGTCCATGGTCCCCATTGTACGGGATCTGATTGGTATGATCTGCGCAACAATCTGTTTGGCCGCGGACGGGTAGTCCGGTGGGGCAACCGGTACTATGTTCATCCAGGAAAGGAACGAAGACCATGACGACCGAACGGAAGATCGAAGGTGTGTATGGCGCTCCCCCGGCTCATTGGGTAGGCGACGGGTTTCGGGTGATGGGCTACTTCTCGGCGATCCCCGACATCCAGCGCAAGCTCAGTCCGTTCCTGTTGTTCGATTATCACGCTCCGTACAACTATCCGCCCACGCAGAACGAGCGTCGCGGGGTGGGTCCGCATCCGCACCGCGGGTTCGAGACCGTCACGCTGGCCTTCCAGGGCAGCGTCGCGCACCACGACAGCACCGGCTCCGGCGGCGTGATCGGTCCCGGCGACGTGCAGTGGATGACCGCGGCTTCGGGCATCCTGCACCGCGAGTACCAGGAGAAGGAGTTCGCGCGCGCGGGCGGTCCGATGCAGATGGCGCAGATCTGGGTGAACCTGCCCAGGGCGCACAAGATGGACGCGCCGCGCTACCAGGCGCTCGCCGCGGAACAGATGGGGCGGGTGGCGCTGCCCGACGAGGCGGGCGTCGTGCGCGTGATCGCGGGCGAGTACCAGGGCGTCCGGGGTCCGGCCAAGACCTTCACGCCGCTCAAGCTGCTCGACGTGCGGCTGAATCGAAAGGGACGCGCGGACTTCTCGTTTCCGGCGCAGGAGAACGCCGGGCTGCTGGTGATGAAGGGCGCGGTGTCGATCAACGGCAAGACCCACGCCGCTGCGAACGACTTCGTGCTGTTCCGCAACGAAGGGGAGCACCTCTCCGTCGAGGCGGAGTCCGAGGCGCACCTGCTGGTGCTCGAGGGCGAGCCGATCCGGGAGCCGGTGGTGGCCTACGGCCCGTTCGTCATGAACAGCGAGCAGGAGATCCGGCAGGCGATCGACGACTTCAAGCGCGGCGCGTTCGGCGAGCTGGCGGACTGAGCGCGCCCGCGATGGCCTTCGCGTCGGAGGCGTGCGAGACTGCGGCGACGGAGGACGCATGGACGACCGGGTCGCACGCTGCCACCTACTGGCCGAAATTCTGGCCGCGGACGGGATCATGACCGACGACGAGCGCGCGCTGCTCGAGCGGCACATGTCCAACCACGAGCTCTCCGACGAGGAGCGCGAGCAGGTTCGCAACTTCGAGGGCGCGAGCGGAGCGGTGGGCGCGCTCCGCGAGCGGCCTTCGACCGAGCGGCAGGAGATCATGGACGAGCTGGCCGAGGCCGCGCTCGCCGACGGGAAGCTGTCGCCGAAGGAGGTGGCGGCGGTCAAGTGGATCGCGCGCGCTCTCGGGCTCGAGGAGGGCGCGTGATCGGATGCTGACCTTCTCGAACGATCCCGACGTGGCCGAGAGTCAGATGCAGGCCGTGATCTTCATCATGACCACCTTCGGCTACATCGACGGCGACTTCGATCAGCGCGAGAAGCGCTTCGTGCGCGATCGCATCCGCGCGCTGGTCGAGGCGCGCGTCGACGGCGCGAAGCTGGCCAGCGGGATCGTGCGCGCGGAGCTGGTCGACAAGTTCACCAAGCACTTCCACGAGGTCTTCGAGCAGATCGACGCTCGCGTCAACGACCTGTTGCTCGAGCCGGTGGCCGCGGGCGAGGAGCAGAACGCGTTCGTCCACACCAAGCTCAAGCAGCAGTGCTTCGAGATCATGCAGGGCTTCGATGCGGATTCGCAGGAGGCGCTGCTCGAGAGCATCGACGAGCTGTTGATGGCCGACGGCGAGGTACACCCGGCGGAGCTGAAGTTTCGCAGCGAGCTGTCGGCGCTGCTGGAAGCGGACCTGGGCGTCGAGCTGGTGGAGGAGGGCGAGCCGCGCGAGCGCGTGCGCATCGTGCCGGGCCGCGCGTTGGAGGCGGCGGGCAAGGTGCATCCGTTCTTCACGCCGTTCGAAAAGCACTACCAGCACGATCACATCGAGCAGCAGATCGAAGGCGATCGCGCGCTCTTGGCCAGCGCGATGCGCCTCTTCGACGAGCAGCGCAAGGGCGGCGAGGGGCGGCTCACCGGCAAGACCTCGATCGAGCAGTTGCGCGGGCAAGAGCCGTTTCTCGACGGGCACGTGTACGTGAACATGCCGCGCGACGGGCGGCGCTACGAGCTGCTGGTGCTCGGCGATCTGCACGGCTGCTACTCGGTGTTGAAGGCGTCGATCATCCAGTCGCGCTTCTTCGATCGCGTGAACGCCTGGCGCAAGGCGCCCGACTCCGAGCCGTACCCGCTGTTGGTGCTGCTGGGCGACTACATCGATCGCGGACTGTTCAGCCTGAACGGCGTGCTGCGCACCGTGTTGCAGCTGCTGGTCACCGCGCCGGCGCACGTCTACGTGCTGCGCGGCAACCACGAGTACTACTTCGAGCACGAGGGCACCATCTACGGCGGCGTGCAGCCGTCGGAGGCGATCAACACGCTGCGCCCGCACGTGCCGATGGACGCGCTGCGCGACTACATGCGCCTGTTCGAGGCGCTGCCCAACGTGCTCTTGTTCGATCGCCTGTTCTTCGTGCACGGCGGGCTGCCGCGCGATCGCATGCTCAAGGAGCGGTGGAAGGATCTCTCGAGCCTCAACGATCCAGACCTGCGCTTTCAGATGATGTGGAGCGATCCGTCGACGGCGGACGTGATCCCGCTCGACCTGCAGGACAAGTCGTCGCGCTTTGCGTTCGGGCGCCTGCAGTTCCGCTCGTTCATGCAGCGCGTCGGCTCGACCACCATGATCCGCGGCCACGAGAAGGTGAACGAGGGGTTCCAGAAGACCTACGACGGCGACGAGGGCACGCTGATCACGCTGTTCTCTGCGGGCGGCAAGGACAACCAGGACCTGCCGGCCGAGTCGAGCTACCGCGGCGTCACGCCGCACGCGCTCACCATCACGCACGAGGACGGCGTGAGCACGCTGCGCCCGTGGGCGCCCGACTACCGCGCGTACAACGATCCCGCGCGCAACGCCTTCTTCCAGGTCCCGCCCGAGATCGCCCTGCGCGCCAAGTAGCTACTGCTCGTAGCGCTTGCGCTTGCGCCACAGCGTCGAGCTGTCGATCGCCAGCACGCGCGCGGCGTCCTCGATCTTTTCGTGCTGCCCGACCACGCGCAGGATGTGCTCGCGCTCGATCTCCTCGAGCGTGAAGTTCCCGCCGAGGTAGCACGGCGGCGAGCCCGAGCCGACCACGCGCTCGGGCAGCACCTCCGCGCCGACGCGCGTGCCGGGCGCGAGGATGGCGGCGCGCTCCATGGCGTTGCGCAGCTCGCGCAGGTTGCCGGGCCACGCGTAGGAGAGCAGCGTCGGCTCGACCTCGGGCGCCAGCTCGATCGCGCGGCTGGGCGCGCGGCGCGCGAAGAACGCGAGGAAGCGGCGCGCCAGCGGCAAGATGTCCTCCTTGCGCGCGCGCAGCGCCGGGACCTTCAGCTCGAAGGTGTTCAAGCGATAGAGCAGATCTTCGCGGAACCGCCCGGCGGAGACCTCGGCCACCAGATCGCGATTCGACGCCGCGACGATGCGCACGTCGGACGAGCGGGTCAGGTTCTCGCCGATGCGCTCGAACTGCTTCTCCTGCACGAAGCGCAGCAGCTTGGCCTGCAGGCTGGGCGACAGCTCGCCGATCTCGTCGAGGAACAGCGTGCCGCCGTCCGCGGTCTCCACGCGCCCCATCTGATCCTTCACCGCGCCGGTGAACGCGCCGCGCATGTGGCCGAACAGCTCCGAGGCCAGCAGCTCCTCGGACAGCGTGGGGCAGTTGACCACCACGAACGGCTTGCCGCGCCGCGCGCTGAGCTGGTGGATGCGCCGCGCGAGCGCGCTCTTGCCGGTGCCGTTCTCGCCCGACAGGAGCACCGGGACGTCGTGCAGCGCCGCCTTGTCGAGCACGTCGTAGAGCGCGCGCATCGCCGGCGAGCGGGTCTCGAAGGTTACCTCGGGCGCGGCCTCGTCGAGCTGCGCGCGCAGGTCGCGGACCTCGACCTCCAGCACGCGACGCGCAGCGATGCGCTCGACCAGCTGGCGGATCTGCGCCGGCGTGAACGGCTTGGGCACGTAGTCGCGCGCGCCGCGCTGCATCGCCTGCACCGCCGTCTGCACGGTCGCGTAGGCGGTGACGATCACCACGTCGAGGCTGGGGCTGGCCGCCAGCAGCGACGGGAGCAGGTCGAGGCCGCTGGCCTCCTCGAGGCGCAGATCGAGGAACGCCATGTCGTGATGCTGGCGCGCCAGCGCCGCGAGCGCCGCCTGCGGATTGGCCGCCTGGGTCACGCGACAGCCGAAGCCCTCCAGGCACATCGCCAGCGTGGTGCGGATGTTCTTCTCGTCGTCGATCACCAGCACGTCGAGGCTCACGATGGTTGCGTTGCAATTCGCATGATCGATGGGGAAAGTACTGCGAAATGCATTAAGTTACACCTTGCATGGGCGGCTCGCTGCGGGAACGGTTGTTCGGCAAGCCGCGCGATCTCCGCGATCCGAAGATCTTCCGTCACATCTCGCTGGTGGCCTTCTTCGCCTGGGTCGGCCTCGGCTCGGACGGGCTCTCGTCCTCGGCCTACGGTCCGGAAGAGGCGTTCCGCAATTTGCAGGGCCATCAATACCTGGCGGTGTTCGTGGCCATCGCGATGGCCTTGACCGTGTTCATCATTTCGTACGGCTACAGCCGCATCATCGAAGAGTTCCCGCAGGGCGGCGGCGGCTACCTGGTCGCGTCGAAGCTGCTCGGCGAGCACTTCGGGCTGGTGTCCGGCTCCGCGCTGCTGGTGGACTACGTCCTGACCATCACGGTCTCGATCGTCTCGGGCGTCAACGCGATCTTTTCGTTCCTGCCCGATCACTGGCACACCGCGAAGGTGGGCACGGCAGCGACGGTGATCGGCCTGCTGATCCTGATGAACCTGCGCGGGGTCAAGGAGTCGGTGGTGATCCTCACGCCGATCTTCCTGGTGTTCCTGGTGACCCACGTGGTGCTGATCGGCGGCGCGGTCGGGCAGAACCTGGGCGGCGCCGGCGCGGTCGTGCACCAGGTGCGCAGCGGGTTGTCGAACGACCTGGCGACCATGGGTGGCTGGGCGCTGCTCCTGGTGTTTCTGCGCGCCTACGCGCTCGGCGGTTCCGCGTACACCGGCATCGAAGCGGTCTCCAACGGCCTCGGCATCATGCGCGAGCCGCGCGTGCAGACCGGCAAGCGGACCATGGTCTACATGGCCACGTCGCTAGCGCTCACCGCCGGCGGCCTGGTGCTCGCCTATCTGCTCATCGGCACGCAGCCGAACGAGAACGAGCCGATGAACGCCACGCTCGCGACCCAGTTCGCGGGCAGCTGGATGCTGTGGGGCGTGCCGGTCGGCAAGGGCTTCGTGGTGGTCACGCTGTTCGCCGAGGGCGCGCTGTTGTTCGTCGCCGCGCAGGCCGGCTTCATCGACGGGCCGCGCGTCATGTCCAACATGGCGCTCGACTCCTGGATGCCGCACCAGTTCGCCGCGCTTTCCGAGCGGCTGACCATGCGCAACGGCGTGTACCTGATGGGCGGCGCGGCTCTAGCGACGCTGTTCTACACCGGCGGCAACATCCACACGCTGATCACCATGTACTCGATCAACGTGTTCCTCACCTTCTCGCTCTCGAACCTGGGCATGTCTCGTCGCTGGCTGGCGGCGCGCAAGAAGGACCCTTCGTGGGCCAAGCACCTGGCGGTTCACGTGGTGGCGTTCGTGATGTGCTCGGGGATCTTGATGGTCACCATCTTCGAGAAATTCGTCGAGGGCGGCTGGGTGACGGTGCTGATCACCGGCGCGCTGATCCTGGTCTGCTGGCGCGTGCGCGCGCACTACCGGATGGTCGGCGAGCGGGTCCAGAAGCTCAACGAGAGCCTCGCGCCCGCGATCGACGCGCTGCCGGACAAGACCGACGCCGAGATCCCCGAGATGGATCCGGACAAGCCGACCGCGGTGCTGCTGGCGGGCGGCTTCGGCGGCCTGGGCATCCACACGCTGTTGCAGATCCAGCGGCTGTTCCCCAATCAGTTCAAGCAGGTGGTGTTCATCTCGGTGGGCGTGATCGATTCGGGCACCTTCAAGGGCATCGATGAGGTCGAGGCGCTCAAGGCCTCGACGGCGAAGCAGCTCGAGCAGTACCAGGAGTTCGCGCGCCGCAAGCTCGGCTGGGCGGCGGACTCGGACATGATCATCGGCACCGAGGCGGTCGCCGAGCTCGAGCGGCTGTGCCGGGAGATCCACCTGCGCTTTCCGCGAAGCATGTTCTTCGCCGGCAATCTGATCTTCCGCGAGCCGTCGTGGTGGCATCGCCTGCTCCACAACGAGACCGCGCACGCGGTGCAGCGGCGCCTGGAGTTCGACCAGCTCTCGATGGTGGTGGTGCCGGTGCGCGTGCTCGCCGACAAGACCGGCGCGACCCGGTCGATCCCCGAATAGCGAATACGCCGACGGGTTTCTCGACGAGGACACCGAATAGGCGATATACTGTAGTCGATGTACTCGGTCGCGAATCGCGCCGGCCGGCTGTTGGAGATCCGCGTGGCGTCGCCGTTCACCGCGCAGGACGCGATGGCGATGTTCAAGCAGATCTATCGCACCATGCCGCGCGAAAAGGGGCTGGCGCTGGTGATCGCCGATCTGCGCGCGCTGCGCCTGATCGATCCCGACGTGGTCGATCTGGTGACCGGCTTCATGCGGCTCGACAACCCGTACGTCGAGCGCAACGCGTTCCTGGTGTCGGACGCGAGCGCGCTGTTGCTCATCCAGAGCGAGCGGATGGTCAAGCAGAGCGGCACGACGATGCGACGCAGCTTTCGCCTGCGCACCGAGGCCGAGACCTGGATGGGCGAGCTGCTGTCGCCCGTCGAGCGCGCGCGGATGAAGGTGTTTCTCGATGAGACGCTGCCGTAGTCAGGCAGGCTGCTAGACTCCAGCCCACACGATGATCATCCGATTGCAGCTCTGGGCGAGGCTGTTCTGCGTCGAAGCGCTGCGCGCGCTCGGCCGCCACAAGCTGCGCACCGGCCTGACCGCGCTGGGCATGATGATCGGCGTGGCCGCGGTGATCTGGGTGGTGGCCATCGGCTCGGCCGGCGCCGCGCGCGCCGAGGCGGAGCTGCACAAGCTCGGCGACAACCTGGTGTGGGTCGAAGCCGGCTCGCGCAACGTCGCCGGCGCGCGCACCGGATCGCACGGCACCACCACGCTCACGCCCGAGGACGCCGACGCCATCCGCCACGAGATGTCGCTGATCAAGAGCGTGGCCGAGAACGTCGACGGCACCTTTCAGGTCGCGTTCGGCAACCGCAACTGGAACGCACGCTATCGCGGGGTCTCGCCGGAGTACCTCGAGATCAAGCGCTGGCAGATGGAGGAGGGCGCGTTCTTCACCGACAAGCAGACGCAGGACTCGGACAGCGTGGTGGTGATCGGCGAGACGGTGCGCAAGCAGCTATTCGGCGCGACCGATCCGATCGGCCAGATCGTGCGCGTGCACGGCTTTCTGTTCCAGGTGATCGGCGTGCTTGCCGCCAAGGGCCAGTCCTCGTCGGGGCAGGATCAGGACGACACGTTGATGATGCCGTGGACCACCGCGCAGAAGAAGATCCAGGGCAAGGGCTACAACTACCTCGACGACATCCTGTGCTCGGCGGTCTCGATCGAGGCGGTCAACCCGGCGGTCGATGCGATCACCGCGCTGATGCGCCAGCGGCATCACATCCATCCCGGCGAGGAGGACGACTTCAACATCCGCCGCCCCGACGAGGTGATCAAGGCGCAGATCCAGACCTCCAAGACGCTCGAGCTTCTGCTGGTCAGCCTGGCGTCGATCTCGCTGCTGGTCGGCGGGATCGGCATCATGAACGTGATGCTCGCGTCGGTGGCGCAACGCACCGCCGAGATCGGGCTGCGCCTGGCGGTGGGCGCGACGCAGGGCGCGGTGCAGCTGCAGTTCCTCGGCGAGGCGGTGATGCTGAGCCTGTTCGGCGGATTGTTCGGCGTGCTGCTCAGCCTGGGCGGCGCGTTCCTGATCGAGGATCTGCTCGGTTGGCCGATCGCCATCCCGCTCGACGCCGCGCTGTTCGCGGTGGGGTTCTCGGTGGTGGTGGGGATCTTCTTCGGGTTTTATCCGGCGCGCCACGCGTCGCGCCTCGATCCGATCGCGGCGCTGCGCAACGAGTAGCTGGCATTCCGCGCGCGGAGGGCTATTGTGCGCGCCGAGGAGGTTTCCATGACGCGCCTGCCCGCAGTGCTCGTTCTACTCTCGGCCGTCGGGTGCAGCCCGACGACCTCGCGCCCGCAGGCTGCCGGTGCAGCGCCCGCGCTGCAATCGATCGCGCTGCCTGGCGCGCCTCCCGGCGGCGTGGTGATGGACTACCTGGCCTACGATCGCGCGCACCATCGCGTCTGGGTGCCGGCGGGAAACACCGGGCGCGTCGACGTGCTCGATGCGACCAATGGGCAGGTCTCCCAGGTCGAGGGCTTCCCGACCGCCGAGATGGAGCGCAACGGCAAGAAGCGCACGGTCGGTCCGAGCTCCGCCACCGTCGGTGACAACATCGTCTACGTGGGAAATCGCGGCGACTCCACGGTGTGCGCGGTGGCGGCCGACTCGCTCGCCAAGGGCGCGTGCGTCAAGCTCGACTCGATGCCCGACGGCCTGGCGTACGTCGCCTCGGCGAAGGAAGTGTGGGTGACCACGCCGCGCGACAAGTCGATCACCGTGCTCGACGCGGCGACGCCGGGCGCGCTGACGGTCAAGACCAAGATGAGCTTCGAGGGCGAGCCCGAGGGCTTCGTGGTCGACGACGCGCGCGGCGTCTTCTACACCAACCTCGAGGACAAGGATCGCACGCTCACCATCGACATCAAGAGCCGGCAGGTGACCCGCACCTGGTTGCCGTCGTGCGGCGAGGACGGACCCAAGGGGCTGGCGCTCGATCACGCGCTCAACTTCTTGTTCGTGGCATGCGCGGACAAGGTCAAGGTGCTCGACGCGGGTCACGAGGGCAAGGAGCTGTCGTCGATTGACACCGGCGACGGCGTCGACAACATCGATTACCTCGAGGCGCGCCACTCGCTGTACGCGGGTGCGGCGCGCGCGGCCAGGCTGACCGTGGCGATCCTCGATCCGCAGGGCAAGCTGAAGTCGGACGTGGTGGTGGCGACCGCCAAAGGTGCGCGGAACGCGGTGGTCACCGATGAGGGAACGGCGTATCTGACCGATTCGCCGGAGGGAAAGATCTTGATCGTGCCGGCGGCGCGGCGCTAGCGCCTACTGGATCTGCGCGCGAATCTCGCCGCCCGTACACGCGGCGGTGTGGACGTTGATGTACGAGCCGCCGCCCTTGATGACCTCGAGGAAGGCGGCGAAGGTCGCGGGTGCGCCTGCCGGCACGGTGGTCGGATAGTCGGCCGCGGTGAAGGTCTTGGTGACCGGGCTGACCGGGTTCGCGCCGAAGTTGAACACGACGTTGCCGGCCGTGCCGGCCGCGCCGACGTGGATGTGCGCCGCGGTGGCGGCGGCGGACAGGCCGCTGAAGGTGAAGGCGGTGACCGCGACCATGGTGTCCGCGGCGTCGATGTTGACGGTGGCGCTGCCGGTCGCGTTGGCGCCCGCGCTGGCACAGACCGGCGACTCGGCGCCCTTGGTCAGCGTGACCGTCTTCGCAAACGCTACACCCATCGCACCGTCGCCGGGCGTGGTGGTGAGATCGTGCGCGACGGAGAGATCGTGCGCGCCGGTGACCGTCAGATCTGGGTTGACCTGCATGTCCGTGCCGGCGGTGTCGTCGCCGCAGCCGGTGATGAGGAAACAGGTAGCGAGAGCGAAGATGGAATTGCGCATGGCAGGACCTCCCGGGGAGTAAGTTAGGTCTACAACATACAACAAAATGGGCGACGGCACAGAACAGGAGGGGGGATCCGTTCCGCACCGTCGCCCAGTGGGACCTATAGCAAGCGGGGTGCCACGAGGCGCGCACGTTGTTTCCCGCAGTTAGCTCGCCGGACGTGAGGAGTTTTCCCCCCAGTTGGTCGTTTTCCACCTCAGCGCGTCAGGGTTTGTCGGCGAGGCACGCCATGGCCGAGGGCGCGCACGCGCTCGGGTTGCACGCCGCATCGGTGAGCGGCTCGCAGGGGAAGCCGTCGAGCTGCGCGGTGGTGTTGAGCAGGCACACGCCGCAGTCGCCGGTCGGGTTGTCCTGCGCGTCGAACGCGGCCGTGCCGTCGAGGTTCAGAAACGCGTTCATCGCGTCGAGCTTGCAGCGCGCGGCGGTGCCCTTGTTGCCGAGACAGAAGTCGTCGCCACATTGATAGGCGGCGTCGAACAGGGTCTGCGCCTGCATGGTGGCGGTCGTGTCGCAGGCCATCGCCGCTTGATCGGACTGCGCGGCGTTCAAGCAGGTCAGGTAGCCGCTGCAACCGACCTGCGCGGTGGGGGCCGTCGCCGGGGACATGTCGGGGTTGTCGCCGGGCGTCTGGCCCCCGCCGCCAACGCCGCCGCCGGTGCCACCACCCGTTCCGCCGCCGGTGCCGCCGCCGGTGCCACCGCCGGTGCCGCCGCCCGTTCCAGCGTCGGGAGAGCCGTTCATTTGCTTCACCGGTTGCGGGGTCGGCTCCGCCGGGGTGCAGGCAGCCAGCAACGCTGCGGCTGCGAGGGTCGAGACGAAGCTTGCCGAACGTAGAGTGTGCACGCTCATGACGGTTCCTCCGAGCGCGCCTTGTGCAGCCCGAAGGCCAATCGCGAACACCGCGTCGCGCGCGGTCGAGCGGACGCGAATCGTGTCGCGTCGCGCGGGATCGGCTGGGGCAAGCTTCGCCGCGCTGTAACGCCAGCGCCACACTGCCGGCCCGGCGGCGCGCGCTTCGCGACGGCACCTGCGTTGCACTGAGTTCGCTCACGAGGTTTCCATGCGTCATCTAATGAGCGCGCTTTCGATCCTGGTCCTGGCTCTGGTGCTCGGCTGCGGTCCCACGTCTTCGCAGCCCGCCGCTCCCAAGCCACACGCCCCAGGCGGCAGCGACGGCAGCGACGCTGGCGCGGGCACCCCGGCCGTGCCCGGCTGCGATCCGGCCGATCCGGATGCGAACGCCGATCAAGACGGCGACGGCTACAGCATCGCGCAGGGCGACTGCGACGACTGCAATCCCACGGTCAACCCGGGCGCGATCCAGGTGCCCGGCGACGCGACCGACTACGCGTGCAACGGCATGCCCGGCGTGGTGGCCGCGTGCGACGGCGCGCTCGCCGGGTTGCGCGATGCGGCGTCGCTCGCCAAGGCGCTCGATCAGTGCGACCCGCGCTTCTTCCTGAGCGCGATGCTGGTCGGCCCGTCGGACGCGCGCGCGCGCAAGGTGGTGCCGCGCTTCGGTGTGCTGCAGCCGCGCGGCGGGCAGGCGATGGCGCTGCTCTCGAACGGCATCGCCGCCGACAAGAGCGACGCCGACTTCGACGCCAACGTCGAGGAGGATCCGGGCACCGAGCTGAGCGTGTCCAACAGCTACGCCAACCCGTTGCCGGCGCTTGTGGGCGCGGCGGGCTGCTCGCAGTCGCAGCCGGCCACCGTCAACGACTACACCGAGCTGGTGGTGAAGCTGAAGGCGCCGTCGAACGCGAACTCGTTCTCGTTCGACTTCCAGTTCTTCTCGGCCGAGTACCCGGTGTGGGTGTGCACCGAGTTCAACGACGAGTTCCTCGTGCTGCAGGAGTCGGCGGCCGAGTTCGCCACGCCGACCAACATCGCCTTCGATCAACAGAAGAATCCTGTGACGGTCAACAACGGCTTCTTCGCGGTGTGCACCAACGACCCGTCCAAGCTAGAGACGCAGCACTGCACGCACCCGGTGAGCGGCATCTCCGGCACCGGCTTCGAGGACCCGCCGCTCGGCCCGGGCGGCAGCATCCCGGGCGGCTCTACGGGCTGGCTCACCACCACCTCGCCGGTCTCGCCGGGCGAGTCGGTGACGCTGCACTTCATCATCTTCGACGAGGGCGATCACGTGCTCGATTCGGCGGCGCTGATCGACAACTTCCGCTGGGGCGTCTCGGTCGTGCAAACGCCCGTGACGGCGCCCATCCAGTGATCGGGTAGAATGGGATCGTGCGACGCGCGGTAGCGGCGATGTTGATGCTCGCGGCCTGCTCGCGGCCGGGCATCACGACCATCGCGGTCGACATCTCGCTCGCGGCGGGGTCGAAGGCGCCGGCCACGCTGCAGGTGAGCGTGTACGACCGCTTCGGCGCGCTCGCCTTGTCGCGCGCCTATCCGTCGCCGCTCTTGCCGGGGCGTCTCATCCTCGAGCCGCCCGACGTCGATCAGGAGCTGCGCATCGCGCTGAACGACGCGGTGCCGCCGTCGCTGCAGGCGGCTGCGCGCGTGACCGTGCACGTCTTTGCGCGCCAACAGCTCTCGATGGTGCTCGCGCCGCCCATCGATGCCGACGGCGATGGGGTCGCCGACGCAATAGATAACTGCCCGAACGTGATCAACGGCGAGCAGAAGGATCAGGACGGCAACGGGACCGGCGACGCGTGCCAGGCGCCGTCGAGCGATCTGGGGATCGGTGACGGCGCGTTCGATCTGGGCGGACGCGTGTGCGCGCCGGTGATCGTGTCGAGCTACGCAGGCGACGGCACGGCCGGCGACGGCAACGGGCCCGGGCTGACCGCGCAGTTTCGTTCGCCGGCGGGCCTGGCGATCGACAAGAGCACCGGCACGCTGTACGTCTCGGAGCTGGCCGGCAATCGCGTGCGCGCGATCCTCGGCACGCCGACGGCCGACACCTCGACGTTCGCCGGCAGCGGCACCGCGGGGTACATGGACGGCGCGCCCGGCACCGCGCGCTTCAACCAGCCGGCCGGTCTGGCGTTCGACCCGACGGTCGCCGAGGTGCTGGTTGCCGATCAAGGCAACGCGGTGATCCGCGTGATCGACGGCCCCAACGGCGTCGGCACGCTCACCGGCACCGGCGCCACCGGCTATCAAGAAGGCCCGTACAACGTGGCGCAGTTCAACGCGCCCTCGTCGCTGGCGCTCGACGGCGTGCCCAACCTGTACGCCGGCGACGAGGGCAACTTTCGCATCCGCCACGTGAACATGAACGGCGACACCTCGCCGTTCGTCGGCGACGGCACCAACGCCTACAAGGAAGGCGCCGGCATCGCCGCCGAGCTGTCGCGCCCGCTCGGCCTGTGCTGGGACGGGGTCAGCCGGCTGCTCCTCGCCGACGCGGGCAATCACCGCATCCGATCGATCGATTCGGCGGGCAACAGCGCGCTCGTCGCCGGCAGCGGCGCGGCGGGCAACGCCGACGGGCCCAACGCGCAGGCCACCTTCACCGCGCCGTCCAACGTCACCGTCGACGCGGCGGGCGACGTGTTCATCACTGACACCACCAGCAACCTGGTGCGCCGCATCTCGCTCGCCACCGGACGCACCGACACCCTCGCTGGCACCGGCCAGGCGACCCCGTTCTCCGACGGGCGCTCGGGCTGCGACGTCACCTTCAACGGGCCGCGCGGGATCGTCGCCGGCGCGAACCGCACGTTGTACGTGGCCGACACCGGCAACCAGCGCATTCGCAGGATCCAGTACTAGGGTCGGTGTAGAATGAGGGCCGTGGTCGACCGGGTCCCTTCATCACCGACGGAAACCGCGGACGCCGGGCGGATGGTGGTACCGCGCAAGCTGCGCCTGTTGGTGGTGAGCGGACCCGACCGTGGGCAGCATCTGGACCTCGAGTCGGGCAGCTATCACGTCGGGCAGGCGCCGGAGTGCGGGCTGGTGCTGAACGATCGCAAGGTGTCGCGCCGCCACCTCGAGCTCGAGGTGCGCGCCGACGGCGTGCACGTGCGCGATCTCGGCTCGCGCAACGGCTCGTTCCACGAGGGGGCGCGCTTCGAGCAGATCACCATCGGCTCGGGCGCGGTGCTCAAGATCGGCAACAGCGAGCTGAAGCTGGTGTCGGCCGAGCGCGGCCAGCCGATCTTGCCGTCGACCGAGGAGGAGTTCGGCCAGCTGGTGGGACGCTCGCTGGTGATGCGCCAGCTGTTCGCGCTGTTGGCGCGCATCGCGCCGTCCGACGCGCCGGTGCTGGTGAACGGCGAGACCGGCACCGGCAAGGAGGTGTGCGCCGAGGCGATCCACGCACGCAGCCCGCGCGCCAAGGGGCCGTTCGTGGTGTGCGACTGCGCGTCGCTGGCACCGTCGCTGGTGGAGTCGGAGCTGTTCGGCCACGTGCGCGGCGCGTTCACCGGCGCCGACGTCGCGCGCGAGGGCGCGTTCGCGCAGGCGGACGGCGGCACGCTGTTCATCGACGAGATCGGCGAGCTCGAGCTCGAGGCGCAGCCGCGGCTGTTGCGCGCGCTCGATGCGCACAAGATCAAACCGGTCGGCTCGGCCACCTATCGCACCGTCGACGTGCGGGTGATAGCCGCGACCCATCGCGATCTGCGCGCGGAGGTCAAGGCGCACCGCTTTCGCGAGGATCTGTTCCACCGGCTCTCGGTGCTCGAGGTGGTGCTGCCGCCGTTGCGCGAGCGCAAGGAGGATCTGCCGCTGCTGATCCGCAAGCTCTCGGGCGAGCAGACGCTCGAGATCGCACCCGACGCCGAGGCGCTGCTCCTCGAGCACGACTGGCCGGGCAACGTGCGCGAGCTGCGCAACGTGGTGCAGCGCGCGCGCTCGCCATCCCGTGGACCGACGCTCGAAGCCGCCGCGCTCGGGCTGGGCGACGGCGAACAGGCGCCGGCGACCTTTCACGAGGCGAAGGACCGCCTGATCGGAAACTGGGAGCGCGCGTACGTGGTCGAGCTGTTGCACCGCACGCGCGGCAATGTGTCGCGCGCGGCGCGCGTGGGCGGGCTCGATCGCGTGTCGCTGCACCGGCTGATCAAGAAACATGCGATTGCCGTCGATGAGACCGAGTAGCACGGCGGTCTTCGTGCTGCTGCTGCTGCTGCTGGGCGGCGGCGGCGCGGCGCGTGGCGAGCCGGATAAGGAGGAGCGCGCGCGGGCCCACTTCGAGGCGGGCCGCGTGCGGTACAACCTGGGCGACTACCCGGCGGCGGTGCGCGAGTTCGCCGACGGCTATCGGCTGGTGCCGCGCCCGCAGTTTCTGGTGAACCTGGGTCAGGCCTATCGCCGGCTCGGGCAGCTCGAGCGCGCGCGCGAGATGTACAACCGCTTTCTCGCCGATACGCCGGCCGGCGATCGCTCGCGCCCGCAGGTGAAGGTGCTGATCGCCGAGATCGAGCGCGAGCTCGCGCGCACCGTGCCACCGCCGCCGTCGGAGAAACTGCCGCCCGAGCCGGCGCCGGACGAAGCGCCACCGCCCGTGGTTGCGGCGCCGGTGCAGCCCGCCGCGGAGCCGATCGCCGCCGACGAGCGCGCGCCCATCGTCGCCGCCGCAGCGCCGGCCGCAAAGCCCGCGCCGGCCGGATTCTGGCGCCGTCGCTGGTGGATCGTTCCGCTGGCTGGCGTGGCGCTCACCGGGCTGGTGGTGGGCATCTACTTCGGCGTTCACCCGAGCGGCTCCGACCCCGACTGCAGCGGATCTTCACTCGGCTGCCTCGACCTGAAGCACTGATGAGCGAGCCCACCTCGTTCGGCCCGTACGAGCTGGTGGCGCGCCTGGGCGCGGGCGGGATGGCCGAGGTGTGGAAGGCGACCTCGAGCGGGCCGGGTGGGTTTGCGCGGACGGTGGTGCTCAAGCGCATCCTGCCGCACCTGGCGCACGACGAGCGCTTTTTGGCCATGTTCCTGTCCGAGGCGCGGCTCTCGGCGCGGCTGCACCACTCGAACATCGTCGACGTGTTCGCCTGCGGCGAGATCGACGGCCGCTATTTCCTGGCGATGGAGTACGTGCACGGCCACGACCTGGTCGCGCTGTTGCGCGCGCACCTGAAGAACGGGCCGCCGCCGCCGGGCCTGGCGTCGTTCGTGATCCGCGAGGTGTGCCGCGCGCTCGCCTACGCGCACGCGATGACCGACGAGGAGGGCCGGCCGCTCGGGCTGGTGCACCGCGACGTGAGCCTGTCCAACGTGATGGTCAGCTACGACGGCGCGGTGAAGCTGCTCGACTTCGGCATCGCCAAGGCGCTCGGCGAGCTGCGCGACGCCGAGACGCGCTCGAGCCGCCTCGAGGGAAAGCACGGCTACCGCGCGCCCGAGGCGCTCGCCGGCCTGGGCATCGACGGGCGCGCCGATCAGTACGCGGCCGGCGTGGTGATGTACGAGCTGCTCACCGGCACGCGGCTGTTCGCCAAGCACGAGCAGCGCGCCACGCGTGGGCCGGTGCCGCCGCCGTCGAGCGTGAACCCGCAGGTGCCGGCGGAGCTCGATCGCATCTGCCTGCGCGCGCTCGAGCCGGATCGCGAGCGGCGCTTCGCGTCGTGCGAGGAGATGGCGATCGAGCTCGACCGCGCCGCGCACGAGCTTCAGTGGGGGCCGCAGCAGGTCGCCGAGCTGCTCGGGCGCGTGCTGCCCGAGACGCGCGCGCCGGTCACGCCCTTGCCGGGCACCGAGCCGCTTTCGGTACCCTTGCCGACGCGCATCGGCACCAACGCGGCCACGCAGGTGTACACGCTGCCGCCCTGGTGGCGGCACGCGCGGATGCGCGCGGCGGTGGCGTCGGTGCTGCTCGCCGGTGTGCTCGCGTGGCTGGTGGCGCGCTGCGGGCCCTCGACGGTGGTCGAGGAGCCGCCGATCGCGATCGTGCACGACGCGGCGGTCGCGGCGCCGCTGGTGACGCCGCTCCCTGAACCGGTTGCGCCGGCGCTCCCCGTGGCGCCCAGCCTGCCGCCGCCGGTCTCGACCCGGCCGGGCCCGCCGTCAAGGGTGCACCCGAAGGGCGTCAAGCACGCCCCGTCGCGCGAAGACCTGCTCAAGGGCGACGTGCTCGACCCGTTCTCGAAGTAGCGCAGCGACGGGTGGGAAGGCGCATCCCGGCTGTGGCGCCGGCGCAACGCTTTGCCGGCGACGCCCGTCTGCGGCGCGGGCTTCGTCGCTGGCGCAGCGCTTGCTCTACGACCGTGCATGGAAAACCACACCGTCCGCCGCGCGCTGTTGGTCTCGCTCCTGGCGTCGGGCTGCGCCCCCGATGTGCACCACTTCCAGAAGTCGCCGCCGCCGGCGTCGCCGCTGGCCACCGCCAACCTGGTCGACCAGGGCGGGCCGGTGCTCGCCAACGCCAAGGTCTACACGGTGTTCTGGGGCGCCAAGGTGCAGTTCGCGGACAGGCTCGGCGGGTTCTACTCGGCGGTGCTGAACAGCGTGTACTACGACTGGCTCGTCGAGTACGACACGCCGACCACCAAGATCGGCCGCGGCACGCTCGGCGGCTCGGTCACCGACGCGTCGCCGCCGGCGGGCACCAAGATCACCGACGCGCAGATCCAGACAGAGCTGTCCAAGCTGATCGACGGCGGCCAGGCGACCGCGCCCGACGCGAGCTCGCTCTACATGGTGCACTTCCCGCCCGGCATCACCATCGACGATGGGCAGGGCGGCACCTCGTGCCAGGACTTCTGCGCGTACCACGGCTCGTACACGCACGGTGGCAAGTCGGTCTACTACGGCGTGATCCCCGATCAGGGCGGGCCGTGTGCGACCGGCTGCGCGGGCGATCCCGATCTGTTCAAGGACACCTGCGCGGTCGCGTCGCACGAGATGGTCGAGGCGACCACTGATCCGGACGTCAACGCCACGGCCTGGATCGACGCCACGCAGGGCGAGATCGGCGACATCTGCGTCGGGCAGCTCGGCAGCGCCGCCGGCTACACGGTGCAGCTCGAGTGGTCCAACAAGCTCGGCGCGTGTGTCGACCACGGTCCGGCGGTGGCGCCGATGTTCTCACTCGGCGTCACGCCCGCCGCGCAGACGGTCGTCGCAGGCGGCGCGGCGACGTTCACCGTCTCGACGACCGGGACGGCCGGGATCGCGGAGACGATCGCGTTCTCCGTCTCGGGCCTGCCCGCCGGCGCGAGCGCCGCGTTCGATCGCCCGTCGGCGATGACCGGCACGCCGGTGACCTTGACCGTCACCACCACCGCGAGCGCCACTGGCGGAGCGACGATGTTCAGCATCACCGCCGCCGGCGCGAGCAGCCAGATGGCCAGCGCCACGCTGACGATCACGCCCGCACCGGCGATGGCCGGAGGCGGCGGTGACACCGGTGGCGGTGGCGGAGGTGGCGGAGGCGGTGGCGTGGGCGGCGGCGGTGCCTCCGGCGCGACGGGCGGAGACGGCACGCCGGCGATGTCGACCTCGACCGGCGGCTGCGAGCTGGCGGGCAGCGGCGCCGCCGACGTGGGCTTCGCGGTCCTCTTGCTCGCGGTCCTGCTCGGCTGCACGCGCTGGCGCCGCCGCGCGCCCTAGCCCCAGCGCATCACAGGCCGCCGCGTCCGAGTGCGATCTCTGCTACTGGACGCGGCGGCGCCTTCCCCCTCTAATGTCGGAGATCGTGCGTTGGCTCCTCGCATGGCTCGTGCTCGCGTCCGCGCCCGCCCTCGCGCGCAAGGACGCGCACCCGTTTCAGCGCGGCGTCTGCTACGCGCACGCCTGGGGCTGGAGCGGCCAGGACGGCTACGGCAGCGAGACCTCGGCGCGCACGCTCGAGCGGCTGCACAAGCTCGGCGTCGAGTGGCTGTCGTTGACCCCGTTCGGCTTCATGGCCTCGGTCACCGCGAGCGACATCCGCATGATGGGCGCGCACGGCGGCGAGAGCGACGAGCGCATGCGCGCCGACGTCAACCGCGCGCACGCGCTGGGCATGAAGGTCACGCTCAAGCCGCACCTGTGGATCCGCCACGGCGAGTGGCAAGGCGATCTCAAGTGGCCGGACGACGAAGCGTTCCGTCGCTGGTTCGCCAGCTTTCGCGCGTTCGCGCTCCGCTACGCCGCGCTCGCGGAGCAGGATCACTACGATCTGTACGTGATCGGCACCGAGCTCAAGAGCGCGACCGCGCGCGATCCGGCCGCGTGGCGCGCGCTGATCGCCGAGGTGCGCAAGGTCTACAAAGGCCCGCTCACCTACGCCGCCAACTGGGACGAGGCGGAGCACGTCGCCTTCTGGGACGCGCTCGACTTCATCGGCGTCGACGCCTACGCGCCGCTGACCAGGACGCCGGGCGCCAAGGACGCCGAGCTGTGCGTCGCGTGGGGCGGGCTGGCCAAGGCGCTCGGCGCGCTCTCCCTGCGGGTGGGCAAGCCGATCCTGTTGACCGAGCTCGGCTATCGCGCGACCCGCGACGCGGCCATGGCGCCGGCAACCTGGCCCGAGAGCGATCCGAATCCGCACTACGATCCCGGCCATCAGGCCGCGTGCTATCGCGCGGCGTACGACGCGCTGTGGGGCAAGCCGTGGCTCGCCGGCATCTACGTCTGGAAGTGGTTCACCGACAGCAAGGACGAGTCGGGCCAGACCGACTTCTCGCCCGCCGGCAAGCCGGCCGAGGCGGTCATGGGCGACTACTACCGCCGGGACTTCCGCTAGCCAGCTCGGCCCTCAACCGCTCGACCTCGGCGAGCAGCGCCGGCACCGCGACGCGCGCGGCGGCGATGAAGGTGGCGTCGGTGAGCCAGTGCGCGTGGTCGGAGCCGATCGCGACGGTCGGGCTCAGGTGCAGCCAGGCGTCGACGCCGTCGGAGCCGTAGTTCTTCGCCTGCCAGGGTCCGGGCGTGGCGGCCTCGGCCAGGCGCTTCCACTCGTTCAGGGTCTGGTCGTCGATCATCGTCGCTGCTCCGCGTTCCAAGTCCCGACTGTACATCCGACGGCGCGCAGGCGAAAATTACCGCTGCGTTGGGTCGACACGTCAAAGGGGTGCTGTTCGCCGACTACGTCCGCATGGTGCGCGGCCACAAAGGCGTGGACTGGAGCACGCAGCTCGCGCCCGAGGATCTGCCGTACCTGCAGCAGCGCATCGAGCCCGGGCAGTGGTATCCGATGGAGACCTTCGAGCGCCTGGGCCTGGCGATCCTGCGCCACGTCGCGCTCGGCGACCTGAACGCCGTCCGCATGTGGGGCCGCTTTTCCGTCGACGAGCTGCGCGCGGCGAATCCCACCCTGTTGGCCGAGGGCGATCCGGCCGAGACGCTCAACCGCTTTCGCGTCCTGCGCAGCGCGTTCTTCGACTTCGAGGCGCTCGAGATTCCCATGCTGATCGACGGCGAGGCGCACGTGGTCATTCGCTACCACATGGGCAACGCCGCCGAGGAAGCGGCCTCGCACCAGACGATGGGCTTCTTCGAGCGGCTCTTGCAGCTGGCCGGCGCCACCGACGATCTTTCCGCCCGCTTCGTGGAGCGCACGTGGGCCGGCGGCACGCGCACGCTGCTCGCGCTCAGCTGGCAGATGAAGCCGTAGTCACAGCGCGATCTGCAAGCGCGCCAGGAGCGCGTTCTCCGGCGCGCGATCGCCGCCCATCGCTGCGCCGCCGGTGAAGTCGGTGCGGTGGAACGAGAGCATGATGCGCACGTACTCGGTCAGGAACCAGTTCAGGCCGCAGGCCAGCTCGCGCGCGCGCGCGACCGAGACGGCCGGGTCGGCGAAGGTGGGAAAGGCCCCGGGGTCGATGCGTAGCTCCGAGTAGCGGAGCACCAGCTCGAGCGCGCCGAAGCTCTTGTGGCGGAAATCGATCGGGTGCTTCGGGATCACGCCTTCGTAGGAGGCGCGCTCGAGCGTCATGACGAACGAGGCAGTCACGTTCCAGGCCTGGTTGCCGATGTTGGCGAACGTGCCCTGGCGCTGCACGCGCTGCGACGAGAAGATGTACTCGGCGAGCAGGCCGACCGGGCCGATGTAGAAGTAGAGCTGCGGCGAGACACGCCAGCGATCGTTGAACGGCAAGACCGCCGCGTCGGGCGTCATCGCGTTGTTGAGGTAGGTGAAGATCGGCTGCTGGCCCGTCGAGCGATAGGTCGCCAGGTTGGTCGCGGCGGCGGTTCCCTTGACGCTGCCGTAGCTCGCGGCGACGCCGAAGCCGAGGTTCGCCAGCTTGGCCGCGCGGGTCGAGCGCAGCGGGCGCAAGAACACGCGGCCCACGTAGTCCTTCTCCGATTGCGGATCGAGGTCGGGGCCGTTCATGCCGTCGGGCGCGCCGTTGAACATGGCCAACGCATAGCTGAACGTGCCGTCGGCGACGTCGCCGGACAACATCAGCCCGAGGTCGCGATACGGGACCAGGTCGGTCACCAGCGATCGTTCCGCCAGCTCGATCGTGCAGTCGCTCTGCAGCCACTCGAGGCCGATCGGCACCCGGAACTTGCCGCCGCGCAACCGCAGCCACTGCCACGGATGGAGCTCGACGAACGCATCCAGGAGCACCGCCTGTCCCTGCGCGAAGTCGGGCATCAGCCGGAAGTCGATCACGCCGAACAACGTCCCTTCGATCCACGGGCGGGCGCGCCGGATGAGGAACGTGTCGGGGATCGCTGGACCGCCGCCGAAGTAGGTGCGCGCGTCGAAGTGCAGGGTCGCGCGCAGGTGAATCTCGGTCTTGCCGTCGGCCGTGCCGAACACGAAGCCATCGCGGCCGAGTCGGAAGCGCGGCGTCCAGCTCTCCGTCTTGGCGTGCGTGTCCTCGCGCGCTTCGCTCGCCTCCAGCCGGCGCTCGAGCTCGCGCTGTTTGGCGCGCACCTCATCGAGCTCGCGGCGCAGCCCGTCGTCGCTGCCCGGTGCCGGCGGATTGCTGACCGGCGCCTGCTGGGCCGCCGCGGTTCCGGCCAGCACGAGGACGATCCCGATCGCTCGCATTCAGGCCGCGCGGGCCGTGGCGGCGCGCGGCGCGGCGGCGTGGGGGGCTGCCGCTCGCGGACCTTCCCCGTCGCCGAAGCGCGCCGAGAGCCGCGACTTGACGATGCTCGCCAGCAGGTGCTGGAAGATGATGTAGATGGCCGCCGGCACGGTGACCAGCGGCGAGTTGGGGAACGAGGCGAGCCCGACCACCAGCGCCGTGCCGTTGGAGCGCATGCCGCTGGAGAATTCGCAGGTGACCTGATGACCGCGGTGCAACCCGGCGACGCGACCGATCGCGGAGCCGAGGACGAAGTTCGCCACGTTCACCGCCAGCACGATCAGCATCGCGTAGGCGAGCTGCTGAAACGAAAACTGGCGCAACAACGGCGCGGCCGTGCCGACGTTGAGATAGACGGCCATGAACAGACCCACGCTCCCCATGAGCGTGAAGTAGGGCTGAATGCGCGCCAGCCGCTTGCGCAACAGGCGGTTCAGGACGATGCCGACGATCAGCGGCAGGAGCACGCCGATCATCAGCTGGTGCAGCATCAAGAAGGGTGGGATGACGATCGAGTTGGCGGTCAGCCCGCTCATGAAATACAGGTAGGCGGGCGCGGTCAGCGTGCCCAGCGACATGGTGATCACCACCAGGCTCACCAGCAGCTCGATGTCACCCTTGGTGTCGCGCACCCAGATCGACGCGGTCGCAGCGACGGGCATCAAGATCACCAGGTCGAGCCCGATCTGCAGCGGCTCGCCGAGGTGCCGGCCGAGCAGCGGGATGCACACCTGCCCCAAGAGCCAACAGCTGATCGGCAGCACGACGAAGAATTGCGCCAGGCAGACCAACAGCGGCTTGGGCCGGGCGATCACGTTGCGAAACGCGCTGAAGCCGCACTGGATGGCGGCCGAGAGCATCATCAGGAACAGCGACAGGCCCGAGGCGTCGAGCTGGCCGTAGACCAGCCGGTGCGAACGGACCGATTGCGAAACGCCGGGCGTGAGAAAGGCGAGCAACGCGATTAACGAGATCAAGTGAACGAAGTGCTTGCGGACGAAACCGTTGATCGTCAGCAGGCTCGGAAATCCCGAAGCAACCATTGGCGAGATCATGCGGGTCCTCCTAATTCACTTCGCAGTAACCGTAGTTGCATGCGGAGTGGTCAGCCGGGCAGTCCGATGGGGACTGACAGGGCTTGCAGCCAGTGTTTCCGGTCGTCTTGAAGTCGAAGTAGCAGCCGCACTGAAGCCCGGTCTGCGGGCCGTAGTCGGCCTCCTCGCCGGTGCGCACCACCTTCATCGCGCATTGCGGGATGAGCGAGGCGCCGATGACGTTGTCGATCAGGCCCTGATCGAGCCGCGCGATCGAAAAGCGCGTGACGAAGGCCTTGGCGGCATCCGATGGCACGCCGCCCGGGCCTACCGGCGTGAAGAAGTGTTGATATCCCCACAGCGGATAATGGCCGTCGCGAACATTCAGCTTATCGAATGCGTTCTTGTTCGAATCGGGCAGATAGCCGCATTTCTGCCCGGTGGCCTGCAGATAGAGGCTGCGCAGGTTTCCGCGGTTCTTGTCGGCGTAGTCGATGGACAGGATGCCGATCGACTGCTCGGCGGCGGTCGAGGCCAACATGGAGTCGCGCAGGTTGTCGGTGGACAGCCGGTCGACGCCCCAGAACTTGGTCTTGGGAACATCGACCATCAGCGCGGTCAGCACCGTCGAGCCGGCGCTCCCGTTGCGAATGAAGTAGTAGGTCGGGTCGGTCCACGGCGTCGCGTCCTTCAGCCCGCCGGCGCCGTCGGGCTTGCCGCCCATGCCGAACACCACGTGTGCCGCCTCGGAGCTGATCGAGACCTGCGTCGAGGCCGCCGGCACCGACAGGACGAACGGGACCACCGGGCCGGTGTAGTCACTCACCGTCCCGCCGGGCGTGTAGGTCGCGGTGGCGGTGCTGCAGGTGGTCGCGAACAGGTTCGAAACGCCGATATCGACGGTATTTCCGGCCGGGTCCAACAGGCAGGCCGTCTGCACGCCATTGTCGTCGAAGTAGAAGGCGTAGTTCGGGGCGGCGCCCACCGCCGGATTGGTCATCAGCCGCTTGGTCGCGTCGAAGATCGAGATCACGCCCGCGCACGAGGTGGCGTTCTGATAGATGGCGCGGCGGGGCGGCGCGGCGGCGGAGAGCAGCGGCTGGGCGGCGCGCAACATGGGCGCGAAGTCCGAGGTGCCGAACATGAAGATCAGGTTCGGGCCCACGCCGGTGCACAGCTGCGTGGGAATCGTCACCGGGTTGACCAGCGGCGGGATCGCCGCGTTGGTCGGATCGAGCGTGGCGGGGAGCGCCGCTTGCGGGCCGCACAGACCCAGCCGGGTGCAGTTGTCGAACGGGACGCAGGTCGCGGTCGAGCAGGCGTTGAGATGATCCAGCTGGTTCTGCGGCGCGCCGATCACGCAGCCCTCGGGTCCCAGGCCCGAGGACACACACACGCCGCCCTGGCAGGCCGGATGGCCGCCGAACTGGACGCAGTCCGCGTCGGTCTTGCACTGCTCGGCGCTGCGGTCCACCAGGAACGAGCAGCCGCTCAGCGCGATCACCAGCGTCGCGCCCAATAGTCTGCGCAGGATCAAGTTGTAGTCAGTCACGTTCGTACCCCTCGCTCAGAAGGTGGTGACCAGCAGCACGTTGCTGCCGTTCAAGCTCAAGCGGACCTTCCGCTCCCGGTCGTATTTCACGGTCAGGTAGGTGGACACTCCGGCGGCAGCCAGCGCGGCCACGCCCAGCGCATCGGAGGCGATCGCCAGTCCGGTGTTGAGCGACGCCTGGCGATCCAGCGCGTCGCGCGTCACCGGATAGGACTGCTTGAGCGTCTCGAGCCGGCTCTGCTCGACCAGTGCCGACGATCCCACCGCGATGGTCGCGGCGGCGAGGATCGCGGTCACCGTCCAGCCGATGGTCAGGCCCATTCGCGTCGGCGGCGCCTTGGGGCCCGGCTTGGCCGGCGGGGTCAGGTTGCGCAGCGCGGCCATCGGTGGCGGGCGCAGCTTGAGATCGAGCCGCACGGTCTCGCCGGCGGCGACCTCGACCTGGCGCGTGGTGGTCGGGCGTCCCGGGCACACCGCCGCGATCCGGCGCGCGCCGACCGAGACCAGCAGCACCTGCGTGATCGGCGTAGTGCCCACCGGCTGATCGTCGATGGTGATGTCGCAGTCGGTGGCGTCGGTGATGATCGACAGGCGCCCGACGCGGCCGCGCAGCACCTCGACGGTGCTCTCTACCTCCGAGCGGTGCGCGGCGTTGGGGCCGGTCTCCGCCAGGTAGCGCTCCATGGTGCGCAGCGACGAGGCGTAGTCGAGCAGTTGGTACTCGGTCTGCCCGATGTCGTAGAGCACGTTGGCGCGCGGCCAGGTGCTGTAGGCGCGCTTGAACTCGACCAGCGCGCCGCGGAAGTCGCCGTCGTTGTAGAGCTCGACGCCGCGCTGGAAGTGCGTGCCCGCGTCGCGGCTGGGGTTGTCGGCGAGCGCGCGCGACGCCAGGCAGAGCGCGAACAGGCACAGGCCGAGACGGAGCAGGGTGCGCATCATCGTTCCTCACCGTAGGGGTTGCTCGAGTCGATGCTGCGGCGGCGCTGCGGC
This sequence comes from Myxococcales bacterium, assembly GCA_003170275.1. GTDB lineage: Bacteria > Myxococcota_A > Polyangia > Palsa-1104 > Palsa-1104 > PALSA-1104. The sequence goes on from PNAM01000117.1 coordinate 155,540, forward strand.
TCCGAGCCGTTGCGCGGCACGATGTCGGCCGGCGCGCTCGAGCGCGACGGGGTGGCCACCGGCGGCGGCGAGACCGGCGCGGGCGCGATCGCCGGCGCACGCTGCGGCGTCTCGTAGCGGCGCAGCTGCGGCTGCTCGCGTCGCGGCGGCGGCGATTCCCGCCCCATCGGCCGCGGCGTCAGGTTCAGGTCGAGCATCACGTTCTCGGCGAACGTGACCAGCCGCTCCTTGGGTTGGAACCCGGGCGCGACCGCGCGGATGCGATGCGCCGCGAAGCTCTTGGGATACTTGCCGAAGAACGGGTTCGACGGCATCGGCTCGCCGTCGATCAGCACCTGCGCGTACGCCGGCGCCACGCTCACCGAGAACGAGATCATCTCGGGCATGGCCGGGGCCGCCAGGGTGGCCGCGGGGACCGGCCGCAGCGCGACCGGCTCGGCGATCGGCACCGCCTCGACCGGCGGCGGCGGGCTGCGATGAAGGGCGATGGCGGTGACCGTGGCGGCGACGACGCTCAGGCACGCCGCGCCGAGGACTCGACGATGTTGCACGAGGAACTCCGGGAGATGAAGGCGCGCGCGCACCGGCTCGGGCGCGAGCGTGCCGAAGTCGAGGTTGCCGATCGAATTCTCGGTCGCGTTCGCGCGCTCGTGGGCCGCGATCAGCTCGACCGGCAGCGAGCGATTGGCGCCGCTGCCGCGCGGGCGGTTCGAGTCCATCGTCCCGGTCCCCTGCTCGCGCGGCTCGACGGTCGCCAGCGACTCGAGCTGGCCGCCCTGGCCCTTCGCCAGCCGTGCCAGCGCCTCGTCGAGGATCGCGTGCGACTTGGCGCGCTCGACCTGGAACTCCTTCATGAGCAGCGTCGAGATGTCGCGGATCTTCGGCACGCCGCCGGTGCTCCAGAAGTATTCGTCGAGCGCGTCGCGCATGTCCGCGGCGGTGCGAAAGCGCTCCTCGGGCCGCGCGCGCAGCGCGGTCTGGCAGATCTGCGAGAGCACCGCCGGCGTATCGCGGATCGGCGCCTGAACCGACGGGATGTCGCCGCGCGTGAGGCGCACCAGGATCTCCAGCTCGTTCATGCCCTGCCACAGGCGCCGGCCGGTCACCAGCTCGAACAGGATCGCGCCCACCGAGAACACGTCGGTGCGGCGGTCGGCGTGGTGGGTGAGCTGCTCGGGCGCCATGTAGCTGGCGCGCCCCTTGAGCACCCCGGTCTTGGTCTGCAGCGACGAGTCGCGCGCCTTGGCGATGCCGAAGTCGATCACCTTGGTGTGCCCGTCGAAGGTGACGAAGATGTTGTGCGGGCTCACGTCGCGATGGACGAAGCCCAGGTCGCTGCCGTCGAAGTCGGTGAGCTCGTGCGCGTAGTCGAGCGCGCTGAGCGCCTCGCGCAGCACGTAGATCGCCATGCGCTGCGGGAAGCCGCCCTTCTGCGCGAAGCGCCGCAGGATCTGATACATCGACCGCCCGTCGAGATATTCCATCGCGATGAAGTGGCGCCCGTCCTGCTCGCCGACGTCGTTGGTCTGCACGATGTTGGGGTGGTTGAGCCGCGCGGCCATGCGCGCCTCGTCGAGGAACATGGTGAGGAACTCGGTGTCCTCGACCAGGTCGGGGCGCAGCTCCTTGAGCGCGACCAGCTTGGAGAAGCCGGCCGGGCCGGACGCCGCGGCGACATACACGATCCCCATCCCGCCGCGCGCGATCTCGCCGACCAGTCGATATCGACCGATGCTGTCACCGAAGGCGGGGTTTGGTGTCGTCATGAGCATTGGGCACCCGGAGAATATTCGTCTGCAACGGCACAATACGGCGTAATTCATTATGGCGTCAACCGAAACAAACTAGTTAAATCAGGCATGTAATGAACCCCCCGGCTTGGAAATCGCGTAGGCGGCGGTGGGAGGAGGGTGTTCGTTGCCGACAGCGCCGCGCGTGTGTGTCGTCGGAGCTCCGCTGGCGGAGGATCGTGTCCTCGACGGTAAACGGCTACGCGACCCTGGTGGAGTGCAAGCTGTCTTTCAATTGGTGAAATGAGAGTTCTGCCGCGAAATCATGCGCTCGACGAGGGATGTGTAATCCATGCTGCCATTCGGAAATACGCTGAAACGCGATATCGAGTCGAACGAATAAGTTTTGCGAGAATGCCGGCGACGTCCCGAATGCTACTCTCGCCGCGTGGATGTCATCACCGAGACGGCCTTGCTCGGCGGGAGCGCCTTCGTCGCCGGCGTGATCAACTCGATCGCCGGCGGCGGAACGCTGCTCACCTACCCGGCGCTGCTGGCCGCCGGCATCTCGCCGATCCACGCCAACGCCACCAGCACCGTCTGCCTGGTGCAAGGCTCGCTGGCGTCGTTCTGGGGCTATCGCCGCTCGCTGAAGAACGACGGGCGCCTGCTGCTCGCGCTCGCGCTGCCCAGCCTGATCGGCTCGGTGGCCGGCGCGCTGATCCTGTTGCGCCTGAGCGAGCGCACCTTCGCGGTGCTGGTCCCGTGGCTCATCCTCGGCGCCACCTCGCTGTTCCTGCTCGCCGACCGCCTGCAGCGCAGGTGGAAGGATTCGCCCGAGGCGCCGCTCACCGATCGCCGAGTGCTCTTGCTGTCGAGCGTTCAACTGTTGGTCGCGGTCTACGGCGGCTTCTTCGGCGCCGGGCAGGGCATCCTCATGCTCGCCACCCTCGGGCTGTGCGGCCTGCGCGACATCGATCGCATGAACGGGCTCAAGAGCTTTACCGCCGCCGCCATCAACAGCTTCGCCGCGGTGCTGTTCATCTTCGGCCGCCTCGTCGAGTGGCGCCCCGCGCTGATCATGGCCGCCGCGGCGGTCGCCGGCGGCTACGTAGGCGCGCGCGGCGCCCAACGCATCGGCAAGGACAACGCGCGCCGCGCGGTGATCGCGATCGGCTTCGGCGCCGCCGCGTACAGCTTCTGGAAGGCCTTCTTCTAGACGCGAGCGAGGTCGGGGAGCGCCTGCCGTTCCATCATTGAGGATCCGAGTCTGCTGCCGGCAGGCTGAGAAACAGCGTCGGCTCGCGCGCGCTCACCGTCAGCGTGCCGTTCATCATCTCGGTCATCCAGCGTGCCGCGGCCAGGCTGCCGTCGGCGCTGTCGGCCTCGGTCGCCGAGAGCGAGGTGGCGGTGAGCAGCTCCTTCAAGAGCTGCTGCGAGCCGTCGACGCTCACCGACAGCACCACCCGGCCTTCGCGCTGCTCGAGCGACCAGCCGCGGCTGCCGATGCGAAAGCTGAAGCGCAACAGGTTGCGCAACACACGCCGCAGCAGGCGCGGATCGGCGAAGGCGACCACGCGACCTTTGCCGTCGGGAGCGACGACGCGCGGCGGGCTCTTCAGCCCGGCGGCCTGCACCGCGTCGAGCATCACCACCGGCTCGATGGTCGGCTGGTAGGTCTCGAGCTGCACGAACTGCAACAGGTCGTCGAGCAGGCTGGTCAGCTCGGTGATGGTGAGCATCGCCAGCGCGTTCGCCTCGACGGTGGGCGCCGGCGTGGCGCTCCAGGAGTTCAGCGGCGTCACCAACCGGGCCACGTCGCGCGCTAAGAAGGTCTCCAGCTCGCGCGCGCGCTTTCGGGTGGCCTCCTCGGCGACGACCGCGCGATGCTGGGCCGTCGAGTCGACCAGATAGGCCACCCCGCCGATCACCTGATCCTCCGCGATCACCGGGCCGGCGATGATGTCGACGTAGCGCTCCTCGCCGGTGAACAGCGTGACCCAGCGCGAGTCGGTGAGCTCGACCGTCTCGCGGCGCAGCACCCGCTGGAGCGCGTCAGTCCAGCCCAGGCGCCGCAAGATCGTGTGCGTCAGGAGGTTGACCCCGCGATAGTACGCGATCGCGCGCCCATCCAGCGCGGCGGTCTGCGGGTTCACGCCGACGATCACGCCGTCGCGGTCGAAGGTGACCACCGCGATGCGGCTCGACGAGAACAGCACCTGCAACATCTCCGTCGCGCTCGCGCGCACGTGCTCATCGAGCCAGGACAGATCCTCTTCTCGTAGGTCCATCATCCCCCTCTTGATTCAGCCCAGCGCGACGCCTCGGGTGACCAGCTGCGCGCTCCACACCTTGCTCGAGCCCCACTCGACCAGCATCACGCCGCACACCTCGCAGTGCACCGACGGCGCCTGCGCGGCGGAGTTGGTGCTGCTCATGACGTAGATGCTGTTGCATTGCGCGCAAGTCTTGTAGTCGTGCTTTCCGCAGACCGTGGTCGAGTACCAGCCCGGCGGCACGTGGGTCAACCGGTTCCACTCGAGCAGCACTGTGGTCGGGCAGTCCGCCTCGACGCACTCGCGCTGCTCGCGCAACGACAGCCGATAGCCCTCGGACAGCAGCGTCGCGCGCAGCCGATCGATGGCCGCGTCGGAGGGGCGGCCGGGCCACACCACCGAGCCTTCCACGCCGGTCACCACGCTGCTCGGCGTGCCCGCCTTGCCGGCCCGGCCCGAGACGGTCACGTCGCCGAATTGGCGCAGATCGGCCTCGCCGGCGGCCGGCGCAAAGCCGTCGAGCGCCTTACGCGCCACGTCGGTCACCCACGCGCGGTCTTTGTACTTGGGCTCGAGCCCGCTGAGCTTGAGGGTCAGCTTGATCAGATGCTCGCGCGGCAGCTTGGCGCGCCGGCCGTGCGGCTCGATGATCGCGGTGACGAGCGGCTTGGCGGGCGTGGTGGTCGGATCCATTTCAATTCACCAATTCAGTTCGAAGCGTGTGTGAAGCGGCTTAGTTTGGCGCTGCCGGAGAACTTGTCAATCGCCCTTGCGCAGCCTCGGCTGGTGCCGATATTTCAGGCCCAACGCATTTCAGGAGAACACCTTGGAAACGACCAAAGAGGACTATCAGAAGAAGATGGAAGCGCAGCTCGACGTGTGGAGCGCCCGCCTCGACGTCCTCAAGGCGAAGGCCGACAAGGCGTCCGCGGAGGCGAAGATCGAGCTGCAGCAGCAGACCGACAAGCTCAAGGAGCTGCAGGTCTCCGCGCGCGAGCACCTGACCAAGCTCGAAGGCGCCACCGCGACCGCGTGGAACGACGTCAAGGCCGACGTGACCGATAAGTGGAACCAGGTGAGCGGCGCTGTCGAAGCGCTGTGGTCGCGCGTCTCCTAGCAGCGTCGACCTCGCGAGGCAGTACTGTGGCTGATCCCGTGCTAGTATCACGCCGTGTCGTTGAGCCCGCGTCTCTACATCTCGAATCTTCCCAAGAAGGTCACCGAGGAGAGCGTGCGCGAGCTGTTCTCCGCCGAGGGGCGCCGCGTCGTCGAGGTGTCGATCATGACCGATCGTCGCACCGGCGAGTCGCACGGCTATGCGTTCGTCGAGATGGGCTCGCCTTCCGAGGCGCAAGCCGCCATCCATTCGCTCGACGGACACGTGGTGGACGGGCAAGCGATTCGGGTGAGCGAGGCGCGCGCGCGCCCCGGGCACTGAGCGGACGCTAGTCGCGGGCGCGGCCGTGGCCGTGAGCTGCCCGCTGCGTGACGCGCAGGTTCGCCCTGCGACAGTTCAGCGGATTTTCGTCGATGAACTCGACCACCCGATCGGACTTCTTTTCCGGATCGGCGTCGAGCCCGAGCACGAAGTGGTGCAGGTAGTCGTGGCGTAGCTTGCCGCCCCACTGCTCGCGGCGCACCGCGAACCCGCCGAACAGGAACCAGTTCTTCACGCTGGCGCGTTTGAAATCGCCCGCATCGACCAGCGCCAGGCGGTTGGTCCCGAGCTGCAACCAACGCGCGCCCTCGACGGGAGGCGGCTCTGGATGATCACGCCGGACCATGCGGCCGTTGCGCGACGGCGCGGCCTTCTTGAGCTTGGTGGAAGCCTTCAAGTTCGTGGTGCAGCCGACACACAGGTAATTGCCTTCGGCATTGGTGGTCGCGCCTGAGTACGCGATCGCCTGCCCGCCGCACGTCACGCAGTCGCCGAGCACCTTCGAGCTCGTCGGCGGCGGGTTCCATTTCGAAGTGGACATTAGATTCGACAGACTACCATGGATTGTGTATGCGCGCCCGTTCAAAGCGAGAGGCTGGTTTGAAGGTCAATAGATCGCAGCCGGCGGGTCGGACGCTTCGAGAAACCAGCGCCCGATGGTGCCCAGGTTGTACACGGCGGTGAAGCCGGCCTTGCGCAACAGCTGAACCGCCAGGCCGCTGCGCACGCCGGTATGGCAGTACACGACGATCGGTTGGTTGCGCGCGCCGAGCTCCGCGGTCCGCTTCTTCAGGTCCTCGATCGGGATGTTGATCGCCTGCGCCGGATGGCGCTCGGCGAACTCTGCGGGCGAGCGCACGTCGAGCAGCCGCGCTCCGTGCAGCACCAGGTGGTGCGCCTGGGCGCGCGTCACGTCGCTGGCGCACGCGGTCGCGACCAGCGGCACGGTCAGGGCGATGGCGCGGATCCAGCTCAACGTTTTTAGTATACAACCGGAAGATGGACGGAGCGTCGCAGCGCTGGTTGGAACAATTTCTCGCCGCGCACGGCGGCGTGGCGGGCACGGTGCACCGGCAGGTGGGCGGTCAGCTCGAGATCGACGCGTCGGTGAACATCCCCGAGCCGGTGCTGCGCGCCACCGCGAAGATTCCGCGCGGCAAGGGGATGGCGGGCCTGGTGCTCGAGCGCGGCACGCCGGTGTCGACCTGCAACTTGCAAGAGGGCGGGAGCGAGGTCCGTCCGGGCGCGCGCGCGGTGGGCGCCGGCGCCGCGGTGGCGCTCCCCGTGCTCGACGGCGATGGCGCGGTGCGCGCGGTGGTGGGCATCGCCTTCGCCGCCGCGCGCGAGCTGCCGGCCGACGAGCTCGATCGGCTCGTGACGGCCGCGCGCGACCTGCCCTGAGCCGCGGCTACCAGATTCGTGCGGAGCGGCGCGCGCGTCACCATAGCTTCTGCACCACCGCCGAGCGCCGCTTGCCGGTCACCTGATCGAACACCTGCAGGTAGCAGCCGCCCGCCTCGAAGCCGCGCATCGCGATCGCGCCGCCGCGCAGCTCGAGCGCCACGTCGTTGAAGTACTCCGAGTGGGCAACGTTCATCTGCACCACATCGGCCACCCAGCGGGTCGCGCCGGTCTTCCAATCAAGCGCCTGCAACTGCGCCCCCGACGAGATGCGCGGAAAGGTGGCGAGGTAGAGCGTGTCGCCCAGCAGCTGCGCGGTCGCGCTGTCGTTCCAGAATGCCTTTCCCTGATCGTGACGCCAGCGGATCGCGCCGCTCTGCGGATCGATCAGTCGCAGCTCGCGCGCCTTCTCGTCGACGGACAAGAGGCCCACCAGCGCCCCCGTCGCGTCCTCGACCAACGCCGCCGCCGCGCGCTCCACCCGCGCGACCTGTTTGCCCGACCCGTCGACCACCACCGCGCGCGCCGGCGCGTCGGACCACCAGCGGCTGAACAGCACATGCTGCGCGCCCGCCTGCCGGAACGCCAGGCCGCTCGCCAACGTTCGGTTCCAGTCCTCGACGGCCGGCCGGCGCCGCGCGCGCTCGAACGGGCCCTCTTCGTAATTGCACTTCGAGATCGGCGCGAAGACCGTGTCGCCCGCCAGCGACGAATCGCCGCGCGCCGGAGCGGCCAGGATCGGGTACGCGACCCGCACCGCTAGCCTTCCACTCCGCGTGCCAGGCGGATGCCGCTGAGCTGCCAGCGGGTGGCCGGCGCGAAGAAGTTGCGATAGGTCGCGCGCAGATGGCGGGCCGGCGTGACGCACGAGCCGCCGCGCAGCACCATGCGGTTGGACATGAACTTGCCGTTGTACTCGCCGAGCGCGCCGGCGAACGGCCGGTAGCCCGGGTAGGGCAGGTACGGGCTCGCGGTCCACTCCCACACGTCGCCGAACAGCTGCAGGTCGTCCGGGCCGCTCGCCGGCGCCGGATGGAGCCGCCCCGAGTCGAGGAAGTTGCCCTCCACCTCCCGATCGGCGGCGGCCACTTCCCACTCGGCCTCGAGCGGGAGGCGCGCGCCCGCCCAGCGCGCGTACGCGTCGGCCTCGTAGAAGCTCACGTGGCAGACCGGCTCGGCCGGATCGACCTCGCGCAGGCCGGTGAGCGTCATTTGTTGGAAGCCGCCCCCGTGCTCGCGCCAGTAGAGCGGCGCGCGCCAGCCCGCTCGACGACACTCGTCCCATCCGTCGGAGAGCCACAGCTCGGGCCGCTGGTAGCCGCCGTCGCGCAGAAACGCCAAAAATTCGCCGGCGGTGGTCGGCCGGCTGTGCAGCTCGAACGGTTGCAGGTAGATCCGGTGGCGCGGTTCTTCGTTGTCGAACACGAAGCCCTTGCCCGCGTGACCGAGCTCGTACAGTCCACCCTCGAAGCGCAGGTAACGCCCCGGCGCGCCGGCCGTCTCGGGACGCGCGGGCACGCTCTTGTACACCGGGTCGAGCGGGTTGGCGGCCAGCACATGCTTGGCGTCGGTGAGGATCAGCTCCTGGTGCTGCTCCTCGTGGTTGAGGCCGAGCTCGATCACGAACGCCAGCGCGGAGGCCGCCGGATCGTCGAACAGCCGCGCCATCCACTCGTCGACGTGACGGCGATAGGCCAGCACCTCGGCGACGGTGGGACGCGACTGGTGCCCGCGATCCGGCTGCGCCACCCGCTCGCCGGCCGCCTGGTAGTACGAGTTGAACAGGTAGCCGTAGCGCGGATCGAGCTCGTGATAGTCGGGCATTACGGGCTTGAGCGCGAAGGTCTCGAAGAACCAGCTGGTGTGCGCCAGGTGCCACTTGGTCGGGCTGACCTCGGCCATGGTCTGCACGACCTGGTCCTCGACGGCGAGCGGCTCGCACAGGAGCTCGGTCGAGCGGCGCACGCTGCGATACAGCTCCCGGAGTCGATCCATGTTCGGCCAATCTAGCCGAAATGCCCGCCGGAAGCCGAGTTTGGCGGACACGCAAAATAATGCTCGACAATGGGGTTGATGAAGGGCAAGGTACTCCCTGCGTCCAAAGCTGGAGCGCGGACTAATATCTGGAAGACGATCGAATCCTTCGATTTCCTCCGTCGGAAACCTGACCACTCCAGCACATCACATCAAAACGGCGGCCGAGTGACGCGCGGCCGGGCATGCAAGGGAAACGCAATGGAAAAAGGTAAAGTGAAGTGGTTCAACGATGCGAAGGGCTTTGGCTTCATCACGCAGGAGAACGGCCCGGACCTGTTCGTGCACCACACGGCGATTGTCGCCGAAGGCTTCCGTAGCCTGTCCGAAGGCGACTCGGTGCAGTTCGAAGTGGTCAAGGGTCCGAAGGGCCTTCAGGCCGCGAACGTTTCGCGCATCTAACACTTCTTCATAACTCTAAATCAGTAGGGCGGGAGGCTTCGGTCTCCCGCCCTATGTCGTTTTGGGCCCCGCGTCTTGCTAGTTGATGGTCATCGGCGCCATCGCCGCCACCACCGACCACTGGAAGTTGTCGATCAACACCGCCGAGTCGTAGATGTGATCGCCTTCGTCGAAGATGATGAAGTGCAGCGTGACCTCTTCGTTCGGCGTCACCGGCGCGGTGGTCGTGAGCCAGCCGGTCGAGCCGCCGATCGGATCCTTGCCGCCCAAAAGCCCCGACGACGTGTCCTCGTAGCCGGTGCCGGCGATGTCGGTCACCGGTGACTTGCAGTTCATCGTGTACTGGGTGGTCGAGTTGGTGCACACGGTGAACAGCCCGTTGTTGATGGTGATCGGGTTCATCTTGGAGTCGAAGGTGATGTTGGTCGCCGTGGTGAACTCGCCGGGCGACTCCATCTCGACCAGGAACTCGTCGTTGAACTCGGTGCACACGAACTCCGGATACTCCGCCGAGAAGAATTGGAACTGGAACGAGAACGAGTTCGCGTTCGAAGGCGCCTTCAGCTTCAGCACCAGCTCGGTGTAGTCGTTGACCATCGCCGGCTGCGACTGGCTGCAGCCCGCCACGCCCATCAGGTTGGGCTCGGGGTTCGCGAAGGTGTTGGAATTGCCGAGGTTGGTGCCGTCCTGCACCGCGACGAAGCCGGCGCCGGTCTTGTCGACGGCCAGGCCGGTCGAGAGCAGGGTCATGTTGGCGCCCGCCTTGGGCGTGAGGATGCCGAACTTGCTCGCCACCGCGCGCGCCTTGGCGTCGGAAGGACCGACTAGCGAAGCGCTCAGGAAGAAGCGCGGGTCGCACTGCTCCATCGCCTGCGAGAGGGAGGTCGCGTCGTTCTTGCCGGCGTTCATTGTGTCGCAGGCGGCCAGCGGGTTGTCGATCTTGCCGTCGCAATCGTCGTCGACCATGTTGCCGGCCACGTCGACCGCGGCGGGGTTGACCAGCGGATCGCAATCGTTGCAGTCGCCGGTGGCCGGGGTGTAGCCGTCGTGATCTTCGTCGCCGTTCGGGTCGCTGCCGGTGCAGCCCTGCGGCACGCCGCTGTCATCACCGCCACCACCACCACCGCCGCCGCCGCCACCGTCGCTGCCGCTGCCGCCGCCGCCCACGCCGCCGGTCCCGTGACCACGGCCGCCGTTGCTCGCGTCGCAGCCGGAGACGATCAGCGCCAGCGCGGCGAGCCACATCATCGAGCGACCACGCCGGCGCAGGCTGAGCGCGCCGAGCAGCGACGCTAGGAGCAACGCCATCGCGCCGCTCCCGCCCGGCTGGCCGGGCGCCGTCGAGCAGCCGGTGCCGGCCTGTTCGCCGTTGGTGGGCACGTTGACGTTGCCGGTGTGCACGCAGCGGCTCGAGCCGAACGCGGTCTCGCACTCGAAGCCGAGCGGGCAGCTGTTCGAATCCGACGGGGTGCAGGTCTGGGTGCACACGCTCGCGCCGCTCACCGACAGGCACAGCCCCGAGGCGCAGTCCGCTGCGGTGGTGCAGTCGCTGCCGAGCGGATTGTTGCCGCCGCCGCCGCCGCCCACGCCGCCGCCACCGCCGCCGCCGCCGCCGCCGCCGGTTCCCATGTCCGGCGAAGGCACGCCGCCACCACCGCCACCGCCACCGGTTGCCATGTCGGGCTTGGGTGCGGGCCCGGCCATGTCCGGCGGGCTCGAGCCCTGCGGATCGAACTTCGCGATGTACGGATCGACGAACTTGACGCTGACCGTGTCGACGCGCGTGTCGGTCGCGCCGCCCTTGCACCCGGTGACCCCGAACGAGGTGATCCCGGTGATCACCTCGGTACCGCCGATGGTCATGAACGCCGGCCCGCCCGAATCTCCCTCGCAGGTGTCCTGTGACGCGTTGCCGAACTGGACGAACAACGAGTCGTAGCTGGTGAGCGGCGTGGTCGCCACGCGCTTGGTGCCCGCCGAGTTGCCCTGCGTGTCGCTGCTGGAGTTGATGCCGAACCCGACGATGCGCACCGGCTGGCCGACCTGCGTGTTGGTGAGCGCGGTGCGGTTCATCGGCAGCGGCTTGATGCTGGTCGCGTTGGTCAAGATCGCCACCGCGACGTCCTGGCCGTTATCGAGCTGCTGCTCGTTGAAGCTCGGGTTGTAGTGGGCCTCGGAGACCGCCAGCCACTTGGTCGCGTCGTTGCCCTCGGCGCCGTTCATGTCGTTGCCGATGAAGATGTCGAACGTGCCGCCGCCGGTCACGCAGTGCGCGGCGGTCATGATCACGTGGGGCGAGACCACCTCGGCGGTGCACAGCGAGTAGCCGTTGCCGCCGGTCGTCTCGCGCAGCATGACCACGCCGGGATCGGCGGTGGTCGTCGCGCCGCCGATGATCGGCTCTTCACGTTGATCGATGGCGCTGGCGGATTGCAAACAGCCGGCGGCGAGCAGGGTCATCGGAACGAACTTTGCGAAATTCTTCGTGTGCATGGCGCGCAGACGGGTGCAACGCCGGCACCAGTTCGCACGCAGCCGGACCTACACCTCGTCCAAAGTGCGCGGAGTCACGAACTCGTCGCCGTGACAGCACAAACGCAGTGAGCACGTCCGGCTGCAACATTCGCGTCGCAGACGTGGGGTCGCGGCTCCCTGTTGCGCGGTGTCCCAACGTCGGGGTGTCCTGCCGCGCGCACGTTTGTCCGCAGCGCGTTTCTCTGCCGACGCTTGCGCGTTGCAAGCATGTGCCGAGACCCAAGGGGGGAAGCGATGCGCCCAGCGACGAACGACCAAGGCGAGATCGTGGCGACCATCCTGGTCGTCGACGACCAGCCCGCCAGCCTGCTGGCGCTGAAGGCGGTGCTCGAGCCGCTCGGCCAACGGGTGGTGACCGCCACCTCCGGCGCCGAGGCGCTGCGCTGCGCCCTCGAGCACGATCTGGCGCTGATCCTCATGGACGTGATGATGCCGGACCTCGACGGCTATCAGACCACCGCGTTGTTGCGCCGGCGGGCGCACATCCCGGTGATCTTCCTGACCGCCAAGCACGACAACTCGCGCCAGGCGCGCGCCTACCAACACGGCGGCGTCGACTACCTGGCCAAGCCGATCGATCCGGATTTTCTGCGCGCCAAGGTGTCGGTGTTCGTCTCGTTGTATCTGCAGCGCGAGCACCTCGAGCAGCAGGCCGAGACCATCCGCGATCAGGAGCGCGTCACCGACGAAGCGCGGCACGCGGTCGAGATCGCCGAGGCTGCGAGCGCGGCCAAGGACGAGTTCCTGGCGATGGTTTCGCACGAGCTGCGCACGCCGCTCAACGCGATCCTCGGTTGGGGCGAGATGCTGCTCTCGGGCCGACTCGATGCGGCGCGCGCGAGGAGCGCGGCGGAGACCATCGTGCGCAACGCGCGCGCGCAGAGCCGCCTGATCGAGGATCTCCTCGACATCTCGCGCATCATCTCGGGCAAGTTCCACGTCGAGCGCCGGCCGAACGAGCTGCGCGCGCTGCTCGAGAACGCGGTGCAGTCGGTGCGGCCGTTCGCCGCGCAGCGCGGGATCGAGATCGACGCGCAGCTCGGCACGGGCGCCTGCCAGGTGCTGGTCGATGCCAACCGGCTGCATCAGGTGGTGTCGAACCTGCTGATCAACGCGATCAAGTTCACGCCCAAGGCGGGCCGCGTGAGCCTCTCGCTCGAGTGCGACGAGGCCGAGCTGGTGCTGTGCGTGAGCGACGCGGGCGTGGGCATCGCGCCGGAGCTGTTGCCGCACGTGTTCGATCGCTTCCGCCAGGCCGACTCCACCGGAACGCGCGCGCACGGCGGGCTCGGGCTGGGCCTCGCGATCGTGCGCCACATCGTCGAGCTGCACGACGGCACCGTCGAGGCGCACTCCGACGGGCCGGGTAAGGGCGCGCGCATGACGGTGCGCATCCCGCTGCAGGCGCCGAACGCGCCCGAGTCGCTCGCGCGTGAGGCCAGCGCGCGCATCACCGGCGAGCTGCGCATCGTGCCGGCGCCTTCGGGACAGTCCCCGCTCGCCGGCTTGTCGCTGCTGATCGTCGACGACGAGGCGGATACCATCGAGATGCTGCGCGCGATGCTCGAGGCCGCAGGCGCCGAGGTGACCGCCGCACAGTCGGTGCGCGATGCGCTCGCCGCGGTCGAGTGTGGTCGGTTCGATCTGGTCGTGAGCGACATCGGCATGCCCAGGGAGTCGGGGCTGGCGCTGGCGCGCGCGCTCGGGACGCGCGATCCGCCGCGCGTGCCGGCGATCGCCGTCTCCGCCTACTCCAGCGCCGACGACAAGGCGCGCTCGCTGGAGGCCGGCTTTCTCACTCACGTGGCCAAGCCGTTCGATCCGTCGATGCTCACCGCGCTGATCGGCCGCCTGGCGCGCAGGGGCGCGAAAACCGGCTGAGCGTGGTATCCTGGGGTTTCACGATGGCGGTGGAGTCCGCCGACACCCGCCCTCCGGCGACGGAAGGGCCAATGACTCCTACGGCAGCGCGGATGCGCCGTGGGAGTCGTGACTGAAGCCTCCCCCGGCCTCCCGAACACGAGGAGAGGCTGAAGCGATGGGGAAGGCGAGGGCGTTCATCGACTGGTTGGCGCTCGGGGCGCTGGTGGGCATGGCGTGCGGCATCGCGTCGGCCGTGTTCCTGCTGTCGCTCGAGTGGGTGACCCGCTATCGCGACGGGCACGAGGTGATCGTCTACGGGCTGCCGCTCGCCGGCCTGGCGCTGGGCGCGATCTACGATCGCTGGGGCAAGTCGATCCGCGGCGGCAACAACCTGGTGATCGACACCGTGCACCAGGACGCGCCGCAGCTGCCGGTCCGCATGGCGCCGATGGTGCTGATCGGGACCGTGCTCACGCACCTGTTCGGCGGCTCGGCGGGCCGCGAGGGCACCGCCGTGCAGATGGGCGCGAGTCTGGCCGACGCGATCGCGCACCGCTTTCGCGTGACCATCGCGGCACGTCGCGAGCTGCTCGCCGCCGGAATCGCTGGGGGCTTCGGCTCGGTGTTCGGCACGCCGGTCGCGGGCCTGATCTTCGGGCTCGAGGTGGTGACCATCGGTCGCATCGAATATCACGCGCTCGTCCCGGCGCTGGTGGCGTCGGTGGTGGGCGATCTGGTGACGCGCGCGCTCGGCGTGGTGCACACCGCCTATCCGCACCCCGCGTCGCTCGCGCTCGACCCGCTGCTGCTCGCCAAGTGGATCGTGTTCGGCCTGGCCGTGGCCGCCACCGCGATCGTGTTCGTCGAGCTGACCCACCGCCTGAAGCGGTTCGCCGAGAAGCACGTGACCCGCCTGGCGCTGCGCATGCTGATCGGCGGCGCGGCGGTGGTCGCGCTGTGGCAGCTCGCCGGCACCAGCCGCTATCTCGGCCTCGGCGTGCCGACCATCCTGGCCGCGTTCGGAGATCCGCACCTGCCGACCTTCGCGTTCGCCTGGAAGCTGCTGTTCACCGCGGTGACCCTGAGCGCCGGCTTCCTCGGCGGCGAGGTGACCCCGCTGTTCTTCGTCGGCGCGGCGCTCGGTGCGGTGCTCGGGCGGGTGCTCGGGCTGCCGATCGAGCTGGCCGCCGGCGTCGGGCTCGCGGCTGTCTTCGGCGCCGCCGCCAACACACCCATCGCGCTGTCGATCATGGCGGTCGAGCTGCTCGGCGCCGCCGTCTTGCCGCACGTGGTGATCGTGACCGTGGTGGCGTACCTGGTGAGCGGGCAGCGCGGCATCTACCCTGCGCAGCGCATCGCGCGGCTCAAGCATGGCGGCCCGCTGCTCGAGCGGCTCACGCCGTTGCGGGAGCTATGATCGGTTGCCCTGTTTGGCCTTGTCCGGCTTTGGCTTGGCCTGCTTCTGCGCGTCTGAGTCCGCGCCGGGGCACGGTCCCGGGCAGCTCTGTCCCGGGCAGTCGCACTGTTTCTTGGCCTGCTTGTTCTGACAGTCGCAGGCGCGCGCGGAGGGCGCCGCGACCACCGCCGAAAGCGCGAGCACCAGGGCCAGGGTCAATCGCTTCATACGCTGATGATAGCTCAATTCGGGGCGCGCGGCTGCAAGCGGGCGAGCACCGCCGTGCCGCCGTAGACCGCGAGCGCCAGCAAGAGCGGGAACACCTCGACCAGGTAGCGCTGCGTGGTGACGTGCGGCATGGCGAACGAGAACAGCGCGGTGCGCGCCAGGATGCAGCTCCCGACTACCGCCAGCCAGCGACGGTCGGGTGAGCCGCGGCCCCGCCGATAGAGCAGCACCGCACCGGCGATCGCCAGCGCGTACAGGATGAGGTCCCAGGCCCAGAAGACCCCGCGCAGCTGCGGCAGCAGCATCCAGCGCACGCGCATCGGCGCCTCGTACTCGGGCAGCGGCGTGTACAGGTGCAGCACGCGCTGCAGCGGCAGCGTCACGAAGAAGCGGAACGGATGGCGGCGAAAGTGATCGTGCGCCAGCTTGGCGAACCCGGCAATCACCGGCGGCGTGAAGCGCTCCCGGTTGTAGCGCAGAAACAGCGCCTTGACCTCCTCGCGCTCGGCGGCGTCGTCGTACATCTCGGCGCGCAGCACGCCCGGGTTGTTCACGTCGAGCGGGCGATCGAGGTAGAACAGCAGGTCGTCATAGCCCTCCCCGGCGGCCGAGCAGGCCCACGTGCGCGTCCACGCGAACACCTCGTCGGGGAGCTCGCGCCCGTCTTGCGTCCGCCAGCGCGCGGCCCCCACGTGCGGGTCGCCGAAGCGTTGCAGGTTGCGGATCGGCCAGGGCGCGAACACCAGCGCCGCGCACAAGCCGAACGCCGCCGCGCCGCCGAGCTTGCGTGGCCACGACACCTTGGCGAACAGCAGGCCGAGCAGCACCGCCGGCGCCGCCACCGCTGCGTCGGCGCGCACCAGCAGCGCGAAGCCGGCCACCAGCCCGGCCGCGGCCGCGAACGCGATCGGCCGGCTGCGCATCGCGCGCAACGCCAGATACACCTCGAGCGTCGAGAGGAACGTCGACAGGCTCTCGGTGAGCCCGTAACACGAGAACAGAAACATCAGCGGGCAGGCGATCACCGCCGCGAAGCCGGCGAGCGCCGCGCGTTTCGCCATCCCCAGCTCGAGCAGCAGCAAGAACACCAACAGCGCGCTGCCCAGATCGCACAGCACGTTGACCCGCGTCGCGCGCCGCAGGTGGGTGTCGAGATCGACCGGCGCGGCGCCCACCGCGACGTAGGCGAGGAACAGCGGATACCCCGGCATGCGCGTGTAGGTGAGCTCGCGCGGCGGCGGGCCGTAGGCGAATCGCCCGTGCGCGCGCAGCTCCTGCGAGAGCTGGAAGTAGTGCAGGCCGTCCCCTGCCGGCGCGTGCCAGCTCGACACCAGCGCGAGGCGGAAGGCGAGCCCGATCACGAGCACGCCGGCGACGAGCCAGGAGGTTGGTAGGGGTGCGCGGCGGGCCATCCGGTGCGCGCGAATATAGCGCAGACCGGGCGCCGGCCTGTTGTATACGTATTCGATCCCATGGCCCCGAAGCGACTGTCGATCGTCATCCCCGTGTACAACGAGGTTTCGACCATCGCCGAGATCATCGAGCGGGTCCGGCGCGCGCCCGCGTGCGACCTCGAACGCGAGGTGATCGTCGTCGACGACGGCTCGACCGACGGGACGCACGACCTGCTCGCCGGCCTGCCCAAGGCGAGCGATCTGCGGGTGATCTTGAAGGAGCAGAATCAGGGCAAGGGCGCGGCGTTGCGCGACGGGTTCGCGGCGGCGACGGGCGACATCATCCTGGTGCAGGACGCCGATCTCGAATACGACCCGCGCGAATACCCGCGTCTCCTGCAGCCGATCCTCGACGACGCCGCCGACGTGGTGTACGGCTCGCGCTTTCTAGGCGGCCCGCACCGCGTGTTGTATTTCTGGCACTACGTCGCCAACCGCGGGCTCACCCTGTTGTCGAACATGGCCACCGACCTGAACCTCACCGACATGGAGACCTGCTACAANNACCGTTTCGGCTTCGAGCCCGAAGTGACCGCCAAGGTCGCGCGCCTCGGCGTGCGGATGTTCGAGGTGCCGATCTCGTACTACGGACGCACGTACGAGGAGGGGAAGAAGATCGGGTGGAGGGACGGGGTCACTGCGCTGGGATGTATCGCGCAGTATGCGATTCTCGATCGAGTGCTGCGCCGGCCACCGACCCGGTAGGGGAGCCGGAGGGGGAAGCGGCGGGCTTGGGAAGTGCGGGGACGCGGGTT
>PNAM01000118.1 GCA_003170275.1 Myxococcales bacterium
CAAACCCGCCGCCCCGCACAACCCGCCCGCGGCACAGCCCACCACCGCCGCCCGAACCGCCTACCCACCCACCCCTCTTGGCAATCCGAACCTACTGTGCCCGCACTTCCAAAGCCTGCCGCGCTCCGCGCTGCCGCCGCCTCACATCCGCGGCAAGATATGCATCGTAAACAGCAACGGCGTAAACATCAGCAGGGTCGCCGCGCCAATCGCCACGATCGCCAACGACAACGCAAAGACATACGGCGACACCCGCCGCCCCGTCAGCTTCCACAACCCGACGTGCGTGCGAAACACCAGACCATCGAGCACCGTCCCCGGCGGCCCGTGGAACAGCAGCACCAGAAAGCCGGCGATCGGATACATGTGTACGACCTCCGACGGCCCGAACACGAAGATCAGCTGGCCGAAGATGAACGTCAGCGCGATGCAGGTGAGCTTGTCGAACACGCCGATCAGCAAGAGCAGGCCGAAGGTCATCTCGCCGAGCGCGGTGGTGAACGACCAGGCCTCGCGGGTCAGGCCGGGGATCATGTGGCGCGCGCCTTCGATCAGCTGCGGGAAGTTGTCGCCGACGCCGATGAACAGCTCGGCGATGTAGATCTTGTTGACCATGCCGAGCAGGAAGAAGCCGACGCCCAGGCTCACGCGGATGCCCGCCACCTGGCGCGGGTTGACCTCGCCCTTGGTATAGAACAGATAGAAGAAGGCCGAGGCCAGCACCGGGATCGCGTCGACCGCGGCGATGCCGTAGCTCATGCACAGAAAGCCGTAGACCGCGAACAGCACGCCGCCGAGCACGCGGTAGAACAGCCCGCTCGCCACCCACACCGCGAGCACGCCCTCGACGATGCGCAGCACGAAGCCGACCTTCGCGCTCGGGCCGGCCGAGCCGTCGAGCGGATAGCTGGGCATGATGATCCAGTTCTGGTAGACGCCGAGCGCGAGCACCGCGGCGGGCAGCTTGGCGAAATACCACGCGGCGCCACGCTCGAGCTTGGCCAGGATCGGATGCTCGACGTCGCCGTCGCCGAGGAAGCGCACGATCGCGCGCAGCCAGCGGATTGGCAGCGGCAGGCGCGCCTCGGCGGCCTTGGCCTCGGCGGTCACCGGCGTGATCGCGTCGACCAGCGGCACCGCCACCAGGTACCAGCCGACCAGGATGCACGCCATCACCACCGTCGAGGCCGCCGAATAGAACAGCACCTCGCCGGTCATCGATTGGAAGTACGACTTGTTGACCGGGTACTTGAGCTGGTGCGGCACCCAGCGCTCGTGCGCCCACGCGACAGCCGGCGCCAGCAGCGCCGCGGAGGCGACGGCGAACCTAGTTGCTCTCGAGCGCACTCTTGGCCATCTCACGCAACACCCCCAGCTCCACTTCGCGCACGTGGCTGCGGTCGAGCCCGAACGTCTGCAACGTCTCGAGCAGGAACGCGTGCTCGCGCGGATCGTAGACCCCGTCGCGCCACGCCATCACGTACATCAGGCGGTAGAACGCCATCCGCTTGTCGACCGGGATGTGCTTGCGCACCAGCGCGCCGCCGAGCTCGAGGTGGCGCCGCTGCTCCTCCTCGATGCGCTGATCGGCGGCGGCCGGATCGGTGATGCCGTGGCCCGAGCGCAGCACGTCGTGCAACAGCTCGCGCTCGCCCGACGAGATCTCGCCGTCGCGCGCGGCCATCTGCACCAGCCAGTTGAAGAGCAGGTCGTCGTGCATCGAGGAGAACGCCTCGACCACCATGTGGGTCATCGAGTCCTTGTCGGTGCGCAGCGGCTGGCCTTCCGGCACGTCGATGGCGTGCGACTGCCGGTGCACGATCCGACCGTTGCGCTCGATCTGGAGCCCGACCGTCCAGCTCACCAACAGGCGGTGCGCCTCCTCGGAGAACAGCGCGCTGAGCTGATCGCCGACCACCCCGGTGCGCAGCGCAGCGTCCGGCAGCTCGAGCGTGGCGCGATACTCGTTGGGCTTGCCGTCGACCGGCTGCATGGCGAGCGTCTTGGCGTACAGCGGGCGCGCGCGATGGTCGAACATGGTGCACGCGAGCGTCGCACGCACCACGATCGGCGAGCGCCCACGCGGCACCACCCGCGCGAGCACCTCGATGCTCTCCCCCGGTTTGGCGGCCTGCGGCGCGAACCGGAGCCGCACGTGCGCGAGCGAGAGTACGCGCCGCACCAGGCGCATGGCGATCACGATCGCCCCCATCAGGCACATGAGCGGCACGGCGGACGCGACCAGGAGGAGAAGGAAGATCGCCACGGGACGGTCCGACGGTATGGTAAAGTGAGCGCGATGGTCAAGGGGGGCCTGGCCGCGTTGATGCTCGTGGCGACGTCCGCGTGGGCCAAGCCGCCTGCGTCGCTCGCGTGCGTGCAGAAGTTCTACGCGGCGCGCGCGCTGGAGAAGAACGGGTTGTGGTACGTGACCGTGCCCGACGGGAGCCGGTACCTGTACGACTTCGGCGGAGAGAAGCCGTTCGAGGAGCGCCTGCGCGTGCCCGATGTGCAGGACATGTTCGGCATTCGCTATCACTCCGGACCGATCGTGCCGGTCACCGAGGTCGACGAGGATCCGGGACGCATCCGCCACGCGCCGCTGTTCGACGCCACCTACCCGCCCAAGGAGCTGGTGAAGACCCGTTTCCTCGAGCTACCGGTGACCGTGCAGCGCCGCATCCTCGCGCCGCTCGATCGCGTGGCCGCGCGCCTGCGCAAGGCGCTGGCGGCCAACGCGCAGCTCGCGCCGTTCTTCAAGAAGCTGGGCGCGAGCTTCGCCGAGCGATCGGTCGCCGGCACCGCCACCGCGAGCGCGCACGCGTACGGGATCGCCATCGATCTCAACCCCGAGCTGTCGAACTACTGGCGCTGGCAGAAGCCGCCCGAGCCGGTCACGTGGGTCAACAAGGTGCCGCAGGTGATCGTCGATGCGTTCGAGGCCGAGGGCTTCGTGTGGGGCGGGCGCTGGTATCACTACGACACCGGGCACTTCGAGTACCGCCCCGAGCTGCTCGACGCCGCCTGCTACGACTGAACGTAGACGTCGAGCTCCTCGCGCCAGATCTTGAGCGGCTTGTCCCAGCCCTGCTCCCACTTCTGCGCGAACAGCTGCTTGGCGGCGCGCCCCATCTCCCAGCCGCGCGCGATCTGGTTCATCACGCGGTCCAGCCCGCTCGGATCGCTCAAGGTGCGCAACAGGCCGCCGGCGATCAGCGCCACCGCCAGCGGGTTGTGCAGCTGCGCGAGCCCGAACGCCTGCAGCCCGAGCTCGCCGGGCACGTCGACGTCGAAGCCGGTCACCAGGTGCCACAGATCGTGGGTCTGGCGCAGGCGCAGCATCAGGTAGGTGACGTCGTCCTTGACGTCCACCTTCGGGAAGAAATCGGGGTCGAGCTTGCGCGCCAGCATGGTCGCCGCAAACTCGCGGCCGAGCGATCCCGCGGGCAGGAGCAAGAGGCGCTGCAGATCGATCGGACCGGCGAGGTGGCGCTCGTCGAACAGCGGCGCGTTCTCCGGGAACGAGCGCACGTAGGCGATCGCCTGCCGGTAGATCGCGGTGTCTGCAAAGCCCTCGACGATCTCGAACACCGAGTCGACCTTGTTGGGATCGCGCAAGAGCGACAGGAAGCCCTTGATGCCGGTGAGGTACTCGAGGTGCAGGCGCATGGGCCGGGGCGGTAGCAACTGCGAGGCCATCATGAAGGTGCGTGTAAGTATTGAAGCGCGCGCGCCGGCGGTGGGGTCGTCAGGTTCCGGATGCGTCCGCGGAAACGCAGCGGAGGTGACCTTTGCGCCTGGATTTTCGTGCGCGGCCGGTCATCCTTTCGCGATGCAATTTCGCCGCTGCCTGCCGCTCGTGGCCCTGCTCGCGCTCGCCTCGTGCGCCGCGCCCGCGTTCCATCCGTTGGTGGCGGGCCACGATGCGCTGCGCACGCTGGTCGGCCGCGCGGCGCCCGCCGGCTGGGCCAGCGACCATTTCGACGATGGCGGCTGGGCGCGCGCGCGGCGTGTGCGGCTCGAGCGCGTGGGCGACAAGGTGTTCGCGCGCAGCCGCTTCGATGCCGGTCCGCGCTACGCCGGCTACCGCACGGTCGCGCTGCTCTTGAGCGCGGGCGCTTTCGTCGCCTACCTCAACGGCGCACGACTCGACGGAGGTGCGCACGGCTCGGCGACGCTCTCGCTTCCGCGCGGGCTCTTGCGCGCGAGCGGCAACGTGCTGGCCATCGAGGTCGCGCCGGCCGACGTGGGCGCGATCCGCCTCCGCCCCGAGCTGCGCCCGCTCTGATCGTCCGGACATTCGTGTCGCGTTTGCGCCCGTTCTTCACCGAAAAACCGAGCAGTCGCGTGTAGCAGCCGCTTGCTTCGCGCCCGCCGCAGCGCATGCGACCGCTCTTCACGCTCGTGATCCTGCTCACACCGGCCTGCGCGCCGGCGCCGCCGCCCGCGTCGTCGGTGTCGCTCACGCTCGGCGCGCCGGCCTCGAACAGCGACGGCAGCGGGTTCGCTCCGCTGCACGACGGCGAGGACGTCACGCTGGTGGCCGGTGCGCAGGGCGGCTTCCACGTGTGGCTCAAGTATCACCTCGACGGCGCCGGACCTGCCGACGCGGAGGGCGAGCTGTCGCGCACCGCGCACCGGCTCTCCGACGGCGCGCTGGTGCTGCGCACGCAGAACGTGGTGACGCTCGATCCGGATCCGCCGGCGATCCGCATGTTCATGTGCCCGAGCCCGATCGGCCTGAGCATCCTCGACGTGCCGATCGTGTACGAGCTCGCGCTCGACCCCGGCGGCGTCCATCAATCGATCACGCTGGTGCCGCACTGCCCGGTGGAGCAGGGCGATTTCTGTCGGGAGATCTGCAGCGGTTGATCTCGAAACACTTCTGGGAGGAGCGGCATGAAAACGTGGGTGTCGGTCGGCGTCGTCGGAGTCCTGGTCTTTGCGCAGCTCCGGCCCGCGCACGCGTGCGGCTGCCTGGCGATCCCCAGCGTGGCCTCGCCGGTGCTGCAGGCCGGCGAGCGCATCTTGTTCGCCAAGGACAAGGATCAGGTGGTCGCCTACATCCAGATCAAGTACCAGGGGAGCGCCGATCACTTCGGCTGGCTGTTGCCCTTGCCGTCGCTGCCGACGCTTCAGCTGGGCACCGATGAGCTGTTCGATCAGCTCGGCAAGCACACCCAGCCGGACTACCAGCTCACCACCAACCAGATGTTCTGCGGCGGCGGCAGCGCGTCGAGCACCAGCGACCTCTCGGGGGGCGGTTGCGGCGGCGCGGACGAAGCGTCCTTCGCGCCTGCGTACGACGGGGGCATGGCCAACTCCGATCTTGCCGATCAGCACATGAATGAAATGGTCACGAGCGGCGGTATCGGGCCGTACGACTACGCGGTGCTGCACGCCGACGACCAGACCGAGATGCTGCAGTGGTTGCAGGACAACAAGTTCTTCGTGCCCGACGGAACCGGGCAGGCGGTCACGCCGTACATCCACCCGGGCGCGTTCTTCCTGGCGCTCAAGCTGCGCTCGGGCCAGAGCGCCGGCGACGTGGTGCCGGTGATCGTCCGCTACACCTCGGACCTGCCGATGATCCCGATCATCCTCACGCAGGTCGGCGCGGTGCCGAACATGGGCATCCTGGTGTGGCTGCTCGGCGAGGCGCGCGCGATCCCGCGCAACTACTACCACACCGTGATCGACGAGCTGCCGGTGTGGCTGGGCAGCGAGAGCTACGAGTCGTTGGTGGTGCGCGCGATCAAGGAAGCGCCCAAGCGCCACTCGTTCATCACCGAGTACGCCGGGCCGAGCTCGATCATGCAGAACGTGCTCGACTATCCGGGGCGCTTCGGCACGCTCGCGGATCTGAAGCTGCTCACCGATCCGTCGAGCTACCTCTCGTATCTTCAGGGCCACGGCTATCCCTTCGACGCGACGCTGGTCGAGATCTTGAATCGCTACCTGCCCGAGCCGGCGTCGCTGGTGCAAGAGGGCGTGAGCTTGCAGGCCTACTACGCCGCCTACGACAGCTGGCAGGCGCAGCTGCCGCCCGACAGCGACGGAGGCGCGCCGCCGCCGCCGTTCGATCCGGTCGCGTGCTCGAACGAGATCGACACGCGCATCGTGCAGCCGACCCGCGCGACCGCCGCGCTGTTCAACGCGCATCCGTACCTGACGCGCGTGTTCACGGCGCTGTCGCCCGAGGACATGAACGCCGACCCGGTGTTCAGCGAGAATCCCGATCTGCCGCAGGTGCCGCTGGTGCACTCGGCGACGGTGACCATCCCGTGCAGCGGCCCGCAGTGGCTGAGCGCGCAGGGGTTCGAGTCGCAGTTTCCCGGCAACAGCGTGACGACGCTGCCGGGCAGCGTGCATATCGAGACCCTGCGCGAGAGCGGGCCGCCGATGATCGTCACCGACAACACCGCGACCATCGTCGCCGCGCTCGGCACGGTGAGCCACGGATCGTCGTTCTATGGCAACGGCAACAACAACAGCGGCTCTTCGGGAGGCTTCGGCTGCAGCTGCGACGTCCCGCGCCGCACGCGCGGCGAGCTGGGATCGCTCCTCATGGTCGCGCTGACGGCGCTCGCGCTGCGCTGGCCGCGCCGCAAAAAGACGTAACCGCTGCGCGCCGGGCGGCGTAGGCTGGAGACATGCGACCCCTGGGCGTGGCCCTCCTAGTATGCGCGCTCCTCCCTGCCGCCGGCGCCGACGAGCCGCGCCGCGTGCTCAAGAGCGGGCCAAAGCGCGTCGCGCTGCTCGAGCTGTACACCTCCGAAGGCTGCTCGAGCTGTCCGTCGGCCGACACCTGGATGAGCACGCTGCCCGGGCGCGGGCTGTCGCTCGACAAGGTGGTGCCGCTCGCGCTGCACGTCGACTACTGGAACGACATCGGTTGGGTGGATCCGTTCTCCAAGCCGCGCTTCACCACGCGGCAGCGCGAGGCGGCGTCGCGCAGCGGCTCGGGGTTGTATACGCCGGAGTCGGTGCTCAACGGGCGCGAGCTGCGCGATCGCGCGGGGATCGCCGAGCAGATCGAGGCGCTCAACGCGACGCGCGCGCGCGCCGAGGTCACGCTCGAGATCGGCGCCGTCGCAGGCGACAAGGTCCGAGCGATCGTGCGCACCAGCAGCGACGCGCGCACGCGCCTGTACCTGGCGCTCTACGAGAACGAGCTGGCGGTAGCGGTGAAGAGCGGCGAGAACGGCGGGCGCACGCTCAAGCACGACTTCGTGGTGCGCGAGCTGGTCGGGCCGCTCGACGCGCGCGAGCTCGATCGCGAGCTCTCGATCAAGAGCGACTGGAAGCGCGGCAAGCTCGGGCTGGCCGCGTTCGTCGAGGACGCGGGCTCCGGCGAGGTCCTGCAGGTCGTGGCGGCGCCGCTATGACGAGCGAGCAAGATCGCGATCGCGGCAAGCGGGCGGCGGCGGCGCGCGCGCTCGAGCAGGTGCGCGAAGGGATGACCATCGGGCTCGGCACCGGGTCGACCGCCGCGCACTTCGTCGAGCTGCTCGGCGAGCGCGTGCACGCGGGGCTGGGGGTGCGCGCGATCCCGACCTCGTCGCGCACGCGCGAGCAGGCAGCGCGGCTGGGCATCAAGCTGGTCAGCTTCGCCGAGACCTCGCGCATCGATCTGACGGTCGACGGCGCCGACGAGGTCGACGCGCAGCTGCGGCTGGTCAAGGGCGGCGGCGGCGCGCTGTTGCACGAGAAGATCGTCGCGGCGGCGTCGGATCGCTTCGTGGTGATCGCGGACGCGCAGAAGGAAGTGGCGGTGCTCGGCACGACCATGCCGCTGCCGGTCGAGGTGATCCCGTTCGGCTGGCAGGTGGTGTACCGCAAGCTCGAGCCGCTCGGCGCGCACCCGGTGCTGCGCATGAGCCGCGCCGGGCAGCCGTTCCTCACCGACGAAGGCAACCACATCCTCGACTGTCACTTCGGCGCGATCGTGGAGCCCGAGCGGATCGCCGCGGCGATCGCCGGGCTGCCCGGCGTGGTCGAGCACGGGCTGTTCCTCGGGATGGCCGACGAGGTGATCTTCGGCGATCCTTCCGGTGATCAAACGCACGTCCGCTCGCGGAATCACTAACAAATCTTTACATAGCCAACCTGCCACACGCGCCCTGCAGAACCGTCACACGGCCGCCTCCGAGCGCTCCGAAGTGCGCGTCCGGCGCGGCGCGGCAACTGGCCATCCGGTTGCACTGAACAGGGCTCGGAGGCGCGCCCATGGAACCCGACGCCAAGGACGACGATCGGACGCTGGTTCTCGCGGCCCAACAGGGCGATCCCGCGGCCTTCCGCGCGCTGGTCGTCAAGCACCAGCGCCGCGCGTACAAGGTCGCGCTCGGCGTGTTGCGCAACGCCGAAGACGCGCAGGAGATCTGCCAGGAAGCGTTCTTGCGCGTGTACCGCAACTTCGCGAGCTTCGACGGCCGCGCGCGATTCACCACGTGGCTGCATCGCATCGTGATCAACCTGGCGATCGATCAGGTGCGCCGCCGCCGCGCAGTCTGCCTGGACGTGGACGTGGCGCAAGCGCTCGACACCGGCGCGTTCGCGTCGTCCTTGCCGGTCGACATCGATCCCGCGCGCCGTCTCGCCAACCGCGAGCTGCGCACCAGGCTGCACGCCGCCCTCGCCCAGCTCTCCGCCGCGCACCGCACCGTCCTGGTCCTGCGCGAAATCGAAGATCTCTCCTACCGCGAGATCGCCGACACCACCGGCATCTCCATCGGCACCGTCATGTCCCGCCTCTTCCACGCCCGCCGCCGCATGCAATCCCTGCTCGGCCCCGAAACCCACGCCGAATGGGGCCACCTCGCCGCCGCGTAGCCTCCGCAGCGAACCCGATCTCGGATGTGGACGATCGAACGCGAGCGGCGCAGGGCGCTCCCGCGGCTCAGACAGGTCCTCGCATGGTGCGTGGGCGGCGTCCCGATCTAATGAGGGTGCTGCGGAACTCGCCGCGGGATCGCCCTGCGCCACTCGCTGGCCCTGTGCCAGCCCGAACCGCTTCGCCAGACCCAGATCGACCCACGGGTTTATCGGAACTAGATGAGCATGGAGCCCTTCGCCGGAATGAGGTTCTCCGTCGCACCCGAGTTCGACGCGTTCGTGACGGCGAACTCGGGCATGGCCGGCGAGGTCACGTCAAGAGAACACCTTCGGGTGGCGCGACGCTAACGCCAATCGCTCGGTTCTTCGCATGGCGGCCCGTACAGGTTGAGAACGTCCATGCGCACTGGCGCCTAGACTGCTTCGTTCGAGTCGAGGCGCCGCATGCGGTGACGTTTTCGATTTGGACTGACGACTCAGCTTCCGCCGTTTCCACCCTCGCGATCCGATTTTGGCGGGAGTTACAGACTGACGCCAGGACCGAAAGGATGTCAGTGGCTTGAGACATAGGAGAAGGACCCCGGGGTCCTAAGTGGCCAAGCGTACAGGGACCTCGTCCTATCGCCAGCGCCACCGCCGCGCAGCACCGCGGCGAGGGGCACAGGAAGATTCCGGGGCGAGTTCCGCAGCACCCTCATTAGATCGGGCCGCCGCTCACGCACCATGCGAGGACCTGTCTGAGCCCCGGAATCTTCCTGTGCCCCTCGCGGCCCGATCCTGCACATCCGCCGGCGCGTTCGCTGCGTGAGCGCTACGAGCGTTCGCGGAGGAGGTTGGATTCGAAGGCTTTGATGAGCTCTTCGAGGACGGCGATTTCGCGGCGGAGCTGGTCGCCGCGCTCGGTGTCGCCGACCAGGCGCTCGCGCTCGTAGACTTCGATGTCGGAGACGGTGGGGACGATGTCGGCGCCCTGGCTGACCGCGTCGTCGATCGATTCGAAGTGGTGGTGCTGCGCGAGGTAGATGCGCTGCGCGTCGAGGACCAGCGTGAAGCCCTTGTCGCCGTAGGCTTCGGAGAACGCGCCGTCGATGGTCACCGCGCGACCGCTCTTCTTCACCGGCGTCTCGCCCTTCTCGAGCTTGACCGGCACGTGGCCGTTGACGATCAGCCCGCGCTCGACGTCGAGCCCGAACTCGCGGCATAGCTTCTCGCAGAACGGCTTGTCGTGGAGCAGCTTGAAGTAGGCGTTCTTGGTCTCGTGATGCGTCTCTTTGTCTTCGACGAAGTAGGTCTCGAAGGTGGCCATGCGGTCCTTGCCGAAGCACGGCGAGATCGGCCCAGTCCACAGGTACCACAAGAGGTCCACGTCCTCAGTTCGCTGTAGGCGGAACGCGCGCTGCACCACGCGCTCGAACGCTTCCAGGAGCGCGCGCCCTTTGTGCGGCGCGCCGTCGACCACCAGCGTCAGGAACTCGCCGCGCTCGTCGACCGGCGTGCAGCCGTGGAAGACCGCGCAGCGATCGCGGCGCAGCCACATCGAGCCGTTGCGCGCGACGAAGCGCATCTGTTCCCACAAGCTCGACGAGCCGACGAACGACTGCTTGAGCCGTGCAAGGCAGGTCGCCTCGTCGGGCGACAGCGCGTACGGATCGTTCCAATCGATGGTCGGCAGGCGCGTGTCGCGCAGCGCATGGCGCTTGCCGTCGATCTCGACCTCGCCCGCGCGGGGATCGATGCGCTCGAGCAGGTTGCGGTGCGCCATCGCGAAGTCCGGCCGGCGCCGGATCAGCTGACCTTCGAGCTTGAACTGCAAGATCGCTGCGGCCTTCTGCATGCGCGCCATCAGCTGCGCGTCGCGCAGGCCTTCGCCCTTGCACTGGAAGCGCTCGCACGGATCGTCGCCGTACGCGGTGCGCGCCAGCTTCTCGAGCGGCGCCATGGTGATCCCGTAACCCTCCTCGAGCTGCGACAGCCGGCGATAGCGCAACGAGATGCGCAGCACCGTGGCGATGCACGCCTCGTGGCCGAGACACGCGCCCATCCAGCTGGCGTCGTGGTTTCCCCAGGTGATCGCGCTCTCGGGCTGGCGCATCACCAGCTCGATCACCTTGTCGATGCGCGGGCCGCGATCGCCCAGATCGCCGGCAATGACCAGCTCGCCCACCGACAGGTTTCTCACCACGCGCGCGAGCAGGCGCACCAGCTCGACGTCGCGACCGTGGCGCACGAACGGATCGATCAGCTGGCCGAGGAACGCCGCCTGCCGGCCGAGCTCGTGCTCGAACAGCAGCTCGCGGAACAGCGCCTCGTACGGTTTCGGAAACACGCGCTCGACCTGCGCGAGCGGATAGCGGCGCGCCAGGGCCCGCATCACCTCGAGCATGGGCGGCACCAGCCGCTCGAGCAGCGTGCGCCGCCCGGCCTCGTCCGACAACGACCGGGAGAGCTCGAGCCAGGTCTCGCGCGGGTAATAGAACAGGTTGAGCAGTTCGGTCAGCCCGGCCGGGTCGAGCCGATCGCCGAACAGCCCGGCCAGCAGCGGGCGCAGGGTGCCCGACGCATTATTAATGATGTGGCGCAGCTTCTTGAACTCGCCGTGCACGTCGCTGACGATGTGGACGGTCGGCTTGGGCAGGGTCAACTCGGCCTGAAGACTGGCGATCTTGGCCAGGGCGGAGGCCGTGTCGGGGTGGCGCTCGGCGAGCGCGCGCAGGTAGGTCAGCGGCATCCGGTCATCATAATCGCTTGAAACTTTTTGGAGCTGACATCATCATATCAAAGCATGAACGACCGTTCAGATTCTGGAGTGGCCATTCCAAACCTTAGATCGCGCATTCGCGAGGCCACCGCGGCGGCCATCCTGGAGGCGGCGGAGCAGGTGTTCGCCGACCACGGGCTGCACGGCGCGCACATGAACGACATCGGCGCGCGCGCCGGCGTGGCGGTCGGGACGCTCTACAACCACTTCAAGGATCGCGACGCGCTGCTCGCCGGCCTGCTCGATCAGCGCGCCGGCGAGGTGCTCGGCGAGATGGATCGCGTGATCGCCGAGGAGGCGCGCGCCGATTTTCGCGAACGGTTGACCACGCTGTTGCGCACGATGTTCACCTACTTCGCGGCGCACCGGCCGTTCTTCACCATCTTCCAGCAGGCCGAGAGCGCCGATCTGCGCGCGCTCTATCCGGTGGCCGGCAAGAAGGTGCCCGAGCTCGGGCTCGAGGTGTACGGACGGTTGGAGAAGCTGATGAAGTCCGGCGTGCGCGGAAAGGCGCTGCGTCCCGAGGGCGCCGAGCTGTACACCGCGCTGATCATGTCGATGCTGCGGGTCAACAAGATCCGCGAGCGCTGCTCCTCTGCCGGCGCCGGCGGGCCGGCGATCACCCCGGAGCAGCTGGTGCGCGTGTTCCTCGATGGCGCCGGAGCCTGACGTGGCGACCGCGCGCGCACCGGTCAACAAGTGGCTGGTCACCGTCTCGGTGACTTTCGGCACGCTCATGGGCGCGATCGACGCGTCGATCGTCAACGTGGCGGTGCCGCACCTGCGCGGCGCGGTCGGCGCCACGGTCGAAGAGATCACCTGGGTCACCACCGGCTTCGTGGTCGCGACCGTCTTGGTCATGCCGCTCACCGCGTTCCTCGGCCGGCTGTTCGGCCAGAAGCGCGTGTACATGTTCTGCCTCGCGCTGTTCATCGCCGGATCGATGCTGTGCGGCATGGCGCGCAGCCTGCCCGCGCTGGTGGCGTTCCGCGTGCTGCAGGGCTTCGGCGCCGGCGCGCTGCAGCCGACCGAGCAGGCGATCTTGCGCCAGACCTTTCCGCCCAAGGAGCAGGGCATGGCGATGGCGCTGTTCGCCATGGCGGTCATGATCGGCCCGACGCTCGGCCCGACGCTCGGCGGCTACATCGTCGATCACTACAGCTGGCCGTGGATCTTCTACATCAACGTGCCGGTCGGCCTGCTCGGCCTGTTCATGGTGCAGCGCTTCGTGCACGAGCCCGAGGACATCCTGGCGGCCAACCGCGAGATGGCGACGCTGCAGCGCAAGAACATGGACTGGGCCGGCATCGCGCTGTTGTCGGTCGGCCTGTCGACGCTCATGTACGTGCTCGAGGAGGGCGGCCGCAACGATTGGTTCCAGTCGGCGGGGATCACCGGCTGCGCGGTGGTGTCGCTGTTCAGCCTGGCCGCGTTCGTCATCCGAGAGCTGACCGCCAAGGTGCCGGCCGTCGATCTGTCGCTGTTCAAGGACAAGGTGTTCCTGTCCGGCACGCTGATCGGCTCGGTGATGTTCTCGGTCCTGATGGCGGTCACGTTCCTCTTGCCGGTGTTCATGCAAGAGGTGCTCGGCTTCACCGCCATGCAGGCGGGGTTGGCGCTCATGCCGCGCTCGCTGGCGATGTTCATGGTCACGCCGCTGGTCGGCAAGCTCTACAACAAAGTCTCGCCGCGGCTGTTCGTCGGCGTGGGCGTGCTGATGTTCGCGTTCTCCGCCTATCAGATGAGCCACTACACGCTCGACACCAGCGCCGGCGGGATCATCTCCACGCTGATCTTGCAGGGCGTGGCGTTCAGCTTTCTGTTCGTGCCGCTCACCACCGTCGCGCTCACCAGCATCCAGCGCCACCGGCTCTCCGACGCCACCGGCCTCAACTCGCTCTTGCGCCAGATCGGCGGCTCGCTCGGCCTGGCCGTCTTCGCCACGCTGATCGGCCGCTACATGGTGCAGGCCAAGGCAGGCCTGGCCACGCACCTGACGCTCGGACGGCCCGAGGTGATGGGACGGCTCGGCGCGATCACGCGCGCGATGATGGCGCGCGGTTACGACGCGGCGACGGCGCAACAGGCCTCGCAACGCATGCTCGGCTACCTGGTGGCGCGCCAGGCGACGGTGCTCACGTTCGAGAAGTTGTTCTTGCTGCTGGGGATCTTGTTCCTGGTGGTGTTGCCCCTGTTGGTGTTCCTCAAGGCAAGTGCCGACGGCCCCAAGGTCGACGTGCACGTGGAGATCTGAAGATGGAAATCGTGAAGAGCGACGTGCCTCCCGGAGCGAACCCGTCGGCGACGGCCGCGCCTGCGCCTGCGCCGAAGAGCGGGCGGCGTCCGTTCCTGATCCTCGGCGTGCTGGCCGTGGTGGTGGTGGTGGGCATCGGAGGGTATCTGCTGTTGACCGCCGGCGAGGAGACCACCGACGACGCGCAGGTGTCGGCCGATCTGGTGCCGATCGGGACGCGCGTGGCCGGACAGGTCATTCACGTGCGCGTAAAGGAAGATCAGCTGGTCAAGAAGGGCGATCTGCTCGCCGAGCTCGACGACGCCGACTACGCCGCGCGCGTCAAGCAGGCCGAGGCCGAGCTGGCCACCGCGGCGGCGCAAGCGCAGGCCGCCGATGCGCAGGTGCGGGTGGTCGACGCGACCTCGCGCGGCGGGCTGGCGAGCGCCAAGGCGATGGTCTCCGGCTCGTCGGTGGGCGTCGGCTCGGCGGACGCGCAGGTGGCGGCGGCACGCGCGGGCCTGCAGCGCGCGCAGACCGACGTGCGCAAGTCCGAGCTGGATCTGGCGCGCGCCAAGGAGCTCCGGCAGGCCAACGCGATCCCGGCCGAGCGGCTGGAGAACGCGCAGCTCTCCTACGATTCGTCCACCGCGCAGCTGGCGCAGGCCAAGGCGCAGCTCGCCGCGTCGGAAGAGGCGCGGCGCGGCGCCGAGTCGCGCGTCGGCGAGATGCGCGGGCGACTCTCGCAGAGCTCGTCGATCGACGCGCAGAACGCCACCGCGCGGGCGCAGGGCGATCTGGCGCACGCGCGCGTCAAGAGCGCCGAGGCGATGCTCGAGCTGGCGCGGCTGCAGCTCTCGTACACCAGGATCGTCTCGCCCGCCGACGGGCTGGCGTCCAAGCTGTCGGTGCACGAAGGGCAGCTGTTGTCGGTCGGGCAGCCGGTGATCGAGCTGGTGCCGAGCACCACGTATGTGATCGCCAACTTCAAGGAGACACAGATCGGCAAGATGGCGACCGGCCAGCGCGCCGAGATCAAGATCGACGCGTACCCGGGGCAGCGCTTCGAGGGCAAGGTCGAGAGCCTGTCGGGCGGGACCGGCTCGAGCTTTTCGCTCTTGCCGGCGGACAACGCGTCGGGAAACTTCGTCAAGGTGGTGCAGCGCGTGCCGGTGCGCATCGTGTGGGTGAATCCGCCGCCGGGGCTGGTGCTGCGCGCCGGGCTGTCCACCGACGTCACCGTGCACGTGGGGCGCTGACGTGCGCGCCCGGTTGGTCGGCGCGCTGCTGTTGGCGGCCTCGGTGGCGCACGCCGAGCCGCGCCGGCTCACCGTCGAGGACGCGGTGCAGCTGGCGGTCGCCAACAACCCGCGGCTGCGCTCGGTGGACGTGCGCGCGCAGGCGGTGCGCGATCGCGCGCTGAGCGTGCGCGGCCGCATGCTGCCCGCGGTACGGCTGAGCGAGGAGTACCAGCACTACGACAGCCCGTTCACGTTCCAGTTCGCGCCAATGACGCAGGTGTTCTCGCTGCGCAACCAGGACACCAACACCTTCGTCGCGTCGGCCGACCAGCCGCTGCTCGGGCTCCTGCACCTGTCGGAGGACTACCTGGCCGAGCGCTCGAACGCCGACGCGGGACGGGCGCAGTACCGCGTCGCCACGTCGCAGGTGAGCGCCTCGGTGCGCACGCGCTTTCTGCAGTACTTCGA
This sequence comes from Myxococcales bacterium, assembly GCA_003170275.1. Classification (GTDB taxonomy): domain Bacteria; phylum Myxococcota_A; class Polyangia; order Palsa-1104; family Palsa-1104; genus PALSA-1104. Next base: position 15,539 of record PNAM01000118.1, read on the forward strand.
GGCCAAGGCGCTCGAGGAGATCGCGCGCACGTCGGTGGCCGAGCTCGCCGATCAGGTCGCGATCGCGCAGGCGCGGCTCAAGGCGGGCGTGATCACCAACGCCGATCTCTTGCGCGTGCAGGTCGCGCAGGCCAACGCTCGCCAGCAGGAGATCGCCGCGGCGTCGCAAGCGGACGTGGTGCGCGCCGGCCTGCTCGGCACCGTCGGCTTCTCACCGGACGACACCGGCATCGTGCTCGAGGAGCCGGCCAACCTGCTCACCGCCGCCGCCGCGCCGCTGCCGCCGGTCAAGGACGCGCAGAGCACCGCGGAGCGCAGCCGGCCCGAGCTGGTGCAAGAGCGCCTGTTGGCCAAAGCGGCCGATCACGAGCGGCGCGCGCGCGGCTATCTGCTGCTGCCGGAGATCAACGCCGAGGCGGCCTACCTGCGCGTCGACGGGCAGGTGTTCGCGCCGCCCAACTCGGCCTACGTGGGCGTCAAGGCGCAGTGGGCGATCTGGGAGTGGGGCGCGACCTGGTATGCGCAGCGCGCCGCCTCCAAGCTCGCCGAAGCGGCGCACCTCGATGTCGACGCCGCGCGCGTGCAGATCGCCACCGAGGTGCACGCCGGGCTCTCGCAGTCGAACGCGGCGGCCAGCGCGGTCGACCTGGCGCGCACCACCATCGCCAGCGCCGAAGAGGCCTATCGCGTCACCGACGCGCTGGTCAAGGCGGGCAGCGCCACCACTACCGATCTGCTCGACGCGCAGTCGGCGCTCACCGGCGCGCGGCTCAACCTGGCGCGCGCGCGCTACGAGCAGGCGATCGCGCGCGTCTCGCTGTCGAGAACGCTCGGCCAGTAGTACGCTGCGCGCCATGCGCGTGGTGTTTCTGTCTCTCCTCGTGGCGATCGCGTCTCCTGCGTTCGCCGGCAATCCGCTGTACAAGCTGGCCACCGATTACTATCGCGCGCGCAACGCGCAGTTTCCGGTCGCCTCGAGCGATCAGGGGCTGCACACCTGGGACGATCGGCTCACCGACTATTCGGAGGCCGCCGAGGCGGCGTGGCGCAAGCAGGTGCAGGCGCTGCTCGACAAGGTGCGCGCGCTGAAGACCGACGGCTGGTCGCGCGACGAGCTGGTCGATCGCAAGCTGTTCCTGGCGCAGCTCGACAACGTCGACTTTCAGGATCGCGTGCTGCGCTTCACCGAGCGCAACCCGCAGCTCTACGTCGACGAGTGCTCGAGCGCGATCTTCTCGCTGCTCAAGAAGGACTACGCGGCGCCGCAGGTGCGCGCGCTCGCGGCGACGGCGCGGCTCGGCAAGATGCCGGCGCTGATCGAAGCGGGCAAGCAGCGGCTGGCGCATCCGGTGCGGCTGTACGCGCAGCTCGCCATCCAGTCGGCGCGATCGATCGACGGGCTGTTCACCGACAGCCTCGCGCCGCTCGCCGCCACGCTGCCGCCGGCGGAGCGCGCCGAGCTCGACGCCGCGCGCACGCGAGCGCTCGCGGCGGTGCACGGGTTCGCCGATTGGCTCGAGGCGCGGCTGCCCAAGATGGTGGCGTTCCAGCCGATGGGCGAGGCCAACTACAACTGGCTGCTCGAGCACGTGTACCTGTTGCCGCTCGACGCCAAACAGGTGGCGATGCTCGGCGAGGTCGAGCTGGCGCGCTACCGCGGCCTCGAGGCGCTGCTGCCCGATCCGCGGCTGGCCGATCCCGATCCCGCGCGCGCGAAGTCGGTGCCGAAAGATCAGCAGGCGTTCCTCGCCGCGTACGAGGCGCGCCAGGGCGAGATGATCCGCTTTCTGAAAGATCACCAGCTGGTCACCTTGCCGCCGTCGCTCGGTCACTTCTACATCCGGCAGCTCCCCGAGGCGTTCAAGGCCAACGCGCCGGGCGGCTTCATGAACCCGCCCGGGCTCTACGATCGCGACGACAGCGGCTTCTACTTCATCCCGACGTACGACTCCAAGAGCCGCAACTTCTATCTGCGCGCGGCGATCGAAGATCCGCGCCCGATCCTCGGCCACGAGGGAATCCCCGGGCACTTCTTGCAGATCTCGATCTCCAACCACCTGCCGACCGAGATCCGGCGCGAGCAGGGCGACGGCGTGTTCGCCGAGGGCTGGGCGCTGTACACCGAGGAGATGCTCTTGCGCGAGGGCTTCTACGCGCACGGATCGGCCGCCGAAGGGCAGGTGATGCGGTTGTCGCGTTATCGCGCGGCGCGCATCGGCGTCGACGTGAACCTGCACACCGGACGGTGGACCTTCGATCAGGCGGTGCAGTACTTCATGGAAGCGGGCGGGCTCGATCGCGAAGCGGCCGAGGGCGAGGCGGCCGGCGCGGCCTCCAGCCCGACGCAGAAGATCACCTACATGGTCGGCAAGTGGCAGATCATGCGGCTGCTCGGCAAGTGGCGCGACCTAAAGGGCGCGGCGTTCCGGCTGGGCGAGTTCCACGACGCGCTCTTGCGCAACGGCACGCTGCCCCTCTCGATCGTCGAGTCGCTCCTGTTCGAAAAGTGATAGGGTGTCGGACACAAGGGGGAGCCATGAAGCCATATCTGTTGATCGTCGCCACGCTGATCGCATCCAACGCCGGCGCCGACAAGGACAAGACCTGGAGCGTCAAGGCCGACTACATCGAGGGTTGCTCCTGCCATCTCTTCTGCCCGTGCTACTTCAACGCCAGCCCCGAAGACGGGCACCACTGCGAGATGGACAACGCGGTCAAGATCAAGACCGGGCACGTGGGCGACACCAACGTCGACGGCGCCAAGTTCTGGATCTCCGGCGATCTCGGCGGCGACTTCTCCAAGGGCCAGATGAAGGGGGCGGTGATCACCTTCGACACGGCGCTCACGCCCAAGCAGCAGGACGCGATCAAGTTCCTGTTCGGCAAGATCTACCCGGTCAAGTGGGAGAAGGTCGAGACCGACAAGGCGGCGATCGTGTGGGAGCGGACCGGCCTGACCGCGCACGCCAAGCTGGGCACCGGCACCGGCGAGATCACGCTCACCGGCATCAAGGACGGCAGCGGCAAGCAGAGCCTGCTCACCAACGTGGCGTACTGGGGCGCGCAGAAGAACACCGGCTTCGAGCTGGCCAAGAGCGAGCACCACTACAAGGGTCACGGGTACGACTACACCCACAAGGACAAGAACGGCTTCATGATCACCATCGAGTCCGCCGGCACGATGTAGCCTAGCTGTCGGTGGCGGTCGCCTTCTGCCGCTCGAGGCGGATGGTGCGGTTGACCGCGCGCCACGACACCAGCAGCTTGCCGAACTGCGACGGTGTCAACACCTTCTCCACCTCGTGTAGTCGGTCCCCCTGCAACTTGTTCATGTGCGTGCGGTTGGCGAGCACCTGGTCGGCCAGGCGCTTGAGGCGCTTGGCGTCGGGCTCCTCGTTGCGCAACAGCAGCCGAAGCTCGTGTAGCGAGGCCGAGCTTTGATGCCGCAGCTCACGGATGGGTGTGTCATAGCGATCCATCACCTGCTGCACCCGCTCGGCTGACGGCGCGTCGAAGGCGACCCGCTTCTCGAGCGCCTTGACCACCGTCCGATCGGCGCGCGCCGCTTGAGCCGACGCGCCGAGCAATGCGATCGCGATCACCATCCGTGAGATCATGAGCCACCTCCAGGTGCAAGCTCGACGGCGAGCGCGCCCGAATATTCACGCCGGGAACCAAATCGATTTCGCGTTGTCTCACCCGCATGGCCGGTGCTGCCCCCATTCAGCGCCGTGACGGGCGGCGCGCGCTCGACGCGGTGATCAACCTGGTTCCGTTCATCGATCTGTTGTCGTGCTGTCTGGCGTTTCTGCTGATCACCGCGGTGTGGACGCAGCTCGGGCGCGTCGACGTGCAGCAGCGGGCCAGCGGCGGGGAGATCGAAGAGCCGGTGCCACGGCTGGCGCTCACGTTGAGCATCGACACGGACGGCTACACGCTCGCGGCCTCGACCGGCGAGGTGCAGTCGATCGCCGCCGACTACGCCCAGCTCGCCGCGGCGCTACGCACCTGGCGGACGCGCTATCCCGATCAGGAGCACCTGTCGCTACGGCCCGCCGACGCGATCGCCTACGACCGCATCCTGCGGACGATGGACGTGGCGCTCTCGGCGCGCTACGCCACGCTCGGCTTCGCCGGCTAATAAGTTAAAAAGTTAAGTCCGCTTGTTATCGAGGAGGCGGCCGCGGGATTGGGAGTGGGTGACGGCGCGGTGCAGGACGATCGCGCGGCCGTCCTGGCGGCCGTGGGCGTGGGCCTCGGTGCGGCGGTTGCCGTCCTGGCGGGTCCAGCGGATGTGCGGGTGGCGGGTGCGCCAGTAGCGCGACAGATCGCCGTCGCCGACCCACACCAGGCCGGCGCGTTCGTGGACGGTGCGTTGGGTGCGCAGCTTTTCGCCGAAGCCGAGCATCACGCCGGCCAGGTAGGTGCGGCGATCGCGATCGGAGAAGAGCGCGCGCTCGCGCTTGTAGGCGGACCACAGTCGCTCGGCGGTGTGGAGGAGAAAGCTGTGGGTGTGCTCGGCGAGCTCGAGGTTGACCGGCGTGCCGCACACCTCGAGCACGCTGCCGCGCCTTCCTTCGCCGGCGCGCCACACCGGGACCCAGATCACCTCGACGAAGAAGTGCTCGTTCAAGAGGGTCGCCAGCAGACGCTCGTGCTCGCTCACGCGGCCGGTCGGGCGGCCGAGGTGGCGAAAGCCGTAGCCCGTCGAGACCACCGTCTCGAGGTTGTGCTTGAGCATCAGCCGCTGCGCCTCGGCCATCGCTGCTTCGGCCTCGTTGACGTTGGGGCTCTCGGCCAGCGCGAGCAGCTTGGCGATGCGCGTCAAAATCTTGGTGTCACGCTCCGGCGCGTCGGGGCGCGCGTCGGGCAGCCCGGCAGCGCGTGCGTCGATGGCCAGCTGCTCGCACAGCGCGCGGAACGCCGGCCCGTGCGCGCTCTCGTCGGAGAGGCCGAGCACCTCGGAGACGTATTGGTGCGCCATCTCGTGCTTGAGCACCTCGACCACCACGCCCCAGCCCTGGCGCGTGACCAGCGTGCGCGAGAGCTCGAGCGTGCGCGTCGCGGGCAGCCATTGCCCGAGGCGTCCGGCGCCGTCGGAGAGCGCGAGCGCCGCCGCCTTGAGCTTGCCCTTGAAGTGCGAATGGTTGAGCTCCGCCCAGGTGGCGGCGAGGGCGCGCACCAGCGCCGCCTCGAGCTGGGCGGAGAGATCGCTCGATCGATCCTGCGACATGCGGAAGGAGAATAGCCGACTCAGGCGGCGACTTGCACAAACTCGACCGTGACCGGCGCGGGCCGCTGCAAGGGAGCCGCCACGTCGGTCAGCGCCGCCGCCAGCATCTCGTCGATGCGCTTGACCAGCACCACGTCGAGCGCGCGCCGTACCTCGGCCGGCACGTCGACCAGGTCCTTGGCGTTGCGCTCGGGCAAGATCACCCGCTTGATGCCGGCGCGATGGGCCGCCAGCACCTTGTCGGCGATCCCGCCCACCGGCAGCACCGCGCCGCGCAGCGTGATCTCGCCGGTCATCGCCACGTCGCCGCGCACGCTTCGCCCGGTGAGCAGCGACACCAACGCGGCCACGATCGCGTTGCCCGCGGACGGCCCGTCCTTGGGCGTTCCGCCCGACGGGAAGTGCACGTGCAGATCGCTCGACTCGAACACCTCGGGCGCGATCCCCCAGCGCGCCCCGTTCGCGCGCACGTACGAGAGCGCCGCCGTCGCCGACTCGCGCATCACGTCGCCCAGCTGGCCGGTCAGCACCAGCCGGCCCGAGCCGCGCATGCGGGTCGCCTCGATGAACAAGATCTCGCCCCCCGACGGGGTCCAGGCCAGCCCGGTCGAAACGCCCGGCTCGTGCGCGAGCTCCGCCACCTCGCTCTCGTACCGTGGTGGCCCCAGGTACCCGGCCACCCCGTCGGCCGTCAGGTTCGCCGCGTAGGTCTCGCGCGACGCCACCTTGACCGTCACCGCGCGCACCACCGCCGCGAGCTGCCGCTCGAGGTTGCGCACGCCCGCTTCCCGCGTGTAGCCGGTGATGATCTCGTCGATCGCCTCCGACGTCAGGTGCAGGTGCGCGGCGGTCAGCCCGTGCTCCAGCAGCTGCTTGGGCAACAGGTGCCGCTCGGCGATCGCGCGCTTCTCCGCCAGCGGATAGCCGGGGATGGTGAGGATCTCCAGGCGATCGCGCAGCGGCGCCGGGATGGTCGACAGCTGGTTGGCGGTGGCGATGAAGATCACCTCCGACAGATCGAACGGCACCTCGAGATAATGATCGGTGAAGGTGTCGTTCTGCGCCGGGTCGAGCACCTCGAGCATCGCCGCCGCGGGATCGCCGCGGAAGTCCGACGCGAGCTTGTCGATCTCGTCGAGCATGAACACCGGGTTCTTGCTCCTGGCCTGACGCAGCGACGAGAGGATGCGGCCGGGCAGCGCGCCGATGTAGGTGCGCCGGTGGCCGCGNNTCGCGCACGCCGCCGAGCGACAGGCGCACGAACTCGCGGCCGAGCGCGCGCGCGATCGAGCGGCCGAGCGAGGTCTTGCCCACGCCCGGCGGACCGGCCAGGCACAAGATCGGCCCCTTCTTTCCCGGATTCAGCTTGCGCACCGCCAGGTACTCGAGCACGCGCCGCTTGACCTTGTCGAGCCCCTGGTGATCGGCCTCGAGCAGCGCGCGCGCCGCGGGCACGTCGATGCGATCTTCGGTGCGCTTCGACCACGGCAGCTCGGTCAGCCACTCGAGGTAGGTGCGCGCCACGCCCGCCTCGGGCGAGCCCTCGCCGATTCCGGCCAGCCGCCGCGCCTGCTTGCGCGCCATCGACTCGATCTCCGGCGGCATCTTGGCCAGCTTGATCTTCTCCGACCACACGTCGTCGGCCGACTCGTCGTCGGTCTCGCCGAGCTGCGCCAGGATCTCCTTCTTGCGCGCGCGCAAGATCTCCTCGCGCTGCTGCGCCGACTGCGCCGCCAGCGTCTCTTCGGTGCGCCGCCGCGCGTCGAGCGCGCCGAGCACCAGCTTCAAGCGCTCGATCACGTCCAGCTCGTCCAGCACCTGCAGCCGCACCGACGGCGGCAGCTCGAAGTGGAACGCCGCCGCGTCCGCCACGCGCCCCGGATCGTCGCTCTCGAGCGCCTTGAGCGCCGGCGTCTCCGACAGCTCTGACAGGTCTTCGGCCGCCGCGCGCACCTTGGCCACCAGCTCGTTCGCGCTGCGGGTAAGCCGCTCCTCCACCGGGCTCCCGTCCGCCAGGCGACGCTCGACACCGCGCAGCTCGACCACCACGCGCGACTTGGACTGCTCGATGAGCGCGATCAGCTCCGCCTCGACGCCCATGCGCTGCCCTGCCGGCAGCACCAACAGACGCCGCGTAGGGGTGCTCGCGACCTTGCGAAACAAACGGATCAACTCGGGTTTCTCGACGTCCAGCGACACCTCTCCGCCGGGGAGAAGCACCTGGTCTTCACTCGGAAACACCGCCAGCTCGCCCTTGGGATTCATGGTGGCCCTCGTTGCAGACCAACCTATGTCGCGGTTTGCGTCACGCAACGTACAAGTGGTATGGCCGGGGAGGGATGGGGGACGAGCCGAGACTGGCGGAGTTGGTGGGAGGACTGTCGCTGGCGACCGATCTGGCCGCCGGCCTCGGGCTGGAGACCGCGCTGCGCACGTGTGTGTTGGCGGTCGAGATCGGCCGCGAGCTCGGCGCTGGTGGGTCCGAGCTGAAGGACATCTATTACACGGCGCTGTTGCGGTTCATCGGCTGCACCGCGTTCGCGCACGAGACCGCGCGGGTGGGCGCTGGCGACGATCTGGGGCTGTTGCGCGCGCTGACGCCGGCCGACGGGGCGAGCGTCGCCAACGTGCTCGGCTACGCGATCAAGGGGACGCGCGCGAGCACGGTCGCGCGGATGATGCTCGATCCCACGCTGCCGAAGAAGCTCGCGGCGGCGCACTGCGATCTGGCGGTCAAGCTCGCCGCGCGCCTGGGCATGAGCGAGCGCGTGATGCTCTCGCTCGGGCAGATCTACGAGCGCTTCGACGGCAAGGGCAACCCGGGCCGGCTCAAGGGCGCGCAGATCGAGCTGCCGGCGCGCGTGATGCACGTCGCGTTTCGCGTCGAGGTGCAGCGCAGCCTCGAGGGACAAGGCGTGGTCCCGGGGGTGATCGCGAAGCGCGCGGGCGGTGAGATCGATCCGGAGGTCGCCGCGGCGTTCTCGCGCCGCTCGGTCGAGCTGCTCGAAGCGGTGGGCGCGCCGTCGGTGTGGGACACGTTCCTCGCCGCCGAGCCGCAACCGTTCGAGCGCTTGACCGGCGCGCGCCTGGGCGAGGTGGCGCTCGCGTTCGCGCATTTCGTGGACGTGAAGTCACCGTTCACGCTCGGGCACTCGACCGGCGTGGCGCGCCTGGCCGAGGCGGCGGCCCGGGCACTCGGGCTCGACGATTCCGAGCGCGAGCGCTTGCGCGTCGCCGCGCTGCTGCACGATCTCGGACGCGTGAGCGTGCCCAACGGCATCTGGGACAAGCCCGGTCCGCTCAACCCCGCCGAGTGGGAGCGCGTGCGCATGCACAGCTATCACACCGAGCGCATCCTGGCGCAGTCGCCGCTGTTCAAGCCGTACGCGCAGCTCGCCGCGATGGATCACGAGCGCACCGACGGCAGCGGCTATCACCGCGGGGTCGCGGGCGCGGCGATCTCGCGATCCGCGCGGTTGCTCGCGGCGGCCGACGCGTACCAGGCGATGACCGAGGCGCGGGCGCATCGCGCGGCGCTGACGCCCGAGGCCGCGGCGGAGGCGCTGGTGGCCGACGCGCGCTCCGGTCGGCTCGATCGCGAAGCGGTCGAAGCGGTGCTGACGGCGGCCGGGCACCGGGCCGCGGCGCGGATTCGTGGCGGGTGGCCGGCGGCGCTGAGCGATCGCGAGGTCGAGGTGCTGTGCCTGCTCGCGCGCGGCCTCTCCAACAAGCAGATCGGCGCCGAGCTCTCGATCTCGGCCAAGACGGCGCAGCACCATGTTCAGCATATCCTCGAAAAAACAGGGGTTTCGACCCGCGCCGCGGCGGCGGTCCTTGCCGTCGAGAACGACCTGTTGAAATAGGCCATTCGGCCGATGGCTCGAGCGCCCGCGATTTCCTACTCTGGGGTCATGGAAAATCTCTGGAAGCTGTCCGCGTCGGAGCTCGCCGGCGCGATCGCGCGCGGCGAGGTGTCGGCGCTCGCGGCCGTCGAGGCGCACATCGCGCGCATCGCGGAGGTCGACGCCAAGCTCCATGCGATGGTGTGGACCCGCTACGACGAGGCGCGGGCCGAGGCGCGCGAGCTCGATCGGCGACGCGCGGCGGGTGAGGCGCTCGGGCCGCTCGGTGGCGTGCCGCTGACCATCAAGGAGTCGCTCGATCTGGCGGGATCTCCGTCGACCTACGGGCTGTCGTCGCGCGCCAAGGTGCTGGCCGAGCGCGACGACCGCCACGTGGCGCGGCTGAAGCGCGCGGGCGCGATCATTCTCGGCAAGACCAACGTCGCGCAGCTGCTGTTCTTCGTCGAGACCGACAACCCGCTGTACGGGCGCACCGACAATCCGTACGACGCGGAGCGCTCGCCGGGCGGATCGAGCGGTGGCCAGGCGGCGATCATCGCGACCGGCGGCTCGGCGCTCGGCCTGGGCTCGGACATCGCCGGCAGCCTGCGGATTCCCGCGGCCTTCTGCGGCATCGCCAGCCTGAAGCCGACCGCGGGGCGCACGCCCGACGAGGGACGGCTGAGCGCGCCGCTCGGGCAGCGCGCGATCGTCAGCCAGGTAGGTGTGCTCGCGCGCAGCGTGGCCGACGTCGCGCTCGGCCTCGAGGTGATCAACGGTGGCCGCAACCCGGGCGATGACGGACGGCTCGAGCCAGGTATGCCGCTCGGCGATCCGGCCACCGTCGACGTGGCCGGGCTGCGCGTCGCCTATTACAGCGACGACGGCACGTTCGCGGTCTCGCCGGCGGTGGCGCGCGCGGTGAAAAAGGCGGTCGAGATCTTGCGAGCGCGCGGCGCCACGGTCACCGCGTGGACGCCGCCCGAGGTGGGGCACGCGCTCGATCTGGCCTTCGGCCTGCTCAGCGCCGACGGCGGAGTCGGGCTGGTGCGCAACCTCGGGCGCGATCCGCGCGATCCGCGCATCGCCAAGATGCTGCAGGCGGCGACCGCGTCGCGGTCGATGCTGTCGCTGCTGCGCCCGCTGTTGCGCCTGTCGGGTCGCAACAAGTTGGCGGCGATCACGCGCAACTATGGGCGCCGCGACGCCGATCACTACTTCGGCCTGGTCGAGGCGCAGCGCGCGTATCAAGCACGCTTCGCCGCCGCGCTCGATGGGCTCGACGGCGGCCCGGCCGATCTGGTCCTGTGCCCGGCGTTCGCGCTGCCGGCCGTGCGCCACGGGGCGACCGAGGAGCTGCTGCTCGGCGGCGCGTACACGATCTTGTGGAACCTGCTCGGCTACCCGGCGGGCGTGGTGCCGGTGACGCGCGTCCAGTCGGGAGAGGAGAGCGCGCGCCCGGCCTCGCGTGAAAAGATGGAGCAGGTCGCGGCGGAGACCGAACGCGGATCGGCCGGGCTGCCGATCGCCGTGCAGGTGGTGGCACGGCCGTGGCGGGAGCACGTCGCGTTGGCGGCGATGGCGGCGATCGAGAAAGCGGTGGGGTGGGAGGGTTTCCGCGGGTGAGGTATCCTGCCGCGCATGGACTTGACCTTTTCCCCCGAGCACCTCGCGTTTCGCGAGGAAGTGCGCGCGTTCTTGCGCGACGGCGTGCCGCCGCACCTGCGCGCCAAGGCGGACGTCGACGGCAACTTCGAGATGTCCGAGGTGATGGAGTGGCACAAGCTGCTCTACACGAAGGGCTGGGTGGCGCCGCACTGGCCGGTCGAGGCCGGCGGGCCCGGGCTCGACGTCACGCGCCGCTTCATCCTGGTCGAGGAGCTGGAGCTGGCGGGCACACCGCACCTGTCGCCGTTCGGCCTGGCGATGGTCGGGCCGCTGCTGATCCAGTTCGGCACCGACGCGCAGAAGCAGCGCTTCCTGCCGAAGATCCTCTCGGGCGACGAGGTGTGGTGCCAGGGCTACTCGGAGCCCAACGCCGGCTCGGATCTGGCGTCGCTGCGCACGCGCGCCGAGGATGACGGCAAGGGCCACTTCGTGGTCAACGGGCAGAAGACCTGGACCACCTACGCGCAGTACGCCGACTACATCTTCTGTCTGGTGCGCACCGATCAGGCCGCCAAGAAGCAGGCGGGCATCAGCTTCCTCTTGATCGACATGAAGACGCCGGGCGTCGAGGCCAGGCCGTTCCTCACCACCGGTGGGACGCCGGCCTTTTGCGAGACCTTCTTCGACAACGTGGTGGTGCCCAGGGAGAACCTGGTCGGCCCGCTCAATGGCGGCTGGACCATGGCCAAGGCGCTGCTCGGCCACGAGCGCACGTTGATCGCGGCGGTCGGGCAGTCGGCGCGCACCATTCGCCGCTGCAAGCGGATCGCCGCGGCCACCGTCGAGGGCGGACGGCCGCTGCTGGAGAATCCGCGCGTGCGCGACAAGATCGCGCGGCTCGAGATCAAGCTGCGCGGGCTGCAGATGGCGAACTATCGCGCGGTGGCTGGCGCGCAGCTCGGCAAGGCGCCCGGGCCCGAGGCGTCGATCTTGAAGCTGCGCGGCTCGGAGATCCTGCAGCAGTCGTTCGAGCTGGCGATGGAGGTGATGGGGCTCGACTCGCTGTCGTGGTTCAACGAGCCGGGCGTGGTGCCGCCGATCGAGCAGTGGGTGCCCTCGGCGTTCAACTACACGCGCGCGACCACCATCTATGGTGGCTCGAACGAGATCCAGAAGAACATCATCGCCAAGCTGATCCTCGGGCTTGGCCAGGCCAGCTGAAGAGGACGCCATGAACTTTGATCTCTCCGAAGACCAGAAGATGCTGGTGGCGACGGTGGACTCGTTCGTCAAGAAGCAGTCGCCGGTGACCCGGCTGCGCAAGCTACGCGAAGATCCGACCGGCTGGCAGAAGTCGGTGTGGCGGCAGTTCGGCGAGTTCGGCTGGCTCGGGGTGATGTTCCCCGAGGAGCTCGGCGGCGTGGGCGGCAGCTTCGTCGACGCGGCGCTGATCCTCGAGCAGCTCGGCGTGGCGCTGGTGCCCGAGCCGCTGCTTCCCGCGCTGGTGGCGGGCACCGCGCTGGTGCGCGCTGGATCGGCTGGGCAGCAGCAGCGCTGGCTGCAGCCGATGATCGCCGGCGAGACCTCGCTGGCGCTGGCCTACGCGGAGGCGCAGAGCCGCTTCGATCCGACCGACGTGGTGACGCGCGCGACGGCGCACGGCAAGGGCTGGAAGCTGGAGGGCGAAAAGCGCTGGGTGCTCAACGGGCACGCGGCCGATCAGTTTGTCGTGAGCGCGCGCACCGGCGCGGGCCTGTCGCTGTTCCTGGTCGACGCGCGCACGCCGGGCGTGAACGTCACGCCGGTCAAGACCATGGACGGGCACCACGCGGCGATGGTGCGCTTTGCCGGCGCGTCGCTCGACGCCGATCGATTGCTCGGCACGGACGGCGGCGCCGCGCCGATCTTGGACGAGGCGCTCGACGTGGGCGCGGCGGCGGCGTGCGCCGAGGGCGCCGGGATCACGCGCACGGTCTTGTCGATGACCTGCGACTACCTGCGCACGCGCGAGCAGTTCGGCGTCAAGATCGGCACGTTCCAGGCGCTGCAGCACCGCGCGGTGGATATGTTCGTCGAGACCGAGCTGTGCAAGTCGATGTCGATCCTGGCCTCGATCCGCGTCTCCGACGGCTCGCCGCCCGACGAGCGGCGCGCGGCGGTGTCGGCGGCCAAGGTGCAGCTCGCGGTCGGCGGGCGCCAGGTCACGCAGCAGGCCATCCAGCTGCACGGCGGCATCGGCGTCACCGACGAGCACGACGTGGGGCTGTACTTCAAGCGCATGCACGTGCTCAACACGCTGTTTGGCGACGAAGATCACCATGTCGCGCGCTACGCGGCGCAGCCGGGCTTCAGCGCCGGAATGGAGTAGACTCACTCTCACGAATGTTGCGCTGGCCAGGCTATGCAGGGCGGTTCTTCGCCATCGGTCTGGTCGGCCTCGCCTGCGTGTTGATCTACGCGATCGCGCGCCTCGGCACGCTGTTCCTCGGTCGGGAGCGGCGGCGCGCGGCGGTGGCGCGGCTGCGCGGGCGGCTGCTACGCGAGGCGATGACGCTGCTCGGCGCGACCTTCATCAAGCTCGGGCAGGTGATGTCGAGCCGTCCCGATCTGCTCGAGCCGGAGACGCTCGACGAGCTGCGCCGCCTGCAAGATCGACTGCCGCCGTTTTCGTTTCGCCGCGTGCGTCGCATCGTCGAGGAGGAGCTGGGCGCGCCGCTCGAGGAGCGCTTTGCCGAATTCGATCCGCTCCCGGTGGCGGCGGCGAGCGTGGCGCAGGTGCATCGCGCGCGGCTGCCCGACGGCACCGAGGTGGCGGTCAAGGTGTTGCGCCCGGACATTCGCGACAAGTGCATCCGCGACGGTGCGATCTTGATCGCGTTCGCGCACGTGATCGCGCTGCACCCGACGCTGCGCCTGTCCAACCCGGTCGGCCACGTGCGCGAGTTCGTCGGCGGCATCGTCGAGCAGACCAACCTCGCGCTCGAGGCCGAGCACTACGCGCTGTTTCGCAAGAACTTCGAAGGTGTCGACGGGGTGATCTTCCCGCGCGTGTTCCCCTCGCACTGCGGGCGGCGCGTGCTGACCATGGATTTTCTGCGCGGCACCAAGCTCGACGCGCTGCCGCCCGGCGATCACGCGGTGCTCGCGCAGCGCTTCTCGCACGCGTTCTTCAAGATGTGCTTCATCGACGGCTTCGTGCACGCGGACCTGCACCCGGGAAATCTCATGCTGCGCGACACCGGCGACCTGGCGATCTTCGACGTCGGCCTGGTCAAGCGCATGGACGAGGCGCTGCTCACCCAGTTCGTCGACTTCGCGCGCTGCGTGTCGATGGGCCAGGCGCACGACTTCATCGAGCACATGAAGCAGTTCCACACCTACATGGACGGCGTGGACTGGGCCGAGGTCGAGCGCGACATCACCTTCTTCATCGCCAAGTTCCGCAGCCAGAACGTGGCCGAGCTGGAGATGGGCGAGTTCGCCAACCAGGTGTTCGCGCTCGGACGCAAGCATCGCGTGCGGCCGATCACCGAGATGACGCTGGTGTTGGCCGGCGTGGTGACCTCCGAGGGGCTGGCCAAGATCTTGAGCCCGCGCGCCAACAGCTGGCAGGAGATGGCGACCTTCTTGATGCCCATCCTCGCCGAGCGCCAGAGTCGCAAGCAAACCGGTTGAGTCCGCTTTCCAACTGGGGTCTCGCATCCCAGGGCTGCGGCGCTCCGGCCGCGCCGAATGCGGAGATCGTCGCTGGCAGGCTTCTTGCTGAGAGCCGAGTCGGGTGTTCATGCCCGAGAAGTCTCTACGTGTACTCGTCGCGAGCGCCGATCCCGCGGACCTGACCCTCTTGCGTCGGTTGTGTCAGGACACGCCGTATCACGTCGACACCGCGCGCTCGGCGGGGCTGGCGCTGCGCACGCTCGCCTACCGGCACTACGCGGCCATCCTCACCGACGACGAGCACATCCCCGGCATGCCGGGCGCGGAGCTGCTCGCCGAGGTCGAGCGCCGCCAGCCGGACGTGCTGCGCCTGTTGCTCGCGACCAACGCGCGGCGCAAGGCGCTCGCCGACGGCGCCAAGGCGGGGCGGTATCGGCTGTTCATCCGCCCGCTGTTCGCGTCGCACGTGCACGCGGCGCTGTTGCAGCACGTGCCGCGACCGGTGGCGGCGAGCGTGAAGCCCGGCACCGTGCGCGCGGTGCAAGCGGTGCAGGCGGTGAGCGACGCCAACACCACGCCGCACGAGCTCGCCGTCGGTGGGCCGACCGCGCGAAGGCGCATGCTGCTGACGCTCGCGGAGATGGTCGAGGCCAAGGCCGGTCATCACGCGGGACACGCGGCGCGCGTCAGCACGCTGGTGAGCGCGCTCGCCCGCGAGACCGGCCTGCAACGCACCGAGGTCGACGCGATCGAAGAGGCCGCGCTGCTGCACGACGTCGGCGAGCTCGCGCTCGACGCCGCGCTCTTGCAACAGCGCCGCCGGTTCACGCCGTCCGAGGTCAAGCGAATGCGCTTTCACGTGGACGCCAGCCTGCAGATCGCGCAACGCAGCGGCCTTTCGCGCGGCGTGCTCGCGACCATCCGCCACCACCACGAGCGCTGGGACGGGCAGGGCTACCCCGATCGGCTGAACGGCCCGCGCATCCCCTTGCCCGCGCGCATCCTCGCGGTCGCCGACGTCTGGGACGCGATCGCCACCGAGCGCCCGTACCGCCAGCTGCTCACGCCAGGCGAATGCGAACGCACGCTCACGCTGCTCGCCGGCGCGCAGCTCGACGGCGCGCTGGTCGACCTGTTCTTACGGCGGCGGATCTACGAGGTGATCGATTGGTCGGATCCGCCGGGCTCGCTGACCAACCTGCTCGCCCCGCACGCCTGAGGCTCGCGATTGGCCAAGCCGGCCGGAATGAGCGAGACTGGCCACGTGGCGTCCAAGAAGGAATACCGCTGGACCACCCACGAGCAGGCCGCTCGCGACGAGGGACGCCATTGGCGCGACGCTTCGATCGAGGAGCGCGTCTCTGCGGTAGAACTCTTACGGAGGGCCACGCCCGGCATCTACGATGGATCTCCCCCGCGAATGGAGCGATCTTATCGACTCGTTGATCTCCCACCGCGTGCGCTTCCTGATCGTCGGCGCACACGCACTGGCAGCGGCGGGCCGACCCCGAGCGACCCAGGATCTCGACCTCCTCGTCGAGCCGACGAAGCCAAACGCAAGGCGGCTCGGCGCGGCCCTCGCTGAGTTCGGCTATCCCGCGCTTGCGCGCGAGTGGCTTCGCTTCACCGAGCGCGATCGAATGGCCACGCTCGGCCGCGAACCCTTGCGCGTCGACATCATGACCAGCATTTCCGGCGTGAGCTTTGCGGCGGCCTGGAAAGGCCGATTGCGCGCGGCATATGGACGGCATCGCGTGGGATTTCTCGGGCGCAAACAGCTGTTGATCAACAAGCGAGCAGCGGCGAGACCGAAGGACCTTCTCGATATCGAGCTACTCAAAGAGGTCGAGGATTGAATGATCTTGCCCCCCGCCGCGCGCTCGCCGCAATCGCAGAAGGGCAGGACGCACGCCCGCACCGCTAGAGACGGAGATTCTGCACGTCTCCGCTCACGTTGATCGTGAAGGTGCCGGTGGACACGCTGCCCATTGATTGCATGAGGCCATCCGTGACAGTGAACTTGAACGTTCCGCCACCACCCGCATCGACAGTCAGCGTACCGCCGCCGCTCGACACCCAAACGTAGACGTGGTTGAAGTCGAGAACGCCTTGGTCCGGAAGATCGTCTTCGTACCACAGCCGAGCCTGCCCGTTGGAAAGAGCGCCCCAAGCAACAACATCGAAGCGCTGGCCCGCGGTTGGCGCGCCGTAGAAAACCGTGATCACTCTGCGCTGTCCCGGGGGAGGAGACTTGACAGCGGATGCATCGACAGTCGTGCCAACGCCGCCGAATAGCTGTCCGGGATCGGAATCGAACGGCGAGAAATCGATCTCGGGATTGGTGCCGCTCAGAGCCGTGAAAGTGGAATGGACTGTACCGCTCGTCGACGGCGGCGGAGAGCACCCGATTGCGAACAAGACGCCAAGCAGAGAGCAACGCGTCCTGGTCCGCACACAGGCATTATACTTCGTTCCCGACATGCCCTTCCACCAGGGCAAGCGGGGCGGTCAGGTGGCGCGGATCGGGCGGCTGAAGGCGAGGGAGATGGCGACCACGGCGGCGCAGCCGATCACGTTGTACCAGAGGAAACCGATGGTGGAGAGCTTGAACACGGCGACGACCGTGAGCTGCGCGACCACGATCGACCAGAAGACGGGCGTGGCGCGCGCGCGCTTGAAGAAGAAGCCGACCAGGAACACGCCGAGCATGGGGCCGTAGAAGATCGAGCCGAGGATGTTGACGGCCTGGATGAGGTTGTCGAGCTGGGACGCGAACGCGGCGAACAGCATGGCGACCACGCCCCAGAAGACGGTGAACAACTTCGCGGCGCGCAGATAGTGGGCGTCCGAGGCTTCTTTCTTCCAGCTGCGTTTGTAGAAATCGACGACGGTGGTCGAGCCGAGCGCGTTGAGCGCGCTGGCGGTCGCGGACATGGCGGCGCAGAAGATCACCGCGAGCAACAGACCGACCAGCCCGGACGGAAACTCGCGCGTGACGAAGCTGATGAACACGTAGTCGGCGTCTTTGGTCTCGGCGCCGGGGCGGGCCTTGGCGATCAGCGTCTTGGCCTCGGCGCGCAGCGCGTTGAGCCGCGTATCGGCGTCGCGCAACAGCGTGCGCGCGACGGCGACGGTGGCTGGATCGCGCGCGGCGACCAGCGCGTCGATGCGCTGCTTCTTGAAATTGAATGCGTCGGTGTACGAAGCCTCGAGTGTGGCCAGTGCCGCTGCTTGCGGAGTCGCGCGCACGCGGGCCAGCTCGGCGGCGTTGAAGAACACCGGCGGCTGGTGGAACTGATAGAACACGAACAGGATCACGCCGACGAACAAGATCAAGAACTGCATCGGGATCTTGACCAGGCCGTTGAACAGCAGGCCGAGCCGGCTCTCGACCAGCGGCGAGCCCGACAGGTAGCGCTGCACCTGCGACTGATCGGTGCCGAAGTAGGCCAGCGCGACGAACAGGCCGCCGGTCATGCCCGACCAGAAGGTGTAGCGCGTGCCCAGGCGCGGCGAAAAATCGACCACCTTCAGCTTGCCGAGCGTGCCGGCGATGCCCACCGCGTCGCTCATGCTGACGTGCGGCGGCAGCCGGCTGACGATGAACGCGAACGCGAGCGCCATGCCGCCGAGCATCACCACCATCTGCAGCGTCTGGGTCTGGCTCACCGCGCGCGTGCCGCCGGAGACCGTGTAGACGATCACCAGCACGCCGATCACCAGGTTGGTCAGGTTGAGCGACCAGCCGAGCACCGTCGAGAGGATGATCGCCGGCGCGTAGATCGAGATGCCGGCGGCCAGGCCGCGCGAGAGCAGGAACAAGAACGCGGTGAGCTGGCGGGTCTTCAGATCAAAGCGCGTCTCCAGGTACTCGTACGCGGTGTAGACCTTGAGCTTGTGGTACAGCGGCACGATGGTCGCCGACAAGATCACCATCGCCACCGGCAGGCCAAAGTAGAACTGCAGAAACCCCATGCCGTCTTCGTAGGCCTGCCCGGGCATCGACAGAAACGTGATCGCGCTCGCCTGCGTGGCCATGATCGACAGGCCGATGGTCCACCACTTGAGGTCGCTGCCGCCGCGCAGGTAGTCCTCGGCGGTGTTGACGTTGCGCGTCTTCCACAGGCCGTACGCGACGATCACCAGCAGCGTCCCGACGAGCACGCCCCAGTCGAGCCGGGTCACGGATAGGCCCGGGTAAGCACGGTCAACAGCGCGATC
This sequence comes from Myxococcales bacterium, assembly GCA_003170275.1. Taxonomy (GTDB): domain Bacteria; phylum Myxococcota_A; class Polyangia; order Palsa-1104; family Palsa-1104; genus PALSA-1104. Next base: position 34,100 of record PNAM01000118.1, read on the forward strand.
ACCACCGCGAGCGTGACCAGCACTAGCGCGTACATGCGATTCCAGCTACCGAGAACCGGCGGCCTATCCCTATTGTCCATTGGCATTGGATAACAGGTTTGCAAACAGCCGGAACGCGCCCGGGACGCCCGCCGGGAGCTGGCGGAAGAAGGCGAGCCCGGTGTAGACGAACGTGCCCTTGCCGTATTTCGCGTAGAGCAGGCTGCCCTTCTTCGCCGACTCGCCGGGATCGTGCATCGACAAGAGCGGCTGATACTCGGCGGCCCACTTGGCGGCGAAGTACAGCCCGCGCTCCTGCACCCAGCCCTCGAAGTCGGCCGCGCCGATGCGGTTGGGGTGCTGCAGCGCCGCGTGCACGGGCGTTTCGAAGACCACCGCAGCGGTCTCGTCGGTCACGCGATCCTGCGCGATCTCGAACGGGTAGGGGCCGATCTCCGACGGGAGCTTGGAGATCCAATTGTTGGTGTTGTACTGCACCAGCAGCGTGCCGCCGGCCTTCACGTACTCCATCAGCTTCGCGTGCAAGAACGGCAGGCGCGGGTTGGTGTTGAACGCGCGCACGCCGGTGATGATCGCGTCGAAGCGCCCGAGCGCGCCCGAGCGCAGCAGCTCGTCGCCGAGCAGCGTCACCTGGTAGCCGGCCTGCTCGAGCGCCGCCGGCACCTCGTCGCCCGCGCCGGGGATGTAGCCGAGGTGCAGCTTGCCCTTCTTCAGCTCGAAGCGGACCAGCTTGACCTCGGACGGTGGAAACAGGGTCTGGATCGGAATATGCGGATATTCGATGCGCCGAATGCCGCGAGAAAGACGTTTGCCGTCCACCTCGGCGACTACGTGCAAGACGCCCGTCGACGCGCCGGCCGGCGGCGTGAGGTGGAAGGTGAGCTCCGCCTCGGCGCCCTTGCTCTCGAGCTTGAACGGCAGCGACGCGGGCTCGGCCTTCCAACCGGCCGGCATCTCCGCGGCGAGCGTGCCCGCGACGTGCGCCACCGACGCCTTGACCAGCACGCGCAAGGTCTTTTGCTGTGCGTCGGGAAACATGAGCACCGGCGCGGCCGGATTGAGGGTCACCGGCGGCACGATCTCGATCGGCCGATGGCGCTCGCCGGCCACCGGATCGGTCCACTTGTAGGCGATCGGCCGCTTCAGGCCGAAGCGCCGCCCGTTCGCGCCGATCAGCAGCTCCGCCTCGAGCGACGGCGCGTTCTCCGGCGTGCCGATCAGCGCCGGGTTGGCGACGGTGTAGAGGCCCTTGCCGGGCGGATCGGCCAGCCAGTACGGATCGGAGTACGGCGCGTCCGCCGGCACGATGATGGTCTTGTCGAGCTTGACCGGCTGCCCGTTGGCCAGCGGCTGCCCGGCCTTGTCGGTCTTGTTGATCGGGCCGCCGGGCAGCGCGATGCCGTCGAGCGTGAGCGCCGCGGGAGAGCGATTCACCAGCGTCGCGGTCACCGCCAGCTCGCCGCCCGGCGTCGCGCTGAAGTCCGCCGCGTTGACCTCGGCGAACAGCCCCGCGCACGCGGCGATCAGCTCGACCAGCTCGTGCTGCTTGGGCTCCTTCCAGGGCGTGGCGGGCAGCGCGTCGAGCTCGGCCAGCGCGTCGAGGAGCAGCGGCAAGATGGTGTGCGGCGCGTCCGGCTTGAGCTCGGCGCGGGCGCGCGCGAACAGCCCGCTCAGCTTCTCCGCGCCGTGCACCCGCGACCAGCGCGCGTCGACGTCGTCGAACAGGCCGCGCTTGATCGGCGCGCCGGCGAGCACCTGAAAATATTCGAACGCCTCGCCGCGCGATCGCGCCGCGCCGAAGCCCTGGCTCTTGTGCATGCTACGGCTGTCGGCGGCCATCTCGCCGTACGACACGCCGAGCTGCGGGTTGTAGCTCCCCACGTCGAGCTTGAAGAACGCCGACAGATCTTCGTTCGGCCTGGCGTTGAACAGCCCCTTGTTCCACACCAGCCGCTTGGCCTGCCACACGCCGGTGAGCTGCACCTGCTCGGGATGGAAATCCGGATCCGCGGCGGCCTTGAACGCTTCCTCGGCCAGCAGCGCGGAGGCGGTGTGGTGCCCGTGCGTGTCGGTGGCCTTGGGCGAAAAGCGCGTGATGATCACGTCGGGCTTGAAGCGACGGATCACCCACACCATGTCGGCCAGCACCTGAGCGCGATCCCAGATCGCCAGCGTCTCGTCGGGCGTCTTGGAATAACCGAAGTCGCGCGCGCGCGTGAAGAACTGCTCGGCGCCGTCGATGCGCCGCGCGGCGAGCAGCTCCTGGGTGCGGATCAGGCCGAGCAGCGGCCCCTGCTCCGAGCCGAGCAGGTTCTGCCCGCCGTCGCCGCGCGTCACCGAGAGATACGCGGTGCGCAAGAGCTTCTCGTTGGCGAGGTACGCCAGCAGGCGCGTGTTCTCGTCGTCCGGATGCGCCGCGATGTACAGCACGTTGCCGACCACGTTCAGCCGCTCGACCGCGCGCGCGAGCTCGCCGGCGTTCGGCTGTCGGGGCGGCGAGGCGGCGTCGACGGCGAGGGGCATGAGCAGCACGGTGGTCACGACGGCGAGGCGGAGATTCATGGGGGTCTCGAGAAGACCGCGGGAGTATAATCAAGATCTTCGATGCTCGCTCCGTTCTTTTCGTCGTACGCCGCCGGCGAGCCGCGCGCGCAGACGTTTCTTCCGGCGAGCTTTCGCGATCCGGCGGCGCGCATCGAGCGCGCGCGTCGAGCGGCCGGGCGGCGGGTCGCGCCGGGGCTGGTCGCTGCGCTGCGCGAGCAAGATCGCGCGCGGCCGGCGAGCGCAGCGCGGCGCGCCAACCTCGACGCGCTGGCCGAGCCCGGCTGCACCGTGGTGGTCACCGGCCAGCAGGCGGGGCTGTTCCTCGGCCCGCTGTACACCTTCTACAAGGCGGCATCGGCGGTCGCGATCGCGCGCGCGATCGAGGCCGAAGCGGGCGTCCGCTGCGTGCCGCTGTTCTGGGTGCAGAGCGAAGATCACGACTTCGCCGAGATCCACCACTGTCACGTGCCCGGCGCCGGCGGTCCGCTCGCGCTCACGTTGGCGGACGATCCGGCGAGCGCGCGCGTGTCGGTCGAGCATCGCCTGCTCGGCGACGACGTGCTCGCGCAGCTCGATCGGTTGCAAGAGGCGCTCGGCGAGTTGCCGAACGCGCGCGACCAGCTGGCGCTGTTACGCGCGCACTACCGACCGGGCGTCTCGATCTGCGCGGCGTTCACCGGCCTGGTCTCGACGCTGTTCGCCGACGAAGGGCTGCTGCTGCTCGATCCGCGCGATCCGGCGATCGCCGCGCTCGGCGCGCCGTTGGTGCGTCGCGCGATCGACGAGGCGGGGCCGATCGCCGAGGCGCTGGGCGCGCGCAGCCGGGCGCTCGAGGCGGCCGGGTTCGACGTGCAGGTGCACGTGCGGCCGGGCGCGCCGCTGGTGTTCTTTCACGACGGCGGTCCGAACGGGCCGCGCCATCGCCTCGAGCCGATCGCGGGCGCGCCCGATCGCTTCACGCTGGTGGGGAGCGGGCGCACGGTGACGCGCGAGGAGCTCGGGCGCGCCTCACCGCTGTGTTTCAGCACCTCGGCACTCTTGCGGCCGATCTTGCAGGACACGCTGTTGCCGACCGCGGCGTACGTGGGCGGTCCCGGCGAGATCAACTACTTCGCGCAGCTCGCGCCGCTGTATGCGCACTTCGGGCTCGAGCCGCCGATCGTCGCGCCGCGCGCGCGCTTTCGTTGCGTCGACGGCGCGACCGGTACGCTGCTCGAGCGGCTCGGGATTTCCGCGGCCGACGTCGAGCAGCCGCGCGACGAGCTGCTCGCGCGCATCGCCCGCCACGCGCCGGACGACGCCGCCACCGAGCTGCAGGCGCTCTCCGACGGCCTTCAGCACAAGCTGTCCGCGTTCGAAGGCGAACCGGCGCTTGCAAAGGCGGCCCGCCGCACGCGCGCCACGATCTCGCGGGCGGTCGCGCGGCTGATCGCGCGTCACCGGCGGGCGCTGGTCGAGCGCGATCAGATCGCGTCGCGGCGCATCGATCGCCTGCAAGCGTTTCTGTTTCCCGGCGGCACGCCGCAAGAGCGCGTGTACGGGCTGCCGTGGTTCGCCGCGCGGCTCGGCCTCGACGCGTTCAAGGCGGCGGTGTTCGCCGCGATCACGAAAGAGCCGTTCGCCACCAACGTGCGAGATCTCCGACCATGACCCCGATGCGCATCGGCATCACCTGCTACCCGACGTTCGGCGGCTCGGGGATCATCGCCACCGAGATCGGGCTGGAGCTGGCGCGCCGCGGCCATCGCGTGCACTTCATCTGCTCCGACGTGCCGGGTCGGCTCGAGCGCTTCGTCGACAACGTGTTCTTCCACGCGGTCGAGGTGCGCGACTACCCGCTGTTCGATAGCCCGTACGCGCTCGCGCTGGCGTCGAAGATGGTCGAGGTCGCGACCTACGAATCGCTCGACCTGTTGCACGTGCACTACGCGATTCCGCACGCGACCAGCGCGTACCTGGCGCGGCAGATCCTCGGCGCGCGCTCGCCGAAGCTGCTGACCACGCTGCACGGCACCGACATCACGCTGGTGGGCAACGACCGCACGTTCCTGCCGATCACGCGCTTTTCGATCTTGCAGAGCGACGGGATCACCGTGCCCTCGCAGTACCTCAAGGACGCGACCTACGACAACCTCGACGTGCCGCGCTCGACGCCGATCGAGGTGATCTCGAACTTCGTCGACGCGGCGAAGTACCGGCCGGCGAGCGAGAAGCCGTGGCACGAGCTGGCGCACCTGTTCCCGCGCTGCAAGGACGCGAACGCGCGCCCGCGGGTGCTGATCCACAACTCGAACTTCCGCCCGCTCAAGCGCGTCGACGACGTGGTGCGCATCTTCGCCGAGGTGGCCAAGACCCGCCCGACGGTGCTGCTGCTGGTGGGCGACGGCCCGGAGCGCTCGCGCATCGAGGGGATGGTGCGCGACCTCGGGCTGTTCGATCAGGTGTGCTTCCTCGGCAAGCAGCTCAACTTCGTCGAGGTGCTGCAGCTCGCCGACGTGTTCTTGCAGCCGAGCGAGACCGAGAGCTTCGGCCTCGCGGCGCTCGAGGCGATGAGCTGCGGCGTGCCGGTGGTAGGTTCCAACGTAGGCGGCGTCCCTGAAGTCGTCACCGACAACGACTCCGGCCTGCTCTTCCCCCTGGGCGATCTCCCCGCCATGATCGCCGGCGTCCTCCGCCTCCTCGACGACCCCGCCCTCCACACAAAAATGTCCCGCGCCGCCCGCGCCCAAGTCGAATCCCACTTCCAGCGCGCCCCAATGATCGATCGCTACGAGGCCTACTACCGCACGATCCTGTAGGGACCGTCCTTCTCAGATCTTGGACTTCCAGTCGGTTAGGGCTTTTTTGACGTCGTCGGCGAAGAAGAAGAAGTCGGCTTTTTCGCCGAGGGTCTTGGCTTTTTCGGCGAGCGGGTAGGCTTCTTTGTATTTGGATTTGGCGGCCAGTAGCTGGGCCTTGGTCCAGAGGTTGAGCCAGTCTTCCTTGATGGACAGGGACTTTTCGACGAGGGCGAGGCCGCCGTCGTAGTCCTTTTTTTGCTCGAGCAGGTAGCGCGCGGCGTTGGTGTACGGGCGCCACGCGTTGTCCTGCATCGCCTTGATGTTGGCGGCCGCCTGCGCGTCGGTGCCGACCTTGATCGCGATCGGCACGCGGACCTTTTCCCACTCGAGCGCCAGCGTGGCCGCGTTCTCGTTGAAGCTCTCGAACAGGAACGTCAGCCGCTCGCGCAGCGGCGCCACCACCGGCTTGACCGTGAAGCGCAGCACGTCGAGGTCCTGCTTGTACTCGCGCGTGCCGCCCTGGTTGAAGTTCTTGTTGAGGATCACCGTCCACGCGGCCTTGGACGGAATGGTGAACAGCGCGTACGAGCCCGCCGGCACCGGCTTGCCGTCGATGGTCACGTCCTTTCCGAAGGTCACCTTGGTGGCGTTGTTGGCTCCCGTGCGCCACAGCTCGTCATAGGGGAGTAGCCCGCCCCAGATCTTGCGGCCGTTCACCGCCGGGCTCGAGTACTCCACGGCGATCTCGGTCATGCCGACCACCTGGCTCACCTTGCCGAGCGGGCTCGGGCGCGGCAGGTCGAGCTGCGCGGCGGCGGTTCCCGAAACGGCGGTCAGCGCCGCCAGCGTCAACACCAGGTTCCTCATCGATGGACCTCCTGAGCGGATCACCCTGCCGCTTTGCGGCGCGGTTTTCAAGGGGGCAAGCGACCGAGGAAGATGGTGTGGCGCGGGCCGCCCTGCTTGAGCCGCGCGCGCACGCGCTCGGTCTCGACGGTAAACCCGGCATAGCGCAGCCGCTGCTCGAACTTGCGATCGTCCCACGCGGACCACACCGCGAGCACGCCGCCCGGCTTGAGCGCGGCCCGCGCAATCGCCAGCCCGTCGTTGCCGTAAAGCCCTGCGTTGCGGTCCTGGGCGAACGCCGCCGGTCCGTTGTCCACGTCGAGTAGCACCGCGTCGAACCGTCTCGGGCCGGCGCGCAGCGTCTGGCCCACGTCGCCGAGCTCGACACGCACCCGCCGATCGTCGAGCGGCCGACCGGCCAGCGGCGCGAGCGGGCCACGGTTCCAGTCCACCACCGCCGCCAGCAGCTCGGCCACCACCACCGTCGCGTCCGCGGGCAGCTCATCGAGCGCGGCGCGCAGCGTGAAGCCCATGCCCAGCCCGCCGACCAGCACGCACGGTTCCTCGACCGGCACCGGGCGCTTGCGCAGGTGCGCGCAGCCGAGCGTCGCCAGCGCCTCTTCGGAGCCGTGCATGCGGCTCGACATGAGGTCCTTGCCGTCGGCGGCGATCACGTACTCGTGACCGCGGCGGCTGAGCGTCATGTCGGTGCCCTCGGGCGTGGTGACCCGACCGAGCAGCTCCCAGAGCTTCACCAGCAGAGGTTACAACGAAAGAGAAGGCGGGACGCGAGCTCGGCTGTCGCTCGCGTCCGCGCGCATCCCGACGACGCTACTTGACGTGCTTGGAGACGAGCTTCGTCATCTCGAACATCGAGACCTGCTTCTTGCCGCCGAACACTGCCGTGAGGGCAGCGTCGCCGTTGATCATGCGACGGTTCTTCGCGTCCTGGAGGCCCTTCTTCTTGATGTACGCCCACAGCTTCTTGGTGAGCTCGGTGCGAGGCAGGGGCTTCTCACCGACGATCTCGGCGAGCTTGGCGTCCGGCTGCACGGGCTTCATGAATGCAGCGTTCGGCTTGCGGGCAGACTTCTTGGCGGGCTTCTTTGCACTCTTCTTCTTCGCGGCCATGGTCCCTCCGCCAGTGAGCCTATGAGGTCTTGCCGCGCATTACAAGTCTCAGCGACCTTCATTTCAGAGGGAGGCGCACGATTTCGCTGCGGCGGTTCCTCGACCAGCAGGCCTCGTTGCTCTCCGAACAGAGCGGTTTCGTCTCGCCGTAGCCTCGTGCGCGCAGCCGCGCGGACGGCACGCCGAGGCTGATCAGCGTCTTGACGATCGCTTCGGCGCGCGCCTGGGTGATGCGCAGGTTGAACTCGCCGGCGCCGCGCGCGTCGGAGTGCACCTGCACCTCGACGAGCGGCGCGCCGCACACGTGCGCGAGCGCGACGGCCAGCGCCTCGATGAGCGGCCGCGAGCCCGGCGCGAGCTCCGCCTTGCCGGCCTCGAAGGAGATCGGGTCGAGCAGCTCGATGCGATCGCGGCTCGCGGTGAGGCGTCCCTTGTCGGGACAGCCGTCGCCGTCGTCGACGCCGTTCCAGGTCTCGGGGTCGTGCGGGCACTTGTCGGCATCGTCGGGAATCCCGTCGCCGTCGGCATCACCCGGCAGCGCGGTGGCGCAGGCGACCAGCGAGTCGTTCTTGCCCGCGGCGGGGGAGGGCGCGCTAGAGTCCGCGTGCGCGAGCGCGGACAGCGTGAGCAACAGCAGCGTCGATCGCATGGCTCACTCTACCAGCAGCCGCGACGGATGCAGCCCGTTGGCGTGCCCCATGAACGGCGGATGGATGCTGTAGCCGAGCAGCGCCTGCACGCGTGCCGGCAGGCGCCGCGCGTCGGCCGCCGGGATCGACAGCGTGTAGTTCTCCTGCTGGCGCGCCCACGGCTGGCAATACTGGTTGGACAAAGCGAGGCGCGGCCGCGTCGAGCGGTTCTCGCCGCCGCGGTGCACCAGGGTGCCGAGAAAGACGATCGCGGCGCCCGGCGGCAGGATCAGATCGAAGGTCTGCTCGCGCAGCGTCCCCGTCAGCGGGCGCGCAGGGAGCGGCGCGCGGCCCTCCCTGCCGGCGGTGCTGAAGTCGATCTGCGCGAGCAGGTTTCCCACGCGATCGTCGCCCCACAGGTGGCTGCCGCGCACCAGCTGGGTGGCGCCGTTGTCGGCGGTGAACGCGTCGACCGCGACGATGGTGCTGATGCTCACCGCCTGGCGCGGGCGCGGGATGAGGTAGAACCCGTCGTCGGTGTGGAACGGCTGCGGCGTCTCGCCGGGATGGATCTTGATCGCCTGCGACGCGGTGAGCAGGTAGTTGGGCTGCAGCAGGCGATCGCACAGCGCGAGCACGCGCGGATGCTCGACCAGCGCCGCGAAGCGCGGGTGCCTGGCGACCAGCGAGTACACCCGCTCGGTGCGGTGCCCCTCGAAGTTGTTGCGGCCCGGGTACTGGTTCTGCAACAGCGGCGCGAGCGCGGCGCGCATCTCGTCGAGCTCCGCCGTCGAGAGCAGGTCGGGGAGCACCACGTAGCCCTGTTCGCGTAGCTCGGTCAGCTCTGCTTCCATGGTCCGCTCCGCGTGTGCCCGCGCAAAAGCGCGCGAGCGTTGTTCAGTAGCTCGAGGCGAAAGGCGTCGACCGCGCTGTGCGCGCCGATGCGCCGCAAGGTGGGGCGCGCGGCGAAGAAGTACGCGGTCGCGCCGACGAACTGGAACACGAACAGCGCGGGATCGAACGCGCGCACCGCGCCTTCCGCCTGCGCCTGGCGCACCCGCTCGATGAAGCGCGCCACCACCGGCTGCAGGTACCAGTGGCGGGCACGGGCGGCGCGCGCGCGGTTGTCGAGCAGCTCGCGCAGGATGATCCGGCTGAACGCCTCGTGGCGGCGGGTCCAGCCGATGTACCCATCGATGAGCGCGACGATGCGCTCACGCGCGTCCAGGCGGTCGTCCTCGCTCTGGTGCCAGCGCTGAAGGCTGTGCGAGATGCGCAGCAGCACCGCTCGGTAGAGCGCTTCCATCGACGGGAAGTGGTGCACCAGCGAGGCGTTGGTGACGCCCACGCGCGCCGCCACCGCGGAGAGCCGGGTGCCGGCGAAGCCGTGCTCGGCGAACAGCGCGATCGCAGCCAGAAGCGCGCGCTCCCGCGTGCGAGCGTCGCCGCGTGGCCGGCCCGGTCGCGCCCGAACCGACGCGCGCGCTCGCGATGAATCAACCATCTGGTTGATTATGGCCGAACTGGCTCGCGCGCACAAGCGCCGTGCTACCGTCGCGGCGATGGACCTCGAGCTGGCCGAGATGCCCGGCGACGCCGCACGCGTGCCGCTGGTCTTTCTGCACGAGGGGCTGGGCTCGCTCTCGGCCTGGCGCGACTTCCCCGCGCGGGTGGCGCAGGCGAGCGGCCGGCGCGCGATCGTGTACAGCCGCGCGGGCTACGGCCGTTCGCCACAGCTGTCGCGCCCGCGCCCGCTCACCTTCATGCACGACGAGGCGCGGGTCGCGCTGCCGGCGCTCCTCGACACGCTCGGCATCGAGCGCGTGATCCTGGTCGGGCACTCCGACGGCGCATCGATCGCGCTGATCCAGGCCGCCGAGCCGAACACCCGCGTCCGCGCGCTGGTGCTCGAGGCGCCGCACGTGCTCGTCGAGGACGTGTGCGTCGCGGCGATCGCCAGGCTGCGCGACGGCTATGATCGTTCTGGCCTGCGCGAGCGCCTGGCGCGGCACCACGCCGATCCCGACGCCACGTTCGCCGGCTGGGCGGGCGTGTGGCTCGATCCGGAGTTTCGCCGGTGGGATCTGCGCCCGCTGCTCCCGCGTGTGCGCGCGCCGCTGCTCGCGATCCAGGGCGCCGACGACCAATACGGCACGGTCCTGCAGCTCGACGAGCTCGCGCGCGCCGTCGCGGGTCCGTGCGAGCGACTGCTGCTCCCCGCCTGCGGCCACGCCCCGCACCGCGATCGCCCCGACGAGACGCTGGCGGCGATGGTCCGCTTTCTCGCGACGCAGCCGTAGTCAGCGCGCGCGGGCCAGGCGTCCGGCCCAGGTGATGGTCGGCGGGTGGCGCGGGGCCGCCGCCGGGATCCAGCGCTCGCCGTTGGAGCGCATCATCCCGAGCCCGAGGTACAGCGCGAACGAGGGCGGGCGGTGGTGGCCGGTGGCGCGTGCGATGGCGCGCTCGCGCTCGGCGAGCGGGATCCACGGGGACTGCTCGGGCGTGCGAACCGCTTCGAGCCGGCCCGGCACCGCGCGATGGCGCGCGCGCACCTCGTCCACATCGATGGTGAACGCGGCGCACGGCTGGCCCCAGTCGAGCAGCATGCGGCAGTCCCAGGCGGCGCCGTCCGAGGCCACCGCCACCGTGCGAAAGCCGGCGGCGCGGGCGATCTGCAGCGAGTAGTACATGTTCTCGTCGGTGTGCAGCGCGTTGGGCTCGAGGTAGATACGGTTGGCCGGGACGCCGAGCGCCGCCAGCGCCGCCGCCAGCGCCTCGGCCTCGACGTGCGGCGAGTGTACCGCGCCGCCCGAGGTGATGAAGTGGCGCGCCCAGCGCAGGTCCCACATACGCGCGGCCCACAGCGCGCGCGCCATCTGGCAGCGCGACAGCGAGCCGTCGTCCTCGCTCGGACAGCCGGGCACGATCACCACGTCGTAACCGGCGGCCGGCGCGCGCCTCACCTCCAGCCCGGCCGCGCCGCAGCCGGCGAGCATCCACACCGCGAGCGCGCAGATCCAGCGCATGCCCCAGTATGGAACGATCAGCGCTCGCGGTCGACTCCCGCGGCGCGCTCGCTAGAGGGCGGCGTAGCGGCGGCGGGCGATCAGCAGGAGCGCGAGCAGCGCGAGCCACCACTGGCCGCGCGCGCCGCCGGACGCGGAGCAACCAACGCCATTGCACGACGCCGAAGGCTTCGTCGCGGGCTTGCCGCCGCCGTCGGTGCCGCTGCCGCTCGGGCAGCAGGTGCCCCCGTCGCCGTCCTGCGGATCCTTGCCGCCGTCTTGCCCGGTGGTCGCCGGCCCGCCGTCCGCGCCGGGCGTGGTGTTGGTGCCGATGATGCCGAAGAACTGCGCGGCGTAGAACGACGAGCACACGCCCACGTCGAGGATGTACGGCGCGGCCGTCCCGCAGCCGTTCTTCGGATCGATCGGCGTGCCGTGATCCATGCCGGTCACCTGCACCGTCTCCACCACCGACACGCCGGCCGCGTCGCGATAGATCGCGTGCGGGTTTCCCGCCAAGAGGTCCATCGCGCTCGGCGTCTGCGAGATCCCGTGCGCGTCGGTCCACTGCTTGAGCAGCTCGACGGTGTTGTCGGGGTTGACCACGCTGTCCTTCGATCCCTGCCAGATCTGCACGCGCGGCATCATCGCCGCGGCGAAGCCGGGGTCGCCCTTGCGCGCCAGATCTCCCCACTGCATCGCGGTCAAGTTGCGCCCCGGGGTGAGGCACGGCGAGTACACCTGGTTCTTGTTGGTGGTGCAGTCGTACGGCACGCCGGCGAACGGCGCGCCGGCCGCGAACACGTCCGGCCAGGTGGCGAGCATCACCGCGGTCATCGCCGCCCCGCCCGACAGCCCGGTGATGAACACGCGCGACGCATCGATCGAGTGATCGGCCTTCATCTGGTCGACCATCTGTTTGATCGACAGGTTCTCGCCCTGCCCGCGCGTCAGGTTCGCGGGATCGTTCTCGCCGGTGAGCGCGTTGGAGTTGTTGCCCGCCCAGTTGAAGCAGGTGAGCGCGTTGTTGGCCGTCGTTTGCTCCGGATAGACGACGTAGAACTTGTATTGATCGGCCAGCGCGTTCCAGCCGACCTTGGCGTAGTCGGCCGCCTGTTGCGAGCAGGCGTGCAGCGCGAGCACCAGCGGCGCGTTGGCGGGCACGCCCTGCGGCACATAGGTCCACATGCGCAGCCCGGCTGGATTCGAGCCGAAGCTGGTGACCTGCGTGAGCGCGCCGCCCAGCGCTTCGACCGATTCCTCCGGTGGCGCGGCCGGCAGACAGCCGACCGACAGGCACACCGTCGCGACCAGGACCCGGCGATTCATCTTCATGGTGCGTTCTCCTCGTGAAGCGTGTGTAGAAACTCGAGCACGCAGGCGTTCCACGCGTCGGGTTTCTCGAACTGGACCATGTGGCCCGCGTGCGGAATCAGCGTCAGCCGCGCGTCGCGAAAGCGCGCCGCTCCTGCGCGCGCGACCTCTTCCGTGGAGCGCCCGTGCAACAGCGGGTTGGGGATCAGCCCGTCCTCGCGGCCAAACGTGATCAACACCGGCGCGCGCACCTCGCCGAGCCGGCGGAAGACCGGCCCGGTGACCATCGCCGTCACCGAGCGCGACACCGCGTAGGCGTAGTCGTCGAAGTCCGGCCCGCCGACGATGCGCACGCGATCTTCGGCCATGAAGCGCGCCGCTTTCGGCATCTGGTAGAAGTTGCTCTCGACGTTGGACCAGATCGCGTCGGGCGGCGTGAGCATCACCAGCTCCTTGGACACCACGTCGGCCAGCCACCCGCCCTCGCCCGGTCCGAACGGCTCCAGCCCGGCGGGCGCCACCAGCACCAGCGCCTCGGCGCGGCCGGGAAACATCAGGCTGTGGGTGATCGCGATCTGCCCGCCCATCGAGTGGCCGATCAGCACCACGTGCTCGAGCGCGAGCCTGGCGATCACGCGCTCGACGACGCGCGCGAAGAACGCCATCGAGTAGTGGTAGTTGGCCTTGGAGCTCTTGCCGTAGCCCGGCAGGTCGATCGCCACCACGCGGTACTCCCTGGCGAGCGCCTCGACGTTGCGGCTCCACACCGGCAGGTAGCTGCCGAGCCCATGGATGAGCAGGAGCGTGCGCGGCCCGTGCCCGCGATCGCTGTACGCCAGCTCAATCCCGTCGACGTCGAGCGTGCGCGTCTCCATCGGATACGCGAGCTGGCGGAACGAAGACCCGAGCTGCGGCGCGCAGCCGCCCATCAGAAACAGTGCGAGCAGAAGTTTGCGCATCAGAACATCAACCATTTGAGATCGAGGAAGGCGGTCCACGGATCGGCCGGCCGGCCCTTGCCGCCCGCCGGTTGCATCTGCGGGCTGTCGTAGAAATCGCCGAGGTGCAGGTAGGCGGTGTGCGCCTCGAGCGCCAGGAACACGCGCACGCGCCAGGTGAGCATGGCGTTGCCCTCGACGCCGATGAAGTGGCCGCCGCCGGCCGGCGCGACGTTCGACGAGCCGACCGCGGCGCCGAGCTTGAGCGTGAGCACGTTGCGCACCAGGTCGTAGCTGGCGTTGAGCGTGCCGGCGGTGAGGCCGAGCCCGTTGTTGGAGATGTCCGAGACCGCGGCGTAGAAGCGGTTGACCACGTTGGCGTGCGGCAACAAGAGGTACGCGCCGCTCGAGACGTAGGCGGCGGCGGGCGCGCCGTAGGTGTTGCCGGTGATCACGCCCGAGTAGCGGCCGTCGGCGATGCCGTTGGAGTCGCCGGTGGTGTAGATCACCTCGCCGGTGACGATGTCGTTGCGCGTGCGGCCGTAGCGATAGCCGAGCCGCGCGTCGAACGCGAGGCCGAGCACATCGGCCGCCTTCTTGTAGCTGCCGTCCATCTGCTGCACGTCGACGCGGCCCAGGCTGGCGACGAGAAATGCCGAGGCGCCGAGGCGCCCACCGGTGAACTCGGGGTTGTACGAGGTGTCGAGCCCGACCCACGCCAGGTTCGCGTTGTACTTGGCGCCGCCGAACGGGAAGCGGAAGGTGCCGTTGTAGTCGGCCAGGCTCGAGTCGGGGCCCTGGCCGAGCACGCTCACGCCGCCCGCGCCGCTCGAGGTGTCGCGCAGGTAGCGCACGTTTGCGCCCACGTGCCAGCCGCGGTACACGTCGCGGTCGGTCATGAGCTCGAACAGCAGCACGTGATCGTCCTCGTTGACCTTGTTGTGGTACAGGTCGTACGCGCCGAGCTTGAAGCTCTCGCCCCACTGTTGCCCGTAGACGGTGATGCCCACCGCGTCCGAGCCCCAGAAGGCCAGGCGCGAGCCCGACAGCGAGATGGTAGAGAAGAACGTGCGATAGGGATCGCGCACCGAGTCCCACAAGCGCTGCAGGCCGATGTTGAGGAACCAGCCCGGCCGCAAGCGGAACTCGGCCTCGATGTTCTGCGTCTCGATGTTGATCTGCCGCCCCGAGAGCGCGCCGCCGAAGTTCGCGCCCACGCCATACGACGAGTCGCCCCAGGTGAAGTTGATCTCGAAGCTGGCGCGCAGCCGCGCGAAGCGATCGAGGATCTTCGGCTCGAAGATGAAGAACGGGATCAGGCGCTGCTCGAGCACGAACGCGGTGGCGTCGGAGGTCTGCGTGGTGTTGGGGCCGAACAGCCGCCCGGCCACGCGGCCCTGCAAGAGGTCGTTGGTGGGCGCGACGTTGGTCGCCTCGCCGCGCGTGAAGAAGTAGGCGAGGAACTTGAACTGCGCGTCGTCCGCCTTGAGCTGGTCCGGCGTGGTGCGCCCGAGCGAGTCGGGATCCGGCTCGGGCGCCGCATCCCCGTCGGCGGCCGGCTGCGCCCAGGCGCGACCGGCGATCAGCAGCAACAGCATGACGACGCGCAGCGACATCTACTGCTTGGCGAATTTCTGGATGAGGGTCGAGATCTTCATGCCGTTGTAGACGGTCGAGCCGAAGCCGCCGGTCGCCGTCGGCGGCGTGATGCCGTTGGTGGGCTGGGTCTGCACCACCTCGTACTGCATGGTGGTGTCGCTCACCGTGTAGATGCCGACCGCGAGCGTGGTGGCCGGCGAGTCCTGGTGCACGGTGATGGCCTGGATGCCGGTGACCTCCGACGGGCCGTCCTCGTAGGTGCCGACGAAGGTGGTGAGCTTGTTGCTCTTGTCGAGGCCGGTGACCACGTAGCTGCCGTCGGCCTTGAAGTCGGCGGTGATCTTCGTGTAGTTGAACGGCGCGCCGTTGAGCAGCGGCGCGACGTCGGCGCCGTCGCTCAGCCAGCTACCGACGATCTCGGATTGGCCGCCGCCCCCTCCGGTGCCCGACGAGGCCTGACCACAACCGCTGACGAGAAGCAAAAAAACGAACGTTCTGTGCATGGCGATCTCCTTTCGGAGAGCCGCCAAGCAGGCGCCGTGCCGAACACATTTCCAGCGGATTTCGCCGCCGATCCGTTACCCGCAAGTAACAGATCGTCACCCCCGCTAAACGCCCACCTGATCCAGCGGATTAAGACCGTCCCTGTTCGAGCCGCCAGCAGTTTCGGTCGATGACGCGCACCCAGGGCGCGGTTGGGTCGTTTACGCGGCAGCCGCCGATGTGGAGCGACGGGGCTTCGGCGACGTCGGGCAGACCGGCGGCGAGCAGGCGGGCGCCGGTCTGCGAGAGGCGGTAGGCTCCGGGGTCCTGGCGTTCGACGGCGCCTTGGCGCACCCACTCCTCGAGCCGGCGCATGAGCATCGAATCGCCGAATGGGAACATCAGCCGGTCGTCGCCCATCAGCTTGCGTGGCAGTCGCCAGTCGCCGCGCAAGGAGGAGAGGAGGCTCTCGTCGAGCTCGGAGAGGCGCAAGGCGCCGTCGACGAGGCGCGGGAACCAGTACCCGTGCGGTTCGGCGATCTGCGACAGATCGGGAAACGCGGGCGAGCCGGTTCGGCGCGCTTGGTCGAAGGCGAGCGGGGAGGGGTCAGCGTACTTCAGCCACAGCGACGCGCCCCCGGCGAGTTGCGCGTCGGAGATCGGTTGCGCGCGAGTGACCGCGACGCGCAGCTCGTCAGGCGGCGCCGCGCCGGCGCTGGCGAGTGGGTGATCGGTGCGCGGCTGCGCCCACCAAAGCCGCTCGCGCGCGATGTCGTGCCTGCTCACCACGTCGAGGGTCCACCAGAGCCACAGCTGATCTGACCACGCGCTCGTCGCCCAGATCACGATCGGTTGCGCCGGCGGAAGCGCGGCCAGTTCCGGACCGAGCCCGGTGTCCCAGTCGGTGACGCCCCAGTACGCCGCACGCAGCGCCTGATGTCTCGTCGGGTCCGCATCACACGGTCCCCGCGTCAAAAGGTCGCGCGTGCAGCGGGCACTGCCGGTGACCGCCTGGATGTGATTGGCCGCAGATTCGCCGTGCGCCAGGTGCATCGCGTTTTCGAGCCCGCTCATTGGCGGTGCACGATGGTCTGCCCGGCGCCGACTGCGTAGACATCGCCGGCATCGAAGCCGAACACGCCGCGGAAGCGGCTCGCTGCCGGGCCGTCGACGGTGAGCCCGCTCGGCTCGGACGTCCAGGTGCCGCCGCCGCTCGAGCGCTCGAGCGACCAGCCCGCGCCGGCGGTGTAGATCGCGCTCGCGCCGAAGCCCCAGATCGCGCCGAGGCCGAGCGTCGCGGGCACGCCGCTCGGCTGCGCCGTCCATATGCCATTGCCGGTCGAGTGCAGCACGGTGCCGCCGTCGCCGACGATGTACACGTCGCTCTTTCCCGAGCCCCACACGCCGTGCAGATCGACCGTGACGTTGCTGGTCTGCGCCACCCAGCTGCCGTTCCCGGTCGAGTGCAAGATCGCGCCGCCCGAGCCGACCGCGTACACGTCGCTGCCGCTCGAGCCCCACACGCCATACAAGCTCGTGGCGCCGACCACGTTCTGCGAGACCCAGCCGCCGATCACCTGGTGCAGGATGGTGTTGCTCGAGCCGACCACATACACGTCGCCCGACACCGCGCCCCACAGCGCGTTGAACGCAGTGGCCGCGGGCGCGGGCGTGATCTGCGGCGTGCCCCAGGTCGTGCCGCTGCCGCGCAACAACAGCGTGCCTGCGCCGGCCAGATACACGTCGGTCGCGCTGAAGCCCCAGATGCCGTTCAGGTCGCCGGTGCCGGCGGTCGAGCCGGTCCAGGTCGCGCCATGATCGATCGAGTGCAACAGGTTGCCGCCGGCGGACGCCTGGCTGGTCGCGTACACGTCGCCGGGCGCCGAGCCCCACACCGCGGTGAGCGCGGCGGTCGCGAGCGGGGGAACGCCGCCGCGCTGGCGCATCCACAGTGGCTTGGGTCCAGCGTCGGCGCCGTCGGGCACTGCTCCGTCGGGGAGCTCGCTTCCCGCCAGGCTGACGGTGATCGCGGCGATGTGGTGCGCCTCGACGTCGACCGCGGGGGAGATGCCGTGGCCGACGGGGTTGCCGGCGCGGAGGCCGGTGACGTCGAAGGTGATGCTGGTGGGCTCGTCGGCGAGCTCGGCGAGCACGGTGGTCGGCAGCGCCACGCCGGCCGGCACCGCGACGGTGCGTGGCACCGAGCGCCCGCCGTAGCTGGCGACGATCGCGAGCTGATCGACCATCAGGCCCGGGCCGTCGACGGTCAACGCGACGCCGGTGCCGCTCGGCGCACAGCCCGCGAGCGCGACCGTGAACGCGACCGTGAGCGCGAACGTCGGCGCCTTCATCGGAAGCTGACCCTGCCGAGCGGCTCGCTCGGATAGGCAACTCCCTGCGACGAGAGCACCACGCCCAACGCCACCGCCCCGCCGGCCACCGCCACGGCGCCAATCACCACGCCCCAGATCCACGCGCGCCCTCTGTGCGGCTTCGGCGGCGACGGCGCGATCACCGGCGCCGCGACGATCGGCGCGGGTTGCACGATCAGCGGCGGCGGCGGCGCGGGTTGCACGACCACCGGCGCCGGCTCGGGCGGCGGCAGCGGGCGCACCGACGCGCGCGCCTGCTCTTCGCGGATCGCGGCCAGCAAGCGCCGCGCCTCCTCGGCCATCGCCGGCGGCGGACCGGTGGCGAGGTAGCGCTCGCACTGCACGATCGCGCGATCGTAGCGCGCGAGCTTGCGGTAGACCTGCGCGAAGTTGACCAGGAACTCCGGCCGCGGCGAGAGCGTGTAGGCGAGATCGAATTCGTTGAGCGCCTCGACCCAGCGACCGGCGCGATAGTGCGCTTCGCCATTGACGAAGTGCTGCCGCGATTGATCCTCCTGCGACGGCGCCTGCGCGTAGCTGGTCGCGCCCGGGAGCACGAGCGCGGCGAGCATCAACGCGAGCCGCCAGGTAAACATCCGCGCGAGTATACTTCGAGTCGGCAATGAAGCGAGCCAGCGCGGGCCAGCGGTTCGGCAAGTATCGGTTGCTCGAGCGTCTCGGGCTCGGTGGGACCGCCGAGGTGTGGAAGGCCGAGCTGTCGGGGCCGATGGGCTTTCAGCGAACCGTCGTGCTCAAGCGCCTCTTGCCCGAGCTGGTCGCCGATCCCGCGTCGGTGTCGCTGCTGGTCGCCGAGGCGAAGCTGTCCGCGCGCTTGCACCATCCGGCGATCGTGCAAGTGCTCGAGCTCGAGCAGATCGACGGCGAGTGGGTGCTGTCGCTCGAGCACGTCGACGGTGGCGACCTGCGCCGTTTGTTGCGCGCGCAGTCCGAGCTCGGCCCGCCCGATCCGGGGCTCGGCGCCTACGTGGTGCGCGAGGTCTGTCGCGCGCTCGCCTACGCGCACGCGCTCACCGACGAGAACGGCGTGCCCTCGCGCATCATCCACCGCGACGTGAGCCCGTCCAACGTGATGCTCTCGTCGAGCGGCGCGGTGAAGCTGGTCGACTTCGGCCTGGCCAAGGCGCTCGGCGGCGGCGAGGGCACGCGCACCGGATCGTTCAAGGGCAACCTCGCGTACATGGCGCCCGAGCAGCTCGCCGGTCAGCCGCTCGACGGGCGCACCGATCTGTACGCCGCCGGCGTGGTGCTGCACGAGGCGCTCACCGCGCGCCGGCTGTTCAAGGCCAGCGATCTGGGCGGCATGAGCGCGTTGCGATCGATGCGCATCGAGCCGCCGTCGCGCGCCAACCCGCGCGTGCCGCCCGAGCTCGACGCGCTGTGCGCGCGCGCGCTCGCGTTTGCGCCCGGCGATCGTTACGGGAGCGCCGAGGAGATGGCGGGCGCGCTCGAGGAGATCGTGCACCGCGTGGGGTTCGGACCGGCCGACCTGGCGAAGCTGGTGCGCGCGCGTCCGATCGTCTCGTCGCCGGCGCCGCTGCCCGACGACGCGGCCCGGGTGACGGCGACCCACGGCCCGACGGCGCGGCCGCCGCGCACGCTGCGCTGGATCGCGGCGGGAGTCGGGCTGGCGCTGCTCGCGTCGTTGGCCTGGTGGATCGCGCAGCCGCCGGTCACGAGCGCGCCCGCGCCGCTGTCGCCGCCGATCGCGCAGCCCATCCCCGTCGCTGCGCCTGCGACACCGCCGCCGTCACCGCAGCCGGTCGTCGCTGCGCCGGTTCGAGCGCCCATGCGCACGGCAACGCCGCATCACGAGCCGGCCAAGAGCGCGCCCGATCTGGTGAAGGGAAAGCTGGTCGACCCGTTTGCTCCCAAAAAACAACCGTAGCGTCCGTGCTCAGACGCGCAGCGACTGAGCTACACTCCGCGCGATGGCCGACTTCGACGACGATCTGCGCACCGTCAGCGTGCGTCGCGCGACGACGCTCGATCTGCGCCGCGGGGCGCTGCACGTCACGCGCGGCAAGGACGCCGGGCAGCGCCTCGAGTTCGATCGTCGCGCGCGCATCGGCGCGGGCAACCTGGCCGACCTGAAGCTCGCCGATCCCAAGGTCTCCGGCCTGCACTGCGAGATCGAGCTCGGCGATCGTTGGAGGGTGCGCGATCTCGGCTCGAAGAACGGCACGTTCGTCGGCAGCGCGTGCGTCATCGAAGCGCTGCTCGAGCCGGGCGACACGATCACCGTCGGAGACAGCGCCATTCGCGTGCTCGACGTCACCGGCGTGACCGCGGTGCCGCTGCACCTGGCCGACAATTTTCACGGGCTGGTCGGGCAGTCGCCGTCGATGCGCGCGCTCACCGCGCGGCTCGAGCTGCTCGCCGCCAACGACACCACCGTGCTGCTCCAGGGCGAGACCGGCACCGGCAAGGAGCGCGTCGCCGAAGCGCTGCACCTGGCGGGCAAGCGCGCGGCCGGGCCGCAGGTGACGGTCGATTGCGGCGCGATGCCGGCCGGCATGATCGAGTCGGAGCTGTTCGGGCACGAGCGCGGCGCGTTCACCGGCGCGATCTCGAGCGTGGCGGGCGCGTTCGAGCGCGCGCAGGGCGGCACGCTGTTCCTCGACGAGATCGGCGAGCTGCCGCTCGAGCTGCAGCCCAAGCTGTTGCGCGCGCTCGAGTCGCGGGTGGTCAAGCGGCTCGGCGGCACGAAGTCGATCCCGGTCGACGTGCGCATCGTCGCCGCCACCAACCGTGATCTGCAGCTCGAGGTGGCGGGCGGACGGTTTCGCGAGGATCTCTACTACCGCGTCGCCGTGGTCACGCTGACGCTGCCGCCGTTGCGCGAGCGGCTCGAAGATCTGCCGCTGCTCGCGGTGCACCTGCTCGAGGAGATGGGCCTTGCGCCGTCGCGAGTGCTCACCCCCGACGCGCTGCAGGCGCTCGCCGGCCACGGTTGGCCGGGCAACGTGCGCGAGCTGCGCAACACGCTCGAGCGCGCCGCCGCGCTGGCCGAGCCGCTGGTCCCCGAGTCGAAAGCGCAACCCGCCGCGAGCGGGCCGGCCGCCGCCGCCACCATCGATCTGGGCGTGCCGCTGCGCGCCGGACGGCGCCGGCTGGTCGACGCGTACGATCGCGCCTACGTCACGCAGATGCTGGCGCTGTGCAAGGGCAACATCTCGGAGGCCTCGCGGCGCGCCGGCCTCGAGCGCATCTCGATGTACCGCATCCTCGAACGGCTACGACTGCGCGACGGCGACGACGAGTAGCCGGCTCAGCGACCGCGGCGCGCCGGCCAGCTGCTACGGGGCGGCGGACTTGTTCGCCGCGCCACCGCTCGGGTCGAGCGTGCTCTGCTCGGCGCGAAGCTCGGCGAGGATCTGCGCGTAGAGCTTGTCGGCGCTCTCGTTGGCCACCTTGTTCGAGCGCACCGCGCAGTCGAGCTGGCGCAGCCGCACGCCCAGCTCGGCGACCCCGCCGGAGACGAACGCGCTGGGCGGCGCCAGCCGATACAGCTCGTCGAGCTGCGCGCCGACGTCGTTGCGCTGGCCGGCCTTGAGCTGCTCGAGGTCGGCGCGCGCGGCCTTGTTCAACCCGGCGATCACCTCCAGCGTGGAGCGCCGGTCGAAGTCGCGGGCGGCCGACGCCCACTGCGGATCGGCGATCGAGCACAGGCGCGTGTTGCCGCCCGCGACCTCGTTCTTGGCCGACCCGGCGCAACCGGCGGCGAGCAGCAAGGCAGCGATCAGGTTCCGTCTCATGAGCTCCTCCGTTTCGATGATTCGTTATTTGAGCAGCGCCAACGCGGCGCGTAGCTGGGCATCGGCGGCCAGGCGGGCAGTGGGCTCGAGGGTCCGCTGCACGCGATCGATCAGCTTCTCGTCGAGGTCGACCGGCACCTCGGGCTCGAGTCCCTTGCCGTCGGGCGCGAGCCCCTTGGGCGTCTTGAAGGTACCGACGGTGTACTTGATCGCGTAGCCGTTGGGCAGGTCGGCGACCTTCTGCACGTTCCACTTGCCGAGTGTCTTGGAGCCGACCAGCCGCGCGCCGATGGTGTCGCGCAGCGCGCCGGCGAAGATCTCCGCGCCCGAGGCGGTGTCGCCGTTGACCAGCACCGCCACCGGCACGCCGCGCAGCACCGGCTCGCCCTCGGTGCGCACCGGCACCTCGCGGTTGCCGCGCCGCACCTCGGTCACCACCGACGCGCCCTTGGGCAACAGCAGCGCCGCCGACTCGACCATCTTGTCGAACAGCCCGCCCTGGTTCTGGCGCAGATCGATCACCAGGCCCTTGGGGCTCTTCGCCGCCACCCGCTGCAGCGCCGCGCGCAACAGGCCCGGCGTCTTCTCGTTGAAGGTGCGCACCCACACCACCGTCACGCCGCTCGGCAAGGACAGGTCGCTCACCGAGACGATCCCGATCGCCGCGCGGATCACGGTCTTGGTGATCACCTGCGTCTCGCGCAGGATGGTCAGCGTGATCGGCGTGTTGGCCTTGCCGCGGATGCTGTACATCGCGGTGTCATCGCCCTTTTCCTTCACCGCGCGGCCGTCGATCTTGATGATGCGATCGCCGGCCAGGATGCCGGCCTTGTCGGCGGGCGAGCCGGGGATGGGCGCGATCACCGTGATGTAGCTGCGCTCGGTGTCGATCTCGATGCCAATGCCGACGAACATCCCGGCGAGCTCCTCGTGCATCATGCTCAGCGACGAGGGCGAGAGCAGCGAGTCCCACTTGCGCCCCGACGCGGCGAGCATGCCGGCGACCGCGCCGCGGTACAGATCGTCCTCGGTGACCGACTCGTCGACGTACTCGCGCTGGAGGAGCGCCTTGGCTTCGCGGAAGGCCTTTTCGGCGTCGGCGAAGTTTTCGCGCGGCAGGGCGCCGGGCTCGCCCGCGTACAGCGGCGATGCGACGGAGAGAAGGACGAGCGCGGTGACGATCCTGCACATGTTCGTTCTCCTAGAGGAAGCGCAGCTGCGCGGACGCAGTCATCGGCCGGGCGCTGTCGACCGGCTCGTTGTTGACGGGAAGCGACGGCACCGGCGCTTCCACCGGCGGCGTCCGCGTGTAGAGGCCGACCAGCGTCACCGCCACCAGCGTCGCGGCCACGGCACCCCACACGCGCCAGCTGCGCCGCGGTCGTGCGAACTCGGTGCTCACGTCGGCGCGCAGGCGCGCGCGCAACAGCGCCGACGGCTGTGGCTGGGCGGCGTCGCCCCGCTCGATCGCGCGCTTGACCTCGAGGTACGCCTGCAGGCAGCGCGGGCAGCTCTGCAGGTGCGCCTCGACGGCCGCGCGCGGCTCGTCGCCGAGCGTGCCGAAGTGAAACGGAATCAGATCGCCTTCCATTAGCGTGCAGTCCACGGGCGAAGATCCTTTCTGAGCTGGTGAACCATCTCGTGCATGCGCGACTTGACGGTGCCGAGCGGCACCTCGAGAACCGCGGCCATCTCCTCGTAGGACATGCCGGAGGCGCGCAGGTGGAAGATCTCGGACAACGGATTGGGTAGCTCGCCGACCGCTTTTTCGAGCGCGTGCGCGGTGGCGCGATCCTCGAGCTGGCGCTCGGGCGTCGCGCTGGGCCGCGCGCTCGAGTCGACGAGCTGCAGGCGCGCGCGCTCGCCGCGCTGCCGCGAGCGGAGCTTGTTGAGGCACAGGTTGCGCGCGGTCTGATATACCCAGCCGCGAAAGCGCGAGAGGTCGGCGTCCTTGTTGCGCAGCACCATCATGAAGGCCTCGTGAAACACGTCCTCCGCTTCCGCGGCGTCGTGAAGGTACGAGCGGATGAACCCGAACAGCGGCCGCTCGTACCGCGCATACAGATCATCAAAGGCGCTGAGGTCACCGCCCTTGAGGCGCCGGCAGAGGGCGTCGTCCGTCTCCATGCGCGTACCCCTAGAACACCGCACCCCCCGAAATGTTCGCAAGGAAATCACACTTACGACCCCGGGGTCCTTCTCCTGGGTCACAAGTGCCGAGGATCGCTGCGCTTCTAAAGCGATTCCACCGGCGCCACATATCGATCGTCCACGTAACACCACCACCAGTCCTCGCCCGGCTGGAACGAGCGCATGATCGCGTGCTTGGTCGCGTGAAAATGTCCCGTCGCGTGCTTGCCCTGCGACGAATCGCAGCACCCGACGTGCCCGCAGCACATGCACTCGCGCAGGTGCACCCACTTCATGCCCTTCTCCAAGCACTCCTTGCAGCCCTTGCCGCTCGGCGTCACCTTGCGGACCTGATCGATATGCGCGCAGCTGTCCATGATCCCTCCAGGCAATGATGGTACGCTCGATCGTCGTGCGATCCAGCCTGGCCATCTGCGCGCTGCTGCTCGGCGGCGCGAGCTCGACGGCCCACGCGGAGCCGCGTGTGTTGCGCCTGGCCACGCCCGCGCCCGACGGGACCGCGTGGGCGCGCGAGCTCAACACGTTCGCGCGCGAGGTCGAGGCGGGGACCGGCAAGCAGCTGCGCATCAAGTGGTACTTCGGCGGGATCGCGGGCGACGAGGTGGAGATGGCCGAGCGCGTGCGGCGCGGGCAGCTCGACGGCGTCGCGTCGGGCGGGCCCATGTGCGAGCGGTTGGCGCCGTCGCTGCGGGTGCTGCGCGTGCTGGGCGTGGCGACCGGTCACGCCGAGGCGGCGCACGTGATCGGCAGCCTGCGCGCGACCCTCGACGACGAGCTCGGCAAGCACGGCTTCGTCTACCTGGCGGTGTCGCCGCTCGGGCCGCACATCCTGTTCTCGCGCACGGCCATCCGCAGCCTGAGCGATCTGCGCCACGGCTTCTTCTGGGTGTGGGATCAGGACGACGTGCTGCTCACCGAGCTCAAGGAGTTCGGCGTGAACGTGGTGCCGCTGACGCTCGACAAGGCCGGGCGCGCGTACGAGAACGGGCAGATCGATGGGTTCGTCGCGCCGGCCAGCGTGGCGCTGGCGTTCCAGTGGTCGGCGCAGGCGCGCTTCGTCACCGATCTGCGAATGGACATGATCTCGGGCTGCGTGCTGATCGCCAACCGCGCGTTCGACTCGCTGCCGGTCGATGCGCGCAGCGTGATGCGCGCGGCGGCCGCCAAGCTGCAAGCGCGCTTCGAGGACCTGGGCGTGACGCAGGACAAGCAGCTGCTCGGCGGCCTGTTCGCCAAGCAGGGGGTCAAGACCGTCGAGGTCTCGGAGACCTTCGCCTCCGAATTCTTCGCCGAAGCGCGCGCGGTCCGCGACCGGCTCGGCGCCAAGCTGATCGCGCCCGAGATCCTCGCGCACGCGCTAGGGCTCCTAGCCGACTATCGCGCCACGAACCGATAGGGGACGGTCTTAAGTTCCCTCGTCAGGGGGGGGCGACGGAGAACTTGTGGCGGACGTCTTTGCCTTTGACCAGGTAGATCACCATTTCGGCGATGTTGGTCGAGTGGTCGGCGATGCGCTCGAGGTGCTTGGCGATGAACAGGAGGCCGATCGCGCGATCGATGTCCCCGGGATCGTGCTTCATGCGCGCCAGCAAGGTGGCGAACACGTCGCGGAACGCGGCGTCGATCAGATCGTCGCGCGCCAGGATCTGCTCGGCGCTGTCTGCGTCGCCGCGCACGAACGCGTCGAGCGAATCCTTGAGCATCGCCTCCGCGTTGGCCGCCATGCCGCTCAGATCGATCGGCGGGTTGAGCTTGGGTGAGGCCGCCAGCACCGCGGCGCGCTTGGCGATGTTGACCGCCAGATCGCCGATGCGCTCCAGGTCGGTGATGATCTTCAGCGCGGCGACCAGGAAGCGCACGTCCGACGCCACCGGCTGGCGCAGCACGATCATCTTGATGCACAGCTCGTCGCACTCCATCTCGAGCAGGTTCACCGGACGGTCGGAGTCGGCCAGCTTCTTCGAGGTCGCCATGTCCTGCTCGGCGAGCGCGCGCATCGACGAGGCGATGTGCTCCTCCACCATACCGGCCATCAACAGGATGCGCGCGCGCAGCGTCGCCAGGTCGCGGTCGAACTGCCTGACGATGTGATCGTGCGACACGGTGCCAGCGTAGCGCCACTCGCCGGTGCTGTCACGGAACTGGGACCGAGATTTCGCGGAATTGTCACACGCGCGGCCGCGGACATGACTAGTGTAGGAGGCATGAGCGAGCGGCGACATGACTGACTCACGCGGACTCGTTCTGATCGTCGATGACGAGCGGGACCTGCGGACGCTGCTCGATTTCAACCTGCGCCAGGCGGGTTACGACACCGCGCAGGCCGCCACCGGCGCCGAGGCGCTGGCCCGGGCGCGCGCGGTTCAGCCGATGGTGATCATCCTCGATCTCAACCTGCCCGACGTCTCCGGCACCGACGTGTGTCGGCTCCTCAAGGGCGATCCGCAGACCCAGGGGATCCCGATCCTCATGCTCACCGCGCGCGGCTCCGAGACCGACCGCATCCACGGGCTCGAGCTGGGCGCCGATGACTACGTGGCCAAGCCGTTCAGCGTTCGCGAGGTGATGCTGCGGGTCGAGGCGGTGGCGAGGCGTCGCGCGACGCCCGATCAGCCGGCCAATCGCGAGGCGCGCGTTCTTCGGGCCGGCGCGATCGAGCTGGACGTGGACGCGCACCTGGTCTTCGTCGAGGGGCAGGAGCTCCCGCTCACCTTGCAGGAGTTCCGCCTGCTCGCCTATCTGGTGCAAGGCAAGGGGCGCGTGCGCACGCGTGACGAGCTGCTCGCCGACGTGTGGAACACCTCGCCCGAGCTCGAGACCCGCACCGTCGACACGCACGTCAAGCGGCTGCGCGACAAGCTGGGCACCGCCGGTGAGATCATCGAGACGGTGCGCGGCCTCGGTTACCGCATTCGCCAGCCCAACGAATAAAGTTCACAGAATTGTCACATTTCCGCCGCGATAGTGCCATACGCGCGTGGTTAGCTCCCGCCTATGCGAACTCACATCTGGTTGCTGAGCATCTTGTTGCTGGCCGCGCCCGCGAGCGCGGAACCGAAGAAGCTGGTCATCGAGCTCACCACCCTGAACTTGATGCGAGAAAAGGGGATCATCTCGCAGGCTGAGTACGACTCCGCCATGCACGACCTGGCCGACTCGGTCGGCGAGCAGGCGGGAGAATCGACCTCGCTGATGGTCGGCAAGTGGTCGACGACGTTCTACGGCTTCGCCGAGACCGATCTGAACTACGACACCACGCAGAGCTTCACCGACCTGCCGGGCAACACGCAGGTGGCGCGGCCGGGCACCTTCACCGGCGACAACGCGCGCTTCACCTTCGCGGTGCGCAACTCGCGGCTCGGCTTCCGGCTGCGCGCGCCCGAGTATCACAAGGTGCGCGCGTCGGCGCAGCTGGAGATGGACTTTCTCGGGCCGTCGGCGGCGACCACCGAGAGCGCGACCTTCACCAGCCCGAGCTTTCGCATCCGCCACTTCAACCTCAAGCTGGAGACGCCGATCGTCGACGTGCTGATCGGCCAGTACTGGCACCTGTTCGGCTGGCAGTCGATCTACCACCCGAACACCGTCGAGATCCAGGGCGTGCCCGGGCAGATCTACTCGCGCACCGCGCAGATCCGCGTGTCCAAGACCATCAAGACCGATCCGGTCACGCTCGAATTCGCCATCGCGATGATGCGGCCGGTGCAGCGCGACTCGGCGACGCCCGAGGGCGAGGCCGGCGTGCGGCTGGCGTTCAACAAGTGGACCGGCATGACCACCGCGGGCGGCGCGGGCACCAGCATCCAGCCGCTCTCGTTCGCGGTCACCGCCGACCTGCGCCACTTCGAGCTGGCCGAGTTTTCGGCGGCGCCCAAGGTCACGGTCCCCAAGACCGGCTGGGCGATCGCCGCCGACGCGTACATTCCGCTGGTGCGCGCGACCAAGACGCACCGCTCGAACGCGCTGTCGATCAACGCCGAGTACTCGTGGGGGCTGGGCGACGCCGACATGTTCACGCAGCTCAACGGCGGCATCACCCCGGCGCCCAAGCTGCCCAACCCGATGATGGTCACCCCGGCGCCGGTCTATACGCCGAACGTCGATCCCGGCTTCGTGGCGTTCAACGCCGACGGCACCCTGCACCTCATCCAGTGGCAGTCGTACCTGTTCGGCGTGCAGTACGCGCTGCCCGCGCTCAACGGGCGCATGTGGGTCTCGGCCAACTACTCGCACATGGACTCGAACAATTCCCGGCTGCACGGCGACGCCGCCAAGACCCGCGCGGCGGAGGACTGGGTCGACGCCAACCTGTTCGCCGACGTTACCCCGTCGGTGCGGCTGGGGCTCGAGTACGCCTGGTTCGACGATCACTACGTCGACGGCAAGGATGCGATCAACCACCACATCCAGCTCTCCGCCTGGTATCTGTTCTAGATCGGCTACACTGTGGGGGTGGAGCGGGGCCATACCAGCCGCGAGTTCGAGCGCGAGCTGAAGTCGCTCAGGGAGCGGCTCCTGGCGATGGCCGGGCGCGCCGAGCGGCAGATCGAGCGCGCGATCGAGGCGGTGATCAAACGCAACGAGTTCTTCGCCGGCCAGGTGATCGCCGACGACGCGCGCATCGATCAAGACGAGGTCGAGATCGATGAGCTGGTGGCGCTGATCCTCGCGCGGCGGCAGCCGGTGGCGTCCGATCTGCGCTTCCTCATGTTGGCGCTCAAGATCGTCACCGACCTGGAGCGCATCGGCGATCTGGCGGTCAACATCGCCAAGCGCGAGAAAGATCTGAGCCGCTTCGATCCGCTCCCCACCTACGATCGCATCGAGCTGTTGGCGGAGAAGGTGCGCAACGCGCTGCGTGCCGCGCTCGATGCCTTCGTCAACGGCGACGCGGACAAGGCCGAGCAGGTGATCAAGGGCGATCGCGAGATCGACACCCTCAACATGCACGTAATAGCCGACGTGATCTCGATGGGCGCGGAGAAGCCGCAGGACATCATCCGCTCGCTGGCGCTGTCCTCGGTCTCGCGCTACCTGGAGCGGATCGGCGACCACTCGACCAACATCGCCGAGATGGTGATCTACTTCGTGCGCGGGCGGGACGTCCGCCACAAGGGTCCGGCGGTAACTTAGCGGCGATTCTCGACGGAGAAGCGGTGCCGGACGTCCTTGCCGTTGACCAGGTAGATCACCATCTCGGCGATGTTGGTCGAGTGGTCGGCGATGCGCTCGAGGTGCTTGGCGATGAACAACAGGCCGACCGCGCGCTCGACGTTCTCCGGATCGCGCTTCATGTGCGCGATCAACGTGGCGAACACGTCGCGAAAGGCGGCGTCGATCATGTCGTCGCGGACGAGGATCTCCTCCGCCTTGGCCGCGTCGCCGTGCACGTAGGAGTCGAGCGAGTCGCGCAGCATCTCCTGCGTCTTGCTCGCCATGCCGGTCAGATCGAGCGGCGGATTGAGCTTGGGCGAACGGGCGAGCACCTCGGCGCGCTCGGCGATGTTCACCGCCATGTCGCCGATGCGCTCCAGGTCGGTGATGATCTTGAGCGAGGCGACCAGCAGGCGCACGTCGGAGCCGACCGGCTGGCGCAGCGCGATCAGCTTGACGCACAGCTCGTCGCACTCCATCTCGAGCAGGTTCACCGGCCGGTCCGCGTTCGCTAGCCGCACCGCGTTGGCCCCGTCCTGATCGATCAGCGCGCGCATCGACGCGGCGATGTGATCCTCGACCATGCCGGCCATGCGCAGGATGCGGTCCTTGAGCGTCGCCAGATCCCGATCGAACTGCTTCAGGATGTGATCGTGGGTCATCCGAATTTTCCGGTGACGTAGTCCTCGGTCGCCTGGCACTTGGGATTGGTGAAGATGTCGGCGGTGCTGCCGTACTCGACCAGCTCGCCGAGGTAGAAGAACGCGGTGTAGTCGGACACGCGCGTGGCCTGCTGCATGTTGTGGGTGACGATGATGATGGTGTACTGCTCGGAGAGCTCGTCGATCAGCTCTTCGATCTTCGCCGTGGCGATCGGATCGAGCGCGGAGGCCGGCTCGTCCATGAGCACCACCTCGGGCTCCACCGCCAGCGCGCGCGCGATGCACAGCCGCTGCTGCTGGCCGCCGGAGAGGCCCATCCCGCTGTCGCCCAGGCGATCCTTGACCTCGTCCCACAGCGCGGTCTGGCGCAGCGTGCGCTCGACGATGCGCTCGTAGTCGGCGCGCACGCGATTCAGGCGCAGGCCGGCGACCACGTTGTCGCGGATCGACATGCTCGGAAAGACGTTCGGCCGCTGGAACACCATGCCGACGCGCCGCCGCAGATAGACCGGATCGACGCCGCCCGAATAGACGTCCTCGCCGTCGAGCAGCACGGTGCCGGCCGAGCGCGCGCCGGGCGTCAGCTCGTGCATGCGGTTGAGGCAGCGCACGAAGGTCGACTTGCCGCAGCCAGACGGCCCGATGATCGCCAGCACCGTGCGCGGCGGCACGCTCATGCTGATGTCCTTGATCGCGCGGTTCTCGCCGAACCACGCGTTCAACTTCTGGACCTCGAGCTTGGGCTTCTCGATCATGCGACGCGGCGCCTTCCCAGGACCCGGGCGACCAGGCTGAGCGTCCCGATCAGCAGGAGCAGGCACAGCGCCGCGCCCCAGGCCTTGTCGTGCCATTCTTCGTACGGCGAGATGGCGTAGTTGAAGATCTGCACGGTCAGCGACGAGGTCGGCTGATCGGGCCGAAAGTTCCAGTACTGATTGTTGAGCGCGGTGAANNGCGGTGAACAGCAGCGGCGCGGTCTCGCCGGCGGCGCGCGCGATCGCCAGCAGCGCGGCGTTGAGTAGCCCGCCGAGCGCGGTGCGCAGCACCACGAACAGGCTGGTCTTCCAGGCGGGCACGCCGAGCGCCAGGGAGGCCTCGCGCAAGGGTCGCGGCACCAGCCGGACCATCTCCTCGGTCGCGCGCGCCAGCGTCGGGATCATCAAGATCGAGAGCGCTGCAGCGCCGGCGAACGCCGAGAAGTGCCCCATCGGGATCACGATCAGGCCGTAGGCGACCACGCCGATGACGATGCTCGGGACGCCGGCGAGCACCTCGGCGGTGAAGCGCACGAACTTTCCCAGATGGCCGTCGCCACGCTCGGCCAGGAACACGCCCGCGCCGATGCCCAGCGGCAAGCCGATCACCGACGCCAGCCCGACCATGAACAGTGAGCCGACGATGGCGTTGCCGATTCCGCCGCCGGTCTCACCGACGGGCGCGGGCAGGTGCGTGAAGAAGGCGAGCGACATGGAGCGGATCCCGCGCGAGACCACCAGCCACAGCACCGACACCAGCGGGACCAGCGCGAGCACCACCGCCGTGCCGCACAAGATGGTCATCGCCGCGTTGGTGATCGCGCGACTGCGTGAGGCGCTGCGCCGCGCGGCCCGCGGATAGGGCGCGATTCCCTCTGCCACGATCTCTCTACCTTCGCCGGTCACGCCGCGCCCCGCAAGGTGCGAGTGGACATGCGCACCAGCAGCCGCGCCAGGCTCGACAGCATCAGGGTGACGCCGAACAGCACCAGCGCGAGCCCGGCCAGCGCGCCGGTGTGGATCGCGCCGCTCGCTTCGGCGAACTCGTTGGCGATCACCGACGGCAGCGTGTAGCCGGCGGCGAACAGCGAAGCGTGGATCTCCGGCTGGTTGCCGATCACCATGGTGACCGCCATGGTCTCGCCGAGCGCGCGCGCCAGCCCGAGGATCACCGCGCCGAGGATTCCGCGCGTGGCGTAGGGGAGCACGGTCATGCGGATCGCCTCCCAGCGGGTGGCGCCGAGCGCCAGCGCGCCTTCGCGCAGCGACGGGGGCATGGTGCGCAGCACCTCGACGGTGACCGAGGCGATGGTCGGCAGGATCATGATCGCCAGCAAGATCCCCGCCGCCAGGTAGCCGAGGCCCATCGGCGGTCCGCTGAACAGCGGCAGGAAGCCCACGGTCTTGCCGAGCGCCGGCTCCACCGTCGTGCGCAGCACCGGCACCAGCACCATCACGCCCCACAAGCCGTAGACCACGCTCGGGATCCCGGCCAGCAGCTCGACCAGGAACGAGACCACCCGGCGCAGGCGCGTGGGCGACATCTCGGTCAGGAACAGCGCCAGCCCGATCGAGATCGGGACCGCGATCACCACCGCCACCAGCGAGGTCACGACCGTGCCGTAGATGAACGGCAGCGCGCCGAACGAGTCCTGCACCGGATCCCAGTTGGAGCCGGCGAGAAATTCGCCCAGCCCGATCTTGGCGAAGGCCGGCCGGGACAGGCCGTAGCAGACGGTGATGATCACGCCGACGATCAGCAACACCGCGCCGCCCAGCGCCGTCAAGCCGACGGCGTAGACGCGGTCACCGAGGTGACCGCCGGCCCGTCGTTCGCTGTGATCGGTCGGCGCGGTGCTCATCGGCGGCTCAATTCGAGGCGATCACGCTCTTGCCCTGCACCGTGATCGACTTGACCTCCGCCTCGACGCGCGTGACCACCGCCTTGGGCAAAGGAGCGTAGTCGAGCGGCCCGGCCAGCTTCTGGCCGTCGTGGATCGCCCACCAGAGGAACTGGCCGAGCGCTTTGCCTTTGTCGGCGTTGGTCTGGTCCTTGTAGACCAAAAGGTAGGTGAACGCCGAGATCGGATAGGCGTTCTTGCCCTTGGCGTTGGTGATCGACACGCGGAAGTCGGCCGGCATCTCCACGCCCGCCGCCGCCTCCGAGGTGGTCTCGATGCTCGGCTTGACGAACGCGCCGTCGGCGTTCTGCAGTGACGCCATCGGCAGCTTGTTCTGGTTGGCGTAGGCGAGCTCGACGTAGCCGATGCTGCCGGGCGTGGACTTGACCAGGCCGGTCACGCCTTCGTTGCCCTTGCCGCCGAGACCGACCGGCCACTTGACGCTCTTGGCGGCGCCCACCTGCGACTTCCACGTCGGCGAGACCTTCGCGAGATAATCGGTGAACACGCCGGTGGTGCCCGAGCCGTCGGAGCGGTGCGCCACCACGATCGCGATCTCGGGCAGCTTCATGCCGGGGTTGATCTTGGCGAGCTGCGGATCGTTCCACTGCGTGATCTTGCCGAGGAAGATGTCGGCCAGCGCGGCCGGCGTGAGCTTGAGGCCATCGGGCAGCCCGTTGTAGACGATCGCCTCGCAGCCGAGGATCATCGGGACGTGCAACAGGCCGGGCGTCTTCTGCAGCTCGGCGTCGGTCATCGGCGAGTCGGACGCGCCGAAGTCGACGGTCTTCTCGGTGATCTGCTTGACGCCGCCGCCGGAGCCGATCGACTGGTAGTTGAACTTCATGTCCGGCCGCAGCTTGTTGTACTCGGCGAACCACTTCGAATAGAGCGGATAGGGAAAGGTCGCGCCGGCGCCGGTGACCAGCAGCGAGTCCGCGCGCGCGACGCCGGCCGAAACGAGCGCCAGGGCAGCGACCAACCAGGTTCGATAGCGTCTCATGGGTATGGGTCTCCTTGGCTTCTCCGACGGAGCCTAGCCGAGAGCGACGCCGGGTCTGTGCAACGATTGTGTGAACTTTTCAAAGCGGTGCGGCTTCACAGGCTTGCGCGGGGTAACAGGACCAAAAAGCGGCTCCCCTGACCGACCGTGCTCTCGACGCGGATCTCGCCGCCGTTGGCCAGCACCAGGTGCTTGACGATCGCCAGGCCCAGCCCGGTCCCGCCGAGCTCGCGCGAGCGCGCATTGTCGACCCGATAGAAGCGCTCGAAGAGGCGGGGCAGGTGCTCGGCGGGGATCCCCTGCCCGGTGTCCTCGACCACCAGCTCGACGAAGGTTCCGCGCGGGCGCGCCGAGACGGTGACGCTGCGGCCCTCCGCCGTGTACTTGATCGCGTTGTCGACCAGGTTGGTGAGGATCTGCTCGGCGGCCGGACGCTCGGCGGTGACCGCCAGCTGCTCGGGCAGGTGGATGGTGAGCTGGATCTGCCGGGCTTCGGCGCGCGGCCGGAGCGAGCTGGCCACCGCCTCGACCACCGCGTTGAGCGGCACCTTCTCTGTGCGTGGGCGATAGCCGCCCTCCAGGCGCGCGATGTCCAGCAGATCGGCCGTCAGCCGCGACAGTCGCTCGGAGTGGCGCAGCAGGATCTCCACGAACGACGCGCGCGCCACCGGATCGTCGGCGGCTCCGGCGGCCAGCGTCTCGGCCACGCCGACGATCGCGGCGACCGGGGTGCGCAGCTCGTGCGAGGCGTTGGCGACGAAATCGCGCCGCAGCCGCTCGAGCCGCCGGGTCTCGGTCATGTCGATCAGCACCACCACGGCCTGCCGCGCCGAGACCACGCCGAGCGGGTGCGCGTGGATCATGATCGAGCGTCCGCCGACCTGCGCCTCGCTCGACGCCTCCGTGCGATCGCGCATGGCCTGCTCGACCGCATCGGCCAGGCTCGGCAGGCGCGCGACCTCGAGGAGCGTCCTCCCTTCGGCGGTTCCCTCGAGGCCGAGCAGCTTGGTGAAGGCCAGGTTCGCGGCGGTGATGGTGTGCGACTGCACCAGCGCCACCCCTTCGGTCATGCCGTCGAGGACCGCGCGCAGCTTGAGGCCTTCCTGGCTGAGCGCTTCGATCTGGCCGGCGAGCTGCTTGCGCAGCGTATCGAGCGCGATCAGCAGATCGCCCAGCTCGTCGTCCTCCGGCTCCGGCAACGGCGAGGTGAAGTCGCCCTGGATCATCGCCCGGGTCGCCTGGGTCACTGCGATCACCGGCCGGCTCCACCAGCGCGACAGGGCGGAGCCGAGCAGATAGGCCAGCACGAACGCGAACAGCCCGGAGACGAACACCGCCGCGTGCGCCTTGCCGACTGTCTTGGCGACTTGATCGAGCGGCAACGCCAGGCGCAGCACCGCGTGCGGCGGCGAGCCGACCGGCGCGGCCACGTACATCATCTGCTTGCCGACGGTGGCCGAGCGGCGGACGTTGCTCCCGAGCTGACCGGCTAGCGCGGAGATCACCTCGGGCCGCTCCCGGTGGTTCTCGACGCGTCCCAGCTCCTCGCTGCGCACGTCCGAGTCCGCGAGCACCTCGCCGCCGGGCGCGATCACCGTGACGCGATAGCCGTTGGCGAATCCGAGATGCGCCGCCCAGTCGGGAAGGTTGGCCGGTGGCGCGCGGTCGAGCTCCGACGCCAGCGCGACGGTATCGCGGGTCAGATCGGCGCGCACCACCTCACGCAGATCCGACCCCACCCACACGTCGAGCAGCAGCGCAGTCGGCAGAAGCACGCAGGCAAGCAGGACCAGGAAGACCGCCAGGAGGCGTCGCTGAATGCGGAGCCCGCTCATGCGCTCCTTCAGTAGC
This sequence comes from Myxococcales bacterium, assembly GCA_003170275.1. Classification (GTDB taxonomy): domain Bacteria; phylum Myxococcota_A; class Polyangia; order Palsa-1104; family Palsa-1104; genus PALSA-1104. The sequence goes on from PNAM01000118.1 coordinate 68,994, forward strand.
CCCGTCCGATCCCGGAATGCAACCGCGATCGTCGCGTCAGCTCACAGCGCGGGCTGCTGGCTCTCGGTGTAGCGACGGAGCGCGTGCTCGAGCAGGCCCAGGTAGCTGCCCGGATCGTTGGTCTCGTAGGTGAAGTCGCCCTCGAAGATCAGCTTGCGCGCGGCCACCGTCACGTTGGTCGCGCCCGGGTTGAGCAGCGTCTGGCCGTCCGGCGACACCACCACGCTGCGCAGGAAATAGTTCTTGCTGAAGGTGTCGGTGACCCGGTTCTCGGCGTTCACGGTGGCGGTGACCAGCACGTCCTTGAGGAACGGGAAGCGCGGGATCGGCGTGGTGCGCACGTTGATCCACACCGGCACGAACTCTTCGTTGATCTTCCGGATCACGCGCGCATCGGTGAGCGCGGACGAGCGCAGGTAGTCGCCGCCGAGGCAGATCGCCCCCTCCTTGTCGCCGGCGATCATGACCACCAGGACCGGACGGCCGAGCTTCTGCGCGTCGGCCTGTGCCGATTGGTAGTCCGCGCGCCACGAAACATTCAGATGCGCGGTGGTGTGCTGCGGGATGTGCGCGAAGCAGCCCGAGATCAGGAGCAGCGGCGCGAGCAGGGTTTTGGACATGGCGGCGACGGGAGCATCGCCGGTGCCACTTCGACGGCGAATGAAAATCAGGCGTTACGCGCGGAGCGTGACCCGCCATTGACGGTCGGTCCGCCGCGCGTTCACACCCCCTCCGTCAGTCCTGGTCGGGATGCACGTCGCGGTCTACGTCGATCTCGGTCAGGCCGGCGATGCGCGGGGTGAAGATGCCGTCGGCGAAGCGCTCGCCCGAGACCTGGTCGATGGTCAGGACCTGCTTCCAGCGGCCGGCGGAATCGCGCGCGACGATGCGCAACGGCAGGCGCCAGCGCGCCGACCAGCACACCCGCCGATCGCCGGTCTTCAACCAGCGGCATGTGCCGGCCGGGGTCTGCTCGGGCCGCTCGCCGGCGGGCGTCACCTCGGCGTTCGCGCGCGGTCGCACCAGCATCGAGGCCAGGCCGGTCCAGTCGGGGAAGCTGCCGATGCGGAACAGGTTCAGCCGGCTCACCTTGTACGCCACCGCGCGCGAGCGATCGATCACCTCGAAGCGATCGTCGGCGCCCGGCTTGTGCTCCACGTACATCGCCAGCCGGTCGTCGGTGTCGCGGCGCAATCGATTGCCGTCGCGCCACACCTGCACGGCGTGCGACGCGCCCGCCTGGTCCTGGTAGCGCGCGCGGAAGTGCACGCGCGCCGGCGCCCGCTCGATCGAGAACGCCTGATCCCAGCCCACCACCGCGCCCGCCGGCGTCGCCAGCCCGAGCACCAGCAGCACAGCCGCCGCGCGGATCAATTGCGCACGGCCTTGGCGTAGTCGAAGTACTTCCACGTCTTGGCTCCCTTGGTGAGCGTCTTGAGGTGCAGGTCGATGTTGTAGGTCGAGCCGGTGTCCACGTCCGCGCCGCTCGGGCTGGTCGGCTTCTTGAAGACCAGGCCGGTGGCCGGCGCGGTCGGGTTCACGACCGACGGCGTGGCGGTGTAGTCGGCGATCGCCGCGCCGTTGGTCTCGAGCGCCTCGTCCAGCGAGCGGCCGTCGGCGTTCGGCAAGGACAAGCCGAAGATCTTGGCCACGGTCGGCGCCACGTCGACGTTGCCCGAAGGGAGCGTGTCGGCGAGGGCGGTCTTGAAGTCGGGGCCCTTGGCGAGCAGCGTGTTGTGCACGTCGACCGGGCTGAAGCTACCGTGCATGCCGCGGTTGGAGCTCGCCGACATGCTCTCGAACTCGATCCCCGGCATACCGGCGACCACCGCCGTCTCGTCGTAGTTGTAGCTGAACATGATGTCCGGCGCGCGCGCCGCGTTCTCCAGCCTGGCGGCGGCGAGCGGCAGCGTTCCGTTGGCGGTGTAGCGCGAATTCAAGAAGATCGCGCCGATCTCCTCGCGGCTTTGCAAGAACGCGACGACGTTGGCGACGGTGGCGGCATCGTGATCCGGGACGTACAGGTAGTCGCTGCCGCCGTTGGTGGCGATCACGATGTTGTGCACGCCGGCCGGCAGCGGGTTGGGCACCAGGAACGCGCCGGTGGTGTACTTGAAGCTCGCGCCCTTGTTGCAGGCGGTGCCGGCCACGTCGGTCAGCGTCGGATAGACCGGCGTGGACGTCCCGTCGCCCTTGATCCCCGACATGACCGGCACGAACAGGCAGGGCTGGCCGTCGTACACGTTGGCGAAGCCGTTTTGCGCCAAGAGGTCGGCGAGCCGCACGTCGCCCGAGACCGACCAGCCGGTCGCGGAGACGCCGCCGTCGGTGGTGTCGACGTTGCCGCTCGAGATCTTGTGCAGCGGGAAGGTCCCGAGCGGGCCCGACACGCTGGAGTGCCCGTGGTCGGAGACGATGATCAGGTTGGTGACCCCGTCGAGACCCTGCTCGTGGAGCGCCGTCTCGAGCTGGCCGAGCAGGATGTCCTGATGCCGGACCGCGGCGTGCGCATTCGGCGCGCCCGGGCCGTAGTTGTGCTCGGGGCTGTCGGGCGCACGGAACCAGATCAAGGTGAGGTCGGGGTTCTTCGGCAAGATGTGGCGGATGTACGCGTCCATCATATAGAAGTTGGCCGACGCGACCGGCGAGCCGCTGGTGTCGGTGGCGTCCGAGGTGGTCTTGTCGCCCAGCGTGACCTTGGCGGCCAGCGCGGTCGGATTGCCGTTGCCCGAGCCGAGCGTCAGCATGCCGGTCGCGTAGGCGAACGGCGTGGTCGCCGGCAGCACGTTGGACTGCTGGATCTCCTTGGCGAGCGACAGCGGGAACACCGTCTTCTCGTCGAGGATCATGCCGCCCTTCTTGTAGTCCTGCAGGAACGCCGGGCCGCTCTTGCCGATCGCCGCGGTCTTGAGGCCGGCGGTCTGCGCCGCCTGGAACAGCGTGCCGACCAGCAGCAGCTGGTTCGAGTAGAAGGTGTCGAGGTCCTGGAGGATCGCGTAGTCCTCGGTGAAGACCGGATCGACGAAGTCGGCGGGCGTGCCGGCCGAGCTGTTGCCCGTCGGGCCCTCCTGCCACAGCGAGTTGCCGTAGAAGCCGGTGGTGCCGGGGAAGCTGCCGGTGGCGAAGGCGGCCGCGTTCATCATGGTGAAGGTCGGATAGGTCGAGTGATTGTCGGTAAATTCGACGCCGCCCTGCTTCAATGCCAGGAGATTGGGCGTATCGGTGGCGTTGATCGAGTCGGGGCGCAGGCCGTCCCACACGAACACGATCACGCGGTGGCTCGGCGCCTGGCCCAGATCGGGCTGCGGGCCGCTGGTCAGATCGGGGTGCGCCACCGACGACAAATCGAGCGCGAGGTTGCCCAGATCGTCCGCGGTGTTGGCGTCGCCGCAAGCGGCGAAGAGCAGGGTGGCGAGGGCGAGCTTGGTTTTCATGCGCACCTTGTAGCGCGCTGCAAGTGACCTCGGGCGTAGCGAAATGCAAACATTTGGAAACGAAACCGGGCGGGTTGGCGAAATCGAATATCGCCCTGATTTCCAGTGCGCAGAAACCGCCAACCGAGGAGAAACAGCCGTTCCTCCTCGGTAAACGCCATTTATGACAATTGTCCGAACGGCCGGGAAAACCTTGGCGAACGACCTGAATGACGCTTGATTGCGCATTTTCAGCTCGCTATTGCTTGCTGCGTCATTTGAACCCGGAGGAACGCATGTCCACACGCAGCATCGTTCTAGGACTGTTTGCGCTCGGCGCCGCTCTCGCGCCGCGGACCGCCCTGGCGGTCGATCCAGCCTGCAACACCCTCACCCCGACGCCCTTGTATCTGTCGGGATCGACCGCGCTCGAGCCGCTGCTCAAGACCATCGGCCCGAAGGTCGCCGCCGACGCGACCAGCCCCTACACGCTGGTCTATCTCAAGGACGGCTCGTGCAGCGGCGTGACCCGCATCATCGGCGACGGGCTCATCAAGCAAACGATGAACTACATCCCGGCGACCTACGACGGCGTGTCGGCAGTCCCGACCTGCTCGGTCGACGCGACCGCGGGCCTGGCGGGTGACCTGGTGCTCTCCGACGTGGACGCGTCGTTGTGCCCCGGCTCGCCGGCGATTCCGAACCTCAAGGACTTCAACGGGCCGGTCAACAACATGGTGTTCGTGGTGCCCAACACCTCGACCCAGACCGCGATCAGCGCGGAGCAGGCCTACCTGGTGTTCGGCCTGGCCGACGCCGGCATGGTCGCGCCGTGGCTGGACAAGATGTACTACTTCATCCGCGCCGTCGACTCGGGCACGCGCGCGATGATCACCGCCAACATCGGCACCGGCTCGCACGCCTGGAACGGCGTCTCGATGAAGCCGACCGGCGGCAGCAACGGCACCGGCGACGTGCTCAATTACGTCGTCGGCCAGGCGACCACCGGCAACCAGGAAAAGACCATCGGCATCCTGGGCGAGGACTTCTACGATCAGTCGAACAATCGCTCGTCGGTCAAGGCGCTCGCGTACCGCGCCTTCAAGCAGCGCTACGCCTACTGGCCCGATTCCACGCTCACCTCGCGCGACAAGCGCAACGTGCGCGACGGCCGCTACGGCATCTGGGGCTACATCCACATGCTGGCGGCCGTCGACGGACAGGGTGTGCCGACCAACGCCAAGGCCAAGTTCTTCATCGACCTCTTGCAGGGCACGAGCACGCCGGTGGGCTACGACGTCACCGACGCGATCACCGACTCGCACCTGACCCCGACCTGCGCGATGAACGTGAAGCACCCGATCGAGTTCGGAGCGCTCACGCCGTACGCGCCGGACAAGCCGTGCGGCTGCTCGTTCGAGAAGCGCGCCACCGGCGCGGAGCCGACCGGCTGCATGGCGTGCACCGGCACCTGCCCCGGCACGCAAGTGTGCCGCAAGAACTACTGCGAAGCGAAGTAGAGGAGATGAACATGATCAAGAATCTATTACTCGCCTGCGCGGTGGTCGTGGTGGCCGGCTGTGGAGACGACGCGAACAACAACAATGATATGGGCGGCGGCAACAATCCCGATCTGTCGATGAGCGGCAACGCCGACCTCACCGGCAATCCCGATCTGCTGCCGGCGTGCGTCACCAACCCGATGACCACGGTGGACTTCCTCAACTCCTGCCACTCCGCCTCGGTCGATCAGGTCGACATCACCCCGTTCTATCCGACGCTCGCCCCCGGGGGCGTCCTTCCCGCCCTCCCGTAACCGCGAATGAAGCGCCTCCTCCCCACGCTTCTGCTCGCGCTGTTGGCGTCAACCTCCCGTCATGCGTCTGCCCAGGAGAAGCCACAATTCGGGCCGGAGGCGCCGGCCATGCCGCGCGATCTCGACGCGCTGCGCGCGGAAATGAAGGCGCAGGCGGACGAGACCGCGCGGCGGTTCGACGCCGAGCTCGCGCGGCTGAAGAAGGAGCTCGAGGCCGAGCGGGCGGCGCGCGAGGCCGAGCGGGCGGAGGCGCGCGTGGAGGCCGAGGCCACGCGCAAGGCGGTGTCCGACTCGACGGTGTGGCACGCCGGGCGGTTCGGGCTCAGCCTGGGCGGCTTTGCGCAAGTGGACGCGGTGGCGTGGCGGCAGAGCTCGCAGGACGAGGTCAATCCGTCGACGGGAGATCCGCTCAACCAGACGCGCTTTCTGTTGCGGCGGGCGCGCCTGCGAGCGGAGATCAACTATCGGATCATCGCCGGCGCGATCGAGATCGACGCCAACACGGTCAACGGCTCGCAGGTGCGGCCGGTCGGGGCCGAGGCGTCGCTGGTGTGGCGCAACCCGGACGCGCCGGCGGTGCCGTATCTCATGGTCACGCTCGGGTTGTTCAAGACGCCGTTCGGGTTCGAGATCGGGCAGAGCGACAAGGATCGGCTGTTCCTCGAACGATCCAACCTGGAGCGCGCGCTGTTTCCCGGCGAGTACGATCTGGGCGCGCGGCTGCAGGGCGGTTGGAAGTTCCTGCGCTACCAGATCGGCGCGATGAACGGCGATCCGATCGGCGAGAAGCTGTTCCCCGGCCGCGATCCGAACCAGAGCAAGGATCTGGTCGGGCGCATCGGCATCGACACGATCTTCCTGCACCGGCTCGGGCTCAAGGCGGGCTTCTCGGCCGACTACGGCAACGGCTTTCACAAGGGCATCGCGGCGTCCAAGGACACGCTGGTGTGGCGCGACGCCAACGAAGACGGCGCGGTGCAGCTCAACGAGATCCAGGTGATCGCCGGGCAGACGCCCACGCCGTCGTCGAACTTTCAGCGCTGGGCGGTGGCCGGCGATCTGCTGCTCGCCATCGGGCTGCCCAAGCTCGGCGAGCTGACGGTCTACGGCGAGCTGACCTACGCGACCAACCTCGATCGCGCCACGCAGATCTCGGATCCGGTGAGCGCCGGGCGCGACGTGCGCCAGCTCGGCTGGTACGTGGCCTTCACGCAGGAGCTGACGCCGTACGGCATGATCGGCGTGCGCTACGACAGCTACGACGCGGATCGCGATTCGAACGGCCTCAAGGGCGGCGTGCAGGTGCCCAACAGCTCAGTATACTCGACGCTGGCGGTCGCTGGCGCGATCCGCTACCCGGGCTACGCGCGGCTGCAGCTCGAGTACCAGCACAACGGAAACCCGCTCGGCCGCAACAAGAACGGGCTGCCCACCACGCTCGCCGATGATGCGTTCATCATCCGCGGCCAGGTGCAGTTCTAGATGCGCGCGCTGGCGATCGCGTGTGTGGTGGCGGCCGGCTGCAGCGGCGCGACCGATGCGACCGGGCTGGACTCGTTGTTGCGCGTGGCCAACGCGCAGTACTACCCGGGGCCGACGCCGGCGGCGATGGACGGGCCGGCGATCGAGTCCTTCTACAACAGCTCCAACCTGATCCGCCCGGGGCAGCGCTCCAAGCCGCTCACCGGCATCGTCACGCGCGACACCACCGCGGTGGCGATCTTTCTCGAGAACGATCCCGGCTACTGGATCATCATTCCCGGCGCGAAAGATCCGACCGCCAACCTGCAGCTCGCGTTCAGCGCCAGCCTGTCGTTCTCACCTGCGCTCGAGCCCGGCAAGTATCTCCTCGAAGGCCGCGCCGTCGACGAGCAGGGAAACTTCGGGCCGCCGTCGACCGCCGATCTGAACACCGCGGCGGCGCCGATCGACAACGCGACGCTCTTGATCTCGCTGGCGTGGGATCGCCAGGCCGATCTCGATCTGCACGTGGTGCAGCCGGACGGCATCGAGATCTGGGCCAAGAACCAGAACTCGCACGAGCCGCCCAAGCCGGGCGATCCGCCCGATCCGACCGGCTACGTGAACGGCGGGATCCTCGACTTCGACTCCAACGCCAACTGCGTGATCGACGGGCGCCGCCAGGAGAACGTGTACTGGACCGTGCCGCCGCCGTCGGGCCACTACCTGGTGCGCGTCGATACGTTCTCGCTGTGCGGCGAGCCGCAGGCGGTGTTCACCGTCGCGGCGACGCTCGACGGCCAATCGCTCGGGATGGCGCAGGGCATCGGCCGCGACGCCGACACCATCGTTCCACACGTGATCGGCGCGGGGCTGCTGGTCCTGCAATTCGACGTTCCATAAAGGAGAGACAGATGTTGGTGCAAAAACTTCTTTCGGTCGCGCAGGTGGGTGGGCAGGCGGTGCTCTACGTGCTGCTCGCGCTCTCGGTGCTGTCGGTGGGTCTGGTGATCGAGCGCTGGTGGTACTTCCGCACGCGCCGCATCGACGCGCCGCTGCTCGCGCGGCGCATCGTCGAGTTCCTGCGCAAGGACGACATCAAGAGCGCGCAGGAGCTGCTCGCCCGCACGCCCGGCGTCGAGGCCGAGGTGATCAAGGAGGCGCTCGACTGGTATCCCGACGGCTACGAGGCGGTCGAGCAGGTGCTGGCCGGCGGCATCAAGGAGCGGCGCAAGGGCTACGAGGCGGGCCTGTTGTTCCTCGGCACGCTGGGCAACAACGCGCCGTTCGTCGGCTTGTTCGGCACCGTGCTCGGCATCGTCACTGCGTTCCGCGAGCTGGCGGGCGCGGCGGGCAACGCCGGCGGGATGAACAACGTGATGGGCGGCATCGCCGAGGCGCTGGTGGCCACCGCGGTCGGCATCCTGGTCGCGCTGCCGGCGGTCATCTCCTACAACATCTTCCAGAAGAAGACCCAGGATCTCGAGGAGAACGTGGCCTCGATCGGCGGCCTGATCCTGGCGCAGATGAAGTCGCACCGCGACGGATTCCACACCAAGTTCCCTTTGGACAAGGCCAAGCAGCCGCGGGCGGAGGCGTAGCCGTGGCCGGGACGCTCGGCGGAGCGAAGGGGAAGGCGGGCCAAGGGATGATCTCGGGGATCAACGTCACGCCGTTGGTCGACGTGGTGCTGGTGCTGTTGATCATCTTGATGGTCTCGTCGACCTACATCGTCGCGCAGTCGCTCAAGGTGCAGCTGCCCAAGGCGCACGCCACCGACGGGACGGCGGAGAAGCCGTCGACGGTGACGCTGCTCAAGAACGGCAGCCTGCGCTTCAACGATCAGGACGCCACCGATTCGCAGATCGCCGAGGGGCTGAAGAAGGCGGCCGAGGCCGATCCCGAGACCAACCTGGTGGTGAGCGCCGACAAAGAGGTGCAGCACGGGCGGGTGGTGCACGTGCTCGACCTGGCCAAGCTGGCGGGGATCACCAAGTTCGCCATCAACGTCCAGGCGGAATAGCACGTGAGGTCCAAGACCGTCATCGTCTCCGCCGTCTTGCACGTGGTGGTGTTCGGGCTTGCGCTGCAGGTCTCGAAGTCGAAGGCGGCGCATCGCGCCACGTCGGTCGCGGTGGTGGGCGAGAAGAAGAAGCCGGAGAAGAAAGAGGACAAGCCGAAGCCCAAGCCCAAGCCGCTGGTGGCGTCGGCGAAGCCGCAGGTCGCGCCGTCGAGCGCGCCGGCTCGCCTCGCGCCGTCGCACGCGCAGGAGCCGAGCGGGCCGGTCGAGGCGCCGACCGAGACCGGGCTGACGCTCGGCAACGCCGATGGGCCGGGCATCGACGTCGGCGGGCCGGCGATCAAGGCGCCCGACAAGGGCGGCAAGCCTGCCGGCGACGGTGCGCAGAAGGCAGGACCCGCGTTGAAACGCGAGAAGGTGCTGTCGCCGAAGGACAACCCCGAAGAGGACAACTGCACCGAGGCGCCGTCCAAGCCGGTGCCGGTGCAGCGCGCCAGCGAGATCGAGTACACGCAGGAAGCGCGCGCCAACAACATCGAGGGCCGGCTGGTCCTCAAGATCACCGTCGCCGCCAACGGCTCGGTCGCCAACGTCGAGGTGGTCTCCGGCGTCGACCCCGCGCTCGACGCCGCCGCGGTCGCCGCGGTCAAGACCTGGACCTTCAAGCCGGCCATGCGCTGCGGCAAGCCGCTCGCCGGCGCCACCTTCACCCTCGCCAAGCGCTTCGAGCTGAGCGACTGAGCGTGCGGCACTCGCTCGCCATGATCGCGCTCGTCACCCTGGCTTCCGGATCCGCGGTTGGGCAGGAGGCGGAGGCGGGGGATGCGACGGAGCAGAGGGCGCCAGTGGTGACCCGGGCGCCGAGGCTGGTGACGTTTGTCGAGGCGGAGTATCCGGCCGAGAAGAAGGCGGCGGGGGTGACCGCGGCGGTGCTGTTGACGATCGAGATTGGCGCGGACGGCAAGGTGGGGAACGTGTTCGTGGTGACTTCGGCAGGTGCCGATTTCGATACCGCGGCGGTCGCGGCGGCCAGGCAGTTCGTGTTCGAGCCGGCGGAGGTCGACGGCAAGCCGGCGCCGGTGAAGATCGACTACAAGTACCAGTTCTCGATCAAGACGCAGATCGTCAAGCTCGGGCCGCAGGTGAACTTCGAGGGCACGGTCCTCGAGCGCTTCACGAAGAAGCCGTTCCCCGGCGTCACCGTCACGCTCAAGGACTCGGGCGCGACCGCGATCTCGGACGACAAAGGACACTTCGAGTTCATCGACGTGCCGCTCGGCGTGCACAAGGTCGAGCTCTCGGCGCCCAAGCTGATCACCGTCCTCACCGACGAGGAGCTGACCAAGGATACCAAGAAGACCGTGAAGTACTACGTCGAGGCCAAAGAGGAGGGCATCGACGAGGAGACGGTGGTGCGCGCGGCGCGCATCAAGAAGGAGTCGGTGCAGACGGTCATCCGCACCGAGGAGGCGCGGCGCGTGCCCGGCACGCAGGGCGACACGCTCAAGGTGGTGCAGAACCTGCCGGGCGTGGCGCGCTCGGCGGCCGGTTCGGGCGCGCTGATCGTGTGGGGCTCGTCGCCGAAAGACACGCGCGTCAACGTCGACGGCGTGGAGATCCCCGCGCTGTATCACGTGGGCGGGCTGCGCTCGACGGTGAACTCGGATCTGGTCAAGTCGATCGATCTGCTGCCCGGCGGCTACGGCGCGGACTACGGGCGCGGCCTCGGAGGGCTGGTGCGTGTCGAGACCCGGCAGCTGCCGCAGACCGGCGTGCACGGCTACGCGTCGGCCGATGTGCTCGACGCTTCGGCGATGATCACCGCGGCCATCGGCAAGCGCTTTCGCATCGGCATCGCCGGGCGCTACAGCTACCTCGATCGCCTGCTCGGCGGGCTCACCTCGCAGGACGTGGGCGATTTCTTTCCCATCCCACGCTACGACGACTACCAGGTGCTGGCCAGCCTGCAGCTCCGCAAGGACGAGGAGCTGACCGCGGTGTTCCTGGCCTCGGACGATCACCTGCGGCGCGCGATCGCGTCGGCCGATCCGGCGGAGGTGCGCACCGAGAACACCGACTCCAGCTTCTACCGCGCGTTTCTGCGCTACACGCGCATCCTGCCCGACGGCTCGAGCTTCGTGCTCACGCCGTCGTTCGGCTTCGACACCGGCAAGACGGTCACCAAGTTCGGCCCGGTGCCCACCTCGAGCGAGGTCGACGGCTTCCGCTACGGGTTGCGCGCGGCCTACCGCCGGCGCGTCGCCAAGTGGGCCACGCTGTCGATCGGCCTCGATATGGCCGGACAGGTGGCGAATTCGAAGCGCTCGGGCTCGCTCGACATCCCGCCGCGCGAGGGCGACGTGTTCGTGTTCGGCCGGCCGCCCGGCGACGACGTCAACGCCGACAAGTTCTCCACCCACATCGCCGACGTCGCGCCCTACGCGTTCGCCGAGCTCACCTACAAGAACGTCACCTTCATCCCCGGCCTGCGCATCGACGCGTTCCTGCTCGAGGGCAGCCAGACCGCGCCGTCGGTGGTGGGCGTGACGCCGATCGGGTTTTCGCGCCTGGCGTGGGGACCAGATCCGCGGCTGGCGATCAACATCAAGGCGCACAAGCGCGTGAGCCTCAACATCGCCGGCGGCATCTATCACCAGGCGCCCGAGTCGGAGGAGCTATCGGCGGTGTTCGGCAATCCGCAGCTGGGGATCGCCTGGGGCGCGCACGCCAGCCTCGGCATCGCGGTCAAGCTCACCGGCACGCTCACCTGCGAGACGGTCGGCTTCTTCAAGTACCTCGACGATCTGGTCTCGCGCAACGAAGCGCCCACGCCGCCGCTGGCGCGTGCGCTCACGCAAGACGGTGTCGGCCGCAGCTACGGCGGGCAGGTGCTCTTGCGCCAGGAGCTGTTCAAGGGATTCTTCGGCTGGGTCACCTATTCGATCTCGCGATCCGAGCGCAAGGATCACGCGGACCGGCCGTATCGGCTGTTCGACTTCGATCAGACCCACGTGCTCGGCGTGGTGGCCAGCTACGACTACAAGGGCTGGGTCGCGGGCGTGCGCTTCCGCTACACCAGCGGGGTCCCGCGCACGCCGGTGATCGGCTCGTTCTACGACTCGCGCGGCGATCAGTACCAGCCGATCTTCGGGGCGCAGAACACCATTCGCATCCCCGACTTCGTGCAGCTCGACGTGCGGCTGGAGAAGACGTTCACCTTCCGCCGCCTGTCGCTCAACGTGTTCCTCGACGTGCAGAACGTGACCAACCGCGCGAATCCGGAGGAGATCGTCTACAACTTCGACTTCAGCAAGAAGGCGTACATCACCGGCCTGCCGACGCTCGCCGTGCTCGGCGCGAGGCTGCAGTTTTGAGGCGCCTCGTCCTCCTGTGCGTCGCGGCCCTGGGATGCGCGCCGGATTTCGGCCAGCCCTCGTCGCTGGTGACCGAAGCGCGCGTGCTCGCCGTGCGCGGCACGCCGGCCGAGGTGCGGCCCGGAACGGACGTGGCGTTCGACACGCTGGTGGTCTCGCCCGACGGGACCGACACCACCGCCGCGCTCGGCTGGGCGCTGTGCGCCACGCCCAAGCCGCTCGACGAGAACAACGTCGTTTCTACCGGCTGCCTCGGCGACGACGGGGTGACACCGGTGGGCTCGGCGGGGCCAACGCAGATCATCAACGTGCCGCTCGACGCCTGCCAGCTGTTCGGTCCCGATCCGCCGCCGTCCAAGCCCGGCGAGCCGCCGCTGCGCCCGCGCGATCCCGACATCTCGGGCGGCTTCTACCAACCCGTGCGCGTGACCCGCGCGCCGCTCTCGGGCTTCGGCCTGGAACGCATCAGCTGCAACCTGGCCTCGGCCGGCGCGGACGTGGCGATCGAGTTCGCCATGCGCTATCAGGCCAACAACAACCCGAAGCTCTTGCCGCTGACCGCCAGCGCGCCGCTCGAAGCGCTGCCCGCGGGCGGCCCGGTGACCTTCACCGCCGCCTGGACGCCCGAGTCGGCCGAGAGCTACCCGGTGTACGACGTGGTCGCGCAGCAGATCGTCGATCACCGCGAGGCGTTGCGCGTCTCGTGGTTCGCCACCGCCGGAAGCTTCGAGCACGAGCGCACCGGCCGGGACGAGGGCGAGCTCGAGACCAGCACCGACGACCTGTGGACCGCGCCCGCCGGGCCCGGCACCTACCACCTGTGGGTGGTCCTGCGGGACAGCCGGGGTGGCATCGACTTTGCCGGGTACGACGTGACGGTCCAATGAGGACTGTCGCGAAGATGTTTCACAACCTTCACCGTGTCGGCATGGGAGAGCGACAAATGATCGATAGCGTAGCGGCCATGGAAGCAAGCGGAGCCCTGGTCCTGATCGTCGACGACGAGAAGGATCTGCGCAGCCTGCTCGACTTCAACCTGAAGCAGGCAGGCTATCGCACCGTCCACGCGGCGACCGGCTCCGAGGCGCTGGCGCGCGCGGCCAGCCATTCGCCGGACCTGATCCTGCTCGATCTGAACCTGCCCGATCTGTCGGGCACCGAGGTCTGCCGGCGCCTCAAGGCCGATCCCTCCACCGAGGCGATCCCGGTGGTGATGTTGACCGCGCGTAGCGCCGAGGCCGATCGCATCGCCGGGTTCGAGCTGGGCGCCGAGGACTACATCCCCAAGCCGTTCAGCGTGCGCGAGCTGATCTTGCGGCTCGAGGTGGTGCGCCGCCACACCGCGCCCTCGCGCCGCGCCGGCACCGTGGTCGGGCAGCGGCTGCTCAAGGCCGGGCCGATCGAGGTCGACACCGACTCGTTCATCGTCAAGGTGCGCGGCAAGGAGATCACGCTCGCGCTGCTCGAGTTCCGGCTGCTCACGTTCCTGATCGAGGCGCGCGGCCGGGTGCGCACGCGCGAGGAGCTGCTCAAGAAGGTGTGGGACTATCCGCTCGACTCCGACACGCGCACCATCGAGACCCACGTCAAGCGGCTGCGCGCCAAGCTCGGCGACGCCGGCGACCTGATCGAGACCGTGCGCTCCGTCGGCTACCGCATCCGCATCGAGCCCTAGTCGACGAAGCCGGGGGCGAGGGCGACCACCAGGTCGCGGATCTGCGGGTGGATGTCGGCGCCGCAGAATTCGCCCGCTTCGTCGGCGGTCCATTCGATCCAGGTGGCGACGCTGCGCGCCAGGCCCTCTTCGGACGAGTCCGAGTCGAACAGATCGTCGCACTCGACGGCGCCGGCCGCCTCCACCACGTTGCCCATGCGATTCATGGTCAGCACCGGATCGCCGACCCGATCGGTGATCAGCACGTTGTTCCCCCGCCACGCTGCCAGTTTCATGAGCCCTCCCGCAGAAAATCTAGGCGCTCCGGCGAAGCTCGGACGTAAAAGCTTGGTTACGATTGTGTGTCGATCGATGTTGGGAAAGGTTGGCACGACCGTAACTGCGCGCGAACGGACTCGTTTCATGCGTCGGCTACAACCGGGGCGTGAGAACCAGGACGCTCGCGCACCTCTCGGACCTGCACCTCGGCCGCTCGCCGGAGACCGATCGCGCCGCCGTCCGCCTGCGCGATCTCGTCGAGGACGCGTTCGATCACGTGGTGGTCTCGGGCGACGTGACCCACCGCGGGCGCCGCGAGGAGCTGGCCCGCTTCGAGGAGCTGTTCGGGGCCATGCAGCGCGCCGGCCGGCTGAGCGTGGTCCCGGGCAACCATGATCGGCTCGGGGAGGACGTCGGCGCGCGGCTGATGCGCGGCGGGCGCGTCGAGGCGCACACGCACGACGGGCTGTACCTGGTGCGCGTGGACTCGACCGGGCCGCACAACAAGTTCCTGCTCGCCGGCCACGGGCAGATCTGCGCCGACGTGATCGACGAGATCGAGCTGGCGCTGGCCGGCGCGCCGCGGCGCCACCTGACGGTCCTGACCCTGCACCACCATCCGCTGCCGCTGCCCGAGGAGACCTTCGGCGAGTTCGTCTCCGCGACGCTCGGCTGGCCGAACGCCGCCGAGCTGCGGCTGGGCGCGCGGCTGCTCGAGCGCATCGGGGGCCGCTGCGATCTGGTGCTGCACGGCCACCGTCACGTGCCGAGCGCGATGGCGTGCGACGCCGGCGGCAGGCGGCCGCTCGCCGTGTACAACGCCGGCTCGTCGACCACGCTCGGTCGCTTTCGCGTGTTCACGCACCTCGACGGCGCGCTGTGCGGCCCGCCGGTCTGGCTCGACACCCAGGATGTGCCGGCGCTCGAGCTTGCCGGCACGGGAACGGAGTGACTCCATGATCCTCGTCAGCCTGCTTCTGTTCGCCGGCGCCGCGGTCGGTCTGTCGCTCTACCTCATTCAGCTGGTCTCGGTGTGGCGGCACCTGCGCGAGCCGCGCCGCGTGCCGTCGTGCTGGCCGGGGATCTCGATCCTCAAGCCGCTGTGCGGCCTCGACGACGATCTGGAAAAAAACCTGGAGCGTTTTGCGCAGCTCGACTATCCCGACTACGAGCTGGTGCTGGGCGTCCGCAGCCGTCGCGATCCGGCGTGGGAGCTGGCTCGCGCGACCGCGGCGCGCTTTCCCGGGCGCGTGCGGGTGGTCTTGCAGCGCGGCGAGCCGGGCTGCAACCCGAAGGTCAACCAGCTGATCACCCTCGCGGCGGCCGCGCGCCACGCCATCCTGGTGGTGAGCGACTCCAACGTCACCGTCGAGCGCGGCTACCTCTCCGAGATCGCCGCGCACCTCGATGACGCGACGGTCGGGCTGGTGACCCATCCGGTGGTGGGCATCGGCGAGCAGCGCATCGGCTCGCTGATGGACAACCTGCACCTCGCCGGCAGCGTCGGCGCGGGCATGGTGGGCGCCAAGCGGGTGGCGCGCAAGGACGTGGTGGTGGGCAAGTCGATGGCGCTGCGCCGCGCGGATCTGCAGGCGCTCGGCGGCTTCGAGGCGGTCGCCGACGTGCTCGCCGAAGACTTCATCCTCGGCAAGATGATCAGGAGCCGGCTCGGCAAGCGCGTGGCGATGGCCGGCTGCACCGTGCAGAACGTGTCGCGCGATCGCTCGACGCTCGACTTTCTCCGCCGCTACCGTCGCTGGAGCGTGATCCACCGCCAGGCGGTCGGGCCGGCGGTGTACGCCGCGCAGTTCCTGCTCAACCCGCTCGCGGTCGCGCTCCTGGCGTTCGGCGCGCACCCGACGATGATCACGCTCGGCGGGCTGGGCGCGTTCGGCGCCATCAAGATCGGCTACGACGCCGCGGCGCTGCGCACCATGCGCGGGCACGTGCCGCTGCTCGCGCTGATCGCGTCGCCGGCCAAGGATCTCCTGCTCGCGGTCGCCTGGGTGCACGGACTGCTCAACGAAGAGGTCGACTGGCGCTCGAACAAGCTGCGCGTCGGCGCCGGGACCGTGCTCACGCGCGTGCCAAGAAGTTACGCAGGTGTCGTGCTCACTTCACCGCGCGGCTGGTACATCACCCGCACGAGGTGATCCCATGCATGAGAAGCGCATCCAGCTCGGTACCGAAGCAAACGTCGACTCCGCCGCCCGCCACGAAGAAGTGGCCCTGCACCTGGCGCAAGAAGCGATGCGCCAGGCGCAGCGCGCGCTGGTGGGCATGTTCGCCATTCCAGCGTCGGTGGGGCTGACCATCGCCGCGACCGTCACCTATCTGGCGGCGTTCCTCGAGCGCGGCTTCGAGGTGTTCGAGCTCTCCATCGATCAGATGGGCTCGCACCTCGGCTCGCAGGTCGCGCGCGACGGCCTGCGCGAGCCCGAGCGCGTGGTCGCGCGGCCCGACGAGCCGGGCGACAAGACCAAGCAAGCTCGCTCGTAGCCGCCCGCCCGCAGCGCTCCCTCCCGCCAAAGTGGTGCACACAAGTTGCCCGCCGGTTTCGGTCGCGAAAGCGGCTTGAAACTGGCGAGCGCTAGCTTGTGGGCATGAAGCTGCGCGCGCGCCTGATCCTGCCGCTGCTCCTGGTGAGCTGCCGTTTCGCGACGGTCCCTTCCTCGATCGCACATCCCGCGCGTCTGGCCGCCGCGCCGCTGCCGGTGCAGCGCGTCGTGCTGATCACCGTCGATGGCGTGCGCTGGCAAGAGATCTTTCGCGGCGTAGATCCCGTGCTGGCGCGCAAGGCCGGGCTCTCGTCCGAGCTGCTCGCCGACGGTCGCGCGCTGTTGCCCAATCTGTACGCGCTCATCGATCGCGGCGTCGCGCTCG
Organism: Myxococcales bacterium; assembly: GCA_003170275.1. Taxonomy (GTDB): domain Bacteria; phylum Myxococcota_A; class Polyangia; order Palsa-1104; family Palsa-1104; genus PALSA-1104. The sequence goes on from PNAM01000118.1 coordinate 85,894, forward strand.
GCGACGCGTCCGCCGGCTCGCCGATGGTCGCCTCCGGCCCCAACTTCGTTTCGCTGCCCGGCTACCGCGAGATCTTCACCGGCCGTTCGGCCGGCGCGTGCATCGACAACGACTGCGAGCCGCTCGACCAGCCCACCGTCCTCGACGAGCTGCGCGACGCGGGCGGGTTGCCGCCCGGTGACATCGCCGCGATCACCTCGTGGGAGACGCTCAAGAACGCGGTCTCGCAGACGCCGTCGCGAATGGCGATCTCGTCGGGCCGCAAGAGCGGCGCCACCCGCGACCAGCTGCGCGTGAGCCCCGCCGCCGCCGCGCTGCTCGACGCGTGCGCCTCCGCAAAGGCCTGGCCCGGCAAGGAGGACTACCGCCCCGATCGCTGCACCGCCACGCTGGCGCTCGAGTACCTGACGGCGCGGCGCCCGCGCTTCCTCTACGTCGGGCTCGGCGACACCGACGAGCTCGGCCACAGGAACGACTACCGCGCGTACCTCGGCGCGCTGCGCGCGTTCGATCAATTCCTCGGCCGCGTCGTCGAGCAGGTCGACGCGCAAACGATCGTGCTGGTCACCTGCGACCACGGCCGCGCCGCCACGTTCCAGGATCACGGCCGCGCGGTCCCCGAATCCGCTTCGGTGTGGCTGGTCGCCGCCGGCGCCCACATCCCCGCGCGCGGCCGCGTCGCGCTCGCCTCTTCCCGCCGCCTCGCCGACATCGCCCCGACGCTGCGCGCCCTGCTCACCCTCGATCCCGACCATACCCCCGGCGCCGGCGTCCCCATCCCCGAGCTGCTCCCCGCCCCCCTGGTCGCCCGCCGCTAGACCCGGCTAGACATAGACCGGCTTCCCCCTGTCGTTGGTTTTCGATATGGTCGCGGGATGAACAAGCCGATGCTCGTCCTTACGCTGTGTTTTGCCCTCCCGGTCCTGGCCGAGGAGCCTGCGCCCCTGTCGCACGAGGAGATCAAGTCCACCGTCGACAGCCACCTCGGCGACGTCAAGGCGTGCATGCAAGCGCACGGCGTCGCGACCGGCAAGCTGGTGGTGCAGTTCGCCATCCAGCCCGACGGCAAGGTGAGCGATCCCAAGCCGAAGGAGAGCTCGTCCAACGGCGTGCTCGACCGGTGCATCGCCGGGAAGTTCGCCAAGTGGACCTTCCCCAAGCCGCGCGGCGGGCTGGTCATGGGCGTGGTCTATCCGTTCATCTTCTCGGTGCCGCCGCCCAAGGCCGAGGCCAAGCTCGACCAGCAGGTGATCGTCAAGACGGTGCAGGCGAAGATGGCCGAGGTGAAGAAGTGCTACGAGGACGCCTCGCTCGAGAAGGAGGGCCTCGAGGGCACGCTGCGCGTGGCGATCGTGATCGCGTCGAGCGGCGCGGTCAAGGAGGCCACGGTGAAGGACTCGAGCACCAAGTCGGCGTTCCTCGACGGCTGCGTGGTCGGCCGCGTGAAGACCTGGCTGTTTCCCAAGCCCGAAGGGCCGGGCGAGGTGGCGATCATCTATCCGTTCGCGTTCGCTCCGAAGAAGTAGCGCGGTACTCGATCCGCACCACCTCCAGCTCCTCGTCGCCGCGCGGCGTGTGCACGGTCGCCTGCTCGCCCGCGCGCAGGTTGAGGAGCGCGCGCGCGATCGGCGAGCGCCAGCTCACCCAGCCGCGCCGCGCGTCCGCTTCGTCGACGCCGACGATTCGATAGGTGCGCTCGCGATCGCCCGCGTCGCGCACGATCACCGTCGCGCCGAACAGCACGCGGTCGGCCGGTTGGGTCTCGGGATCGATCACCTCGGCCGCCTCCAGCCGGCGCAACAGCGACGAGAGCCGCTGCTCGAGCGCCACCTTGTTGCGGCCGTCTCCGCGCGGCGCCGCGCGCAGCCGCTCGATGTCGGCGCGCAGCCGGGTCGCGCCCGCGGGCGTGAGGTAGTTCTTCTCGCCCGGCGGCAGCGCCGAGTCGTCGACCACCAGCACGTCGTCGAGCCCGTCGTCGGACTCCTTGGTGAACGCCTTGCTCACGAGGGAAAGTATAGCGCTAGTGCGGCGACTCGGCGCTCGGACGCCAGGCGCCGGCGCGCCGCAGCGCGTGGTACAGCCAGTCCTCCGCTTCCGAGCGATCGGCGAACGCCTTGAACGGGCACGGCGACGGCGCCACCCACTGGACCGTGTTGATCAGCTGGCGCACGAACAGCGACGGCGCGACCGCGGCGCAGGCCACCACCCATTGGCGCACCTCCGCGTCGTAGCGCGACACGTGCTCGGAGAAGCGCATGCGCTGCCGGCTGGTCACGCCCGCGGCGCGCACCGCGTCGTAGAGCACCGCGTGCTGCCGGCCATACAGGCGCGCCAGCTCACGCAACATCTCATCCACCTGCTCATCGGTGGCGACGCCCGCAGGCCACCTCACCACGACGAGCGGCCAACGCCCCTCGTCTACCAGTACTGCCCCCATATCCACATGTTACGTCCAAATCGGGCGCGGGGCACCTGGTGTCGCCGCGCGCGCATCCAATCGACGAGAGGTGGACGATGAGCTGGGTGACGACCTGGGGATCGACTGTCGAGGAGCGCGCGCTCGCCTACCCGTGCGATCGGCAAGTCGCCGGCGCGGACGCGACCCTGTTTCGCGCCGTCGACGTGAACGCGCCCGCGCCGCTGGTCTATCGCTGGTTGTGCCAGCTGCGCGTGGCGCCGTATAGCTACGACCTGCTCGACAACTTCGGCCGGCGCAGCCCGCGCACGCGCGATCCGGCCAACGAAGCGCTGGCGGTGGGCGCGCGCATGATGCGCATCTTCCGGCTGGTCGAGCTCGAGCCCGACCGCCACCTGACCATGGTGATCGATCGCACCCGCTCGTTTGGCGAGGTGGCGGTCACCTACCAGGTGACGCCCGCGGGTAACGGCGAGCGCTGCCGGATCGTCGCCAAGCTGTGCGTGCGCTACGGCGGTCGATCGCTGATGCGCCTGGTGCTGCCGCTCGGCGATCTGATCATGATGCGCAAGCAGCTCCTCACGCTCAAGCAGCTGGCCGAACGGGAGCACCGCCAGTCGCTCGCTTAAGCCCGCCTGCGGTCACGACAAACACCCGCCGCTTGGGCTAAGATGGTCACAATGGGTGATCCTGGCAAGCCTCCGCGGCCCCCGCCCCGGCGGACCGCAGAGGTCGAGCCCGACACCGACCTGCACGCGCTGCCCGGCGAGCGGGCCAAGCGGCCGACCACGCCCCCGTCGCTGCCGCCGCCGCCTCCGCCGCCGCGCCAACGCACCCGCAGCGTTCCGCCGCCGCCACCGCCGGCGCCACCGGCGCGTCGCGTGCCGTCGCAGCCATCGCAGGTGGTCAAGCCGACGGTCGACATATGGCAGATCGAGATCGAGGTGCTCAAGCGCGAGGCGCAGGTGCTGGCCGAGCGCGATCAGCCGCGCGCCGCGCTGTTGCAGGGCGCGATCGCGCAGCTCGCGTCGTCGCTGCTCGGCGATGGGCCGGCCGGCGCCGCGGCGTTGCAGCTGGCCGCCGCGCTGTCGAGCGATCGCTTCATCCCGATGTTCAGCCGCCGCGAGGCGATCGGCGCCCGCCAGTGGCCGCGCGCGCTCGATCTCATGCGCGCCGAGCTGCCGCAGGTCGGCGATCCGCGCGAGCGCGTCGCGCTCCTCCTGGAGATCGGCACCATCGAGGAGATGGTCAAGGGCGATCGCAACGCCGCGCGCAAGGCGCTCGAGGAAGCGCGCGAGATCGATCCCGCGCATGCCGGCGTGTTGGATGCGCTGGCCGAGATCTACTACGCGAGCGCCGAGTGGGATCGGCTGGTCAATGTGCTGCAGTCGATGGCCGACGCCACGCTCGACGTGATCCACCGCTCCATGCTGCGCCACGCGCTCGGCCTGATCCAGGACGTGGCGATCAAGAACCCGGCGGCGGCGCGCGCGGCTTACAAGCTGGCGCTCGTCGACGATCCGTCCAACCTCGCGGCGGCGGTCTCGCTCGAGTCCCTGGCGCTGGTGCAGGAAGATTGGGGCGAGCTGGCGCGCACGCTGGTGGTCGAAGCCGAGCTGGTCGGCGAGGCGCGCACCGTGCGGCGGCTGTGCGAGCGCGCCGGCGATCTGTACTGGGAGCGGCTGGCCGACGGCGAGAACGCGATCACCGCCTACCGCAAGGCGGCGCGCGTGACGCCCGACGAGCTGGCGCCGCTGCGCAAGCTGTCGGCGGTGCTGGAGTCGATCGGCCGCTGGCGCGAGCTGGTCGAGGTGTACCTGCTCGAGCTGCCGCTGGTGCGCGATCCGGAAGAGCGCGGCGATCTGTTCTTCCGCATCGGCGAGGTGCACGAGTCGTTCCTCGGCCACGCCGACGACGCGGTGACCGCCTGGCAGCAGGCGCTCGAGACCGTGCCCACGCATCTGCCGACGCTGCAGGCGCTCGGCGCGCTCTATCGCACCAGCGAGCGTTGGCCCGAGCTGGTGCAGATGGATCTGCGCGAGGCGGAGAAGATCTCGGATCCCAAACGCCGCGCCGGCTGCTACTTCGAGGTGGCGCAGCTGGTCGAGCGGCGCATCGGCGACGAGACCGAGGCGGCGCGGCTGTACCAGCGCTCGTTCGATCTCGATCCGATCCAGGGCGGCGCGTTCGACGCGCTCGATCGGCTATATCGCCGCGAGGAGCGCTGGGCCGACGTGGTGAAGCTCTACGAGCGGCAGGCCGAGACCACCAAAGATCGTTCGCTCGTGCGGCACTACAAGCTGGAGGCGGCGCGGCTGTGGCGCGAGCGCGTGCCCAACATCGACAAGTCGCAGGCGGCGTTTCGCGAGGCGCTGGCGGTCGACGCGCCCGATCTCGCGCCCCTCCTCCTGCTCGCCAACGTGCTCGAGACCGCGCAGCGCTGGGAGCCGCTCACCGTCTCGCTCGAGCAGCTCGCCACGCTGCTCGACGGCGAAGATCTGATCGGCACGCTCCATCGGTTGGCGCGCGTGCTCGAGCTCGAGCTCAGCCAGGACGATCGCGCGCTCGCGGTGCACGAGCGTGTGCTGGCGCGCTCGCCGGAGAACGAGACCTCGCAGCGCGCGGTCGGGCGGCTGCACCACCGCGCGGGTCGCTGGGAGCAGGTGATCTCGTGCTACACGCGGCAGCTCGAGCACTGTCAGAACGCCGACGAGCGCGCCGCCATCCACTACCGCATCGGCCGTATCGACGAGCGCAAGCTCGGACGGCGCGACGAGGCGATCGCGGCCTACGATCGATCGCTGGCGGAGAGCCGCCGCTACACGCCGGCGTTTCGCGCGCTCGATCGGATCTTGCGCCGCGATCATCGCTGGCCGCGCCTGCTCGAGGTGCTGCTGCCGCAGGTCGACGCCGAGCGCACGCCGGCCGGCAAGGCGCACCTGTATCACGCGATCGGGGAGATCCAGGAGCTGCACCTGCGCGATCTGCCGGCGGCCGAGAAGGCCTATACGATGGCGGTCAAGCTGCAGCCGGGCTACGAGGCGGCCGCGGCTGCGCTCGCGCAGGTGAGCGAGGCGCGCCGCGATTGGAAGGCGCTCGACGCGCACTACTGCGAGCTGCTCCAGCACACCGCCGAGCCGAACGCGCGCGTGAGCGTGCTCATCCGCATTGGGCTGTTGAGCGAGTTCCGGCTGGAAGATCCGGGGCGCGCCGCGCTGTTCTACCAGGACGCGATCGAAGCGGCGCCGCTCGGGCGCGTGCTCTTGCAGGCCGAGCTGCGCGCGGCGCGCCGCGATGCCGGGCCGCAGGCGACGGTGCGCTCGCTGCAGCGGCTGGGCGCGCGCACCTCCGACGCGCGGCTCAAGCACGGCTACCAGCTGTTGGCCGCGCTGCGCGACGAGGTGGCAGCGCGCACGCCCAACGCGGCGCTGTTCCTCGAGGCGGCCAGCCTGCAGCGCGGCGATCCGGGCGTCGCTGACGGGCTCATCCGCGCGCTGTCGCGCGAGATCATTCCCGACGCGCCCAACCAGCACCTCGCCGATGCGCTGGTGGAGCGGGCGCAGTCGTGCGGCTCGGCCTCGGCGCGCGCGCTGTTGCTGCTCGAGGCGGGGCTGCTCTACGAGCGGCTCGGCGACGCGCGCGACGCGGCGATCGCCTACGAGAGCGCGGGCCGCGGCGCGCCGGATTTTCTGCCGGTGCTGCGCGGCATCCGTCGCATCGCGATGGTGAGCGAGGAGTGGCCGGGCGTGGTGGCGCTGCTCAAGCGCGAGGCGGAGGTGGCCACCCATCCCGAGAACCGCGCGGCCGCGCTGCTCGCCGCCGGCGAGATCGCGGTGGGGCGGCTCAACGATGCGCCCACGGCGCTCGGCATGTACCGGCGGCTGCTCGAGTTGCAGCCCGATCACGAGCGCGCGTACCTGCGTGCGACCGCGCTGCTCGAGCGCCTGAGCGATCACCAGGGCCTCTTCGATCTATTGGTGGCGCGCACCTCGGCGACCAAAGATCCCGAGGGCCGCGCGGTGCTCTTGCGGCGCCAGGCCGAGCTCCAGCGCGATCACCTGGGCGATCCGCAAGGCGCGGTGGCCACGCTCAAGCAGGCGATCGCGCTCCAGCCGGAGGACGTCGAGCCGTTCCTCGCGCTCGCGCCGCTGCAGGAGGCGCAGGGCTGGTGGCAGGATGCGGCGGATTCGTGGCGGCAGATCGCCGAGCTGTCGGCGGGGAGCGACACCAGCCGCGCGGCGCGACTTCGCGAGGCGGGGCTGCGCGAGAAGCAGCTCGGCGATCGCGAGGCGGCGCGCAGCATCCTCGAGGAGCTGGTGGTCGACCCGAACGATCGCGAGGCGGCGCGCTATATGGCGCAGCTGTGCGAGCGCATGGGCCGCTGGGACCGCGCGCGCGATCTGTACGCGCAGCTCGCGCAGACCACCAAGTCGACGGCCGAGCGCGCGGGCTGTTTGATCTCGCTGGCGGGGGTGCTCGAGAGCGGGTTCGGCGATCACACGGGCGGTGCGCGCGCGGTCGACGAGGCGTTCGTGCTGGCGCTCGGCGACGCGGAGGTGGTGGCGCTGCTCGAGCAGCGCTTCGGCGAGATGGGCGATTGGCGCAACTACGCGGCGGCCGGCGAGCGAGCGTTCGCCAAGGCGCGCGTGGTGGCGGCGCCGCACGCGACCTTGCGGCTCTCGCTGGCGCGGGTCTACGCCGACGAGCTGCGCCGCTCGGATTTGGCGGCGCGGCAGCTCTCGGCCGCGGCCGAGCTGGTGCCCACCGACCCGACGCCGCTGGTGCGGCTGGCGCGCATGCACCTCGACGCCAACCATGTCGAGCCGGCGCTGCAGCACTTCCGGCGCGCGCTGGCGATCGATCCGTTCCACCCGGGCGCGCTGCGTGGCCTCGGGACCGCGTTGATGAAGAGCTCGGTGCCCGACGCGGTGCAGCTGCTCGACGAGGTGGCGACGCTGGTCGACGGCGGGCGCGTGGCGTCGCAGGCGCTCGGGCCGCGCACGGTGTGGCGGCCGATGCCGTTCGAGGAGCTGCAGGGGCTGGTCGCGCGCACCGCCGGCGGGCGGACCGCGGCGGTCGGCGAGCTGGTGCGCTTGTTCGAGCCGCACGCCGCCGCGCTGCTGGTCGAGGCGACCGGACGCATCCCGCGCGGCGACGAGCTGCCCGAGGCCAACGGGGTGTCGCTGAAGTGCCGCGCGATCGCGCAGGCGCTGGGCGTCGATCCGCTGCGCGTGTTCGTCGATCCGCCCGATGGCACCGAGGCGCGCCTGGTGGCCGACGCGCGGCTCGCGCTGTGCATCGGCAAGGAGCTCACGCGCTCGACCTCGCAAGGCCTGCTGGTGCACGAGGTCGCGCGCCAGCTGTGGTTCGTCGCCAACCGCGCCACGCTCGGCGCGTTCGCCGGCGCGGCCGAGCTCACCACCATGCTGCAGGCGATCGTGATCGAAGACGTGCCCGACGCGCTCAAAGATCTGCGCCGCCGCCTGCTCAAGCCGATCCCGCGCCGCGTGCGCAAGGACGCCGAGCGCATCGTCGCCGAGAGCATCCCCGATCTCGGCCGCGAGGTCGCCGCCTGGCACGCCGAGGAGATGCGCTGGGCCGAACGCATCGCGCTGCTGCTCAGCCGCGAGCCCGCCGCCGTCCTGCGCGCGATCTGCGGCCCCGACCCCAAAGCCCTCCCGCGCAACGCCCGCGCCACCGACCTGGTCCGCTGGCTCGCCTCCGAAGACTGCTGGAACCTCTACCTCCGCCTCCTCCCCTAAGCGGGACGTGGGTCGCGGAATTGGCGGCGGTGGAGGTCGGCGTAGGGGCCGTTGGCGGCGAGGAGGGCGTCGTGGGTGCCGCGCTCGAGGATGCGGCCGGCGTCGATGACCAGGATCAGGTCGGCGTGGCGGATGGTGCTGAGGCGGTGGGCGATGACGATGCTGGTGCGGCCGGCGAGGAGCTTGGCGAGCGCTTTTTGGATGATCGCTTCGGTACGGGTGTCGATGTTGGCGGTGGCCTCGTCGAGGATGAGGATGTGGGGGTCGGCGAGCACCGCGCGCGCGAACGCGATCAACTGGCGCTGGCCCTGGCTGAGCGTGCCGCCGCCTTCGCCGAGCAGCGTGTCGTAGCCGGTGGGGAGCGCGGCGATGAACGCGTGCGCGTCGACGGCGCGCGCGGCGGTCTCGATCTCGGCGCGGGTGGCGGCGGGGCGGCCGTAGGCGATGTTCTCGGCGAGCGTGCCGGTGAACAAGAACGGCTCCTGCAGCACCATCGCCATCTGCGCGCGCAGCGACGCCCGCGTGACCTGCTTGACGTCGTGCCCGTCGACGCGCACCACCCCGCCGGTCACGTCGTAGAAGCGCGGGATCAAGCTGGCGATGGTGGTCTTGCCGGCGCCGGTCTTGCCCACCAGCGCGACGGTCTGCCCGGGCGCGATCTCGAAGCTCACGTCGTGCAGCACCGGATGCGCGGCATCGTAGGCGAACGACACGTTCTCGAGCGCAATGCGGCCGGTGATCTTCGGCAGCGCGACCGCGTCGGGCGGGTCGGCGGTCTCGCGCGGCTCGTCGAGGATCCCGTAAATGCGCTCGGACCCGGCGAGCGCCGACTGCGCGAGCGTGTACACCGAGGCCGCGAGCTGCACCGGCCGGAAGAACTGCTGCACGTAGATCAGGAACGCCGCCAACAGCCCGATGCTCAGCCGATCGTGAAACACCAGATACCCGCCGTACCCGATCACCAGCGCGGTCGACAGCGTCGACAGCACGTCGATCGCCGGCGGGAACGCCGAGGTGATGCCCACCGCCGCCACGTTGGCGTCGCGATTGGCCGCGTTGCGCGTGCGGAAGCGCTCGATGTTCACGTTGGTGCGGTTGAACGCCTGCGCCTGCCGCACGCCGACGATCTCCTCCTGCAGATCGGCGGTCACGTCGCCCACCGTCTGGCGCGTCTTGCGAAACGCGGCGCGCGCACGCGCGGCGAAGAATGCGGTGGTGAGCAGCATCGCCGGGATGATCGTGAAGCACACCAGCGCCAGGCGCACGTTGAGCAGCAGCATCGCCACCAGGATGCCGACCAGCCCGAGCAGCGAGCCGAGCAGCTGCGTGAGCCCCTGCGACAGCAGCTGATTGAGTGTATCCACGTCGCTGAGCAGGCGGCTCATCAGATCGCCCACCGGCCGCTTGTCGAAAAACGCCAGCGGCAGCGCCTGCAGCTGGTCGAACAGCTTGCCGCGGATCACCGCCAGGAGGTGCTGCCCGGTCGCGCCGATGCGGCGGGTCTGCGCCCTTTGCGACAGCGCGCCGATCACGTACACGCCGAGCAGGATCGACATGGTGCGCAGCAGGCCGATCCCGTCGTGCGCGCCGATGTCGCGATCGATCGCGCGGCTCACCAGCCACGGCGCCAACGCCTGTGTCGCCGCGCTGATCAAGATGAAGAACAGCGCCTGGAGTAGCACGCCGGTGTGCGGCGCCAGCTCGGCCGCGAGGCGCCGCGCCACCGCGCCCTTGTTCTGCGCGCGCTGCTTGGCCTGCGCCATGGTCTCGATGCCGCCCACCCACCTCATGCAGCGCTCTGTTGCGCGTCGTTCTGCGAGAGCTGCGAGCCGAGGATCTCGGCGTACACACGGCTCGACTCGAGCAGCTCCTCGTGCCGCCCGTGAGCGACGATCTTGCCGTCATCGAGCACCAGGATCAGATCCGCATCGCGCACGGTCGAGATGCGCTGCGCGATCACGATCGCGGTGTGCTGCGCCGAGCGCATCAAGCGATCGAGCGCGGCCTGGATCGACATCTCGGTCTCGGCATCGACCGCCGAGGTGCTGTCGTCGAGGATCAGCAGCCGCGGCGCGGTGAGCAGCGCGCGCGCGATGGCGATGCGCTGCCGCTGGCCGCCCGAGAGCCCGACGCCGCGCTCGCCGATCACGGTCTCGTACCCGTCGGGCAACGCGTCGATGAACCCGGCCGCCTGCGCCGCTTCGGCGGCCGCGCGCACCTCGGCCAGCGTCGCCTCCGGCCGCCCGTAGGCGATGTTGCTGCGCACCGATCCCGAGAACAGCAGCGCCTCTTGCAAGACCACGCCGATCTGCGAGCGCAGGCTCGACAGGGTCACCTCGCGCACGTCATGCCCGTCGATCAGCACCGCGCCACCGGTCACGTCGTAGAAGCGCGGCAACAGGTTGATGATCGTGCTCTTGCCCGCGCCGGTGGTGCCGAGCAGCGCGACCAGCTGCCCGGGCTCGACGGTGAAGCTGATGCCGCGCAAGATCTCGCGCTCCGAGCCGGCGTAGCGGAAGCGCACGTCGCGGAACTCCACCCGGCCGGTCAGCGGCGGCAGCGCGTGCGCGTTCGGCGCGTCGGTCACCTCGAGCGCCGCGTCGAGCAGCTCGAACACGCGCAGCGCGGAGGCGCCCGCGCGCGAGATCTGCGCCGCCAAGAAGCCGATGGTCATGATCGGGATCAAGAGGAACCCGAGGTAGCTGTTGAACGCGATCAGCTCGCCGATGGTCAGGTGGTGACGGAAGATCTGCACGCCGCCGAAGCCGACCACCGCCAGCGTGCCGACGTTGGCGAAGAAGTTCACGAACGGAAAGTTGTTGGAGACCGCCTTGACCACGTCGAGGTTGTAGTCGCGCAGCTCGTGGTTGATCTTGCGGTAGCGCTCGGCCTCGCGCGCCTCGCCGGAGAACGCGCGCACCACGCGCAGCCCCTGCAGATCTTCCTGCAGCACGCTGTTCAGGCGTCCGAGCGCCATCTGCACCTTGCCGAACAGCGGCCCGACCTTCCCGACGAACACCTTGAGCAGATAGAAGATCGGCGCGATGGCCAACAGCGCCGCGCACGCCAGCGCCGGGTTGATGAGGAACAGCAGCACCGCGCAGCCGACCAGCATCACCAGCGAGGCGGCGAGCTGCACCACGCCCGAGCCGACGAAGGTGCGCACCTGCTCGACGTCGTTGGTCAGCCGCGTCAGGAGCTGCCCGGTCTGCGCCTGATCGTAGTAGCTGAAGCTGAGCCGCTGGATGCGCGCGAACAGCGCGTCGCGTAGATCGAACGCCACGCCCTGCGACGCGCGCTCGGCCAGGTAGCCCTGCATGAAGTTGAACAGCCCGCGCCCGACCGCGATGCCGACCAGCCCGATCACCGCCGCCATCAGCGTCGGCCAGCTGCGCAGCGCCAGCCCCTTGTCGATCGCCACGCGCACCAGCTGCGGCGCAGCCAGGTTGGCGGCCGACACCAGCAGCAGCGCGATCAGCGCGCCCAGCGACTCCGCGCGATAGCGCCGCAGGTAGCGGATCGACCGGAACACCGCGCGCGCGCCTCCGGGCGGCGGCGCAGGTCGTCCGGGTCCTCTGGGGGCGGGCTCCATCGGCGGCAATATATAATGATCAGCGCAGCTCGAAGCTGTCGATCATCGCGCGGAAGTGCTCGTCGAGCTCGGCGAACGCCGCGCGCGGCGCGAAGCACACCACCTGAAAGACCGCGCCCTTCGCCGAGAACAGCCCGTAGTAGAAGGTCATGTCCATCGCCTGGATGGTGGCCTCGGTGCGCACCAGGCGAGCGTTCGGGATCGCGCTCTTCAGCGGGCCCTGCGAGACCAGGCGGAAGCTGGTCGACGCGGCCTTGGCGTTGTCGACGACCACCTTCACCAGCTTGTCCATGTCGATCTCGGTGCCCGGCTCGAGCTTCTCGGCGATGACCATCACGTGCGCGTCGCGCTCGGGCTGCGTGATCCAGCGGTCGGCGAGCGGGTTGTCCTTGCGCGCGGCCGCGTCGGTGCGCAGGTACCAGCGCGGGCCGTGCGCGCGCAGCCGGTACGCGAACTGCGCGCCGTCGACCGTGTCGACCGAGGTGGGCGCGAGGTCGGCGCGCAGCGCGAGCAGCGGGTTGTGGCCGCCGGCGGCCGCGTAGACGCCGATTCCTTCGAGCGCCAGGATCGCCGCGGCCAGCACCAGCCCGCCCGCGATGCGCAGGCGGCCCGGCTTGCCGAGGATCAGCAGCAGGAGCGCCGCCGAGAACGCGAGCTGCAGCCCGGCGCTCAGGTACTCGCCGCGCACCGCGTTCAACCCGGTGAGGAGCAGCGCGCCGAGCCCGATGCGCACCACCGCGATCTGGCGCCAGCGGAACAGCCCGAGGATCAGCGAGCCGCCGACCACCAGATCGATGGCCGCCGGGAGCGGTCCGCCGATGGCGCGCGGGCCGGGCAGGAACAGCTCGGCGACCACGAACAGCCCGTTGATCACGAGCACGGCGCCGGCCAGGCGCGAGCCGAGCGGGAGCGATTCGGGCGCATCGGTCGGGTCCATTTCGCGGACCCTACCACGGTCGCGCGCGTCAGTGCCCGCCAAGGCGACGCAGCCGGCGCTGCATGCGCACCCCGTCCATTCCGAGGTCGGCCGATGTCGCCTGCTCAGGGAAGGAGTGGGCACTTCCCGTCGACGGCGGGCTGGACGCAGACCCAAGCTGAGCCCGCGGTCCCGGCGTCGGTGGTCATGTGGGTGGGCTCCGAGCAGCAGATCGTGCCGGAGCTGCATGGCGGTATGCAGTTGCTCATGCCCGAGCCGCTGCTGCCGCATCCAAGGAGCACCACCGCCACCGCCAGCACCACTGCCCGCATCGCTCGAGTCTACGCCCTTCGTCGGACACGGTCGCGTTAGCGACGTCACCGTATCAGTCTCTCTTCAGGCTCGGCGATGCGACTCGCGCTTTGAGCGGCTAGGGAACGTCGGAGCGGGCGCAGCGAAAGCCGATCGCGTCGCTGGCGAAGCCGATGCTGTGGTGCTGGCGGATGGCGGCGCGCAGGCCGACCGGGCCGATGTACCACCAGCCGCCGCGCACCGTCTGCTCGTTGCCGTCGGTGGAGGGAAAGTCGGCGAGCGGATCGCGGAACACGCCCGGGCGCGACCAGAACGCCTCGTCCTGCCGGCTCCAGCGATCGCGCGCCCACTCCGACAGGTTGCCCGCCAGATCGACGAGCTCGCCGCCGGCCAGCGTCAGCCGATCGCGCACGCCGGAGCCGGGCGGCAGGGGACCGCCGATCTCACCGGGCGGCAGGCACTCGTCCGCGTAGGCGAACTTCGCGCCGGCTCCACCGAGGCCCCACACCGCATCGACGCACCCCGGCACGTCGCCGCCCCACACGAAGCTGCGCTCCTCGCCGCGACCGCTGGCGACGAACTCGAGCTCGGCCTCGGTGGGCAGCCGCTTGCCGAGCGCGGCGCAGTACGCGACGGCGACGATCGCATCGACGCAATCGAGGGGCAGCGCGGCGTGCGTGTCGCCCGGATCGGCGGCTTGCGGCCCGTCGGTGTAGGTGCACCAGGTGCTGCGCTGGTTCGGATCGTCGGTGCCGTTCCAGGGCACCAGGTCGTGGCCGACGATCGCGGGCGCGGCGTTTCCATGCGCGCGAAAGTCGGCGACGGTCACCTCGCGGGCGTCCAGGAAGAACGGCGAGATCGCCACCAGGCGTTCGAGGTTTGCGTCGTCGCCCGCGAGGTCGTTGTTCACCAGCGGGTCGCCCATGAAGTATGCGCCGCCGGGCACGCACACCTCGTCGGGCCCGGGCGCGCCGGCGCAGTCGGTCGGCTGCGCGCCTGGCCAGCTGTTCACCGCCGACGGGCCCGGCCCGCCCGGATCGGGCACGATCGGCGCGTCCGCGCTGCCTTGCGGTTGCCCGATGTCGTCGGTGTGCAGGCGCACGGTCACGTCGAGCGCGCCCTGGTGGCCGAGCGGCGGCAGCGCGGCCACGGTGGTGATCGTGATCGCGGCGGGTGGCACGCCGTCGACGGTGCGATCGCCGCGAAACAGCTCGACGCGCGCCAGCAACGCGCCGTCGCCCTCGGGCAGGGCCGCGCCAATCGACGCGCGCCCGTCGGCGAACAGCGCGGCGTCGACGGCAAAGTCGCGACTCGCGAGCGACGCGCCGCCGCGCTCGAGCTCGATGCGCAGGCGATCGAAGAGCTGCGGCACCGGCGCGTCGGTGTCGACGTGCAGGAACAGCTGGCTCGACGGCGCGCAGCCGGCCAGCAGCGCCAGCGCGAGCGACCACCGCCTCACGGCCGCCCCGCGCGCGCGCAGCGAAAGCCGACGTCGGAGAAACCCAGGCCGGGCGCCGACTGGACCACCTGCGCGGCTTGCAGCCCCACGCCGGCCGTGTCGCCCCACGAGTCGCCGCGCACCGTGCGCAACACCGCTTCGGTCTCGACGCAGCCGACGCCGCGCAAGGGCTGGGTCCACCAGCACGGATCGCTGTACGGCCGGGCGCTGTCGAGCGCCCACTCGCGCACGTTGCCGCCCAGCCCGCTCACGCCGGAGGCGGTGAGGTCGTTGACCGCGAACGGCAACGCGTCGACCGCGGCAGGACCGACGTGCCTGGGGCAGCCGATCGACAAGCCGCCGTAGACCGCGCGCTGGCAGTCGGGCGCGTCGTCACCCCAGGCGTAGGTGGTCTCGAGATCGCGGCCGGCCTGGCGCGCGGCGTATTCCCACTGCACCGCGGTCGGAAGATCGCCGCCGAGGAACTGGCACAACCGGCGCGCCGCGTACCACGACACGCAGGTGACCGGCGCGCTCTCGCGATCGATGCCCGGCGCCGGGCCGGCGGCGGTTCCGTTGAAGGTGCAGGTCTGCACGCCGACCGGCAGCTTGATCGGACCGTCGTTGACGATCGGCGTCGGCATCCACACCGGATCGGGCGAGACGAAGCCGTCGTGCAGCGCCTGCCGGAAGCGGCCGACGGTCAGCTCGTGCGCGCCGAGCAGGAACGGCTCGACCACCGCCACCTGCTGGGGCGCGGCCGGGCCCTGATCGGGGCCGACGTAGGCGCGGCTGCCGAAGACGAACGCGCCGCCGGGGATGCACACCTCGTCCTCGCGCGCGGCGACGGTGCAGTCGGCGGGCGCGGGCGTCCAGGCGCCTTGCGCGCTGTGCGTGGGCCGGTTGACGCCGTCGTCGAGCGCGGCGGCCGCGACCGGAACGCGCACGCCCGCGTGATCGATGCAGCTTGCGCCGCCCGCCAGATCGGCCATGGTGCCCAGGCACTCGCCGGCGAGCTGCACCCGCGCGGTCGAGCGCGTGCCGTAGCGCACCCGCACGTCGATCAACCGATCGATCGCCAGCGCCGGATCGGGCTCCACCTCGGGCGTGTGCTCATCGGGCGACTCGAGCTGCGGCAGCCCGCTCGGCGGCGCGCCGGCGTCGGGGGACGGGCTCGCGACCGGGCCGAGCTGGTCGACGCGGCCCCAACGCAGCGTCAGATCGGAGGGGGTGGACAGCGCGCCGCCGGTGAGCAGCACGTACTCGCCGGGATCGAGCGTGACGTCGAGGGTGGCGAGGCCCGCGATGCCGCCGGCGGCGCAGGCGAGCTGGCTCGAGACGTCCTCGCAGGTGGTGCGCAGCATCAGGAGCGTGTCGGGCGCCAGTCCGGGCGCGCCGCCGCGGAGCGCGTCGGGCAGCGCGCGCAGCACCTCGAAGCGGTAGACCGCCGACGCGTCGATCTTCACACGCACGGCCGCCGATCCCGCGTGCAGCGGCGGCGTGCAGTTGCCCTGCGCCAACACGTCGGTGATCGGCGCCGCGGCGCGGCGGAGCAGGCGCGGCCCACCTGCGGGCAGGTCGGCGGCCGCCGCGCACAGCTCCGCGAGCGAGTGCGCCGCGAACGGCTCGACGAACGGCGGCCACACGGTGAGCACCTCGCCGCGATAGTCGCGCACGCCGGTCTCCGGATAGCTGCGCAGCCGCACGCGCACGCGCTTCTCGCCGGGGACCTCGGTGGTCAGGCTGAAGCTGAGCGGCCAGGCGTCGGCGGTGGGCGTGGCGACGTCGCGGCTCTCGTACCAGATGCCGGCGCCGTCGGCCGGCTCGGAATAGAGATCGACGCGCAGGTGACCGACCAGGCGGGGCACCGGCGCGTCGGTGTCTACGGCGACCAGCACCTCGCCGAACGGGGGAGGCGTACAGGCCGCGCACAGGGCGGCGACGATCGCGAGCGAGCGTGGCATCTCTCGCTCGCGATGGTAGCGCGCTTCCTACCCGACGGCGACGATCAAGCCTTCTCGCGCGCCGCCTTCTCGGTCTCGATCGCCTCGCGCACCTTGGGGCGCTCGCCGACGCGGTCGAAGAACGCCTTGAGGCTCGGCCACTCGGCCAGCTCGAACCCGCCGATCTTGTGCCAGGTGAGGATGGTGAACAGGTACGCGTCGGCGACGCTGAACGAATCGCCGAGCAGGTACTGCTTGCCGGTCAGGTGCTGGCCCAGGTACTCGAACCGCTTCTTCAGCCGGTCCTTGGTGGCCTGCTTGACCTCGTCGGGCAACGCCTTGTTGAACAGCGGGCTGAAGCCCTTGTGGACCTCGGTCGAAACGAAGTTGAGCCACTCCTGCAGGCGATAGCGCTCGAGCGTGCCGTTGGCCGGCGCGAGCCGCGTGTCGGGCTTCTGATCGGCGAGGTACTGGACGATCGCCGTGCCCTCGGTGAGCACCTGGCCGTTGTCGAGCCGGAGCGCCGGCACGTAACCCTTCGGGTTGATCGCGTAGTAGTCGTCGCCGGCCTTGGTCTTGTGGGTGCCGAGGTTCACCTGCTCCAGCTCGAACGGGATGCCCGCTTCGCGCAGGACGATGTGGGGCGACAGCGAGCATGCGCCGGGGCTGAAATAGAGCTTCATGGGAGACTCCTCTCGGGTGGGTATATCGAAAAACTTGGATGCAACAGATGCGCATCCGGGTTCAGCTTAAACACACGCCGGGCAATTGCTAGACTACGATGCGCGCATGGGAATCCTGACTGAGCCGGCGCTCGACGAGCTGGTGGCGCACGGGTGCCCGGCGTGCAAGTCGAACCGTCTGCAGTTTCGCACCTACGTCGACGGGCGGCTGCCGGTGATGGGCGGCGAGCCGGTGGGCACGATCGTGTGGCAGTACGACGGCGAGAAGTTCGTCGACGGTGTGTTCGAGGTGGTGTGCGCGGACTGCAAGCACGCGCTCTTGCAGAGCGATCAGTGCCCGCGCTGCCACGCGCCGGGCGCGCTGCCCAAGATCCTGGCGGCGACCAATCACTGGCCGGTGCCGAACGCGTGTCCGGGCTGCGACGCCGACGAGATCCGCTACCTGGCGATGCTGCCCGCGCGCGTGATCTACGAGGGCAAGCGCGCGGAGAAGGCGCGCACCTCGACCGAGCTGCACGAGCCGGGCTTTCACGGCTATCGCGTCGATTGCGTGGACTGCGGCACGGTGGCCGAGCTGGTCGATCGCTGCCCGTTGTGCGAAGCGCCCGCGCCGCTCCGCCCGCGACCGGGCTAGCGCTCTAATGATAAGGTAGCGCCCATGGCCGCGCCCTCTAGTGACTGGAAGGAACAGATTCCCCCCGATGAGGCCGAGCGCTTCGAGCGGCTCGCCGAGCGCCTGCGTGAGCTGCAGCGCAAGCACGCCACCGACGGGCACGCCAGCCGCGCGTTGCACGCCAAGGGGCAGGCGGGCGTCGAGGCGACCTTTCGCGTGCTGCCCGAGCTGCCCGAGCACGCGCGCGTCGGACTGTTCGCCACGCCGGCGAGCTTTCGCACGTGGGTGCGCTTTTCCAACGGATCGGGCACGCGGCAGCACGACAAGAAGGGCGACGTGCGCGGCGTGGCGCTCAAGCTGCTGGGCGTGCCCGGCAAGAAGCTGATCCCGGGGATGGAAGACGCCACCACGCAAGACTTCCTGATGATCCGCACGCCGTCGACGCCGTTCCGCAACGCCGACGACTTCGTGTGGCTGGTGGGCGCGGCCGAGAGCCCGGCGCTGCTCTTGCCGCGCGCGCTTGGTCACTTCGGGTTCGGCCGTGGGCTCAAGCTGTTGCGCCAGCTCGCCGGCGGGATCGGCCAGCCGATGTTTTCGGTGGCCACCACGCGCTACTTCAGCGCGCTGCCGATCAAGCTCGGGCCGTACGCGGTGCGCTACGGGCTGACGCCGCTGACCGCCGCCGATCCGAACGCCAAGCGCGGCTCCACGCCCGACTATCTCACCGAAGAGCTGGCCGCGCGGCTGGCCAAGGGGCCGATCGAATACGACTTCTCCGTGCAGTTCTTCGTCGACGAGACGCGCACGCCGATCGAGGATGGCTCGGTCGAGTGGAAGGAGAGCGACGCGCCGTTCGTGCCGCTCGCGCGCCTGACCTTGCCGCGGCAGGAGTTGGCGTCGCCGCGCGGACAGAAGCTCGCCTCGCTGGTCGAGACCCTGTCGTTCGATCCGTGGCACGCGCTGGCCGAGCTGCGCCCGCTCGGCGGCATGATGCGCGCGCGCAACCAGGCCTATCGGCTGTCGACAGGCGAGCGCAAGGCCGCCCCCGAGCCGAGCGGCAACGAGGTTCCGGCGACGGAGGGCTAGACGTCCACCCGCCGGTGCCTATTTTCCTGCCATGGGCGAAATCATCGATAAGGTCAAAGGCAAGGCGAAGCAGGTCGAAGGCATCGTGACCGGCAACAAGGCGCGCCAGAACGAGGGCGAGCTCGACGAGGCCCGCGGCAACGTCAAGGGCGCCGTCAACAAGGTCGCAGGCGCGGTGCACAACGCCGCCGACGCCGTGAAGCAAGCCGTCAAGAAGATCTAGATTAGGCGCTCGCGGCGCGTTCGAGCGCTTCGAGGAGCACGTCGGGCGACTGCGCACCGGCGACGGCGTACTTGCCGTCGATCACGAAGAACGGAACGCCGGTCACTTCCATCGTGCGGGCGAGTTCCTCGTCGGCGCGCACCTCGGCCGCGTAGGCGTCCGAGAACAAGACTGCGCGCGCTGCCTCCTCGTCGAGGCCGGCGTCCGCCGCCAGGCGCACCAGCGTTTCGCGATCCGCGATCGCTTCCCCGTCGGTGAAGTAGGCGCGTAACAGGCGCTCCTTGAGCGCGTCTTGCACGCCGCGCGCGGCGGCCAGGTGCAGCAGGCGATGCGCGTCGAAGCTGTTGCCCGGCTGCGCGCGATCGAAATGGAAGTCCAGGCCGTCCCTGGCAGCGGTGGCGGTCATCTGATCGAGCTTCGCCTGCGCCTCGGCGATGCTGATCCGATACTTGCGCGCCAGCCGTTCCGCAGCCGGCCGCGGCGCATCTTGCGAACGCGGCGCCGACGGATCCAGCTCGAAGGCATGCCACTTCACCTCGACAGGGTGGGGAAAGCGAGCCAGCGCAGCCTCGAGCCGCCGCTTGCCGATATAGCACCACGGGCACAGCACGTCCGACCACACATCCACTCTCATGCGATCAACCTAAGTCGTCACAGGCTGGCGGCTACCAGGGCGTCATGGAGATGGTCGAGGGGGGCGGCGAGGGCGTCGCCTTCGTACAGCGCGATCGCGCGGGCGATCGCCTCGAGGGTGGACATGCCGGAAGCGTGGACCGGGCGGCGTAGGCGGCGGCGGGCCTGCGTGGGGGCGGGGAGGGTGATGAACGGCAGCCCGCGCAAGGCCAGGATGCGCTGGCGCATGCGGCGCGCTTGCGACCAGCTGCCGTCGAGGACAATGATCCGCTGGGGCAGCTCGAGGCCGGTCGCTGGCGCCGCTTCGTCGGGATAGAGCACGAAGGTGCCGGGGCCGGTCGGCAGGCGGGCCTCGTCGAACGGCGCGCCTTCGGTGCCGTACTCGGCGAGCTCGCAGTTGGGCAGCGCGAGCGCCGCGAAGTGCGCCGTGTTGCTCGGCTTGTTGCGCTCCGCGGTGTGCCGCAGGATGACGAAGCGGGTGCGCGTCTCGACCCGCGGGATCTCGGCGCACACGCAAAGGCGCTGGCGGCAGCGAACGCAGCACAGCGACGATGGGCCCATGCGGTTGGCGCGAACGCGGTCCTGATACGGCGCCGAAGAGGAGCTCATCGGGACCAGTCTAGACTATCATCGCCCCGTGCGATGGCTCTCCTCCAACCCGCCCAAGCGGCGCACCGAGCTCCTGTTGCTCGGCTACTCGCCCGTGTGGATGGCGATCATCGGCGCGGTGATGGCCTCGACCTCGTTCGTGCACTGGAGCGAGTGGCAGCACCAGGCGCTCGGCATCGGGCTGGCGCTGCCCATCTGGCTCATCGCGCTGGTTCCCTCCGCGCGCCCGCACGCCGCGCGGTTCGCGTTGCTGCTCACGCTGTTCGCGTTTCTGCAGTGCTACTTCGGCTCGTGGCTGTTCTTCGACGCCTTCGGCATGCAGTACCACTTCAACGTGCGAGTGATCGTCAACGGCACGCCGCTGTTCCTCTACTTCCTGACCGTCGCCTACTTCGCGACCTACTACACCGTGCTGCAGATCGGCTGGCGCGCGGTGCGAACGCGCTGGCCGCGCTCGCCCGTGCTGCACCTCGCCGCGCGCGCGGGCCTGTCCTACCTGGTGGCGTTCGGCGAGACCGCGTCGATGGCCACCGAGGGCATGAAGAAGTGGTTCTCCTACGCCGAGCCGCGCTGGGTGATGACCTGGGGCTCCTTGTGCTACGGCACGGTGTTCTTCGTCAGCCTGCCGATCTTCTACGATCTCGACGAAGATCCGCAGGTTCCGCCGCGACCGCTGCGCGAGCTGGTGCGCGATCTGTTGGCCGCGAACATGGTCGTGCTGGTGGCCTACGTGCTGTTCGGCTGGATGATCGGCCGTCGCGGGTAGCCGGGAGCCGCCAACTCCATTATGTTCCGGAGATGGCAAACGAAGCGAAGCTCCAGGTAGACGGCAAGGACCTCGCGCTGCCGATCTTCTCCGGAACGGAGAACGAGCACGCGATCGACATCGCGAACCTGCGCGCGCAGACCGGCCTGGTCACCCTCGACCCGGCGTTCATGAACACCGCGTCGACCACCAGCGCGATCACCTTCCTCGACGGCGAGAAGGGGATCTTGCGCTACCGCGGCATCCCCATCGAGGAGCTGGCCGAGCACTCCAGCTTCGTCGAGACCTCGTACCTGCTCATCTACGGCCATCTGCCGACGCGCGACGAGCTCAAGACCTTCTCCACGCTGCTCACGCGCCACTCGCTGATCCACGAGGACATGAAGCGCTTCTTCGACGGTTATCCCGGCACCGCGCACCCGATGGCCATCTTGTCGGCGATGGTGTGCTCGCTGTCGAGCTTCTATCCCGAGTCGATCGACGCGATGAACGTGGCCGAGCGCGACATCACCATCACGCGGCTGCTCTCCAAGGTGCGCACCATCGCGGCGTACGCCTACAAAAAGAGCGTGGGGCAGCCGTTCGTCTATCCGCAGAACCACCTGTCGTACTGCGCCAACTTCCTGAACATGATGTTCTCGGTGCCCGCCGAGCCCTACGAGATGAACGAAGAGCTGGTCAAGGTGATGAACCTGCTGCTCATCCTGCACGCCGATCACGAGCAGAACTGCTCGACCTCGACGGTGCGGTTGGTCGGCTCGGCGCAGACCAACCTGTTCGCGTCGATCGCGGCGGGCATCTGCGGGCTGTGGGGTCCGCTGCACGGCGGCGCCAACCAGGAAGTGGTCGAGATGCTGGCGATGATCCACAAGGACGGCGGCGACGTCGCCAAGTTCGTCGGCCTGGCCAAGGACAAGAAGTCCGGCTTCCGGCTGATGGGCTTCGGGCACCGCGTGTACAAGAACTTCGATCCGCGCGCCAAGATCATCAAGGGCGCGGCCGATCGCGTGCTCAAGATCTTGAACATCGACGATCCGATGCTCGAGATCGCCAAGAAGCTCGAGGAGGTCGCGCTGCGCGACGAGTACTTCATCGAGCGCAAGCTGTACCCGAACGTGGACTTCTACTCGGGGATCATCTATCGCGCGATGGGCTTTCCCTCGAGCATGTTCACCGTGCTATTCGCGCTCGGCCGCCTGCCCGGCTGGATCGCGCATTGGAAGGAAATGATCGAGTCCCCCACCACCAAGATCGGCCGCCCGCGCCAGATCTACACCGGTCCGACGCTCAACCACTACGTGGCGCTCGATCAGCGGAAGTGAAGGGTGCGTAGCTGCGCGAGGTCGCCGTCGGAGAACGCGTCGGTGCGGGCGATGTCGGCGCGGCTCTGTAGCCGCTGGCGGTAGCGCGCGAAGTAGGCCGGGATGTCGCCGCCGTACTGGAACGAATACATGATGTCGGCGTACTCGGCGGTGTGCTCGACGCCGAGCCCGTGCCCGATCTCGTGCACGCAGGTCAGGTACACGATGCTGTCGCGGTACAAGCGATCTGTGCGGGCGCGGCCGGAGATCTCCGGCCCGAGCAGCTCCATCTCGGTGTTGACGAACACCGCCGCGCCGCTGCGGCCATTGACCTCTATCGGCTTCATCTCGCCGAACCCGCCCGCGCGGCCGTGGCCGACCCAGTACAGCCGAAGCAGCGCGCTCTTCTCGGGCGCCGGCACGAAGCGCAGCGCATCGCCGGCGGCGCGCTGCCAGGAATCGAACGCCGACCGCGCGAGCGCGAGATCGTTGGCCTCGGCCGGCGCGAGGTAGATCGGGATGGGGTGCGGCTCGGCGCGCGCGAGCGAAGGCGCGAGCAGCGCCAGCACCAACCACAGACGCATCAGACCGCGCGCGCGCGACCGAGCGCCGCCGGGATGCCGAGCGGGCTCACGTGAAAGCCGATCGCCAGCAGATCGCCGCGCGCGCGCACGCCGTCGACGCGGATGAACGAGAGCGCCGCCAGCGCCTTGCGCAGCCGCGCGTTGCGAGCGAGCGCCGGGATCTTGAACAGGTCGAGCACGAAGCGATCGTCGGTGGTGCTCACCAGCACCGCGTGCTTCTGCGGCATCATGTTCATCAGGCTGCCCGGCCGCTTGAGATCGAGCGACTGGATCATCATCGCCGCGGGCGAGTTGGGCGGCGCCTGCACGTCGAGATCTGTCACGCGCAGCGCGACCTTGAGCTCGCTGTCGTTGTTCTCGATGCTCTCGATCTCGATCTTGCTCGCGACCGAGATCTTGGTCCCGTACAGATCGACCGTCAGCGACAGGCCGAGCGCCGGATCGGCGTCGAACAGCTCGATGCGCTCGGGCCCCTTGCCGCGCGGCCGGCGATCGATCGCCCAGCGCAGCAGATCGATCGGGATCGAGAGCTCGAGGCGCGCGGCGTTGCGCGCCGCCTGCAACAGCACGAACGGGTGCGCGCGCAGATACGACAACCCACCAATGACCGCGTCCATCAACATGCCGCGTACCGTACGGCCAACCGTTCCGGGGCGCAATCGGCCTGATAGCACCGTAAGCCTGCCCGCATTTCTTACTACTCGATTTCATTTAGGAAATCGATAGGATGTTACTTCGGAGGCCACCTCAGATGAACCGATTCGCCCTCGCCTTGACGCTTTCGCTCTCGCTCGGAGCCTGCGCCGCCGTCGACGGCAACTTCATGGGCGGCAAGACGCCCGTGTCGGCCGCGTCGAAGGAAGGCGCCACTGCGGTCGCGTTCGAGCCGATGTCGTCGGTGCCCCCGGCGCCGATCAAAGAGGACGTGCCGTCGCTCTTGTCGAGCGACGTCTGGGTGCCCGGCTACTACCAGCCGGTCGCCGGCAACTGGCTGTGGCACCAGGGGCAGGTCCGCGATCAGAAGGACGGCTACAAGCTGATCCCGGCCAGCTACCGCGAACAAGGCGGCAAGGTCTACTTCACGCCGCCGAACTACATCAAGAAGTAGCCCGCGCCGCTCGGGCTCAGGGCGTGCGGTGCAGGATCGTGCCTGTGTCGCCCACCGCCCAGACGTCCGCCGGCCCGCTGGCCCACACCGCGTGCAGATCGGCGCCGCCCGATCGCTCGACGCTCCACGCGCCGCCCCGACGGTGAACGATGATCCCGCCGGCGCCCACCGCCCACACCTCGCCGCCCGCCCCGAACACGCCGAACAGATCCGCGCTGGTGCCGCTCGGCTCCGAGGCCCACGCGTCCGTTGCGCCGGCGTGCAGCACCACACCGCCCGCGCCGACCACGAAGCTGTCGCCCGGTGTCGCGAACACCGCGAACAGATCCGCGCTCGACCCGCTGACCTCCGCGGTCCAGGCCAACGGCGAGCCGCTGCCGTGCAGGATCACGCCCGCGTCTCCGGCGACCAACAGATCCGCGGCCGCGCGCGCCGAGACGCCGCGCAGGTGGGTGATGACGCCCGAGTCGTCGACGATCCAGGTGCCGAGGCGATCGAGCAGCGTGCCGCCCGAGCCGACCACGACCACTTCGCCGGCGTCGAGCCCGATCACGCCGAACAGGGTCGCGTCGAGCATGGTGTTGCCCGACCAGCTCGCGCCGCTGCGCTGAAGGACGACGCTCTCGTCTCCCACCGCGAGCGCGGATCCGGCCGAGGCCCACACCGCGCGCAGCTCGAAGCCCGGCGGCGTGGACTCGAGCTGCGGAGCTGCGGACGCGCCGAGGCGCACGATGGTCGACGAGGCGCCGGCGGCAAACACGTCGCCCGTGCCGCTGCCGAACACGCCGCGCAGCGCCGCCTGGGTGGGCGCCGGGAGCGCGTGCCACGTGGGCTGGCCGCCGGCGTCGGGCGCGGCGTCGCGCATGCCGCCGTCGTCGACGAAGGAACCGCTGAGCTGTCCGACGTCGTAGCAGCCCGCCGCCAAAAGGCACCCGACCGCGAGCGAGCGCGCGCGCATCAGAAGCGCACCCCGAACGCGCCCGCGCGCGCGACGTTGCGCCGCTCGGGCCGTCGCTGGCGCGTGTCGGCGATCCACAGCACCAGGTCGACGATCAGCGCCGCGCCGGCCAGCCCGTACAACACGCCGCCGGTGGCCTGCGCCACCTGGACGCGCGTGCGCAGCCCGTCGAGCGACTCGGGCGCGCAGCGTGACTGGCAGGCGTCGCGCCGCGTCTGATACTCGGACCACTCGGAGAGATACACGCCGGTCGCGGCGCCGGCCAACGCCACCGTCGCGCCGAGAAGCGCGAGCGCCGGCAGGCGCAAGCTGCGCGGGTGCGGCGGCGGTGGCGCGGGCGGCGGCGGCGCCGGTTTCGCCGCGTCCCGCGCGCGCAGGCGCAGGTCGGCGATCCGCTCGCGGATCTCCGCCGCGTCGGTGACGGTCGGCTTGCCGACCAGAAAACGCTCGTAGGCGCTGGCCGCCGCTTCCCACCGGCCCAGCCGCTCCAGGCAGCGGCCGAGGTTGAACTCGAACTCCGGCGACGGCGCCGCCGCCTTGGCCGCCTCGAACGAGCGCAGCGCGGCCTGGTAGTCGCCGCGCTCGTACGCGCGCGCGCCCTCGTCGTACTTCTGCCGCGCCTCGTTGAACGCATCGAAGGTGGTGGGCGGAGGCGCTTCGGGCGCCGGCGGGGTCTCCGGCTGCGCCCACGCCAGGGGCGCCGTTCCGAGCAGCGCCACGACCCAAACGACAGTCCGCAGCATCTCCAAATTATATCCCGAAAGCGCCGTTTCAGGGGGCGCTTCGACGTGGTACGAGTTCGGGTTCGAGCCATGCTGCCCTGCGCCCTCGCGACCGTCACCAGCGCGTTTTTGCTCTTCCTGGTGCAGCCGCTGATCGCTCGCGCGATCCTACCCGGCTTCGGTGGAACGCCCGCGGTGTGGACCACCTGCATGCTGTTCTTCCAGACCCTCCTGGTCGCCGGCTACGGCTACGCGCACGCGCTGGCGCGCCGCTCGACGCGCACGCAGGTGCGGATCCACGCCGCGGTGCTGCTCGGCTCGCTGGCGCTGCTCGCCCTCTACACGCTGAAGTGGGGCGCGCCGCTGTTGCCCGCGCGCGGGCTGGTCGTCGGGCACGGCTCGCCGACCTGGACCATCCTGCGTGTGCTGGCGATCTCGGTCGGCGTTCCGTACGTCGTGCTGTCGACCACCGGCCCGCTCTTGCAGGCCTGGCTGGCGCGGCTGGCCCCGGGCGCGTCGCCCTATCGGCTGTATGCGCTGTCGAACGCGGGCTCGCTCGCCGGCCTGCTCGGCTATCCGTTCCTGGTCGAGCCGGCGCTCACCTTGCGCAACCAGGCGCTCGCGTGGAGCGCGCTCTACGTGCTGTTCGTGGTCGCCGCGCTGGTCACCGGCGCGCGCGCGCGCAAGACCGATCCGCAGCCGCTCGTCCCCGAGGCGACGCTCGCGGAGCCGGCGGTCGCGGCCCGGCTGCGCGCGCGCGACTACGTCAAGTGGGCGTTCTTCGCGCTGGTCTCCGCGATGCTGCTGCTCGCCACCACCAACCAGCTCTGCCAGGACATCGCCGCCATCCCGCTGTTGTGGGTGGTGCCGCTGTCGATCTATCTGGTGTCGTTCATCCTGGCGTTCGATCGGCCGCGCTGGTACTCGCGCGCGGTGTGGATGTCGCTGTACGCGCTGGCGGTGGTGGTAGCCACCCGCATCGTGCCCGGCTGGCGCCTGAGCATCGTGTGGCAGGTCACCGGTTGGGCGCTGCTGCTGCTCGCCGGGTGCATGGTCAGCCACGGGGAGCTGGCGCGCTCCAAGCCGGCGCCGCGTCACCTGACCGGTTTCTACCTGGCGATCGCCGTCGGTGGCGCGCTGGGCGGCGTGTTCGTCGCGATCGTCGCGCCGCTCCTGTTTCGCGACTACTTCGAAGTGCACGTGGCGATCGCCGGCTCGGGCGCGATCATCCTGGGCGTGCTGATCGCCGATCGCGAGAGCCCGCTCCACGTCGGCTCGCCGGCGACCACCTTCGTCTCGATCGCCGCGCTGCTCGGCACGGTGGCGTGGCTGGTCGGGCGCTGGTGGGTGCCGTTCCGGTTCGTGCAGACCACCTACGTGCTCGGCGCGGTGGCGACCGGGTTGGTGGTGCTGTTCTGCCTGTGGCGCCCGCTCGGCAAGCGCTTCGCCGCCGACGATCGCATGTGGGCACGCAGCGCGCTGCCGGTCGCGCTATGTGTGCTCGGCTCGCTGCTCTATCAGACGCGCCAGGTCGCGCTGCGCGATCCGCGCAAGATCACGCGCAGCTTCTTTGGCGTGCTGCGCATCTACGACGAGTTCAAGGACGATCCGCCCAACTACCGGCGCGTGCTCACCCACGGCCGCATCGTGCACGGCCTGCAGCTGCTCTCGAGTGAGAGCCGCCGTCAGCCGACCAGCTACTACGAAGAGGACTCGGGCATCGGCCGCGCCATCCGGCTGAACCCGCGACGCGCCAGCGGGCTGCGCATCGGCGTGTGCGGCCTGGGCACCGGCACGATCGCCGCGTACGGCCAGCGCGCCGACAGCTTGCGCTTCTACGAGATCGATCCCGACGTGATCGCGCTCTCGCAAGCCGCGCAGCCCGAGTTCACCTACCTGCGCGACACGCCGGCGCACGTCGACGTGGTGCTGGGCGACGCGCGCGTCTCGCTCGCCGAGGAGCTGCGGCGCGGTGAGCGGCAGCGCTTCGACGTGCTGGCGATCGACGCGTTCTCGGGCGACGCGATCCCCATCCACCTGCTCACCAAAGAGGCGGTCGCGCTGTACTTCGAGCACCTGGCTAGCGACGGCGTGCTCGCGCTGCACGTCTCGAACCGCCACATCCGGCTGGTGCCGGTGGTCAAGGCGATCGCGCGCGCGCTGGGGCTTGCGCACCTGGTCGTCGACACCGGCTACGATCAGGTGCCGCGCGCCGCCGAGTGGGAATCCACCTGGGTGCTGCTGGCGCGCGCGCCCGCGACGCTCGACCCGTTCGGCCCGCCGGTGAACGACGACGACCACTCGGTGGTCCCGCCCTGGACCGACGATTACTCGAACATCGTCCGCGCGCTGAACTTCTAGCGGCCGGGACGGGCGCAGCGGACGCCCGAGGCCGAGTAGGCGAGGTTGGGGACGCCGCCGTCGCGAAACGCGGCGCGGACGTTGAGCGGGTGCTGGTACCAGGAGCCGCCGTGCAGCACGCGGGTGGGCGGATCGTCGGTCATCACGTCGGCGACCGGATCGGTGCGCACGCCGTCGCGCTGCCAGTACGCGCCGTCCTGCGGGCTCGACCAGTCGGCGGTCCACTCCGCCAGGTTGCCGCCCAGGTCGAGCAGCTCGCGCCCGCCGACCGCGACGCGATCGCGCCGCCCGGTGCCGGGCGCGGTCGGCCCGCCGACCACCTCCGGTTGCCGGCAGCCCGAGCTCTGGAAGCTCAGGTAGCCGACGCCGCCCATGCCCCACACCGCGTCGGCGCAGGTCGGCTCGTCGGTGCCCCACGGGTACGCGTTCTCCGCGCCGAAGCCGCTGGCCGCGAACTCGAGCTGGCTGTTCGACGGCAGCTGCTTTTCGTGCACCAGACAGTAGACGCCGGCGATGTCCCAGGTGATGCAGTTGACCGCGAGCTTGGCGTGCTGATCGGTGGGATCGTCGGCCGACGATCCGGTGGTCCAGGTGCACCAGGTCCGGAAATTTTGGAAGTCGGGCACCGGCATCCACGAGAACGGCGTCGGATCGGCGAGGATCCGCAACATCGCGGGCAACGCGGCGCGGAACTCCGCCACCGTCGCTTCGTGCAGATCGAGGTAGTAGGGCGAGAGCACCACCAGGCGCTCGTCGTCGACGTCGATGCTGGGCATGAGCCCGGTGATCAGCGGATCGCCGAGCCAGAACGCGCCGCCCGGGACGCACACCTCGTCGTCGCCGGCGCTGTCGCTGCACGGGATCACCTGCGCGCCGGGCCAGCTGCCCACCTGGGACGGGCCGGGCAGGCCCTCTTCGGGATCGAGCGGATCGGGCTGGCCGAGCGCCAGCCCCACGTCGTCGACGTGCAGCCGGACGGTCAGCTCGCGGCGGCCGGCGGCATCGAGCGGCGGCAGGCGGACCGTGGTGTCGAGCGTCGAGCGCGGGTGCGGCTCGCCGGCGAGCAGGCGGTCGCCGCGGAACATGCGCACGCGCACGCTGAGCGTCCCGTCGCCGACCGGCGGGGCCAGCCCGAACGAGACCGCGCCGTCGGTGAACAGCCGCTCGTCGAGGCCGAAGTCGCGCTGCGCCGCGCTGTCGTAGATGGGCGCCCCGTCGCGCAGCACCTCGACACGCAGGCGATCGAACAGCCAGTGC
Source organism: Myxococcales bacterium (assembly GCA_003170275.1). Taxonomy (GTDB): domain Bacteria; phylum Myxococcota_A; class Polyangia; order Palsa-1104; family Palsa-1104; genus PALSA-1104. The sequence continues at coordinate 115,177 of PNAM01000118.1, forward strand.
GGGCGCAGCGGATCGGCCGGCGCCGCCGGATCGGGCGGGACCGGCGCGTCGGTGTCGACGTGCAGGACGAACTGGCTCGACGGCGCGCAGCCCGCCAGAAGCAGCCCGAGCAACACCGCCTTCATGGCCGTCCCCGTCTGGCGCAGCGCAGCCCGATCACGTCGACGCCGTTCGGGTCGCCGCCGGCGGTGGTGGCCACGTGCAGGTTGACGGCGTGGCCGATGAACGAGCCGCCATGGCTGTTGCGTCCGAGCGACTCCTCTTCGGTGCAGCCGACCTGGCGCAGCGAGTGTTGCCACCAGCAGGGATCGGAGTAGAGCCGATCGCTGTCGAGCGTCCACTCCGAGACGTTGCCGCCCATCAGCACCAGCCCGCTGGCGGTCACGTCGTTCTGCGCCCAGGGCGCCGCGTCCACCGGCTCGGGGCGCTCGGCCATCGAGGGACACACGCCGACGATGCCGGTCACCTCGGCGCGCCCGAACACGGTCTGCGTGCAGTCCGCCTCGGTGGTCGGCGCGTGATCGCCCCACGGAAAGCTCACCTCGTGATCTTGCCCGTCGCCGCCCGCCGCCCACTCCCATTCGGCCGAGCTCAACAGCGACCCGCCGAAAAACTCGCACAAGGCGCGCGCCGCATACCACGAGATGCAGTTGAGCGGCAGCCGCTCGCGAAACGGCTCCGGGCCGAGCGCGTCCTCGCCGGGCCAGGTGCACGCGGCGGCGACCGAGCCGTCGACGACGTCGGCGTTCGACATGGGCGTGAAGTCGGGCGACACGAAGCCGTCGATCACCGCCTGGCGATAGCGCGCGACCGTGAGCTCGTACTTGTCGATCAGCAGCGGCTCGACGATCGCGATCTGCTCGGGGGTGGCGACCAGGTCCTCGAAGCCGACCAGCCGCCGGTCGCCGAGCGTGACCACGCCGCCCGGCACGCACACCTCCTCGTCGAACAGGTCGTCGCCGTCGGCGCCCTGGTGGCGCTCGCGCGGCGCGATCGCGCAATCGAGCGGCGCCTCGGCCGCCCAGGTGCCGCTCGCGCTCGTCCCGCCGCGATCGATCCCGTCGGGCAGGTTCGGCGCGATCACCGGCGCGAGGGCCCCGGCGCTGTCGACGCAGGTGCGCGCGCCGGCCAGGTCGGCCATCGTGCCCAGGCACTCGCCGCCCAGCGTGATCGCCAGCGTGCGGCGCTCGCCGTGGCGGACCTTCACGTCGACCAGACGATCGATCGACAGGTTGGGCTGCGGCTCGAGCGCCGGCGTGATGTCGATGCCCTGCGCATCGCGCAGTCGCGGGTCCTCGTCGAGCGGCAAGGGCGGGTCCGGGCCGGCGCCACCGTCGGGCGGCGCGGGCGTGCTCCAGTCGGACGCCAGCGACCAGCGCAACGTGAGATCGGCCGGCGAGTGCTGGCTGCCGCCGGTGAGCAGCCAGTAGGCGCCGGGCTGTAGCGCGATCACCAGCCGCGCGTTGAAGTTCATCGGGGACTGATCGTCGTTGCAGCCGAGCTGCGATCCCTGGGTTTCGCAGCTGGTGCGCAGCAACAGCGTGCTGTCGCCGGCCAGGTTCAGCCCGCCGCTCGCGTCGGGCACCGAGCGCACCACCTCGAAGCGGTAGCTCCCCGCCTGCGCGATCTGCACGCGCACGGCCACCGCGCCCGCCTGCGTCAGGTGGATGCAGTCGTTCTGCGGATCCGCCTCGGTGAGCGGCTCGGCGCCGCGCCGCTGGGTCAGATCGACGCCCGGCGCGAGCAGCGGCGCGTTGGCGCACAGCTCCGTCAGGGACTTCGCCACCGCCGGCGGGTTGAACGGCGGGTGCGGGGCGACGAAGCGCTCGCCGCGATAGTCGCGCAGGCCGCCCTCGGGATAGGCGCGCAGCCGGAGCCGCACGTCGCGGTCGGTGTGCTCGTCGGTCACCAGGCTGAAGCTGAGCGGCCAGTCCCGGGCCGACGGCGCGGCCACGTCGCGCGATTCGTACCAGCTGCCGTCCGCCGCGTACAGATCGACGCGCAGCCGCCCGACCAGCCGCGGCACGCTCACGTCGGTGTCGGCGACCACCAGCACCTCGCCGAACGGCGGGGCCTGGCAGGCGCAGGCGAGACAGGCGAGCAGTGTGAGGCCGCGGCGGCTCACATGCAGAGGTGGGCGGCGTTGCAGGCGAGGGCCGCGTTGACCGCCGAGCACTTGGTGCCGAGCGGGCAGTCGGTGAAGTCGGCGCAGTCGATCAGGCCGTCGAGGTCGTTGTCGAGCCCGTCCTTGCAGTTGGTCTCGGTCCGTTGAAGGGCGGTGCAGGTGCAGCCCGTGCCGCAGGTCACGCCGGCGCAGTTGACGTCGGCGCAGTCGATCAGGCCATCGCCGTCGTTGTCGGCATTGTCCGAGCAGTTGGTCTCCACCTTGACGGCGCCGATGCACGTGCAGCCGCTGCCGCAGCTCCCGCCGTTGCAGTTCGGGTCGAGGCAGTCGATCAGCCCGTCGCCGTCGTTGTCGAGCCCGTCCGCGCAGCTGTTCTCTTCCTTGACGCCGCCGGTGCAGATGCAGCCCGCACCGCAGCTCACATTGTTGCAGTTCGGGTCGAGGCAGTCGGTCAGCCCGTCGCCGTCGTTGTCGATGCCGTCGGAGCAGATGATCTCTTCCTTGACGCCGGCGGTGCACGTGCAGCCCACGCCGCAGGTCACGTTGTTGCACGCGGGATCGGCGCAGTCGGTGAGGTTGTTGCCGTCGTTGTCGATGCCGTCGGAGCAGGTGATTTCCTTCTTGCCGCCGCTCAAGCACGTGCAGCCGTTGCCGCACGTGCTCCCGTTGCAGGTCGGGTCCAGGCAGTCGATCTTGCCGTCGCCGTTGTCGTCGAGGCCGTTGGCGCAGTTGGTCTCGATCTTGCCGGCCGCCAGGCAGGTGCAGCCGGTGCCGCAGGTGATGTTGTTGCAATCCGGATCGAGGCAATCGATCTTGCCGTCGCCGTCGTTGTCGATGCCGTCCGAGCAGTTGCTCTCGAACTTGGCCAGGCCGGCGCAGGTGCAGCCAGTGCCGCACGCCTTGCTCGCGCAATCCGGATCGAGGCAGTCGATCTTGCCGTCGCCGTCGTTGTCCACCCCGTCGGAGCAGGTGATCTCGGCCTTGGCCAGGCTGGTGCAGGTGCAGCCGGTGCCGCAGGTGACCGCGTTGCAGTCGTCGTCGGCGCAGTCGATCTTGCCGTCGCCGTCGTTGTCGATGCCGTCGCCGCAGCGGATCTCGAACTTGAGGTGGTTGAGGCACAGACAGCCGGTGCCGCAGGCGACGTTGGTGCAGCTGTCGTCGAGGCAGTCGGTCGTGCCGTTGCCGTCGTTGTCGACGCCGTCGGTGCAGTCGGTCTCGCGCGGCACGTGCTCGACGCACAGGCAGCCGGCGCCGCACGACAGGTTCGCGCAGCTGTCCTTGATGCAGTCCGCCGGCGTGCACGCCGCGATGCTGCCGTCGTCCTCCACGCTGCCGTCGGTGCCGCCGCTGGCGTCCACCAGCGGCGCGTTGGTGCCGTCGCCGACGAAGCCGAGCGAAAAGTGCGGAACCGGCGAGGTGAGCTGATTGCCGGCCACGCCGCCGCCGAGGTTGTCGAAGCCCGATGCACTCGAGCGCGACCAGAAGAGCGCCGGATCCTTGGCGCCGTTCTGGAACGTGGCCGTCAGCGTGGGCGCGATCAGGAACGTCTGCCCGGGCGGCTCGAAGCGATAGAGCGCGGTGTAGTTGGTGAAGTCGGCCGGCGGCAGCGCCGTCGTCGAGGTGAGCGTGATGTCGGTCGGATCGGCGAGCGCGTTGGGTGCGATCACCAGCGTCATCTCGTCGAGCATGATCGTGCCGCCCTCGCGGCCGATGGTCTTCTTGACCGACTCTCCGCTGCCGATCGGCGGCGACGAGCCGCACCCGGCGATCAGCATCGCGGAAACCAACGCCACGCGAACCTTGCAGGTGCTCATGAGTCTCCTCTGTTCATTGTACTCCCCTACTGCTTCCACAGGTGCAGCTCGACGCGCCGCGCCGGGGCCTCTCCCAGCGCGCCGTAACCCGCCGCGACCAACCGTTCGGCCGCCACGCCGCTCTTGATCAAGTAGGCACGCACCGCGTCGGCCTGCGCCTGCGACGCCGTGATCGCGCGCTGGCCGAGCCGCAGATCCCAGAACCCTTCGACGCGCACCTTGAGATCGGTGCGCGCGCGCAGGAAGCGCGAGATCTCGTCGAGCAGAGCGCGCGCGACCGTCTCCGATGCGCCGAGCGCGTTGCCGTCGAACAGGATCGGCTTGGCCATCCAAAGATCGTCGCCCTTCACCTTGATGTGCGTGGCGCCGCCTTCGGGACAGCCGTCGTCGTCGTCGACGCCGTTGACGTCCTCGGCCAGGTTCGGACACTCGTCGAAGCCGTCGGGGATCCCGTCGCCGTCGTTGTCGGGATCGGGGCAGCCGTCCTCGTCCTCGAAGCCGTCCTTGTCCTCGGCCTCGGTCGGGCACTTGTCGTCCGCGTCGGAGATGCCGTCGCCGTCCTCGTCGTTCATCGACGCCGGACAGCCGTCGTTGGGCCTCGGCGGCTTGCGATCTTCCGCCTGGCCCGGGCAGGCGTCGTGCAGATCGTCGACGCCGTCGTGGTCGTTGTCGGGATCGGGGCAGCCGTCCTCGTCCTCGAAGCCGTCGCGATCCTCGGCCTGGTTGGGGCAGCGATCGTCGCGGTCGGGGATGCCGTCGCCGTCGTTGTCGAGATCGGGGCAGCCGTCGTCGTCCTGAAAGCCGTCCTTGTCCTCGGCCGCGTCGGGGCAGCGGTCGAGCCAGTCGGGAATCCCGTCGCCGTCGCGGTCGCGCGCCGGCCGCTCGTAGCTGACGCCGACGAACACGCGCGGCGTGGGCGCCCCCGCACCGTCGATCACGCCCACGCCCAGGCCGACGGTGAAGGCGATCCCGTGCCGCATCTGCACGCGCGCCGCAACGTCGAGCTCGAGCGGGCTGGCCGCGGTGTAGTCGACGTGAAAGTCGTGGTGCCCGTACAACTCGGCGAGCAGGCGCACGCGGCGCTTGACCACGTCGTAGCCGAAGCCCAGCCCGTAGGTGAGCGCCTGGCCGGCGCCCGCGGTGTAGTAGTCGGTGGTGGCGGCGCGCCAGGCGAAGCCGAGGTTCAAGCCGACGCGCCAGCGCTCGGCGCTCCACTCCGCGAGCAGGCGCGGCTCGCCTGCGAAGCCGCCATAGTGCGGCGCACCGCCCAACGCGCCGTCGTTGCCGATCGGGACCGACAGCCAATGGCTCACCGAGAGCTGCAGCCCGGCGGCCTTTCCGTACAGCCGGACCTTCAGGTACAGGCGCGGGTCGCCGAGCGCGAATCCGGACGGCGGGCGCACGTGGGTGCCGTCGGGCGGCGGCGCGTCGCCGTCGAACGAATCCCCGTCCTGGTAGAGCGTCAACGGCAGAGAGAGCGCGAGCTGCAGCCGATCCCACAGGCCGAGGCCGACCCACAGCTCGCTCGACAGCACATATTCTTGCACGTGCACGGTCGTGCCGAATGGATCGCCGGTGCGCGAGCTGTAGGTGAGGATCGAGAGCGGATCGTGGGTGTAGTCGAGGTACAGGCCGGCGCCGACCGACAGGTGCGAGAGCGGCCGCGCCGACTCGACGGTGACGAACTCGTCGGGGCCCGGCGCGGGGTGGAACAGCTGCGGGCTGAAGGCCGGGCTGTTCTGCGCGGACGCGACGCTGCCCGGGAGCGCGAGCGCGATTGCCACGACCAGGAGGGGAGCGCGCATGAAGGGTTAGAGGATCGGGTTCGCCGTGTCTTGTTGAACGCAGGAAGAGAGATCGAAGAGCATGAACACCAGCGCTTTTTCCTGATCGGTCAAGGGCGTCGCGGCGCACGCGGCGGGGAAGGGCAGCGTGGTGCTCTGCAGCGCGTTGGCGGTGACGTGGAAATCGCTGAACACCAGCCGCCCGCAGTAGGCCGGCACGCCCAGGTCGTCCTTGGGCGCGTCGAGCGGCGTGTTGAGCGTGAAGTGCATCACCCCGGGGCCGCTCCCCACCGACGAGAAGTTGTTGGTGGCCCACGGCTGCGCGTAGGCGGTGTCGACGCCGGTGACGTCGTGCCGCCCCTGCTCGATGTCGAGCTGGTCTTGCGCCGAGCTCGCGCCGGCGAACTGCAGCCACTCGGCGAACGCGGCGCCCTTCGGGAAGCTGACGTCGAGCCGCGCGGCGATGGTGTGGTTGAAATCGTCGGGCTGACCCACCGGCCACTGCCCGTCGCCCCGCTGCGGCGCGGCGATCTTGTTGAACGGGCTGCCGGTGTAGGTGAGCCAGTCGTAGCTGTAATGGGTGGTGAAGACGCGACCGCCCGCGTCGAGGTACTTGCCGAGGAGCGCGCGCGGATCGGAGGCCAGCGGCACGCCGTCGACCTGGCTCTTGTCGTACGCGCCCCCCTCGCAAGGCAGCAGCACCACGTCGTAGCGCAACAGGTTGGCCAGGCTCGCGTAGAGCTCGCTGGCGCGTGGGGCGGGCTTGGCGAGGTTGGTGCCGGGCACGTCGGTGCCCAGGTAGAAGTGGATGCGGCCCGGGTGCGGATCGTCGGGTGAGGTGATCTCGGTCGCGTCGAGGCCCATCTTGAGCAGCAAGCACTCGAACGGATCGGCGCCGCCGGTGGCGATGGCGATCTGCGGGATCTCGCCCTCGATGCGGTTGCGCGGCAGTCGCGTGAGCGCGGGCTCGGTGATCACGTTCTCGACGCAATCGGTGATCGCCGGCAGCGTCACCTGCCGTCGCCAGCGGCCGAGCTGGATCACGAGCGGCACGTTCGCGCCGCCCGGCAGATCGGTGAGCAGGAAGCTGCCGTCGGGGCCGGTCTGCGTGGCCGCCAGCGCGTTGGAGATCTTCCCGTCACAGCGGTCACAGGTGACGCCGCTGGGAAACGAAGCGACCGGGGCCGACGGCACGAACACCGCCGCGTTGTAGAGCGGCAGCGTTCCGTTGGGCGCGTAGACCTTGCCGCGCAGGGTCGTGTGACCGCCGTTCGTGCACGTCCGATCGATGCGGCAGTCGAGCGAGTCGCACGCGATCCCGCTGCCCAGGTCGGGAGCGGTCCCGCCGGTGCCGCTCCCGTCCCCGTCGTTACCCAGGTGATAGAGATGCTGGCAGCCGCCCGCGAGCCCGAGGCCGAACGAAAAGAGCATCGCCAAGGGAGCCGTCCATCGCTTCATCAAATTCCTCGCACAACCTCATAATATCAGCTTTTTGGGCGCTCCGTTCGGCCGCAGTTGGCCCTCTTGGCCCTCTTGGCGAGCGTCGGGGCACACATGTCGTACCCAACGATGCGCTGGTCCCTTCTATTAATGATGCTGAGCGGCTGCGCAGCCGTGAGCGCGGCCGACGATCTGGCGGGCGGCGGCGGCGGCCCCCGAGATGCAGCGCTGGTGGGCGAGGCGGATCTCGCAGGCGGCGTCGATGCAGGCGCGGGCACTGACGCGAGCGCGCCCGGCGTGCACACCGGCGTGCTGGTAGGCGGCACCGGCGCCACGCCGGGGCTGATCGGCGGCGTGCATTTCTCGTCGGGCGGGCAGTCCGGCTTCACCGACGGCAGCGGAACCTTCTCGTACGAAGACGGCCAGCCGCTCACGTTCTCCGTCGGGGACGTGACCATGGGCCCGATCGCGGGCGCGCCGCTGCTCTCGCCGTTCGCGCTGGCGGGCTCGGTAAGCTGCGCGATCGATCAGCCGCTCGAGGACCTGCTGGTGCTGCTGTACAGCCTCGACGGCGATCACGATCCGGCCACCGGCACGCAGCTCCCGTCGTTCGCCGCCACCGGCACCCCGCTGCCGCTCGCGTCGCTGACGCCGGCGAGCCTCGCGCAGGTGTTGGCGACGCTTGCGCCCGGCGTCACGCCGATCGGGGAGCGCGCCGCGCTGCACCTGTTCATCACCCAGGTCGACGGCGAAGAGTGGGCCGAGACCGGCAGCGACACGTTCACCGGCAGCGCCGCCGCGCAGCGCTCGCAGGGCGTGACCACCGACGGGGTGAGCTTCCTCTTCTCGTGGCGCTTCGGGCTCGAACGAACCTCCCCCGGGGCCGCCTTCAGCGAGCAGGCGTCGAACCAGCTGGCCATCCCGCTGCAATTCGGCGCGCAGGGCTCGGATCACATCGGCGACATCGACTTCTGGAATGGCAAGATCTACGCGCCTGTCGAGGACAGCGCGAAATACGCCATGCCGATGATCCTCTTGTACGACCCCGCCGACCTGAGCTACACGGGCCAGAGCTATGCGCTGCCGCCGGCGCTGCAGACCGCGGGCGTCCCCTGGGTCGCCGTCGACGGGCCGCGCGCGCGTGTGATCACCGCCGAGTGGGATCCGACGCTGCAGCTCAACCTGTTCGATCTCAACGGGCTGGCCGTCGCCGGCAGCCTGCCGCTGTCGCGCACGCTCGGCCGCATCCAGGGCGCCAAGGTCTACGGCGGTATGTTGTACGCGCAGGCCGACGACACGCAGAAGACCACCTGGAAGATCAACCTGGAGACCGGCACGGTGATCACGCTGTTCACGCTCGGACGCACCGACGTCGAGGCCGAAGGGCTGGTGCTGTGGCAAACCGGCGGCGCGCTGATGCACACGCTCAACACCAACGCCGCCAAGGACTCGATGGAGCTGCACCACCACAAACGCACGCGCGATCCGCTGCGCCTCGTGCTCTGCCCCTGAATTCGTCCTAGTATGGGTCCGTGCGAACGTCTGTCAGTGCCGTGATCCTCGTCGGGTGTCTGGCTGCGCGCGCGTCCGCCGACGCGGTGGATCCGCACACCTGGGGCGACTACAACCAGTTGGTCGCGGGCTGCAAGCCGTCGTGCTACCAGCCCGCCCAGCTCAAGCAGCCGCAGCCGAGCGCCAAGAAGGGGTGCGGCTCCAAATATTTCATCGTCGGTCAGCAGCGGCAGGGGGAGGGCTGGACCGCGACCCAGGCGACGGCCGCGTCCAGGCAACCGTATGCGCCGCTCGAGTGCCGCGCGTTTCCCAAAGGCGGCGAGGCCAGGGACGTGCAGGCGATCGCCCGCACCGCGCTCGGCGCGCAGGTCGTTGCCAAGGACGTGATCGCGGTGCAGTCAGCGAAGGCGCCGTGGACCAACGTGGTCAACCCCGCCGGCGAAGTGGTGGGACGCACGTGCACGGTCCGGGTGTACCGCGCGGGCGTACAGGTCCAGCCGGCGGTGTGCGGCGACGGGAGCGATCCGCTGTTGTCGTGCGAAGCGTCGGGCAGCCTGGTGGTGCTCGGCGCGAGCGCGATGGCCCATCACCTCAGAGAGGCGAGCACGCTCAAGGACGGCGGCGAAAAGGGGTTGTGTCGCGCGGCGGCGCGGCAAGTGTTCTCCTACGCCGACAACCTGCAGCACCTGCACGACCGCGCGCTCAAGAACAAGAACGCGATCGCCGGCGCGCGCTACCTGCTCGCCGACGGACACACGCTCGACGACGCCGAACTCTGGATAGCGGTGGGCGCGGGCAAGGCGCAGGCGGCCGCGCTGTTCGTCGCGTGCGGTGGCACCGGCGAGCCGCCGATCGCCGACCGGTCCGGCTACAAGGTGCAAACCCTCGACGCGCTCAAGACCCGTCAGGCGCCGGCGCCGATCGCGCCTCCGGCGGCCAAGGGTCAGGCTCCGGCTCCGTCGGAGGAGTGACCGGGAGGGCCGGATTGGATTAACATCCGCGGCCATGACGCTCGCCCGCCGTTCGCTCGTTCTTCTGTTTCCGCTGGCGCTCGGTTGCGCCACCACGCCCGCGTCCCGTCCCGCCGCGGTAGAGACGCCGACGCCGACTCCGCCGCAAGCGCAGCGCGTGCCGCACGAAGGGACGCTGCACGGCGCCAAGCTGGTCGACGATTACTTCTGGCTGCGCCAGAAAGACGCACCCGGCGTGGTCTCGTACCTGAAGGCGGAGAACGCCTACACCGACGCGATGACCAAATCGTCCGCGCCGTTTCAGGAGACGCTGTACCAGGAGATGCTCGGCCGCATCCAGGAGACCGACGTCTCGGTGCCGTTCCGCGATCGCGGCTACTTCTACTTCAGCCGCCTGGAGAAGGGAAAGCAGTACCCGATCTTGTGCCGCAGGCCCACCGCCGGCGCCGCGGCCGACGATCGCACCGGCGCGACCGCCACCGCGCCGGAAGAGATCCTCATCGACGCCAACCAGATCGCCAAGACCAACAAGTTCGTCAGCGTCGGCGCGCGCCAGATCTCCGACGACCAGCAGCACCTGGCGTACTCGCTCGATCTGACCGGCTTCCGCCAGTACACGCTGCACTTCAAGGATCTGCGCTCGGGCGCGGTGGCGGCCGAGGAGATCCCGCGCGTCGACTCGGTGGCGTGGGCGGCCGACGGGCGCACCGTGTTCTACGTGGTCGAGGACGAGACCGCCAAGCGGCCCTACCGGCTCTATCGCCACACGCTCGGCGCCGATCCGAAGGCCGACGCGCTGGTCTACGAAGAGAAGGACGAGGGCTTCGTGATCAACGTCGACCGCACGCGCAGCCGCGGCTACCTCCTACTCACGTCGGCCTCGTCGACCACCAGCGAGGTGCGCTACCTGCGCGCGGCCGAGCCGACGGGCGCGTGGCAGGTGATCGCGCCGCGCCAGCACGATCACGAGTACTACGTGGACAACCGCGGCGATCGCTTCTACATCCGCACCAACGCGCCGGCGGTGGCGGGCGGCGACAAGGCGCGCAACTTCCGCCTGGTGACCGCACCGGTCTCGAGCCCGGGCCGCGCGAATTGGAAGGAGCTGATCGCGCACCGCGACGACGTGATGCTCGAGGACGTGGAGCTGTTCGCCGATCACGCCGTGTTGCACGAACGGTTCGACGCGCTGCCGCGCGTGCGCATCCTGCCGATCTCGGACGGGGGCGCGGGCGCCGCCGAGGAGATCAAGATGCCGGAGACGCTGTTCGCGCTGTTCGGCGACGCGAACGCCGAGTTCTCGACCTCGAGCTACCGGTTTCACTACCAGTCGCCGGTCACGCCCGACTCGGTCTACGACTACGACACCAGGACGCGCGCGCTCACGCTGCGCAAGCGCATGCCGGTGCTGGGCGGCTACGATCCGTCGCACTACGAAACCGCGCGCGTGCACGCGGTCGCCGCCGACGGCACCAGCATTCCGATCTCGCTGGTCTACAGAAAGGGCCTCGCCGCCGGCGCCGCGCACCCCAATCCGATGCTCTTGTACGGCTACGGCTCGTACGGCATCTCGATCCCGCTCACCTTCTCGTCCAACCGCGTGTCGCTCCTCGATCGCGGCGTGGTCTGGGCGCTCGCGCACATCCGCGGCGGCGGCGATCTGGGCAAGAAGTGGCACGAGCAGGGCCGCATGGCGACCAAGATGAACACCTTCACCGATTTCATCGCGTGCGGCGAGGAGCTGGTCAAGGAGGGCTGGACCGCGCCCGATCGGCTGGTCATCGAAGGCGGCTCGGCGGGCGGGCTGCTGATGGGCGCGGTCACCAACCTGCGCCCCGATCTGTGGAAGGCGGTGGTCGCCGAGGTGCCGTTCGTCGACGTGATCAACACCATGCTCGACGAGACGCTGCCGCTCACCGTCGGCGAATTCGAGGAGTGGGGCAACCCGAAGAAGAAGGACGAGTTCGACGTGATGATCAAGTACTCGCCCTACGACAACGTGGCGGCCAAGCGCTACCCGGCGATGCTGGTCAAGACCTCGTACAACGACAGCCAGGTGATGTACTGGGAGCCGGCCAAGTGGGTGGCCAAGCTGCGCGCGCTCAAGACCGACCGCAATCCGCTGCTGTTGCGCATCAACATGGAGCCGGCGGGGCACGGCGGGCAGTCGGGGCGCTACAACCAGCTCCACGAGAACGCGTTTCTCTACTCGTTCATCCTGTCGCAGCTGGGCGTTGCGCGGTAGCCGCCTCGCGGCCAACCTGGTCGTCGCGGGCGCGGGGGCGCTGCTGCTGGCGTGGGCCGCGCTCGCCGATGGGCGCTGGTTCGAGCGGCACGTGCTCGAGCTGTACTGCACGAGCGATCCGCGCACGCCGGGCCGCGAGCAGCTCGCGCGCGCGTTGGCGGCGCTGATCGCGATCGGCCTGGTCGCGTGGGTGCGGCCGCGCGCGGTCCGTTGGGCGGGGAAGCGACGGCTCGCCGAGCTGGCGGGCTCGAGCGCGGCGATCGTGGCGGCGATCGTGCTCGCGCTGGCCGCCGGGGACGCGCTGCTGCGCCGCTTCGGCAAGCCCAAGCCGCTGTTGGCCGATCCGTTCCTGCCGCCGATGCGCGTCGACGCCACGCTCACCTACGCGAACCTGCCGTCCACGTCCAAGGAGGTGATGATCAACGGCGCGCCGGTGCGCTACGCGATCAACGCGCAGGGAAATCGCGCGCGGCGCATCGACGACGAGCCGGATCGATCGGCGCCGACGGTGTTGCTGACCGGCGAGTCGATCGCCATCGGCTACGATCTGCCGTACGAGAAGACCTGCGCGGGGCTGCTCGCCGATGCGCTCGGCGTGCAGGTCGTCAACCTGGCGGTGACCGGCGTCGGCAGCGGGCCGGCCTACCAGCGCCTGCGCGACGCGCTCGCCTGGTTCGAGCATCCGATCGCGACGGTCACGTTCGTCGTTCCCCTGCAGCTCCCGCGCAACGTCGCGCGCCGCGGCGCAGGCTTCATCGCCACCTCGCCGCTGCTCGACCTGGTCGATCGCCTGGTTCCGCTCCACTCGGCCGACGCCATCCCGCTCACCAACGCCATCCTGCGCGCGACCGCCCGCGACTCCCTCGCCCACGGCGCCCGCCCGGTGTTCCTCATGACCAACTACGGCCCCCCCTGCCTCCCCGACGCCGAAGCCTCCCCACCCCTCGCCCGCGCGCTCTTCGAAAACGTCGACGGAAAACACGCGATCGTCCCCATCGACCCCGGCAGCACCACCAGCGCCACCGACCTCCACCCCAACGAAGCCGCCGAACGCCGCCTCGCCGCCGCCATCCTCTCCCTGCTCCGCTAGTTATTTCGGTAGACTGTCGGGGATGAGTACGTCTTTGAAGTCGATGCTGGCGTCTTATTTGAGGCATTTGAAGGAGACGGTGGCGGAGCCGACGGCGGAGCGGCTCGAGGAGGCGCGCAAGTTGGAGGCGCTGTATAGAATCGGCTTCGTGGGCGAGCGCGAGGAGGGGGACCAGGAGCTGGTGTCCAAGCTGCACGAGCACATCGCGATCAGCCGCGAGGAGCTCGAGCGGCGCACGCACTTTCTGTCGAGCTGATCGATGAGACTGCGCACGCTCGGCGGATTGCAGGCGGTGATCGCGGGAGGCCCCGACGGCCAGGGCGGCGGGGACGGGCCGGTGGTGGTGTTGTGTCACGGCTTCGGCGCGCCGGGCGACGATCTGGTCGGGCTGGTGCCGCTGTTGAAGGCGCCGCCCGAGCTGCGCTTCGTCTTTCCCGCCGCGCCGCTCGCGCTCGACGGCGTGGGCGACGCGCGTGCGTGGTGGATGATCGAGCTCGAGCGCTTGCAGCTCGGCGTGCGGCGCCCGCGCGATCTGGCCGAGGTGCCGCGGGGGCTGGTCGAGGCGCGCGCGCTGCTGGCGTCGCTGCTCGACGCGGTGCAGTCCGAGCTGGGCGTCGCCGGCGAGCGGCTGGTGCTGGGCGGCTTTTCGCAAGGCGCAATGCTCTCGCTCGATGTCGCGCTGCACCGCGCTTCGCCGCTGGCCGGCCTGGTGCTGCTCTCGGGCACGCTGATCGCCGAGCCGGTGTGGACGCCGCTGTTGCCCGCGCGCCGCGGCCTGCCAGTGTTTCTCTCGCACGGCAGCGAAGATCCGCTGCTGCCGTTCGCGGTCGCCGAGCTGTTACGCGACCAGCTCTCGTCGGCCGGCCTGGGCGTCGAGTGGATGCCGTTTCGCGGCGGTCACGAGATCCCGCTGCCGGTGTTGCGCGGCGTGGGCCGCTTCCTAGCGCGCGTGCTCGCCGTCGACGAGCGGAAATAGCTGCGCGCCGGTGACCTCGCCCGCGCTGCGTCCCCATTCCTTCCGGCTGTAGTAGCGCTGCGCGCCGCGCGACGCGCCCGACACGTCGAGGCAGTAGTCGAAGCCGTTCTCGTTGCACGCGCGCGCGAGGTAGGTGACCCGCTTGCGCTCGTTGGTGTTCGGGAAGATCACATCGAGCACGCCGCTCTCGCGCGGCAGGAGGTGATAGTGAAAGCCTTCCCACTGGCCGGTCCACATGGTCTGGATCGAGAAGTGGCCGACGGCGTGTTGGCTGTTCACGAACAACGCCAGGTATTGCTCGCGGAAGTCGCGCGGCGCGTGATCGACCCAGAATCGATCGAACAGCAGCGTCGGGTCGGGCGCCTCCTTGCGCATCGACCGCCACGCGACCGTCCCGAGGCCCAGCAGCAACAGCCCAAGCGCCAGCTTCTTCATGGGCCGATTATAACGATTGTTCGCTAGCGCGTCTTCTTGAGGCCGGACCGCAGGAGGAACAGCGCGAGCAGCAGGACCGCGAACGCGAGGCCCGCGGGCACGTCGCTTCCAGCGACCGCGCAACCGACACCGCCCGCGCCCTGGTTCGGGTTGCCGCCGCCGCCGCCGCCGCCCGGATCGGATCCGCCGCCACCGACGCCGCCGATGCCGCCGTCATCGCCGCCCGTTCCGCCGGTTCCCGTCCCGCCGTCGGAGCCGCCGGTGCCGCCCGTGCCGCCGTCGGAACCGCCGGTGCCGCCAGTGCCCGCGTCGGAGCCGCCAGTGCCGCCCGTGCCGCCGCAGGCAGGCGCCATATGGCCGGCCACGAACAGCGGGCAGGTCGCCGAGCCCCAGCCGACGCCCAGCGATCCGGTATCGGGATAGGTGCTGTCGACGCCGTTGGTCGTCGAGCGGAAGTAGTACTGATGGCAACCGTCGGCGAGCGAGATCGGCCCTTCGTAGGTCGCGTTGCCGGCGGTGCCGCGCGCCATCGGGAGGGTCTGGCAGGCGCCGTCGATGATCACCACCACGCTCGAAGCGGCCTTGCCCGAAGCGTCGTAGTAGGTGGCGCCGAAGGTCACCGCGCCGCCGGTCTTGCCCTTGACCGGGACGTGAATGCCGTCGGTGAGGTGCGGCCGGGTCACCGAGGTCTGCACGAAGTCCTGCGTCCAGTAGTTGGTGAACGCGGTCCCGCCGGCCGCGAAGCCGTTGCCGAGATGGGTGAAGTCCTTGGAGAAGATGTTGTCGCGGTGGCCGGTCTCGCCGGCGGGCGCGCCAATCTCGTAGAGCCAGTTGTAGACCGCGGTCAGGCCGTCGGGCACGCCGGCCGAGATGTTCTCGCCCTCCGACATCCACGACCCGGTGTAGAACGAGTTGATGCGCGCGAAGCAATCGGTCCCGTCGCACGAGTTGTGCTGAAAGCAGGGCTTGTCGCGCATGTCCACCGAGTGCGCGCGCGACGACTCGTTCAGCGCGTAGTTCCACTGCAGCGGCGGCTGCGCGGGATAGGACGCCCAGCCCGCCTTGGCCGGATCGGTGCGCGCCCGGTTGGTTCCGTAGAGCACGACGCGTTCGTCATAGCTGGGGTAGTCGCCGGTCGGCTCGCCCAGCGCGGCGGTGCTTTCGCTCACCGGCGCGGTCGAGATGCAGCCAGTGAGCCCCAGCACGACGAGCAGCAACGGACGTCTCATGGCGCCTCCCGGCGTGTAGCGAAAGCAAGTCCCAAGCCGCCGGACCCCGTCGTGGCACCCCGGCGCAAGCCGCGGGGATCTGCGAGGATCTCGTCGCTGCAAACGGAACATTGCGCCCCCCGGGGGCCGAAGGACCAGGGCGAGCTTCCGCACCAGCGAGGCGAACCGCCACGGCTCCTCGAGGTGTCAACAATCGGACGGATCCGGTCGCACCCCCCGAGAGATTCCGAAGAGATGGGCGCGGCACGGCGGTTGCTCCCGTCGGATGGCGGAGGCCCTACATGAAAATATTCAGCCTCGCCTCGCTCATGACCCTGTCCCTGTCGGTGCTCGCGGGCTGCGCCGAGAACGTCTACTTCAGCGACGACGAAGGCGGGCCGCGCGCGACCAGCTCGCTGGGGAGCCATCCCGACGAGCTGAGCCTGCCCTACGCCCTCGACACCAAGGTGAACGTCACCGTGCGCAACACCAACGGAACCAGCTGGACGGTGGTGAGCGACACGCCGGCGGTGTTCTCCATCGACAGCCTGTCGCCGGCGACGGACGGCAGCACGGTGACCGCTCTCGGTCACGCGCTGGCCGAGGGCAGCGCGCGCATTCGCGTGCTCGATGACAAGGGCGCCGAGCGCCGCAGCGCGCAGGTGACGGTGCAGGCCGCCGATCGCGCGCGCTTGTTCGCGCACGCCGATCTGCGCGTGCTCGGCAACGACAACCCCAGCGGCTACGACTCGGCCGAGGTCACCGACACGCGCATCCTGGCCGGCGGCAAGGCGGTGCTCGCGGTCGCCTACTACCACGGGCAGGAGCGCGTCTACGGCCGCGGCCTGATCGCCGTCGACCCGGTGGCCATGCTCACCGTCGAGCCGATGACCACCTCGGGCGCGCCCACCAACGAGTTTCTGTTCGTCACGCCGGCCGCGCCCGGGAGCTACCAGCTGGTCGCGCGCCAGGGCACCCTCCAGCTCGCGTCGCTGGCGATCACCGCCGTCGACGACAGCGCGCTGGTCGGGCTGTCGCTCGCCGAGGAGCAGGGCGCGTCGAAGGACGACAAGAGCCGGACCTGGGTGGCGGCGCGCGCGCGCGATGCGAGCGGGCGCGAGGTGCTGGGCGTCTACTGCGACTGGACGCTCGACGGCGCCGCGCAGGCCGCCGAGAACGAGACCACCGCCAGGAGCGGCGATCTCTATCGCTACCACTACGACGCGACCGGCGGCCCGCAGCGGACGCTCTCGGCGACGCATGGGACGCAGACCGCGAGCGTGACCCTGCGCGCGCACGACGGCTACGTCAGCGACACCACCTACCTCGGCTGCTCGCTCGCCCCCGGCGGCGCACCACGCGGGACGCCCGGGTTCGCGCTGCTGCTGCTACTCGTGGTGGCCCTGGGCCAGGCGATCCGCTTCGCGCAATTGCGCCGCGATCGCAGCGTGCTGCCCGGGCGGAGCCAGCTGTAGGATGCGCCGGTAGATCGAAGCCGCCTGCTCGAACGCCAGCACCTCCATCGCGTGCGACGCGCCGGCCACCAGCCGCTCGACGGCGTGGCCCTCCTCGCCGCCGGCCAGCCAGTGGTCGGCGATCGACAGCGGCGTGCCGCGCGGCGATTGCTCGAGCGCGGCGGCGAGCGCGCGATGGATCGCCTTGGCGGCGGGCGGAAGCACGTTGGCGCTCACCGCCTCGCGCAGGCGCTCGTGCGGCACCTCGACCAGATCGTCCCGCCTGAGCCCCACGCTGCGCACCAGGAGCGCGGCGCGCAAGAGTGAAAACGCGCGATCGGCGGCCGTCCATTCGACGCCTGCCGCCTGCGCCACGACCGCCTGCGGCACCGCCGTGACCGCCAGCGCGACCACCTCGAGGAGCCGCCGCGCCTCCGCCGGCAGCTCGCGCATGCGCCGGTGCAGCGCCGCCTCCAGCGGGACGCCTTGCGCATCCGAGAGCGTGAGCTCGCGCGTGAACAGCGGATGGCCGCCGCTCTCCTCGACGATCCGCGCGCGCTGCGCGGCCGACGCGTCGGGCAAGAGTGCATCGACCAGCTCGCCGGTGTGCGCGGGCGACATGCGTTCGAGCGCGACCGCAGGCAGGAGCGCGTCGCTCAGTCCTTCGATCAGCGCCGCGGGCGCGCTCGAGCGCAGCGCGCCGACGAACAGGATGGGAACGTCGAACGGCGGCACCAGCACCTCGTGCAACAGCGCCAGGCCGTCCGGATCGGCCCACTGCAGATCGTCGACGATCAGCACCAGCGGGCGGCTGGCCGCGACCAGGCGAAACAGCTGGCGGCACGCCGCGAACAGCCGGCCGCGGCGCTCCTGCGCGGACCAGCCGGCGAACGAGCGCAGCTGCAGCTGGTCGATGGCGCGCACGCGGCCGAGGATGGGGAACGTGCGCGCGACCAGATCCGCGTCGTCGGGCAAGGGGAGGGTCTGGCCCACCAGGTAGCGGCCGAGATCGTCCATCAGCATGTCGACCGACTTGAACGGGATGGTCTCGCGCTCGTGACAGCGTCCCGAGAACACGATCGGTGAGAGCGGGTGACGGCGCAGCCGCGCCAGGAACACGCGCAACAGGGCGGTCTTGCCGATCCCCCAGTCGCCGGTGACGAACAGCAGCTTGCCGGCGCCGGCGGCGGACGCCTCGAGCGCGCGCTCCAGCTGATCGAGCTCGGCGGCGCGTCCGACGAACACGTCGGCGGAGCGCGACACCGGCAACGCCAGGTAGGTGGCGTCGTCGCGGCGCAGCTCGACGTAGAAGCGCCCGAGGATCTCCGCCTCCGACGGGCGCGCCGCCGGATCGCGCCGCAACAGCGCGCTGCACAGCGCGTCGAGATCGCCCGGCGTGTCGGGGCTCGCCGCGCTGGGCGGCAGCGCCTCGGTGGTCTGCTTGTTCATCATCACGTCGATCGGATGGCCGACGAACGGCGGCACGCCGGTGAGCGCTTCGTGCAACAGCGCGCCGACCGCGTACCAATCGCAGGCGGGCGTGAGCTCCGAGCCGGACGCCTGCTCGGGCGACATGTACTCGGGCGTCCCCAGCGCGAAGCTGACCATCGACTCGTCCGAGCGTCCCGCCTCGGCGCGCACCAGCCCGAAGTCGAGCAGCACGACGCGATTCTCCGTGGTGACCAGCACGTTGGACGGCTTGATGTCGCGATGGATCTGTCCCTGCCCGGTGCAGCGCGGCCAGCCCGACTGCAAGCTGATGGAAGGCCCCACGCAGCCTGGCCTCGTCGTATCCTCCGGCGGCGGTCGGCGCGCCGCGAACGTGCGTGACCAGGTCCACGCCCACCACCAGCTCCATGGTGAAGAACCACTCCCGCTCGTGCTCGAACAGCTCGCCGAGCGAGACCAGGTTCGGATGGTGCACGTGCTGCAGCGATCGAAACTCGCGTTTGAAGCGCAACAGCCCGTCGGGCTCGCGCGAGGTGAGCACCTTGAGCGCGACGATGCGATCGCGCTCGGTGTCGAGCGCCTCGTACACGGTGCCCATGCCGCCCGTGCCGAGGCGGCGCCGGATGCGAAAGCGCGGCGTACCAGCAAACGACATCTCCGCTTCAGTGTACGAGATCCGCTACTCTTCGGGGCGATGGCTCAACCGTGGCGGACGCTCGCGACCACCGTCACCAATGAAGGGCGGCTCGAGCTGCGCCAGCGTGGCGCCGATCAGTTTCTGATCGTGGTCGGCGGGCGCGTGCTCATGACCAACACCGCGCGCCGCTCCGAGGAGGCGCTGGCCACGCTGGCGTGCGCGCGCCTCACCCAGCGCGCGCCGCACGTGCTCATCGGGGGACTGGGCATGGGGTTCACGCTGCGCGCCGCGCTCGACGCGCTGCCGCCGGCGGCCAGGGTGGTGGTCGCCGAGCTCACGGCGGAGGTGGTGGTCTGGTGCCGCGGCCCGCTGGCGCCGCTCACCGGCGGGGCGGTGCTCGACCCGCGCGTCGAGGTGGTGATCGAAGATGTGTCGAAGACCATCGCCGCGGCGCCGGCGAACGGCTACGACGCGATCTTGCTCGACCTGTACGACGGGCCCAACGCGGCCACGCAGCGCGCGAGCGATCCGATCTACGGCGCCGCCGCGCTGGCGCGCACCCACGCGGCGCTGGCGACCGGCGGTGTGCTCGCGGTCTGGTCCGAGGAAGCCGACGCGCCGTTCGCCCGCCGCCTGGCCGCCGCCGGGTTCGCCGTCGAGACCTTGCGCGTGGGAGGTGGCGGCCGAAAGCATCTGGTGTACCTGGGCGTTTGTCGTCGCGTAGAAGAGAGAGGATGAACCGCCTGGTCCCGACCTGCGATCGACACGCGCTCTACGAGGTCGCGGTGCAGAGCGTGCAGTGGGAGCTCGACTTTCTCGCGCGCCTGTATCAAAGGCGCAACGGCCGCGAGGCCCGGCGGTTCCGCGAGGATTTTTGCAGCACCGCCGCGCTGGCGACCGCCTGGGCGCTGCGCGATCCGAAGAACCACGCGGTGGCGGTGGATCTCGATCCCGAGCCGTTGGCGTGGGCGCGCCGGCATCGCCTGCCGTTCGTGCCCGAGGCCGCGCCGCGCGTCCGGCTGGTGCGCGCCGACGTGCGCCGCCCGCGCCAGCCGCCCGTCGACGTGGCGTGCGCGCTCAACTTTTCGTGGTGGGTGTTTCACCAGCGCGCCCAGGTGTTGGCCTACCTGAAGGCCGCGCGCGCGGGGCTCCGGCCGGGCGGCCTGTTGGTGATGGACGCGTTTGGCGGCGCGGACGCGGAGAAGGCGCTGATCGAGCGCACGCGCAAGGCCCGCGGTCGCACGCCCGACGGTCTGCCGACGCCTGCGTTCACGTACGTCTGGGATCAGGCGCGGGTCAACGCGCTCGATCGGCGCCTGCTCGCGTACATTCACTTCGAGCTGCGCGACGGCCGCAAGCTCCAGCGCGCGTTCGTCTACGACTGGCGCATGTGGACCCTGCCCGAGCTGCGCGAGCTGGCGGCCGAGGCGGGCTTCCGCGACTTCGAGATCTACAGCGAGGGCTGGGATACCAAGCGCCGCCGCCAGACCGGCAAGATGCACAAGCGCGTGTCGCTCGACAACGCCGACGGCTGGACCGCGTCGTGTGTCTTGTACCGCTGACGGCGCGCGCGCCGGATTACGGTTGCGCGGGGCAGCTGAAGCCGTTCTTGCTGTGCGTCCCGTCGCAGAACGGCTTGTTCGCCGAGTCGCCGCAACGGCACAGCGCGAACTTCGGGCCGGGCGGCGTGAACGGCTTGCCGTTCTGATCGACGATCGTTACGTCGTCGCCTTCGACGAGCAGCGGGCCGTTCGTGCGGGCGGTGATCTTGGTTGGCATGGGGGAAAGGTAGTCGGGTGGGTGTGTTTATTCAAGAAGAGGAATTGCCGGGCCTCGACGGTTGGGCGGTGCCGCCGCTCCGCCGAGGCCGGGTTCGATCACCACTTCGTCAGACGACGACGCGTCGACCCTGAATCAAGCGGACCGCCACGACCACCACGGCGAGGACGATGAGGATGTGGATGAAGCCGCCCATCGTGTACGACGTGACGAGCCCGAGCGCCCAAAGAACCATCAAGATGACTGCGATCGTCCAAAGCATGGTGTATCTCCTGGTCTGTGCCGTCTTCATGGAGCACGCGGCGTGCCATCGCGATCGCCCGCGATCGACGGCCCGGGAAGCCGACAGTGGAAGCAAAGTTCCACTCGGAGGGAACGGATGGACCTACGGCGCGCGCTTTTCCAGCCAACGACGGAGAAACGCAAACTCCTTGGACCACGACGAGCGGATCTCCTTCTCGACGGTCGACTCGATGATCCCGCCCACGCCGAACAGCTTGGCCTCGACGGTGACCTCGTCGCTGCGGCGGCACTGCCCCTCGCCCGCCGCCTCGACGCGAATGGTCCCGCGCGTGGTGACCATCTCCTTGCGCTGCTTGCTCTTGGGATCGAGCTTGGCGGGCTGCACCATGCGCCAGGTCCATTCGTTCTTCGCGCGGTCGAGCGTGCCGTGCTCCTCGTAGGCGAAGCTGTCGCCGACCAGCTTCTCGAGCACCGCGGGCAGGTTCAGCTTGGGCACCGCGCGCAGCTTGCGTGACGCTTCGCCCAGCTCGATCAGCGTGAAGTCCTTGAACTTGAGCTCGTCGAGGAACAGCGCCCGCGTATAGGCCTCCTCGAGAAACACGCGCCAGAAGACCTCGGGGGTGCACGGCAAGACCACGCTCTCTCGAACGGTTCTCATCCGGTCAGCGAATCGATCCGGCGGTCTTGTCGACCTTGACGAAATAGTCACGCACGTACGCGGCGAGCTGCTTGTCGGTCGGGTGATCGACGGTCTCGACGCCGACGATGCGCGGGCTCATCGCCGCGTTGTGCTTGTGAACGTAGTTGAGAAAGTGGAGCTTCGCCGTCGACGGCCCGAGGACCAGGATCTCGTTCGCGGCTTCGAGCGCCTGGGCGACCTCGTGGAAGAAGCGCTGCTCCTCTTCCGGATGGTGCTTGTCGCTGGTCTGCGACTTCGGGTGGCGCGCGACGTGGTGCGGCGCGTGGAGCGTCGACTCGTCGAAGCTCTCCGCCTGGACGTGGAAGATGCGCGCTTCTTTTTGATCGATCCACACAGCAGCGTGATGGCTCATGGGCACCTCTATAAGCACGAAACGCTATCCGCGCAATTGACGCAAGGTGTGACGCGCGATCATTCGCTCCTCGTCGGTGGCGATCACCCGCACCTGGCAGGCGCCCGCCTCCGCGCTGATGATCGACGCGCCCTCCAGGTTGCGCGCGTCGTCGAGCGCGATCCCCAGATGCGCGAGCCCGGCGCACATCCGCCGGCGCACCTCGGGTGCGTGCTGGCCGATGCCGCCGGTGAACACCAGCGCGTCGATGCCGCCCAGCGTGGCGGCGAGCGCGCCGATCCACTTCTTCGCCTGATAGCAGAACAGGTCGACCGCCAACGCCGCGTGCTGGTCGCGATCGCGCTGCGAAAGGAGCGTTTGCATGTCGGAGGTGGTCTCCGAGAGCGCCAGCAGCCCGGCCTGGTGGTTGATCAGGTGCTCGAGGCGGCGCACGTCGTAACCGCCGTGGTCGAGCAGATACACCAGGAGCCCGGGATCGAGATCGCCCGAGCGCGTGCCCATCACCAGGCCGGCCGTCGGCGTAAACGCCATCGTCGTGTCGATGGCGGCGCCGTCGCGGACCGCGACCATGCTCGCGCCGCTGCCCAGGTGCGCGATCACCGCGCGGCGCAGCGCGGGCTTGCCGAGCGTCTCGACGACGAACTCGTAGGACAGCCCGTGAAATCCGTAGCGCCGGAGGCCGGCGTCGAACAGCGCGCGCGGGAGCGCGAAGCGCCGGGCCACCTCGGGGAGCGCGCGATGGAAGCCGGTGTCGAAGCACACCACCTGCGGCAACGCGCCGTAGCGCGCGCGCACCGCGCGGATCGCCGAGAGCTCGGCGGGCAGATGAAGCGGCGCGAACGGAATCGCGCGCTCGAGCGACGCCAAGAGCGCGTCGTCGACGAGCGTCGGCGCGAGGTGATCGGGGCCGCCATGAACCAGGCGGTGACCGACGGCATCGGGCGTTGCGGCGCCGGCCTTGGCGAGCGCTTCGAACAGCGAGGCGACCGCCGCCGCGTGATCGGGCGGGCCGCCCGCGCCGATGCGCTCGATCGCGCCGCGCTGCAGCGGGTCGTCTCCCGCAAACTGCGCGTACTTGAGCGACGACGAGCCGCAGTTGAGCGCCAGCACCTGCATCCTCAGTGCGTCCACGTCCAGTCGCGAATCTCGGGCAGATCGTCGAGGTGCTCGGCGATGTAGGCGCGATGCACCGCGAGCATGCGCTGGCACTCTTCGTCGAGCTCGCCCGTGTTGGGCTGCTGGCGGCGCGAGCGGCGCAGCGCGTCCATGGCGATGTGGTAGCGGCTGGTCTCGTTGAGGACCACCATGTCGAACGGCGTGGTGGTGGTGCCCTCCTCCTTGTAGCCGCGCACGTGGAAGCGCGACGGGGACGGCCGTCCGTGCAGGAGCTGATGGACCGCGCCCGGATAGCCGTGAAACGAGAACACCACGTGCGTGTCGTTGGTGAAGATCTCGCTGAAGCGCTCGTCGGTCATGCCGTGCGGATGCTCGCGCCGCGAAAAGAGCGTCATCAGATCGACCACGTTGACCACGCGCACGGTGAGCGCCGGCGCATGGATGCGCAGCCACGACGCCGCCGCCAGCGTCTCCAGCGTCGCCGCGTCGCCGGCGCAGGCGAGCACCACGTCGGGCGCGTCGCTCTGGTCGTTGCCCGCCCATTTCCAGATCGACGCGCCGCGCGCGCAGTGCTCGCGCGCCTCCGCCAGGTCGAGCCACTGCAGCTGCGGCTGCTTGTCGATGATGATCAGGTTCACGTAGTTCGCGCTGCGCAGGCAATGGTCACCGACCGACAAGAGGCAGTTGGCGTCGGGCGGGAGATAGACGCGCACCACCGTCCCCTTCTTCGAGATGATGGTGTCCATGAAGCCCGGCCCCTGGTGGCTGAAGCCGTTGTGGTCATTTCGCCAGCAGGTCGACGTCAACAGGTAGTTCAGCGACGGCACGGGCGCCCGCCACGGCAGGCTCGCGCTCATCTCGAGCCACTTGGCGTGCTGCGTGGCCATCGACGCGACGATCAGCGCGAACGCTTCGTAGGTGGCGAACACGCCGTGCCGGCCGGTGAGCAGATAGCCCTCGAGCCAGCCCTGCAGCGTGTGCTCGTTCAGCACCTCCATCACGCGGCCCTCGGCCGAGACGTGATCGTCGATGGCGATGGTGCGCTCCTGAAAGCAGCGCGTCTCCACGTCGAACACCGCGCCGAGGCGGTTCGAGTTGGTCTCGTCGGGGCAGAACAGGCGAAAGGTGTTGGGGTTCGCGGTGTAGAGGTCGCGCAGCATCGCACCGAACGGGCGCGTCGACTCCGCAAGAGCCGCGCCGTGCTTGACGACCTCCACGGCGTAGCTCGCGAAATCGGGCAGCGCCAATGGCCTACAGAGCTTGCCGCCGTTGGCGTGCGGGTTCTGTCCCATGCGGCGCGTGCCCGCCGGTGCGAGCGCCGCCAGCCGCGGAGCGAGCTGCCCGCGCGCGTCGAACAGCTCCTCGGCGCGGTAACTCTTCAGCCACGACTCGAGCGCGGCGAGCTGCGCGGGATCGCTGCGCACCGCCAGGCCGAGCGGAACCTGATGCGCGCGAAACGTCCCTTCGACCGGAAGGCCGTTGACGGTCTTCGGTCCGGTCCAGCCCTTGAGCGTGCGCAGCACGATCGCCGGCCAGCGCGGGCAGCCACGCACGCCGCGGGTGCGCGCCGCGTCCTGGATCGCGCGAATGCTCGCCAGGCAGGTGTCGAGCGTCGCCGCCAGCTGCGCGTGCACCGCCATCGGCTCGTCGCCGCTGACGAAGTGCACCTCGTAGCCGTGTCCCTCGAGCAAGCTGCGGATCGACTCGTCGCCGGCGCGGCCGAGCACCGTCGGACCGGAGATCTTGTAGCCGTTGAGGTGCAGGATCGGCAGCACGGCGCCGTCGCGCGCGGCGTTGAGAAAGCGAATGCTCTTCCACGCGCCTTCGAGCGGCGCTGCCTCCGCCTCGCCGTCGCCCACCACCGCCACCGCGATCAGCTCGGGGTTGTCGAACACGGCGCCGAAGGCGTGCGAGAGCACGTATCCGAGCTCGCCCCCTTCGTGGATCGATCCCGGCGTGGGCG
Organism: Myxococcales bacterium; assembly: GCA_003170275.1. Lineage (GTDB taxonomy): Bacteria > Myxococcota_A > Polyangia > Palsa-1104 > Palsa-1104 > PALSA-1104. The sequence continues at coordinate 140,470 of PNAM01000118.1, forward strand.
GCCCGACGTGACTGGGCACGCCGCCCGGCGTCGAGAACTGGCGAAACAGCCGCTCCAGGCCGCGCTCGTCCTGGCTGACCGCGGGATAGATCTCCGAGTACGTCCCCTCGAGGTAGACGTTGGCCAGGATCGCCGGCCCGCCGTGGCCCGGGCCCGCCAGGTAGATCACGTCGAGGTCGTGCTCGCGAATGAGCCGATTGAGGTGGACGTAGATCAGGCTCAGCCCCGGCGAGGTTCCCCAGTGTCCGAGCAGGCGCGGCTTGATGTGCTCGACGCGCAGCGGCTCGCGCAAGAGCGCATTGCCGCACAGATAGATCTGGCCGACTGTCAGATAGTTGGCCGCGCGCCAGTACTCGTCGATCGCGCGCAGCGTCTCGATGCTGGTCATGCTCTTCTCCACGAGCACCCGCTCGGTCACTTGCCGGTGAACCAGTGGTGCGCGGCTCCTGCGAGCGGTTTCTGCGTCACGCCGGGCAGCAGCTTCTCCGCCTGCGGCACGAACTGCGTGTAGAAGTTCTTCGCCACCTCGTACATCCCGTGCCACTGCACGAAGTCGGGGCTCATCATCGCCGCGCCGTGGCGCGCCTGACGTCCCGCGTGGTGCCACAACTCGAAGAAGGTGAACTCGAGCGGCTCGTCGAACTTGGTCGGCGTGAGCTTCTTCGCCGCGTACAGCGCGTCCATCACCGCCTGCGCGGGCTTGGCGAACTTCTCGTTGTAGTGATCGACCAGCGAGTCGAACGAATTGAGGTAGCCCTTGGCCCAGTCCTCCGAGTGGCACTGCTGGCACACGTCGAGCATGTCGTCGCGGCGGTTCTGCCAGTCCTTCTGCCGCACCGACACCACCGGGCGCAGGGTCCAGGAGATGCGCAGCCCCGGATCGTGGCTCACCGGCTGCGTCGGCGTGGCCGACATGTGACAGGTCGCGCAGGTGGGCGCGGCGTGGTAGTCGCGGCCCACCACCCAGGGTTGCGCGGTGAGGTTCATCTGATCGTGCAGCTCGCGGAAGCGCACGCCGTGCTTGGACGACTCGTAGACCTCGAGCTGCGGATGGTCCGGGCCCTGGTGGCACTTGCCGCACGCATCGGGGCCGCGCGCGATCGCGAGCGAGAAGTCGTGGCGGTAGTGGCACGCGGCGCACGAGCCCTTCGAGCCGTCGGGGTTGATGCGGCCCATGCCGCCGTTGGGCCAGGTGAGCGGGTCGAGCTTGCCGTTGGCCAGCACCTTGACGGTCGTGCCGTGGCAGCCCTTGCACCCGAGCGTCGGCGTGGGACCGCCTTCGACCACCTCGCCGAGGAAGTCGTCGGCCGAGCCGACGAACGACGCCGCCTCCGCGTGGCGGCTCGCCGCCTGTTGCTTGAACTCGGTCGGATGGCACTTGGAGCAGTCGAGCGGCGAGACGATCACCGCGATGCGCCGGCCGTGATGCTCGAAGCCGTCGACGTCCTTCGGCTCCGCCGCGTGGCAGGTCATGCAGCCGATGCCGCGCAGCGCGTGCTTGGAGTCGCGCCACTGCGCCACGATCGCCGGCGAGGTCTTGTCGTGGCACTCGACGCACTCCTTGGAGTCGGCCGGCACCACCGCCTGCGGCTTCTCGTCGGGACCGTGGTGGGTCTTGGCCTCGCGCCAGGCGACCACCACCAGCGAGCCGAGGAAGCAGATTCCCAGCGCAGCGACGACGAAGCGTTTACCTTCAGCGGTCACGCGAGTGCCTCCCAGATGGTGAAGATGACGACGACCAGCACGGCGGCCACGCCGAAGCCGATCGACAGATCGCGCTTCGACAAGCGCCTGAGGCCGCCGTCGACGAACGGCCAGAACAGCATCACCAGCGCGGCCACGAACACGCCGAGCACGCCGATGCGCAAGGTGGTGAGCTTGAGCCAGCGGAAGGCGAAGTAGAAGTACCACTCGGGGCGGATGTGCTCGGGCGTGATCGCCGCGTTGGCGGGATCGCCGAGGCTGGCGGGGAACCTGACCGCGAGCACGTCGAGCAGCACCATCAGCGTGATGGCGATCATCAATTCCGTGAGCAGGTGATCGGGTACGAACGGGAAGGTCTTCGGCTCGGTCGCCTGCGCCTTGAAGCGCGTCTCCGACGACATGCCGTGGATGCGCACCAGCGCGATGTGCGCGGCCACCGCCACCAGGATCAGCGCCGGGAAGATCGCCACGTGCGCGACGAAGAAGCGCGTCAGCGTGGCGGGGCCGACCTCGTCGCCGCCGAGCACCAGCCGCCGCGCGAACCCGCCGATCCCCGGCATCGCGCCGGCCAGGTTCGAGGTCACCGTCGCGCCCCAGAACGAGAGCTGCTCGTAGACCAGCGAGTAGCCGGACAGGCCTTCGGCCAGCGTGAGGAACAGCAGCACCGCTCCGAACATCCAGGTCAGCTCGCGCGGCTTGCGATACGAGCCGGTGAAGAACACGCGCATCGTGTGCAGCAAGACCGCGACGATCATCCCGCTCGCCGACCACTTGTGGATCGAGCGCAGCCACCAGCCGAACGCGACGTCGTGCGTGAGGTGCGCGACCGAGCCGTACGCGCGGCCCGGCTCGGGCACGTAGTAGAACATCAGCAACAGCCCGGTCGCGAGCTGCACCATGAGCAGGTAGGCGGGCGTGCCGCCGAGCGCGAACCACCAGCGCTTGAGGTGCCCCGGCACCGGCTCGTTCGACAACTCGCTCAGCTTGTCGAGATCGACCGGCACGCGCTCCTTGAGCCAGGCGAGCTTCATGCGGGCTCCTTGACCTTCAAGTACACGCTGCCGTCGACCACCTCGACCTCGTAGCGATCGAGCGGGCGCGGCGGCGGGCCGGAGACCACCTTGCCTTCGGCGTCGAACACGCCGTTGTGGCAGGGACAGAAGAAGCGCGTGTTCTGCGGCTCCCAGCGCACGCGGCAGCCCAGGTGCGGGCACACCGTCGAGATCGCGCGCAGTTGGTCTCCCGCGCGCACCACCTGCACCGGCACGCCGCGCAGATCTTCGATCACGCGCGCGTCGCCGTCGGGGATCGCGTCGAGGCGCCCGACGAACAGCGAGCGGCTGCGCGCGGGTCGCTTGGACGGATAGAGATAGCGCGCGGCGAACCACGCGGCGGCGCCGTAGCTGGCGGCAAGGCTGGTCCACATCGCCACTTGCGAGAGAAAGCTGCGCCGCGTCGCGTTCATCGCATCGTCCTCCTTCGCCTACAAGCCGTGGCAGGCCAGGCACATGCCGTTGCGCGCGATCGACTCGCGCGGATGGCGGTCGGTCCAGCCCGCCGGGTGCGGATTGCCGCCCACGCCGCCGACCTTGTGGCAGTCGACGCAGATCGATCGCGCGCCCTGATCGTGGCAGCCGGCGCACGAGGTGATGTCGCGGCGCGCGGCGGTGCCGTGGAACTGCGCCGATCCGGGGAGCACCCAGCCGGGCGGGTGCGGATCGCGCGGGTTGGCGCCGAACGGGGTCAGGTTCTGCGCGCGATGACACGAATCGCAGAAGCTCGAGCCGTGGCAGCGACGGCAGGTGGCCGGCTCGGCTTGCGCGTCGGCGACGTGGCGGCCGATGTAGTCGCCGCGGTGGATGAAGTCTGCGTCGACGCGCTCGGGGAGCTTGAGCTCGATCTTCATGGGCACGGTGCGCGCGTGGCAGTCGGCGCAGAAGCTCTGCTCGTGGCAGGTCGCGCAGCGATCGGCGCCCGAGCGCGCGTCGTCCATGTGCGTGCGCACGTAGTTGCCCGCGTGCGAGAAGTCGGCGATCGGCGCCAGCGGATAGCGCGTCAGATCGAGGTGGCACTTGGCGCACTTGCCCTGGTCGTAGTCGCTGCGGTGCTCGTGGCAGGACAGGCACGCCGCCATCTGCGGCTTCATCGCCGGCGTGCGCAGCGGCTCGGGGAAGCTGGTGTGACAGGTCTTGCAATCGTCCTTGGTGCGCTCGAGGTGCTCGGCGTGCGACACGCGCACCCGCGGCTCCACTTGCGGCCAGGGCCCCGCGCGGCGCACGTCGGTGTGGCAGAAATCGCAGCGGCCCTGCTGCTTGACCTCGCGGTGGCAGCCCAGGCAGATCTTCTCCGACGGCAAGAAGCTGCCTTCCAGCGTCTTGGCGTCGTAGATCGGCTCGTGACACACCAGGCAGTCGACCTTGGCCTCGGCGTGGCGCGCGTGCGGCGCCTTGATGTGATCGCCGCGCATGGGATCGTGCAGCCAGATCGCGCACGAGGCGCTTCCGGCCAGCGCCGTGAGCAGCAAGAGGCGCTTCACGGCTGCACCGTGTGCACGCGGTAGACCCAGTTGTAAGCGAGCTTGATCATCGCCTCGAAGCGCTGCTGCACGAACGGCGTCACGTCGCCCACGCCGCTCAGCACCGCGCGCCAGCCGGGGTGAAAGTCCCAGCCGACCGTCGCCGCGCCGGTGAACGAGTAGAACTGCCCGCCGTAGCCGGTGAGCGCGTGCTCCAGGCGATAGGCGTCGAGATCGAGCGTCAGGACCACCGTCGACAGCAGCCGCTCGACGGCGAACAGGCGCGCCCGCACGTACCCCTTGTCGGGCAGGTGCAAGACGCGCAGCCCGGCGCCGAGCGAGGTCTGGAACGAGCGGCCGAGGTAGACGTTGCCCTTCAGGCCGCCGCGCTCGCCGGTGCCGCCCGGCTCGAGGATCACGTGCCAGTCGCCGTCGAGGCGCACGCGCGCCGCCGGCCGCAGCCACACGCTGCCGCCCGCTTCGTCGTACGACTCTTGCGCGAACACCGACAAGATCGAGCTGCGCGGCAGGAACAGATCGGGCGCGGTGCGGTGATAGTCGGCGCGCAGATCGAGCATCGGGATCGGCCGCCAGGTGGCCGCCAGCGAGGCCTCGGCGAGCCGCAGCTCGACCAGGCTGAGCGTCGCGTAGCCGCTGGCGGTCAGCGAGCGCAAGATCTGCCAGCGCGCGTCGGCGCCCAGGTTCTGCTGCGCGATCCGGCCGGCCTCGTTCACCTGCAAGAACGAGAGGCCCACCTCGGTGTTCCAGCGCGCCCGCCAGTACATCCGTCCTCCGACCGCGACGTCGCCGAGGCTGGTGCCGAAGCGCGGGGTGACCGGCGCGCCGCCGTAGGCGTTGATGGCGATGCCGCGCCAGATGCGCCAGGTGAGCGACCCGCCGTCGAGCTGCAGCGCGCGCGACACGCCGGCGAACACGAACTGCCGTCCCAGCCGCGCCTCCAGCCGCCCGTGGAACAGCCGCGCGTTGACGAAGCCGATGTCCAGATCGCCGGTGAAGGTGCCCTCGCGCGGATCGCCGAGCGCCAGCTCGCCCCAGCCGGAGACCGAGATGCGCAGCTCGTCGAGGTACTTCGCGTGCACGCCGCCGACGTCGAGCGTCAAGAGCTGGTAGATCGGCACGACCGAATAGGTCGCGCCGTCGCGCAGATCTTGACGCGCGGCGATGATCGTCTGCACGGTGCCGTCCACCGTTTGCGCGGCGGCCGACGCGCTCGCGAGCAGCACCAGCAGGGTTGCGCTACGGCCCATCGACGATCCCGTTCAGGTGCGTGGCCGGGAGCAGCGCGCCGCTGGCGTCGACGGTGCGGTGGCAGTCGTGACAATCGGTGAGCTGCAGGGTCGCCGCGTGGACGCCGTCGGCGGGCGGAATGCCGTGACACGCGCCGCACACCGCGCCGCCCGCGCCGACCGCCCAGCTCAACGTGCGCACGACGCTCGGCGCGTGATCCGCCGCGAGGCCGGCGCCGCCGCCGTGGCAGTACACGCCCGCGCAGGTGGTGGTGGTGGCGTCCCACGACGGGCTCGCTCCGTCGGTGCGCGCGCGCGCGCTGGTGTTGGGCGGGAAGACCATCGCATCGGGCTGATCGATGTGCCCCGGACTGTCGACGCTCGCCGGCACCGCGTGGCACTCGATGCAGCCGAGCGCGGGCGCCAGCCGGTGCAGCGCCTGCGTGTGGCTCGCGTGCGCGCCGCCCGGCGACGGATGGCAGGCCAGACAGGTGCCCGAGCCGTCGCCGATGTCCAGCTTGCCGTCGACGTGCCGCGCCTCGCCCGACGGGTGGCACAGGCTGCACTGCGTGTTGCGCCCGGCGTGGCTGGCGGGCGGCACATCGTGACAAGTTCCGCACACCGCCGTTCCCGCCCACGCAGGCGTCGAGGCGCCGTGACAATAGGTGTTGGTGCAGGTCGCGCCGTCCCAGCCCGGTTTGACGCCGCCGGTGGTGGCGATCGCGCCGAAGGTGATCTGTGCCTTCGGGATCGAGCTGCCGTCGGCGTTGAACAAGTGCCCGACGTCGGTGTAGCTGGCCGGCTTGACGTGGCACTGGCTGCAGTCGTAGCGCGTATGGCCCTGATGCGCGCCGGTGGCGGGCGGCTGTCCGTGACAGACCGTGCACGCGGTCGGTCCCTGCTCGTGGCAGCCGAGACACGACTTGCCGGTCAGGCCGCCGGCGAAATCGGCGCCGTGGCACTGCGCGCAGGTATCGAGCCGATAGCCGGTGGAGACCACCAGGCCGGCGTGGAAGTCGGGGCTGTCGGGATCTGCGATGCCGGGCGGATGCACGGTGGTGCACGCCGCCTCGGTCGGGCAGCGCCGGCCGTCGTCGACCGGGCGCGGGCTGGAGCAGCCGGCGAGCAACAGCAGCGTCATCGCCCGCCGCGCGAACATCTACTTCGCGAGCGACCGCACGTAGGCCACCATCGCGTCGATCTGCTCGGGGCGCAGCTTGTCCTTGAACGACTCCATCTCCTGGTGCTTGCCGTTCTTGTCGCGCTTGAACCCGTCGTTGATGGCGGCCTTGATCTTGTCGTCGGTAAATTCCTTCTGCCAGGCGGCCGTGCTCAGGTCGCCCATCCCCATCTTCTTGCCCTGCTCGGTCGCGCCCTTGCCGTCGTCGCCGTGGCAGGCGGCGCACTTGGCCTTGTAGGTGCGCAGCGTGCGCGGATCCGCGTCGGCGAACGCGAGGCCGGTGCCGAAGGCGAGCAGGCTGATAGTGGTGAAGAGCGGAAGGCGCATGGTCACTCCTTGGTTCGCGAGTAGGGTGGGACGTACGGGTTGGCGATCTGGTGCACGCTGGCGACGGAGAACGCGGCGTCCTCGCCGTGGCAGGTCTGGCAGGTCTCGACGGGGTTGCCGCTCGGATCGATCCAGGTCTGCAGCGCCGCATGGCCGTACACCGTGTCCTCGTCGTGGCACGAGGTGCAGGCGATCGCCGACGGTTGCTTCCAGGCATTGTTGACGCACGTGCCCGCCTCGCACGCCTGGCCGATGCCGCAGTCGGTGGCCACCTTGCAGGTGTTGCCCGCGTCGGTGTGGCACTTGGTGCAGTTGCGGATGTCCTGAGGAAACAGCTCGTCCTTGAATTCGCCGATGCTGCCGCCGAGGATCGAGAGGACGCCCGGGTCGACCAGGTTGTTGCGCTCGGAGTATCCGGCGCGCAATCGCGCGAAGTGGATGTCGTGGATCAGCGCGCGGAAGTCGATGACCTGGTTGGGCGTCGGGTCGACCACGATCACGCAGGTGTCGAGGATGCCGTCGCTGAGCTTGAGATCCTGGCAGGTCTCCCAGGCGGCGCAGCCGGCGGTCGTGGTGCACGCCTTGCCGACCGCGCCGACGGTGCGATCGATCGCGCCCGGCGTGTGGCACACCGAGCACGCCACCGCCTGGCCCTGCCGCGATCCGCCGTGGGCCTGCACGTTCACGTGGCACGAATTGCAGGCCGCGTTCGAGATTACCTGGCGCGGCCGGATCGGCAGGTCGGCGCCGAACTTGAAGTCGACCACCGCGTTGGCCGCGTCGCGGAACGACTGGCCGTTCACCACCAGCGTGTCGTTGACGTACATCCACATCGTATAGGTGCCCGCGGGGTTGGTGGGCACGACGTAGCCGGCGACCGGCACGTTGAGCGGCGGCAGCGCGGTGGCGGGAAACGCCGACGGCAGCGTGTACGCGTACAGGTTCGTGGTTCCGTCGAACGCCAGGGTCCCGAGCGTCTTGATGGCGGTCTGCGCGTACACGCGCTGGCGATGATCGGTGGGCCCGGATAAGAGCATGGTCCCCGAGTACGCCGCGTTGGTCTTGAGATCGATCACCGGTGTGCCCGCCTTGTCGACCAGCATGAAGGTCAGGACCGGCGTATCTCCGACGAGGAACGTGCCGTTCGCGCCGCTCGAGCCGGACAGCGCCACGTTGGTGAGCTGGAGCCCGGGCACGCGGGTGGTGGCGAGGATCTCGTGCTTGGCGCTCACCGGCGACAGGCCCGGCGGATCGGCGGTGTGGCACACCGAGCACTGCGCGTCGTCGGGCTGGATCGGGTGGGTCTTGCGCTCGCAGCTGCCGCTGGTCAGGTTGCAGGTCGCGAAGTTGCCGAAGCCGGCGCAGCTCACATCCGAGACGCAGGCGACGTTGGCAGGCTTGCCGAACACGCGCGGCGGGGTGAGCGTGCCGCTGTCGAAGAACAGGTTGTCGTGGCAGGTGCCGCAGGCCAGCCGCGACGCAGCCTTCCAGCGGTCGTCGGCGTGGCACTTGGCGCAATCGCGCTCCGCGCCCGGCATCGATGGGAACGCGATGTTGGTGAACTCCGCGAGCGTGGTGTCGGCGCCCAGGCCGTACTCCGGATGCGCGACGCCGGGCGCGAGCAGGTTCGCGCCGCGGTGCGCGCCGTGC
>PNAM01000026.1 GCA_003170275.1 Myxococcales bacterium
ATGGGCGTCGTGATGATGGTTGGCATCGTAGTATCCAACAGCATCCTGGTTGTTGAGTTCATCCGGCGTCTCCGCGCGGATGGAAAATCGGTGCGCGAGGCGGTCGCCCTGGCTTGTCGCGTGCGGCTGCGTCCGGTGCTCATGACCTCACTCGCCGCCGCCCTCGGCATGCTGCCCGCGGCGCTGTCGCACGCGATCGGCTCGGACACGCAGCGGCCGTTCGCCATCGTCATCATCGGCGGCCTGATCTCGTCGACGCTCTTGACCATGTTGCTTCTACCGACGCTCTACGAGCTGGCCGATCGTTGGTTTGGCACCGGGCGGAAGAAACGCCGCGGCGCTACTTGATCACGAACGCTCATCATGGAATGGTCAGCGTGGTCTCGATGGTCGTGAAGGCCGACGAGCCACTGACGTAGTGAAGCCGCAGCTCGAGCCCGTCACCCGGCTGCGCCGCCAGGCTGGACGCGCAAGCGGTGGTGTCGATCCAGTCGGTCAGGTGAAAGCCGGCGTTGGGCGGTGGCGTGGCGTCGATCGCCGCGAGCACCTGCTCGGGCGCCCCACCGTCCGCGCCGCCCGGAAGATAGACGAGCTCCGCGTGCAGCTTAGCGTCGGTCGCGGCGGTGTAGGCGTGCACGAACACGCCATATCCACCCGTTGGCAGCGCACCCTTCAAGGGGTAGTGGATGCGGAGGGAGTCGCCGACCCCCAGTCCAGCGGGTCAAAAGCCGTCCATGGGTGGCTGCGCGTAGTAGCAGCGATCTCCCTCGCCGGCTGTGCAGTAGCCCTCGATGAGCTTGGTGGCCGGCGCGCTTCCCGGGCAGACGATCGAGAGGTCGGCGCTCGCCAGGTCTGGTGCAGCAGCGTCCGCCGGGCCTTGCGTCCCGCCCGAGCAGGCGACCAGCGTCGCTGCGAACAGTAGCCCGACCAGCCGCACGCCACGGGAGGATCCGATCATTTCTTCCCGACGACCAACACGAAGAACGGCGGCGAGGGCTGCCACTGGTCGATTACGTGCAGCCCCACCGCTGCAGCGGCAGCGAGATCGGGGGCGCGAAAGCGCTCATAGTTCACGATGACCAGGCGACCCGATGGGTGAAGCGCGTTCGCCAGTGCCGAGAAGTAGCTCACGCGATCCTTTAAGTAGTGATCGACCTGCGCGAGGAACACCACGTCCACCGACGAGGCTGGCAGGTCGGGGCGATCGGACGGAATGACCCGCGTGCGCACGTTGGTCAGACCGGCCTCTTTAGCGCGCACGGTGGCGACCTCGAGATAGTCGGCTCGAATATCCAACGCAACCAACGTCCCGCGCGGAACGGCTTGCGCCAGCGGAACCGTCCAAAACCCGGGGCCGGCGCCGACGTCAGCGATGCTGTCCGTCGGCCGCAGGTGCAATCTCGTCACGACCTCGCGAGGGTGAAGCGCCTGTTCCCGAATCGGGTCGAGCATGGCGCGCCCCTGCGCGTCGAGCTTGGAACGCAGATCGTCGGCCTGTGCCGCCATGACCCAGACGAGCACCAGCAGCGCCAGCCCAACCCGAGTCTTCATGGGATCTGAATGTCGGAGAAGAGCGCGAGCAGGTCATCGCACTGCGCCGGCGCGCCGGCACGGAGACGACCTAGAACGTTCGCCCTCATTGCAAGCCCCACGGTAGCACGAGCGCGATAAGGCTCGCTGATCCGTCGCTGAACGGCGGTTGACTTCGCAGGCACCGGCTGCCAGCGTTGGGCCGTGGTCAAGCCCATCCGTCAGATCGTGATCGCGGCATTTCTACCGACGCTGCTGGCCGGCTGCTCCTCGCAAGCGCAGTTCGTTCGCACCGACGCCTCGTTCCAGGAGGTGAAGGGCAAGCCGGCGCCGGCGGTGTACGTCGATCAGTTGCCGCCGCGCCCGTATCGTTCAGTCGGAACCATCGAGGTGGTGATGGCCGAAAACGCGGCGGCCTCGGACGTCCGTTCGGCGATCGTGGCCCGGGGGCAGGAAGCCGGATGCGATGTGCTCGTCGACCGCGCCATCCACAAGGGCAAGGTGCTCGGACCGACCACGCCGTCGGGCTTTCCCCTGCTCCTCGCGCACGAAGGCGACGACGCGCGGGAGCGGGTCGCGCCCACTCCCACTCGAACCTTTCAGTTCGTCTGCGGCATGTTCGTCGACGCGGCCGCGGTCAAGAGCGATCCCATCTGAGCGACCGATTGACCGCGCGCGCGCGGCTTGCCATCTTGGCATCCATGAGGAAATGGATCGTCCTTGCGATCACGCTCGCCGGCGGCTGCGACTCGTCGAGCCCGGCCAATCTTCCCGACGGTGCCGCGCCGCCCGGCGAACCCACGCTCTCGCTCGGCGCCCAGATGCCGCAAGCGGGCGCCGGCGCGCTCTTGTTCGGGGTCCCGGGTGACTTCAACGGCGACGGCAAGCTCGACGTCGCCGAATGGTCGACGGCAGGCAAGCTCGCGGTGGCCAACGGCGACGGCGCGGGGGCGCTCCAGGTCGGCGTCCCGGGCGCGTCGCTGCAGATCCAGGCCAACGACGGCACGGGCGGCGACGTCAACGGCGACGGCAAGCCCGACGTGGTCGTCGGCGGCACGGCGCAGATGGGCAACGTGTTCGTCTTCCTCGGTCAACCCGACGGCTCGCTCAGGGCGCAGCCTCCCATGGTCTCGCAGAGCCTCGTCGATCGCGTGCTGGTCCGCGACCTCGACGGCGACGGCAAGGGCGAGATCATCACCGCCAACCACGAGTCGACCGTGAGCGTGTTCCCGGGCGCCGGCGGCGCGCGCGCCGATTATCCGCTGCCGCACGTTCCGACCGCGCTCGCGATCGCCGACCTCGACGGCGACGGCAAGCTCGACCTGGTGGTCGGCAGCTTCTACAACAATCCAACCTTCGTCGATGTCTTCCTCGGCACGGGCGGCGGCAAGCTCGCCGCGGGCGCGAGCCTGCCGATCGGCGACGGCGTCATCCGCGAGATCGCGATCGTCGACCTCGACAAGGACGGCAAGCTCGATCTGGTCCTCGGCCAGGGCAACACCAACGGCGCGAAGGTGAGCATCGCGCTCGGCAAGGGCGACGGCACCTTCACGCTCCTGCCCGGCCTCGAGACCGGCGGCAGCGTGACCGGCATGGTGGTCGCCGACTTCAACGGCGGCGGCCGGCTCGACGTGGCGACCGCCAACGTTCCCGGCGCGGGCCCGCCCTTCTTGACCTTGATGCTCGGCCGCGGCGACGGCACCCTGGCCTCACCCGTGCGCTTCGATCCGGACGTCGTCAACGGGGATGCGCACGCGCTCGCCCCCGGCGACTTCAACGGCGACGGCAAACCCGACCTGTTCACCATCGCGCAGTCACCCTCGGTGATCCTCAACACCTCGCACTGACCGGCGCATCCGTCGGGCGCGATCAATCCTTGCAGCAGCGGAACCCGACGTCGGCGAACAGGAAGGTGTCGTCGGCGACCACGAAGTTGGCGTCGCAGATCGTGCCGCCCGGCGGATTGTTGTACGCGCCGCCGCGCAGCGGGTTGATGCCCGCCAGGCGCGCCTGCGCCCACTCCTTGACGTTGCCCGACAGATCGAACACCTGGCCGGCGGCGCCCCAGTCGGAGTAGCAGGCGTTGAGCGAGCCGGTCGGCAGCACGCCGTTCTGGATCCCCGGGAGCACCAGGTCGGTGTCGTAGTTGCCGTCGTTGCACACCAGCGGCTTGTAGGCGGTGCAGCCGGTCGCCGGCGAGAACGACCAATCGCACACGGGCGCGGCGCTGGTCTCACACGCGGCCTGCCATTCGTTCTCGGCACACAGGCGCGCGCCGGCCGCGGCGCAGGCGGCCACCGCCTCGGGGTAGGTCACGTTCACCCACGGCAGCCGCGTGGCGGTCGAGCACGATCGATGGGTCAGGCTGCCGGCCTTGACGTCGGTCGCGTCGGGACGCGAGGCCTCGTAGCGGTAGATCTGCTTGGTGCCTGCGCCGACGGTGATGGTCACCCAGTCGTCGGGCGCGCCGTTGTCGAGCACGCCGTCGCAGTCGTCGTCGATGCCGTTGCACACCTCGGCCGTGCCCGCCGGCGGAGTCGCCGCGTTGCACACCAGCGCGTCGTGGGTCCCGTTGCACACCTGCGTGCCGTGCGTGGTGCAGGCGCCGAGCCCCTTGGCGCACGCCTTGCCGCGGTTGGGGAACAGATCGTCGATCTTGGCGTTGCAGTCGTTGTCCTTGTTGTCGCAGTCGCTCTCGGGGACGATCTGGCCGAGCGCGTTGGTCGACACGGTCGCGCCGTAGTGGCACACCCAGCCCTTGACGCCGTCGCAGCTGGCCACCGTGCCGGCGCACTCGCCCTGCTTGGCGCAGATGTCGGGCGCCGCGCTCAACCCGTCGTCGGGCGTGCCGTTGCAGTCGTCGTCGAGGCCGTTGCACAGTTCCACGCCGCGCAGCACGCACGCGTACTCGCAGCCGTTCGAGGGATCGAGATCGATGTCCCAGTGATCGGGCGCGCACTTCTGCACCTGGCAGGCGCCCGCCGCGCACTTGGCGGTGGCGAACGGAAGCGAGCAGACGTGGTTGCACATGCCGCAATTGTTGATGTCGGTGGCGGTGTTGAAGCCTTCGTCGACCTGGCCGTTGCAGTTGTCGTCGACGCCGTTGCACAGCTCGGCGATCGGGCCGCCCGCGCCGACGCAGGTGAGCTGTCCGCCGGTGCAGTGGATCTTGCCCAGCACGCACACGCCCGGCCCCGCGCCGCAATCGGCGCCGCCGCCGGGATCGCCCTCGTCGATGTGCCCGTCGCAGTTGTTGTCGATGCCGTCGCAGATCTCGACGGTGGGCCCGGTCCCGCCCAGGCACGCGACCGCGCCGTTCACGCACGCGGTCATGCCCTGCGTGCACGCGCCGGCGCCGTTGCCGCACAACACGCCGCCGCCAGGGTTGCCGTCGTCGACGAGGCCGTTGCAGTCGTCGTCGATGCCGTTGCACACCTCGGCCTGCGGCGGCACGATCGCTCCCCCGCACACCACCTTGCCGGCCACGCAGCCGAGCGTGCCCTTGTGGCACATGCCCACGTCGGTGCCGCACTCGCCGCCGGTGTCGGTGAGCGGGCCGTCGTCGACGAGGCCATTGCAGTCGTCGTCCTTGCCGTTGCACGACTCGGGCACCGGGATGCAGTCGCCGCCGTCGGTGCCGTTGGTCCCGCCGCCGTCGTCGGTGCCCACGCTGCCGTCGCTGGTGTTCTGCGACGAGCTCTGCTGGCAGTCGAGGCAGAAGCCGTCGGTCTTGCAACCGGCCAGCACCAGCGACGAAAAGAGCAGCGCGCCTGCGAGGCGCTTCATCGCGCGCCTCCGCGACGGCGCGCCCAGCGCAAGCACAGGGCGAGCGCCAACAGCAGCAGCGCGGTCGAGCCGCCGCCGCTGCCGCCGCCAAACTCGCACGTGAACCCGCCGCCGCCGATCGGCGCGATGAAATCATTCGGCGGCGTGACCAGCGGCTTGTCGCCCGGGTTGAAGCAATCGCCCTTCTGGCACACCTGCGCTCCGGGGCAGTGGACGCCCAGACAAGGATCCGGACCGCAGTCGCCGCTGATCGGATCGCAAGCGGTGCCGATCGGGCAGGCGGGCTTCTCGAAGCAGTTGTCGCGGGTGCACTTGCCCGTCGACGAATCGCACACGGACTGGATCGGGCAGCTCACCCCGCCGCACAGATCGCCGGTGCACGCGCCATCGTGGCACGACATCTTCGGCGCGCAGGTGACGTTGGCGCAGCTGTCGACACAGCCGCCGTTGCGGCAGAACTGCGCGGCCGGGCAGGTGACGCCCGCGCACGGATCGGTCACGCACACGCCGTTCTGGCACAGCTGCGCGGCCGAGCACAGGTCCGGCAGGCCGATGCAATTGTTCTGCACGCAGCTGCCGTCCGACGGGCGGCACACCTCGGGCGCGGTACAGGTGATGGTGCTGCACACCGAGACGCACTTGCCGTTCACGCAGGTCTCGGCGGTGCCGTTGGCGAGCGTCGGGCAGTTCACGCCCGCGCACGGATCGACCACGCAGAAGCCCTGATCCGGATGCGCGGGGTTGTTGCACTTGAACCCGAACGCGCACGGGAACTCCGACGGCACGCACGGCACCGCACACTGGCAGTCGGGCGCGGGCAGGCACTTGGCGCCGTTGCCGCACGGGCTGCCTTCGTCGACCTGCCCGTTGCAATTGTTGTCCATGCAGTCGCACACCTCGGGGGCCGGCGGCGTGCCGCCCACGCACTGGACGATGCCGGCCAGGCACTTCGACTCGCCGGGCACGCACAACAGGCCGCCGTTGGTGCACGGGCCCAGGTGGTCGAGCCCTTCGTCGACCAGACCGTTGCAGTTGTCGTCGATGCCGTTGCACACCTCGGGGTTGAGCGCGCCCGCCTGGCTCACACACACCAGCATGCCGTTGACGCAGGTGACGATGCCGGCGCCGCAAGGAGTGTTGCAGCCGGCGCCGCCGCCGGGATTGCCTTCGTCGACCTGGCCGTCGCAGTTGTTGTCGACGTTGTCACACAGCTCGGCGACCGGATCGATGTTGCCCACGCAGCCGCCCCAGTTGCCGGTGGTGCACACCTGCGTGCCGGGCTGGCAGGCGCCTATCGCCGGATGGCCGCACGAGCGCGCGATGCCGTCGACCACGCCGTCGCAGTTGTCGTCGATGTTGTTGCACAGCTCGGGCATGCCGTTGGTCGCGGTGCAGCCCACCCAGGCGCCCATCACGCAGGTCTCGATGCCGGGCGTGCACGCGCCCACGCTCGAGCCGCACGCGCGCGTCAGGTTCTCGTCGATCTGGCCGTCGCAGTTGTTGTCGATGCCGTCGCAGATCTCGGGCTGCACGAAGCACGTGCAGTTGAGGCCTTCGTCGATCTGGCCGTCGCAGTTGTCATCGATGCCGTTGCAGATCTCGGGCTGCACCGGCCCGCAGGTGCCGCACGCGTTGTGGGTCTCGTCGTTGGTGCCGTCGAAGCAGTTGTCGTCGACGCCGTCGCAGATGTCGCCGGGGTTGGTGCACAGGTCGGCGACCGGGTGGCCGTTGGCCTTGTCGCAGTAGAGCGTGAAGCCTTCGTCGATCAGGCCGTTGCAGTTGTTGTCGATGCCGTCGCACACCTCGACCAGCAGCGAGGCCTTGATGATCTGCGCGAACGCCAGCGCCAACGATTGCTCGTCGGTGGCGAAGAACGCGGTGGTGCCGCCGTGGGTGGCGATCGCCTGCAGGCGCACCGCCGGGGGCGACGCCGGCGCGATGCCGATGCCGATGGTGTAGGTCTTGATGTCGTAGGTCTTGGCGCCGAACACCGTCGCGCGCAGCTCGTCGGTGGCCTTGAGGGTGTCGGAGAACACCGTGCAAGACTCGGCGCCATCGGTGAGCAGGATGACGTAGTACGGGCGGCAGGCGTTGGTGGGATCGATCGGGCTGTTGATGTATGTCGGATCGCCGCCCTGGAAGTAGCGGCGCGCGGTGCGCAGCGAGCCGGCGATCGGGGTCCAGGTGTCGGCGGAGAGCTCGGGATCGGTCGCCAGCGCGCCGCAGCCGTTGACCGAGTAGTTGATCCACTTGAGGATCTGATCCTGCTGGTGGTCGACGATCTCGGTCAGCACCTCGCCCTCGTCGGCGTCGCCGCCGGTCGGCGGACAGTTGCCGGCGGCTGCTGTGGCCGCGCTGGGATCGCAGTTGCCGCAGAACAGCGTGCTCACGGTGCACGCGTTGCAGCTGTCGGGGCAGCTGGTCTGGCACGCGTGCGTGCCGCAGCCGGCCGGCGCCGCCGACGGCACGCCGCTGGTGACTTCCTTGAAGCGCTCGAGGCCGAAGACCACGTCGCCGTACGAGTTGACGATGTTCGAGAGCACGCACTTGGCGTCGGAGAGCCGGCCCTGCACGTGGCCGCACGAGTTGAGCCCGGCGCCGGTGGGCGCGTCCATCGATCCCGAGGTGTCGACGATCACCATCATGTACGGCTTGATCGAGTTGTCCTGGCACTTGGGGCCGGCCGGGTTGGGCGCGAGCTTGCACGCCATGGTCGGCTCGTCGCACACCGAGATCAGGCAGTTGTCCGCGGGGGTGCCGCAGTTGCGCGGCGTGCCGGTGCAGGTGCCGCCCTGGCAGCTGTCGGGGATGGTGCAGTACAGGCCGTCGTCGCAGGCGGTGCCGTTGGCCACCGGCGTGTGCTTGCAGCCGGTGATCGGATCGCAGGTGTCGGTGGTGCACGGGTTGTTGTCGTTGCAGTTCGGGACCATCCCGCTCTGGCACGCGCCGCCCTGGCACGAGTTGACGCCGTTGCACACGTTGTTGTCGTCGCACGAGGTGCCGTTGGGCAGGCTCGCGTCGGCCGGGCAGGCCGAGCCCGCGCCGCTGCAGGTCTCGGCCGCATCGCACGCGCCGACCGCGGGACGGCAGCTGGTTCCGCCGGCCAGGAACGCGTCGGCGGGACAGGCTGCGCCCGCGCCGGTGCAGCTCTCGGCCACGTCGCACAGCCCGGCCACCGCGCGGCACACCACCGACGACGGCTGGAAGCTGTTGGCCGGGCAGGCGGTGCTCATGCCCGAGCAGGTCTCGGCGAGATCGCAGCCGCCAGCCGCCGCCACGCGGCAGATCGCGCCGGCCGCCTTGAAGACGTCCATCGGGCACGCGGTGCCCATGCCGGTGCAGCTCTCGGGCGAATCGCACAGATCGACCGACCCGCGGCACACGAACGTGGCGGGCTGCAAGAGATCCATCGGGCAGGCCGCGGCGTTGCCGGGGCACTTCTCGGCCACGTCGCACAGATCGACCGCCGGGCGGCAGGTAGTGGTCGCCGGCAGGAACACGTCGGCCGGGCAGGCCGCGGCCGCGCCGGGGCAATTCTCGGCGACGTCGCAGCCACCCGCGGCGGCGGGGCGACACACCGTCGAGGCGGGCAGGAATGCATTGGCCGGGCAGGTGGCGAGGACGCCGTCGCAAGTCTCCGCCTGGTCGCACGCGCCGGCCGCCGCGCGACAGCTGGTGCCGCTGGAGAGGACCGCGTCGGGCGGGCAATTCGCGGTTCCGCCGGCGCACAGCTCGGCCACGTCACAGCTCGGTGCGGCCAGCGCCGCGCGACAGGTGAAACCCGCCGCCTGGAAGCCGTCGGCCGGGCACGCCGCCGAGGTGCCGTTGCAGCTCTCGGCCTTGTCGCAAGTCGGCGCAGGCAGCGCGGCGCGGCACACCGTTCCCGCCGCCACGCCGACGTCGGCCCGGGCAAGCCGCGGCGTTGCCGGGACACTTCTCCGCCACGTCGCAGCCCATCAGGTTGTCGGCGCGACACACCGTGGTGTTGGGTAGAAACGCGTTGGCCGGGCACGCGGTCGACGCGCCCGAGCACGTCTCGGCCACGTCGCACACGCCGGCCGACGCGCGACACACCGTGCCGAGCACGGCAAACGTGTCGGCGGGGCACAAGTTGGTGACGCCGTCGCAGGCCTCGGCCACCGGATCGCACAGGCTCACGATCGCGCGACACACGAAGCCGGCGACGCGCTTGCCGTCGGCCGGACAGTTGTCGGTAGTGCCGTCGCAGTTCTCGGCCACGTCGCAGCCGCCCGCCGCCGCCGCGCGGCACACCGTCGAGGCAGGCGACTTGGCGTCGGCCGGGCAGTTGGCGTTGTTGCCGGGACACACTTCTTGCGGATCGCACGCGCCGGCCGACGCGCGACACACGGTGTTCAAGAACACGTTGGCGGGACAGGCGGACGACGCGCCGGTGCAGGTCTCGGCCACGTCACACACGCCGGCCGCCGCGCGACACACCGTGCCGGCGACCGCGAAGGTGTCGGCCGGGCAGGCGTTGGTGGCGCCGTCGCACGCTTCGGCCACCGGATCACACACCCCCACGATCGGGCGACACACGAAGCCGGCCACGTGCTTGGCATCGGCGGGACAGTTGTTGGTGGTGCCGTCGCAGTTTTCGGCAACATCGCAGCCGCCCGCCGCCGCCGCGCGGCACACCGTCGAGGCCGGAAGCTTGGCGTCCACCGCCGGGCAGGCCGTGGCCGCGCCGGTGCACTTCTCGGGCGAATCGCACGCGCCGGCCGCCGCGCGGCAGATGAAGGTGTTGGGCTGCAGCGCATCGGCGGGACAGGTGGTCGACGCGCCGGTGCAGTTCTCCGTCTTGTCGCAGACGTCGACCGCGGCGCGGCACACCGTCGCGGCGGAGGCGAACGTGTCGGCCGGACAATTGTTGGTGGCGCCGTCGCACACTTCGGCGACCGGATCGCAGACGCCGATGCTCGCGCGGCACACGAAGCCGTTCACGTGCTTGAGATCGGCAGGGCACGCGGAGGTGCCGCCCGCGCACACCTCGGCCAGGTCGCACACGCCGCCCGCCGCACGGCAGCTCGCGCCGGCGGCTGCGAACCCGTCGACCGGGCACACCGAGCTCGCGCCGTTGCAGGTCTCGGCGACGTCGCAGGTGGGCGCCGCCAGCGCCGCGCGACAGACGAAGCCGTTGGGCCGCACCGCATCTGCCGGGCAGGCCGCGGCATTGCCCGGACACTTCTCGGCCACGTCGCAGCCCATCAGGTTGTCCGCGCGACAGACCACCGTGTTGGGCATGAACGCGTCCGCCGGGCAGGCCGCGGCCGCGCCGGTGCAATTCTCGGCGACGTCGCACGGTCCGGCCGAGGCGCGGCATTGCGTCGCCGCCGCGACGAACGCATCGCCCGGGCACACCGACGAGGCGCCGGTGCAGCTCTCGGCAACGTCGCACACGCCCGCCGACGCGCGGCACACGGTGGTCGCCGGCGCGAAGCTGTCGCCGGGACACGCGGCGCCGTTTCCGGGGCACATCTCGGCCACGTCGCACACGGTCACCGCCGCGCGACACACCGTCGACGCCGGCTTGAACGTATCGGCCGGGCAATTCGGACCGTTGCCGGGGCACAGCTCGGCGTTGTCGCAGCCGCCCGCCGCCGCCGGGCGGCACACCGTCGCGGACGAAACGAACGAGTCGGCGGGGCAGTTGAGCGACGCTCCGTTGCAAGTCTCGGCCACGTCACAGCTCCCGGCGGTCGCGCGGCAGGTCGTGCCCGCCGGCTTAGGCGAGTTGGCCGGGCATTCCCACGGATTCGGTCCGGTCACCGTAACCGGTATGGTCGGGTCGCAGAAGGCGCCCTTATCGCAGAGCTTGCCGGCGGTCGGCGCGTTGCATTGCGTGGTCGCGGGCTGCAAACAGAACAGGCAGGTAAGAGTGTTGGGGTTGCACATGCCGACCGCACAGGGGCGATCGCAATCCGAGTCGAGGGTGCAGGCGATCTCGCCGATCGCCGAGACGCACGAGAGCGCCTGCGCGGCCTGCCCTGCCGTCGACGGGCCGTTCGTGCAACCGACGACCATCGACGAAAGACTCGCGACCAGAACCAGCGCGCTGACTCGGCTCAACTTGGTGCCCTCGTAAGAGATGAAATGAAGTGGTGGACGGCAAATTGTATCACCTCCTACGAAGCCCGAGCTGTGAATAGTTGCGGCGCTTTACCTACACCAGAACGGTCTTCGGGGTCCTAGACGGCGCGACCCGGGTGCGTAAAAGCCATGGGGTGAAGCCCGATCAATCCGGCATTTCGCGGTTCAACGAGCAGTTTGCGCACGCCGTCACCAAGCGCGCCGGCTCGAGCGGCGCCTTCGCGCTGGCGTGCAGCCTGATCGTCCTGTGGCTGCTGCTCGGGCCGGTGTTCCACTTCTCGGACACCTGGCAGCTGGTCATCAACACCGGCACGACCATCATCACCTTTCTGATGGTCTTCTTGATTCAGCGCTCGCAGAACAAGGACTCGCTGGCGCTCCATCTGAAATTGAACGAGCTGGTGGCGGCCATGGACGGCGCCTCGAATCGGCTGGTCAACATCGAAGACATTACCGAAGAGGAGCTGCACCTGTTGCACCAGCACTATCAAACGCTGGCCGACCTGGCCAAGGGCGAGGGCAGCATCCGCGAATCGCATTCGATCGACGAGGCGGAGAAGCGCTCGAAGGCCAAGCACGAGGCCAACGACGCATGAAGCCCGGCGACCCGAGCGTGCAGCGCGTGCGGCACGAGCTGCCGACGCGCAGCGTCCTCAAGGTGTGCCTCGCGGTGATCGCCATGTGGTTGCTCACCCGCTTGTGGCCGATCCTGCTGGTGCTGGTGGCCGCGCTGATCCTGGTCGGCACCATCAGCCCGCTGGTGGCGCGCGTCGAGCGTCGCGGCATCCGTCGCGGCTGGGCGGTGGCGCTGGTGTTCCTGTCGCTCATCGGGGTGATCCTGGTGCTCGGGCTGTTGACCGTGCCGGCGCTGGTGCACGAGCTCATCGATCTGGTGCAGAACGCGCCGCAGCTCCAGGCCCACCTGGCCGGCGCGCTCGAGCGCTCGCGCCTCACCGCGCCGCTGGCAGCGACGGTGGAGCACTTCCAACTCGACAAGCTGGTGAGCTCCAACGCCGGCCAGGGCCTGGCGTACTCGGGGCACGTGCTGGCCTCGATCGGCTACACGGTGACCAGCGTGGTGCTCGCGCTGTACATCATCGCCGACCGCGATCGCGCACGCGGCGCGCTCTACGCCTGGGTGCCGCGCGCGTACCACGTGCGGCTGGCGCGCGTGCTGCTCAACCTCGAGACCATCGTCGGTGGTTACATGCGCGGGCAGGTGATCACCTCGGCCGCGATCACCGTGTACGCGTTCGCGCTGCTCAGCGTGTGCCGCGTCCCCAACGCGCTGGCGCTGGCCTGCTTCGCCGGGATGACCGACGTGATCCCGTTCGTCGGCGGCCTGCTCGCCACCACCCCGGCGGTGATGGCGTCGCTGTCGCGCGGCGTCGGGATCGCGGCGATCGTGCTGGCCGGGTTCGTGGTGTATCAGTCGTTCGAGAGCCGCGTGTTGGTGCCGCGCATCTACGGCCGCGCGCTGCGGCTCTCGTCGGCGACCGTGCTGGTCGCGCTGCTGGTCGGCGGCGAGCTGCTCGGGGTGGTCGGCGCGCTGATCGCGCTGCCGGTCGCCGCCGGCATCCGCATGCTGATCGAAGAGCTGCGCGTCGAGTTGCCCGGCGACGACACCGACGACACCGTGCTGCGCGCGCGCGACGCGCAGATGGAGCGGGTCTACGCGGCGCGCAGCGCGGGGGCCGATCCCGAAGAGGCCGCGGCGGTGGCGGTCGCGATCGCCGAAGAGGCGCCGGCCACGGACGCTCCGAAATAGTTTGGTGTCGTTCGTCCCTTGTGGAGCCGCCCGCCGTCTTTAGATCTCGTGGCGATGTCGAAGCGCGTCCTTTTCACCATGATCGTCCTGTTTGGCGCGGCGACCTCGGCGGAGGCGCGGAAACACCGTCGGGCAGCGACCCCGCTGGTGCTCGAGGATCGCGGCGCTTCGACCGGCAACCGCGGTGCGAAGCTCGATGCGCGGCGCGGCGCGGCGCTCGTCGTGCCGGCGCTGACGGTCGTCCCGTCGTTCGTGGAGTTTCATTCCGCCCGCGTCGAGAACGACCTCCTGCTGTTTCAACCAACGCTGATCGGCATCACCCTGTTGCGGTCGCTCACGCCGGCCAGGGCCGCCGACGACCTCGAGGTGCGCCGCGACCGCGACCGGCTACTGCTGTTTCGTGAGACCCAGCCGCAGGGCGCCTCGGTAGGGCTCGGCCTCGCGATGTTCGGTGCGACCACCATCCTGTCGGCGCACGCACCTCGCCCGCTGAGGATGTTCTTCGACCGCCCGGTCCTGCATCTCGGCCCCGCCGTGTTCGACGGTGGCGGCATGGGTGCCGGGGTCGCAGGACGCGGACTTTAGATTTTCGAAGGAGACCACCAAATCATGAATCGCCTTTTCCTGGCCCTGCTCGTCACCCTTGGCTGCTCCTGCTCTTCGCCGGACACCGGCGCTGGCGCTGGCGCTGGCGCCGACCTCTCCCAATCCAACACCAACTTCGACCTCTCGAGTGCCAGCTCGGACCTCGCGGTGCTCCCGCCCGACCTCACGCCGTACGACCCGCAGAACCCGATCGGCCTGGGCCCAGCGATGGTCGACATCGGCTCGAGCGGCAACCTCGCCTCGGCGGGCAGCTACGTCCTGCTCGCAAAAACGGGAATCACCAACGTCACCGGCTCGTCGATCACCGGGGGGAACCTCGGCGTGAGCCCGAAGACTGCGACTGCCATCACCGGGTTCGCGCTGATGCTCGACTCGACGAACGTGTTTGCCACGTCGTCCTCCGTGGTCCCGCCGGCAAGAGTCTATGCCGCGACGTACACCAATCCCACCCCATCGAACCTGACCTCGGCGGTGCTCAGCATGCAGGCCGCGTACACCGACGCTGCCGGACGGACGAATCCGGACCATCTCAACCTCGCCAGCGGCAATCTCGGCGGCTTGACCCTCGCCCCCGGCCTCTACACCTGGGGAAACACCGTCACCATCCCGACCGACGTCACCATCACCGGCGGCGCGAATGACGTGTGGATCTTCCAGATCTCGAACGACCTCGATGTGAGCAGCGCCAAGAACGTCATCCTGGGCGGCAGCGCACAGGCCAAGAACATCTTCTGGCAGGTCGCCGGCGAGGTGACCATTCACGCGAACGCGCACTTCGAGGGAATCATTCTCTGCAAGACCGGCATCACCCTGCAGACCACCGCGTCGTTCCACGGCCGGGCGCTGGCGCAGTCCCTGGTGGCCATCGACAACAACGCCATCACCGCTCCGTAAACGGAATACTTCAACCCTGGAGGTAGAAGCTCAGATGAACAATCTTTCAAGACTGCTTGGTTTCGGATTCTTGATCCTGGCCGGATGCGCCGCCGGCGTTTCCAACGAGAAGATCGCCGCCACCGACTCGTCGATTCGTGCCGCCGAAGAGCTGGGCGCGCCGCGGGTTCCGCAGGCGTCGCTCCACCTGCAGCTCGCCAAGGAAGAGAACCAGCACGCGCAGAAGTTCATCAAGGACGGCGATACCAAGCACGCCGAGGGTCAGCTCATGCGCGCGCAGGCCGACGCCGAGCTCGCGCTCGCCCTGGCGCGCGAAGCCCCCATGCAGGTCGAAGCGCAGCAGGAAGCCGACAAGGCCCGCTCGCTTCAGCAGCAGACCAACCCCTAAACCAACCCTTCTCCAAGGAGCACCTCATGCAACGCCCGATCAATCTGTTGTCCGGCACGCTTGCCCTCAGTCTCTTGTCCGTCGCCGGCTGTGCGCCGGTGATTCCGCGCGAGCTCGCCGACGCGCGGACCGCGTACCAGCACGCCAGCGCGAGCCGCGCGTCGGATCTCAGCCCGGCGGAGCTGCACAAGGCCAAGGAAGCGCTGACCAAGGCCGAGGAGTCGTGGTCCGGCGATCCCGAGTCGGCGCAGACCCGCGATCTCTCGTACGTCGCGCAGCGCAAGGCGCAGCTCGCCGAGGCGATGGCCGGCATGGAGCTGGCCCGGCGCGACAAGGCGACCGCCGATCAATCGATCAACACCTCGGAGCACGTGATCGCCAAGCGCACCGAAGGGGAGCTGAGCCAGACGCGCGAGCAGCTCGCCGAGTCGCAGCGAAACGCGGCGCAGGGCCAACAGGCGCTGGGCACCGAGCGTCAGGCGCGCCTGGACGCCGACAAGCGCAGCGCGGACTCCGACGCCCGCGCCAAGGCGGCGCAGGACGCGCTGGCCAAGCTGGCCGCGGTCAAGGAAGACGATCGCGGCATGGTCATCACCTTGAGCGGCAGCGTCCTGTTCCCGTCGGATCAGTCGAGCCTGCTCCCCGACGCGCAGACCCGGCTCGACCAGGTGGCCGCCGCGCTGATGGCGACCAAGGAGCGCAACATCGTGATCGAGGGACACACCGATTCACGTGGCTCCGAGACCCACAACCTCGACCTGTCGCAGCGGCGCGCGGAGTCGGTGCGCAGCTACCTGGTCTCGAAGGGCTACGAGTCGGATCGCGTGCAGGCGCACGGCATCGGCAAGGGCCGCCCCGCCACCTCGAACGACACCGCCGAGGGACGCGCCAACAACCGCCGCGTCGAGATCATCGTTCAGCCGGTGAAGTAGCAACCCGCACCTTGATCCTCCGCAGCGTGACTGTTAGGGTCCGCCAATGTCGCGCCGGCTGCGCCTGAGATTGATGTCGATCGTGCTCTGCACCGCCTGCTCGACCGCCGATTCGCCGGGCAACTTCGAGAGCACGCTCGGATCGTCCGGGCGCCGCCGATGAGCACACCCGAGCCGTTCGACATGGTGGTGATCGGCTCGGGGCCCGCCGGCGAGAAGGCGGCCACGCAGGCGGCCTATTTCGGCAAGCGCGTGGCGATCATCGAACGGCGCGCCACGCCCGGCGGCATCGCCGTCAGCGACGCCGGCATCCCCACCAAGACCCTGCGCGAGACCGCGCAATACCTGACCGGCTTTCGCCACCGCGACATCTACGGCATCAGCCTGTCGCTCGACGCGCGCCTCAAGCTCGAACGGCTGATGAGCCGCACCGGCGACGTGCAGCGCATCATGACCGAAGCGGTGCGCGCCAACATCGCGCGCATGGGCGTCGCGCTGATCCACGGCACCGCGCGCCTGGCCGAGGGACGCACGGTGATCGTCACCGGCGACGACGGCGCCGAGCGCGTGTTTTCGGCGGGCGTGATCCTGATCGCGACCGGCTCGCACCCGCTGCGCCCGGCGGGCATCCCGTTCGACGATCCGGGCGTCGACGACTCCGAGGGCATCCTGCGCCTCGAGCGCATGCCGCGCAGCCTGGTGGTGGTGGGCGGCGGCGCGGTCGGCTGCGAGTACGCGTCGATCTTCACCGCGCTCGGTCTCGACGTGACGCTGGTCGAAGGCGCCGCGCGCCTGCTGGCGTTCGCCGACCGCGAGCTGTCCGAATCGCTGGCGGCGATCTTTCGCACGCTCGGCATGCGCATCTCGCTCGGCACGCCGATCACCGCGATCGAGCGCGCGGGCGAGACGTTGCACGTGCGGCTGGCCAACGGCGAGACGCTCACGCCCGAGCACGTGCTGTTCGCCGGCGGCCGCGCCGGAAACACCGCCGGCCTCGATCTGGCCAAGGTCGGCGTCGAGGTCGACGACAAGGGGCGCGTGCTGGTCGATCCGCGCTACCGCACCACCGCCGAGGGCATCTACGCTGCGGGCGACGTGATCGGCCCGCCCGCGCTGGCCTCGGTCTCGATGGAGCAGGGCCGGGTCGCCGCCTGCAACGCGTTCTCGATCCCATTCAAGGACGTGGTCGATCCGCTGGCGCCGCTCGGCGTGTACTCGATCCCCGAGCTGGCGATGGTCGGGCTGACCGAAGAGGCGGCGACCGCGCAAGGCATCGACTACGAGGTCGGCCGCGGCAAGTTCGAGCGCAACACGCGCGCGCGCATCGCCGGCACGACCGAGGGCCTGGTCAAGCTCCTGTTCCGGCGCAGCGACCGCGTGCTGCTCGGCGTGCACATCGTCTCGGACATCGCCGCCGAGCTGATCCACCTCGGTCAGATGGCGGTGAGCCTGCAGCGGCCGATCGACTACTTCATCCACGCCACGTTCAACGTGCCGACCTTCAGTGAGGCGTACAAGTACGCCGCCTACGACGGCCTGCAGCGGCTCAAGGCCGCGAGCGTTAGGTAGGTGGGTTCGGTCGCGCGCGCGCTGCTCCGCCTCGCCGGTTGGCGCACCGAAGGCGCACCGCCGCCGTCGCACCGCTTCGTGCTGATCGCCGCGCCGCACACCTCGAACTGGGACGCGGTGATCATGCTGCTCGCCGCGCGCATCTTCGGCATCCGGATCGCCTGGTTCGTCAAGGCCTCGTGGTTCGTCTTTCCGCTCGGGCCGTTCATGCGCGCGCTCGGCGGCGTGCCGATCGATCGCGGCGCGAGCCACGGCGTGGTCGAGCAGGCGGTCGCGCGCTTCGCCGGGAGCGAGCGGCTGATCCTCGCCGTCCCACCCGAGGGCACGCGCAAGAAGGGCGCGCACTGGAAGAGCGGCTTCTATCACATCGCGCGCGGCGCGCAGGTGCCGATCGTGCTCGGCTACCTCGACTACGGCCGCAAGGTGGCCGGCCTGGGCCCCGCCTTCACCCCCACGGGAGATCTGGCCGCCGACTTCGCCGTCTTCCGCGAGTTCTACTCCGCGATCGTCGCGAAGTTCCCCGACCAGGTCTCGACCATCGCGCCGCCGCCGGTCATCGGGTCGTGATCCGCCAACCGCGCGTGCGCTTGTCGATGAACAGGTAGTAGATCGCCACCACGCTCGAGTACACCAGCACCGCGAAATAGGCGCACAGGCTCTGGAAGTGCTCGGGCTGCACGGTCGGAAACATCAGCGCGTAGGGCAGGATCAGCACCACGTCGTAGGCGAGGAACGCGAGTAGCTGGCCGCGCATGTTGTGCCAGCTCGGGCGCACGAAGCCGTAGATGAAGTACACCGCCGATCCGAGGAACAGCCAGCCGAACATGGTCTCGGTCTCCGGCTCGATTCGCCAGGGAAAGATGGTCGGCGAGCGGCGCAAGAGCTGCACCGACGCGAACAGCAGGAGCACCGAGAACAGGCCGAACGAGCCGCGCAGGAAGCGAGACACGCCGCGCCGGTCGCGGATCGGCTGGCGAATGCTCCACACCAGCACGCCGACGTTGCACAGCGCGAACACCGCGAACGTGATCGCGCGACGCTGAAGGCCGCTCTGGAACAAGTAGACCGCCGCGCCGGTGTTCATCAGCCCCACGTTCATCGCCGCGCCGGCCGCCGCGCCCCAGTCGCCGACCAGCCCGAGCCACAGGATCACCACCGTCGCGCCGGCCAGGAACGACGAGACCAACAGATAGTCGAGCGGGCTCACCGTCCACGGCCAGGTGCTGGTGGCCCAGTCCTGCCGGAAGTAATAGCCGAGCGTCAGCACCAGATCGCACAGGCCGAACAGGATCACGCCGATGCGCAACGCCTTCACGCGCGCACCAGGTTCGCTCAGTAGTTCGCGGCGGCGTGCGGGAAGGTCTCGGCGAGCGCCGGCCCCGCCTCGGCAAAGCCGCCCGCCGGCTGCTGCGCCAGCTCGACGTGCGATCCGGCGAGCGCCGAGCCCACCGCCCAGGTGGCCAGCCTGCGAATGGTCGGGCTGTTGTAGCCGACCGCGATCGCGTCGAACAGCGGCGTCTTCAGCGCGGTCCGCAGCACGTGCCCCATGGCGAACCCAAACGTGAAGCGCTGCCGGTTCTGCCACAGGTAGCGCCGCCAGGCCTTGTGCTCCGACGCCGTGCCGCCCACCACGTCGGCGATTGCGTCGGCCGCGTACACGCCGCTCTGCATGGCCTGGTAGATGCCCTCGCCGGTCGCGTTGTGCGTGATTCGCGCGCCCTCGCCGAGGTACAAGACGCCGTCGCCGGTGCAGTCCTTGATCCACGTGGTGTACGAGATCGGGTGGCCCTTGAACTTGCCGATCTGCCGCGCCCCACGCAACCGGTCGCGATAGTGATCGTGCAGGAACGAGTCGAACACGTCGCGCACGTTGCGGGTGGTCTTCTTCCTTGCTCCTGGGCCACCCTCCTCGCCGTCCATGCAGATGCCGATGTTCACGCGCTCGGCCGACTCGGGAAACATCCAGCCGTAGAGCGGCGACAGGTGCTTGTCGAAGACCATCTCCATCGTGCCGGGCTCGAACGCGAAGTCCTCCCACCAGCCCATCAGCGTCGAGATGGTGCGCTTGGGCCGCTCGTCCCACGAGAAGATCGAGTGCGCTCCGTCCGCGCACAGCACGTAGTCGGCGCGCACCTCTTCGTCCTTGGAGCGCACGCCCACCACCCGGCTGCCTTCGCGGATCAGCTCGGTGGCCTTGAACCCGGGGCGAAAGTCCGCGCCCAGCGTGCAGGCCTGCTCGACCAACAGGTTATCGAAGTGCTTGCGCAAGAGCACCACCGCGGCCTGATCGGTGGTCAAGTGCATCTCGCGGTTGCCGGGGGTCTTGATCTTGAGCGAGCGAATGACGTAGCCGAGGCGCTTTACCTCCGCGCCGATCCCCAGCGCCTGCACCATCTTGAGGCCGTTCGGAGACAGCGCCGAGCCGCAGGTCTTCTCACGCGGGAAGCGGTCCTTGTCGACCAGCACCACATCGCGGACGCCGCGCTGCAAGAGCCGGATCGCCGCCGCCCCACCCCCCGGCCCCGCTCCGATGATGACTGCCGTCTTCCGCATCGACCCCTGGAACTACCACCTCACGAGGGTTTTCGTCAAGCGTGCATGTTGAGGTAAGTTACAGTTTTTGCTCATTGTTACCGCAAGATCTGCTCGTCTACGTACTTCACGAGCTGGTCCTCGGCGATGCGCTCCTGCTTCATCGAATCGCGCTCGCGCACCGTGACCGTGCCCTGAGTCAACGTATCGCCGTCGATGGTGATGCACAACGGCGTGCCCACCTCGTCCATGCGCCGGTAGCGCTTGCCGATCGCCGCCGACTCGTCATAGACCACGGCGTGGCGCTCCTTGAGCGCGTCGTAGATCTTGGTGGCGCGCTCGGGCATCCCCTCCTTGCGCACCAGCGGCAGCACCGCGACCTTGATCGGCGCGAGCCGCGGGTGGAGCCGCAGCACCGTGCGCAGCTCGTTGCCCGCCTGATCCTCGTCGTACGCGTCGCACAGAAACGCCAGCGTCGCCCGGTCCGCGCCCGCCGACGGCTCGATCACGTACGGGATGTAGCGCCGCTTCTCCTCGTCGTCGAAGTAGCTCAGCTTGCCGCTCGCATACTCCGGATCCTCGTCGACCAGCTTGAAGTCCTGCAGCTCCTCGCCGTTCCACTTGCCCACCGAGCGCATGCCGATCTGGTGCGCGCGCAGATCGAAGTCGGTGCGGTTGGCGATCCCCTCGAGCTCGCCCCAGCCGAACGGAAACAGGTACTCCACGTCGGTGGTGGCCTTGGCGTAGTGCGACAGCTTCTCCTTGGCGTGCTCGCGGAAGCGCAGCTTCTCCGGATTGATCCCCAGGCCCAGGTACCACTTCTTGCGCTCCTCGACCCAATACTTGAACCACTCCTCGTCGGAGCCGGGCTTGCAGAAGAACTCCAGCTCCATCTGCTCGAACTCGCGCGAGCGGAAGGTGAAGTTGCGCGGGTTGATCTCGTTGCGAAAGCTCTTGCCGATCTGCGCGATGCCGAACGGCACCTTGATGCGCGTCGAGTTCACCACGTTCTGGAAATTCGCGAAGATCCCCTGCGCGGTCTCGGGCCGGAGGAAGGTCTTGTTGGCCGTCTCCTGCACCGGTCCCAGGTGGGTCTCGAACATCAGGTTGAACTTGCGCGCGCCCGTCAGCTCACCCTTGCACTTGGGGTCCGGGCACTGCGTCGGCGCCACGCCGGTCTCTTCGTAGTCGGGCGCGATCTCGTCCACGCGATAGCGCTTCTTGCACTTCTTGCAGTCGACCATCGGGTCGGCGAAGTTCGACACGTGCCCCGAGGCCTTCCACACCATCGGGTGCATGAGGATCGACGAGTCCAGCCCCACCACGTCCTCGCGGTTGCGCACCACCTGCCGCCACCACGCGTCCTTGACGTTGCGCTTGAGCTCGACGCCGAGCGGGCCGTAGTCCCACGCGCCGTTGATGCCGCCGTAGACCTCCGACGACTGGAAGATGAACCCGCGCCGTTTGGTGAGCGCGGACAGCTTCTCCATCAACTGCGACGATTCGATCGGCATGCGGGATGAGCTAGCACGAAACTTACTGCAGCGTCACCATCTGCTTGGCGACGAGGCTCTCCAACTTCGACTGGTCGATGAGCGAGAGGTCGATCTCCTGGCTGCCCTTGGGCGTGGTGGCGGGGAAGTGCACCGTCGCCTGGAGCTCGCCCTGCAGCGGCGCGTTGGTGAGCGGCTCATCGAAGCTCTGCGCCAGGCTCGGGATGCCCAGCCGCAACACCGCCGGCGCGTCATCGTCGTCGTGGTAGGTGATGACGATCGCCACGGTGTACATGTTGTCGGTACCCAGCGTGACCGTCGCCGGCAGGTCGATCTGGTCGATCACCGGCGGCGTGGGTTGAACGGCACAACCGGCGAGCAGCAGCGCGAGCAGCACGAAACGCACGCCGTCACCTTAGCACTCTCATTTCAAGGTCACCATCTGCTTGCGCGCTTCGGACGACATGCCCCCCGCGTCGACCAGGCTCACGTCGTACTCGACGATTCCCTTCGGCGTGATCGGCGCGAACTTCACCTGCAGCGCGACCGTCGCGCGGCTCAGCCCGGCGTCGGCCGCGAACTCGTAGGTCTGCTGCACCGCGGGGATGAAGATGCGGATCTTGCTCACCACGCCGCCATCGTCGTGAAAGCTGATCGTGCCGTCGACGTCGAAATAGCCATCGGCGCTCACGGTGGCCGCGGCCGGCATCTGCAGGTCGTCGATCACCGGCGCCGCACCCACCCCGCCGCAGCCCGCCAGGGCGACCATCACGATCAGCATTTTTCTCATCGGCTTCGTCCTACAGCAACGCACATGCCGCGCCATCTGCGCAATTTTCTTGGGCCGGAACCTGCGTTGTATCCGTGGGTTTACAACCGTAGGTATCAAGTTTCACACCGGAATGTGCGATTTCGCACCGCGTCAGAACTGGCTTTCCCCCGTCGGGAGCATGCTAAAATGACCCTTGTGAAGCCGCTAAAACCATCGCGTTCGGAGACCTTCCAATATCCCGAAAAAGTATTCTTCTACGACGACGTCCCGGTCATGTACTTCGACTCCGGCGGTCGCCCCGATCAGCCGACCCTGCTGTTCGTCCACGGGCTGGGCGGGAACCTGACCCATTTCGAATACCTGGCCGCGCCGCTCGCCGCCGAAGGCTATCGGGTGTGTGGCCTCGATCTCCCCGGCTTCGGGCTCTCCGGCAAGCCGCACCGCGAATACACCATCCGCTACCTCTCGGGCGCGATCCTCAATCTGATGGACCACTTGCACGTCGGCGAAGCGACGCTGCTCGGGCACTCGCTGGGCGGGTTGGTGGTCGCCGACTGCGCGCTGCGGGCGCCGCAACGGGTCGAGCGGCTGGTGCTGATCAGCTCCGCGGGATTGTTCAAAATGCCCCTTCCGTTCCGACTGGCGGCGCGCACAATCATGAGGCCAGGACTGTTGGCGCCCGCGCTCGAGCTGAATGCGCGGCGCCTGCTCGACCTGGTATTCAACGAATGCAACCACCGGACGGAACGCTTCATCGAGCAGAGCACGACGCGGCCGGACAACCGCTTCGTCCAGGACCTGGCGCGCGTGATGTCGGCGGCGAAGAAGGACCTGACGAGCTACCACTTGCTTCACGACGTGGAGCGGCTGAAAATGCCTACGTTGGTGATCTGGGGGGGCCAGGATCGCCTGCTGCCGTTCAAGGACGTCCCAGCTTGGGCGGCGAGGCTCCCCGACGGGGAGCTGGAGGTAATCGAGCGGTGCGGTCACATGTCGATGATCGAGGATCCGGAGCGGGTGCTCACGAGCCTGAGGGGTTTCTTCGCGCGCAGCTCCGCCGCCTCTCCCGCCATGGTATCGCGGGCCAGCTAGCCGAAGAGATCGACGAACAGGCCATTCGCAAGACCGTCCACTACGTCGGACCGATCTGCGATCACTACTTCCGCTCCGAGGTGCTGGGCCTCGAGCACATCCCCGACGAGCCCACCGTGCTGGTCGGCAACCACGACGGCGGCTACATCCCGGTCGACGGGATCTGCCTCGCCAAGGCGTGGCAGGAGCGCTTCGACTTCAAGCGCCCGATCGTGTGGCTGATGCACGACTTCCCGTTCCGCCTCAGCGCCAAGCTCACCAACTACCTGTCGCGCTGCGGCTGCCGGCCGGCGTCGAAGGAGAACCTGCACCAGGCGATCGACCAGGGTCACAGCCTGTTCGTCTACCCGGGCGGCTCGCGTGAAGCGTTCCGAACCTATCTGCACCGCCGCGACATCAACCTCGGCCACCGCACCGGCTTCATCAAAGAGGCGCTCACGCGGCGGGTGCCGATCGCGCCGGTGGTCTCGGTGGGTGCGCACGAGACCCTGTTCGTGATCGCGCGCGGCAGCTGGCTGGCGCAGCGCATCCCGCTGGCGAAGAAGTTCCGCGCCGACGTGGCGCCGCTGTGGCTCGGGCTGCCGTGGGGGATCGGCTTCGGCCCCATGCCGCACATCCCGCTGCCGTCGAAGATCAAGGTCGAGGTGCTCGAGCCCATCCGTCTCTGGAAGGTGCTAGGCGAGGCCGCCGACGCCGGCGATCCGCGGGTGCTGCAAGCCGGCCTCGATCTGGTGCGCAGCCGGATGCAGCAGGCCGCCGACCGCCTCTACGCCGAACGCAAGTGGCCGATCATCGGCTGAGCGTGGCCTGGCGGGCGAGGGCCCAGGCGGGGAACACGTCTTTGTAGAGGCGGTAGTCGAGCAGCGCGGTCGCGAAGAAGATGCCCGACTGCGACTGGCGCGGCCACGAGCCGTCCTTCTTCTGCAGCTTGCGCAAGAACTGGATCGCGCGCGCGATCGCCGGCTCTTGCGCGTCGACCACCTCGAGCAAGCCGAGCAGCGCCCACGCGGTCATCGCCGCCTGGCTCTCCGGGTGCTCGACGTAGGTGTCGGTCATGCAGCTCTTCCAATGCTCGCCCCAGCCGCCATCCGCCTTCTGCTTGGTGAGCAGCCACTCGGCGGCGCGCGCGATCGCGGGATCGCTCGCCGGAAGGCCGGTCGCGCGCAGCGACTCGATCACGTGGAAGCACGCATAGGTGAAGTTGACGCCCCAGAAGCCGAGGTACGAGCCGTCGGGGAGCTGCTTTCCCTTGAGCAGGCGCACGCCGCGCCGGATCGCCTCGTCGAGCTCGTCGCGCCACACCGTCGGGAAATCGCTGCGGAAGCGTGCCAGCGCGGCGACGCACGACGCGGTGCACTCGGTGTACGAGCGCTCCGTCATGCAGTTGCCGTACATCTCCGACGGGTTGATCCACTCGAGCATCACCGACCCGCGCCGCTTCTCGTACGAGCCGAAGCCGCCGTCGTCGTTCTGGCGGCGCAAGATGAAGCGCACCGCCTGCTTCAGTCGTTCGTCGCTGATGCGCGCGTCGCCGGTCGGCGCCAGCGCCGGATGGTCGTGCAGCTGCAAGATCGAGGTGAGCGCTTCGGCGGTGCAATCGCTCACCGGCCAACGGTGCGCGCCATCGGAGAAGCACCATCCGCCCAGGATCGGCTCGCGCCGCTGCGACTCGTGGCTCGGCAGCTCCTCCTGCATCTGCGTCGCCTCGAGCCACGCGTAGGCGCGCTCGAGCTCTTTTCGGTGCGCGGCGGGCGCCGGCGCGGCCAACATCGCGCGCATGGCGAACGCGGTGTCCCACGCGGTGGAGTGCGCGCCGCAAAAGCGGATGCCCTCCTCCTCGTCCTGCCAGCGCCAGCTCTCCATCGCCTGCAGCGCCTCGTCGAGCTCCGGATGGTTCGGATCGGTGGCGTAGAGCGCCAGGCAGTTGAGCAGGCCGTTGACCGGCGAGATGCCCTGGTTGCGGCTGGCGAACATCTCGTACTGGATGCGCTCGTAGCAGTGCGCGAGCGCTTTTTTTCGCAGCGTCTCGACCGGGAGCTTCTCGTAGAGCGCCAGCGCGTCCCACGCCAGGCGCAGCGGCTTCGACGGCCGGACGTACAGATCGGTCTTGGCCAGCTCGTGCCGGTGCGCGGCGAAATCGATCTCGTCGTACGGCTGATCATACAGCTCGGCGCGCAGCTCGTCGGTGATCGGCCCCAGATCGGCGCGGAACCGCCGCCCGTACAGGTACGCGATGCCGAGGTAGATGTAGCGCGTGTGGCAGTAGAAGTTGTTCGGGTGAACCGGCAGCCAGTCGGGCGCGAGGAACAACTCGGGCGGGATCGAGTTCACGCCTTCGAAGCCGTACAGCCCGACCATCGCCAGCCACAGCTTGCCCCACGACGGCACCGCCAGCACGCCGCCTTCTTCTTTGCGAGCGGGCGCATGCAGCCACTTGCGCGCGCGCGCTGCCATCGGATCGTCCTTGGGCACGCCGAGCACGCGCAGCGCCACGTACGCGAGCGTGGTCATGAACACGTAGCCGTCGCCCTCGCCGTGCATCGGCCACGAGCCGTCCTCGAGCTGCGTGACCTGGTAGTGCTTGAGCATCAGGCGCCGCTCATCGGCGGCGATCGGCCAGCGATTGGTGATCCGCCGCGTCAGCACGTACTGCGAGAGGAGCATCGAGTTCCACACCATCTCCGCCTCCCAGAACCCTTTCGGATCCTGGAGCGACACGAGGTGCTGGAGCGCCCGCGCGAGGTTGGGGTGCGGCGCCGGGGCCGTGCGCGCCTGAGCGGTCTCCTCGACGTTCACGTGCGCGCCTTCATGACGCAGCCCTTTGCCGGGACTTCAGCTCGGTCACGCGCGGCCTGGATGCTTGCTTGCCATCGATCAGCCCGCGCTCGACGAAATGCTCATACGCCTCGGCGATCGCCGCCTCGATCGAGGTGGGGCGGAAGCCGAGCTCTTTTTGGGCCTTGGAGGTATCGGCCTTGCGATTCTGGCGCAGGATGCGCACCGCGCCGGGCGTCAGGCGCTGCGGCACCGTGGGGAAGAAGTTGGTGAGCACGAAGTGGGTGATCTCGGAGATCACCGCCATCACCGGCGCGGGCAGGCGCAGGCGCGGCTTGGGCTTGCCGGTGACCCGCGACATGGTGTCCATCAGGTCGTCCATGCTCACGTAGCCGCTCGAGATGATGTACTTCTGGCCGGTCTTGCCGCGCTCCATCGCCAGCACGTGGCCCTCGACGATGTCGCGGGCGGCGACGAACTCGAAGCCGCCCGGGATGTACGCGCGCAGCTTGCCGTTGGCGAAGTCGCGGATCACCGCGCCCATGCGCGACGGCTTGAAGTCGTTCGCGCCGAGGATCGCGCACGAGGTGGCGACCACCACGTCCTGCCCTTCGACGGCCGCCTTCAAGCACTCGTGCTCGACGCCGGCCTTGGACTTCTCGTAAGGCATCACGTGATCGAACATGTTGAACGGGTCGCGCTCGTCGGACGGCCGATCGGTGTAGTGCCCGACCGCCGAGAACGAGCCGGTGACCACCACGCGGCCCACGCCGCCTTCGCGCGCGGCGATCAAGAGGTTGCGCGTGCCGATCACGTTGCAGTCGAAGACTTCCTGCTCCTCGCCGTCGAGCGTCGAGATCTTGGCGGCGCAATGGTAGATGCGCTCGATGCCGGCGACCGCCTTGCGCAAGGCGCCGGGGTCGCGCAGGTCGCCGTAGAAGCGCTCGATGGGCAGCCCGTCGACGGCGGCGTTGTTGGAGCCGGGGCGGAGCAGGCAGCGCACCTCCTGGCCGTCGGCGAGCAGCCGGCGGACCAGGTTCGCGCCGAGATGACCGCTCGCACCGGTGAGGAGCAATTTCATGCTCGGCTTCTACCGCGATTTTAGGGTCAAAGTCCAGCGAAACGGAATGTGCGAAATCGCACAAGCATTTGAAATGGTTGCGCTAACGGGGAAATCCCCAATCGCGCAGGCGTTGCACCATATCCGTTTTCCCCTGTTGACAGATGACTGTGACTGAATTCACATACGGCTCCCCAACGCGAGGTACGAAGAAATGGGTAAGCCGGCACTGACGGATCTGGTTCAAACCTCTCTTCCCAACGATCAGGTGAAGAGCGTCGTCGACGAGTACGCATCGTTTCACGCGGGCACCGTCGAGACTCGCAAGACCAACTACACCAAGATGGTCAACGACTACTACGACCTGGTGACGGACTTCTACGAGTTCGGCTGGGGACAGTCCTTCCACTTCGCGCCGCGCCACAAGGGCGAGGCGTTCGACGCGTCGATCGCGCGCCACGAGTTCTTCCTGGCGAGCGCGCTGCAGCTCAAGCCGGGCATGAAGGCGCTCGACGTCGGCTGCGGCGTCGGTGGACCGATGCGGGCGATCGCGCGCTTCTCCGGCGCGAGCATCGTCGGCGTCAACAACAACGACTACCAGATCAAGCGCGGCACCAAGCAGAACCAGGACGCGGGCCTGGCCCAGCGCTGCGAGTTCATGAAGGCCGACTTCATGAAGCTGCCCGCCACCAACGGCGGCTACGACGCGGTGTACGCGATCGAAGCGACCTGCCACGCGCCGGACAAGGTGAAGCTGTTCACCGAGCTGTTCCGCGTGATGAAGGACGGCGCGCACTTCGCCGGCTACGAGTGGTGCCTCACCGACCGCTACGACGGGAGCAACGTCGAGCACCGCGCGATCAAGAAGGGCATCGAGGAGGGCGACGCGCTGCCGGATATCTGGTACACGCAGGACGTCCTCGACGCGCTGACCAAGGCGGGCTTCGAGATCGTCGAGAGCCGCGATCTGGCGCCGGAGAGCGATCCGGAGACGCCGTGGTATCTGCCGCTCTCCGGCAGGTGGTCGGTCACCGGCTTCAAGCACACGCAGGCCGGCCGCTGGCTCACCAACAAGCTGGTCCGCGTCCTCGAGACCACCAAGATCGCGCCCAAGGGCTCGACCGCCGTCAGCACCTTCCTCAACCACGGCGCCAACGCGCTGGTCCTCGGCGGCGAAACCGGCATCTTCACGCCCATGTTCTACTTCCACGTCCGCAAGCCCGCCGCCCGCAAGGCCTAACTACCCTCGCGCGATTTTCGCGATTCAGTAGATGAACGGGATCATGCGAAACCGGGCGCGCCGGCAGTACTCGGTCCACACGTCGCCATACTTGGCGCGGCAGCGCTGCTCGTCGCGCCAGGCGCGGTGCGGGAAGAGACACGCGAGCCACAGCGGCAGGATGAACGGAATGAGCGAGTCGAAGCCGCAGGTCATCGTCCACGAGAAGTAGACCATCAGCTCGCCGGTGTAGTTGAGCTTGCGGCCGATGCCCCAGAAGCCGGACACCAGCAGCTTGCCGCCCACGGTCTCGGCCGGCTTGCCCCAGATGATCGCCTTGGGGTTCACCTTGTAGCGGTGCTTCTGATCGTTGGTGCCGCGGAACAGCCAGAAGCCGACGCAATAGAGCAGCACCAGCGCCGCCGCGGTGTAGCCCGGCAGCGGCTCGGTGTTGGCGTAGAGGTACCACCCGCAGATGCTGTAGAAGAACGGCACCAACACGTAGTCGCCCCATACCAGCATCCAGCCGAACTTCTCGGCGATGATGTCCCACGTGTAGAGCATCCCGTACTCGAACTGGAAGTAGTTGGTGAGGTACGCGAAGTAGAACGCCTGATACAGCCACATGCGCGTGGTCAGGTGCCCGAGCGTCTCGTACTGCGTGACCGCGAACGCCCAGTTCAGCACGCCGAGCCCCATCAGCGACGGGCGATAGGCGAACATCTTGAGGTCCACGCCGAACAGCGTCGGGTTGACCTCGGTGCCCATGAACAGATCGTGCAGCGGGCCCTGCAGCTTTGCGCCGGCGCGCCGTCCCTTCCAATAGAGGATCCCGGTGAGGCTGAACGCGAAGACGTTCGCCACCGCCAGCAGCGCCCAGAAATGGTCGATGACGATGCGCAGCGAGAACCACTTGAAGTAGCCCGCCGTCGCCAAGAACGCGGCCAGCAGCAGGTAGAGCACGAGGCCGTTCAGCTTGTACTTGATGCGCGTCCCGTCGGGCAGCGGCGCGCCGTCGTGCACCGCCCCAGGCAGCGCGATCGAGCCGATGAACAGCACGACGACGAAGCCGCCGTAGAGCGCGGCGGCGACGAGGATCTTGTGAGGGGTGAGCGTTGCGAGCAATGCTGCTAGCTGTGGCTGACGTGCGCCAGCACGACCCGCATCTCGTCGACGATGCCGGCCTTCTTCATCATCGGCTTGGTCTCGTCGAGCTCGATCTGCTTCTCGAGCGCGGTGCGCGCCTCGGGGCTCATCTTACCGGCGTGCGCCAGCCCGATCAGCACCACCATGCGCACCGACAGGTCCGAGTTGCCGACCGACTTGCCGAGCGCTGCCAGGCCGGGCGCGCCGAGGCGTGACAGCATGAGCGCCGCCTTCTCCGCCTTCGCCGAGTCCTTGTCGTCGAGCATCTTGGCGTAGCAGGCGACGTCCTTCTTGCACGTCTTGGCCACCTCGAGCCGCTCGCTCGCGTTCTTGAACACGACGTGGGCGTCCGACTCCTCGAGATCCGCCGGCAGCTTCTGCCAGGTCACGTTGGCCTGCTCGGCCCAGGCGATGCGCGAGTACGAGGTCGCGGCGGCGGCGACCAGCGCGCCGTGCTCGCCGTCGATCTCCTTCGACTTGGCGTTGATGAAGCTCTCGTTCGCGACCTTGAGCAGCGCCGGCAGCGCGGAGACGTCACCGACGCCGTTGAGCGCCTCGGCGGCGGCGGCGCGCAGCTTCATGCTCTGCTTGCTCTCGAGGATCCCCTGCAGCGGCTTGGTCACGTCCGGCGTGCCGATTTCCCCGAGCGCGATGATCACCGACTGGTGGCCGGAGACGCCTTTGCCCGGACCGGCGGCGAGCCCGTCGTCCTTCTTGCCCAACTCGGCGAGCAGCGGCGCGACCGCAGTCTTGGAGCGGATGTCGCCGAGCACGATCGAAGTCTTCTGCACGATGATCCCGGGGATGAACTCGTACTTCTTCGCGTCGGCCTCGATCGAAGCGTTCTTGCGCGCCATCGTTTCGACGAGCGCGGGGACCGCCGGCTCGCCGATCGCGACCAGCGCGGTGCGGCACTCGGCGAAGATGTCGGCGCCGCGTCCGGTCATGAACATCCCGCGCACCAGGAACGGGATCGACCTGGGGTCGGCGAACTTCGCCAGCTGCGCGGCCGCGTTCTTGTTGAGGAAGAAGTCCTGATCGTCGGCGGAGGTGCCCAGCACCTTGTCGAGCGTGTCGACGGCGCGCTTGTCGCCGATCTTGGCGAGCGACTTCATCGCCTCCAGCTTGACGATGTTGGCGCGCGTCTTGACCGGCAACGGCTTGGCCAACGCCTTGGCCAGCGCATCGACCGACGACGGATCGGGCGTGTCACCGAGCGCGTTGGCCGCGGTGGCCGCGCTGTCGTAGGAGTCCTCGCTGTAGTCGAGCGCCTCGATCATGGTCGGGACCTGGCGCTTGTCCTTGAAGCTCGCGATCGCCTTCAAGACCTCCGGGTCCTTGCCCTTCTTGTACAGATCGAGGAGCGGCTGCACCGCGGCCGGATCCTTCAGCTTGACCAGCTGATTGATCGCCTCTTTTCCTTCACGTGGATCGCCGAGCTTGCCGGTCCAGGTCTTGGGATCACGCGGATCCGCGACGCATCCGACCACCAACACCGCCAGCGCTACACTGAGACGCCGCATCAACCCCTCCATAAAAGAAAAGAGCGCCGGAAAGATAGCCTTTCCGGCGCCCTGAATTCAACACATTCGAGCGACCTTTAGCCGCCGCCCTTGGTCTTCTGCTGCACGGCGAAGTTCACGTTCGCGTACCCAGCGACGGCGCACGAGTACATGACCTTCTTCACGATCTTGAAATCCACGTTCTTGTCGGCCTGGACGATCACCGTTCCGGCGAACGGCTCCGACGGGTGCAGCAGCTTGAAGTTGTTCTTCAAGGTCACCAACTGATCGTGCAGGTCGGTGATCTTCCAGTCGACGGTGTTCTCCGTGTTGAGCTGCTCCGCGTTGGCCACCAGGCGCCCGTCGAGCGTCACCGACTCTCTGGAGACGGCGATGATCGGCGCCTGCTCGAGGTCCTTGAAGTTCTGCGCCTCGGGCAACACGATGTTCTTCTGCACCGTCAGGAGCTCGCCCGACGCAGAGAACGTCTGCAGCAGGAACACGACCAGGATGGTCAACATGTCGACCATCGACGTCAGGTTCAGCTCGGCGTACCCGCTCTTCTTGCCGTGCCCGCCCGAGCGCACGAACTTGAGCGGTGCGTAGACCTTGAGGCGCGGCCCCGGCTTGCGCATGAGACCGGCTCTGGCTTCGGAGCTCATCATCCACCTCCCTTGTCGGACAGGCCGATATCCGGGAACCCCGACGAGATGACGATATCCATCGTGCGGATGATCTTGTTGTAGATCACCGCGTCGTCGGACTTCACGGCGATGTCGCGCTTGTCCGCCGGGACTGCCGGATTGTCGCGCACGTGCTTGAGGACGTCGGCCAGCTTGGCGTAGTCGTAGTCCTCGCCCTGCATCGGAATCGGCGTGGTCTCCCCCGCCGAGGTCGCGAACGTGTAGCCGTCCTTGTCGATGAACAAGGTCAAGGAGATGACGGGCTCCGGCGGCTTCTCGTCGGTCGATCCGGCTGCGCCCTGTCCCTTCTGGGTCACGTCCATGCGGGCGAGCTGCGTCCACACGGCGGTGATCAAGAGGAACGCGAGGCAGCAGGACAGCAGATCGATGAACGGGACCAGGTTGACCGACGCGTCGAGCGCCTTCTTGCCGCCTTTGCCTGTTGGCGTAGGAGCTGCGCCGCCCATGGGACTAGGCGGCCTTCATCGCGTTGCGGTGACCAACCACGAGGTTGACGACCTGCACGCTGACTTCGTTGATGTCGTCGAGGATGGTCTGGGTCCAGCCGTTCAGCACGGCGAACGCCAGCAGCGCCGGGATCGCCGTGATCAGGCCGAACGCGGTGCAGTTCATGGCCTCGGAGATGCCCTTGGCGAGCAGCGTCGCCTTCATCGACGGATCGACGCCGGCGACGCCGGCGAACGAGTGGATGAGGCCGAGAATCGTGCCGAGGAGCCCGACCAGCGTGGCGACGTTGCCGAGCATGGCCAGGTAGCCGGTGCGCTTCTCGATCATCGGCAGCTCGTGGAGGGCCGCCTCGTCCATCGCCGCCTGCACTTCGTGATCGGGGCGGTTGAACTTGGTGAGGCCCGCCTGGATTACGCGGGTGAGCGGGGTCGGGTTGCCCGAGCACACCTTGACGGCGCCCTGGACGTTACCCGCCATGATCTGGCTCTTGAGGAGCGCCAGCAGCTTCTCCTTGTCGATGCCCGCCTTCTTCAGATAGATGACGCGCTCGATCGCGATGCCAAAGCTCACGATCATGAGCAAGAGAATGGGCCACATGGGCCAACCACCTTCGTGAAATGCGTCGGCCAGTAGCTTGAGTGCGGACATCGAAGCTCCTCCTCCCGCGGTCGCGGAGTGTGAGAGTACGGGCAGTCCGCTTAGCAGGCGTGGTGCCAGCCTGTGATCTCCGCATGGCCCGCGGAGTTTGCGGTCCTCGTCAGCTCAGATTGCCGTGGCCAAGAGCCCCGGATCGGGGCAGAACGCTACGATTTTTGGTTGTTTGACAAATCGTGGGATTCAGAAATAATCCGCGAACCGGAGACCGTCCGGTGTTGTCTACCGTTACTACATGAGACGAGCATTCGACCTGATCGCGGTGGCGGCCGTCGCCGTCGTGCTGCTGTTGCCGAAGGCCAGCCTGCAAGCGAAGGTCGCGCTCACCGGCGAGAAGATCGAGCTCGACAAGATCGCCGAGCTCGAGGACGCGCGCTTCAGCGAGCCCGACAGCATCGAGCGCGCCGTCGAGCTGGGCGACGCGTACCTGCGCCTGTTGCACCCCGACTGGGCCCTGTCCACCACCGCCGAGCTCGAGCCGCGCAACGACCACCGCATCGCGCTGGTGCGCGCCACCGCGTACGCCGAGCGGCTGGAGGCGAAGGCGTGCGTCGACGAGACCGCGCGCGGCCTGGCCGCCTGCGACGCCGCCGGCCCCGCGAAGTGCTCCCAGGCGGTGCGCATCCGCTTCGGCGTGATCTCGTCGGCGATGCAGGTGCTGGTCGACAAGGGCATCGACCCGCACATCGATCCCAAGCGCGCGCGCGAAGCCGTCTCCGGCGTGCTGCACTCGAC
This sequence comes from Myxococcales bacterium, assembly GCA_003170275.1. Lineage (GTDB taxonomy): Bacteria > Myxococcota_A > Polyangia > Palsa-1104 > Palsa-1104 > PALSA-1104. The sequence continues at coordinate 33,713 of PNAM01000026.1, forward strand.
CAAGGCCTCCGACAAGCACCAGTAGCTTACGGGTAGTACTCGTCAGCGCCGATGTCGACCTTGTTCGACGTGGAATCAGGGCGTCGTTCCTCGTCGTAGTCGTGGTCGGGCGCGCCGCTCGTCGAGCCAACGTCCTTGCACGGTGACGACGACGCAATGTGGTAGTCCGTCGTGGAAACGAATGCCGGACTGCCAATGCTCAGATCGACATTGTGCGCATTGGCGCGAGCCGCATCGACGGCGTCATCCGTCGCGCTGTAGAGCGTGGTGCAGTTGGTCTCGCTCGCTGTTGCCCCGAACAGGTTCTTGTAAAGGATGCTGTTGAGTAGAGTTGCGGAAGAACCAACCCCGCAGACCACGCCAGCGTTGATGCCGGACCCGGAGTTGTCAGCGACCGTGTTGTTTGCGAAGTTCTTCGTCACCGTGGTGGTCGGCGAGTTGACGCTGACACCACCCGCGGATCCTCCCGCAGCACCTCCGTTCTTCACGATCATGTTGTTGGTGAGGTCGAAGTTCCCCCCGACGCGCACGCCTCCCAACATGTTGCCGGTCAGCATCGACGCATCGATCTTGACCAGGGCGCATGTGTTGCCGTCGATCCCGTATCCCTCGTTGGTCTTCACGAGACACCGATCGAGCACGACCGTAGCGTTCTGGCACAGAATTCCCGCGCCCGTTCCGAGACCGCCGGTGAAGATCAGGTTTCGCAGCGTAACCACCGAAGTGCCCATCACCAACAGAGCGGGCATGTTCATGTCCTTCGGCCGCATCGTAGCCCCCGTCTCACCGACGAGCGTGATCGGGCCGACGTTGTTGATCACTACATTCTCGGTGTAGAGCGTGTTTGCGATGCGCACCACGGTCTTGTTGGCCCGCATCGCGGCCTTGGTAATCGAGCAGGTCGGCATGGCCGCCGAGTCACCCTTGTTGTCGTCGCAGCTCACGTTCGCGGCGTTGACGTAGATGACGTTGGTCGTGTCCACGCACTGCCCCCTCGTCGCAGAGCCGGCGGTCAGATCGCAGACCAGCGAAGTGCACTCACCGTCGCTGGTGCAGCCGCGGCAAGCGTGCGAGGCTCCGTCGCAGATGCGCGCGCTCGGAACCGGACAGTCACTCGCGGAGCGACATCCGACGCAGGCGCCTTGCATCGCGCCGGTGGTGAGGCAGTGCGGCGCGGTGGCGGAGAGCGCGGCGCAGCTGCCCTCGCCGTCGGCGAGGGTGTCGCAGCCGACGCACGTGCCGGACGTGCAGAACGGGGTGGTCGCGCCGCACTGCGCGCACACCGGCGTCAGATCCGAATCCGCCAGATCGACGTCCGAGGTCAGATCGGGCGCGGCCAGGTCGGGCGACTGGCTGCCCACGCAATGGTTCGCGGTGGTGTCGCAGACGCCGGTCGCGCAGGGGACCTGGCCGTCGCAATAGGCGCCGTTGTCCCGATCGCAGCCGCCCGCCCACAACAACACCACCGTCAGCGTGAAGCGCATTGCTCCTCCGATCAAAAGCGAACCTCCGCGGTCAGCGCCGGCCGCTCGATCGGCTTGTCGACGCCCAGCATGATGAACGAGGTCACCAGGAACGCGCCGCCGACGCCGACCAGCGTCGCGCCCGCGCCGACGGTGTTGTAGAGCTTGGGACACTCCACCTGCATGGGGCGGAGCGAGCACGTGCCGCGGCCGTCGATGGCCCACACGCCTGCGCCGGCAGCAGCGAGCGCCAGTCCGCCGGCGAACAGCACCCACTTCGCGACCCGAAAGCGCGTTCGCGGCACCGCGCGCTGCGGCACCACCGCATCGAGCTTGATCGACACGCGCGACGCGCGGCCGGGGGCGACGCTCACGTCGCGCTGCACGCGCGCGCCGCCCGACTGCAGCACGACCAGGTGATCGCCGGGCGCCAGCTCGCCGCTCCAGGGCGTGCCGCCCATCGCGCGATCGTCGACGGTGAGCTGGGCCGACGGCTCACAATCGACCTCCAGCGTGCCGGGCTTGACGGAGCTCTGGTGCAGCTCGAGCGCCGCGGCGTGCACCGTGGCGCGCAGCCGCTCGGCGTTGCACGCAGGGCAGCGCGCGACCGCCTCGCACACCGGCTGTTTCTGCGCGGCATCGTAGAGCGACAGCCCGACCGTGAGCCCGCCCTCCTTGTCGGCCGTCACCTCGAGGCGCGGCAGCACCAGGCGCGCGACGCGCAGGAACGCGGCCTCCTCGGCGAGGCAGCCGCCCGCGGCGCAGCGCAGGAGCTCGGGGCGCTCGGCGACCCGCATGTCCACTTCGTTGGGAGGCAAGACCGCGAACCCGGCCGCCAGCAGCGCGCGCGGCAGCTCTTCTTGAAACGCGCGCTGGAGCTCCGGCGCAGTGGTCGAGCCCAGCGCGATCGGCGCGATCGCCACCTTCGGCTCCCCCGCCCTCGCCTGCCCGGCCCCGACCCAAACCAGGAGCAGCAATCCAGCCGATCTACCCAGGCGGCGCATGACGCGGAAAGTGTCGGCCCGAGGGCGCCCCCTGTCAATTCTTCCGACGAAGAAGTTGACGCGACGGTATGAAGTCGGATAAAAATGAGCACCCGAAATTACATTCAGGGAGGAGGCCGTAACATGAGGAGATCAGCGCTCGTCGTTCTTGCAGCCGTAACGGCGATTGGAGTGGTTGGTGGGTGTGGACCGAAGCGGTGGTTGCTCTGGCAGGCGCGTCCCGCTGCCCCGGCCGTGGCCGGCAAGATGGCGATCACGGTCGCGGATCACCGTGAGGAGAAGAAGGGTGGCAAGGACACGCGCGTCATCGGTATCGAACCGCAGAACAACGGGTTCACCGGCCTGATTCCGCTGCCGCTCAAGCTCCGCAGCCCGACCGAAGTCGCAGACGCGCTGCGCGATCTGCTCGGCCAGGCCGCGCTATCGTCGGGCATCGGCGTGGCGCCGCAGGGCGATCCTGCGCCGACCTCCAAGCTGTCGGTCGAAGTGCAGACCTTCTGGTGCACCGGCTTCCCGCCGGTCATGAAGGTGAACATCACCGCCAGCGCGATCCTGCTCGGGCCGGACGGCGCGGTGCGCGTCCCCGGCCAGCCGCTGCAGGCGGAAGACGGCTCGGTGAGCTGCCAGCATGCGTACATGAAGGCGCTCAACACGCTGTACACCAATGCGCAGGGCCTGTTCAGCCAGCAGCCGGTCCACGACGCGGCGACCGGCGCCGGCGGTGGTGCACCTCCGCCTCCTCCGCCCGCGGGCGGCTAGGCAACACCCGATTCCCGATCGAACCCCGATCGAACAAAGAGGAGAGCTGCCTTCCAGCGGCTCTCCTCTTTTCTTTTCCGGATTCGCGAGCGCTCCCTCTATTCCTGGTCGATGGGCTGCCCGCCTGGCGGAGGCGCGGCCACGCCGGGGGTGAACGCTTGCATCGCGAGCTGTCCCTGGCCGCGCTTGATCTTGCCGACCAGCTTGTAGGGGCCGGGGAACTTCGCGCAGTAGGTGATGTGCGGCGAGATCGACTTGTCGCTGGTGTCCTTGGAGACCGTCCTGCCCGTCGGGTCGAAGAGATAGATGCTCAGCTGCTGCACGCCCGGCCCGACGGTGCCGATCACCGTGTAGCAGCGGCCCGCGTCGAGCGACACCGTGAATGGGACCTCCTGCTGCTCCATGCCGGGGCCGCAGAACACCGGCGACGCGGGCACCTGACCGGGCGCGAACGAGCCCGCGAGCTGATGCAGCTGACCCGCAAACGGCGGCTGTGGCGGCGGCGCATAGGCTTGCGGCGGCGGTTGGTAGGCCGGCGGCGGCGGCGCGTAGGCTTGCGGCGGCGGCTGGTAGGCTGGCGGCGGCGGCGCGCCCGTCGGTGCGGTGAACGCCTGGATCGCCAGCTCGCCCTGCCCGCGTTTGATCTTGCCGAGGATCTTGTAGCTGCCCGGCCAGCGCGTGCACCACGTGACGCGCGGCGCGATCGACTTGTCGCTGGTGTCCTTGGCGACCGTCTTTCCCGTCGGATCGAAGAGATAGATGCTCAGCTGCTGCACGCCCGGCCCGACGGTGCCGACGAACGTGTAGCAGCGCCCGAGCTCGAGCGGGACCAGGAACGGAACCTCCTGGTTCTGCTGCCCGAACCCGGCGAACACCGGCGACGCGGGTACCTGCCCCGGCGCCGCCGATTGCGCGATCGACTGCAGCTGGCCGACGAGCTGGGGCGACTGCGCGCGCGCGGAGGTTGTGAGACCGATCACACCGACGAGAACGACGAAATTTCTCATGCGCGGCAGTATATCAGGCCGGCGCGATCACCTTAAGCTTGATCGGCTGCCCTTCGACGCGCGCGCTGATCGGGTTGAGGAACTCGGGCAGCTCGAGCGCTTCGTTCTTGGCGTAGACCGGGTGCCGGCCGTGCTTGCGGTACCACTCGGCGACCGTGGCGTTGGCGAGCATCTTCTCGACGATGTTGCGCCAGCCGACGCCGGTGTTGTACGCGCAGAACGAGATCTCGCCCATCTGCGTGCCGTACGGGATGATGCACATCTCGGTGCGGCGGAAGTCGTAGTTGAACAGATCCTGGAACCACATCCCGGCGACGAACAGCACGCGCCACTCGAACTCGTGCGCGTCGGTCTCGAACTCGCCGACCTTCTTGCCGCGCGCGCCCGACTGCGACAGCAGCTGCTTCATCAGCTCGTTGAAGGTGTAGCCGGGCGGCGCGTGCTCGGGCATGTAGTTCTTGAGCAGCGCCACGCCGAGCTGCGCGACGGTGATGGCCTTGCCCTGGTTGCCGTCGGTGATCACGCCGATGTCGTCGAGCAGCCCCTCCATGTCGAGGAACTGGGTGAGCGGCACCATCTGGTGCGTCTTCTTGTTGACCATCAGCACCGTGCCGATGCCGCAGTTCGGGTGGCAGCCGCACTTCATCGAGCCCCACTCGGCGTCCTTGCCCATGAGCTGATCGACCAGATCGGAGAACGGCCCCAGCGCGGACAGCGGGAACCAGTCGCGCATCGGCTCGGTCACGCCGGTCTGCGCCTTGACGTCGTAGGCCAGGTGCGACAGCGTGTAGCGCTGCTTCTGACGCAGCTCTTCCTCGATGTCCTCGTCGCGGCCGGTGAACGACACCGGCTGGAACGA
>PNAM01000092.1 GCA_003170275.1 Myxococcales bacterium
CCGCTAACCGCCACCCCCGCCCGCCCCAACCCCAACCTCGCCCCCAACAGCAATCCGGAGCCAGCGTCTACTCACAACGCCCCGCTCCGCTCAGTTCGGCATGATCGTCAACGTCGCCGGCGTATTCGGCCCGATCTTACTCGGCAGCGTCGCGGCCAGCACGCCGCCGACGATCGCGCCGGCCGCCAGCACGCCGCCGAGCACGCCCCAGAACACGCCGCGCTTGTAGATCGGCACCTTGCGCGCGGCCACGTCGAAGGCGAGCGGCTGGCCGAGCGAGCCGGCGGTCGCCACGGCGGAACCGGTGTCGTCGAGGAGCAGCAGGTACCACTCGAAGGCGGGCGCGCCGACGTGGAGGCCGGGCACCGTCACCTCGAAGTGGCCGGCGTGGCCCGCCACCTCGACGCTGGAGAAGCGGTTCTGCCCGCGCGTGCGATAGAACAGCTCGACCTTGACCGCTACGCCGCCGGGATAGTCGAGCCGCAGCGAGACGGGCTGGCCGGCGCGCGGCTCGGCGGGCGTGATGCGCGGCTGCACGGCGGGCGTGCGGTTTTCATCGCCGACGGGCTGCGCGCTGGTGGCGACGTGCGCCTTGGCGGCTTCGAACACCGTGCGCACGCGCGGCGAGATGGTGCGATCGGGCTGGTACGACGGATCGATTCGCAACAAGCTCTCGAAGTCTTCGCGCGCGTCGTCGGGCTTGTTGAGCGCGACGTGCGCGAAGGCCATCGTGCGGTAGGTGACCACCCGCTCCTCTTTGGTGAGCGTCTCGCGCAGCGCCTTCTTGAGCAGCTCGACCGACTTGCCGTACTCGAGATCCTCGTACGCGGCCACGCCGGCCTTGACCAGATCGCTCTCGACCTCGGCGCGCGCGATGCCGGTCAGCACCAGCAGCACAATCAGAACGCGGTTTCGCATGGTTCCCGTCGGAGGATCGTAGCAGTTCGTTTGCGGTCGGGTCAACAACTGAGGTACGATGGAGCCTGGATGTACCCTCGCCTCGCGTTGGCTGCGGCGCTGTTGGTGGCTGGCTGCGGCTCTTCTCCCGGGCCCGGCGATCGCCAGTGCATGAACACGGGTGGCCCGAGCGATCTGGTGCGCGCCGCGGCGCGGCTGCGCGTCGACGTGTACGCCGGCGTGGTCGGCTGTGACGGCACCCATGCCGCCGCCGGAGCCGGCGCGCCCAGCCAGTCCGCCAGCTTCGCGAACGGCCAGGCGATCACGCTCGGCACCATCCCGCCCGGGAACCACACGGTGGTGCTCACCGCCTTCGACGCCGCCGATACCGAGCTGGGCGGCGCGTGCACCGACGCCAACTTCGACGCCGGCGCGCAGGTGTGCCTCGACCTGACCCTGCTCCCCGCGCCCGACGCCGGCGTTCCGGACGGCGGCGATGACATGCAGTGCGAAGGGCCGCTGTGCCCGTGCCTGAACAACGCCAGCTGCCTCGATCCGACCCGGCCGGTGTGCGCGTCGAACGGGCAGTGCGTTCCCTGCGCGCCCTCGGATGACCGCTGTCCGCTCACGCAGTACTGCAGCGCGGCCAACCAGTGCGTGGACGGATGCAAGAATTCCGTGGACTGCACCACGCAACCCGCCTCGGGCGACGGCGGCACGCCCGACGACGGCGGCACGATGGCGTCCGCCAGACCGCTGTGCGAGCCGACGCGCCACGTGTGCGTGCAGTGCCTGGACGCGACCGATTGCGCCGTCGGCCGGCTGTGCAGCCCGAGCAACGTGTGCGTCGACGGGTGCGATCTGTCCAAGGGCAAGACCTGCGCGGCCGGCTTCACCTGCTGCAGCAACCTGTGCATCGACACCAAGACCGATCCGCTCAACTGCGGCATGTGCGCACGCGCCTGCTCGTCGACCAACGTCAACCTGCTGTCGTGCCTGAACGGCACCTGCAACTCGACCTGCAAGAGCGGCTTCGGCAACTGCAGCACGCCGAGCGCGCCGGGAGTCGACGACGGCTGCGAGGCCGACATCAATAACAGCGCCAGCGACTGCGGCGGCTGCGGCCGCGGGTGCTCGAACAGCAACGTCTCGGGCGCGCCCACCTGCACCGGCGGGCTGTGCGCCTCAGCGTGCCTGCCGGGGTCCGGCAACTGCGCGCGGCCGGCCTTCCCCACCGTCGACGACGGCTGCGAGGTCGACCTCACCACCGACCGCCTCAACTGCGGCGGCTGCGGCCGCGCCTGCTCGGGCGCGTTCGTCAGCGGCATGCCGGTGTGCGCCGGCAGCCTGTGCACCTCGGCCTGCACGGCGGGTCACGGCAACTGCGGCACGCCCGCCTTCCCCACCGCCGACGACGGCTGCGAGAGCACCACCACCACCGACAAGAACAACTGCGGCGGCTGCGGCCGCGCGTGCTCGTCGGTGGGCGTGAACGGCACGCCGGTGTGCGCGGGCAGCCTGTGCACCTCGACCTGCACGGGCACGCTCGCCAACTGCGCCAGGCCCGCGTTTCCCACCCCCGATGACGGCTGCGAGATCGACTCGGCGTCGGACCGCAACAACTGCGGCGGCTGCGGCCGCGCGTGCTCGGCGGCCGGTGTGAACGGCACGCCGGTGTGCTCGGGCAGCGTGTGCACCTCCGCCTGCACGGGCACGCTCGCCAACTGCGCCAAGCCCGCCTTTCCCGTCCCCGACGACGGATGCGAGACGGACACCAACACCAGCACCGCGAGCTGCGGCATGTGCAACCGCGCGTGCAATCCCAGCGGCGTCGCCGCGCTGGCCTGCGCCGGCGGCAAGTGCACCTCGACCTGCACGGGCAACAACGTCAACTGCGTGCAGCCGCTCGCCCCCGCGCCCGACGACGGCTGCGAGGTGGACAAGACCAGCGATCCAAACAACTGCGGCGGCTGCTTCCGCGTCTGTTCGGTCACCAACGTCAACTCGCGGCAGTGCACCGCCAGCGTGTGCAACTCGACCTGCAACGGCGGCTTCGGCAACTGCGTGCAGGCGGCCTTCCCCACCGCCGACGACGGCTGCGAGTCCAACATCAACACCTCGACCAGCAACTGCGGCGGCTGCGGCCGGCCTTGCTCGGCGACCGGCACCGCGTCGCTGTCGTGCTCGAGCGGCACCTGCAACTCGACGTGCTCGTCGACCGCGCTCGCCAACTGCTCCCAGCCGGCGTTCCCCACCGCCGACGACGGGTGCGAGACCAACGCCGACGACCCGGCGCATTGCGGGGTGGGCCAGGCGGCGTGCGGCAACGTGTGCTCGATCAACGGCGCCAACGCGGTGTGCCCGGCGGGCACCTGCCAGTTCGGCAGTTGCCAGGCGCTGCGCCAGACCTGCGACGGGAACAACGCCAACGGCTGCGAGTGCACCGGTACCGGCTGCTGCGGCGCCGCGTGCCAGACGACCCACCTGGACGGCGTCGGGCAGAGCTTCTACGACTGCGTGGCGCTGAACACCTATACGGTCGCGCAGGCGATGAAGGCCTGCGCCGCCTACAACCCGACGGCGGGCGCGTGCGTGGACTACGCGTGCACGCCCTCGAGCCTCGGGCGCGTGGTGTGCAGCGACGGCGCGGGCCAGGGCGCCAGCTGCGACTGCTGGGGATACGGCGGCACCAGCAACGGCAACGTCGACAACATCGGCAACGCGACCTGCGGCTGCCCGGCCGGCGCCGGCTTCCCGATGTGGAACTGACACTTACATTGACCCTCGCCTGACCGCTCGCTACGATTGAAGATCAGGTGGCACCACCCTCCGCACCGCCTCCGCCCGCGCCAAGAGGCAGCCAGGACGTCGGTGCGGGCTCGCGCCTGGGCAAGTACGAGATCCTGCAAAAGATCGCCACCGGCGGCATGGCCGAGATCTTTCTGGCGCGCGTGTCGGGGCTGCCCGGCTTCCAGAAGATGGTGGTGATCAAGCGGATCCTGCCGCAGCTCGCCACCAAGGCCGACTTCATCGAGATGTTCCTCGACGAGGCGCGCATCGCCGCCACGCTGCAGCACCCGAACGTGGTGCAGATGTACGACGTGGGCGTGGTCGACGGGAACTACTTCATCGCGATGGAGTACCTGCACGGCGAGGACGTGCGCTCGCTGATGAAGACGCTGTACCGCAACCAGGACGAGCGGCTGCCGCTCGAACACGCGCTCAACATCATCATCGGCGTGTCCTCCGGCCTGCACTACGCGCACGAGAAGGTCGGCTTCGACGGCAAGCCGCTCGACATCATCCACCGCGACGTGACGCCGCAGAACATCATCGTCACCTACGAGGGCGGCGTGAAGCTGCTCGACTTCGGCATCGCCAAGGCGTCGAACCGCTTCGGCGAGACGCGCTTCGGCACGCTCAAGGGCAAGGTGCCGTACATGAGCCCGGAGCAGTGCCGCGGCGAATCGCTCGACCGGCGTTCGGACATCTTTTCGCTCGGCATCATGCTCTACGAGCTCAGCCTCGGGCGGCGGCTGTACCGCGGCGCGAGCGACTTCGAGATTCTCAAGCAGATCGTCGAGGGCACGGTCACGCCGCCGCACCAGATCGATCCCGGGTACAACCTGGCGCTCGAGAAGATCGTGATGAAGGCGCTCGAGAAGGAGCGCGACAAGCGCTACCAGACCGCGCGCGAGCTGCAGGCCGATCTGGAGACGCTGGTGCGCGAGGAGCGGATGTATGTGTCGCCGATCGCGCTGCAGCAGTTCATGGAGCGCGTGTTCGAAGCGAAGATCCAGGCGTGGCGCGACGCGCAGGCGCACGGGCAGTCGCTCGGCGAGCACCTGCAGCACGCGCCGCCGCTGGCCGATGCGGTCGACTCGCTCGATCCGGACGAGCTCGAGGAGATCGACGAGGACCAGGCCACTGCCGAGGAGCGGGCGGCGCGCGAGCGGGCGGCCTTGATGCGCGCGATCGAGGGCAACACGCCGGTGTCGTCGGGCTCGATGCCTTCGGTGCCGGGCTCGCACGGTTCCCTGGGATCGCTCGGCTCGTCGCCGTCGAACGCGTCGCTCGAGTCCTTGCGCTCGCCGGCGCGCAAACGATTGCCGCTGCTGTTGGCGATCGGCGGCGTGCTCACGCTCGGCGCGGTGGCGACGCTCAAGCTCTCCCACAAGGCGCCCGCAAACCCCGCCTCGATCGCGCCGCCGTCCGCGGCCAAACCGATCCCCGAGCCGGTGCCGGTGGTGACGCCGCTTCCGCCGGCGGCTCCCAGGGTGGCGATGGCGTTGGTCAAGCTCAAGACCACGCCGCCCGGCGCGACGCTGTACCTCGACGGCAAGCGGCTCGACGGGCTGAGCCCGCTGACGCTCGACGAGATCGCGGCCGACGCCGAGCACGTGCTGCTGGTGCAGCTCGACGGCCACAACGACGCGCTCGAACGCTTCACGCTCAAACCGGGCGAGGTGCGCGCTCTCGATCTCAAGCTGGTCAAGCCGCCCGCGGGCAAGCACGCCTCGAAGCTCAAGGTGCCCAGGAGCGCGACGCCGCCGTCCGCGAAACCGATCGCGCTCACCCCCGGACCGGCGGTGAGCAAACCCGAGCCGCCGGTGAAGCTCGAGGGCGAGGGCACGCTGGTGATCGCGTCGAGCCCGTGGTGCAACGTGAGCATCGACGGCGCCGACAAGGGACCCACGCCGCTGAGCCTGAAGCTGCCCGCCGGCAAGCACGCGGTGGTCTTGTCGAACCCCGAGTTCAAGATCAGCCGTTCGCTGTCGGTGATGATCCTGCCGAACGAGACCCTGCGGAAGAAGCTCGACTTCGCGCAGTAGCCGTCCAGATTCCGACAGAACTGCCGCAATTCCGACTGCCGCGAGACGGACTGGCGCGGCGATCGGTCGCGGCACGAAAAGTGCGTTTCGCCACACCATGCGGACTCTCGCGCTGCTCGCGGCGTGTCACCTGGTCGGCTGCGCCGGCCCGCCGCCCTCCTGCCATCCGCTGGGAACAAACGTCCGTGTCTTCGACCTGGACAGCCTCACGCTGCCGCGCCAGCGCGTCGACTACGCCATCGATCTGAACGGCGATCGGCACCTTGACAATCAACTCGGCAATGTCGTGGGCGTGCTCACAGAGGTGGCAATCCCCGCGCAGATGGACGTGGACGACTCGTTCAGCGCCGGCACTGTGCATCTACGCCTTCAGGTGGTGTCCGCCGACCCGGCGCAGCTCGACGCACAGCAGGCAGGCGCCTCGCTGAACGACCTGACCATCATCGGCCCCGGTGGTGGCTTTTGCGCGACCTTGTCAAAAGGTGACTACCACACGCCGTTGCCTTTCGAAGTCGCCGCGCCGAACAGGGTGTCCATAGTGCTGCCGTTCTTCAATGACGTGCGCGTGGACCTGACCGGTGCGCAGCTAGACTTCCAGATCAGCGGAGACACGGTGAGTGGCCAACTTCACGGTGGAGTCCCGCAGGAGCCGATCGACGACCGGGTAGTGCCTGCGATCGCCGACTACCTGAACAAGAAGATACAGGGAGACCCGAATTCAGCGTTCTCCAAAGAGCTCGCGTCGATCTTCGATGAGGGCGGCGATCCTGCGGACCAGAGCTGCGCTCCGCTGCCAGGTTGCCGCAACCCTCCGCCGCCGATCGGAAACGGCGCGTGCGCGAAGAGGAACGACGGGATCGTCGACATCTGCGAAGTGTCGAGCAACTACATCGTTGTGAACGTGCTGTCGCCGGACGTGCAGCTCTTCTCCGACGACGGCAGCGTTTACCAACCCAGCGCGGGCAATCAGCACAAGGACTCGCTCTCAGTCGGAATCGCCTTTACCGGCCACGCCGTTCAGTAAACCAGGCCGAGCGACTTGCGGCGGCCGAGCGTGGGCTGCGCGGTGGTGAAGACGCCCGCGATCGTGTAGCCGCACGACTTGCACTTGCCATCGCTGAGACCGATCGGGTCGACGACGTACCAATCGCGCGAGATCACCGCTGCGTCGCACTTCGGGCAGAACGTGGTCTGGCCGGCGGGATCGTGGACGTTGCCGGTGTACACGTACTTGAGCCCGACCTCGCGCGCGATCGCGCGGGCGCGCGTGAGCGTCTCGGAGGGCGTGCGCGGGCGGTCGAGCATCTTGAAGTCCGGATGGAACGCGGTGAAGTGCAGCGGCACGTCGTCGCCCAGCTCCGCGCCGACCCACTCGGCGAGCTTGCGCGTCTCGGCCGGATCGTCGTTCAGGCCGGGGATCATCAGGTTCGTGATCTCGAGCCAGGTGCGCCGCTCCTTCCGCAGCCACACCAGCGTCTCGAGCACCGGCGCCAGCTCCGAGAAGGTGATCTTCTTGTAGAAGTCCTCGGTGAACGCCTTCAGATCGACGTTGGCCGCGTCGATGTCCGCGTACAGCTCGGGGCGCGCCTCGGCGGTCACGTAGCCGGCGGTTACCAGCACCGCGCGCAGCCCGTGCGCCTTGGCCTCGCGCGCGACGTCGATCGCGAACTCGGCCCAGATCACCGGGTCGTTGTAAGTCATCGCCACCGACGGGCAGCCTTCGCGGATGGCCAGCTCGATCACCTCGCGCGGCGAGACCGGGCGCGACTTCTCTTCGTCGAGCCGCGCCTTGGAGATGTCCCAGTTCTGGCAGAACTTGCAGCCCAGGTTGCAGCCCGCGGTGCCGAAACTCAATATCGGCGTTCCCGGAAGAAAGTGGTTTAACGGTTTCTTCTCGACGGGGTCGACCGCAAAACCGGTGGTTCGCCCGTAACCGAGCGACCACATTTTGCCGCCCTCGGCCTTGCGGATGTAGCAGAAGCCCGCCTGCCCCTCGTGCAAGCGGCAGAAGCGCGGGCACAGCGTACACAAGAGACGCCCGTCCGCTTCCTCGTTCCACCAGCGCGCCGGATGCAGCTCCACAGGGAGATCGTGGGCCGGATGCCGCGGCGCTGCAAGGTGCGGCTTGGACCAGTCTGGCTGCCGCTACCGGCGCGCGAAGCAGGCGTCGCACAGGTTGCCGTCGGCCACCACGTTCGTTTCGCTCGTCGGGAGCTCCTGCTTGCAGTCGATGCAGCGCGTGAGCTGCACGACCTGCACGATCGGCGCATCGCGATACGGCGAGCCGCCGGCGGACGGCGGAGGGAGCGGCGCCGGTGGGCGAAGGTCATCCAGCGCCTCATCGACCCGGCTGCTCAAGGTCTCTGCCTCCACCACACCCTTCTCGACCAGGAGCGCCCGCAGCGCACGCACCGCGGCGTAGGCCACGTCGAGCTCCTTGGCCTGCTCGCGATCGCGCCGGTCGAGACGATCCACCTCCAATCGCAGCTCTTTGAACTGGTCTTGCATGAGAGCCAGCTCCCAAGCGGCGTCGGGGTGATCGAACCGCCCCTGCAGCGCGCGATTCCACTCGTCCTTGGTCATCGCGAGGGAGAGTAGCGCGACCGCGTGATAAGGTCCCGCCAACCGAATCGGAGCCAACGATGCGTTGGTATCACTACGTCGCCTACTTCTTCGGCGGCGCCTTCCTCGCCAACTTCGTTCCCCACTTCGTCAACGGCGTGTCGGGCAATCCGTTTCAGAGCCCGTTCGCGTCGCCGCCTGGAGAGGGACTGTCGTCCTCGACGGTGAACGTGCTGTGGGGCCTGCTCAACCTGCTGATCGGATACTTGCTGATTGGCCGCGTGGGAAAGTTCGAGCTGCGGCAGACGCGCCACGCCCTGGTCTTCGGGCTCGGGTTCGTCGCCATGTCGGTCATGCTGGCGAGAGTGTTCGGGCGCTTGCACGGTGGGCTGTAGGGTCAGATCCCGCCGTCGCCCGAGCCCGGGTCGGGGACCCCGCACTCCTTGTGGCAGCTGGCGTCCTCGCACGCGGCGATCTGATCGAGACACGCGGCGCAGTCGACGCTCTTGTCCGGCTCGCAGCCGATATCGCAATCGGTGTCGCGCACGGTGCACAGGCACTGGCACGCGGTGAACGGGGCGCAGCGGCCGGCGTAGTGGTTGCTGGCCCAGTCGGGCCCGTTACAGGCGGCGACCGTCGGGCCGCAGTTGACCTCCATGCACTGCAGGCAGGTCATCTCCGGTGGGATGGTCAGCGCGCCGGAACAGGTTCCACCGTCGGGGGCGCTGCAAGAGAACACGGCCAGGATCGCGACGAGCAGCCACTTCACGGGGCCAGTATCGCGCTACTCGCGTGCGCGGGCGAGCACCCTTTCAAAGCGTTCCAGCCCGATGGGCAGCCGATCGGGCGCGACCGCGGTGAAGCACAGCCGCGCGTGGCGCTCGAAGCCGGCGCCGAACTGCTCGCCGGGGGAGATCGACACGCCGGCGTCGAGGAGCTGCTCGACCAGCGGCCAGAGCGCCTCGCTCCCGGCGCCGACGTAGCGCGAGAGATCGACGAACAGGTACGTGGCGCCCTCGGGAAGATGGTGCGGCGCGCTGACCAGCCGCGCGGCCAGATCGCGCGCCTCCAGATAGGTGCGGCGCGTTTCGGCGAGCCAGCGATCGCCGGCCGGATCGTCGAGCAGCCGCGCGGCGGCGCGTTGCAGCACGTCGGGGACGTTGTAGACGGTGTGGTTGGCGATCTTGCGCAGCGCCTTCATCACCGGCTCGGGCGCCACCGCGTAGCCCAGCCGATAGCCGGCGAGCGCGAAGCTCTTCGAGAGCGAGAACACGGTCACCGTGCGCTCGGCCATTCCGGGCAGCGTGGCGATCGACAGGTGCGGGCGCGCGTACGCCAGATCTTCGTAGACCTCGTCGGCGAGCACCCACAGATCATGCGCGCGGGCCAGCGCGGCGAGCTGTTCGAGGTGGCGGCGCTCGAGCACCTTGCCGTCGGGGTTGTTGGGCGTGGTCAGGTACAGCGCGACGGTGCGCGGCGTCAGGTGCGGCTCGATCAGCGCCGCGGCGTCGAGCGACGGATCGGCATACAGCCGCTGCGACAGCGAGACCTCGACCGGCACGCCGCCGGCGTTGGTCAAGATGCCGCGGATCAGCGGCCAGTGCGGCGTGGGCACGATCACCTCGTCGCCGGGATCGACCAGCGCGCGCACCGCCGCCGAGAGCGCCTGCGTCGCGCCGACGGTGACCTGCAAGTTGCCCGGCTGCGCCCACGACAAGCCGTTTTTAGCGTGCAGCTTGCGGCGCAGCGCCTCGAGCAGCATCGGCTCGCCCGCCGGCGCGCCGTAGCGCCACAGCGCGGGATCGTCGGACTCCAGGTGCAGCGCCGGCGGCGGCGCGAGGTAGGTGTCGCCGAGGTGCAGCGGCACGCCGCTCGAGCCGTGACCGGCCAGCCGTCCGGCCAGCCGCGAGAAGATGCTCTCGCGCAGCGCGCCTGCCGCCGAGGACAGCCCGGGCGCGCGCGGCATCAGCGCGGCTCCACCGGGCGCTTCTCGAGGATGATGAATTCGATGCGGTTGTTCTTCAGGCGCGCCACCGGATCCTTGCTGTCGAACAGCGGCCGGTCGGGCCCGAAGCCCTGCGCCGCCAGCCGCTTGGGATCGATGCCCAGCTGCTCGACCAGCGTGCGCCGCACCAACGACGCGCGCTTGAGCGACACATCGAGGTTGTCGATCGCCGAGCCGCGGTTGTCGGTGTGCCCCTCGATGCGCACCTTGAGGATCTCCGGGTGCAGCGTGAGCAGCCGCGCCACCACGCCGAGCGTCTTCAACGAGCGCTTGTCCAGCATGCCGGCGTCGAAGCCGATGCGCTCGCGCACGTGGATGCGATCGGCGTGCAGCTCGGCCAGCACCGGCCCCGCGTCGGGGCAGCCGTCTTCGTCGGCGTTGCCGTTGTAGACCTCGGCGTCGAACGGGCACTTGTCGAGGCGATCGACCAGCCCGTCGCCGTCCGAGTCGATGTCCGGGCAGCCGTCGTTGTCCGGCGAGCCGGGCTGGTCGGGGCAGCGATCGACAGGATCGGGCACGCCGTCTCCGTCGCGATCGATCGGCGGGCAGCCGTGGTTCTCCGACGGGCCGGGGGTCATCGGGCAGCCGTCGATGCGATCGACCACGCCGTCGCCGTCCTGGTCCTCGTCGGGGCAGCCGGCGTTCTCGCGCGGGCCGGCCAGCTCCGGGCAGTGATCGCGCTCGTCGGGCACGCCGTCGTGATCGCGATCGGGGAACACCGGCAGCGGCGGAAGCGTGGCCAGCGTGGACACGCGCGCGGGCGCCTGGTAGCGCAGGCCGAAGATCACCCGCGCGTCGGGCGTGCCGTAGCCGCGCGACAAGCCGGCGCCGGCCGCCACGCTCGCCTCGAGCCCGAAGCGCGAGCGCCAGCGCGCCCCGGCCGACAGCTCCGCGGGTGCCTCGCTGGCGGTCAAGGAGCTGGTGCCGGGCAGCCCGACGCCGACGAGGCCGGTGAGCTCGGCGATCGCCTCGAAGCCGCGCGCGATCGCGACGAAGCCGGCCGCGCCATACGCGATCTGGTGCGTGACTGCGAGATCGGTGTAGGTGCGCGTCGAGCGCAGCACCGCGCCGAAGTTGATCGCCGCGCCGGCGCGAGGGTTCCGCCACTCGACCACCAGCCGCGGATAGCCCGACAGCCCGTCCTGCCCGAGGAAGCTGGTCGAGTCGCCGGTCGGCAGGCGCAGCCCGGCGATCACGGTGAAGGCGATGCGGTTGTGCGCGGGTAGCGTGAGCGTGTACGCGCGCACCTTGAGATCGATGCGCAGATCGCCGACGCCGGCCGCGTTCAGCCCGCCCGGCACCATGGCCACCGAGTTGTCGGTCGACTGCGAGGGCACGAACGGCAGATCGACGCCCAGCTCCAGGCGCTCGTACAGCCCGAAGCTGCCGGTCAGATCGAGCGCGAACTGGCCGCCGATCACCTCGCTCACCACCTGGCCGCTCGCATCGCGCAGCACCAGCACGCGGTGCGCATAGGTGGCGAACAGCCCCGCGGAGTAGCCGACGTGCGGTACGGTGAACGCGCCGTCGACCGACAGATAGCCGTTGCCGGTGTCGCTGGGATGGAACTGATCGGCCTCGAACGACGCCGGGCCGGCGAGCGCGGGGGTGCACGCGAGCGCGACAGCCAACCACGTGACCAGACGGAGGCGATTCATGCGCGGCGGATACGTCGACGGAATGCGAGGAGGAGCACGATCGCCGCGGCGATCCACAGGCCGCTCGCCGGCTCACCGCCCCCGCCCGCGAAGCAACCGCCTCCGCCGGTGAGCGACAGCGGGAGCGCGGCGTCTGGGAGCGACAGATCGGGAGTCGCCAGATCGATCGCGGCGAGATCAGGCGTCGCCAGATCGGGCGTGCCCAGATCGGGCACGGTGAGATCGAGCGGCGCGACCATGTCCTCCGGCGCGGTCATGTCCACGCCGCCGTCGCCGCAGAGGATGACCATCGTGCCGCAGGTATTGTTGGTGCACGTGTTGGCCAGGCACGGGTTCGACTGCGCGGGACAATCCGCCGGCGCGTTGCAGCAGCCGAGCACGCCGGCCTTGCCGGAGAAGACGCAGCGGTTGGCGGTGCATGCGACGTTCTGACACACGTTCGCGCCGCAGGTCGCGGCGGCGTTGCAGCAGCCGGGGCCGCCCGTCGACACGTAACCGCACGCCGACGAGGCGCACAGCGTGACCTGACAGGCGTTGGTCGGCGCGGGGCAGACCGAGCCGCACATGTTGCAGTTGACCGGATCCGACGAGGTGGTGGTCTCGCAGCCGTTGTCGGGCGCGGGGGACACGGGGCGCGAGCAGTTGCCGAACCCGGTGAGGCAGCTCGAGGTGCACACGCCGATCGAGCAGGTGACCGCCGCGGTCTCGGTGTTGTCGCAGGCGCGGCCGCAGCCGCCGCAGTTGCTGGTCGACAACATCAGATCGGTCTCGCAGCCATCGTCGGCGCCCGGCGCGGCGGGGCGGGTGCAATTGCCGAGGCCGGCGTTGCAGGTCGAGGTGCACAGGCTCGCGGCGCACGCCGTGGCGGCGACGCCCACCGCCGAGCACGCGCGCACGCAGCTGCCGCAATGGAGCGGATCGTTGGTGAGGTTGGTCTCGCACCCGTCGGTGTTGGCGCCGGCTCTCGCGCAGTCGCCGAAGCCCGCGGTGCAGGTGTAGGAGCAGCTGGTGCCGTTGCAGCTGGCGGCGCTCGCGTTGGTCGGGTTGCATACGTTGCCGCAGCCGCCGCAGTTGGCGAGACCGGAGAGGTTGGTCTCGCACCCGTCGGTGTTGGCGCCGGCCTTGAGGCAGTCGGCGAACCCGGAGTTGCAGCTGTACGCGCACACTGAAACCACGCAGCTCGGCGCGCTGGCGTTGGCCGGGTTGCACACCACGCCGCAGCCGCTGCAGTTCGACGGGTCGCTCGAGGTGGAGACCTCGCAGCCGTCGTCGGCCGTGGGGAAGGCCGGCCGCGCGCAGTTGCCGTGACCCGCCACGCACGCCGAGGTGCACAGGCCGCCTGAGCAGGTTGGCGCGCCCGACACGCTCGCGTTCGAGCAGGCGCGGCCGCAGCCGCCGCAGTTGCCCGCCGAGCTGGCCAGGTTCACCTCGCATCCGTCGTCGGCGGCGGGCGCGACCGGCTGGCTGCAGTTGCCGAACGTGCCCGAGCAGGTCGACGTGCACAGGCCGCTGGTGCACGACGCCGCGCTCACGTTGGCGAGCGAGCAGGCGCGCCCGCAGGTGCCGCAGTTGGCGGTGGCGCTGCTCAAGTTGACTTCGCAGCCGTCGTCGAGCGCCGGCGCCGCCGGATGGCTGCAGTTGCCGAACGTGCCCGAGCAGGTCGACGTGCACAGGCCGCCGGTGCACGCGGCTACGCTGACGTTGCTCAGCGAGCAGGTGCGCCCGCAGGCGCCGCAGTTGCCGGTCGAGTTGAGATCGGTCTCGCAGCCGTCGTCGGCGGTGGGCGCGGCCGGCTGCGTGCAATTGCCGAAGCCGGCCGAGCAGGCCGAGTTGCACAGGCCGCCCGCGCACGACGGCGCCGGCGCGTTGTTCGCCGAGCAGCCGCGGCCGCACGCGCCGCAGTTGGTGCTCGAGGTGGTGAGATCGACCTCGCAGCCGTCGTCGGGCGCGGGCGCGACCGGCTGGCTGCAGTTGCCGAAGCCCACCGCGCAGCTCGAGGTGCACACGCCCGCGGCGCAGCTACGGACGGCGGTGTTGGTCGAGGAGCAGCCGCGCCCGCACGCGCCGCAGCTCGCGGTGGTGTTGGTCGAGCTCTCGCAGCCGTCGGTGTTGGCGCCGACCTTGATGCAGTCGCCGAAGCCCGGGTTGCAGGTGTACGAGCAGCTGGTGCCGTCACACGCCGGCGCGCTCGCGTTGACCGCGTTGCACACGTTGCCGCAGCCGCCGCAGTTGGAGAGGCCGGTGAGATCGGTCTCGCAGCCGTTGGTGTCGGGCGCGGTGGTGACGCAGTCGCCGTGCCCGGCCTTGCACGAGCTGTAGCTGCACGCGCCGCTGGTGCAGGTGGCGCCGTTGGAGTTGGTGGAGTCGCACTGCGCGGCGGTGCAGCACTCGGCGTTGGGGATGCAGCCGCGCGCGTCGCAGTACTTGGTGCCGGCGCCGCAGGTGCACGTGTTGGCGACGCAGGTGGCGGTGCCGGTGCAGTCGCTGATGGCGTTGCAGCAGGCGACGTTGCCGGCCTTGGCGATGTAGGTGCACGTGGCGGCGTCGCAGGTCGGCGATTGCTGGCAGGCGTTCGGCGCCGCGCAGTCGCCCGGCGCGGTGCAGCAGCCGCCGCCGGCCAGCGGGGTGTTCGAGCACGCCCCGAGCGCGCACAGATCGAGCGTGCACGCGTTGCCGTCGTCGCACGCGCCGGCCTGCAGGGTGCAGTCGCAGGCCGGGTCGGGCGTCACCACGCACGCGTGGTTGGTGCACGCGGTCAGCTCGCAGGCGCCCGGCGCGGCAGCACAGTCGCCGACCGCCGCGCACGAAGCGAGCCCTTGCCGAAGCGGCGCGGCGCCGGACGGATCGTGCGCAGAGCTGCGGCATCCCGCGAGGCAGATCGCGAATACGAGAGCTAAGCCAGGCTTCAATACAACCCTCCGAGGCACCCTCATCGTACCATAGCTGCCTTGACGCCGCGCGTCGCCGGCCCGTACGCTCCCGTCGAGATGATCGCCCTTCCGCTCCTCGACGACGCGGTGTTGCGGCTGCGCAAGAGCGGCGCCGCGTATGCGGATGTGCGACACATCGAGGACGAGCGCGAGCACTTGTCGGTGCGCGACCAGCGCGTGGAGCGCATGTACCGCGCCACCAGCGAAGGCTTCGGCGTGCGGGTAGTGGTCGACGGGGCGTGGGGCTTTGCGGCGCGCCGCGGTCACCAGCCGGCCGCGCTGCAGGCGGCGTGCGCCGAAGCGCTGGCGGTGGCGCGCGCGGCGGCGGCGCTGTCGCGCGCGGGGGCCGGCGCGGGCGTGCGGCTCGCCGACGAGGAGGCGCAGCGCGGGCACTACGCCACGCCGGTGCTCGAGGATCCGTTCGAGGTGCCGGTCAGCGAAAAGCTGGCGCTGCTCACCTCGGTCACGCGCGAGCTGAGCGTGCGCGGCGGGGCCAGCGCGCGCTCGGCCTCGGCGCACCTGAGCGCGCGCCGCCAGCGCAAGTCGCTCGCCACCTCCGACGGCACCGCGGTCACGCAAGAGCTGGTCTACACCGGCTGCGGGCTCAAGCTGATGGTGGAAGGCGACGGCCAGGTGCAGCATCGCTCGTACCCGATGGAGCTCGACGGCGGCGTCGCGGCCGGCGGGTTCGAGGTGGTGCGGCGCTTCGATCTGTTGGGCGCGGTGCCACGCGTGGCCGACGAGGCGCTCGCCCTCTTGCGTGCGCCGCCCTGCCCCGCCGGATCGACCAGCGTGATCCTCGATACGCCGCAGCTCGCGCTGCAGATCCACGAGTCGTGCGGCCATCCGACCGAGGCCGATCGCGCGTTCGGCGAAGAGGTCTCGCTGGCCGGCGCCAGCTTCCTGGTCCCCGAGAAGCTCGGGCGCTTTCGCTACGGCTCGTCGCACGTCAACCTGACCGCCGACGCGCTCACGCCGGGCGGGCTCGGCACCTTCGGCTGGGACGACGAGGGCGTGGCGGCGCGCAAGACCCCGCTGGTGGCGCGCGGCCAGTTCGTCGGTTACCTGACCTCGCGCGAGACCGCGGCGCGGCTCGGCCTGCCGCGCTCGGGAGGCTGCGTGCGCGCCGAGGCGTGGAACCGTTTCCCGATCGTGCGCATGATCAACGTGTCGCTCGAGCCGGATCCGAACGGCCCGTCGCTGGAAGAGCTGGTAGCCGACACCGCCGACGGCGTGCTGTTCGGCTCGAACAAGAGCTGGTCAATCGACGATCTGCGCCTCAACTTTCAGTTCGGCTGCGAGATCGCGTGGGAGATCAAGCGCGGCAAGCGGACGCGCGTGCTGCGCAACCCGATGTACGGCGGCTCGACGCCGCGCTTCTGGGGCGGCTGCGACGCGGTCGGGCGGCCGGACGCGTTCCGCATGTGGGGGTTCGTGAGCTGCGGCAAGGGCGACCCGATGCAGCTGATGGCGGTCGGTCACGGCTGCCCGCCGGCGCGCTTTGCCGGCGTGACGGTCGGGAGCGGCACGTGACCGAAGCCGAGCTGCTCGAGGCGCTCGAAGCGGCGCTGCGGGTCTCGGACGGCGAGGTCGAGCTGTCGGCGCAGGCGGGCCGGCAGGGGACCACGCGCTTTGCCGGATCGCGGGTCACGCAGACCGGCGACGTGGAAGACGTGACCGTGCAGGCGCGCGTCCGGCAGGGCGCGAGCGTGGGCGCGGCGCGCACCAATGCGCTCGACGCGGACTCGATCGCGCGCACGATCGCGCAGGCGCGCGCTCAAGCGCAGGCGCAAGCGAGCGTGGCCGGCGCGCAGAGCGGGACCGGGTTCCCTGGATTTGCGGACGGGGGCGCGGCGGCGACGGCCGTGCCGAGCTCGTTCGACGAGGCCACCGCGGTCGCCGACGCGAGCGCACGCGCGGCGCTGGTCGAGCCGGCGTTCCGCGCAGCGACGCGCGCAGGGCTTAGCGCGGCCGGCCTGGCGGTGCTCACCGACAGCACCCTCGCGGTGGCCACGCGCGCCGGCTGCCGCCGAAGCTTTCGCTCGACGGCCGCGCGGCTCGACGTGATCGCCGCGGACGGCAACGCGTCCGCGCGGGCCTCGCGTTGCGCGACCGCGATCGCGAACCTGCCCGCCGCCGAGGTCGCCGCCGAAGCGTGCGAGGGCGCGCTGCGCGGACGCGATCCGATCGAGCTCCCGCCCGGCGCCTACGACGTGATCCTCGAGCCCGCCGCGGTCGCCGAGGTGCTCGAATGGCTGGCGCTCACCAGCTTCGGCGCGCGCGCGATCGAAGAGGGCTCGTCGTGCCTGGCCGGCCGCCTGGGCCAGCGCATCACCGGCCCGATCACCATCTACGACGACGCGCTGTCGGGCGACGGGGGCTGCCCGACACTGCCGTTCGACGCCGAGGGCACCCCCACGCGCAAGGTGTCGTTCCTCTCGGGCGGCGTCGCGGGCGGACCGGTGTACGACCGCGCCTCGGCCGCGCGCGCCGGGGTCGAGCCCACCGGCCATTCCCCGCCGCTCGCCGACGACCTCTTCGACGGCGGCGCGGTGCCCACCCATTTGCACATCGCTCCCGGCCCCGACGACACCGACGCGCTGCTCGCGCGCGTCGAACGCGGTCTGTGGGTGACGCGCTTCCACTACGTCAACGGCCTGCTCGATACGCGGCGCGCGCTCATGACCGGCATGACCCGCGACGGCCTCCACCTGATCGAAAACGGCAAACGCACGCGCCCGGTCCGCAACCTGCGCTGGACCGAATCGGTGCTCGACGCGTTCACCCGCCTCGCCGGCACCACCCGCACCCGCCAGCTGATCGCCGCCGGACTCAGCGACTCGGTCTTCGTCTGCCCCACGCTGCTCCTGCGCGCCTGGACCTTCACGGGCTAGTCCCTGATTTCGCGCACTTGCAGACGGGTGGCACGAATGCAGAGGGGCGGCTATCCTTGAACGACCAGCCGCGAATGCGTCCGCTTCCTTCTATGGTGGGTCCGTTGCTCGAGTCGGTGCGCCGGCGGGTGCGGCTACAGGCGGCCATGGAGGGGGCGACGTCGGCGGCGGTGCTGGCGGCGGCGGCGGCGGCGGTCGCGATCTATTTGTGGCGGCTGGGCGTGGTGTCGCGCCACGGGCTTTCGGTGGCGCTGCTGGTCGGGGCGTCGGTGATCGTGGCCGGCGGGGTGTGGCGGGCCGTGCGGCGGATCCCGCTCCAGCGCGCCGCCAAGCTGATCGATCGCACGCACACGCTGCACGATCGCTTGGGATCGGCGCTGGCGTTTTCGGGGGAGCCGGCGCCGACCGCGTTCATGGACGCGGCGATCGCCGATGCGGGCGAAGCGGCGCGTCTGGTCGACGTGCGAAGAGCGGCGCCGTTTTCGCGACCGCGATCGCTCGGACCGGCGCTGCTGGTGGCGACGGTGGCGGCGATCGTGGCAATGCTGCATTTTCCCGCGCGCGCAGTGGTGGTGATCGTGACGCCGCCGGGCGCGCCGCGCCTGGTGGTGGATCCGGAGCTGCTGCAGCCGGAGCGCGACGCCGTGCAGCAGCTAGAGCAAGACGCGATCGACTCGGGCGACCAGCAGACCAAGGCGCTGGCGAACGATCTCAAGAAGCTGCTCGATCAGCTCGACGATCAGCAGCTCACGCGCAAGCAGGTGTTCGACAAGCTGGCCGAGATCGAGAAGAAGCTGCAGGCCAACGACGGCGACTTCGAGGAGCTCAAGAAGCAGCTCAAGAAGGCGGGCGCCGAGCTGTCCAAGGACAAGCTCACGCGCGAGACCGGTGACGCGCTGGTCAAAGAAGATCTGCAGAAGGCGCGCGAGGAGCTGGAGAAGCTGGCCGAAGACGCGCAAAAGCTCGACGAGAAGAAGCGCGAGGAGCTGGCGCAATCGCTCGAGCGCACCGCCAAGCAGCAGCCGGAGAAGTCCGCCGAGGACAAGCAGCGCGAGCAGCGCGAGAAGCAGCTCAAGGAAGAAGAGCGCAAGCTGAAGAAGGAGCTGGCCGAGAAGCCCAACGACAAGGAGCTCGAGCGGCGGCTGCAGCGCAACCAGCGCGAGCTGGAAAAGATGGAGCGCGAAAAAGATCAGCACGCCGAGCAGAAGCGGCAGCTCGAACGGCTGCAGCGCGACCTGCAGAAGGCGGCCGAGCAGCTGCGGCAGAAGCTCTCGCCCCAGGCCGCCGAGGCGCTGCGCCGCGCCGCGCAGCAGATGGGGCAGATGCAGGACGAGATCCGCAAGCTGGGCAATTCGGGAAAGGCGCAGATGCAGATCGCCGAGCTGAAAGAGATGCTGCGGCGCGCGGGCACCTCGCAACAGCCGGGCGAAAACGGCAACCCGTCGAAGGGCTCGGCCAGCATGGGCGAGCAGCGCGGCGACCAGGGCCAGGGCCAGGGAAACAACGGCAAGGGCAAGAACGGCAAGAACGGTCAGGGCGGCGAGAAATCCCTCGCGCGCGACTTCAACAATCGCGCGGGCGGCGACAAGGTGCTGATCCTCGGCGACAAGGGCGGCGACGGCAACGTGATCCTGCCGCTGCCCGGCAACGGCGGCGGCGGCCCGCCCCCCGGCGACGGCAAGGGCGGCGGCCAGGGCGACAAGCTGCCGGGCGACGGCATCGGCGATCAGCACGACCCGCACGTGATGGGCGATCCCACCAAGCTGGCGTCCAAGCGCGTCGAGTCCAAGGTGACCGGCAAGGAAGGCGCCGGCCCGTCGAAGTCCGAGACCATCATGGGCTCGGCCGAGAAGGGCTTCGCCTCGCGCAACTACCGGCGCGTCTACTCCGACTACTCCTCGGTGGTCGAAGAGGTCATGTCGAAGGAGCGCGTCCCGCCCGGCTATCGCTACTACATAAAGCGCTACTTCCAGCTCATCAAGCCGCGCGACTGATCAATTTTTCAACGCGGTGATACACTGCGCCGATGCGCAGAACCGCCACCCTCCTGACCGCCCTGCTCGTCGCTGTGACCGCCCTTCCGGCGGTCGCCGGCCCGCGCGAAGAAGCGCGCGAGCACTACGAGCACGCCACCTCGGAGTACGCGCTCGGCAACTACGAAACGGCGGCGCTCGAGTACGAAAAAGCGTTCGCTCTCAAGACCGACGCCGCGCTGCTCTACAACGCCGCGCAGGCGCACCGCCAGGGCGGCAACAAGAAGCGCGCGCTGGTGCTCTACCAGAACTACCTGCACGTGTTCGGTGACCGCGCCACCAACCGCGAAGAGGTGCAGAAGCTGATACTCAACCTCAAGAAGGCGATCGCCGAAGACGAGCAGATGGCCAACGCGCCGCCGGTGGCGCAGCAGCCGCTCTCGACGCCCGAGGCCAAACCCGAGCCCAAGCCCGAGCCGACCGTCACGGCGCCCGCCGTCGCGATCACCGCGCCGCCGCCGCCGGAGCGCAAGCCGCTCATCAAGCGCGCGTGGTTCTGGGGCGTGATCGGCGGCGCGGCGGCGATCGTCGCCACCAGCGTGGCGCTCGGAGTCGTCTACGGCGGGCACGACGTCGGCCCGTCGTCCAACTTCGGCATCGTGAGGGGCAACTGATGCGCGCGCGCCTGCTCGCGCTTGCGCTGGTCGCGCTCGGCACCTCCGCCTGCGACCACCCGCTGCGTTGTAATCCGCACACGCTGTTCGTCTCGGTGACGCTGAGCGGTGCGGCGATCTCGGCCGACACGCTGGTGGTCACCGTCACCGCCGACGGCACGCCCGGTCAGCCGGCCACCCTGCCGCACACGCCTGGCACCGGAGCGGGCGGCATCGAGGTGCAGTTCCAGACCAGCTACCCGCAAGGCAAGGCGGTCAGCGTCACCATCGAGGCGCGCGTGAACGGCGCGGCGGTGGCCACCGGGACCGCGGCGGTCGCGGCGCTCGCCGACGGCTGCGACGTGCTGCAGCTGAGCGTGGGCGCGCTCGGCGACGGCAGCACGATGGATCTGTGCACGCCGATGACCGTCTGTCCCGCGAGCGCGGTGTGCGGCATGGTCTCCGACGGCTGCACCGGCATGCTCGACTGCGGCGCGTGCCAGCTCAACTCGCTCTCGCCGACCCTCGCCGCGCCCAACGAGTCGCTGGTGCTCGAGGGCAGGTTCGGGGCGATCGCCGAGGTGATCTTCCCGAGCGGCGCCAAGGTCGCCGCCAACGTGCTCGGCGCCAACCGCGCCACCGTCGTGGTGCCGGCCGGCGCCGGCGAAGGCGTACTCTCGGTCACCACCAACGGCGTCACCACGCCCGGGCTGCCCTTCCGCAGCCCGACCTTCGCCATCGGCCTGCAGCCGTTCCACCACACCTACCCGCAGGCGAACTACGGGCGCCAGTTCCCCGCGCTCGCGGTCTTCCGCTCGCGCGGCGCGATCGTCAACACCGGGCAGTACCTGTTCGTGCTCGGCGGAGAGAACAACACGCCCGAGGCCTCGTCGGTCGAGCAGGCGCCCATCAACGCCGACGGCACGATCGGCACCTTCGCCGCCAGCACCAACGGGCTGACCACCGCGCGCACCGATCCCGCCGCCATCCAGGTCGGCAACTTCGTCTACGTGATCGGCGGCGCCACCACCCAGCTGCTCGGCGACGGCGGAATGGGCAACCGGGCGTCGAACACCATCGAGCGCGCAGCGATCGATCCGACCGGCACCATCGGCGTCTTCAGCGCGATCTCCTCGACGCTCGGCACCGCGCGCTTTCGCGCCTCGGTCAATCTGATCGGCAACTACCTGTACGTGATCGGCGGCACCAGCGGCGACAACCCCACCGACGTGACCAGCGTCCCGATCACGTCGATCGAACGCGCGGTGGTCATGGTCGACGGCAGCCTCGGCCCGTTCCAGGACGCCGGTGTCGCGCTGCAGGTGCCGCGCGACGCGCACACCAGCGAGGTGATCGCCAACTTCCTGTACGTGATCGGCGGCGGGCACAAGAACGGCCTGTCCACCGTCGAGCGCTCGCCGATCGCCGGCGACGGCACGCTCGGCGCGTTTGCCGACGGCCCGGCCCTGCCCACGCCCACCACCGGCTCCGCGGCGCGCGCGCACCACCGCAGCCACGTGTTCGGCAAGACCTTGTACGTGTTCGGCGGCGGTCCGGCCCCGGGCAGCGAGCTCACCACCATCGCCACCAGCGCCATCCAGCCCGACGGCTCGCTCGGCGCGTGGTCGTTCTCCACCATCATGGCGCAGCGCGGGCGCACCCAGTTCTTCAGCGCCCTCGTCGGGGATCGCGTCTACCTCATCGGCGGCGGGTTGTCCGAATGCCCCTCGGCGTGCTTCATCGATCGCACGCGCACCGTCGAAGCGGCCTCGATCGACATGAGCGCCACGCTCGGCCCGCTCTCGAACACCGGCGCGCCGGCGGTCGGCATCCACCGCAACAGCGCCTGCGCGGTGGTGATTGGCGACGGCGTGTACCTGGTCGGCGGCGTCGACGCGGCCAACAACAAGCCGACCACTTCGGTCGAGCGTGCGCCGCTCAAGCCCGACGGCACGCTCGGCCCCTTCGTCGACACCGGCGCCGGCAACGGGCTGGTGGTGGGCCGCGGCGGCGCCGCCTGCGCGGTGGTGGGCGACTCGCTGTTCGTGACCGGCGGCCGCGACAACACCAACACCGAGCTGCCGAGCATCGAGCGCGCGGTCATCAAGCCGGACCGCACGCTCGGCACCTTCGCGCCCGCCACCAACGTGCTGTCGACCGCGCGCAGCGGCCATGCGTTGGCCGTGATCAGCAGCTACGACGGCACGGACGCCCTGTGGCTGGTCTCGATCGGCGGCGCGAGCGGCGGCACCACCGTCGAGCGCGTGGCGATCACCGGCGACCTGCTCACCGGCAACTTCGCGGCCTTCGGGGTGCCCGCGCGCGTGCTCGGCACAGCCCGCACGCAACCGGTCCTGTACCTGGAAGACCACACCCTCGAGGCGCTGGGCGGCGTGTTCGGCTCGGGCAACACGTTCGATGGCGCGGTCACCGACGACACCGGCGAAATCTCGGGCCAGTTCGCGTCGGCCACCAGCCTCAACACGATCGGCATTTCGGGCGCGGCCGGGTTCACCTTCAGCAACAACCTGTACCTCGGCGGCGGCTTCACCGGCGTGAACTTCTCGGGCGGGATCAACCAGGCGACCTCGGCCGTGAACGGCACGCTGGGGGCGTTCACCCCGTCGGTGTCCACGTTCTTGGAAGGGCGCACCAGCCACAGCACCGTGGTGGTCGGCAACCACGTCTACATCCTCGGCGGCAACGGCAACAACGGCGCCACCGACAACGAGGCCGCCGAGCGCCGCTGATGCGGCAGCGCCTCTCGCTGGCGGTCCTGCTGATGCTCGCCGGCGGGGCGCTGCTCGTGCGCTGGAAGATGCACGCGGCGACCAGGCCCGCGCCGCCGCCCGCACCACCGACGGCAAACGCCACCTCGAACACCCCGCGCGCGACGCGCCTGCCGATCTTCTTGTCCGATGCCACCGTGCGTCCCGAAGCCGACGCGCGCGCGGGAGAGCTCGAGGGCCACGTGCTCTCCACCGGCACCGGGCGTGGCGTCCCGTCGCCGCAGCTGGTGTTCCTGCACGCCGGCGCGGCGATCACCGTCGCCGGCGATGCCACGGGCGGCTTTCGATTGTTGCCGCACGCGCCCGGCCGCTACGAGCTGAGCGCGGTGACCGCGGCGGGGCATCTGCCGTTCTCGGTCGAGATCGGCCACTCGCCGATCGCGTTCGAGGCGCGAGCGGGCACGCGCGTGGGCGACGTGACCTTGTACCTGAGCCCGGCGGTCGACTACCTCGGCGTGGTGCTCGATCCGGACGGCAAGCCGCTGGCCGGCGCCGACGTGCGCAGCCTCGATCCCGCGCCAGAGGGCGAGGGCGAGCCGGCGCATTTTCGCTCGGATGCGCGCGGCGAGGTGCACTTCCACGCCGCCGACGGCACGCTCTTCGAGGCGCGCCATCCGCGTTACGCGCCGGCGCGCGCCAGCGTCGACACGGCGGTGCAGGTGAGCCACAAGCTGGTGCTGCGCCTGAAGGCCGGCTCCGCCGTGCCGGCCGACGGCGTGATCGCCGGCGTGGTGCTCGACGCCGCCAAGGTCCCCGTCGAGGGCGCGCAGGTTACCGCGAGCTTCGAAGCGCCGAAGGACGCCGAGGAGCTGCACGCGGCGCTCAGCACCACCAGCGGCGCCGACGGGCGCTTTCGCCTCGACGGCCTCGAGGCGGGTCCGCATCACGTGCAGGCCCGCGCGCCCGGCTTTTCCGCGGCACAGGCCGCGCACGTGCAGCCCGGCCGCCTCGATCTCACGCTCACGCTCGTCGCCGGCGGCGCGGTGCGCGGCGTGGTGCGCGGCCGGTCGACGGCGAAAGCGCTGCCTGCGTTCACCATCGTGGTCACCCGGCGGATCGGCCGGCTGGAGCGCGGCGAGAGCGTGAGCGCCTCGATCTTCGACGCCGAGGGCCGCTACCTGGTGCGCGGCCTTGCGCCCGGCCCGTGGGTGGTCACCGCGGTCGCGCACGGCCACGCGCCTGCCCAGGAGCAGGAGATCGAGATCGCCGCGCCGCCCGCCGAGCCGGCCGAAGCGAGCTTCTCCCTCGGCGCCGGCGGACGCGTGAGCGGCACGGTGATCGATCGCGCGAGCCGCGCCGCGATCACCGGCGCGCGCATCTCGCTCGAAGGGATGATCCTCGACGACAGCTCGCCGGTCACCGTGCGCTCGTCGACGACCAGCGACGCGGGCGGGCACTTCGAGCTCGGGGGCCTGCGCGCCGGGCTGCGCTCGATCCTGGTCGCCGCCGAGGGCCACCACACGCGCATCCTCTCGGCGCTGCAGGTGGCCGAGGACGGGGACGTCGGCCCGCTCACCGTCGATCTCGCGCCCACCGAACCGGGCGAGGAGCCGCGCATCGAGCTGGTGGGCATCGGCGCGGTGCTCACGGCCGACCAGGACGTGCTCGGGATCGTGCGCGTGATCCCGGGCGGCGGCGCCGAAGCGGCCGGCTTGCAACCCGGCGATCGCGTGCTCTCCATCGACGGCGTCTCCACCGCCGAGCTCGGCTTCGCCGGCGCGGTCGAGCGCATCCGCGGCCCCGAAGACACCGTCGTGCAGCTGGTGGTCGCGCGCGGCGCCGACGGTGCGCCGCGGCCCGTGCCGGTGTCCCGCAAGCGCCTCTTGAGCGGCGGCAAGTAGCCCCAATCCGGGAAGAATCGGGCGCGCGAGGTCGTAGGGTGCGCTTTTACCCGACCTTGCTATCCTAGAGGGTCATGACGCCTCCCTCAGACCAGGTGCAGGGCTTTCAGCGCGACGTCAAGCGCCTGCGCGACGAAGTCGCCAAGGTGATCGTCGGCCACGAAGCGATCGTCGAGGGCGTGGTGATGGCGCTGCTCGCCGGCGGCCACGCGCTGCTCGAGGGCGTGCCCGGCCTGGGCAAGACCATGCTGGTGCGCACGCTCGCCGACGCGGTGCACCTGAGCTTCTCGCGCATTCAGTTCACGCCCGACCTGATGCCCGCCGACATCGTCGGCACCAACGTGATCTCCGAGGACGAGCGCGGGCAGAAGCGCTTCGTGTTCCAGCGCGGCCCGATCTTCGCCAACGTGATCCTCGCCGACGAGATCAACCGCGCCACGCCCAAGACCCAATCGGCGCTGCTCGAGGCCATGCAGGAACAGTCGGTGACGGTGTCCAAGACCACCTACCAGCTCGACCCGCCGTTCTTCGTCCTGGCGACGCAGAACCCGCTCGAGATGGAGGGCACCTATCCGCTGCCCGAGGCGCAGCTCGACCGCTTCTTCGTCAAGCTCAAGGTGACCTTTCCGTCGCGCCAATCGCTGCACACCATCCTCGATCGCACCACCGGCGAGAACGCGGTGCGCGCCGAGAAGGTGCTCTCGTCCGAGCGGCTGCTGGAGCTGCGCGAGGTGGTGCGCCAGGTGCCGTGCGCGCGCGCGGTGCAGGACTTCGCCATCCGCGTGCTCGAGGCCACCCACCCGCCGGCCAACGCCGACGACAAGCGGCCGGTGCCGGGCCTGACGCGCAAGTACGTGCGATACGGCGCCTCCCCGCGCGGCGCGCAGGCGTGCCTTTTGGGCGCCAAGATTCGCGCGCTCCTCGACGGGCGCTTCGCGGTCTCGTGCGACGACGTGCGCGCGGTGGCCAAGCCGACCATGCGCCACCGCCTGATCCTCAACTTCGAAGGCGAAGCCGAAGGCATCGATCCGGACACGATCATCGAGAGCATCCTTCAGGAGACCCCGGAGCAACCCTGATGGAGTTTGATGAGAGCTTCCTGAAGAAGCTCGAGTATCTCTATGTCGTGTCGCGCAAGGTGTTCACCGGCGCGATGCGCGCGGAGCGGCGTACGCGCAAGATCGGCTCGGGCGTGGAGTTCGCCGATCACCGCAACTACACCGTCGGTGACGATCTGCGCTACCTCGACTGGTCGGTGTACGGCCGGCTCGACAAGCTGCTGTTGCGGCTGTTCGAAGAGGAAGAGGATCTGCACATCTACATCCTGGTCGACGCGTCGGCGTCGATGCGCACGCACGCCAAGATCGAGTACGCGCAGACCGTCGCCGCGGCACTCGCCTACGTGGGTCTGGCCAAGCTCGATCGCGTGTCGATCGTGCCGTTCGGCGGGCCTGAACGCGATCGCCTTCCGCCGTCGCGCGGGAAGGGCAACATCTTCAAGGTGTTCAAGTTCCTCGGCGGCCTGGTCCCCGAGGGCAAGACCGGGCTGACGCACGCGCTCGAGGCATTCGTGCACTCGACCAAGCGGCGCGGGCTGGCGGTGGTGATCTCGGACTTCTACGATCCGGAGGGCTATCAGGAAGGCCTCAACCTGTTGCGTTATCATCGCTTCGAGCCGACGGTGCTGCAGGTGTACGACACGCGCGACGCGCGGCCGGTGCTCAAGGGCGACATCGAGATCGTCGACGTGGAGACCGGTGAGCTGCGCGAGGTGACGGTGACCGAGCGCGCGCTCGCCGCGTTTCGCCGCGAGCACGAGGCCTACTGCGAGGCGCTGGCGAGCTTCTGCGCGGCGCGCGGGATCCCGTACTTTCGCGCCGACACCGCGGTGCCGTTCGACGAGCTGGTGCTGCGCATCTTCCGCGCGGGCGGGTTCCTGTCATGATCTTGTCGGGCGCGCCGGTGTCGCTGCTCGCCCCGGCGTTCGCCGCCGGCGCCGCCGCGCTGGTCGCGCTCTACGTGCTCAAGCTGCGCCGCCGCCGGGTCGAGGTGCCGTTCGCCGAGCTGTGGCGCAAGGTGCTGCGCGACACCGAGTCGACCGCGCTGTGGCGGCGGCTGCGCCGGCTGATCTCGCTGCTGGTGCAGCTGGCGGTGCTGGCGTTCTTGTTGCTCGCGATCGGCGATCCGCACCTCGCCGCATCGCAACGCGGCCGCACCATCGCCATCCTGGTCGACACCTCCGCCTCGATGCAGTCACTCGACGGCGACGGCGGGCACAGCCGCATCGATCAAGCGAAGCTCGAGGCGCGCCGCATCGTGCGCACGCTCGGCACCGAGGATCTTGCGATGGTGGTGAGCGTCGACGCGCGGCCCGCGCCGTCGAGCGGGCTGACGTCCGACGAGCGGCAGCTGAGCGCCGCGATCGAAGGGCTGTCCGCGAGCGACACGCCGGCCGATCTGGAACGCGCGCTGCGCCTCGGCGCCGATGCGCTGCGCGGCCGGCCGCAGCCGACCCTGGTGCTGATCGGCGACGGCGCGTACGACGACGCGCTGTGGAAGCGCGTGCGCGCGACCGCGCCTGCCGATCCGAAAACCCGCTTGTCGACCATCGATCTGTCGGGCATCGACCTGCGCTTCTTCCCAGTCGGGAGATCCGGCGACAACGTGGGCATCACCGCGTTCTCGGTGCGTCGCTACCGCGCCAACCAGTCGGCCTACGAGGTGCTGGTCGAGCTGCAGAGCTTCCGCGACCATCCGTCGGCGCTCCAGCTCGAGCTGGTGCAGGACGGCGAGGTGGTCGAGGTCGAGCGCATCGAGCTCAAGGCCGGCGAGCGCGTGCAGCGCACCTACGCCAACCTGGCCGGCGAAGGCACGCGGCTCGAGGCGCGCCTGCGTCCTGCCGACGGAGAGGCAAGGCTCGACGTGCTGGCGCTCGACGATCACGCCTACGCGCTCCTGCCGCCGCGCAAGAAGCTCAAGCTGCTCTTGGTCTCGAGCGGCAACCTGTTCCTCGAAGGCGCGCTGCTGCTCGACGAGAACCTGGAGGTGCAGAAGATCGCGCCCGCCGCCTACGACGCCGCCGCGACCGCCAAGTACGACGCGGTGGTGCTCGACGGCTTCGTGCCGCCCGTCGAGCCGGCCACCCACGCGCTGTACCTCGATCCGCACGGCGCGCAGAGCCCGTTCAAGGTCACCGGCGAGCTCGCGCTGCCGATCGTGACCGAGCTGGCGAGCGAGCATCCGCTCATGCGCTGGGTGACGCTCAAGGATCTGAACATCTCGCGCGCGTCGCGCTTCCAGCTGCAGCCGGGGGACGTCGCCGTCGCGTCGGCCTTGCGCGAGCCGATTATTGTCGCGCGGGAGACGAAGGACGGGCGCAAGCAGGTGGCGCTCGGCTTCGATGTGCGGCGCTCGGACCTGCCGATGCGCGTGGCGTTTCCGGTGCTGGTGGTGAACGCGGTCGACTGGTTCGGCGGCGCCGACACCGGCTTGCAGGCCTCGTACGCGACGGGCCAGCCGTGGCGCCTCGACGCGCCGGGCGGCTCGACCGAGCTCACCGTGCGCGCGCCCGACGGCCGCATTTCGCGCGCGCCGGTGCGCGACGGCCGCGCCACCTTCTACGGGCTGCAGGCTGGCTATTACCAGATCGACAGCGCGGGCAATCGTCCCCGCCTGGTCGCCGCGAACCTCGCCTCGCCCAGCGAATCGAAGGTCGCGCCGCGCACCCAGCTGGTCGTCGAGGGCCAGGCGGTGCGCGTGCCCGACGCCGGCCGGCTGGGCCTCAAGCGGTCGCTGTGGTCGTACCTGGTGGTCCTCGCGCTCTTGTTGACGATGATCGAGTGGTGGACCTACAACCGGCGGCTCACCGTATGAAGCCGGGCAGCAAACGCGCGCTGCAGCTGGTCTTGCCGTTCGGCGTCGCCGCGCTGATCGCCGGCCTGTTGCACCTGTGGGTCGGGACAAGAGAGGGCGAGGTGCTGTCGTTCACGCTGCGCGGGCGCACCCTCCAGCTGTTGCGCCCGCAGGCGCTCTACGCGCTGGCCGCGATCCCGTTCCTCTACGGCGCGCTGGCCGCGTCGCTGGTCGACTTCGCCTTCAAGCAGCAGGTGCTCTCCGCCAGCGTGCGCGCGCTGTTGATCGCCACGCTCGCGATCGCGCTGGCCCGCCCGTCGACGGTCAGCGATCGGCATACGGTGGCGACCGTGCTGCTGGTCGACGTCTCCGATTCGATCGGCGAGCAGCAACTCGCGGCGGCGCACAAGCTGGTCGAGGACGCCCGCCAGGCGCGTCACGGCGACGACGTGCTCGCGCTGGTCACCTTCGCGCGCCATCCGCACCTGATCGATCTACCGCCCGCCGGAACGCCGCTGCCGCCGCTCGCGCGCGTCCCTGCAGAAGGCGACACCACCGACGTGGAGGCCGCGCTCGAGCTGGCCTACGGCCTGTATCCCCCGGGCACCATCCAGCGCGCGCTGATCGTCTCCGACGGCAACGAGACCGCCGGCAACCTGGCGGCCCAGGCGGTGGCGGCGCACGATCGCAAGGTGCACGTCGACTACGTCAGCTTCGCCGCCGAGCAGGACGACGAGGTGCTGGTGCGCGCGCTCAAGCTGCCCAGCGACGCCAAGGTCGGCGCGCCGTTCGAGGTCACCGCCGAGGTGTACGCCTCGCGCCCGCAGAAGGCCACGCTCACGCTCTACCGCGACGAGTTCGTCAACCCCTCCGACGGGCGGCGCGAGGTCACGCTGCAGGCCGGGCAGAACCTCCTGCACTGGAAGAGCGAGGTCACCAACCCCGGCTTCACCACCTACAAGCTCACCGTCGGCGGCAAGCTGAAGGATCACTTCCTGGCGAACAACCAGGCGGTCGCGTCGCTGGCGGTCAAGGGCAAGCCGCGCGTCTTGTACGTCGAGGGTGAGCCGCAGTCGGCGGACTATCTGGCCAACGCGTTGCGCAAGGAGAACTTCGACGTCGAGGTGCGCGGCGCGTACGGGCTGCCCTCGTCGCCGCGCGAGCTGGCCAAGTTCGATCTGGTGCTGGTCTCGGACGTGCCGGCGATGTTCGCCGGGCCGGCGCAGATGAGCGCCATCGAAGGCTACGTGCGCGATCTCGGCGGCACCTTCCTGATGGCCGGCGGCGAGAACAGCTTCGGCTCGGGCGGCTACCAGGGCTCGCGCATCGAGTCGCTGTTGCCGGTGCGCTTCGACGTGGAGAAGAAGCGCGACCAGCCCAACCTGGCGGTGGTGCTGGCGATCGATCGCTCGGGCTCGATGACCGGCGACAAGATCGAGCTCGCCAAGGACGCCGCCAAGGCCACCGCCGAGCTGCTCGGGCCGGACGATCTGATCAGCGTGATCGTCTTCGATCAGATCGCGCAGCCGGTGGTGCGCCTGCAGCGCGCGTCGAACCGCACGCGCATCTTGAGCCAGATCTCCTCGATCAATCCGGGCGGCGGCACCAACATCCTGCCGGCGCTCAAGATGGCCTACGACGAGCTCGAGCCGGCGCCCGCCAAGCTCAAGCACGTGATCCTGCTCACCGACGGGCAGGCCAGCTACGACGGGATCAAGGAGCTGGTCGACGAGATGGTCGAGCACAAGATCACCGTCTCCGCGGTCGGCGTGGGCGGCGAGGCCGACAAGACGCTGCTCACGCTGATCGCCGAGCGCGGCGGCGGGCGCTTCTACCACACGATGGACGCGCAAAACGTGCCCAAGATCTTCACCAAGGAGATCACCCAGGTCGCGCGCTCGGCGCTGGTCGAGGAGTCGGTCAAGGTGCGCGTGGCCAAGCGCGCCGAGCTGCTCGCCGGCGTGAACATCGAGGAGGCGCCGCCGCTGCGCGGCTACGTGGTCACCAAGCCCAAGCCGCTGTCCGAGGTGATCCTGCAGAGCGATCTGGGCGAGCCGATCCTGGCGCGCTGGCGCGTCGGCCTCGGCCAGGCGGTGGCGTTCACCAGCGACGTGAAGAATCGCTGGGCTGCCGACTGGCTCAAGTGGCCGGGCTACTCCAAGTTCTGGGCGCACCTGATCCGCGCCACCATGCGCCACCAGCCGGGCCAGTCGAGCAACGCGACGGGCGCCACGTTCGACCTGCACGTCGAGGTCGATCCGCCGCACGCGCGCGTCTCGGTCGACGCGATCTCCGGCGACGACAAGTTCCTCTCCGGGCTGGACTCGGTGCTGCAGGTGATCGATCCCGAGCGCCCGCAAAAGCCGCTCGAGGTGCCGCTCACGCAGACCGCGGCCGGCCGCTACGAAGGCGAGTTCGCCCTCGATCGCTACGGCTCGTTCCTGCTGCGCGCGGTCCACAAACAGAACGGCGTCGAGATCGCCGAATCGGCCGGCACCGTCTCGCTCCCCTACCCGCGCGAATACCTCGCGCTCCCGCCCGACGAAGCGCTCCTGCAACGCGTCGCCGCCACCACCGGCGGCCGCGCCCGCCCCACGCCCGCCCAGCTGTTCGACCCCGCCGGCGAATCGGTCCCCTGGCACCGCGACCTCTGGCCGCTCCTCTTATGGCTCGCCGCCGCCCTCCTGCTCGCCGACGTCCTCCTCCGCCGCGTCCGTCTTCTGAGATAACCCTCCGTCTTCGCGGATAACGAGCGGACTTAACTTTTTAACTTTTGCTCACCGCTTGAACACCGCGCCCTCCTTCATGACCAGCACCACGTTGCCCATCGCAGCAATGTCGCGCGACGGATCGCCGGCGACCGCGATGATGTCCGCGAGCTTGCCCGGCTCGAGCGTGCCGAGCTTGTCGTCCACGCCAAACAGCCGGGCGTCGCTCGAGGTCGCGGCGCGCAGGACGGCGAGCGGCTTCATGCCCAGCTTGACCATGTGCGCGAATTGCAGCCACTGACTCCCGTGCGGGCACACCGCCGCGTCGGTGCCGAACGCGATCTTGACCCCCCGCGCGAGCGCTTTGGCGAACATCCGATCCTGCTGCGCGTCGGCCGCCGCGCTCTTCTGCACCACCGCCGCCGGCGCGCCGTTGTGCTTCATCCGCTCGGCCAGGCACAGCGTCGGCGTGAACACCAGGTAGGTCCCCTTGGCCTTCATCAGCGCCGCCCCCTCGTCGTCGAGGAACGTGCCGTGCTCGATCGAATCGATGCCCGCGCGCACCGCCCGCTTGATCGCCTCGGCCCCGTGCGCGTGCGCCGCCGCCTTGCGCCCGAGCGCGTGCGCCTCGTCGACCAGCGCGTCGAGCTCCGCCTGCGTGTACTGCGGCGAGTCGACCTTGTCGTTGAGCGACAGCACGCCGCCCGACGCGCACACCTTGATCACGTCCGCGCCGTGCTTGGTCGCGAAGCGCACCGCCGCGCGCACCTGATCGGCGCCGTCGGCCACGCCCTCGGCGAAGCCCGGCTCCTTGAGCAGGTTCGGCCGGTAGCCGCCGGTCCCGTCGCAGTGCCCGCCGCGCGCGCCGATCGCGTTGACCGCCACCAGCATGCGCGGCCCCGGCACCTTCCCGTCGTTGATGGCGTTGCGCAGCCCGATGTCGATCAGATCCGACGACCCGAGATCGCGCACCGTCGTGAACCCGGCGGCGAGCGTGCGCCGCGCGAAGACCGTCGCCTCGATCGCCTGCTGCGGGATCGGCTTCTTGAACCCGTCGAGCTCGTCCTGCTTCCAGTCCTCGCTCGCCTCGCCCGTCAGGTGCGTGTGCGCATCGAGCAGGCCGGGCATCAGCGTGGCATCGCCGAGATCGATCACCTCCGCGCCGGCCGGTACCGCCGCGCCCTTGCCCACGGCCGCGATCTTGCCGCCGCTCACCACCACCAGGCCCGGCGAGACCAGCGCCTCGCTCTTGCCGTCGAACAGGTGCGCCGCCTTGAGCACCACCGTCTTGTCGGCGTGCGCCGTCGCCGAAAGCACCATCACGCACAGGAGCGTCGATTTCATGGCGCGCATTAAAGCATGTAACATCGCCGCATGAACCATCCGCCGCGCCGGATCGCGCTGCTCGCGTTTCCGCGCGTCACGCTGCTGGACCTGGTCGGCGTCTACGACGGCCTGCGCCGGCTCGCGACCATGAACGTCGACCCCGAGGTCACCCACCAGATCATCGGCACCGAAGCGGCATTCACCGACGACAGCGGCTTCCCGCTGCGCCCCGAATCGGTCTACCCCTCGCTCGACGCCTTCGATCTGCTGGTGGTCCCCGGCGGCTTCGGCACGCGCGCGCTCGGCGACGACCCACGCTTCGTCGAGTGGCTGCGCGGCTGGGGAAGCGAGCGCCCGATCGCGTCGGTGTGCACCGGCTCGCTGCTCCTCGGCCACGCCGGCCACCTCACCGGCCTGCGCGCCACCACCCACCACACCGCGCTCCTCGAGCTGCGCCCGTTCTGCCGCGAGGTCGTGCTCGAGCGCATCGTCGACGAGGGCCGCGTGGTCACCGCCGGCGGCGTCACCAGCGCACTCGATCTCGGCCTGCACCTGGTCGCAAAGTACTGGGGCGCCGAGGCGCGCAAGACCATCGCCACGCAGATGGAGTACCGCGGCAGCTGAGTGCGGCAATCTGTCGTGCGAAGGTGTACGCTGTAATCGGGGGTGCATGTGAAATCATTCTGCGTGCTGGGCCTGTGGGCCAGCCTGTGCGGGTGCGGCAACGGCAACGTCGCGCCGTCGCCCGATCTCGGAATGGACCTGGCGATGATGGCCAGCCCCGACCTGAGCGCGCTGGCCAGCCCGATCGGTGGCCCGTGCGCCTCGACCGCCGACTGCATCGAGGGCACCACCCCGGTCTGCTTCACCAAGACCCTCTATAACAAGGGCGGATTCTTGAAGACCCAAGGCGGGTACTGCTCGTCGAAGTGCACCACCGACGATGATTGCGGCGTCAACGGCGTGTGCCAGGACGAAGGCACCAACGGGAAGTGGTGCTTCGCCTCGTGTACCAACGCGGCCGGCTGCCTGCCGGGCTACGCGTGCATCTACAGTGGCGAAGATCACTGCTTTCCCAACGGCAGCCTGACCTGCGATCCGACCAACGGCGACGGCACCTGCACCACCGCCACGAACCAGGTCGGCGGCTGCTTTCGCTACGCGCACGGGACTGGTCTCACCGGCTATTGCTACGACGGTTGCGACGTGGGCGCCGGCAGCTGCCCCGTCCAGGGAGGCTTCCCGCAACAGTGCAACGTCTACGACGAACGCAGCTTCAAAGATCTGGAGGCGAAGACCGGCGACAAGTTCGTCGGCGGCGTGTGTATTCAGAGCTACTCGTTGAACCCCGCGGGCACCGAGTGTCTCGACAATGGCGCAGACTCGATCGATGCCTGCGTCGACGGCGCCGAGTGCGACCTGGCCGCGGCATTCGCGGGCGTCGGCGACAACCTGTGCCACACGCTGTGCCTGGCCGGAACCGGCGCGCCCGACGCGGGCACGACCTGCACGCTGCCCGCCACCTGCCATGACGTCTGGGGCCTGTTCGGCACCGCACAGCCCGTCGGGCTCTGCCTTCAGTAGCGGGCTTCGATGCGCAGCAGCAGCACGTGGGTCAAGATCGCCGAGGTGCCGACGGTGCTGTTGACGACCAGGCGATAGTCGAGCAGCCCGAACCAGTGCTTGCCGAGCGTGGTGGACACGGTGAGCGCCGGCTCGAACGACTCCCCGTCGCGCGTGCCGAAGCACGGCGTGAGCAGCGCGGTGCGATCGGGCGCGAACGGCACCGTCGCGTTGCAGGTGCTGACGCCCGCCGACTGGTCGCGCGTGCGCGCGTACAAGAAGCTCAGGTCGAGCGACAGGCGCTCGTCGAGAAAGCTGCGCCCCAGCTCGACTCCGAGGATGTGGCTCGACGATCGAAAGTCGTCGAGCAGCGTGTACCACAGCCCAGCGCGGATCCCCTTGAGCGAGCCGCGATCGCGAATGCCGACCGTCGCGTCCCACGCAAAGTTCGCCGCCACCTGGTTGGAGTCGGTCTTGGGGTCAACGACGAATTGCGGATCTTCGCCGGCGTTCACCAGCGTGCGCCAGCGCAGCCGGCCCTCGGCGAAGATGTTCACCTTGCCGAAGTGCACGTCGCCGTCGAGCCGCACCTGATCGCGCGCGGTGCGCTCGACGATCAGGTTGTTCTGGATGGTCTTGATCGGAAACGTCGCAAAGTCGTTGCGGTTGTTGAGCAGGTTCGAGAGGAACATCTCGATCGCCAGCGACGACAGGTGATCGTAGCCGCCGCGCAGCGTGAAGTACTTGTGCACGCGCGCCGTGGCGAACACGTCGAAGCGCGTGAGCTGCACGCCCGCCGGCCCGACCAGGTCGAGCACCAGATCGTGGAACACGTCGAGCCAGGTGGCGAAGCGCTCGAAGCTGCGCCAGTCGAGATAGAACCGTCCGCCCTCGGTCGACGGCCGGCCCGCGGGGTTGGCCGGATCGAACGCGCCGCCGTCGTCGTTGCCGCCCAGGTAGCCGCCCACCGCCGCGACCGAGCCCCACACCTTGTCGTAGGTGTAGCTGAAGTCGGCGCCGCCGGTGATCGACGGCCCGTAGTAGCCGTTCGATCCCTGGTAGTCGGTGGTGAGCGATCGCGAGTACGGGTTGGGATAGCCGCCCGCGAACAGGCTGAGGTCCCAGTGCTTGTTGAAGTTGTACCAGACGCGCGCCCCGTCGAGCTTGAGCCCATCGGCCTCGAACACGTACATGCGCCCGAGCGCGAAATCGACCTTGAGCCCGCGCCGCCGCACGTACGCCTCGCGCAGCTCGTACTCGCGCCCGCCGAGATAACCGCGCGCGCTGATCGCGTTGCCTTCGACGAGCAGCGTCGGCTGATCGATGTCGCCGGTGATGCGCACGCGCCCGTCGATGTGCAGCTCGAAGTTTCCGGGCAGCCGCCGCCCGTCGATGACCGCGCGCAGATCGAGATAGCCGAGCGAGTAGCTGGCCGCCTGGTTGAGCGCGCGATCCTGGATGTCCTGCTGCTCGGCCAGGTAGAAGCCGGTGAGCGACAGCCGGATGTTGAAGCGATCGCGCAGGTCCTGCGCGCGCGCCACCGACGGCAGTAACAGGAGCGCGAGCAGGCACCACGCGCGCTTCATCTGCAGACCGATTCCCGGCCTGACGCTTTCGCAACCGGTCCGAAGTAGTTCGGGTTGTGGCAGCTCGCGCAGTTGGTGAACGAATCGTGCGGCACGAAGCCCACCGCGCCGGCCTTGAACATGTTCTGCGCCAGGATCTGCTCGCGCCGGTGGCACGCGATGCACTCGCTCGACAGCGCGGTGTAGTTACCGCCGCGGTGACAGTCCACGCACGGCAGCACGCGGTGCACGCCCACCAGATCGCAGCCCACCCGCGAGTGCTCGAAGTGCGCGCCCGCCCACGTGCGCTGCGTGTGGCACTCGCCGCACTGCGGCCCGAGCGAGTTGTGGTGGATGTCGTCGTTGCGATGGCAGGTGATGCACAGCGGCGCGGTGCCCGCCAGCAGCTTGCCGCCCGGATGGCACTTCACGCACGCGATCCCGTCGTGCGCGCCGCCGAAGCGCGGCGACGGCACGTCGTGCCCGGTCTTGATGATCTTCCAGGCCTGCTCGACGTGGCACGATCCGCACAGCGTGCCGAGCTGCCCGCGGTGCACGTCCGGCTCGGGGTGGCACGGCCCGCACTCGCGCGAGGTCGGCTTGAAGTGGATCGAGGTGTGGCAATCGGCGCAGCGCACCTTCTTGTGCTCGCCGAGGAGCGGCCAGTCCGAGTACTCCCGCTTGTTGTGGTTGAACGACAGCTTGCCGGACGGATCGTGGCAGCGCTCGCACTGGTTGCCGAGCGCGCCCGCGTGCACGTCGTCCTTGGCGTGGCAGTTGAAGCAGGTGACGCCCTTGCCGCGATTGTTGGCGAAGTCGCGCCGCGGATGGCACCCCTCGCACAGCACGTCCTTGTGGTTGCCGACCAGCGGCCAGTTGGTCTTGGTGTCGTGATCGAACAGCCGCGCTTCCCACTTGCCGCCGGTGTGGCACTCGAGGCAGTCCTTGCCGAGCGTCCCCTTGTGCAGCTCGTCGGGGTGACATTTCGGCCCGCACTGCAGCGGTGTGTTGGTGAACACGTTGTTCGGGTGGCACTTGGCGCACTCGACGCTCTTGTGCCCCTCGGTGAGCGGAAAGCGCGAGTTGGCCCCGTGGAATTCGCTGATCGCGCGCGGCTTGGTGTCGATCACCCCGGCCATCTTGTGGCAATCGAGGCACTTGTCGTTGGTGTACTGCTTCTGGTGCACGTTCTCGTGCTGGTGGCAGCCCATGCACGCCACCACGGTGCCCTTGCCCTGCTTGGTCACCAGGTTGTCGACGTGCTCCCAGTCGGTGGTGTTCTTGCCGCGGTGGCAGGCGCGGCAGTCCGCGTTGGCGTGCTGCCCGGTGAGCGCGAAGCGCGTGCGCCCGCCGTGATCGAACTTGAGATCGGTCGGCCAGTTGGCCGCCGTGTGGCACACGCCGCAGTCGCCGTTCGACACCTTGCCGAAGCGGTTCTTGTGCACGTCGTCGTGGCAGGTCTCGCAGGCGCGCTGCGGCGGCTTCTTCTCGTCTTTCTTGTGGCACGACTCGCACTTGGTCTTGGCGTGCACCCCGTCGAGCGGGAAGCGCGTACGCCGGTTGTGATCGAACAGCACGCGCGTGAACTCGACCTTGGCCGAGTGACACAGCTTGCAAGCCTTCTTGCCGAACAAGGAGTCGCCGTGCACGTTGTCGTGGCACGGCAGGCAGTCTGTCCCCCACGTCGCCCAGCGGAAGGTCAGCTTCTGGTAGCCCTCGTGCGCCGGGATGGGCGTCTTTGCATTGGGCGCCTCGCCGTTTTTTCGCGTGGCATGGCACTGCACGCACTTGACGCTCTCGTGCTTCTTCTCGAGCGGATAGCGCGAGTCCTTGTCGTGATCGAACGGCGACTTGTCGAGCATGTTCCAGGTGCGCGCGTCGTGGCAGCGCTCGCAGCGCCGGTTGACCTCGCGCAGATCGCCGTGCGGATTGGGATGGCAGCCCACGCACGCCACCGGCGACTTGAGGTACGTGATGGTCCCCGTCGGCGTCTTCTGCGTGTGGCACTTGGCGCAGGGGGTGGTCTGGTGCTTGCCCTCGAGCGGCCAGGCGGTCAGCGCCGAGTGATCGAACTTGTCCTTGCCGCCGAACGCGTTGAACCCGAGGATGTCCTTGCCGCGCCCCTTGTGGTCGGTGTGGCACAGCTCGCACTGCTTGCCGAGCGCCTTCTGCGACGCGTGCACGCCCTTGCGCTCGCGCTGCCGCTCGCCGATCGGCTTGTGGCAGGCGAGGCACTTCTCCTGCGTCAGATCGCGCGAGCCGACGTGACAGTCCTGACAGTGGTCAGGCCCATCGATGTTCGCGTGCACCTGGGTGAGCGGCCCAGGGCTGGAAGAAAAGAAGTCTGCTTGTGCGTCGCCGGCCCCCAGCAACCAGGCTAGGAGAATGAGTTGTCCCACGGCGACGGCAAAGGCCCGTCTCACGGCGCGTATCGTCGCCTATTAGGAACGGAGAGCCAAGAAGATATGGATGCCGGCGATGATGGTCAGGATGACCGACATCGGCACGTGCACCGCCTTCCACTGCGTGAACAGCGGCTCCAGGCGCGGCAGCATCACGCGACGGCGCTCGAGCAGCGCCAGCCGCTGCGCCAGGACCACCGCCTGCTTGCGCACCTTGCGCGCGCCCTTGCCGCGCACCGACTGCTTGAGCGCCTTGGACAGCGCGCGCAGCCGGCGCCCACGGCCCAGGTCGTCCTTGATCACCCAGAAGAAGGTCGCCACCGCCCCGAGGAAGGTGTGCTTCTTCTTGGCGTCTTTGTCCTTCTTGCCGCCGTTGAGCCGGCGCTCGAAGTTGGCCACCTTGCGGCGATAGCCCTCGAACCAACCGTCGGCCACGCGCACGCCTGGGTGCGCCGCGCGAATCTCGTGCAGCCGGCGATCGACCTCCAGCGTCTCGACCATCGCGGTCGACGCCATCTCCGGCAACTCGGTCGACAGGTAGCGCCCGAGCAGGCCCGACAGCACGGTGGCGATCATCGACCAGAAGGCCATCGACACCCAGTTGTCGAGCTTGGCCGCCGAGTGCATGAGGATGAAAGTCGGCCCGACCACGCCGGTCATCACGTGCCAGTCGAACCACGCCCTGAGCGAGCCCCAGTTCTTCATGAAGCCGAGCCGGCGCCGCCACACGTAGGCCAGGCCGGAGATCATGATGAACGTGCCGGTGTAGCCGAAGTTCACCGCCAGCTCGCAGCCCGGCCGATAGTCGATGCGCGCGAGCGCCAGCTCCGGATCGAGCCCGTCGACGTGCACCGCCATCCAGAACGACCCCGACCAGGCCGGGAACACCTTGCGCAACAGGATCTCGGTGCAGCCCATCGCAACGGCCAGGATGCCGATTGCCCACCACATGCCGATCAGCAGCTTGGTGCGCGGCGCGCGGGCGCGGCCGAGCTCGGGGATCTGCAGCCCCTTGACGAACGCCGCCGCCTGGTTGAGCGCGTTGACGTTGATCGGCGCCGTGCGATCG
Source organism: Myxococcales bacterium (assembly GCA_003170275.1). Taxonomy (GTDB): domain Bacteria; phylum Myxococcota_A; class Polyangia; order Palsa-1104; family Palsa-1104; genus PALSA-1104. Next base: position 39,520 of record PNAM01000092.1, read on the forward strand.
AAGCCCGCCTTGGCGGTGGCGCGCGCCTGATCGGGCAGCTGGTTGACCACGTCCTGCGGCAGCACCTCGACCAGCGCGCCCGTCGGGCAGGCGCTGATGCACGCCTGATCGGCGTAGAACGCGCAGTGGTCGCACTTCGAAGCCATGCGGCGCAGCTTGGCCTTGCGCCCGGCGCCGTCGCCGAACGCCAGCGCGCCGGCCTTCTCCAGGCGCAGCTTGAGCAGCGGGTTCTCGTCGAGCTCGTGCATCTCGATCGCGTCGTACGGGCAGGCCGTCGCACACAGCGTGCAGCCGGTGCAGTTGGCCTCGTTGATCAAGATCTCCTTGCGGCCCACGTCGAACGAGATCGCGTCGAAGTTGCACGGATCGATGCACCGCTGATCGGTGCAGGTGTGGCACGCGTCGACGAAGTCGAGCCCGCCGAGGATGCGCCCGTGCAGCGACAGACGCTTGACGCCGTAGCGCTCCTCGCACGCCTGCTCGCACGCGCCGCACTCGATGCACGCGTCGATCTTGCGCACGCGCAGCGTCATCGACACCGACAGCCCGTGGCGGATGAAGAAGTCGGCGACCATCGCCTTGGCGCCGTCGGTGGCGTCCAGCCGCGCGCGCGCCTGCTGGTTGGCGCGGCGGAAGCGATCGCTCATGAACGGGTAGATGCGCTTCCACAGCGCCACCCGCTCGGCCGAGATGCGGATCACGTGGGCGGGCGTCACCGTGTAGCCCGCCATCTGCGCGTGCGTGTCCAGGTTCGTCGCCAGCTCGACGACGTCGCCCTCTTCGAACGTCGCCAGGTTCTTCTCGGCCAGCTCGATGAGCGGGCCCAGCTCGATGCGGCGCTTCTTCTCTCTCTTGATCGCCTTCTCCAGCTTGTCGCCGGCCTTGGCCAGCTCCTCCGCGGCGCGGCGCTCCGCCTTGAGCGTATCTGGGTGGAACAGCGCCAGCGCGATCTGGCCCGAGCGCACCAGCGCTACCGAGCCGCCGAGCGGCAAGATCACGTCGCGCCCGACCTTGATGACCTGCGCGTCGCCCGAGAGCAGCGCATCGCGCAGCGCCTCGTTGGGCAGGCCGTCGAAGATCGGCGCGGTGCGCATCTCGCGCCACGCGCGCTGATCGATCTGCGTCGGCTGCGCGCGCTTGGCCGGCTGCGCCTGCGCATCCCCAGCAGGCAGGTCGCGCTTGACCGGCTTCTTCAGCTTGTGCGCGCCGGTCTTGTCGACCGCCTTCTTGATCGCGCGCGGCACCGCGGTGACCACGTTCTCGACGAAGCGGCGGATCACGCTCTTCTCGTCGCCGCGGTCGGGACGCTTGACGGTGGTCCGCGCCGAGTGCACCTGCTGGTGGTCGCCGACCTCGAACACTTCCATCATCTCGGAAACTTCGAGAATTCCCTCGGCGCTCGGATCGATGCGGGTCTCTTCATCCTCGAAGTCGCCGACCGACTGATACTGGTGCTGGCTCACGTGGCGCGGCATCGGCGTCTCGACCGTCGCGTCGTCGCGCACCTGGAACGCGCCGGAGTCGTCGGCTTCCTGAATCTCGATCTCGCCCGAGTCCACGCTGATCGCTTCGTGCGGCTGCGGCGCGGCGCCGCGCACCGGATCGTCCATGGGCACGCGGGTCATCTCTTCGTCTTCGTGGGTCGACCGGCGGGACGCTGCGCGTTCGGCACGTTCGAGCTCATCACGTAGACGGCGGTTGGGGACCATGGTGGGTGGTGTTTTTGCAGTCCCCATGCCGTCCATCTTATCTGATTTCATTAGAGATTCCCAGGTTTCGCCGGGGCTCGAGACCCCACTTCCGGGTATCCAGACACCATGTATTGGGTGGGGAGGTGTAGTTTGCTACATGTCGAGCAGAGCGCCGAGGCCGCCATCGCCAGGTTCCGGCAGCGGCATCAGATCGCCGGGGAGGGTCATGTCGGGATCGCCGGCGCCGGCTCCAGCATCGCTCCCCAGGGTCTGCTCGTGAAACGGAATGATGTCCGAGAGGCACCCCGTGACCAGCCCGCCCGCCAACACCGCCAGCAACACGCCGATCGTGATCCGCATGGACGCTGACGCTTTGCAACGGTGGGGCCGTTGGGCCTGCGTCACGGAATACGTAGCGTTGGCCGCCTTACGTCGAACCGTTGCGGGGACAATGCCCCCGGTCGCGGCCGACTCACCCCCGCCTACACAGTGTGTCGCAGGGCTACAGAAACTTTCACGTTTGACGTTGACTTCGCCTGCCGGGAGCGGTAGGAACGTCGAGTTTCACTCGGGGCGTAGCGCAGCCTGGTAGCGCGTTCGGTTCGGGACCGAAAAGTCGGAGGTTCAAATCCTCTCGCCCCGACCAGGCAGGTTTCATTGGTGGTGGGCTCAATTCCGCGGGGGGACTGGTGTCCCAACTCAGTATTCTGGTTGTCGACGACGACAAAGACGTTTGTGAGTACCTCGAAGATTTCCTCTCGCACGACGGCTATCGGGTCGTAACCGTCAGCGATCCGACGCAGGTCGTCGACACCCTGCGTCAAAGCGAGTTCCACATCTGCATCGTCGACCTGATGATGCCGAAGCTGTCGGGCATCGACCTGCTCGGTCACATCCGCAAGGTCGACAACGACCTGGCGGTGATCATCCTGACCGGCTACCCGACGCTCGAGACCGCCACCGCGTCGATCGAGCATGACGTCTCGGCGTACATCAAGAAGCCGTTCTCGGTCGATGAGTTCCGCGGCGTCATCGAGCGCATCGCCCGCAAGAAGGGCCTGGTCCTACGCAAAGAGGACGAGCTGCACCAGACCATCGGTCGCAACATCCGCGAGCTGCGCAAGTCCCGCGGCCTGACGCTCAAGCAGATGTCCCGCCGCACCAAGCTCTCGGTCTCGCTGCTCTCGCAGATCGAGCGCGCCGAATCCTCCGCCTCCGTCTCGTCGCTGTTCAAGGTCGCCACCGCCCTCGACGTCCGCATCACCGAGCTCTTCGGCGACTTCTAGCCCCCCGTGGTTTGCCTCGGATTGTGATTGATCGAGGATGTCGCTTGGCGAGTCGAGGGCTGTTTGCGGGGGCGTCCAGGAGCGCTCCCCGCGCAGCGGGGATGCCAGCGAGTGGCCCGAGCACCTGGACGTGCCGCCGGCCGGTACGACCGCCGGCGTAGCAGGTGCGTCCCCCGCAAACAGCCCTCGACTCGCCCCGCGACGTCCTCGATCGTCCGCGCCCCGTCGCCAGGCACGACTGACTATCGGGGGACGGCGGCCTCGGCGTTCTTGCGGAGGGCGGCGATGGTGGCGGCGTAGTCTTTCGATTCGAAGACGGCGGAGCCGGCGACGATCACGTTGCCGCCTGCAGCGGTGACCTCGGCGACGTTGGCGACCTTGATGCCGCCGTCGACCTCGATGTCGACGTCGAGCTTGCGCGCGATGATCTCGGCGCGCAACGCGCGGATCTTGGGCAGCACGTTGGGGATGAAGCTCTGCCCGCCGAAGCCGGGGTTCACCGACATCACCAGCACCTGCTGCACGTCTTGCAAGACGTAGTAGACGCTCTCGGGCGGGGTGTGCGGGTTGAGCGTCACCGACGCGCGCTTGCCGGCCGCGCGGATCTGCTGCACCACGCGGTGCAGGTGGCGGCACGCTTCGACGTGCACGCCGATCAGATCGGCGCCCGCCTTGGCGAAGTCTTCGATGTAGCGGTCGGGGTCCTCGATCATGAGGTGCACGTCGAGCGGCAACGCCGTCGCCTTGCGCAGCGCCGCCACCACCACCGGCCCGATGGTCAGGTTGGGCACGAAGCGGCCATCCATCACGTCGACGTGCGCGTAATCGGCGCCCGCCTTCTCGATGGCGCGCACCTCCTCCGCCAACCGGCCGAAGTCCGCAGACAGGATCGACGGCGCGATCTTTATTTTCATGTCGCCTCCGGCTCCACGATGGGTCGGCCCGATGGGCCGCCCATTTGTTGTCTATTGTTGATCGCTCGCGCGGGGCGCTCGCTCATGTCGCAAGATTACCCGATCCGGCGCAAGCGGACCGCGTAGAAACCGTCGGCGTCGTCGCGGTGCGGCCAGGTCTGCAGCGTCTCTTCGAGCTTGAACTGCGGGCGCGCGGCCAGGAAATCGCGGATCTGGTGCGGCCCTTCCTCGTCGGTGTAGGTGCACACCGAGTACACCAGGATGCCGTTGGGCTTCACGCGCCCCTGCAACGCCGAGAGCAGCTGGCCCTGAAGCTCGGCGAGCTCGCGCGCATCGCCAGGTGCGCGACGCCACTTGGCCTCGGGATGGCGCCGGAGCACGCCGAGCCCGGTGCACGGCGCGTCGAGGAGGATGCGATCGTAGTCCGGCTGCAACGGCGCGTTCTCGTCGGTGAGGTCGCACACGACCGGCCTGAGCGAGGTGATCCCGAGGCGGCGCGCCAGATCCGCGCCGAGCTCGAGCTTGCGCTCGGACAGATCGGCCGAATCGACCTGCGCGCGGTCGCCGGTGAGCTGCGCCAGGTGCGTGGACTTGCCGCCCACGCCGGCGCACGCGTCGAGCAGCGCCTCGCCCGGCTGCGGATCGACCAGCCGGGCGACCAGCTGCGCGGCCAGATCCTGCCCGGTGCACAGCCCCTCGGCGAACACGCGCGAGCGCGACGGATCGCCGCCACCATCGACGCGCAGCGCCTCGGGCGAGAGCGGCGAGGTGCTCACCGTGGCGTTCGGGCGCTCCTCGCGCAGGCGCGCGACCACCTCGTCGCGCTGCGCCTTGAGCGTGTTGGCGCGCAGCCAGACCGGCGCCGGCGTGTTGAGCGAAGCGAGGAACTGCTTCGCCTCGCCCGGCGGAAAGCGGGCCAGCGCGTCGTTCACCAACCACGCCGGCGCGGACTCCACTACCGACAGGTGCGCGACCAGGTCCGTCTCGTCGGGCGGCGGCGGCTCGCCGTCGCGCGCCAGCTTGCGCAACAGCGCGTTGGCGAAGCCGGCCAGCTTGGCGCCGCGCGCGTGCTTGACCGCCTCGACCGCGTCGTCGACGGCGGCGTGCGCCGGCACGCGCAGGAACAGGATCTGGTACGCGCCGAGCCGCAAGCAGTCGAGCACCCGCGCATCCAGGCTGCCGAGGCCGCGTGGCGCGCCGGCCGCGAGCGCGTAGTCGAGCCGCGCGCGCCGCTTGAGCACGCCGTAGACCAGCTCGGTGGCCAGCCCGCGATCGGCATCGGACAAGGTGCGCGCGCGGGTCAGCTCGCCGCCGAGCGCGAGCGTCGCATAGGCGCCCTCCTCGACCCGCTCGAGCACGCGTCGCGCCAGCTCGCGAGAGGTCATGGCGCTCCGAGCCGCGTGCCGGCGGCGATCGGGTGGCCGGCCAAAAGCGCAGCGGCCGGCATGCGCCGCTTGCCCGGGAGCTGCAGCTCGCCGAACGCCACCGCGTTGAGCGCGCCGTTGGGGCCGTCGCCGTCGCCCTCGGGTGGCCCGCAAGCGACCAGCAACCCGTCGCGGTCCGCGCCGATCACCGTGCCGGGCGCGCCGGAGCCGGAGACGCGCTTTGCTTTGAACAACTTCAGCGGCGAGCCTGCCAGCTGCGTGAAGGCGGTCGGCCAGGGATCGCAGCCGCGCACCAGATCGCGCACCGCGCGAGCGCCGGCCGCAAAGTCCACGCGCCCCGTCTCCTTGCTCAGCATCGGCGCCATCGTCGCCTGCGCGTCATCCTGTTTCTCGGGCACGAGGCGGCCAGCCTGGAGGTCCGCGAGCCCGTCGAGCAGCACCTCCGCGCCGAGCGGCGCCAGCCGTTCATACAGCTCGCCGGCGGTGATCGTCTCGTCGAGCGCCAGCACGCGCCTGCGCAGCATCGGGCCGGTGTCCATGCCCGCGTCCATCTGCATGAGCGTCACGCCGGTCTCGCGCTCGCCGCGGATCACCGCCCACTGGATCGGCGCCGCGCCGCGGTACTTCGGCAACAGCGAGCCATGCACGTTGAGGCAGCCGTGCGGCGCGACCGCCAGCACCTCGGGTGGCAGGATCTTGCCGTACGCCACCACCACCATCACGTCCGGCCGGAGCGCCTTCAGCTCGTCGAGAAACGGCGGCTTGCGCACCGACGCCGGCTGCAGCACCGGCACGCCGGCCGCGAGCGCGCGCACCTTGACCGCCGGCGCCAAAAGGCCGAGCCCGCGCCCGGCCGGCTTGTCCGGCTGGGTCACCACCGCCACCACCTGCTCGGTGCGCAACAGCGCGTCCAGGCACGGAACGGCGAAGTCGGGCGAACCCATGAACACGACGCGGAGCGAAGCCATTTTCCTCAGTGTGGATCGACGAGACGTGCGGCGTAGGCCTGCCGGACCCCCTCGTCGAGCAGCACCCGGCGCGCCTCTTCTAGCACATCCTGGATTTCCGCCAACACCGCGCCGAGCTCGTGGCGCACCTCGTGGGCGAAGCGATCCGGCTGGAAGTCGAGGCGCAGTCGCTCGTAGGCGCGGTTGATCTCGTGCGGCGTGGCCTGCCGATCGACCCCGAGCACCGAGAAGTAGTCGCAGTCGGAGATCTGCGCCTGCTTGGCCAGCACCCGCTCGCGATCGATCGCGCGATCGCCCGGCCGCTCGCCGCTGTCGCGCCGGCCCTTGCGCCGGTCATCGCCCGGCTTCGGCGCGAGCTGGTCGACCGTGGTGATCACCGTCGACGCAGCGCGCAGGCCCAGCCGATCGGTCGCGTGCTCCTCGGTGCGCAGCGCGCCGACCGTGACCAGCCCCCAGGTGACCGCGTACAGCCCGGTCTCGCTGAGCGGCACGCCGGGCAGCCCGCCGACGGTGAGCTGCACGTCACCGATCGAGCGCTCGCCGTCGTACAACTCGGCGACCACGCGCTCCGCCGCGGTCAGCCCGCACTCGGCCAGCGCCCGCTCGCGCGCGGTGGTGGGCGTGAGCAACGTCTCGGGCGGCCCGAGCAGCTCGATCAGCCGCTCGAGGCCGTACTTGCGGCGGATGCCTTCGACGAACAGCGCCCACGGGTGCGCCGACAGCCGCACGCGATCCTCGGCGCTCGCCTGCTCCGGCCCGAGGCGATAGCTGCCCGAGTCCCAGCCGAAGCACGAGTACGAGATCTCTTCGACGTGCCGGCGCAGCGCCGGGAACAGCTCCTTCGGCTTGAGCAGCCCCAGCTCCACGAGCAGCGCCGCGGTGCGCCGGCCCGGCTCGACGGTGAGCTCGCGCGTGCGCGCGTGCTGCTCGCGCGTGAGCTTGCCCTCGCGGTAGAGCAGATCGCCGAGCCGATCGTGCACGAAGCTCGAGGTGGCGAACACCGGCGTGCCCGCGTCGAAATAGAGGTGCTTCTCGCCGTCGCCGCGCTCGAGCACCACGCGCCCGGTCCAGCCGGCGGCGTTCAGCCGGGCGAGCAGCTCGGCCAGATCGTGATCGGCGAGCGCGCCCTCTTCGTCGATCGGCCGGGCGATCGCCTGCTCGATCGGCGGCTCGCCCAGGTTGCCCGCGCCAACGCCGGTCCCCGTCGACGCCAGCCGCAACAGCGGCGACGCGGGCGGCTCGCTGACGGGGGTGATCGGCATCCGGTCGAGCGTCGCTTCCAGGCTCTCGACGCCCATGCCGGGCAGCGTGTCGATCCCCAGCGCGTCGAGATCGATGTCGCCCATGGCGTCGTCGTAGTCGTTATAGCCGGAACGGCGCCCTTCGCGCGACGGCGCGGCGTCGGGGAACAGCCGGCGCTCCGCCTCGGACAGCTCGGCATCGAGCCGGCGCGCGAACGTAGAACGATCGGCGAACATCTGCGCGCGCCGCGGATCGTCGACGGGCGTAGGCGAGGCGGGCGGCGCTTCGAGGCGCACCGCCGTCGGCACGTCGGTGACCTTGACGCGAAACTCGGGGCTGGTGGCGAGCGATTGCAGCCGCAGCCCGGCTGCCTCGGCGAGCGCGTCGTCGGCGCGCAACAACACCGACGCCGGCGGCTTGCCCAGCGTGTCGCCGTTGCCGGGCGAGGGCGGCGCGATGACGTCGGTCGGGATGCGCGGAATCGCCGCCGGCTCCTCGGTCGGGAGCTCCACCTGCTTGAGCGCGATGCGCGCCAATTGCGACCGCGAGGGCTCGTCCCACTCGTCGGCGGCGGACGCCTCCATCTCGATGTCCACCTGCTTCAGCGTCGGCGGATCCGCCTGCGTCTCCTGCGGCGGCACGCCCTCGCGCTGCGCCTCGAGCTGATCGGACACCTCGCTGGCCAGCTCGGCCTCGACCGCCAGCTTCTCGATCGCGTCGGCCAGCGCCTCGATGCTGATCGGCCGCAAGAACAGCCGCGAGGCGCCGCAGCGGATCGCCGTGTCCTCGTCGCGGATGTCGCCGTCGCGATCCGCGATCAGGAAGATCGGCAGCTTGTCGTGCGTCGAGCGCACCTCGACCAACAGCTCGCGCGCGTCGGCCTCGGTCCAGCCGTCGGCGATCACCACCGCCAGCGGCATCGAGCGCTGAAGCTCGCTCATCGCGCCCTCGATCGACTCGGCCAGCTCGACGAGCAGACCGGTATCGGTCAGCGCCTTGCGGCACAGCTCCCCCTCGTAGGGGTTGGCGGCGATCAGGACCGACGGCGCGGGCACGACCCCACATATTACCTGAATCACAGCATCGAGATCGGGTCGACGTCGACGCTGAGCCGCACGCCGCTCGGGGTGTCCACCGTCAAGGCGTGGCGCGCCAGCGTGCGCAGGGCCCGCGCGGTCCTGGCGCGCACGAACAGCTGCCAGCGCGTGCGCCCCTTCAGGCGCGACAGCGGCGCCTCCGCCGGGCCTACCACCTGAGCGCCCACCTCGGCCGGCGCCCGCTCGCACGCCGCGCTTGCCACCCGCACACACGCCTCGGCCACCGCGCGCACCTCGGCCGGATCGGCACCGTCGACATGCACGCAGGCCAGCCGTGAAAACGGCGGGTAGTCGAGCTCGCGCCGCGCCACCAGCTCGCCCTCGACGAAGCGATGGAACGCGTGATCGCGCGCGCAGGTGACCGCCGGATGCTGCGGGCAGTAGGTCTGGATCAGCACCTGCCCGGGGCGCTCCCCGCGGCCCGCGCGACCGGCCACCTGCTCGAGCAGCTGGAAGGTGCGCTCGGAGGCGCGAAAGTCGGGCAGCCCCATGCCGTGATCCGCCAGCACCACGCCGACCAGCGTGACGTTGGGGAAATCGTGACCCTTGGTCACCATCTGCGTGCCGACCACGATGTCGATCGTCCCGTCGCGCACGCCGTCGAGCACGCGCTCGAGGCCCGCGCCCTGCGCCGAGTCGCGATCGAGCCGCGCCACGCGCGCGGTGGGAAAGCGCGCCTGCACCGCCGCCTCGACCTGCTCGGTCCCGAAGCCCAGCCGCTCGATCGACTTCGAGCTGCAGGTCGGGCACACGCGCGGCGGCGCGGTGGAGAACCCGCAGTAGTGGCACTTGAGCTGATCCGAATGGCGATGGTAGGTGAGCGTCACCGAGCAGTCGCGGCAGCGCGCCGGCTGCCCGCACGCCTTGCACAAGATGAAGGTCGAGTACCCGCGACGGTTGAGGAACAGGATGGTCTGCTCGCCCGCCGCCAGGGTCTCCTCGATCGCGCGCAGCAGCCGCGCGGAGAAGAAGCCGCCCTGCAGCGCCTTGTGCTGCTTGAGATCGAGCACCTCGACCTGCGGCAGCGGGCGCCTGGTGGCGCGCTCGGGCAGCTCGAGCAGGCCGAGTCGCCCGTCGGTGGCGGCGGCGTAGGTCTCGAGCGACGGCGTGGCCGAGCCGAGCAGCACGACCGCGTTGGCCGCACGCGCGCGCCTGAGCGCCACGTCACGCCCGTGGTAGCGCACGCCCTCTTGCTGCTTGAACGACGGATCGTGCTCCTCGTCGACGATCACGATCCCCAGCCGGTCGAGCGGCGCGAACACCGCCGAGCGCGCGCCCAGCGCGATCGCTACCTGGCCGCGCTGGATGCGCCGGAACGCGTCCGCGCGCGCCGCCTCCGAGAGCGCGCTGTGCAGCACCGCCACGTTGGAGCCGAAGCGCCCGCGAAAGCGCGCCGCGAGCTGCGGCGTGAGCGAGATCTCGGGCACCAGCACCAGCGCGCGCTTTCCCTGCGAGAGCGCGGTCGCGATCGCGCGCAGGTAGACCTCGGTCTTGCCCGAGCCGGTCACGCCATGCAGCACGAACGGCGCATACCGGTTCTCCGCCAGCGCCGGCTCGATCACCGCCAGCGCCCGCGCCTGCGCCGCGGTCAGCGTGGGCGGCGCGTTGGGATCGAGCGGCGCGCTGGCGAACGGATCGTGGCTGATCTCGCGCTTCTCCTCGACCACCAACCCGGCGGCGACCAGCGCGGTGACGTGCTCGCGCATCCGCGAGTCGCCCGCGCGCAGCGTCTCGAGCGAGATCGGCCCCTCGCCCCGGATGCGCGCGTAGGCAGCGGCCCGCTTGGGCGCCCGCGCCAGCGCCGCCTGCACGGCCGGATCGAGCTCGAGCGCAACCACGCGCAGGATCGACTCCTGCCGCACCCGCCTCGTGCGCACCTCTTCATGCAGCTGCACCAGCCCGCGCTCGACCAGCGCGCGCAGCGACGCCGCCGCCGCCGGCACCGCCTCCTCGAGCGCCGTGGCGCGCGCCTCCCCCTTGCCGAGCAGCGCCAGCAGCTGGCGCGCGCGCCCGTCGAGCTCGGCCAGCGCGACCGACTCGAGCGCGCCGCCCATCCCGTCGGCCAACCCGCGGCCCTCGTCGGTGAGCGCCACCGTCCGGCGCGACTTCGCCCGTCCGCCCGCCGGTAACAGCAGGCGCATCACCTCCCCCGGCGGCGCCAGGTAATACTCGGCGATCCAGGCAGCGAGCTGCAACAGGTCAGCAGCGATCGGCGGCTCGTCCACCACGCGGCTCAGCGGCTTGAGCCGCTCGGTCTGCGCGTCCGGCGGATCGAGCGCCACCACCACGCCCTCGACCGCGCGCCCGCCGTACGGCACCCACACCCGCGCCCCGACCAGGACGCGCGCGCTCCGCACCTCGTAGTCGAACGCCTTGTCGACGGGAACGAAGACCGCGACCCGGGCGATCACGTGATGACGCTGAGCTCGCTCAAGCGTCGTGCTCGGTGACCAGCTGACGCATCAGCGCGAGCAGCCCCGGCTTGAGCTCGGGCCGCTTGAGCGCGTAGGCCAGGCAGGCACCGAGGTACCCGAGCTTGTCCCCCGCGTCGTGCCGCTGCCCGTCGATCACCAGCCCATGGCAGCCCGCGCCCTCGATCGCCAGCTCGCGCAGCGCGTCGGTGAGCTGGATCTCGCCGTTCTTGCCCGGCTGGGTCTTCTCGAGGATCGGCCAGATCGCCGCCGGCAACACGTAGCGCCCGACGATGATCAGCCGGCTGGGCGCGGTGCCCGGCGCCGGCTTCTCGACCATGTCGCTGATGCGAAACGTCCCGTCTCCGGCCGGCTGCCCCGCGACGACGCCGTAGAGGTGCTCCTGCCCCGCGGCCACCTCCATCAGCGAGATCACGCCCTTTCCGCCCAGGCGCTCGTACGCATCGATCAGCTGGCGCGTGGCCGGCTTGCGCCCCTCGCAGTCGTACAGGTCGTCGCCGAGCAGCACCGCCACCGGCTCGTCGCCGATCGCCTGCCGCGCCACCAGCACCGCGTGCCCCAGGCCGAGCGGCTCCTTCTGCCGCACGCTCACCAGCCGCACCATCTTCGAGATCTTCTCCATCTCGCGCAACAGGTCGTTCTTGTTGCGATCGCGCAGCGTCCGCTCGAGCTCGTACGAGACGTCGAAGTGATCCTCGATGGTCGACTTGCCGCGCCCGGTGACCAGGACGATCTCCTCGATCCCCGACGCCAGCGCCTCCTCCACCACCAACTGCAGCGTAGGGATGTCGACGATCGGCAACATCTCCTTCGGCACCGCCTTGGTGGCCGGCAGAAAGCGCGTGCCCAATCCGGCCGCAGGGATGATCGCCTTCCGCACCCGCTCTACCGATGACATTACCCAATCCTCCACAGCCTCCGGCTGAGGAGGCTTCGGTACCTGGGAAACCCTATCAGACTTCGCTGACGGGGTTACGACTTGCTGTCGGTGAAGACGGCTTTGTGGCGGCGGCGGCGCTCGGCGCGCAGGCGCGGGTCGCCCTCTTCCTCGCGGCGCTCGCGTTCTGCGTCGGCGCGGCTCATGCGCAGGGCCCGTTCGACGCGCAGGCGCCGCCAGGCCCAGTCCCCCAACCCGCCCGCGCACACGAGCAGGATCGCGCGGGGCGCCAAGCGGCCGAACGCCTCCATCATCACCGCCGACACCGCGTCGGTCCCGCTCGCCCGCACCAGCCCAGCCGCGACCGCGCGCGCGATCAGCACACCCAGCATCACCAGCGCCGCGGCCAGCGCCCACGGCATCACCCGCCCCTCGCGCCCGTTCTGGTTGCGGCGGCCGATGGCCCCGAGCGTGAACAGCCCGCCCGACTGCACCAGCCCCGCCACCAGCGCGCCCACGAAGGCCGCGATCGCCACCGGCAGCGCCACGCGCGCCGTCACGCTCATCACCTCGGACAGCGCGCCGTCGACGGGGAGCTCGGCCGAAAACGCTCGCCGTCCGAGCTCGCCGATGCGCGCCCACGCCGCCGGCGCGCCGAACAGGAACGCGAGCACCGCTCCGGTCAGCGCACCCGCGCCGGTCGCCAGCGGGCTGACCGCGACCAGCCCGCGCGCGCGCGCCTCGCGTCGCCGCTTCTCGGACGGCGCCAACTCAGCCATGCGCGCCTACAGGCCGAGCCCGACCTTCAAGGTGAACGTATCGTTCGAGAATTCTTTCCGCTGCGGGTCGAGCAGCGGATGCGCGCGTACGTAGGCGACGTCGATGCCGCTGAACACCGGGTGCGCCCAGCCGAGCGCGGCGGTGAAGTAGAAGCGACTGGCCACGTACAGCTCGATACCGGTCTCCAGCCCGCCCATGTACACCCAGCTCACCGCGCTCTGCCCCGAATAGCTGCCGCCGATCAGCCCGGCCACGAAGCGCCCGTCGATGAACGGCGTAACCCGCCCGGGCCATTGCACGCCGAGCGCCGCACCGACGGTGAAAAACCACGAGCTGTACTTGTCGGCGCCGATCCCGAGCTCGGTGTCCATGCCCAGCCGGAACCACCCCGAGAACGGGTAGTAGTCGAGCTCGGTGACGTTGAAATCGATGGTGTCGTTGTCCAGGCCCGACGTCGACAGCCGCCGGTACGCCAGCTTGAAGCGCGGCACCGGGTGCTTGATGTTCCAGGAGAACGGCTTGTGCACACCGGGCGCCCCGCGCGCCAGCTTGGGGTCGTCTTCGTCGGCCAGCACCAGCGGCGACGGCGCCGTCAGGGCGCGCTCCAGCTTGGGATCGTCCTCGTCCGCGGCCGCCCCCGCCGGGCCCAGGCACATCACGAACATCGCCACCAGGATCGCGCGCATGAAAGACCGGCTCGATCATAGCACGCCCTTCAGCTGCCGGGCGGCGTCGAGCATCGCCCGCGGCAGCGCTTCCCCGTCGCTGAGCAGCGCGCGCGCGAGCACCGCGATGCCGGCCGCCGCCACGCCCGCCGCCAACAAGTTGCGCACCGACGGCAAGCCGATCGCCTGCGCGAGCGCGGGCTGCGCGCGCACCGCCAGGCCGGCCACCAGGTCCGCCAACAACAGCGCCGCCAGCACCGGCGCCGCCAACCCGACCGCCGCGACCACCAGGTGCCCGCCGGCCGTCAGCGCCACCTCGATCCCGCCCGCCGCCGACGGCGTCCCGCCGAGCGGAAACGCCACATAGCTCTGCGCCAGGCCGCTCACCACCAGCCGCGGCCCCGAGAGGCTGGCGAACAGCGCGAGCGCAAGCAGCGAATAGGCGCTCTGGAACGACCGGCCCGACCGCCGCCCGTCGCCGCGCGCCCGATCGACCAGCGCCCCCGCCGCCTGCGCGGCTGCGAACGGCACCGCCGCGACCAGGCCGAGCGCGACGCCCACCATCAGCTCGTGCGCGACCGCCACGCCCAGCGGCAACGCGAGCGGCATCGCGACCACCGCCGGCCAGAGCGCGAACGCCAGCACACCGGCCATCACCAGCCGCACGAGCCGCGCCCGCTCGCCCAACGCCGGCGAGAGGAACGCGACCGGCGCCGCCCGCCCCGCCGCCAGCAGCACGCCGGCGGCGACTGTCACGTCCGCCCGATCGCCGGCACCGCCTCCAGCACCGCGCGCGTAAACGTCAACAGCTGCGTTCCGATCCACGGCCCCGCGACCGCCAGCGCGACCAGCGCCGCGATCACCTTCGGTGCGACCGACAGGCTCGCGTCGCGCACCTGCGTCACGGTCTGTAGCAGCGCGCTGGCGGCGCCCACCAGCAGCACCGCCAGCACCGGCGGCGCCGACAGCAACAGCACCAGGTACAACCCCTCCCGCAACGCGTGCGCCAGCGCGGCACTCATGTATACCCCAGCGCCAGGCCGCGGAAGATCAGGTGCCAGCCGTCGGCCAGGACGAACAGCAACAGCTTGAACGGCAAGGAGACGGTCTCGGGCTGCAGCGTGGTCATGTTCAGCGACAGCAGCACCGTCGCGCACACCAGCTCGATCACCAGGAACGGCAGGAACAGTAGGAAGCCGATCTGGAACGCCGCCTTCAGCTCGGCAGTCACGAACGCCGGCACCAGCACCACCAGGTCCTGCTCGCCGACCGCCGCGCGCTCGGCCGCCGGGCGAAGCTGGCGCTGCAGCTCGAGGAAGCTCTGCCTCTCGCGTGCAGGCGTGTGCTTGCCGAGGAACTCGCGCACCGGCTCGGCCGCTTTCAGCGCAGCGTTCCCGAGGCTGAGCGCATCCCCGCGCTGGAGCGCCGGCGCCGCGGCCGCCCACACCTTTTCGCCCACGGGCGCGCTGACGAACAGCGCAAACAGGAGCGCGAGCGCGGCCGTCACCGCTGCCGGCGGGATCGCCGACCCGCCCAGCGCGCGCCGCACGATCGCCAGCACCACCGCGAACTTGACGAAGCTGGTCACCAACACCAGCGCAAACGGCACCGCCACCAGCAGCGCCGCCCAGGCCGCCAGGTCGGCTCCCTTCACGGCGCGCTCCGCGTCCCGAGCAGCACCCGCTTGAGCGCCTCGCCGAGCACGCTCTTCGGGGCTGCGGTCTCCGCGCGGGCCTGCGCGGCCGCGACCTCTTTCGGATCGAGCTCGGCGAGCAGCGACATCGGCCCCTCGCCCATCCCCACCAGAAAGCAGCGCCCCGCGGCTTCGATCACCACCACCGAGCGCCGCCCGTCGACGCCGAGCTGCGCCACCACCTGCAGCGCCCCCGCCCGTCGGCGCGAGCGCCGCCCGAGCAGCCTCAACGCCGCCGCCGCCAACGCACAGACCGCCACCAGCGCGAGCGCGGTCGTGGCCAGATCACCTGCCATGTCCCGATTAGATCGTCGGCGACGGTCCCGCGCAATTTTTTTGCACGCAAAAGCGAACGATTGGAGTCGCCGCCTCGCTGGCCGACGCGCCCTACGCCACCATCCGCTGGTAGAAAAAAAGAAGGCCCCGTGCCGGTCGGCAGGGGCCTTCTCGAATCAATCGCTCGAACGACTTATTCGTCGTCCTTCTTCTTGGCCTTGCTCTTCTGGGGCGCAGCAGCCTTCTTCTTCGGCGCGGCTTCCTTGGCCGGGGCCGCCTCGGCCTTCGGCTTCTTCGACTTGCCCGCCTTCTTCTTCTGGTCTTCGGGCTCCGGCGCTGCCTCGGGGGCATTGGCCTCCGAGTAGTCCACCAGCTCGATGAGCGAGAGCGGCGCGGCGTCGCCGTGACGAGTCCCCACCTTCATGATGCGCAGATATCCGCCGGCCCGCCCCACGAAGCGCGGCCCGATCTCGTTGAACAGCTTCTCCAGCGACGGGCGATGCTTGACGATCCGTCCGGCCATGCGCATCGCGTGAACCACGCGCGCCTTGTCATGCGCGTCGTTCTTCTCATTCCCGACCAGGCTGCCCACCGAGGTCGCCCAGGTGATGGTCTTCTCGGCGATGCGCCGCAGCTCTTTGGCCTTGGCGTCGGTGGTCTTGATCCGCTCGTACTGAATGAGCGACGAGACCATGTTCGAGAACAGGGCGTGGCGCGACGCCGACTTCCGCCCGAACTTCCTACCGTGTTTCCCGTGGCGCATGGAACCTTCTCCTTAGGCCTTGCCGCGCAGGGTCGGCGGAACCCAGCCGTCGAGCTTCATGCCGAGGCTGAGGCCCATCTCGGCGAGAATCTCTTTGATCTCCTTGAGCGACTTCCGCCCAAAGTTCTTGGTCTTCAGCATCTCCGCTTCGGTCTTCTGCACCAGCTCGCCGATGTAGCGGATGTTGGCGTTCTGCAGGCAGTTGGCCGAGCGCACGCTCAGCTCGAGCTCGTCGACGGACTTGTCGAGGTTCTCGTTGAGCTTGGCGGCCTCCTCGGAGACGGTCTCCTCGACCGGCTCGTTGGTCTCCTCGAAGTTGATGAAGATCGACAGCTGGTCCTTGAGGATCTTGGCCGCATACGCGACCGCATCTTCCGGGGTGACCGAGCCGTTGGTCCACACGTCGAGGGTGAGCTTGTCGTAGTCGGTCTGCTGCCCGACGCGCGCGTGCGTGACGGTGTAGTTGACCTTCTTGACCGGCGCGAACAGCGAGTCGATCGGGATGGTCCCCACCGACATGGTCGCCGACTTGTTGCGCTCGGCCGGCACGTAGCCGCGGCCCATCTGCACCAGCAGCTCCATGTGCAGCTTGCCACCGCGCGACAGGGTCGCGATCGGGTGGTCGGAGTTGAGCACCTTGCAGCCGTCGACGGTGGCGATGTCGCCGCCGGTCACCTTGCCCTCGCCCTCTTTGTCGAGGCGGATCACCTTCGGCTTGGGATCCGACATCGAGACGATGACTTCCTTGAGGTTGAGCACGATGTCGGTGACGTCTTCGACGACGTCCGGCAGCGTCTGGAACTCGTGCAGCGCGCCGTCGATCTTCACCGCGGTGATCGCCGCGCCCTGAAGGCTCGACAGGAGCACGCGGCGCAGGCTGTTGCCCAGCGTCGTGCCGAAGCCGCGCTCGAGCGGCTCACAGCTGAAGCGACCGTAGTTCTGGGTGAGCGTGTCGCGATCGACCTCGAGGGTCTTCGGGCGGATCATGTCGCGCCAGTTCTTGGAAAAGACTGCCGGGTTCGACGAGGTTCCCATCGATGCGCTCTCCTTTGTTACGGTCGTTTCTCGACGTTGGGTGACGGGTCCCGGCACAGCTCGGGCCGCCTATGAAACTGGATTACTTCGAGTAGAGCTCGACGATCAGCTGCTCGCGGATCGGCATGGTGAAGTCCTCGCGCGTCGGCATCCCCTTGACGCGACCGGTGAACTTCTCCTTGTCGAGCTCGAGCCACTGCGGCACGCCACGACGCTCGACCGCGCCCATCGACTCCTCGATGCGCTTGACCTTCTTCGAGCGCTCGCGAACCTCGACCGTGTCCCCGGTGCGGACCAGGTACGACGGGATGTTCACGCGCTTGCCGTTGACCACGAAGTGACCGTGACGCACCAGCTGGCGCGCCTCGGCGTGATCGGACGCGAAGCCGAAGCGGTAGACGATATTGTCCAGCCGTCGCTCGAGCAGCACCAGCAGGTTCTCGCCGGTGACGCCCTTCAGGCGCGACGCCTTGTAGTAGTAGCCGCGGAACTGGCGCTCGGCGATGCCGTAGATGCGCTTGACCTTCTGCTTCTCACGCAGCTGCTCGCCATAGTTCGACTGCTTGCGCTTGCGCGCCTGGCCGTGCTGGCCGGGAGCGTACGCGCGGCGCTCGAACCCGCACTTGTCGGTGTAGCAACGATCGCCCTTGAGGAACAGCTTCATGTCCTCTCGGCGGCAGAGACGGCAAACGGGACCAACGTAACGAGCCATGTATCGTTTTCCTCTACTTCAGACGCGGCGGCGCTTGGGCGGCCGGCAACCATTGTGCGGGATTGGGGTGACGTCGCGGATCAGCGTGATCTTGAATCCCGCCGCCTGCAACGCGCGAAGCGCCGACTCGCGACCCGAGCCGGGACCGTTCACGAACACCGCGATCGAGCGCATGCCGTGGTCCATCGCCTTCTTGGCGGCGTCCTCGGCGGCGAGCTGCGCGGCGAACGGCGTCGACTTGCGCGAGCCCTTGAACCCGCGCACGCCGGCCGACGACCACGCGACGACATTGCCGCTCACGTCGGTGATGGTGACGATCGTGTTGTTGAACGTCGACTGGATGTGAGCGATGCCGCTCTGGACGTTCTTCTTGACCTTCTTCTTAGCAACCTTTGCCATTCGTCAGTCCTCTACCCAGGCCCGCCGGCGGGCTTCGGTGCAGCGACGCGGCGCAGCTGGCCCTTGCGGGGACCCTTGCGCGTACGCGAGTTGGTGTGGGTGCGCTGCCCGCGAACCGGGAGACCCTTCCTGTGGCGCAGGCCGCGATAGCAGCCGAGGTCCATCAGTCGCTTGATGTTCATCGAGGTGTCGCGACGAAGATCGCCTTCGACCTTGGTCTCCGCTTCCATGGCGTCGCGGATGGCGCGCAGCTCATTCTCGTCGAGCGCGTCGGTGCGCTTGTCGCCCGACACCTTCGCCTTCTCGAGGATGATCTTGGCCTTCGACTTGCCGATTCCGTAAATGTAGGTGAGCGCGATTTCCATCCGCTTGTTGCGCGGAAGATCGACGCCGGCGATGCGTGCCATTACCCCTGCCTCTGCTTGTGGCGCGAGTTCTCACAGATGATGCGGACGACGCCCTTGCGCCGCACCACTTTGCACTTGTCACAGATCTTCTTCACCGACGCTCGGACCTTCATGATTCGACTCCCGAAAACGCAAAAAGTAGCCCTGTTACCAAGGGCCGCACCTTATACAACCCACTCATTCCTGTAGCAAGGGAAATCCGCCTCATGGACGACTCAAGACGATGGGGCCATTTTCCGTGATGGCCACCGAGTGCTCGAAGTGCGCCGACAGGCTCCGATCCTTGGTGACAGCCGTCCACCGATCGCTCAACACCTCGACCTCGGGCTGCCCGGCGTTGACCATCGGCTCGATGGCCACCACCAGCCCCGGCTTGAGCCGCAGCCCACGCCCCGGCGAGCCGTAGTTCGGCACCGGCGGATCCTCGTGCATGGACTTGCCGATGCCATGTCCGACAAACGTTCTAACTACTGAATATCCAAGCGGTTCTACGTACCCCTGGACCGCCCAGCCGATGTCCTGCAGGCGATTGCCGGATTGGCACTGCGCGATCGCGAGCTCGAGCGACTTCTGGGTCGCCTCGACCAGCTTCTTGGTCTCCGCATCGACCTTGCCGATCATGATCGTGCGCGCCGAGTCGCCGCAAAATCCTTCGATGAAGCAGCCGAAGTCGATGCCGACGATGTCGCCGCTCTTGAGCACCACGTCCTTGCGCGGGATGCCGTGCACCACCACCTCGTTGACCGAGGTGCACAGGACCGCCGGATAGCCGTGGTACCCGAGGAACGCCGACTTGGCGCCCATCTCCTTGAGCATCCGATCGGCGATCTCGTTGAGGTCCCACGTCGAGACGCCGGGCTTGCACGCGGCTTCGCACGCATCGAGCACCGCCGCGACCGCCAGGTTGGCTTTGCGCAGGCTGGCGATCTCGTCGGGCGTCTTGAGATAGATCTTCATGCTTCGAGAGCGCGGACGATGCGGCCGAGCACGACCTCGAGCTCGCCCACGCCGTCGACGGTGCGCAAGAGGCCCGTCTTGGTGTAGTAGTCGACCAGCGGCGCGGTCTTGTCGTTGTATTCGCGGAAGCGCTGCGAGATGGCCTCGGGCCGATCGTCGGCGCGGGTCTGCAGCGCGCTGCCGCAGGTGTCGCAGAGCCCCGGCTTCTTCGGCGGCGTGAACTTGACGTGGTACGAGGCGCCGTCTTTCGGGCACGACAGCCTCCCGCCCAGACGCTCCAGCAGCGTCGCCTCGGGCACCTGCACGTCGAGCACCGCCAGCGGCGCGCGCCCCAGCTTCTGCAGCACGGCGCCCAGCGCCTGCGCCTGCGGGATGGTGCGCGGGAACCCATCGAGGATGAAGCCGCCCTTCGCGTCCGCCTTGCCCAGGCGCTCTTCGACGAGGCCGATCACCACCTCGTCGGGCACCAGCTGCCCGGCGTTCATGAATCCCTCGGCCTTCTTGCCGAGCGGCGTCCCCTCGCGGCGCGCCGCGCGCAGCATGTCGCCCGTCGAGACCTGCGGGATCCCGAAGCGCGCGGCCAGGCGCTGCGCCTGCGTGCCCTTGCCAGCACCCGGCGCTCCCAACAGGATCAGGTTCCGTTCCATTGGATTTCCCTTACGCCCGCTGGCGCATGGCGCGACCGCGGATGCGCGGCCCCTTGGGTCCGGTGAAGCCCTCGTAGTTGCGCGTGATGAGGTGGCTGTTGATCTGCTGGACGGTGTCCAGCGCCACGCCCACGACGATCAAGAGGCCGGTGCCGCCGAACGAGAACGGGACCTTGAACTTCTGCTGCATGAACGAGGGCAGCACGCAGATCGCCGAGATGTAGAGCGCGCCGCCGAAGGTCAGGCGGGTCAGCACCTTGTCGATGTACTCGGCGGTCGCCTTGCCCGGCCGGATGCCCGGGATGAAGCCGCCGTACTTCTTCATGTTGTCCGCGACGTCGGTCGGATTGAACGTGACCGCCGTGTAGAAGTAGCAGAAGAACACGATCAGCCCGATGTACATGACGTTGTAGCGCCAGTCGCCCGGCTGCAGCACGTCGGCCACCTTCTGCATCCAGCTCGACTGCACGAACCCGGCGAGCTGCGCCGGGAACAGCAGGATCGACGAGGCGAAGATCGGCGGAATGACGCCGGCGACGTTGATCTTGAGCGGCAGGTGGGTCGACTGGCCGCCATACATCTTTCGCCCGACGACTCGTTTGGCGTATTGGACCGGAATCTTTCGTTGGCCCTGTTCGAAGAAGATGATCGCCGCGATGACCGCGACGACGATCGCCAAGATCACGAACAGGTCGAACGCGGTCAGGTCGCCCTGCGTCGACGACTTCTGCATCAGTCGCACGACCGCGTCGGGGAACCCGGCGACGATGCCGGCGAAGATGATCAGCGAGATGCCGTTGCCGATGCCGCGCTCGGTGATCTGCTCGCCCAGCCACATGATGAACGCGGTGCCGGTGGTGAGCGACACCATCGTCAACAGCTCGAAGCCGAGGCCCGGGTTGAGCACCACCTCGCCGTACTGCGCGTACGAGCGGTTGTTGCCCTCCAGCCAGCGCGCGATGAAGAACGACTGCACCATCGACAGGACGATCGTCCCGTAGCGGGTGTACTGGTTGATCTTCTTCTGCCCCTGCTGCCCCTCTTTGGTGAGCCGTTCGAGGGTCGGCACGACGACGGTGAGCAGCTGCAAGATGATCGACGCCGAGATGTACGGCATGATGCCGAGGGCGAAGATCGACAGCTGCTCGAGCGCGCCGCCCGAGAACATATTGAAGAGGCCGAGGAAGGACCCCGACGACGCCTTCATGATGTTCCGCATGACGGCGCGGTTCACGCCCGGGGTGGTGACGAAGATTCCGACGCGATAGACGGCGAGCAGCGCCATCGAAAACAGGATTCGGCGGCGGAGCTCGGGGATCTTGACGATGTTGGCGACGCTGGACACGACGGAGTTCTACTCCTTGGCCGGCTGCGCCTCGGTTTTTTCGGGTAACTGCGGAATGATCAACACCTTGCCGCCGACCTTCTCGAGCTTCTCTTTAGCAGAAGCCGAGAAGTAATGCGCGTGCACGGTGAGCTTCTTCGCGAACTCGCCGTCGCCCAGGATCTTCACCAGGGTCGCCGAGCGGGGCACCAGCCCCTTGGCCTTGAGCGCTTCCACGTCCACCGTTCCGGACTCGAAACGCTGCTCGAGGTCGCCCAGGTTCACCGCAAAGACTTCCTTGCGGAAGCGATGGTTGGTGAATCCCCGCTTCGGGATTCGCCGCGCCATCGCGGTCTGGCCGCCTTCGAACCCCGGCTTCGGGATCCCGTGGTGGCCGGTGCGGGCCTTCTGGCCCTTCTGGCCCTTGCCCGAGGTCTTGTGCAGACCCGAGCCGTGACCGCGGCCGAGCCGCTTCTTACCTTTCGTCGCGCCCTTGTTCGGCGACAGCGTATGCAGTGTCGTTCCCATGAGACCACTTACTCCTGAGGCGCTGCCTCGACCTTCACAAGGTGCGAGACCTTGCGAATCATGCCTCGGATCGAGGCGGTGTCATTCAATACGACGGACTTGTACATCCGCGTCAGGCCGAGCCCGCGAATGGTGTCCTTCTGATCGAACGGACGGTTGATGCCCGAGCGGATCAGGGTGACTTTGAGCTTGAGCGCCATGTTGTCCTACCCTTCTTACCCTTCCAACGCTTCGAGCGTCTTGCCGCGCGAGCGCACCGATTCTTCCGCCGAGCGCAGCTGCTGCAGCGCGTTGACGGTCGCATGGATGACGTTGTGCGGGTTCGAGGTCCCGATGCACTTCGTCAAAATATCCTGAACGCCCGCCACCTCGAGGACATTCCGCACCGCGCCGCCGGCGATCACGCCGGTACCGGCCGAGGCCGGCTTGAGCATCACCTGGCCTGCGCCGAACTTGCCCATCACTTCGTGCGGGATGGTGCCCTTGTCGAGCGGGATCTTGAACAGGTTCTTCTTGGCCTGCTCGGTGCCCTTGCGGATCGCCTCGGGCACTTCGTTGGCCTTGCCGAGACCGGCGCCTACGTAACCGTGCTGATCACCCACGACGACGAGCGCCGAGAACGAGAAGCGCCGGCCGCCCTTGACGACCTTGGCGACGCGGTTGATGTACACGACGCGGTCGACCAGCTCGCCGACGTCATTGAGATTGATGGCCATGCTTGCGAGCTCCCTTAAAACTTGAGGCCGGCTTCGCGCGCGGCATCGGCGAGCGCCATGACGCGCCCATGATAGATGTAGCCATTGCGGTCGAAGACCACCTTGTCGATGCCCTTGTCCTTGAGCTTCTTGGCGATCGCCGCGCCCACCTTCTTGGCGCGCTCGGACTTCTTCAGCCCGGCCAGCTCGCCCTTGACGGCCTCGTCGAGGGTCGACACGGTGGCGATGGTCTTCTTCGCGACGTCGTCGATGACCTGCGCGTAGATGTGCTTGGACGAACGGAACACCGACAGGCGCGGCCGCTCGGCGGTGCCGTTGACCTTCTTGCGGATCGAGTGCTTGCGGCGAACCAGCTTCTCTTCTTTGGTCTTTGCCATCTTGGTTTCCTGGTGTCCCTTATGCCGCGCCGGTCTTGCCGACCTTACGCTTGATCACTTCTTCGACGTACTTGATGCCCTTGCCCTTGTACGGCTCGGGCGGGCGGATGCTGCGGATCTTCGAGGCGGTCTCGCCCAGCACCTCACGGTCGATGCCCGTGAGGATGATGATGTTCTTGTCGATCTTGGCCGCGATGCCCTTGGGCAGATCGAACACCACCGGGTGCGAGAAGCCGAGCGCCATGTTGAGCTTCTGGCCGGCGGCCTCGGCGCGATAGCCGACGCCGTTGATCTCGAGCTTGCGCTCGAAGCCCTCGGACACGCCCTTGACCATGTTGGCCACGATCGCGCGCAGCATGCCGTGCTTGGAGCGGTTCTCGCGCGAGTCGTCCGCGCGCTCCACTACCAGCTCGGTGCCGACGGTCTTGAGCGACACGCCGAGCGGGATGGCCCGCTTGAGCTCGCCCTTGGGCCCCTTGACCGCAACCCCGTCCTTACCGACGGTGATGTTGACGCCCTTGGGGATCGGGATGTGCTTGCGTCCTACGCGTGACATGGCTACCAGACCTCGCAGAGCAGCTCGCCGCCGAGGTTCGCCTTGCGGGCCTGGCGCTCGGTCATGACACCCTTGGAGGTGGTCACGATCGCGATGCCGAGACCGGAGCGAACTTTCGGCAGGCCTTCGTGGCGCACATACGCCCGCTGGCCCGGCCGCGAGACGCGGCGGATGCCTTCGATGGCGTTGCGGTTGTTGTGGTCGTATCTCAGCTCGACGGAGATGACGCCCTGCTTCTCGTCATCCTCGAGGTGCATGCTGTTGATGAAGCCTTCATCGGCCAGCACGCGCGCGATCTCGATCTTGATCTTCGACTTCGGGATTATGACCTTCGCCTTCCGCGCGGTGATGGCGTTGCGGATGCGGGTCAACATATCGGCAATCGGGTCAGTCATTGTCTTTTCCTCTTACCCCTTACCAGCTCGACTTCACGACGCCGGGGATGTCACCACGGAGCGCCAGCTGCCGGAAGCACAGGCGGCACAACCGAAACTTGCGCATGAACGAACGCGGACGGCCACACAGCGGGCAACGGCTGCGCTCGCGCACCTTGAACTTGCGCTTGCGATCGATTTCCTGACACAGACGGGCCATTAGATGCTCCTGAACGGCATGCCGAGCGCCTTGAGCAGCGCGCGGCCGTTTTCGTCGTTGCCGGCCGACGTCACGACGGTGATGTTCATTCCCTTGATCTTGTCGACGCGGTCGAAGTTGACCTCAGGGAAGATGATCTGTTCCTTGATGCCGAGCGTGAAGTTGCCGCGCCCGTCGAACGCCTTGGGCGAGACGCCCTTGAAGTCGCGCACGCGCGGCAACGCCAAGGTCACCAGGCGATCGTAGAACTCCCACATCTTGTCGCGGCGCAGGGTCACCATGCAGCCGATCTTCTGGCCTTCACGGAGCTTGAAGGTCGCGATCGACTTCTTCGCCTGCGTGACGACCACCTTCTGACCCGCGATCGCCTGCAGCTCGTCGACCGCGCTGTCGAGAATCTTCGGGTTCGCGGTGGCTTCACCGAGACCCATGTTGATGGTGATCTTCTTGAGGCGCGGAACCTCCATCTTGTTCTTGAGGTTCAGCTCCTTCTGCAGAGCCGCCGCGATCTCCTTCTCGAACTTGATGCGCAGGCGCGCCGGTCCGGGCTTCTCGCCCGTCGGACCCGCTTCGCCGTCGCGCTGTTCGGGAGCCGCCGACTTGCCGGCCTTCTTGGCCGCGCGCGCCTCGCGCTTGCGGGCGATCTCTGCATCGTCGAGCTGGGGCTTCGCCTTCTGAACCGGCGCGTCGCCGTCGCCCTTCTTCTTCTTATCGTCAGCCATGGCTTATTCCTTCGCGGCCTCGATGACGGTGCCCGACTTGCCTACCCGGCGCCGGTTGCCATCCTCGTTCTTGATCTTCACGCGGGTCGGCTTGTCCGAGCCCGGGTCGAGTAGCATCACGTTCGAGAGGTGCACAGAGCCCTCCTTCTCGACGATCCCGCCCTGCGGATTCTTCTGGCTGGGCTTGGTGTGACGCTTGACCATCATGACGCGCTCGATCACCACGCGCCCGACCTTGTTCAGCACACGCAGCACCTTGCCGCGCTTGCCCTTGTCCTTGCCGGCGATCACCACCACCGTATCGCCCTTGCGAACGCGATCCATTAGAGCACCTCGGGCGCGAGCGAGATGATCTTCGCGAACTTCCGCGCGCGCAGCTCACGAGCGACCGGCCCAAAGATGCGGGTGCCGATCGGCTCGTTGTCTTTATTGATGAGGACCGCCGAATTTCCGTCGAAGCGGATGTAGCTGCCATCCATCCGGCGAATCTCCTTCTTGGTCCGCACGATGACCGCCTTGGCGACGTCGCCCTTCTTGACCTTCGCGTTCGGAATCGCTTCGCGGATCGACACCACGATCACATCGCCGATCGACGCGTACTTACGCTTCGACCCGCCGAGGACCTTGATGCACATCACGCGCTTGGCGCCCGAATTGTCGGCGATGTCCAAGATTGAGTTCATCTGGATCATGACTACGCGTTCCTCGCCTTTTCGATCAGCTTCGCCACGCGCCAACGCTTGTCCTTCGACAGCGGACGCGACTCGACGATCTCCACCTTGTCGCCGATGTGGAACTCGTTGTTCTCCGAGTGCGCTTTGTACTTCACGCGCTTGGTCATGTACTTCTTGTAGGCCACGGACCGGACCCGGTGCGAGACGATCACGACGACCGTCTTCTGCATCTTGTCCGAGGTCACGGTGCCGACCAGCGTGCGACGGTGCGTGCCGCGCGTGGCTTCAGTCTTCGGTTCGGTGCTCATTCGCTCTTCTCCGACTTCTCGGTGCGCGCGGCCTGCTTCTCGCCGCCGTGCTTGCGGGCGGAGAGGATGGTCTTCACCGTCGCGATCTCACGGCGCGCCGCTTTGATCACGTTCGTGTTCTCGAGCTGGTTCGTGTAGCGCTTCAGCTTGCTCTGGAAGAGCTCCTCTTCCAGGCGCTTGAGCCGATCCTTGAGCTCGTCTTCCGACGACTCGCGGATGGCGGTCACTGCCGACGTCTTTTTCATGGCTACAGCACTCCTTGCCGGATCAGGACGCGCGTCGGGATCGGCAGCTTGTGGTGCGCCAAGTGGAACGCCTCACGCGCCAGCTTCTCGTCGACGCCTTCGATTTCGTACATCACGCGGCCCGGACGAACGACCGCGACCCATCCCTCGTTGCCGCCCTTGCCCTTACCCATGCGGGTTTCGGCCGGCTTCTTGGTGATCGGCTTGTCCGGGAAGATTCGGATGTACACCTTGCCGCCACGCTTGATGTGACGGGTCATCGCGATACGAGCGGCTTCGATCTGACGCGAGGTCAGCCAGCCACACTCCATCGCCTGCAGGCCGAAATCGCCGAACGCGAGCTCGGAGCCGCCCTTGGCCTGGCCACGCATGCGGCCCTTCTGGGCCTTGCGGTGTTTGGTGCGCTTCGGGGACATCATGGCAGCACGTTCCTGTGATTACGTGCGGGGCGCTGCGGTTCGAACCGGCAGCACCTCGCCCTTGAAGATCCAGCACTTCACGCCAATCAGCCCGTAGGTCGTGTGGGCCTCGGCGAACCCGTACTCGATGTCGGCGCGCAGCGTGTGCAGCGGCACGCGACCCTCGCGGTACCACTCGTAACGCGCCATCTCGGCGCCGCCCAGACGGCCCGACGAAGCGACGCGGATTCCCTTGGCGCCGAACTTCATCGCCGTCTGCACGGCCTTCTTCATCGCGCGCCGGAAGGCGACGCGACGCTCGAGCTGGGTGGCGATGTTCTCCGAGATCAGCTGCGCGTTGGTCTCTGCCTTGCGGATCTCCTGGATGTTCAGGAAGACCTCGTTCTCGGTGAGCGCCTGCACTTCCTTCTTCAGCTGCTCGACACCCGCGCCACGCTTGCCGATGACGATGCCCGGCCGCGCGGTGTAGATGTTGATCTTCGCCTTGTTCGCCGCGCGCTCGACGTCCACCGCAGCGACGCCGGCGTGCTCGAGCTTCTTTTTGATGAACTTCTTGAGTTTGATGTCCTCATGAAGCCACTTCGCGTAGTTCTTTTCCTCGTACCACTTCGACGTCCAGGTCTTCACGATCCCGAGACGGAAGCCAATCGGATGTGTTTTCTGACCCATATCTCTAAGTCTCCTGGACCGTGACGGTGACGTGCGAGGTGCGGCGCTGGATGCGATTGGCGCGGCCCATGGACCGCGGCATCCACCGCTTGAGGATCGGGCCGTTGTCCACGCTGCAGTCGCGGATGAGCAGCTGATCGACGTCGATCTCGCCCTTCTGCTCGGCGTTGGCGACGGCGGAAATGAGCAGCTTGCGGATCACCACCGCACCCGCCTTCGGCATCAGCTTGAGCATGCCCATCGCCTCCTCGACCCGCTTTCCGCGGACGAGGTTGGCGATCACGCGCATCTTGCGCGGTGACATCCGTACGTGCCGGACAACCGCTTTGGCTTCCATCGAAAAATCCTTTTCAGAACAAGGGGGTGCCTGATACCACAAACCCCTGTTGGATTCAAGCGAAATTCAGTTCGTTATTTCCCCGCCGGGGCTTTCGGCGCCGCCGCCGGAGCGCCTGCCGGAGCACCCGCCGGCGCGCCCGGCTTCGCGGCGACCTTGCGGTCCCCCGAATGGCCGTGAAACGTCCGGGTGGGGGCGAACTCCCCCATCTTGTGCCCGACCATGTTCTCGGTGACGAACACCGGGACGAACTTCTTGCCCTGGTGCACCGCGAACGTGAGGCCGACCATCTCCGGCAGCACCGTCGAGCGGCGCGACCAGGTCTTGATGACCTTCTTCGACTTGGTCCGTTGCGCCTCGAGCACCTTATTGAGGAGGTGCTTGTCGATGAACGGACCCTTCTTTACGGAACGAGCCATGTGTTACCCCTTCTCGCCGCGACGACGCACGATGAACTTGGTGGTCGTCTTGTTCTTACGCGTCTTGTAACCCTTGGTCGGCATGCCCCACGGAGAGCACGGGTGCCGGCCGCCCGAAGAGCGACCCTCGCCGCCACCCATCGGGTGGTCGACCGGGTTCATGGTCACGCCGCGGTTGTGACCGCGCTGACCCATCCAGCGCATACGTCCCGCCTTGCCCCACTGCACGTTCTTGTGATCGGCGTTGCCGATCGTGCCGATGGTGGCGCGGCAGTCGAGGTGCACCAGGCGCATCTCGCCCGAGGGCAGGCGGATGGTGCCCCAGTCGCCTTCCTTGGCCATCATCTGCGCCGAGGTGCCGGCCGAGCGCGCCAGCTGCCCGCCGGCGCCGATCTGCAGCTCCACGTTGTGGAGCGCGGTGCCGAGCGGGATCTGGCGGAGCGGCAGCGAGTTGCCCGGCTTGATGTCGGCCGAGCGCGCGCTGATCACCGTGTTCCCGACGACCAGCTGATCCGGCGCGAGGATGTACGCCTTGTCACCGTCGGCGTAATGCAACAGCGCGATCCGGCAGGTGCGGTTCGGATCGTACTCGATCGAGGCAACCGTGGCCGGCACGCCGGTCTTGTTGCGCTTGAAATCGATCACGCGGTAGCGCTGCTTGTGACCACCGCCGCGGAAACGCGAGGTGATGCGCCCGTAGTTGTTGCGTCCACCGGTCGAGTGCGAGGGCTCGAGCAGCTTCTTCTCGGGCGCCTTGCCCTTGGTGATCTCGGTGAAGTCGAACCCGGTCATTCCACGACGACCGGGCGATGTCGGCTTATAGATCTTCATGACCCTAGACTCCCTCGAAGAATTCGATCTTGTTCCCTGCCGCCAGGGTCACAATCGCCTTCTTCCAGTTCGGTCGCATCCCCATGAACCGGCCGACGCGCTTCTCTTTGCCGCGCATGACCTGGGTATGGACGTCGACGACCTTGACGCTGAACAGCGCTTCGATCGCCTGCTTGATCTCGATCTTGTTGGCATCCATCGCCACCTCGAAGAGCACCTGCGGACGCAGGGTCTCCTCGGTGAACGTGCCCGGCGGAGCGCCCCCGTGCTCTTTGAGCCGGGTGCCCTTCTCCGTCAGGAGCGGACGCTTGACGATATGGCTTGCGGACCGGCTCACTTGGCACCTCCGTCGGCGTGCGGCCGGAGACGCGCGGTCACCTTGTCCAGGCTCTCCTGCGACATCACCAGCGTCTCGTAGTTGAGCACGTCGTAGACGTTCAACCCTTCGGGCCGCAGGTACTTGGCCCGCTGCAGGTTGCGCGTCGACTTCGCCAACTTCTCGTTCTCGCCGTCGACCAGCAGCGCGGTGGTGGTGCCGAGGCCGTCCAGCGTCTTGACCATCGCCGCCGTCTTGATCGCGGTGAGCGCGAACCTGTCGACGACCACGATCTTCGACTCCTTGGCCCTGAGCGACAGCGCCGAGCGCAATGCGCTGGCCACCGCCTTCTTCGGCATGGAGTACTCGTAGTCGCGCGGCTTCGGCGTGAACGTCTTGCCGCCACCGACGAAGATCGGCGAGCGAGTCGAGCCCGAGCGCGCGCGCCCGGTGCCCTTCTGCTTCCACGGCTTCTTGCCGCCGCCGCGGACCTCGTCACGACGCTTGGTCGAATGCGTGCCCGCGCGGGTCTTCGCCTTCTGCATCTTGACCACCTCCCACAGGAGGTGCTCGTTGACTTCGACGCCGAAGACAGATTCGTCGAGATCGACCGAACCCACCTTCTTGCCGTCGAGATTCTTGATTTCGATAGTTGCCATGGTCGACCTCAGGTCTTGATTTCCACGTCGACGCCGGCCGAAAGGTCCAGCTTCATCAACGCGTCGAGGGTCTGCTGCGTCGGCTCGAGAATGTCGAGCAGGCGCTTGTGCGTGCGAATCTCGAACTGCTCCCGCGACTTCTTGTCGACGTGGGGCGACCGCAGCACGCAGTACTTGTTGATCTTGGTGGGCAGCGGGATTGGTCCCGCGACCTTGGCGCCCGTGCGCTTGGCGGTGTCCACGATCTCCCCGGCCGACTGGTCGAGAAGCTTGTGGTCATACGCCTTGAGCCGGATCCGGATTTTCGGTGTGGTCATCTATTACTCCGTTTTCCTTACTCGGTGATCGATGTCACGACGCCAGCGCCAACCGTCCG
>PNAM01000012.1 GCA_003170275.1 Myxococcales bacterium
GCCAGCACCTCGCGCACCCCGCCCTTGAGCGTGAGGCGGCCGTCGTGGCCGCGCGACCAGCGTGTCTGGCCCGAGCCCTTGGTGCCGAGATCGAGCAGGCGCCCGTCGAGCACGTCGCGCGCTTGCGCGAAGAGAAACCCGCGTCCGTCGCCGAGCGCGGGATTGTACTGGCCGAATTGGTGGCCGTGGTAGGCGAGCGCCAGCGGCTCGGGCAGGTTCCCCGGCAGCGCGCGGAATTCGCCGAAGTGCGCGAGCCATTCGTCGTCGCTGAGCGACTGAAGGCCGAGGCGCGCGGCCCACGGCTGGTTGCGAAAGCGCAAGATGCGCTCGGGAAAGCGCGCGGGCGCGACCGCTTCGAAGAAGCCGTCTCCCAACGACGGCGTGCGCGGATCCGGGCGATACGACGCGGCGGGCGGCACGATCAACCGAGCTTGGCTTCGAGCCACGCCGCGGCGCGCCGCTCGGCAAACCGGTGCGGCCACCACGGCGGCCCAGCGACGAACGCCACGTGCCCGCCGCCGGCCGACAGCTCGAGCTCGAGCCACGGGTTGGCGCGCGCGGCCGCGAGCGGCAGCGTCTCCTCGGGGATGAACGGATCGTCCGCCGCTTGCAGGATCAACAGCGGGCGGCGCACCCCGGCCAGGAAGCCGGCCGAGCTCGAGCGCGCGTAGTACTCCTCGGCAGTGGCGAAGCCGTGCAGCGGCGCGGTGACCGCGTCGTCGAAGTCGCGCAGCGTGCGCGCGCCGCGAATGCGCGCGTCGTCCAGGTGGCCGGCGAAGCGCGCAGACTTGGCCAGCGCCTTCGGCTTGAGCTTGCGCAGAAAACGCTCGCGGTAGAGGCGCGCCGCCAGCCCTGGCCCATCGAGCGCGCGCGCGCAGCCGGCCAGATCGAACGGCACCGACACCACCACCGCCGCGCGCACCGCGTCGGGCACGGCGTCGCCGCGCTCGCCCAGATACTTGGTAACCACGTTGCCGCCGAGCGAAAAACCGGCGAGCGCGAGGCGCCTGCCGGGGCGCTCCGCTGCCAGCCGCTCGACCGCCTCGGCCAGATCGCCGGTCTCGCCCGAGTGGTAGAAGCGCGGCAGGCGGTTGGGCTCGCCCGAGCAGCCGCGAAAGTTGAGCGCCGCCGCGGCCAGCCCGCGCGCCTGCAGATCGCCGAGCAGCCCGCGCACGTAGCCGGCGCGCGACGAGCCCTCGAGCCCGTGGCACACCACCACCAGCGGCGCATCGGCGCTCGCCCCGGCCAGCCGATCGACGTCGACGAAGTCTCCGTCCGGCAACTCCCAGCGCTCGCGCCGCACCGCCACCCGCCGCGGCAGCCGCGCGACGTTGCCGAAGATGGTCATCAGATGGCGATTGCGCAGCCAACGTGGCGCGACATACGTCATGTGGGGAGCGAGCGTTGCTTGCGGCGGCGGGCGCGCGCCAGGAAGGTCGCCAGCGCGCCGGCGAAGGCCGGGCTCTCGAGCGGGTTGTCGACCAGGCCGCGCACCTCGAGCGTGATCAGCCGCTGGATGTCGGAGAGCGACAGGCGCTTGGACAGCACCACGCAGGCCACGCGCGGCGAGCGCTCCTTGAGCGTCGCGACCAGCTGCGTGACCTCGCTGCGATACGACATGCCGTCGAGGATCAGCACGTCGGCCGGCTCGGCGGCCAGCGACGCGCCGATCTGCTCGGCGTCGCCGGCGGTGCGCACCTGGTCGGTCTTGGGCAGCAGCGCGACGATCTGCTCACGCCGCGCCAGCTCCTGCGACGCCACCAGCAGCGAGAGCGCGGGCAGCGGCTTGACCTTGCTCGCCGGCACCCAGCGCTGCCGCACGCGCGCCAGCACGCGCTCGACCAGCCCGGCGACGAAGAAGATGTCCGAGAACGGCTTCTCCAGATACTCGTCGACGCCCAGGTTGAGCGTCTCCTGCGCGCTGTCGGCCGACGCGAAGCCGGTCATCATGATGATGCCGAGCTCTTCGTTCTCCTTGCGGATCTGGCGCACCAGATCGACGCCGCTCATGCCCGGCAGGTTCTTGTCGACCAGCGCCAGGTCGGGCGTCGCGTGCTTGAGCATGGCCAGCCCGGCCTCGCCGTCGCCGGCGATCTCGACGGTCCAGCCGCGCGCCTCGAAGGTGGTCTGCAACAGCATCGCCACCGACGGTTCGTCCTCGACCACCAGAATTTTCGACTGTGCCATGTGCCCGCCGTTCGCTCCCATGGTAGTAGAATGCTCCGCGCATGGGAATGGACCTCAAGGTGCCGCGCGTGGATGTCGTTTCGATCGCCCGCGTGATCGAGCGGCTGGCCGCGGCCGGGATGACCGCCAGCGTGGTGATGGTCGACGGGCAGCTCCATGCGCCCAGCGCGACGGTGCCCGACGGGTGGCGCGAGGTTCGCCTGCGCCTGGCCGCCGGGACCGTCACCGTGCGCGTGCAGCCCGACGGAATTTCGGTGATGGTGTTCGGCAACGCCGATGCGGCGCTCATCAACGCGCAGCGCGCGATCGCAACCGCAATCAAGGAGGCTTAGGTGGAGCTGAAGGGTGTAGTGGCGCTGGTGACCGGTGGCGCGTCGGGCCTGGGCGAGGCCACCGTGCGGCGCCTGGTCGCCGGCGGCGCGCGCGCGGTGATCGTCGATCGGGACGCGCAAAAGGGCGAGGCGCTGGCGAGTGAGCTGGGCGGCGCGGCGGTGTTCGCGCCCACCGACGTGACCTCGGCCGCCGACGTGCACGCGGCGATCGATCGCGCGGCGGCGCTCGGCCCGCTGCGCATCGCGGTGAGCTGCGCGGGCGTCGGCTGGGCCGCTCGCACCGTCGGCAAGGACGGCACCGCGCACGATCTCGAGCTGTTCAAGACGGTGATCGGCATCAACCTGGTGGGGACCTTCAACGTGTTGCGGCTGGCCGCGGCGGCGATGTCCAAGACCGATCCGCTGGCCGACGGCGAGCGCGGCGTGATCGTCAACACCGCGTCGGTGGCGGCGTACGACGGGCAAATCGGCCAGGCCGCCTACGCCGCGTCGAAAGCGGGCGTGGTCGGGCTCACGCTGCCCACCGCGCGCGATCTGTCGAACGTGGGCGTGCGCGTGATGACCATCGCGCCCGGCACCTTCGACACGCCGATGCTCGCGCTGTTGCCCGAGCCCGCGCGCCAGGCGCTGGCCGCCGGCATCCCCTTCCCGAAGCGTCTGGGCGCGCCCGACGACTACGCGCAGCTGGTCGAGCACATCGTGCGCAACCGCTACCTCAACGGCGAGACCATCCGCCTCGACGGCGCGCTGCGCATGCCGCCGAAATAGCTATTTCAGCGGCACGTCCAACACGGGATAGCGCTCCCACCCGCGAAGATCGAAGTGCCACCACTCGGTCGGCAGCCCAATGAAGCCGCGCCTGGCCATCGCCGCCTCGAGCAGCGCCCGGTTGCGCAACACCTCCGCCGGCAGCGCGGCGAAATCGCGGTGCGCGCGCTCGCTGAAGTCGTCGAACGGCGTCGGCATGGGCAGCTCGCGGCCGCGCTTGTCGACCAGCGTCAGATCGACCGCCGCGCCGCGGTTGTGGCGCGAGCCCTCCCTTGGATTGGCCACGTATTTCTCGTCGGGCAAGATCGACCAGAGCACCTTCTGCACCGACAGCGGCCGGTAGCAGTCAAACACCTTCAGCCCGAGCCCGCGCTGCTCGAGATCGTGCTGCACCAACGCCAGCGCGCGCGCCGCATCGTCACGCAACAGGCAGCGCGCGACCGTGTACAGCCGCCGGTGCGCGAAGTTGTTCTCGGTCGCATAGCGCAGCTCGAGCCGGATGTGCGGCGCGACCGGCAGTAGAAAAGTAGCTCCGTCCATGATCCCCGCTTACGGTCGTACCATGGGGACGAACTCGGGTTTCGACGCGATCGTGTTCGGGGAGGTGGTGTTCCCGGAGGGCGGCGTGATGAACTGGGTCAGCGAGGTCTACCACCGCATCGCGCAGCTCGAGCGCTTCGACGCCGAATCGGACGAGGAGCTGGCGCAGATCTTGGTGACGCCGGCGGGGGTGGCGCTGCGCTGCTGGCTGTTCGCCGGGTCGTTTCAGGAGTGGTGCCCGCGGCTGGAGGCGATGTTCTCGCAGGCAGCGCGCCAGGGCGGGCGCGGCGACATCGTGTTCCTCGGCGTGGGCGACGGGCCCGCCTATCGGCTGGTGATCGAGCACGGGCGCGCCAACCTGCAGCGCATCCCGGCGATGGGCTTCGAGCACGCGACGGTGCAGGAGATCGCGCTGGCGGTCGAGCTCAAGTCCGAGCGCCGCAAGGCCGACGCGCTCGCCGCCGCTAGGTCCGCAGGTCCGGATCATAGTGCCGAAAAAAATCCTTGAGCGTCCGCCCCGGCACCGGCACCACCGGCTCGTCGAGGATGTGCAACGCCTCGATCCGATCCACCCGAAAATTGCGGAAGTCCTCGCGTAGCTCGCACCACGCGCCCAGCGACCACGCCGAGCCCCAGTAGAACAGCCCAAGCGGCTGCACCGTCCGCTCGCTCGGCGCCTGCTGCTTGTCCTGATAGCGAAAGCGCACCTTCTTGCGATCGCGCACCGCCGAGCGCAGCGGCTGCAGGCTGTGGGTCAGCGCGCCGCGCACGTGAAAGCTCGGCGCGAACAGCGCCGCGTCGGGGATGCGCTCGCGGAGCCGCGCCGGCAGCACGCTCTCGACCTTGGCCAGCACGTCCTCGGCCGCGCGCGCGAGCTGCGGATCGGACCAGCTCTTGACGATCCGCGCGCCCAGCACCAGCGCCTCGATCTCCTCCTCGGTGAACATCAGCGGCGGCAGATCGTAACCCTTGGGCAGCGCGTAGCCGACGCCCGCCTCGCCGAGCACCGGCACGCCCGAGAGCTGCAGGTCCTGCACGTCGCGATAGATGGTCCGTTCCGAGACCTCCAGCGCCGCCGCGAGCTGGGCGCAGGTGGTGACGCCGCGCCGGCGGAGGCGCTGGACGATCTGGAACAGCCGGTCGGCACGACGCACGCGCCGATCCTATCCGAGCGGCTACTTTTCGCCCATCTTCTCCCAGATGCCGAAGTGCGCGCCGGTCGGATCGACCAGCACGCTGAACCAGCCGGTGTTCGGCACCTCGGCGGCTTCGACCAGCACGTTGGCGCCCAGCGTGCGCGCCTTCTGCGTCGCGGCCTCCACGTCCTCGACGCGGATGTAGGTCAGCCAATGCGACGGCGCGCCCGGCGCCTGGCTGGCGAGCAGGCCGGCGGCGATGCCCTCGCCCGGCGCGATCTCGGTGTACGTGCCCACCGGCGACGGGGAATCGGACATCTTCCAGTCGAACAGCCGCCCGTAGAAGTCCTTCGCCTGGCCCGGGTTCTGGGTGTGTAGCTCGCAGTACGCAAACGGATTTGCCATGTGATGCCTCCTTGTGGAAGCACCCTGACAGGGGGCTCCTGACAACGTCCTGTCAGGAGAGATTCACTTCCAGGTTTCCCAGACCTCGGGGCGATAGCCGACGGTCGCCTCTTTTCCCCATCGCACGATCGGCGTTTTCAGCAGCAGCGGATCGTCGACCAGCATCTGCTCGATGCGCGGGCCCGTCGGTGCGGCGTGCAAGAGGCCCTTGTCGCGATAGCGATTGCCGGCGCGATCGATCAGGTTCTCCACGCCCACGCGCGCCACTACGCTCTTGAGCTCGCCGGGCGACATCCCCTTTTCGCGCAGATCGATCGCCTGGATCGAGATGCGCCGCTCCTTGAACCAACGCTCGGCCTTGCGCGTCTCCGCACATTTCTTGACGCCGAAGACCTGCACGTTCGCGAGCGCCATCAGCGTAGGCACACGTTCGCCTGCGCCTCGAGGTAGTGCGCGGCGGTGCGTAGGGTCTGCTGGGGCTCGCGCGGCGAGTGACCGGCGAGCGGCGGCGCGACCTCGACCAGATCGGAGCCCCACACCGGAAACGCGCCGCCGACGCGCTGGATCAGACGTAGGACCGTGCCGGGATCGAGGCCGCCGGGCTCGGGCGTGCCGGTGGCCAGGCCGAACAGCGGGTCGGTGCCATCGATGTCGTTGGAGATGTAGACCCCCTTGACGCCCGAGGCGTGGAAGCCGGCGATGATCTCGTCGGCCACCTGGTCGGCGGAGCGCTCGCGCATCTCGGCCATCCAATACTGGCGCACGCCCAGCTCGCGCTCCCAGTCGGCGCGCGTCTTGCGCGACACGCGCAGGCCGACCTGCACCAGCCGTCCCGAGCGGCCGACCAGCTCGTTGGCGTGGTAGGCCCAGGTGGCGAAGCAGTAGCGCACGCCCAGGCGGTGCTCCATCAGATCGGTGTGCGCGTCGAAGTGCAGGATGCCGACCTGGTGCTCGCGGCCGCGCGCCACCGCGGCGAGCGCCGGCCAGCCCACCGAGTGATCGCCGCCCAGCACCAGCGGCGCGCAGCCGGGCGCGAGCTCGCGCACCAGCCGCAGCACCTCCTCGCACACCGACAGCGGCGAGACCGGCTCGTCGCCTGCGCCCTCTCCATAGATCGCGCGGCGCGTGGCGGCGAGCTGCGCGGGCGCGAGCATCTCGTCGTGCAGCAGCTGCGGCACCACCAGCACGTCGCCGATGTCGACGATGCGCGGGTCGCGATAGAGCAGCGAGCCGGCGCCGAGCAGCTCGCGGCGCATCGCCTGCGGGCCCATGTTCGCGCCGCGCAGAAAGCCGGCGCCGACATCCGACGGCACGCCGAGGATCGCCACGCGCGCCGACGGGAGCTGGTCGAGCGCCGCGCGCCAGCGCTCGCCCACCTGCGCGTCGCTCTCGGCGCCGTAGATGCGCCGCTGCAACGTGCGCTGCTCGGCCGTCCCGGTCGAGACCGTGTAGATCCCCCCGCAGGCCGGGCGCAGCAGCCGTTCTAAGCGCTTTCGCGACATGTTTCAACAGCATACACGATTGGCTTGGCAATCGGAGTCGCCTTGACTAGAATGAATGAGGGTTCATTCACCAGGGAGAACAGACGCCGTGAGCAA
Organism: Myxococcales bacterium; assembly: GCA_003170275.1. Taxonomy (GTDB): domain Bacteria; phylum Myxococcota_A; class Polyangia; order Palsa-1104; family Palsa-1104; genus PALSA-1104. Next base: position 6,967 of record PNAM01000012.1, read on the forward strand.
GCCGATTTCCGCCATCAACCGCTACAAGGCCGACCTTCGCGAGATGTTCTTCCTGCTCTTCGAGCAGTACAAGATCGGCGAGATCCTCGGTCACGCGCCGTTCGAGAGCTGGGGCGAGGACGAGGTCCGCACCTCTTTGAGCGAGTGCTACAAGTGGTGCAAGGAAGTCGCGGGCCCGCTCAACGCGGTCGGCGACGCCGGCTGCAAGCTCGAGGACGGCAAGGTCATCACCCCGCCCGGCTTCAAGGCGGCGTGGACCAGCCAGTACGCGGCCGGCTGGAAGTCGATCGGCGTGGATCCCGAGCACGGCGGCGCGGGCTCGCCCAAGTCGCTGCAGATCCTGGTCGAGGAGCTGCTGTCGGGCGCGAACACCGCGTTCTCCATGTACGGCGGGCTGGCCTACGGGGCGTCCGAGGTGATCGCCAACTTCGGCACGCCCGAGCAGAAGGCGCTCTACTGCGAGCGCATGTTCGGCGGCACCTGGGGCGGCACGATGTGCCTCACCGAGTCGCAGGCGGGCTCGGACGTGGGCGCGGCGCGCACCAAGGCGACCAAGAACGGCGACGGCAGCTACTCGATCAAGGGCACCAAGATCTTCATCTCCGGCGGCGATCACGATCTCGCCGACAACATCATCCACCTGGTGCTCGCGCGGCTGGACAGCGCGCCGCCGGGCACCAAGGGCTTGACGCTGTTCATCGTGCCCAAGCTACGCACCGACGACAAAGGCAAGACGCTCGGCTCGAACGACGTCACCTGCGGCGCGATCGAGCACAAGATGGGCATCAACGGCTCGTCGACCTGCGTGCTCAACTTCGGCGAGAACGACGCGTGCATCGGCTGGCCGGTGGGCGGCGACGTCAAGCTCAACCAGGGCATGTCGCAGATGTTCAGCATGATGAACGGCGCGCGCATCGCCGTCGGCGTGCAGGGGCTGTCGGTAGCGTCGAGCGCCTATCTCAACGCGCTCGAGTACGCCAAGGAGCGCAAGCAGGGCGCGTCGATTCGCAACTGGAAGGACGCCAACGCGCCGCGCGTGCCGATCATCGAGCACGCCGACGTGCGGCGCATGCTGCTCGACATGAAGTCGCGCGTCGAGGGCATCCGCGCCCTGGCGATCAAGCTCACCAACCACCAGGACTGCGCCACCGCGCTGCAAGGCAAGGACGACGCCAAGGTCGCCTATCACAAGGGGCAGATCGATCTGCTGGTGCCGCTGGTCAAGGCGTACGGCTCCGACCAGGGCTTCCGCGTGTGCGAGACCGCCATCCAGACCTACGGCGGCGCGGGCTACACCAAGGACTATCCGGTCGAGCAGTACTGCCGCGACGCGAAGATCTTTTCCATCTACGAGGGCACCAACCACATCCAGGCGATGGATCTGGTGGGCCGCAAGCTGGGCCAGGCGGGCGGCGCCAACCTGCAGGCGTTCGCCGCGGACGTCGGCAAGTTCGTCGCCACGCACTCGACGCACGAGGCGCTCGGCCCCGAAGCCAAGAAGCTGGGCTCGGCGCAGGAGGCGCTCACGCAGGCGGCGATGAAGCTGCTCATGTGGTTCCAGACCGGCAACCTGTCGATGGTGCCGCTGGTGGCCAACCGCTTCCTCGAGATGATGAGCGAGCTCACCGTCGGCTGGATGCTGCTCGAAGGCGCGGTGATCGCGCACGACAAGCTCAAGACGACCGCGCACGATCACCCCGACCACGCCTTCTACACCGGCAAGGTACACGCCGCGCTGTACTTCGCGCGCAACGTGCTGCCGGGCGTGGCCGAGAAGGCGCGCCTGCTCGAGCAGGAAGATCGCTCGCCGCTCGAGATCCCCGACGCCGCCTTCGCCACCGTCTGATACGCTTGATCGCATGAAGCTGGCCCACCTGGTCGAGCCCGGCTCCAAGCTCAAGCTGCGCGACATCGATCCGCGCGACAAGGGACCGTTCGACGACAAACAGGATTCGAAGATCGCGGAGCTGAGCGCCAAGCTCAACGCGCGCCTGTGCACGCTTCAGGAGCGCCTGTTCGCCGAGCAGAAGCGCGGCGTGCTGGTGGTCCTGCAAGCGATGGACACCGGCGGCAAGGACGGCGTGCTGCGGCACGTGGTCGGGCCGCTCGACTCGCGCGGCGTCATGGTGCAGAGCTTCAAGGCGCCCAACAGCGAGGAGCTGGCGCACGACTACCTCTGGCGCGTGCACCAGCACACGCCGAAGAAGGGGCAGATGGTGTTCTTCAACCGCTCGCACTACGAAGACGTGCTGGTGGTGCGCGTGCTCGGCCTTCAGCCCAAGGACGTGTGGTCCAAGCGGTTCGATCAGATCAACGACTTCGAGCGCATGCTCACCGCCGAGGGCACGCGGGTGGTCAAGGTGTTCTTGCACATCTCGCGGGCGGAGCAGAAGCAGCGCCTCGAGGAGCGGCTCAAAGATCCCGACAAGCGCTGGAAGTTCGAAGCGGGCGACCTCGAGATGCGCGCGCTGTGGGACGAGTTCCAGGGCGCCTACGAAGACGCCCTCTCACGCACCAGCACGCGCGAGGCGCCGTGGTACGTGGTCCCCGCCGACCGCAAATGGTTCCGCGATCTCGCGGTCGCCAAGATCCTCGTCGACCTCCTCGAGGACATGGACCCCCGCTACCCCGAACCCCACCTCGACCTCGGCAAGCTGGTCGTCCCCGACTGATCTTCGCTCAGCGCTTTGACCGGCAGAGCAGCGACAGCAGGACCTGACGGAGGTCGTCGGGCCGGGCCTACAGCTCCTTGATGTGGTCCGGCATCGGTGGCGCAGACTCCCACCCGACGGGAAGCTCCACGTCGCAGCTCACCCGAGGGAGCACGAGCTTGTGCGGTTTCCAAGGCGCCGACGGGGCGCTGGGTGCAGTTCCTTCGGACAAGGCGGCCAAGCTCGCCGCGGGACTTCCGCTCAGATTCCGCTTCATCGGCTCAGAGGATGTCGTCTCGACTACATGCCGAGGACGCCGAGGAACCGCCAGTCGGCGACGCCGGCGTTGGTCAGCGACCACTTCGGTCCCACCTGAGCGACCTTGCCGATCACCCAGATCCCGCCGAACTGGCTCTTCGCCCACGCCTGCGGCGGCTGCGCGAGTTGGACCTTGAGGTCGATGTTCTCGGTGACGTTCTTGGTCGAGCACTCGGTGTTCCAGATCCAGGTGCTCGATACCGGATTCCAGCCGATGATCTTCGACCCCTCGTGGCACGCGACGTTCACCTGGTAGGTGCCGTGGTCGGAGAACGTGAGCCCCTTGTCGTCCAGCTTGGTCGGCGAAACGCGGAAGAAGACCCAGTCGCCCTTCTTGATGCCGGTGGCGTCCCAGAGCTCGACGAACTTCGGACCGAGCGACGGCAACGCCTTGAGCATCGAGCGGCCGGTCTCGCGCGGCTCGTTCAATGCTCGCTGGGTACGGCCGAGCAGCTCCCGGAGGGCGACCATCACGGGCTCCTTCTGCGGATCCTTCTGCTGCGAAGACAGAAAGCGCAGATCCTGGCTCTTCTGATCGGCGAGCCAGAGCAGGCGCTCGTCCTCCTGCGGGCCGACGTGGCGGCGCCCCTGAAGCATCGGTGGAATCGACGCGGCCGCGACAAAGTCCTTCTGCGCGGCGTACAGCTTGGCGAGCGCGACGATCGCATCCACCTCGGCATCGCGCGGCTCGAGGAGCTTGCGCTTGTCGGCTTTTCCGTCGCCGTTGGGCGCGATCACCGCGAGCAGCGTTTTTTTGGCTTCGTCGGGAGTCGCTTTCTGCTCCTCGGCCTTGGCGATGGCCGCGGCGACCTCGTCGTGGCGCGCGACATACGCGGACCACGCGGTCTCGAACACGGCGACCTCCTTGCGCCAATCTGCCAGCACGCTGTCCTTCTTCGCGTTGACGTATCGACCTTCGATCGGCTTCACCAGCATCGCGGGCAGCCCGGCGTCGAGATCCTTCGCACCGACGGTGACGCCGTACGCCTCGGACACCTTGGTCGCGAGCGTCTCGGCGATCGGCGGCGGAAACGGCTTGGCTTCCCCCGCGTACGCAAGCCCTGCCACGGCGACCACGACCAACCCCACCACCACCATCGAACGCGACATGACGATCCCCCTAGCTTCGAAGTTCTACCACGAGAGTTGCGCTCGCCGCTGCGAACCGGCGGTCGACCGCCCGTTTCCACGCGGAACGGTTCATTGCGCTTCCTGCTCGAAAGCGGTCAGCGAGGCCAGATAGCTCAGCGCCGCGGTCAGGTTGCGCCCGGCCAGATCGTCCGCCAGCCGCTTGAGCAACGGCCGTCCCGCCAGCCGCTCGGCAAAGCGCCGCGCCAGCCACATCAAGACCGGAATCGCCACGATGCCGAACAGGAGATTGGCGACGATGTAACGCACGCCGAACAAGCGAAAGGCGTCGGCACCGAACATCGGCCTCATGGGTCGCGGTGCGGCACGGGTGTTAGACTGATCGCGGGACCCGATGCGACGCGTGCTGGTGATGTTGGCTCTCGGCTTGTGCGCAACGACGCTCCTGGCCGAGACCTGGGCGAACCGGCACGACACGCTCGCGCGCAACGGCCGGTGGATCAGTGGCAAGGTCGGCCTCGCCCGCGGCGTCATGGGCGCAGTCGCCTTCATGACCACGCGCAGACCGCTCAGCCGTAACCGCCTCGACCTCGGGAGCTACTTCGGTTTTCAGGAGGTGCTCTACTCGGAGCCGCTCGACCTGGCCGAGATCGCGTTCGACTTCGAGCTGATCCATGGCGCCGCGCTGACGTTCTTGTACGGAGGTGACGACGGCGCTTTCGATGCCATCCGGCTGAGCGACGCGAGCGTCGCCGGGTTGCGCATCACGCCCGAAGGCGGGTTCGCCGCGCGCGAGCCGATCGTGGCGGCCGCGCTCGGTCCCGGTCGCCATCGTCTGCGCGTCGTGTTCGAGCGCGATCGCGTGGCGGTTGCCCTCGACGACGTACCGCTCCCCGCGCGCCCGCCGGTGCGCGCCTCGCCGCAGCGGTTCGGTTTCCGCAGCGGCGCGGCACACGCGTTCGTCGACGACATCGCGATCGTCACACGCGACGGCCGCCGCGTGTTCGAGTCATTCCACGACTGGCGCGACTTCGCGCTCGCGTGGCTCGCGATCGGCGGGCTGCTCACGATGGCGGCGACGGCAGCCCTCCTCTTCGCGCGCCGTCGCGCCCACGCGCCCGTGCTCGTCACCGGGGTGGCGCTCCTCGGCGCCGCGCTCGTGCTGTATCTGGTCGACTACTACCGCTTGTCGGCGCGCTATCCGCCCCCCGAGCACATCGACTATCAGGGCTACGCGACCAACATCGAGACCGAGGAGGAGGTGGTCGCGGGCGTCCAGACCCGGTACGGAACCGCGCCGCGGGCGGACGTCGCGCGCCTGCTGTTCTTGGGAACGTCGCAGACGTGGGGCGCGGGCGCGGCGCGGCTCGAGGATGTGTTCAGCGCGCGCATCGCCGCGCAGTTGGGCACCAGCTACCAGGTCATCAACGTCGGAATCTCGGGATCCGACTCGACTCGCCTGCTCGCGCTGTACCGCGAACGCTGGCTCGCACTTGCTCCGCGCGCCGTCGTGGTGGACCTCGGCAACAACGATCCCTCCCCGTCGGTGCTCACCGCCAATCTGCGCGCGCTCGTCGCGCTCGACCGCGCGCACGACATCCGCACGTTGCTCGTGGTCGAGCCCAACGCGCCGGAAGCGCACGTCGATCACGACGCCAGTTGGAATGCGATGAGAGCGGTCGCGCGCGAGCTCGGCGTGCCGCTGGTCGACCTGCACGCCGAGCTGGCTCGACGCGCCGACAGCGGCTTCCTGTTCTGGGACCTCGTGCACCTGACGTCCTACGGCCAGCGGCTCGCGGCCGAGATTCTGTACCCCGCGATCGCCGAGCTGCTGCGACGTCAATGAGCGAAGCCGGCGCGCCGGGACGGTGGCGCTCCGCCTCGAGCGCCGAGACGAATGCCGCATTCTCCCACGTCAGCACGTCGACCTGCTGCCCATCGAGCGCGCAGCACCCTGATTTGATCGGGTCACCGCGGACGCACCATGCGAGGACCTGTCTGAGCCGCGGGAGCTGCCCACGGTCCTCGCGGCCCGATCGTGCACATCCGACGCCGGGCCGCTAGAACACGAGCGGGACCAGGGCGCGACGTTCGGTTGGGTAGTCGGGGAATTGGGCGCGATACCAGCGGTGGTGGGCGCGCGCGCGAGGCAGCAGGTTGGCGACGGTCCACAGCGCGAAGGCCAGGCCGGCGGGCGACCAGGTGGCGAGCGCCCAGCCCGACCACTCGATGATCTCGCCGAGGTAGTTGGGACACGAGACCCATCGGTACAGCCCGCCGCGCGGGATCTTGTAGCCGGTCTCGCCGGGCGCGCGCAGATGGAACAGCACGCGATCGGCGTGCTGGTTGATCGCGAACCCGACCAGGAACAGCGCGGCGCCGGCGACGAAGCGCGGGTCGGTGAGCCAGCCGGTGCCCAACGCGGGCCCGAACGCGGTCAGCCAACGTCCGTTCAGGTAGCCGTTCACCAGCGTGAAGAAGAACGCGCCGGCGATCACGCCGAGCGGCATCGGCTTGCTCGCGCCGCGCATGCGGAAGGGAAAGATGTAGGTGCGGTTCACGTAGTGCAGCTGCCACAGCGCGAAGAACGCCCAGGTGACCGGCGTGCGGCGGCCGAACAGCCAACACGCGGCGAAGGCGATCACCGACGGCGACTCCATCACCACCCAGCCGAGCCACGCCGGCAGCGACGGACCGCCGGTGCGTTTGGCGTGCCGGCCGTAGGGTGCGGTGACGAAGAACAGCGAGACGAAGATGATCACCGGCAGCGCGAACCAGGCCCACAGGAGCCAGCGGTAGACGAGAATTTCGTTCACAGCGCGTTGGCCTCGCGGAACCAGGCGAAGGTGTCCTCGACGGTGGCGCGCAGCGGCCGCGGCTGGTAGCCGAGCTCGCGGGTGGCCTTGTCGTGGCGCACGTCGCGGTGGTTGCGCAGCGCCTGCAGCGACTGGCTGGTGAACAGCGGGCGCTGGCCGGCGACCCTGGCGTAGAGCGTGGCGAACGGCGCCGCGCCGCGCGCCAGCCACATCGGCGAGACCATGCGCGGCTTCTTCTTGCCGGTCACCTCCTCGACCAGCGCCGCCAGCTCGGGCACCGACGCGCGGTGGCCCGACAGAAGGAACCGGTCGCCGCACTTGCCGCGCTCACCGGCGAGCAGGATGCCGTCGACCACGTCGCGCACGTCGACCCAGTTGAACGCGCCGTCGACCAGCCCGGGCAGCGTGCGGTGGTACAGGCTCAAGAGCACCTCGCCCATGCGCGACGGGCGGTAGTCGAACGGGCCGACCACGCCGGTCGGGTTGACGATCACCGCGTCGAGCCCGCGCTCGATCCCGGCGCGCACCTTGCGCTCGCCGCCGGCCTTGGAGCGATCGTAGGGCAACAGCCCGTCGCCCGAGCACAGCGGGCGCGTCTCGTCGATGGGCGCCTCGATCGGATCGGACGACAGCGCGTGGATCGAGCTGACGTGCACCAGCCGCTTCACCTTGCACTGAAGGCACGCCTCGACCACGTTGCCCACGCCCTCGACGTTGGTGGCCTCGACCAGCTCCTCGTCGCCGGGCGCGATCGAGATGCGCGCCGCCAGGTGATAGACCCGCTCGGCGCCTTCGAACGCCGCTTTCAGCGACGGCAGATCGGTGACGTCGCCGTGCACCTCCTCGAGGCCGAGCCCTTCGAGCGCGCGCCGATCCTCGTGCACCATCACCCGAGGCGGGGTCCCGCGGGCGATCAGCGCGCGAACCAGGTTTCCACCAATGTGCCCGGCGGCGCCGGTCACCACGATTTTTCCCATGGCCTGCAACTTATCGTAAGGTCATGGGAAGGAGGAAGAGGTCTGTCGACCGAGGAGCAGAAAGGTCGCGGCGAGCCGCGGGTGGAGGCCGACTTCCGCGTGCGCTATGCCAGCGTGGATCAGCTGGTCGTGGCCTATTGCGGCGATCTGTCCAAGGGCGGCATGTTCCTCGCCACCGAGCGCTTCTTGCCGGTCAACGCGGTGGTGCAGGTGAACCTGGAGCTGCCCGACAACTCGGGCGACATCCCGATCATCTGCCGCGTCGCCTACGTGCGCGATAACGCGACCGCCGTCGAGTCGCAGAAGACCGCCGGGATGGGCCTCGAGTTTCTCGACGTGTCGATCGATTGCCTGTCGATGATCGAGGCGTTCATCTCCGAGCGCATCGCCTCCGACGCCGCGAAGATCGATCCGCAGCCGGTGATCAAGCGGCTGAGCCTGCTGATCGTCGAGGACGACGTGGCCTGCCAGAAGCTGGCGGCAGCGCCGTTCCGCGCGCGCGGCGACTACGTGCGCATCGCGCCCGACGGGTTCGAGGCGCTGGCGATGTGCTTGAAGGAGCCGCCGGACATCATCTTGTCGGATGTGCACATGCCGCGCATGGACGGCTGGCAGTTCTTGCGCATGATCCGGACGCGCCCGTCGCTGGCGTCGATCCCGGTGATCTTCACGACCACGCTGTCGGGCGAGGCCGAGCGGCTGCGCGGATATCAGATCGGCGTCGACGACTACGTGCCCAAGCCGTATCGATCGATCGAGCTGCGCGCGCGCGTCGATCGGCTCGCCGCGCGCGTGCAGGCGCAGACGCGCACCTTGATCGAGCGCAAGACGCTGCGCGGCGATCTGGCGCAGGTGTCGCTCGCGTCGGTGCTGGCGTTCCTGGAGATGGAGCAGAAGACCGGCGAGCTGCTGGTGGTCGGCTCGCAGACCGCGCGCCTGTATCTGCGCGCGGGCCGGCCGTTGAAGGTGGAGATCGACGAGGCGCCGCCGTTTCTCACGCCGCAAGAGGTGATGTTCGCGCTGCTCGGCTGGGGCGTCGGGCAGTTCGAGTTCGCGACGCAGGATGTCGCCTGCACCGACGAGCTGCAGACCACCGTGACCGGCCTGTTGCTCGAGCACGCGCGCGTCAAGGACGAAGAAGGCCAGCCGAAGTAGCGCGGTTCGCGTTCCTACACCAGCAGGTTGAGCCCGGCGGTCAGGAACTCGCGCGCGATCACCACCTCGTGCACCTCGTCGGGACCGTCGGCGATGCGCGCCGCTCGTGCGTGCTTGTACCAGCCCGCGAACGGCATGTCGTCCGAGTAGCCGAGCGCGCCGTGCATCTGGATCGCGTCGTCGAGCGTCTTGCACAACAGGCGCGCGACCTGATTCTTGGCCATCGACGAATACGGCCGCGCCTCCTTGCCCAGGCCGCGCTCCAGCATCCACGCGCAGTGGAACGTCATCAGATTTCCGGCGTGGATGGCCGACGCGTTCTCCGCGATCATGTGCTGCACGAGCTGATGCTGCGCGAGCAGCTTGCCGAAGCTCAGCCGCGTGGTGATGTACTGCTTGCACAAGTCCAGCGTGCGATCGGCCAGCCCGAGCCAGCGCATGCAATGGGTCAGCCGCGCCGGCACCAGCCGCAGCTGCGCCAGCCGCAAGCCGTCGCCCTCTTTTCCCAGCAGCGCTTCCTCGCCGACGCGCACGCCGGTGAAGGTCATCTCCGCCTCGCGATGCGCCAGCAGCGGCTCGCCCATCACGCCCACGTCGCGCACGTGCTTCACGCCCGCCGCGTGGCGGTCGACGATGAACATGCTCGCGGCGCGCTTGGGATCTTCGCTGGTGCGCGCCATCACGATCAGGAACGCCGCGTCCCCGCCGCCGGTGGTGAACCACTTATGCCCATCGATCACCCAGCCGGCGCCGTCGCGCGTGGCGCGCGTCTTCAGGTTCGACGGATCGGCTCCGGCGCCCGGCGCAGGCTCGGTCATGGAGAATCCGCTGGTGATCTCCCCGGCGGTCAGCGGCTTCAGGTAGCGCCGCTTGATCTCGTCGGAGCCCGCGTTCAACAGCAGATCCATGTTCCCCTGATCCGGCGCGTCGCAATGGAACACGCGCGCCCCGACGGGCGAGCGGCCCATCTCGCGGAACAGCACGCACATGCCCATGATGCCCAGGCCGCGCCCGCCGAAGTCGACCGGCAGGTGCGGCGTGAATAGGCCGGCGGCGCGCACCTCGCCCTGCAGTGCGCGCAGCGTGTCGTAGCGCTTGCCGCGATCCTCGTCGATGATCTTGCGCTCGTTCGGGATCACCCGCTCGTCGACGAACGCGCGCACCTGCTTGCGCAGCGCAGCCAGCTCCGGCTTCAGCTCGAAATCCATGGGCTCTCCTAGTCGACCTGCGGGCGGGTGTCGAAGAACGGGTTGTTCACCTTGAGCTTGTCGCGCAGCGTCTCGAGGAGCGCGCGGCGCGCGGCGGCAAAATCGACGCGGCCCGTGCGCAGGCGCGCGGCCAGCTCGGCGTTGAGCTGCCCGACCGGCGCGTCGGCCGGCGCGTCCGGCAAGAGCGCGCGCAGCCGCGCGAGCTCGGCCGCCTCGAGCGCGGGCTCGACGGTGAGCTCGTTGGCCACCACCTGCGCCAGGTTGGCCGCGATCAGCACGCGGAACGACAGGCGCGGATCGGTGGTCGCCGGCTTGAGCTCGACCATGAGAAACTCGGCCAGCGCCTGCAGCAGCTCCACCTTGTCGGGCTTGTCGTGCATCACGTCTCTCCCATTAAACGCAGCGCTTCGTATTCCATCTCGCCGGCGCGGCGCGCCACCGCGATCAGCTCGAGATCGTGCTCGCCCGCCTGGTAGCGATCGCCCTGCTGCAAGCTGCCAATCGCCCACTTCACGTTGCCCAGCACTTCCCAGAAATGCACCTCGCGAGCGTCGACCCGCCGGCCCGAGGCCTGCTCGTAGGCGCGCACGAACGGCTCGCGCTTGGCGATGCCACCGACGGGGAGCTCGAGCTTGCCGAAGCGCCAGTCGCGCACGCAGATCCACGCCAGGTCCTCGCACGGCGAGCCCCAATGCGCGAACTCCCAGTCGAGCACCGCCTGCAGCCCGTCGGGCGCGACGAGAAAGTTGCCGACGCGGAAGTCGCCGTGCACCAGCGTGACCTCGGGCGAGGCCGGCCGATGATCGGCGAGCCAGCGCAGCCCCAGCTCGATCGCCGGGCGCGGCTCGCGCAGCTGATCGACCATGCCGCGCAAGATGCCGAGCATGGTGGCGATCGGATCTTCCGCCGGCGCACCCGCGCCGCCGAACAGCCCCGGCTCGCTCGCCGGCGTGATCGAATGGATCTTGGCCAGCTCGCGGCCGAGCTCCTCGGGCAACCCGGCGCGCGCGCCCGCGAGCTGCGCGCCCTTGACCACGCGCCGCCCTATAGCCTCGCCGTTCACCCAGTCGAGAAAGTACGAGGTCGCGCCCGGCCGCGTCAGATCGCGCGCGCCCCAACGCGCCTGCGGGGTGCGCACGCCAGCCCGCACCGCCGCGCGCACCACCTCGAGCTCCGCGGCGCGATCGATGCTTGCCGGCAGCGAAGTGCGCGAATCGGATCGCAGCACCAGCGTGCGCGCGCCGCGCAGCTCGCCCGCCTCGAGCGTGAGCTCGACGCGCCAGTTGTCCTGACACGCGCCGCCCGCCAGCGGCTCGAGCGCGCGCACCTGCACCGGACCAGCGGTCGCCTGGGCCACGTGGCTGGCGATGCGCGCCCGCAGCACCTCGCGCTCGTCGTCGTTCGTCCCGGTCACGGCGGGAGCGTAACGAATTTTCGGGCTAACGCTCGCGGTTTTTCAGCGAGCTGCCGAACGCGGCGAACAGGGTGAGCAGCGCGCCGCCGATCAGCAGGCCCGAGTACGCGTTGCGCACGAAGCCTGGCGTCGACGCGAGCAGGCCGGTCTTGTAGGTCAGGTACCAGAGCCCGGCGCCCAGCGCGAGCCCGGTCAGGCCGACGCGCCAGAACAGCGCCACGCCGCCCGGCCGCGGATCGCCGCGCGACAGCAGGCCGAACAGCGTCGTGAACACGACCACCGCCGGCAGCACCACCTCGAGCAGTGTGTCCATACCCTGTCAACAACGGTCGCACCCGGGGCAATCCCGGTCAAGCTCTCCGATTTTCGGAGGCGCGCCTGGGCGGCAGGTGCGGGATCCATTGAGGAAACGGGTGGCACGCGGGCTGCTCTACATCGCTTGCCGTCGCTCCCGCGACGGGACCAAGCGCCTACGGCGCTTTATAAGGAAGGCTCCATGTCGTCTAGATTCCAGGACCAGACCGTCACGTGGTTCAACCAGGGCGAGGATGAGGAGCGGCTGCGCGACACCCCCGAGGTGTGGCGGCCGCCGGCGCGCTCGCGCCTCTCGAACCTGATGCTGGTGATCGCCACGGCCACCCTGCTCGCCTCGTGCGCGCTGTACCTGGTCATGCACGGCATCCCCCGCCTGCAAAACGCCTCGCAGCTGGTGCCGCTCTCCATCCCGGTCGCGAAATAAATTACTCGAGCCGGATCGATTCGATCGCGTCGCCCTCGAGCAGCGCGGCGGCGACGTCCACCCCTTCGAAGATCTGCCCGAACACGGTGTAGCGCCCGTCGAGGTGCGGCTGCGGCGTGTGCGTGAAGAAGAACTGGCTGCCGCCGGTGTCGGGGCCGGAGAGCGCCATGCCCAGGGTGCCCTCGACGTAGCGGCGCGGGTTGAGCTCGCAGGGCAGGTCGTAGCCGGGCCCGCCCGAGCCGTCGCCGCGCGGATCGCCGCCTTGCGAGACGAAGCCGGGCACCACGCGATGAAAGGTGAGCCCGTCGTAGAAGCGCTTGCGCACCAGCGACAGGAAGCTGCGCACGGTGGCGGGCGCTTCGGCGGGGAAGAGCTGCACGCGGATCACGCCGCGCGCCGTGCGTAGGACGACGCGCGGCTCGCGCGGGAGGGGCTCGGCGGCGTAGGAGGTGGCGTCGGGACGGGCGGGCGCGATCGATGCCGGCTCGCCGAGCGCCAGGAGCGTCGCCTGCGCGGCCAGGCACACCGCGGCCGGCGCGTCGTGGGTGAGCGCGCGGACGGCAGGCGCGGCGCCGGTGAGGTGAAACGCGCCGATCGCGGACAGCAGCGCCTGCAGCGTCTCGACCGCGTCGGGGCCGTGCCAGCGCGCCAGCTGCGCGACCAGGAGCGGGCCGGCGGCGGCGAGCTTGCGCTTCTCGATCGCGCCCGCGACCGCGGCGACCACCGCGGGATCGCCGTCGTCGAGCATGGCCTGCAGCTGCGCGGCGCTGGCCGCGTCGTCGAGCGCGCCCAGCCCGTCGGCGGCTGCGGCGCGCACGGCTGGCTCGCTGCGACGGGACAGCGCGATCAGCGTTTCGGCGCGCGCCGGATCGCTCGCGTGGGTCTGCGCGAGCGCGGTCGCTGCGAGCACGCCCCGATGCCGTTCGTCGACGGCCCCGAGGCCACACGTGGGGATCAGCGCGAGCCGGCCGACCACCCGATCGTAGGCGAGCGCCGCCTGACATTGGCTGAGGCCCCGCGTGCGCAGATCGGGCACGATCGCTCCGGCGTAGAGGTCATGGTCTTCGGCGAACAGCGCGGCGGCGCGCGGATCGGTGATCGGCTCGAAGGCGATCGCCGCCATCACCGGGCCACGCCAGTGCGACGAATGGGCCAGCCGCTCGAGCGCTTCGCAGTAGGCGTGCGGATCGCAAGCGACCGTGAGCTTGGCGAGCGCACGCGCCGCCTCGGCCGCCACCCGCACGTCGGCATCGTCGAGCCGATCCGAGAGGAGTGCCAGCCCGTCACCGCTCGGCAGCTCGCCCAGCCCCTTGGCGCAGGTGGCGCGCACGAGCGGCGATCGATCGTCGAGGCCGCGCACGAGGAGCGGTCGCGCGGCGGCGGTGCGAAGACGCATGAGCGCGTACGCAGCCGCCCAGCGCACGGCCGCAGACGGATCGGCGAGTAGCGCGCCGAGCGACGCGGTCGCCCCGCTCGCGGCGGCTTTGCCGTCGGTCTTCTTGGCGATCAGGCCGAGCGCGACCGCCGCGCGCGCCCGCTCGGGACCGGCCAACAGCGCGCTGAGCGTGGCCACGCTGTCGCCGCGCGAGAGCTTGCCGAGCGCTTCCACCAGGCGATCGCGCACCTCCGGATCGCGCTCGTCTCCGAGCCGCGCGCGCACGCCGGCCTCGAGCGCTGCGCGGCGCGCTTCGTCGAGCGGCGCCCACGACATGCCGTACTGCCCGTCGGCAAACGCCTGGTCGGCCCGCGACTGCACGACTCGAGCATCTCGCGGCGGCGCGACCGTGGCGCATCCCGTGAACGTGAACGTGAGCGCGAGTGCGAACGGAAACGTGAACGGCAGCGCGGGCGCGCGCACCGGGGACCTGCTCGCTACTCGGTTCCGCCCTTGCCACCGGGCGGCGGCGCGTCGGTCACATAGCCCGGCGCTTCTTCGGTGCGCACCGGCCGGGTCAGCGTCGACGGCGGCGGCGGCCCGTCACCGCGCTGGTGCACCAGGATCTTGCGCCCGTCGCGAAACGCCACTTCCATCTTCTGCGCCGACGGCAACCCCACCACCATCCCCACGCCGAACGTGGGATGGCGCACGAACTCTTCGATCACGTAGGCATCTTTGGGCGAGTAGGTGCGCGCGGCGGTCTCGCCACCGCTCAGCTTGGTCTCGAGATCGGACACGGGCGGCGCGGGCGGCGGCAGCGCCGACTTCTTGGCCTTGGGCGCCTTCGGCTTGGGCGTGCCCGGCGGCACTGGCTTGTACGCGTGCTGCTTGTGGCAGCCGTTGCACTGAACCTTGGACAGCTTGGGGCCGACCATGGCGACGATGACGTGCCACTTCATGCCCTTGCAGTGGGTACACCACGAGTCGACTTCGCCCCCGACCTTCCACTCATTGTCCATGCGAGGGAGGGACCTTATCACACCTCGAGGCCAACGGCTCGCATGAGCTCAAGGGCATTGGACTTTTGCACCACCCCAGGCCGCATGCGGTAGTCGAACGCCAGCTTGCCGCCTTCGAGCGTGTCCTCGAAGTGGACGTTGCGCGCCTGTGCGCCGAGCGCCTGCGCCATCTCGGTGAGCGCCAGATCGTGCGTGGTCACCAGGCCGATGGCGCCGCGCGCGACCAGGCCCTTGACCACCGCCTCGGCGCCCAGGCGGCGATCGTGCGAGTTGGTGCCGGCCAGGATCTCGTCGAGCAGGAACAAGAGCGGCGGCTGGCCCGCGGCCAGATCGACGAGCTGGCGCAGGCGCGTGATCTCGGCGTAGAAGCGCGATGCGCCCTCGGCGAGTGAGTCCTGCACGCGCAGCGTCGCGCCCACCGAGAGCGGCGACAAGCGCAGCCGCAGCGCGCGCACCGGAGCGCCGGCGAGCGCGAGCACCACGTTGGAGCCGATGGTGCGCAGGAGCGTCGACTTGCCGGACATGTTGGAGCCGCTCACCAACAAGAGGCGCTCGGTGCCGCCGAGCTGCACGTCGTTGCGCACGCACGCGCGCTCGGCCAGGAGCGGATGGCCGAGCCCGTCGGCGGAGAAGTGCGCGGTCTCGTCGGTGAGCTCGGGGAACGGATCGTGCGGATGCTCGAACGCGTAGCCCGAGAGCGCGCACAGGGCCTCCAGCTCGCCCACCGCCTCGATCCAGCGGGGGATCGCCGCGCCGGAGCGCGCGCGCCAGCCTTCGATCGCGAAGGCGAATTGCGGGCCCCACTGCACCAGGAATGCGAACGGCGCGAAGAACTGGTTGCGCTGCGCAAACAGGAGATACACCAGCTGGCCGAGCTGCGCGATGCGACGCGAGGCGGGCTGGCCGTCGCCGCTGAGCTTGGCCTGCAGCGCCCGCAGCCGCGCGCTCTGGAACGGTTCGCGCTCGAGCCGCTCGAGCACCACCGCGAGCACCGCCAGGTGCTGGCCGGCGCGATCGACGCCGCGGGTCACCTGCTCCACCGCGTGCTTGAGCGGACGCGCGGCGACCAGCTCGACGACCAGCACCGCGAGCAGCGGCGACCAGCCGAAGTCGAACGCCAGCCAGCCGATCAGCGTCACCGTCGCCGCCAGGCCGAGCAGCGCGAGCAGCGGGCGCAGCCAGGTGCGGGTCAGCGTGGCCGGCGCGCGCGACCAGGCGGCGAGCGCTTGCGGATCGACCTCGGCGCGCACGTCGGCGCCGAGGATGGCGAGCTCCTCGCGCAGCGCCAGCCGGCCGCGCAGCTCGACGACCGCCGCCTGTCGTTCGCGCACCTCGGCGGCCGCGGCGGGCGCGCGCAGCCACGCGGCCAGCGTCTCTTCGCCGGCGTGCGTGCGCGTGGTGCACAAGAGCTCGAACAGCGAGCCCTTGCCGAACAGATCGAGATCGCGCGCGTAGGGATGATTGGCGTCGTCGAAGCGATCGCCGGCGTTGCCCTTGCCGGCCCACGCGTCGTCGAGCCGCTCGAGGCCGCGCTGGTAATAGATCACCGCGCGCTCCACCACGCGCCGCCGATCGAGCGCGCGCCCGTGCAGCACCACCAGCACGAAGAACGCCGCCACTGGCGCGAACAGCCAGGCGGCCGACAACAGGTGCGGCCCGAGCGCCAGGTAGGCCATCAGCACGGTCAGCGCGAAGGCGCCCAGCCGCGCGGTCGAGAGCGCGCCGTCGCGGCGGGACAGGCGCGCGACCTCGGCGCTGCGCGCGGCCAGCCGCTCGCCGTATTCCTTGCGGGGATCATCCTGCATCTGGCCCCATCAATACAACAAGCCGGTCAGGCGCGCGTCGATCTCGATGCCAAACAGCACGCGCCCGCCGGTGTCGGGGAACGCGCCGTAGCCGACGAACGCGCGCAGCCACGGCACCACCGACGGCGAATAGCCGATCGCGCCCCAGCCGCCGACGCGCGACAGCCGCTCCGGCAGCGGATCGACCAGCAGCGTGCCGTCGAGGTGGAAGCCGCCCGCCCAGCGCCACACCAGCTCGAGGCGCAGCGTGGTGCGCAGATAGGCGAACGACGGCGCGCCGCGCGGATCGAGCGGATCGGTGTGCAGCGCGAAGCCGGCGGTCCACACCACGCGGCCGGTCTCGAGCGGATAGTGGCGATCGATCGAGCCGCGCGCCACGCCCGCCACCAGGCCGGCGTCGATGCGCCCGTCGGTCGAGAAGATCGAGCTCACGCCGATCAGCGGAAACCATTCGTGGCGCGCGCCATACAGGAGCTTGCCCGGCACGAGCGGATGCGGCGCGAGCACCCGCGCGCCGGGCGCCGAGCGCGGCGCCGGTGAGAGCGTCGCGACGAACGTATCGAGCGCGCGCGCGACCGCGGCCGGCGCTTCGAGCGGCGGAAGGTGACCCACCGACGGCAATCGCTCGGTCGTCACCGCAACGCCGGCGGGCAGGCTGCGCGCGATCTCGGCGGCGACCGCGACCGGCACCACCTGATCCGTCTCGCCCCACACGATCAGCACCGGCACCTGCACGCGCGCGAGCGCCTGGCGGGTGCGCTCGATCTCGGGCGGCGTGAGGAACGCCAGGTAGTAGCCGAGCATCGCGTCGCGCCTGCGCGAGTCGCTGAGCTGCCAGGCCAGCGTGCCGACCGTTTCGCGATCCGCGTGCGGGCCGACCAGCCGCGGCAACGTCAGGCCGATCACCGCCTGCGGCCCGCCGAGGCGAAACAGCGGACCCCACAAGGACGGGCGCAGGACCCAACGCTCCCAGCGGTTGAGCCCGAAGGGCGCGGCCGGCGCGTCGATCAGCACCAGCCCGCTCACGCGATCGGGCGCGCGCGCGGCCAGCCGAACTGCCAGCGCGCCGCCGATCGAATTGCCCACCAGCACCACCGGGCGGCCCGGGCTCTCGGCGTCCAGCACCGCGGCCAGCGCGTCGAGCACGCGATCTTCGCGCACCGACGCGAGCGTGGCGCCTTCGCCGATCCCCGGCAGATCGACCAGCACGCGCGCGCGGCAGGCCGAGAGCAGCGGCACCACCTCGCGCCACGAGGTGCCGGTCAGCCCGAGCGCCGGCAGGAACACCAGCGGCGCCTGCTCGTCGCTGCAGCCGGCCGGCGCCGGCACCACGCGCCAGGTCGCCCGCGCCTGCTCGCTCGCGGCCGGGCTGACGTACGACGGACGGGTATAGCTCGGCCCGGCCCGCAGCGCGGGGACGCACCCCGCGATCAGCAGCAGTCCGAGACTAGCGACCGACCAACGGCAACAACGCTTCGGCGAGATCGCCAAGACCTGCACGCTCCATCGCGACTTGCAGCTCCTGGTGGCAACCCGACGCCGCGCAGCTGGCGATGAACCGCTTGACCGCGTGCATGTGCAGCACGGCGTCGTTCAGCGGCATCCCGCCGACTTCTTCGAGCCGCGCCGAAATGGTGCCGGCCAGCGTCTCGAACTCTGTCGTCTCTTCGCGCATGGGCTGGTGCCACCGGTTGTTTGCAAGGGTCGCGCCCAGTAGATGAGCGCGGATGGCGCGGGTTCAAGGGGGTGGGGTCTCCGAAAACCGGAGGGTGGCGAGGACACTCGTCCCCCGTTGCGCGTGCTACGGTTTCCGCGTGGGCTCCGCCGTCTCGCGCCTCGCGTGGATCAACGTCGCGCTGCACGTCGTGGCGATCGCGCTGGCGGCGATCGGCATGCGCCCGGGGACCGCGATCGTCCCGCTCGCCGAACGGATCGCCTATCTGTCGCGCGCGCCGGCCGGCTGGACGCTCGGTTGGGGAAGCTGGATGCTGTGCGCGCTCGCGCTGGTGGCGCTGTTCGCGGCGCTCGCCCATCGGCTCGACGGCCCGCTGGTGCGGCTCGGCCTGGTGCTCGCGGGCGCCGGCGCGGCGATCGATCTCTTGTGCGACGATCTGCAGCTCGCGGTGTTGCCCGAGGTCGCGCGGCGCGGCAACGACGCGCTGTTCCTCACGCTCGAGCGCGCCGCCGGCTCGGGCGGCACGGTGGTCGCCAACGGGCTGTACACGATCGCCGGCCTGCTGGTGACCTTGCGCCTGCGACGCGAGGCGGGACTGTCGCGAGTGGTGTGGGTGGGCTACGGGGTGTTCGTGTCCGGCATGTCGATGGTCGCCGCGGGCCTGGCCGGCGAGCCGCGCTGGGTCGAGTGGGTGACCGGGCCGACCATCGGGCTGTACTGCCTGTGGTGTCTCGGGCTGGCGACCCGGCGCGGATGATCGTCGTGTTCGGCGGGTACGGGACGTTCGGCTCGCAGGTGGCGCGCGCGCTGGCGGCAGGGAAGGCCGGACCGATCGTGGTGGCGGGACGCGACGCCGCCCGGGCGCGTGACTTCGCCGCCGCGCTGCCCGGGAGCGCGCATCGCGGGATCGCCGCCGACGTGGCGGGCGGCGCCGCGCTGGTCGAGGCGCTCACCGGCGCGACCGTGGCGATCAACTGCGCCGGCCCGTTCTCGTCGCTGGGCACCGGCCTGCTCGACGCCTGCCTAGCCGCCGGCTGCCACTACGTCGACATCGCCGACGATCGCGCCTATGCGCGCACGGTGCGCGACTACGGAGCCCGCTTCGCCGCCCGCGCGCTCACCTGCGCCTACGGCTGCTCGAGCCTGCCCGCGCTGTCCGGTGCGTTGGCGATCTCGCTCGGCGGCGCGCCGCCGGAACGCGCGCGCGTGACCCTGTTCATCGGCAACGCCAACCCGAAGGGCGCCGCCGCGGTGCGCTCGGCGGTGGGACTGATCGGCCGCGCGATCGAGGCGCCGCAGGGCCCGCTGCGCGGGTTTGCCGACGGCGAGCGGGTCGAGCTGCCGGCGCCGTTCGGCCGTCGCACCGTCTACAACTTCGAGAGCCCCGAGTACGATCTGTTCCCGCTCTTGCTCGGCGCGCGCGCGGTCTCGGTCAAGGTGGGCTTCGAGATGCGGGTAGGCACATTTTTGTTCGCGACCCTGGCCAGGCTGGGCTCGGGCTACGGCGCGGCCACCGCCAGGCTGCTCGGCGCGGCGGGCGGATTGTTGCGGTCGGCGGGACACTCCGGCGGCGTGGTGATGACCGAGCTGTTCGACGCCGGCGGAACGCGGCGCGCCGCGGCGATCTCGGCGCCCACCGACGGACAGCGCATGGCCGCGCTGCCGGCCGCGTTCGTCGCCGAGGCGTTGCGCGCGGGGCCGGCGCCGCGCGGCGCGCAAACCGCGTACGAGGTGTTGGGGGCGGAGGAGTTGCTGCGGAAGATGGTGGCGGCGGGCTACAAGATCACGCGGAGCTGAAGGCGCGAGCTCGTCTTCACATGCTGGGCATGGAGGTCGGGATGGTCGGCGACTCGGGCGCGCCGCTCTCCGGCGTGGGGTCCATCGGGTCGGTCGGCGGCAGCTGCTCGTCGAGGAGGCCGGGCGCGCAGTTGCTCAGCTTGCCCGCGGTCTTGAGGACCGTGCAGCTGGGCCCGATCGCGCCGGCGGTGCAGTCGCGCAGCGCGTAGAAGCCGTCCACGTCGGTGAGATCGCGCGCCCAGCACGAGTTGGCGACATACACGTGTCCGTCCGGCACGTCGCCCTTGAGCGCCAGGCCGTCGGCGCGGCCACCGACGCCGGGCAGCCAGCGCGCGTGCAACAGCACCAGCTCCTTGGCGGGGGTCGGCGAGTCGACGATGTTGGCGTACGCTGCCAGCCGCACGTGCGCGCCGCCGTCGGGGCCCTTCCAGCCGGTGAACACCGCGTCGATCGGATCGAACTGGGTCACGTCGGGAGAGAAGTTGTGCAGGCCGTAGGCGAGCACCTTGAAGCCGGCCACGTGCGCGAAGCCGACCAGCAGCTGGCCATTGCCGTGGAAGTCGGTGTCCACCGACGCCAGCTTGTCGAGGTCGATGCCCATCGCGCCGCGCCCGCGGCGGGCCACGTCGCTGGCCTGGAACAGCCCGCCCATCACCGTCACGTAGGCGGAGTCGGCGGCGCCGAGCGGCTTGGCGTCGAGCTTCCAGCCGAAGCTCTTGTCGGCCAGCTTCTTCATGGTGAACAAGAAGGTCGCGGCGCCCTTGTCGTGCGGGCCCCAGGTGCGCGTGTCGCCGACCTGCGCCTTGGTGCCGCCGGCGGCGATCGCCTCTTCGATCGGCTTGAGCACGTCGGCGACCGCGTCGTTGAGCGCCTTGATCGCGTCGCGCGTGTGCTGCAGATATTCGGGCAGCGGGCCGGTGAGCGCCTGCTGCGACTCGCCCCAATCGGCGCCGTCCGACGCGGTGCTCAGCCCTTCGCCGGCCGCATCGCCGGTGAGCTCCATCTGATACGCGGAGGTCTCCGGGGTCGCGGACGAGAACTCATCGGCTCCGCCACAGCCCGCGGCGAGCAGCCCCAGAACGATCACGTAGCCCATTTTTCGTTGCATCGTCGTGCCTCCTGACCAGAGGACTTAGCAGGGACGATGCCAGGATGAATGTTTAGGGTTTGCGCTGACTTGGGTCGCCAGGGTCGACTCCGGAGAGTCCCCCCGGCTCAGCATCCCCGAGTCCGGCAGTCTCACCGCGCAGGTCGTCGCGGATGCGCTTGGCGACGAACAGGAACGGGAACGAGAGGAACAGCCCGACGAAGCCGAGCAGGTGCTCCCACAACAAGAGGCTCATGATCAACATGAAGCCGGGCAGCCGCACGTGACGCGCCGCCAGCCGCGGGTTGAGGTAGTAGGACTCGAGCTTGTGCAGCACGAACGTCAGGCCGACGAACAGCCCGACGCCGAGCCAGCCCATGGCCTGGAACGCGAGCAGCGACAAGATCGTGCCGGAGACGAAGTTGCCGACCACCGGCACCATGCCCGAGGCGAAGATCATCAACGCCAGCGACGGCGCGTGCGGGATGCCGACCAGCAGCAGCACCGGAAAGGTGAGCGCCGCGTTACACGCCGCCACCACCATCTGGAACTGCACCGTCACCAGCATCGCCTCGGCCACGTAGGTGAACCAGCGCAGCATGGTGCCCGCCAGCGAGCCGCGCTCGATGCCGCGGTAGAACTCCGCGAGCTCGTCGCGCTCGAGCAGGAACACCACCGCGAGGATGAAGCCGATCAGCACGTAGAGGACCACGTGGCCGAACGCGGAGAGAAAGTGCAGCGCGTCGGCGGCGTAGTGCTGCGCGCCTTCGACCAGCTTGTCGGCGGCGTCCTCGATGTGCTCCTGCACCGCCTTGTAGACCGGCAGCTCCTTGATGCTGGCGATGCGCGCCGGCAAGGTCTCGCGCGCGCCCCGCGCCAGGTGCACCGCGCGCCCGATGCCGAACGCCAGCGATCCGCCGACCAGCGTCAGCACCAGCGTCGAGACGATCAACAGCGACCAGCGGTGCTTCAGGCGCGTGCGCAGCGTGAGCTGCTCGGTGCAGTAGCCGATCAAGCGCTCGAACACGACGAAGAAGATCAGCAGGATGAGCAGCTTGCGAAACAGGATCACCAGGCCGATGAACAGCGCCAGCGCGATGAAGCGCCGCGGGGTCTGCTCACGAAAGAAGGCGCCGACGCGATCCATGGTCGACGGGAAGCATCGCAGCCCGCCCGGTTCGGGTCAACTGCGCCGCGGGCGCGCGACTACTTGTCGAAGATGTAGCGCGCTTCCAGATCTTCGGCGACCAGCACCAGCTTCTTGAGGCTCTTGTCGAAGCGCGGGGTGCCGAGGATGACCCACACCGCGTGGCCGGGCTGGAGGAGCGATTGGTTCTTCACCGACGGCGGCACCTCGAGCACCCACGAAAAATCGCGCTCGGCGGTGACCTCCCAGCGCCCGCCGCCGAGCTCCTTGGCGACCTCCAGGTTGGTGAGCAGGAACGAGCCGGGCGGGAACTTCCAGCGCACGTCCTTGATCGCCCAGAAGAACACCGTGCCGGTGACGTGGATGGGGTTCCACTTCGCCTTCTTGACGATCAGCGGCGGCTCGAGCAGGCGCACCGCGAAGCCGGAGGTGACCAGGCGCGGGCCCCAGCTCGCCGGCAGGCCGTGCTGCGTGCCGTCGCTGCCGTGGCACACCAACACCAGTTCGCCGACCTTGGCGTCGAACGGCTGGCGGAACGCGCCGAACTTCTCGCCGCGAAACTGATAGGTGCCCGCCAGACCGGCGACCTCGTAGAGCGTGGCGGGCTCGCCCTCGTCGAGCTCGTTCTTGGGCGCGAGGCGCAGCTGCTCCCGGCGCACCACCTTGCCCCAATCGGGCCTATAGCGCCCTTCGGTCGACGGCACCGGGTGCGCCGGATCGACCGAGAGCGTGCAGCGCCAGCCCACCTCGTAGTCGTTGGTCTTGTGGTACTCGTCGCGCAGCTTGCGACGCGCGTCCTCGCTGGCGCGCAGGGTCTCGCGCTCCTTCTGCTCGCGATCCTTGGCCGACTGCGAGGTCGCCACCACCGTGTCGCGCTGCTTGACCAGCGCGGCGAAGCGCTGAACGCTCGCCTGGTAGTCGACGCCGTGCGCGATCTTGTCGATCAGCGCGTCGCGCTCCGCGTTCAGGTTCTCGGTCGGATCTTCGCGCTCGGCGCGCGCCCCCGACGACAGAGACGCGAGCAACACGACCGCGATGAACAGGCGGCTAGCCATCGGAGGGGATGCTCAGCTCCATGGCCTGGCGATACGAGGCCGCGTCCTTGTCGCCTTCTTTCTCCAGCAGCGCCAGATCGGCGCGCGCGCGCACCCAATCGGCGACCTCGATGTCGGCGTACACCAGCTCGCGCAGCACCTCGCCGCGTGGATGCGTCCCGACCTCCAGGCAAGCGCGGAACAGCCGCTGCGCCTCGTGGGTCTGCGCCGCGTACTTGTAGATGCGCGCGACGTGACACAGGTCCCAGCGGTTCTGCGACGACAGCTTGGCGACCTCTTCGGCCGCCTTGGCCTTGCCGTCCTCTTCCTTGCGTCTTAGCGTGATCACGTTCTGCATCATCAATTCGACGCTCTTGAAGTAGGCCGACGAAGGAAAGCGCTTGAGGAACAGCTCGCCGTCGCGCAAGAGCGCGTCGCGCTCCTTGAGCTGGTTCTCGGCGAGGATCAGGTAGAAGCCGGCCAGCTCGTCGGGCTTGAGCCCGGGGATCTTGCCCGGCTGCGGCGGCGGACCGTCGAGCAACGCGCGCGCCTCCTTGGCCATGGTGCGATAGCGGCGGCTGGTCTGCAGGCCGGTGAGCACCTGGATCTGCAGCTGCGCGCGCGCGTCGGGATCGGTCTCCTTGGCCAGCTTGGCGCGCAGCTCCTGGAACGATCTCTCCTGCGCCACCTGCGCATTGGCTTCGTACTTCTTGAGGCGCTTCTCGAGCTCGTCGAGATCCTTCGACGCGTAGGTGAACGCGGGATCTTCGTTGAGCGCGAGCTTGAGGAAGTCCTCTTTCTTCTTGTCGTCGGTCTCGACCACCGCGTCGCCGTAGAGCTCGACGATCTTCAGGCTCTTGAGCTTGGGGCGCGAGCGCTTGGCGAACACCTGCACGCGCTTGGCGTCGATGCCGGCGGACTTGAGGAGCTGCACGGTGACCTGATCTTGCAGCGTGAGAAAATCCGCGTTCGAGCCGTCGACCTTGGCGGTGCCCACCACTTCGCCGGTCTCCACCTGCACGAAGCGCGCGGTCAGGCGCACCGTCGAGGCCGCCTTCTGGTACGCGCCGGCGACGATCAGCGTGGCGCCCAGCAGCTTACCCACCTTCACCGTCGAGAGCGGATCGAGATCGGACTTGTTGGCCTGCAGGTTCTGCTCGGCGAGGATGCGATCGATGTTCGAGCGCTCGATCACGCGCAGGCCGGCCACATCCTTCAGATCGGTGGTGACGGTCTCGCGGATGGCCTCGCCGATCGAGCCCTTCTGGCCCGACAGATCCTTGAACGGCATCACCGCCACCGTCGGCGTGGGCGCGGCCCGGGCCACGCCGGCGCATAGGAGCAGCAAGGTGAGGACGCGCATCACGTCTTCTTCTTACGGCTTCTTGTCGTCGGCCTTGTCGGTTTTCGGCGTTTCCTCGGCGGCGCCGGCCAGGTCTTCCCACTCGGAGGTCGCCGCCGCCAGCTTCTCGGCGATGCCCGAGAGCGGCAGCTTGTTATCGAACTTGGGCCAGTTCTTCGGATCCGACGCCGGATCGGCCGGGTCGAGCGGAGGCAGTGGCTCCGGCTCGGGCGCGCGTCCCACGTCGTACACGCGATCGCACGCCGCGCGGAAGCGGTTCCACACCGCGTCCGACTGCTCCTTGGGCGCCGGCCCGATGCTCTTCCACTCCGCCTGCAGCTTCTTGACCTCGCCCAGCGCAGCCGCGTTCTCTGTCGCGGGAAGCGCCGCGAGCGCCTCGACCTTCTCGCACAAAAGCTCCTTGGCCTTGAGGTTGGCGGCCCGCTCGGCGTCGAGCTTGTCGAAGTACAGCTTGCGCCGATCGAAGAACTTGTCGCACGCCTCGCGGAAGCGCTTCCACACCGCTTCCTGCTCGCGCCCGCCCGGCCCCGCGTCCTTCCACTCCGCCTGCAGCCCCTTGACCTGCTCGGCGGTGTCCTTCCAGTTGATCACCTCTTCAGACGTCGCCGCCAGCGTCTCGGCGCGTACGCACAGCTCCTCGAGCTTCTTCAGGTTCTCGCCGCGCGACTCGTCGAGCACCGCGAAATGCGCCTTGCGCCGGTCGAAGAACTTGTCGCACGCCTCGCGGAACCGCTTCCACAGCGCGTCCGACTGATCCTTGGTCGGCACCAGGCCGATGGCCTTCCACTCTTCCTGCATCGCCTTGATGGTCTCGGCGGTGTCCTTGAAGTTGACGCTCTCGTCGGGCGTGGCCGCGAGCTCCTCGGCGCGCGCGCACAGCGCTTCCTTCTTGACCAGGTTCTCCGCCTTGGCCTCGTCGGTGACCACCACCTGCGGCTTGGTGCGCGCGTAGACCTGATCGGCGGTCTCCTTGAAGCGCTTCCACAGCAGCTCGGACTTTTCTTTCGGCGCCGCGCCGACGGTCTTCCAATCGGCTTGGAGCGCCTTCAGATCGGTGGCGATCTGCTTGAGGTCGGTGCCCTCGGGCGCGGTGAGCAGCGCCTCCATCTTCTGGCACAGCGCCTCGAGCCGCGGCACGTTGGACCAGCGCTTCCAGTCCTCGGTGTCGCGCATCTCCTGCATGCGGATGACCAGCTTCTGGCGCGCCGCCGCGTAGCGATCGCGCACCGGCCCGGCCTTCTCCTTGGGCAGGTTGCCGCCCGAGCGCATCACGTCGTCGGCGTTCTTGAGCGCGCCCTCGACCAGCTTGCGATCCTCGCTCTCGCCGAGCGAGATCAGCCGCTCGGTGATCTCTTCGACCCGGCGCAGGTTGTCGTCGGCTTCGGCGTCCTTCTTGGCGCGCTCGGCCAGCTTGTCGGCGTCGCGACCGGCCTTCTCCTGGTCACGGACCGCCTTCTCCTCGGCGCGGCGGGCCCGCTCGGCGCTGCGTCGCTCGTCCTCGACCTTGCGCGCGGCGTCGGAGATCTCGCGCAGCTTGCGATCTTCCTCGGCCTTCTGCGCGTCGACGACGTGGTCGACCTCTTCGCGCTTCTTCTCGACCTCGTGTTGCGCCGCGCGCTTGGCCTCGAACGCCGCGCGCGCCTGGATCTTGGCCTCGTTCTCGTGGCGCCGCGCCTGGAACTTGAGCAGCGCGCGATCGAAGCGCTTCTGGAACACCTCTTCGCCCTTGACCACACCCAGCTCGGCCAGCGACACGCGCGACACCTCGATCGCGCTCGCCGCGTGGTGCCAATCGTCGGACGCGGCCGCTTCCTCGACGGTGCGGCAGATCAGCGCCAGGCGCGCCTTGCGCTTCTCGCCGCTCAGGCTGCCGTCCTTGGGCTTGAGCGCGTCCTTGATCGACTGCAGCTTGGCCTTGGCGGCCGCCTTGACCGCCTTGGTCTTGGTCTTCTTGATCACGTTCTCGAGCGCCTGCACGTCCTCGAGCCGCTCGACCGCCGCCAGCGCGACCTCTCGGGTCCCGTCGGTGATGGCGATCTCGCGCAGCGTCGGCTGCTCGGTCACCCGCTCGACCGCCTTTAGCCGCACGTGCGGATCGTCGCTCTTGCGCGCCACGTCCGCTAGAGCCTTGGGATCGCTGATGCGCGCCAGCGCCGCGCGCCGGACCGACTCGTAGGCCGCTTTCTTGGCCGCCTCGGCCAGCACCCGCGGCTGCGACAGCCGCTCGAGCGCGGTCAGGCTGCGCGCCTCGTCCCCGTCGGCGACGGCCGCGTGCAACAAGAGGTTGGACGCCTTCTCCGCCGCGTCCTTGCGCAGCCCCTCGTCGGGATCGCTCTCGGCCAGCTCACCGAGGAGCTGCGGGTCGTCGATCTTCTTGAGCGCGATGCGCCGGACGCGCACGTCCTGATCGCCGCGCACCACCTGGGCCAGCAGCACCGCGTCTTCGGCGGACAGCTCCTTGACCGCTTCGGCGCGCACGTCGGCATCTGAGTTCTTCCACTTCGGTCTGAACAGGTCGAAAAATCCCATATCCACCACTCCCCGGAACGGGGCGGAACTCTAGCGCCTAACCGACTTTCTGGATAGCGAATCAGGGATTCTTGGCCCACAGGACGCTGCCCGGGATCACCAGCGCGACGCCGCCTATGAGAAACGTTGCACCGATTCCCAAGAGCGCTGGGACCGCGTCGCCCCTATCATGCATCACAGCCGGCGTGACGCCGCAGAGGATCGCTCCAAGCGCTGTGAGGGCGATGCCGGTTGCCGTGAGCGCAATGCCGGTGCGACGCAGGTTCTTGGCCGGCGGGCGCGGCGACGCCGTCAGGGCCGGATGGACGAGCGGCTGGTTCGGGGCGGCGTATTGCGGAGGCGGCTGCGCTGGAGCAACGGGGGGTGCCGCTTCCGGCGCCGCCGGTGCGCTCTGGCCGGGGGCCAGGCTGACCAGCTTCGAGACGCCCGCACCGAGCGTGACCATCGCCGACGCTTGCTTGCCATCGATCCAGTGCGCCTCGACGTAGTGCGCACCCGGCAAGAGATTCCGCACCGTGACCGGCGCGCTGCCGGCCGGCTGGCCGTCCACCGACACATCGGCGCCCGAGGGCACCGTCGCCACGATCAGCTGCGCGACGGGCTCGTCGGCGCGCGCGCTACGCCCAAGCACCATGGCGAGACCTGCGAGGAGCGCGGCTCGGATCAACCGACGGGTCATTTCGGGTCTCCTGGTTTGAGCCGGACAACGGACGACGTTCCAGCCGCGGCCGAGGTGACCGCGGACTGCTTGCTCCCGTCGGGCCAGGTCCCCTCGACGAGGTGGTCGCCGGGGAGCACCTCCAGGCGCAGCGGCGCCTTGCCGGCGGCTCGACCGTCGAGGACGATGTCGGCGCCCGGCGGAGCGCTGACGATGATCAGCAGGCCGGGAGCGGAAGGCGCGGCCGGAGCGATGGCCGGGGCGACGGCGCCTTGTGCCGGCGGCGGCGCAGGCGACACGCCGCCCGACGGCCCCGATTCGAACGGCGACCGCGCGAGCCACAAGATCCAGGCGTACCCGCCGTTCTTGGTCGACGGCGGATAGATCTCGTAGACGACGCTCACGCGCGACGCGGTGGTCTCGTCCACGTACGACTGAGGCACCTGGATCAGGTATTCCCGCAGCCAGGGACCCCGCACGTTGCCGCGCAGCGCGCACAGCTTCAACACGCCGAACAGCGGTTTCTCGACGCCGGGGTGTTGGACCACCACGCGCCGGGCCCCCTCCGCGAGCGCCTCGCGCCAACGCTGCGTGCCGATCTGTCGCGGATCGAACGCGTTGCAGAACTCGGATTCGAACGGCGTGGGGATGGGTCGTTCGACGGCCACGCGGAACGAGCCGTCTTCGGCGAACATCTCCACCTGCGGGGTTAGGATGTTCAGGTTCGGCGCATGGACCGTGGCGCAGCCTCCGCCCGCCAGGCAGAGCATCAACATGATCCTGGGCCCGGGCTGCTTTTTCGCCTGCATCTCGCCTCAGTCTCCGGTGTTGACGCACCCATCGGGCGCGTCGGTCAGTCGCTGGCCATCGAATACCTGCACACGGCCTCCGTGATAGCGGAAGCCGCCGCACGCCCGATCGAGCGAGCAGGTGAGCGCCTGGCGTCCCCCGCCGATGGCGCGCGATTCGCTCGCGCCGCCGAGTGCCCGCGTCTCGTTCGCTCCGCCGAGCGCGCGTGATTCGTTGGCGCCGCCGAGCGCGCGCGTCTCGTTCGCGCCGCCCAGCGCGTGCGATTCGTTGGCGCCGCCCACCGCGCGGGTCTCGTTGGCGCCGCCCACCACCCGCGTCTCGTTGGCGCCCCCCACCGCACGCGACTCGTTGGCGCCGCCCACCGCACGCGACTCGTTGGCGCCGCCCACCGTACGCGACTCGTTGGCGCCGCCCACCACCCGCGTCTCGTTGGCGCCGCCCACCGCACGCGACTCGTTGGCGCCGCCCAGCGCGCGAGTCTCGCTCGCCCCGCCGAGCACGCGCGCCTCGCTGGCGCCGCCCAGCGCGCGCGGCGTCGCGCAGGCACAGGCGAGGATCTCGTCGCCGGCGATCAGCAGCGGCACCCCTTGCCCGCGGTAGATCGCGGCGAGATCGGCCGGCATCCTGCCGACGATCGTACAGGTGCGTTGGACCGCACAGCCGCTCGCGAGCGTTGCGGACAGTCCAAGGAGGAACACGACACGTCGCACGGCTGCGACGATATCACGCACCGGCGGCGCCGTCGAGACGACGGCGGGCGTTGGCGACGATCGCATCGGCCAGGGTGGCCCAGAGCGGCTTGGGCAGGTCGTGGCCCATCCCGGGGATGACCAGCAGCTCGGCGCCCGGGATCGCGCGCGCAGTGGCCTCGCCGCCCGAGCGGTGCACCAGCGGATCTTCGGCGCCGTGGATCACCAGCGTGGGCAGGCGCAGCTCGCCGAGCGCGCGCGTGCGATCGCGCGCCGCCAGCACCGCCGCGAGCTGACGCTGGGCGCCCGCCGGGTAGTACGCGCGATCGAAGGCCAGCCCGATCACGTCCCGCGAGCGCTGCTCGTCGAAGGGAAAGCCCGGCGACGCCAGCCGCCGCGCGATCGCCAGCCGCGCATCGACGTAGCTCGAGCGCTCGGCGGGCGGCGAGACCATCAGCATCGGCACGATCTCCGGGCGCGGCTGCCCGACCGAACGGTCGCCGGTCGACGACATGATCGAGCACAACGAGCGCACGCGCGACGGGTGATGGATGGCCAGCAGCTGCGCGATGAAGCCGCCCATCGACGCGCCGACCACGTGCGCCGACGCAAGCTCGAGCGCGTCGAGCAGCCCGGCGGTGTCGGCCGCCAGATCGTCGAGCGAATAGGACGCCGGCACCTTGCTCGACAGCCCGACGTCGCGGTTGTCGAAGCGGATCACCCGATAGCCGCGCTCGACCAGCATCCGGCAGAACCCATCGGGCCACGCGATCAGCTGCACCGCGAAGCCCATCACCAACAACATCGGCTCGGCCTGCTCGTCGCCCAGCACCTCGTACTCGATCTCGATCCCGTTGCAGCGCGCCTTCGGCATCTACTCGTCGTCCTTCTTCCCGCTCAGTGACTTGATGAACGCGTCCGCTTCCTTCTGCTTCGCGCCGCCGGCCGTGATCTTGGCCGGGTCGTTGCTCTTCGCCCCGTCGAGGAGCAGCTCCCAACCCGTTTGGCGCAGCGCCATGTACTTGGTGAGGTTCTGGCGCGTCTTCTCCACGTCGCCGCGCATCCTGGCCGCGTCCATCTTGGCGTGGATCGAGCGCCACTCGGGCAGCACCTCGTTCTCGAGAACCCGCATCGTCTCGGCGTCGCCCTTCTTGACCGCCTGGTTCACGCGCGCCACCAGCGCGTCGCTCTTGGCCGCCTCGGCCTGCAGATCGAGCGCGCGCGGCAGCACCGCGCACATCCCCACCACCAGCACCGCGCCGAGCACGCCGACGGTCAGGTCGCGGCGCCAGCGCATCGCCCTGGCCGCGTCGGTGAGCGGCTGCGCGATCGCCACGCCGAGCACGAAGCCCGAGACCAGCCCGCCGATGTGCGCCGACATGTCGATGCCTTGCTTGGACAGGCCGTACAAGACGTTGTAGCCGATGAACACCACCGCGTTCTTCTGCAGCTTGGTCAGCACCTCGCGCGGGATCGACGCGCGGTTGCGCAACAGGAAGCCGAGCAGCACGCCGTACAGCCCGAACACCGCGCCCGACGCGCCCGCCGAGGTGACGTTGGGGTTGACCAGCACGCTCGCCAGGCTGCCGAACAGCCCCGAGAGCAGATACACGATCAGGAACCCGGCGTTGCCCAGCAGCCGCTCGGTGAAGCGACCGATGTCCCAGAGCACCACCATGTTGAAGGCGATGTGGATGATGCCGATGTGCAGGAACATCGACGAGCCGAGCCGCCACCACTCTCCCGCGGTGGTGCGCGGGCCGTAGTCGGCGCCCCACTTGATCAGGTCGGCGATCGTCGGTGACATCCAATGCACGCCGGTGGCCAGCATCGCCGCGAAGACCGCCACGTTGATCGCGATCAGCGCCGGCGTGACCCACGCGTGCGGCGTGAGCGTCTCGAGCTGGCGGCGGAACTCCAGCAGGCGATTGGGCGGCGCCGGCGCGATCTCCGTCGCGATCGGATTCTCTGGGTCGCTCATGTTGGTTTCCATCTCGTCTTGACTATAGTGTGGCGCATGAACCTACGCGACATGAAGATCGTCGTCACCGGCGCGGCCCAGGGCATGGGCGCGCACTTTGCCCGCCGGCTGGCCGAAGCGGGCGCCCAGGTCGCCGCCGGCGACGTCAACGAGGCCGGGCTCAAGGAGCTGCCGGCGGGCGTGCACACGCGCAAGCTAAACGTCGCCGACGAGGCCGACTGCGGCGCGTTCATCGCCTGGGCGCACCAGACGCTCGGCGGGGTCAACGGCCTCATCAACAACGCGGGCATCTTGCGCGACGGCCTGTTGGTCAAGAAGGACAAGACCACCGGCGCAATCCAGAAGCTGTCGGCGGAGCAGTGGAACGCGGTGCTGGCGGTCAACCTGACCGGCGCCACGTTCATGGTCCGCGAACTGGTCGCCAAGATGGCCGAGACCAACCAGCGGCCCGGCGTGATCGTCAACATGTCCTCGCTCGCGCGCTACGGCAACCGCGGGCAGTCGAACTACGTCGCGGCCAAGGCGGCGCTGGCGGCCAACACCGTCACCTGGGCGCGCGAGTTCGCCGGGTTCGGTGTGCGCGTGGGCGCGATCGCGCCAGGCATGATCGAGACGCCGATGACCCAGGGCATGAACCAGAAGGCGCGCGACGCGCTGGTCGCCGCGGTGCCGGTCGGCCGCGTCGGCACGCCCGAGGACATCTGGCAGGCGGTGAAGTTCGTGATCGAGTGCGACTACTTCAACGGCCGCTGCATCGACGTCGACGGCGGATTGGCGATGTGAGCACTTGCCGGCGTTCGAGTGGCACGACGACGCTTGACCGCGGCCGGGCGCGTTCTATCCTCTCGACGATGAGCGAAGCCGAGGGGATCGATTACCAGCGCTGGATGGTGCTCTCCGGCGGCGCGGCGGCGATCGGCGCGGCGCAACAGACCGGGCTGTTAGCGGCGGTGCTCGACGGGGGCGGCTCGGCCCGAGCGCTGGCCGAGAGGCTGAAGCTCGATGCGCGCGCTAGCGCGTGCGTGCTCGACGCGCTGGTCGCGCTCGAGCTGTTGCGCGTCGCGGACGGCGTCTACGCGGCGCAGCCGTGGCTGGGCGCGGTCCTGCAGTCGATTCCCGGCGGCGCGGCGCACGACTCGCGCTTGTGGAACCACGCGCCCGATTTCTTGCGCACCGGCGCGCCGCTATTGCACATGGACGGCTCGAACGACGCGCGCGAGAACGCCTATCGATTGGTGACCCAGGCGCTCGGGCGGATGTTCGCCGGCGCGGCGCGCGAGCTGGCGGCGCGCATCCCGGGCACGCCCGCGCAGATCCTCGACGTGGGCTGCGGCTCGGGCGTGTGGAGCCTGCAGCTCGCCGCGCGCTTTTCAGCAGCGACGGTGACCGGCCAGGATCTGCCGAAGGTGCTGGAGGAGTCGTTCCTGCCGCGCGCCGCCGCCGAGGGGCTCAGCGAGCGCGTGCGCACGCTCCCCGGCGACATGCAGACCGTGGCGCTGCCGGCGGCCCAGTACGATCTGATCGTGGTCGCCAACGTGCTGCGGCTCGAGCCCGCCGAGCGCGCCGCCCGGCTGATCGCGCGGCTGGTCCCGGCCCTGGCCCCTGGCGGCGCGCTCTTGATCATCGATGCGATCGCCGGCGGAACTCCGGAGCGCGAGCGCGCGCGGGCGCTCTACGCGCTGCACCTGGCGATCCGCTCCACCGAGGGCAGCGTGCACTTGCCGGCGACCCTGTCGGGCTGGCTCGCGGCGGCGGGGTTGAGCGACGTGCGCGCGATCGAGCTGCCCGACTGGGCCGCACCGACGGGCGCGCTGCTCGCCCGACGCGCGTGAAGCCTAGCTACCGCCCGTTCAGCGCCTGGCGCAGGGTCGCGCCCAGGTGATCGAGCTCGTCCTGATGCTTCGGCACCAGCCCGTCCATCCGCTCGCAAGTGCCCGACACGCCCGCGTCGCTGATGGTGGTGCTGCCCTGCGCGCAGCGCTGGGTCTCGGCGCGCACCGAGATCTCGCTGCCGGTCGACACGGGGCCGATGGTCACGGTGTAGCGCCGCACGATCGTCGCGCCCACGTTCTGCAGCTGCCCGTAGAGAAAGCCGGTGTCCTCCCAACGCGTAGTCAAGATCCCGGTCTGCCGGTCGACGGTCGCCGGCACGAAGCCCGCCTGCGCCAGCGAGCGCGCCACCGTGTCCACCGGATCGGCGACCTGCGCGACGACGAACTTGAACGGCCGCTGCTCCTGCGCGCACCCGCACACCACCAGCGCGATCCCCAGCACCATCCAGCGCGATAGGCTCATGCAGCGCTGCGTACCATCGGTGCTAGGCTCCGTCCACCATGAAGCCGATCTTCATCCTGCTCGCCATCGCGCTGCCCGCCTGTCATCGAACGCCGCTCGCCGATCTGCGCGACGCGTTCAACCGCGAACAGGCGCGCACGCGAGTGGTCGCGCTGCTCTCGCCGACTTGAGGCGTCTGCGTGCGGGGGGCCTCCGCACTCGCCGAGGTCCTCGCCGGAGCGCCGGCGGTGAAGGCGTTCGTGGTCTGGGAGCCGGTGCTCGATAGCGACACGGCGCCGCCCGGCCCGTCGGTGGCGCTCACCGGCGACGCGCGCGTGCACCGCTATTGGGATCCCAAGCTCACCGTCTCGCGCCGCCTGCTCGCCGAGGCCATCGCACCTGCGGATTGCCTTTTCGGAAAAGACACGAATGATCCAGTGGTATGGGACGCGGTGTTCGTCTATCCGCCCGGCACGCGCTGGGGGAACAAGCTGCCGGCGCCGGCGTTCTGCGGCCGGACGGTGGTGCGGGTAGCCGGCGAGCTGCGCATCCGGCTACAGGGCGCGCGCTGACCGCGCTGCTGCTCCTGCTCGCCGTCGCTGCGCCCGCGCTGGCGGCCGAGCCGGTGTGGACCTACGAGGTCGCGGTCGCGCCGGGCGGCGGCGAGCTGGCCGTCGACGCCACGCTCGCGGCCGGCGCCGGTTCGGAGCTGAGCGTCGACGACGGCGCGGAGCCGTTCGTGCGCGACGTGCAGCTCGAGCAGGCGGGCGAGTGGAAACCGGTCAAGCCGCGCGGCACCTCGTGGTTCGTCGCCGCCTGCGCACGCGGCTGCCGGCTGCGCTATCGCTTCGAGCTACGCCGCGCCGCCGACGCGCTCGGCACCGAGGTCGCCATGCGCCTCGGCGAAGCGATCGAGGCGCCGCCCGAGAGCTGGCTCTTACACCCGATCAACAGCGCGCAACGCGGCACCTTCCGCTTTCACGTGACCACCCCGCCCGGCCAGTCGTTCGCCTCGGGCGTGCACCTGTGGCCCGGCGCGGCCGGAACCTATCAAGCCGACGTCCTCGATCTCCCCGACGCGCCCTACTCCGTCTTCGGTGCGCTGCGCATCGAGCGCCTGCAGAGCCATGGCGGGCAGCTCGAGCTCGCCTTCGTGCCGCTCAAGCGCGCGCTCACCGACGATCAGGTGCGCGACTGGATCCGCTCGGCCGCCGACGCGGTGGGCAGCTACTACCAACGCTTTCCGATCGAGCGCGTGCTGATCATCGTCGCCGCGCAGTCGGGACAGGACAGCCACGGCCGCACGCTCGGCAACGGCGGCGCGACGATCTTGTTCTACGTCGGCGAGGAGCGCACCCACGCCGAGCTCGGGCAAGACTGGGTGCTGGTGCACGAGCTGACGCACCTGGCGTTCCCGTCGATGCCGCGCGGGCTCACCTGGATCGAAGAGGGCCTGGCCACCTACGTCGAGCCGCTCGAGCGCGTGCGCCTGGGCCAGCTCGCGCCCGAGGTCTTGTGGGGCGAGCTGGTGAGCGGGCTGCCCAAGGGCCTGCCCGCGTCGGGCGATCGCGGCCTCGATCGCACCCACACCTGGGGGCGCATCTACTGGGGCGGCGCGCTGTTCTGCTTCCTCGCCGATCTCGAGCTGCGCGAGAAGTCGGGCAACCGCAAGTCGCTCGACGACGCGCTGCGCGGCATCGTCGCGCAAGGCGGCAACATCAGCGTGCGCTGGACGCTCGACGAGGCGCTCGCCGCCGGGGATCGCGCCACCGGCCTGCCGGTGCTGGTGCCGCTGCACAAAAAGATGGGCTCGGCGCCGATGGAGGTGGATCTGGACGCGGCCTTTCGCCGGCTCGGCGTGCGCGTCGAAGGCGGGCACGTGCGCTTCGACGACTCGGCGCCGCTGGCGAACCTCCGCCGCTCGATTACCACCGGCACCACCGGCACCACCGGCACGCCCGCGCGCTGAACCGATGCTACGATGCGCGTCATGCTGCGAATCGACGGGCTGTGCGACGCGCCGGGCGAGCTCGACTGGCGCGCGCTCGATGCGCTGTGCGACGGCGAAGCGTGCGTCGACCACACCGAGCGGCTGAGCGCCAAGGTGCGCGGCGAAGGCGTGCGGCTCTCCTCCGTGATCGCGCGCGCCCGCCCGCGAGCGAACGCGACGCACGTGCTGGTGCACGACGACGGCAAGTACTTCGCCTGCCTGTCGATCGCCGACGCCGCCACCGCCGTGCTCGCCCATCGCGCAGACGGCCAGCCGCTCCCCGATCAATCCGGCGGCCCGATCCGCCTGCTCGTCCCGCAGAGCGACAACGCCTGCCTGTCCGTCAAGCGCGTCACCCGCCTCGAGCTCGTCGACCACGCCGAGCCGCTAGGCTAGGCGGCGGCGGATTCGAGGGTGGCGACGATACGCGCCAGCTTCTCGCGGATCTTGAACTTGCGGCTGTAGATGGTGTTGGTGGTGACGCCCAGCGTCCTCGCCAGCTCCTCCGGCGAGCGCTCCGCGTGGAACACCTCGTAGACGAACGACCGCTCATCCGACGATAGCCGCCCGAGCGCGGCGCGCGCCAGCTCGGCCTGCTCCGAAGCCTCGATCGCGTCGCTCGGCGCGTCGCCGATCTGCGCGACCGAGACGTACTCTTCCATCACGCTGTCGAGCGGCATCGCTTCTGCCTGGCGCGAGCGCAGGTGGTCGATGGTGGTGTTGGTGGCGACCAGCCCGATGAAGCTGGCGATGCGGAACCCGCGCTGCGCGTCGTACTGGCGCAGCTTCTTCATGTCGTCGCGCAGGAGCGTGACCCACACGTCGTTGACCAGGTCGTCGAGGTCCTCGGCGGAGAACACCGCGCCGTAGCGGCGCAGCACCTTGAGCACGCAGCTCGTGATCAGGCGCTCATAGCGCCGCACAAACTCGCCCCAGCGCGCCTGACGCTCCACCACCG
Source organism: Myxococcales bacterium (assembly GCA_003170275.1). Taxonomy (GTDB): domain Bacteria; phylum Myxococcota_A; class Polyangia; order Palsa-1104; family Palsa-1104; genus PALSA-1104. The sequence goes on from PNAM01000012.1 coordinate 43,528, forward strand.
CAGACACGGTCAGGAGCGACTGCAGCAGCTCCGTCTCCTCGACCGCGTTTCCCTTGCGCGCCTGCATGAGCTTGGTCTCCATCCTGGTCGTCTCCATGATTTTCTTTGCGCCCCACATCTGACCTCACATACGCACTACCCCCCCTCGACTGTTATCTTTTGTTTGCGGCTGATGAGCTACAGAGTAACTGCGGAGAAACGTGGGGGAATTAGAGGCGGAGCTGAAGCTGGAGCGCGAGAAATCCGGTGGCCTGCGTGGAAGAAGAGGCCACATCGGGGTAGATGCCGTCGACCGCGAGGCCGCCACGAGCGAAGACCCAAAGGCTCGAAATTACGTTGAATCCGATGCCGCCGGCGGCCTCCAGGCGCAGCCCCTTGCCTTCCGTCCCGTCGACCCGGCTCGAGCCGAGCTGGACCGTTCCGGACATCAGCTGCCAGCCGATCGCGGCATCCAGGCGCAGCGCCAGCCAGGGCAGGACCGAAGCCTCGAACCCCAGCACGCCCATCAGCGCGAACCGGGTAAGCTCTTGATTCTTGGTCGGATCGACATCGCCGAGCGAGCTGTGCCCGACCTGCGCCGCCACCCCGAGATCGAACCAGCGCCCGAGCCGATGCGCGTAGCGAACGTCCACGCCGTGGCTCAGCCCCACGTTGCCGGCCGGCGATCCGGACAATAGATAGGCGGCCGCCAGCCGGTCCGCGCCGGCGGTCGAGCGCGCCTCTCTGACCACGAACACGTCCGCGCCGCCTTCCACCGGGATGTCGCCCGAGGTGGCCACGAACCCGTCGTAGAAGCCGCGCCCGAAGGGCACCTTGTACAGGTCCTGCCGGAAGGTCTGATCGAGCGAGCCGCGCGATGCGATCGCGCGCGGATGCCACGACATCTCGGCGATCTCGACGCGCCGCCGTCCCGGCGTGCGCACCTCGATCTCCTCGCTCTCGTCGACCAGATCGCCCCTGATCGAAGCGGACCGGCGCACGTAGTAACCGCGCTTGCCCGACACCAGCACGTCGAAGGTCGCGCCCGCCTCCTTGTTGAGATCGGCGTAGCGCACGCCGCGGTCGTCCTCGATGTTGAAGCGGCCCGACAGCTCGGGTGCGAAGTGGAGAAAGCGCGTCATCCGTCCGTCGCCCTGCGCCGCCCGCAGATCGACCAGCGCGCGGTGGCGGTCGAGCGCCGGCGGCCGCGAGAACACGTCCACGCGCGCCTCGGGGTTCTTGACCCGCGCGTTGGCCGCCGCGAGGAACGCGCGCAGCTCGGAGTACTCGATCCTTCCATCGCCGTTGACGTCGGCCGCGCCCGAGAGCGCCGAGCGCAGCTCGTGCGACAAGATGCCGCCCCGGTAGCGCGACCACTCGTGGGTCTCTTGATCGCCCGAGGTCGCCACGATCACGCCCGCGCGCGGGTAGCGCTCGAGCTGCTCCTCCTCGAGGAACGCCTTGACCTGCGCGTCGGAGCGGTCGTGCGCCGGATCCACCCGGTCGTCCAGCCACTTCTTGCCGCCGCGCGAGTTGACCATGAAGTAGCTCTTGCACGCGTCGATGATCACGTGGACGAACTTGGCCTTCGACGGCGCGATCACGTCGCGATACAGGTCGGCGCGGGTCAGCCTGGCGTCGTGCAGGTTGATGTAGCCCTGGCCGCTGGCGTCGACGTCGCCGTGACCCGCATAGACGAAGAACAGCTCCGGCTCGTCGCCGCGCTGGACGTCTTCGGCCATCAGCTTGTTGTAGGTATCGAGCCGGTCGAGGATGGCCGCGTGCTCGGGCACCTCCGCGTGGCGCGCGCCGTCGGGGTGCAGCCGCGCGGTCTCGTCGTCGAGGACCACGAACAGCGAGGCCTTGTCGGCATACAGCGAGAGCAGCTCCCAGTTCTTGACCCCGTCGTCATCTGCGTACTGCAGCGGCTTGACGCCCGGGTCGAGGCTGCGATTCTGCGCGATGACCACCACGTAGGTGCGTGTTCTCGCTTGCGCCATTGCGGGCGCAAATGCACAAATGAGTCCGACCAATCCAGCCCAAACCTTCATTTTCACATCCCGACGTCGATGAGCAGGCTGCGCTGTAGCACGTCCGACCGCCTGAGGGGAAGCGTCTCCGCTTCCGTGCTCGTGGTCTTGACGCCGCGCTTGGCCAGATCTTCTCTGGCAGCCTCTACCTCCGATGATTTTATCACCGTGTCGGAAAACAGGGCGTAGATCCGGACCGGACCGGGCTGATGGTTCACGATCAATCGCACCGACGGGCCGACCGGGATGTCGACCAGCTGCTCACCGTCGGGGCCGACCATCGGCGCCGCGACGCTCTCGCCGGCCATCTTTACTCCCTGGGCTCCCTGGGGGCGCGGCGCGTACCACTTCAAATCGTGCTCTGCATCCATCCCAACCAAAAACAGTTTCGAGTACTTACCAGTATTCGAAACGGCCAGCTTGAGCTGCCCGGCCCGCTCGCAGCGCGGCGGCGTGGGGCCCTTGGGGTCGAGCGCCTGCACCTTGTCGCCCGACAGGCAAAAGGCGCGCAGCCCGGCGGTCCGCTCGGTCGGCTTGAGCTCGGGATGGGAGGCGTACAGCTCCACCGGCTCGTCCTTCTTGGGCCCGCCGCGCGGCTGGAAGGTCTCCTCGACTACGGGCTGAGTCGTGTTCAGGTGGGTCAAGATCGGGATCAGCGCGATCGCCGCCGCGGCCGCCACCAGCCCCGTCGCCCAGCGCTGGGTGGGCGCGAACCACTGGAGCAAACGTCCCAGGGCGAAGGCGGGCTCACTCGCGACCGGCGGATCGAGCACCGCCGAAGCGATGCGCTCGAACTCCGCCGACGAAGGCATCGCCGCCGCGTGCGGGCCGCCGTGCAGCATGCGCTCGGCCAGCACCGCCTTGTTGTAGCGCGCGCGACAACCGATGCAGCCTTGCAGGTGCTTGCGCAGCTTCTCCCATTTTTGCGCCGGCAGCTCGTCGAGGACGACCTGGTCGATCAGGCGGCGGAACGTCTCCTCGTCGCTCATACGCCCTGCCTCGCGGGCCGCGGGGTGACGCCGTACTCTTCGAGATAGCCCTTGGCGTGCATGTACTTCAAGAACCGCTCGCGCAGCTTCTTCTCGAGGGTGCGCGCCTGCATGTGCGAGAGCTGGCAGACTTCGCCGGCCTCGACCTGCGTCTTTTGTTCTTCGAATCGCGCACGGAAGAAGTTACGGTCGCGTTCGTCCAACCTTTCGACGAATCCCTTGTAGAGCGCGGACAACTCCTGGCGCAGGAAGTCGCTCTCGGCGGACGAGCCGTGCGAGCCCTCCGATGCGATCGGGTTGGCCGGCGCGGCCTCTTCGCCGTCGTGCACCTGCGGTCGATCGCCGCCGCGCTCCGCTTCGATGAACGGGCTCATCGCCACCTCGCGGTTGCGGAACTCGTCGACGACCAGGTTGCGGGCGATGGCGAACAGGTAGTTGCGATAGGAGTGGAGCCCGTCGTAGCCGACGCGCGCCGATTCCTTGAACGCGCGGGTGAAGGTCTCCTGGATGGCGTTGTCGAGGTCGAACGGCTGGGCATACCCGACGAAGCGGAGCGTCCGGTCGCGGCTCGCGAAGCTGAATCCGCGCTGCAAGAAATTTGCGACGTCCGCAACATAATGCCGGTAGACCTCCTCGAGGGCCTTACGCTCACCCTTCTTGAATCGTTCGAGCAGCTCGCGCCGCTCGATGAGGAGCGTCATCCCTCAAGCCTCTCTACCCAGATGGACGTCAAAAGTGTTACCGGCGAAGTCAGAATACACGTTTTTCCTATAAATCAGGTAGGTTGATGTACGTGTGGCCCTTCGCCAACCGCTCCGCTTCGAGTCGGCCGCGCGCCTTTCGTTACGAGCGGTTCGGCGGCATCGTGCACCTCGAGCGACCGCGCGCGCTGGTATTCGTCGATCGCGATCGCGCCCGCCGGCTCGGCTACGACGACGCGCCAAATTGGTCGGACGACTCGGCCGGTGCGCCCGCCGAAGCGCTGATGGAGCACGTGCTGTCGGGTCCGCTCGAAGCGCACTTGCAGCTCACCAACCGCTGCAACGCCGGCTGCCAGGGCTGCTACACCGGCGCGACACCCGAAGGCGCGAAGAACGAGTACGGCGAGAGCGATTGGAAGCGATCGATCGACGCGCTCGCGCGGCGCGGCGTGTTCCACCTGGCACTCGGCGGCGGCGAGTCGGCGATCTTGCCGTGGCTCGGCGACGTGGCCGCGTATGCGCGCGCGCAGGGACTGGTGCCCAACCTGACCACCAGCGGGCTGTACTCCGACGAGGAGCTCGCGCGGCTGTGCGGCTGGGCGCCGCTGTTCGGGCAGATCAACGTGAGCATCGACGGCGTCGGGGAAGACTACGCCAAGGTGCGCGGCTTCGATGGCTTTGCGCAGGCCGACCGCGCGGTGGTCGCGCTGCGGCGCGTGACCCGGCACGTGGGCATCAACTGTGTGGTGACGCGCGCGAGCTTCGATGCGCTCGCGCGCGTGTTCGCGTACGCGAAGAAACGACGGCTGCGCGAGGTCGAGCTGTTGCGCTTCAAGCCGTCCGGCCGCGGCTCCAAGGTCTACGAGCAGCTGCGCTGCACCGACGCGCAGCACCGCGCCATGCTGCCGATGGTGCTAGGCCTGGCGCGGCGCCATCGGCTGCGCGTGCGGCTCGACTGCTCGTACACGCCGATGGTGACGCACCACAAGGTCGATCAGCGGCTGATGCGCTGGCTGGCGATCTACGGCTGCGCGGGCGGTGACCTGCTAGTCGGCGCCAAGGCGTCCGGCGCGCTCACCGCCTGCAGCTTCGCCGCGCCGGTCGAAGCGAAGGTCGACGAGATCGAGGGCTACTGGGACAGCCCCGACGCCTTCGGCCCGTTCCGTCGCTGGCGGGAAGCGGCCGCCGAGCCGTGCCGCTCGTGCGAGTACCTGACGCTGTGCCGCGGCGGCTGCCGCGTGGTGAGCGCCCACGTCTCGGGCGACCCGGCCGCGCCCGATCCCGAGTGCCCGCGCGTCATCGACTGGCGCGCCACCCACGGCACGCCCGCACGCACGCACCTCCCGATCGTCTAGTCGGTGGCGCCCAGATCGGTGGGCTCGCCGGCCATGTCGGGGAAGAAGTTGATCATCTTGAACGGGTAGCGCGCTTCGCAATCGGCGAGCTTGGCTTGATCCACCATCGGCGCGGGCAGGAACGGCGGCGTGGCCAACTGCGCTTTGTTGAAGTCGAACAGATCGAGCAGCGGATCGGCGTTCGCGTCGCGCGCGGTCATCGCCGGCATCTTGAAGCGGCGCTCGATGAACCGGAGGATCGAGGTGTGATCGGTCACCACGTGCGAGACGTAGTGCGGCTTGGCGTAGGGCGAGACGATGATCAGCGGGACGCGGAATCCGTAGTTGGCAAAGTCGTAGGGCGTCGCGCCGGCGGCGACCCGGGGCGCGATGTCGTCGGGTGCACAGGCCGTGGGCGACGCGACGTGATCGTACAGCCCCCCGTGCTCATCGAAGGTGATGATCAGGGCCAGGTGCTTCCACTGCGGGCTCGTGGTCACCGCCGTGACAATCTTGGCCAGATACTCGTCGCCCACCTGCACGTCGCCCGGTGGGTGGAAGGAGTTGGCGCCGCCCCACATGTCGCGCAGGTTCGGGTCGATGAAGTTGACGTTCGACAGCTTGCCACCGGCGGCGTCGTCGAAGAAGGTCTCTCCACCCTCGTCCGCACGCGAGACATTGTCGAAATACGTGTTGATGGTGATCGTGTCGGCGAACAAGCCGAGGCCGGGCACGCCTTCGTAGTACACGTGCCAGCTGATCAGATCCTTGCCGAGCGCGTTGTGATCCTCCATCGCAGTCATGACGTTGGCCCGGTTCCCGGAGGTGAAGATCTCGTCGCCGGTGTTGCCGTACGAGGTGGCGGCGCCAAGGAAGTCACGGTTGGGATAGGTCGGGCCGAGGACGGACGCGAAGTGACGATCCGAGGTCGCGTAGGTCGTCGCCAGGCCGTACAGGAACGGTAGATCGTTCTGATCGTAGTAGCCGATCGCACGGGTGCCATCGAGCACGCCGTTCTGGAAGCTCTCGTTGGCCTTCACGAACCCGTCGTTCTTGCCGCCGTCCCACTCGAGGTGCGAGCCATCCCACTCGTGGTTGGTGTCGTCGAAGCAGTACTCGTCGAGATGGAAGCGCTGGATCGGCTTGCCGCTCGAATCCGGATTGGAGACGTCGGCCGCCGCCACGTCGACGTCGGGCTGGCCGGCGGCGGGCAACATGCCGAGCACGTGATCGAACGACCGGTTCTCCATCGTGAAGACCACGATCGTGTCGATCGGGATCTCCGAGCCGAGCGGCGCGTCCTTGGCGATCGTGAGCCCCGGGAGCGCGCCTGCCTTGAACATGCATTGCTCGCGGGCCTGCGCCGCCTGATCCGCGGTGAGCGTGGAGCGCGGCCCCTGATCCGCGGAGCCGCAGCCCGCAGCGACGGCAAATGTGAACGATAGGTGAACCAGTCTCGCGCGCATGGTTGAGCCTAGCACGATGGAGTAAAGTAGGAAGTTCGTGGCCGAAGCTCGCCAGATTTTCGTGCTCTCCGACGCGACCGGCGAGACCGCCGAGAAGGTGGTGCGCGCCGCCATGCTGCAGTTCACCAGCGTGCCGGTGACGCTGCGCATGTACACGCGCGTGCGGCTCGAAGCGGAGATGCGCAGCATCATCGGGCGCGCCAAGCACGAGGGCGCGCTGTTGGTGTTCACCGTGGTGTCCACCGCGCACCGCGAGCTCTTGCGCCGCATCTGCGACGAAGAGAACGTGGACGCGGTCGATCTGATCGGCGCGCTGATGGCCAAACTGTCGACCTACCTCGGCGCGCAGCCCAAGGGCGTGCCCGGCCTGTTGCACACGCTCTCCGACGAGTACTTCAAGCGCGTCGAGGCGGTCGAGTTCACCGTGCGCAACGACGACGGGCGCGAGCCGCGCAACCTGCCCAAGGCCGATCTGGTGCTGGTCGGGATCAGCCGCACGTCCAAGACGCCGCTGTCGACGTTCCTGGCGCAGAAGGGCCTCAAGGTGGCCAACGTGCCGCTGGTGCTCGGCATCGAGCCGCCCAAGGAGCTGTTCGAGATCGATCAGGAGAAGATCTTCGGGCTCACCATCAAGGGCGAGTCGCTGCTGCAGATCCGGCAGGCGCGCTTGAAGCACCTCGGCATGCCGCCCGACACCAGCTATGGTCAGCGCGATCACATCGCGCAGGAGATCAAGTACGCGCAGCAGCTGTTCCGGCTGCACGCGTCGTGGCCGGTGATCGACATCACCGGCAAGGCGGTCGAGGAGACCGCGGCGGACATCCTGCGCATCAAGAAGGACCGGGACGGACGACGGACCACGCCAAGATGAGCTGCGCGCCGTAGTAGAGCGGCAGTCCCCACACGCGGTTGGCGAAGCCGCGCTGCACGAAGCGATCGCGCGCGACCGAGAGATCGGAGAGATAGAAGGCGAGCGCGCCGGCGATCACCAGGGGCGCGCGCGTGCCCACCGCCGCGGCGACCATGATCGTGATCACGCAGATGTACGCGACCACCGCGGCGCGCATCCCGCCGTGCACGTGGCCGAGGAGCCAGCGTCCGACCACCAGCGCGACCGCCGAGAGCGCCGCCAGCGCCGGCAGCGACCAACGCCAGTCCAACCCGGGGCCGCGCGCCACGAACGCGGCGACGAACGCGAGATGCCCGCACAGGAACGCCAGCACGCCGGCGCGAAAGGCCGCTTTGGCGTGCGGGATCAAGAGCACGTCACCGACGAGCGAGAGCAGCAGCGCGGCGACGATTGCCTGCCCGTAGCGCGTGTCCAGCGCGCCGAGCGACAGCGCGGTCCAGACGAAGCCCGCCGACGCGACCGGCTTGCACAGCCACTTGCCGAGCTGCGACGCGCGCCACTCCGCGCCGAGGAGCAGCAGCGTCGCCAGGGCGGTGACCACGCTGCCGAGCATTAGCGGCGCGCGAACACCACCACGAGGATGATGGCCAACAGGATCAGCGAGCCGAACGCCACCCCGATCGCGAGCAGGCCCTTTTGCACCGCCGCGCGATCGTACGTGCGCCGCTCGCTCTCGAGACGGACGATCGCCGCTTCGCGCGCGTTGACGCCGCCCTTGAGCTCGTCGACCCGCCCGTACATCGGCCGGAAGCGCTCGTCGTCGACGCGGTTCAAGTTGAGCAGCGTGCCGGCGGCGACGAAGCGCTGGCTCATCTCGCGCTCGGCGCCGTCGCGCTCGGTCTCGGCGCGGCGCTTGTCCGCCTCGAACGCGGCCAGCGTGCGCTTGTGCGCCGCTAGCGCCTCGGCCAGCTCCTTGCGCTTGAGGCCGATGGCGGCCCGCCCATCGACGACCTGTTTGGTGAGGTTGGCGATCGGCCCGTCGAGCGCATCGACGTGCGCGCGCGCGACGTCGCGCGAGGGGATGAGCGCGGTCGCTTCCTTGCGGGCGGCGTCGGCCTCGGCGCGCGCGTTGGCGGCGGTGTTCGGCCCGCCGCCCTTCTCCGGCGGCGTGATCTCGGCCTTCTGCGCACGGGCGTCGCCCTGCGAGGCGCGCTTCTCGGCGGCGCGGATCAGCCCGTCGATGCGCGCGCGCTCGGTCTCGTGCACGCGGCGCTCGTCGCCCTTCTTCTTCAGCTCTTCTTCGGCGCCGCGCACCTGCACCTCGCGCGAGGCCAGATCGGTGTTGCGCTCGGCCTCGTCGGCGACCCAGCGATCGCGCTCCCTCTGCGCGTTGGCGTCGATCTCCACCATCTGCGCCTCGGCCCTGCCACGCCGCTCCTCCTCGGCCTTGACCCGCCGCATCTCGTCGGCCACGGCAGGCACCTGCAGGTGCGCCTCGCGCGCCGCCCGTCCGAGGTCGCGCAAGACCGAGTCGAGCAGCCGCTGATCGCCGTGCAACAGCGCGCGAATGGTCTTCTGCGCCTTCTGCCGCGCCCAGATCGCCTTGGCGAGCGGCAGCAGGTACAGCACCGAATCGACGATCTTGCCGCCCCGGGGCGGCGGCGGCATGGGCGGCAACGCCAAGGTCGGCAGCACCGGCGTCGGAGATAGCTCCATGCGTGGGAGCGGCACCTCGTCGTTGGTGTCCACGTCATCGGACGCGCCGCGTTCAATGGTGACCGGGCGGGAGTCGATCACGTTGGGCTGCGAATCGACCATCGCGCGCGGCTCCATCCGCGGGCTAGGCTCGGTCTGCGTGTCCTCGTTGACCGGAAGGTTGGGCAGGCGCTTGTGGGTGGGCGCCGCCACCGTGTTGGCGATCGGCGACACGCCGCGCGGCTGGGTCTGTTTGAACGCCTTGGCCGCGTTGTTGACGTCGAGCGGCCGGGTCTCGCGCCGGCCGCTGTCGGCATCACCGGCCACCGGCACCACCGGCGGCGGGTTGGGCTCGCCGAGCCCGAGGCGCGTGGCCGGCCGGACGGGCGGCAGGCGCGACGGTCCGGTGACCGAATCGCTCGCCGGCAGGCCCAGCATGGTCCCGGTGGGCGCTTTCGACTTCGGCGCGGGCGGCGCCGAGTCCTGCGCGATCGTCACCGCCTCGGAGTTCGCCGGCGGCGCGTGTTTGGGGATGGGCGGCAGCGCGCTCGGCGCGGGGACGTTTGCGCTTGGCGGATCGCGCGGTTGCGCCTCAGCCGGCTGCTCGGCGGGGCGCAGCGGCGGGCCCTCGAGCGGCTTCGAGCGCGGCGCCGGGCGCGACGGAACCTTCGGCTTTTCGGCGGCCGGCGCGGTCGGTGGACGCGGGGGTGCGGTCCGCGGGGCCGGCAGGCGCTTGCCGCAGTGGCCGCACTCACGGGCGTCGTCGGGATTCTCTTGCGCGCAGAAGGGGCAGAAGCGCATTCCGAGGCGTCAATCCTAGTCGAGATTCGACCCGAGGGCGAGATACACCTGAAATGCGGACGAATCGAAGTTCCCGCCCGGGGTGGGAAAGCCATAGGCGACGTCGACGCCCACCAGCGGCAGGACCACGCCCTTCAAGAAGAAGCGCAGCCCCAGGCCGAGGCCGTTGTGCCAGGAATCGGCCGTGACGCCCGAGGCGGTGTCGGGCAAATAGTCGCGAAAGCCGTTGCCTCGCACCACGAAGCGCGCCAGCGGTCCATTCGACTGCGAGGGAAGATCGCGGAACCAGGTCAAGTTGGTGTCGTAAAACGCGATCAGCCGCGTCGACAGCCCCCACACCGTGAACAGCGGCAGCACGTACTCGAGCGACGCGCGCACGTCCGTGTCGCCGCGATACTGGCGATAGATGCGCCCGCGCATGTTGTCGGCGCCGCCGGTCTCGACCTCGAGCTTGAACGGCGCGTCGAAGAAGATGTCGGTGGCGGCCTTGAGGGTCAGGCTGTGCTCCTTGAAGAAGCGCCACGCGTACATGCCGTCGGCCGACAGGAGGTGGTAGTTGTACCGCGTGCCGAGCCAGGTGGGACCGTACTGGTAGATGGCTTCGATCTTCAGGCCGTGCGGAACGCCGTAGACCTTGGAGCGCCCGTCGTACGCCACGTTGAGCGTGAGCGTGTTGTCCCAGCCCGACGAGCTCGCCTGCCGGCACCAGCCGCCCTGCTCCGCGACCACGTCGGGCGTGCCGGAGCCATCCTTATTAATGGTGTTGTAGCAGCTCGAGGGGTGGACGTTGTCGTAGTAGACCTTGAAGCGCAGGTCCATGTGGAAGTGCCGCGTGATGTTCAGCCCGGCCAGGATGCCCGCGCCAAACGTGTCCACGTCCGTGGAGCGCTCGACGCGCGGGTCGAAGGTGTGGCCGCGCGCGTACTCGACGATGCTGTCGCCGCGCAGCAGGAGATCGACGCGGTAGTACCAGCGCGTGTTGTGGATCTGCGGGTCGAGCCAGGCCACGAACAGGAGGCGCTGGGCGGTGGTGTACTCGCCGAGGACCAGGAACTTCTTGTTCTTGCCGAACGCGTTGGACTCCGCATAGGCCAGGCCGCCGCCCACATTGGTCGACGAATAGGCGAAGATCGGCGCGATGATCCAGGACAGGTTGTCCTTCGCCGCGATCACCAGGCGCACGCCGTAGCCGCCGGTCGAGACCAGCTCCTCCCAGTAGATGTTGACGGTCTTGAACAGCCCGACCGACAACAGGTTGTTGCGCGCCTGCTCGACCATTTCGCCGGTCAGCGTCTGGCCCACCTTGACGTCGGCGATGTACTCGACCGTGTTGGCGTCGGTCTTGGTGTTGTCGATGACCTTGATCTCGACGATCCGCTCGCCGATGCCCTTGCGGGTGTCGTTCGAAGCGCCCGGCACCTTGACGCTGTCGAGCGACTGCCCTTTGGGGATCTGCACCTCCTTGACCGAAGAGGCCGCCGGATCCTGACCGCCGGGCAGCGGCGGCGTGAGCGTCGGTCCCGACCCGCGCGGCTGCGGCTGTTTGGGCGCGGGAACGCCCGGCGGAGGAGGCGGCGGCGGCTCGGATGGGGGCGGGCTGGCCGGCGGAGCTGCCGGTGCGGCGGTTGGTGGCGGTGACGGCGGCGGCGGCGGCGCGGGTTGGGGCGGTTTCTTTGGCTCGGGCTCGACGATGATCGAGCTCTTGGGATCGTCCGCCTCCTGCGCGCGGGCCGGCGCGGCGAGGCCGGCAGCGACGCAGAGCGCGATGACACGACGCAGCACGCCCTGATCTTGGACTTCGACGTGAGACCGGTCAATCACACAGGTCACACAGGTCGCGCGGCGGAATGTGATAAAAAGGGGATTCGAGGGGGCCTTGTGAGATCACTACTGTGCGTCCTGATTCTGCTCGGCACGTTGGGCGCCTCTTCGGCCCGCGCCGATAACCTGGAGGAGGCCAAGTTGGCCTTCGCGGCGGGGAAGGTGGCCTTCGAGCGCGGCGAATACGAGCAGGCTCTGTCGCAGTTCCAGCGCGCCAACCTGATCGCGCCGGCGCCCAGCCTCTCTTACAACATCGGCAAGACCTACGAGAAGATGGGACGCTACCGCGACGCGGTGCTGGCGTTCGAGCGCTACCTGGAGTTGGCCGGCCCGCCCCAGTCCGACGACGATCGGAAGTTCCAGGACGAGCTCAAGGCGCGCATCGACGGCGATCGCGGCACGCCCGACCGGCCCGCAGCGAGCGTCCAACAGCCGCCGCCGCCCAACTACCCGCCACCGCAACAGCCGCCGCCGCCCAACTACGCGCCACCACCGCCCACCTACTACAACCCCTATCAGCCGTACGGCTACAACCCGTACGCGCAGGTCCAGACCAAAGCGGCCCGCCTGGCCTCGGCCCGGCAGAAGCGCACCAAGGGCATCACGTCGTTTTCGATCGGTGCGGCGTTCTTCGTCATCGGCCTGGTGATCACGGTGGACTCGGCGCTCACGCCGCACTGGGGCGGCGGGACCTCCAACAGCGAGCCGCTCAACAACGTCTACAACATCATCGAGATCGTGTTCGGCGTCCCGTGCTTGATTGTCGGTCCGATCCTCATCGGAACCGGGGCCGCCGGGTGGGGCAAGGGCCAGAGCGAGATGAACAAGATCTACAAGGAGCCGGAGCAATCGATCCCCGGCCAACCCGCCGCCATGATCTTCCGGGTCCCGGCCATCCGTTTCTGATCTAAGATGCGCTCCTCTTTGGCAGAGGAGCGCCTATGAACGCCGTCGCAGCAAGTTGCGCGCATATCGAAAAGGCATTGGGGAAGAGCACCGCCTTCCGCAAGGTCGAAGATCGTCTGTACGTGGTCAAGCAGGGATCGAGCTACGTCATGATCAGCGTGGTGCCGACCGGCGCGAAGGCGCACAGCGATGAGCGCTCGGTGGTGCGTGTGGTGTCGCAGGTGGTCTGCGACGTCCGGCCCGAGGGATCGCTGTTCCGCCAGTTGCTGATCTTGAACGGTCAGCTTCGATTCGGCGCCTTCGCGTACGTGCCCGAAGGAAACCTGGTGCTGTTCTGCCACTCGATCCTGGGCGGCGAGGCGATGGACCCCCGCGAGCTGGTGGCCACCGTCCACGACGTCGCGCTGGTCGCCGACGAGTACGACGACCGCATCGTGGCGCGCTACGGCGGCTCGCGCATGCAGGACGTCATCGAAGAGTCGGCGATCTCCCACGTATTCGGCGGCGCGACGGATCACCCGTTCGACGAGGATAAGTAGCATGAAAGGCGCCCGCGCCAACATCGTGGATGCGATCGGCAACACGCCGATCGTCAAGCTCAACAAGGTCACCGCGCACGTCAAGAGCGACATTTTCGTCAAGCTCGAGTACCTGAATCCGGGCGGCTCGATGAAAGATCGCGTGGCGCTCAACATCATCAAGGACGCCGAGCGGCGCGGGCTGCTCGGGCCGGGCTCGACGATCATCGAGGCCACCTCGGGCAACACCGGCGCCGGGCTGGCCCTGGTGGGCGCGATCCGCGGCTACAAGTGCATCTTCGTGATGCCGGACAAGATGTCGACCGAGAAGATCCTCACCCTGCGCGCGTTCGGCGCCAAGGTGGTGATCTGCCCGACCGCGGTCGAGCCCGAAGATCCGCGCTCGTATTACGAGGTTACCAAGCGGCTCGTCAAGGAGACGCCGAACTCGTTTCACTCCAACCAGTACTACAACCCCGCCAACCCCGAAGCGCACTACCTGTCGACCGCGCCGGAGCTGTGGGAGCAGACCGGCGGCGAGATCGACGTGTTCTGCGCGGGCATGGGCACGGGCGGAACGATCTCGGGGTGCGGGCGCTACTTCAAGGAGCAGAAGCCGGGCTTTCAGGTGGTGGGCGTGGATCCGATCGGGTCGCTCTACTACGAGTACGTCAAGACCGGCCGTCTGACCAAGCCGTTCAGCTATTACGTGGAAGGCATCGGCGAAGACTTCCTGCCCGGCACGATGAACCTGAAGATCATCGATCAGATCGTGCGCGTGGATGACAAGGAGTGCTTCCTCATGACCCGCGAGCTGGTGCGCCAGGAGGGCATCTTCTGCGGCGGCTCGTCCGGCGCGGCGGTGGCCGGCGCGATCCGCTACGCCGAGCAGCTGGGCGACGTGAAGAAGAACATCGTGGTCCTCTTGCCGGACTCGGCGCAGAAGTACCTGTCGAAGATCTTCGACGACGAGTGGATGCGCTCCAACGGCTTCCTCGAAGAGGAGGATCCGCTCGGCACCGTGCGCGATCTGCTGGGCGCCAAGCGGCAGCGACCGATCGTCTCGGCGCACAAGGGCGATTCGCTCAAGAGCGTGATCGGCCTCATGAAGGAGCACGGGATCTCGCAGATCCCGGTCACCGAGAGCGGGCGGCTGTCCGGCCTGGTCTCGGAGCTCGATCTCCTCAACTACCTGCTGCAGAACCCCGGCAAGATGGACACGCAGGTCGACCAACTGGTCGAGGCCGACTACGCCACGGTCACGCCGCAGACCAAGATCAAGCTGCTCAAGACCATCTTCAACGACGCCAAGCTGGTGTGCGTCCTCGAGAAAGACGATCTCGTCGGGGTCATCAGCAAGATCGACCTGATCGAGTATCTCGCCTCCAAGAGGGCATGACCATGAAGACCAAGTCGAGTCACCTCGAGACCCTCGCGATTCACGCGGGGCAGGTCCCCGATCCGACCACCGGCGCGATCACCGTGCCGATCTACCTGACGTCGACGTACGTGCAGGACGGCCCGGGCGAACACAAGGGTTTCGAATACTCGCGTACGCAGAATCCGACCCGGCAGGCGCTCGAGGGCAACATCGCGGCGCTCGAAGGCGGGCGCTACGGGCTGGCGTTCGCCTCCGGTTGTGCGGCGACCACCACCATCTTCCACATGCTGCGCTCCGGCGATCACGTGGTGGCGGGCGACGACCTGTACGGCGGCACCTACCGGATCTTCGAACGCGTGATGAAGCAGATGGGCATCGAGGTCACCTACGTCGATCCGATCAATGCCGGCGCGTTTGCCGAAGCGATCCGCCCCACCACCAAGCTGGTGTGGACCGAGACGCCGACCAATCCGCTGTTGAAGATTTGCGACATCGCGGCGGTCGCGGAGATCTGCAAGAAGCGCAACGTGTGGCTGGCGGTCGACAACACGTTCCTCACGCCCATGCTGCAGCGGCCCCTCGACCTGGGCGCTACGATGGTCGTGCATTCCACGACCAAGTACCTGAACGGACACGCCGATGTCGTGGGCGGCGTGGTGGTCACGAGCGACGAAGAGGTGCACGAGCGCCTACGCTTTCTACAGAACGCGATCGGCGCCGTGCCCGGTGCGATGGATTCGTTCCTGGTGCTGCGCGGGACCAAGACCCTCGCGGTGCGGATGGAGCGCCATGTCCAGAATGCGCAGCTCGTGGCGCCCTGGCTGGAGGCCCATCCGGCGGTCGAGAAGGTCATCTACCCGGGTCTGAAATCGCACCCGCAGGCGGCCCTCGCCGCCAAGCAGATGCGCGGCCCGGGTGGGATGATCTCGTTCGTGATCAAGTCCGCGAAGCGTCCCGCGCTCGAGCGCGCGCGCGAGATGCTGCGCGCGACCCAGCTGTTTGCGTGCGCGGAATCGCTGGGCGGCGTGGAGTCGCTGATCGAGCACCCCGCGATCATGACCCACGCGTCGATTCCTCCGGCAAACCGCGCCAAGCTCGGCATCTCGGACGGCCTCATCCGAATCTCGGTCGGCATCGAGCATATCGACGACATCCTGGCGGATCTGCAACAGGCCTTCGAGCGCGCAGACGCCTGATCGTTTTCGGAGGGAATCATGTCCTTTCTAGGTGACTTCAAAGGTTTTGCCCTCAAGGGCAACGTTGTCGATTTGGCTGTTGCAGTGGTGATCGGTGGAGCCTTTGGCAAGATCGTCACCGCGCTGGTGAACGACATCATCATGCCGGCGGTGGGCAAGGTGATGCCTGCGAGCGACTGGAAGACCTGGCAGGCGGGCGGCCTGAAGATCGGCGACTTCGCCGGCTCCATCGTCGACTTCGTGATCATCGCGCTGGTGCTGTTCGTCGTCGTCGTGAAGCTGATGGGAGCGGTAAGGAAGGCCCCCGTGGAGACACCGACCACCAAGGCCTGCCCCGAATGTCTCGAAACGATCCCCCTGAAGGCCACCCGGTGCAGGGCGTGCACCGCGGTACAACCCGCTTGATCCGACCGGAGAATCCGTCCATGCGTCTTGTTTCGTGCGTCGTTCTGGGTTCCTTGCTGTTGGCAGGAAGCGCCTCCGCGGAGGATCCAAAGTACGAGTACAAAGATCCGGCGACCCCAGCTCCGATTGATGTGAAGAAACCGACCGTCTGGAAAGCCAACATGCAGCTGGGTCTGATCTGGCTGACTGGCAATACACAGTCGATCGGCGTGTCGGGGCTCGCCCTCGTCGGATTCAAACATTGGAACAACCAACTGGAGATTTCCGGCGGGGGCGCCTACGTAAACTCAGGGACTTCCAAGTACGGCAAGGGCGGCCCAATTACCGACAACACCACGTCGGCCGAAAACTGGCTCGTGCGCGGGCGATATGACCGTTATTTCTTTCAGAAGAATACCGTGTTCGTCACCTTTCAGTCCTCGGGCGATCGGCCGGCGGGCTTCGTCTATCGCATCGAGCCGCAAGTGGGCTATGCACGCTTGTTCTTCAAGTCGCCTCATCAGGTGTTCAGGGGCGAGCTTGGCTATGACTATACTTACGAGCACCGCGTTTCCGGCTCCGACCCGCGCAATATCGACTATCACTCGGGGCGGGTATTCCTCTTTTACGAGAACAAGTTCACGCCGTGGGCCTCCTTCTCCGAAGGCGTGGAGATGCTCGAAGCGTTCAATCATCTCGATACGTTTCGGCTCAACAGCGTGACCTCCCTGTCGTCGACGATCTACAAGAACATTTCTCTGAAGGTGAACTTCACGCTGAAGTTCAACAATGATCCAGGAGCACGCCCGAACAACCTGGTCGATCCGGTCACCATGTTGCCCTTCATTCCACCGGCCGAAAACAGCCACTACGACAAGGTGGACTCCACCCTCGACTTAGTACTCGCAGTTACGTTTCTCTAGTCCCCCTGGACGAACCGCGGACTGCTGTCCGGCAGGCGAATTATTTCTCGCCATCATGCGCAGAAAAGCCAATGCGCACGCAGGAAGGGCTCTCGGCACGGGTCGTGCTCTAGTCGCGGCCCATGCGCCACACCTCGCCCATCAAGAAGACCATCTGCCCGCACGATCACGACGCTACCTATCAGCTCGCGATCACACTCTATCGCCTGGTCCGCTCAATCGACGCGACCGATGGCTGCGGACCGCTCCTCACCCGCCTGCGCAACGCAGCGCTCGGCCTGAGCGAGTGCGTGGGTCGCATCGCCGGCGGAGTCACGCCGCGTCACGCCCATCGGCTCGAGGACGCCGGCGCCGAATATTGTCGCAAGGTGAGTCGGATGCTGCGCCACCTTCTCGATGCCGACTCCTTGAGCGACGAGCTGCATGCGAAGGCGGACCAGCTGGCGAAGAGGCTGGAGAAGATCTTCCTCGACGGTGTGCCGCAGGCCGAGCCATCGCATCCGAACGGCGCGGCGTCACCGATCGAGGTGTTCACCTTCGCGTGGGACGATGCGGAAGATCCGCCCCCGGTCGTGAGTACGCCGTTGTTTGGACTAGCGCAGCGAAGGCTCGCGCAAGACGCCGTGCGCAGATCTACTTCGGGTACTTCGTTTTCTGAGACTTCTTGAGCGCGTCGAGAAGCTTCTGCATCTCCTCGGGGCTTAGACCGCCCTTGCTATACTTGCCGCTGCTGCCGCTGTTGCCGCCGTAGCCGCTTCCACCAAGGCCGCCGAGGACGTCGGCGGTGTCGGCCGGAGCCGCGACCGCAACGCCGAACCCGCCCGACAGCTTGCGGCCAAACTCCTCGAACGCCGACTTCGCCATCTCGGTGTACGGATAGTCTTCCGCCTCATAGCCGTAGGTGCTGTAGCGGATGTTCTTCGCTGGCGCCGACACCATCTGAAGGTGGTAGCGATCCTTGTCTTCGCCTTCGAAGCGAATCGAAAAATCCCAATAGAAGCGAATGCCGAACAGCCGCTTCTTGGCGCCGGTGGTGGACTCGTAGACGCTGCCCGACGGGCCAACACGGTACTTCACCACGAACGTGATCGAGCTGTTCTCCTCGGTCTTGCGATGCCCCGAGTAGGAGTAGTCATATGAAGAGCCGCCGTCGTTGAAGTCGATGACGTCGTGCGACAGGATGTCACCGAAGGAGCGCGACAACGCGGACGTGATCGAGCTCTCCCGTGACTTGTTCGACGATGTGGTGAAGGCCGAGTCAGCGGGAACGATCCCGGTCGTGTCGTTTTTCGGCCAGTTCTTGAGCTCACTGAAATCGACCGAGGACTCGTAGGTGACCTTCACCCGGCGGGTATTGGATTTCTTCAATGCCGTAATCACGTCGACAATCGCCTGCATCCCCTGCGGATCGGCGGACACCGCCTTCGACTTGTACCGGGTGATCGCTTCGTCATACTTCTCGTCGATTCCCTGGCGCGCCTCGCTCGAGTGCTTGCCGGTCGGGAACAGATCGAGGTAGCGGCGATACTCGTTGATCGACGGGTACGCCGAGCAGGAGCGCCACGTGTCGCGCTCGGCCGCGCCCTGGTTGTAGGGGATCGCGATGATTGCCAGAAGCACGCCCACGCCCGCAAACGAGAGGTACCAGCGAAGCATCAGGTCTCGCGCCTTCTTGTCCTCCGGCGAGACGTCCTTCTTCGGGGTGCCACCGAGCTGCCCCGGCGGAACCAGGTCGAAGCCCTCTTCGGCGTCGAGCAGGCCCATGGACATGAGCTCGAGCACGCGGCGGCGCTGCGCGAGGAGGCGGTTGGCCCAATCGACTGACGCCTGTTGCCCGCGGATGGTCAGGTTGCAGGCCGTCCCGGCGAAGTCCATCCGAACGGCGGTGTACTGATAGACGCCGTTGGTCGAGTGGTGGGTGAGCGCGACGTCATGCAGGTTAACCAGCGGCCAGATCGTCACCTTGTCGACGTCGACCTGCATGAGGTGCAGGGGGTGAATGGTGGTGTACTTGCCGAACGGGCTCTTGGCGACGCGTCGTACCCGACGAATGCCGAGCGCCACGAAGAGCGGTGCGCTGGTCAAGAGCAGGAACATCCACACGCGCGTTCCGGCGTCCCACAGGTGACGAGAGTTGAAGCCGCCGTTGAGCACGCCGAGCGCCACCAGCACGGCCACGATCAGAAGAAAGATGGGGGCGGTCCACGCGTTGTGGGAGAGCTTTCCCGCCGCCCACTCCTTGCCGTGGTTGGCGATCCAGGTCTGCGAGGACGCCGGCAGGGTCTTGATCTGAAGCGTCGATCGCGACGGGAATTGAAAGCTCATCGACGCGCGCGAAGGATCCAACAGGCGGCACCGCTGCAGCAGACGGTTGGCATCTACGGACCGCTTCATCGCGAACAGGTCGGCGGCGAGCGAGGCGAGACGCGTCGCAACGTACTTCTTGGTGTCCGCATCGTCCGGCAAGATCTTGAAGATCTGGTCGAGATCCGTCTCCGCCAGATCCGCGCGATTGCGCAGCAGCTGGATCTGCACCTTGCGCATGAAGAAGACGAAGTCCTGGAAGTCGACCTGTCCGTCCATGTTGATCGCGCGGTCGAGCTCGGCCAGCGCAGCTTCATACTGCTTCTGGTTGGTGAGGCAGTCGGCCATCGCGACCAGCACGCGCGTATCCACCGCGTCGAGCTTCTGCGCTTCGCGATACGACGCCATCGCGGGCACATGCTGCTTGAGGTGGTAGTGGGCGTATCCCTTGTGCAAATGGTAGACGGCGTTCTGCGGCTGCGCGGTGATCAGCGCCTCGAACTGCGCCATCGCCTCCGCCGCCTGGTCGTTGTTGAGGTACGCCATGCCCAGAAGATCGCGTGCAAAATGCAGCTGCGGCTGCAGGCGGAGGACCTCGATGAACTCGCGCTGAGCGGTCTTGTAGTCGCCCGCGTCCATCGCATTCATCCCGGCCTTGAGACGCTGCGACACCTCTTCGCCGTACTGGTCGTACTGATCGACCGAGTCGTAATCCTTGCGCGAGGTCGGGTTGCAGAGCACCTCGTACGCCTCGCGGATGCGCTTGAACTCTTCGGGATGCGTCTCGGGCGGGTACTTGCGCACCAGCGTGAAGTACGCCTTCTTGATCGACCGCTCATCGGCCGTCTTCTCGACCCCGAGGACCTCGTAAAAGGACAGCTTCTTCTCGTTCGCCATGTTGGTTTCCTTTAGCCCTTCAGCAGCGCCTTTTCGATCGCCTCGGCCACCGTGTCTACGAAGATGAGCTCCATCTTTGCGGCGACTTCGTCCGGCAAATCCCGCCCTTCGCGTAGATTCCGCCGCGGCAGCAGGATGGTCCGAATACCGGCCAGATGGGCGGCGACCACCTTTTCGTGCACCCCGCCGATCGGCTTCACCTCGCCCATGATCGTGATCTCGCCGGTCGCGGCGAGGTGCGCGCGCAGCGGCCGCTGCGTGTACGCCGAGACTCCGGCGAGCACCAGCGCCAGGCCGGCCGACGCGCCGTCCTTGTTCTTTTCGGTATCGGTCGCGTGCAGGTGGAGGTCGTGCGCCATCACCAGCTCGTGGATCTGCAGCTGGCGCGCGAGCGCCTTGAGGCACGAGAACGCGACCGTCGCCGACTCCTTGGCGGCGGGTCCGATGTTCCCGCTGAAGATGAGCTCGCCCCGCCCCACTACCGCAACCGCCTCGAGCGGGGACACGCCGCCGCCGACCGGCGTCCAGCTCAGCGCGTTGATGCGCCCGATCGCCGGCGCATCGCCCATGCCGATCCCGACCTGCTTGACCGGGTCTTGCAGGGACTTCAGCTTGGCGCCGGCCTTGCCGCTCGGATCGATCTTGTCGGCCTGCGCATACATCCGCTCGGCTTCCTCACGCTCGCCGAGCGTCGCGTGCAGATCGCCCAGGTCCTCGAAGGCATTGGCGTCGTCGGGGCACAACAGGATGGCCTTCTTGTAGAAGGGCACCGCCTCGCGCAGCTTGCCGCGCGACTGGGTCAAATCGCCCAGCCGGTTCCACGCCACGCCGAAATCGGACGCTCGCTCGACACACGTCTTGAACGACTTCTCGGCCCGCTCGTGGTCGCCCTCGATGAGCATCACCTCGCCGCGCAGAAACTCGAAGGCCGCGGTGGCCTTGACGTCGGCCGATGCCGCCAGGAGCGCGCGCTTGGCGCCCGAGACGTCCGCCTCCGCCAGGTGCTTGGCCACCTCGTGGAGCGCGGCTGGCGCGAGCGCCGCCCGCAGCCGCTGGTTGGCCAACGCCTGCCGCGTCTGCTGCACGTAGTAGCTGCGCGCGCGCGACCCCGCCATCCGCTCGGAGGCCGCCTCGTCGCCGATGTCGAGATACAGCTCCTTCAAGCTGTCGCGGATCACCGAATCCTCTGGCGCCAACCGCTGCGCCATCTCCAGCGCGGTGCGCGCGCGGTCGAACAGCATCTTCATGCGGCACAGCTCGGCCACCGTGACGAAGCGCTTGGCGTCGTTGACGGCGATCTTGGTCGCCTCCTCCGCATGCAGGAGCGCGTCGTCCAGCCGGCCCATCGAGAGGAAGGTCTCCATCAGATCGTCGCGCGTCGCCAGGTCGTCCGGATTGCGTCGCGCCAGATCTTCCAGCATGCGCAGCGCATCCGGAGCCCGGCCGTCGCGCTCATACGATTTGGCCAACAGGCGCCGTGCGTTGGCATGCTCGGGATCGAGCGCCAGCGCCTTCTCGAGCTGCTTGGCGGCAGGCCCGTACTGCGTGTCGCCGAACAAGGCCTCGGCGAGCGCGTAGCGCGCGTCGGGATCTTGCGGCCGCAACACGACCTCGCGCTTCAGGTCGTCGATCAAAAACTGCGAATTACTCACGGATTAGTCCAACTCGAACAAGTAGTTGGTGAGCTCCTGATCGAGCTTGGAGGTCTCGGCGCGATCGCCGCGCGCCGACGCCGCCCGGATCTTGCCGATCAGCGCCTCGAGGCGCGCCTTCTTCTGCGCGTCCAGCCCGACCAGCTTCTCTAGCGCCGCCGCGACCAGCGCCTGCACGCCCGGGTCGCCGCCGTTGGTCGCCGACGTGGCACCCCCGGCCGCCGCGGTCGCCGGTGCCGCGCCCATGCCACCGCCCATGCCCGCGCCCGCAGGCGGCGCGTCGTCGCCCCACTCTTTGTCCAGCCGATTCTTGGCGGTCGCGCGATCCTTATCGGACATGCGCTGCGCCGACTTTTCGATCTGCAGCGCCGCTTCCTTGCCGGTGGACACGATCTTGGTCGTCACCTTGAGGATGCCGTTGACGTCATAGGTGAAGGTGATCGCCACCTTCTCGTTGCCCGAAGGCGCCGGCGGGATGCCGTCCACCGCGTACTGGTCGAGGAAGGTGTTGTTCTTCACCAGGCGCGATTCGCCCTGGTAGACCTTGATGTCGACGATCCGCTGGTTGTCGGCGGTGGTCGAGTACACCTCGGTCTTCGACACCGGCACGGTCGAGTTGCGTGGAATGATCGGCGAGAACATGCCGCCCATCTTCTGGTAGCCGGTCGACGCCACCACCTCGACGCCGAGCGTGAACGGCGACACGTCCGTGATCATGATGCCGCGCTCGGTCGAGATCGCCCCCGACTTCAGGCCCGCCTGGATCGCCGCGCCAAGCGCGATCGCCTCGTCCGGGTTGACGCCGCGCTTGGGCTCCTTGCCGAAAAATTCGGTGAGCAGCGCCTGCACCATCGGGATGCGGGAGGAGCCGCCGACCAGCACCACTTCCGAGATCGCCTTCTTGTCGAGCTTGGCGTCCTTGAGCGCGCTCTCGACCGGCTCGAGCGTCGAGCGCAGCGCGTCGCCGAGCAGGCCTTCGAGCTGCGCGCGCGTCAGCTCGAGCTCGAGCGACAGCGGCTCCGCGCCCTTCACCGCCAGGAACGGCAGCATGATCTGGGTCTGCTTGACGGTCGACAGCTCCATCTTGGCCTGCTCGGCCGCCGCCTTCAGGCGCACCAGCGCCTTGGGATCGCGCCGCAGATCGATGCCGTGCATCAGCTCGAACTGCTTGCACAGCCACTCCGCCACCGCGCGATCGAAGTCGCCGCCGCCCAGGTGGTTGTTCCCCGCCGACGCCTTGACGTCGAGCACGCCCTCGAACATCTCGAGCACCGAGACGTCGAAGGTGCCGCCGCCCAGGTCATAGACCAGGATGTGCTGCTCCTTGTCGAGGTGATCCATGCCGTACGCGAGCGCCGCCGCGGTCGGCTCGTTGAGGATGCGATCGACCTTGAACCCGGCCAGCTCGCCGGCGTCCTTGGTCGCCTGCCGCTGCGCATCGGTGAAGTACGCGGGCACCGTGATCACCGCCTCGGCGATGGTCTCGCCGAGATACTTCTCCGCGTCGTCCTTGAGCTGCTTGAGGATGATCCCCGAGATCTCCTGCGGCGTGTACTCGCGCGGCCCGAGCTTGATCTTCTGCGAGGTGCCCATCAGCCGCTTGACCTCGGCGACCGTCCGGTCGGGCATCGCGATCAGCTGATTCTTGGCGGTCTCACCGACGTGCAGCTGGTCCTGCCGATCGAGCCCGACCATCGACGGCGTGAGGCGGCGACCCGCTTCATTGGGGATGATCTCCGGCCGGTCTCCCTTGATATGCGCGACGAGTGAGTTGGTCGTGCCGAGGTCGATTCCGACGACGTGAGCCATTCAATCCCCTGGTCATGGATGTACGAGCCTGGATTCAGCTTCTTCCAGCTGATCACGGTATCAAACAACCGACCCCGCGAGCCTCTTGACTTTTATCGCTGAATTACTTGCGAGCGGGCGCGGCGGGCTTCTTGTCCCACGTGCCCGAGGAGACCGACTGCTTGAGGCGGGAAAGCAACCCGGCCGGCACTGCCGGCTCGGGGAGCGTGCGGAAGATCTGCGTCGCATCGCGCGACTTGATCTCCTGATCGAACGGACGCTGCGGCGCGCGCAGCTGCACGATCGCGGTCTGCGGCGGCGCGATGAAGCCCTTTTGCAGCGCGATGCCAATCCGCGACGGGCAATGGCAAGGATTGCGCGGATCGATGTGCTCGCAGCGCGGCGCCAGGTAGTCGCCGATCTTCTTGCGCGCGCGCGACAGCCGCACCTTGAACGCGCTCACCTTGATGCCCAGCGCCTTGGACGCGTGCTCGTCCGACTTGCCCATCACCGACGACATGACGAACGCCACCCGCTCGCCGGGCGACAGGCAATTGATGACCGCGGTCATGCAGCCCTGCTTGAGCTCCCACAACAGGAACTCGCGCTCGGGCTGCGACAGCGACGAGACCTCGTGCGTGCGCGTGGCCTCCGACCGCAGCGTCTCATCGAGCAGGTCGAAATCGACCTCCGGGTTGGGCGGCAGGGACTTCTCGACCACATACGACGCGATCTTGAGCAGCCAAAGCTCGAGCTCTTCGTCGTCTTTGGGCGCCTTGTCGCTGCCCGCCGCGCGCTCGAAGGTCTCATAGGTCGCGGTCTCCGCGTCCTGCGTCGACAGGGTCATGCGCGAGCAGAAGTTCCACACCGTCGAGAGGAACTTCTCGAGGAGGTACGAGAGTCGCGATTCTGCCGCTGCCGGAGTGGTCGCCATTCCCATAGGTCCCTTGTTCAAGGCATCTCATCGTACTATCTTGGCGGGCCAGATGACAAGGATCTTCGCTGGTTGTGCACTTCTGTGGCTGGGTTGCGCCAGCGGAAGCGGCCATCCACCGATCGCCCGGATCTCGCTCGACCCCGCGTTCGTACCGCTCGGCGATGGCTATCGGACCGAGGTCATGCTCGACGGCAGCGCCTCGGCCGACGACGTGGATGATCCGGCGCACGTCCAGCCGCTCTTGTACGAATGGGTGGTGGACGACGCCCAGAGCCAGATCTTGCCGTCCGCCACCGAGGCCAAGGCGACGGTTCGCGTGGCCGGCATGCATCCAGTCACCGTTCACCTGACGGTCGCCGACGGCGATGACGTGAAGACCACCACCAGCGCCCAGATCGGGGTTACGCTGCCATGATGCGGATGCGTTGGATGGCCCTGGCCGTGGTGGCCCTCGCGAGCGCGGGCGGCTGCGCGCGCACCGAGGTGCTGGTGGGCGTGGCCACCGACATCGAGGCGCCGGGCATCGTCGATCTGGTGCGCTTGAGCGTGACCCGCGAAGGCGTCGAGCTGTTCCACAACGACTGGGACATCTCGGGCATCCCCAACGTGCCCAACGAGCTCCCCGGATCGTTCGGCGTGTTCTCGCCGGACGGCTCGGAGACCAAGGTCGGGATCACCGTCTCGGGCTTCAAGAACGGCAGCGTCGTCGAGGTGGTACGGCGCGACGCGATCCTCACGCTGATCTCGGGCAAGACGCTCTTTTTGCGCATGGGCCTGGTCAAGCGGTGCCAGCCGATCGACTGCGGCCCGGGCCAGACGTGCGTCGAAGGCGCCTGTCAGGATCCGCTCCTCGACGCCAACCGGCTCCCGCCGTTCATCGACGATCTGGTCACGCACGTGACCTGCGACTCGGGCACGCAGTTCATCGATACCAGCACCAAGCAGCCGCTCGGCATGATCGGCCCCGGCGACTGCAACCCCGACGAGCTGTGCTCCGAGGGCACTTGTTACAAGGTGGCTGGGAGCACGGGCCCCGGCATCGAGCAGAAGCCCGACGCCGGGCCCTCGGCCGACCCCGTGGACATGGGCCTTCCGTAAGCCAATTGGAGTTACTTTGCCGCGAGGGGATTCGCGCATGACACGATCGGGACTACTGTTGGCGTTCGCGCTCGCGATCAGCGGCGGCTGCGCGCGCACCGAGGTGCTGGTTGGCGTGGCCACCGACATCGAGGCGCCGGGCACCGTCGATCTGGTGCGGCTGAGCGTGTCGCGCGAGGGCGTCGAGCTGTTCCACAACGACTGGGACATCTCGGGCATCCCCAACGTGCCCAACGAGCTTCCCGGGTCGTTCGGCGTCTACTCGGCGGACGGCTCGGAGACCAAGGTCGAGATCACCGTCTCCGGGTTCAAGAACGGCAGCGTCGTCGAGCTGGTGCGCCGCGACTCGATCCTGAAGTTGGTCTCGGGCAGGACCCTGTTCCTGCGCATGGGCCTGGTCATCAAGTGCATGGCGAGCAACTGCAGCCCTGGCCAGACCTGCATCGAGGGCGTGTGCAAGGATCCGAACATCGACGCGCACATGCTGCCGGACTTCACCGACGATCTGGTCACGCACGTGACCTGCGACTCGGGCACCGTCTTCCTCGACACCAGCACCAAACAGCCGATGCCGCTGCTCGGCGACGCGCAGTGCGCCGGCCCGTGCGTCGAGGGCACCTGCTACAACCCGCTGCCCGACGACGGCGGCACGTCGAACGCGCTGTGGATGCCCGAGGCGCTGCCGTCCTCGGCGCAGAATGCCACGCTCAACGGGATCTGGGGCATCGCCTCACCTTACGACGTATTTGCCGTCGGAGACGACGGCGCAGGCGGCGGCAAGATCCTTCACCTTGCTGGCGGCGCGCCCACGCAGTCGAACGCCTGGACCGAGGAAACGCTGCCGGCCGGTACGCCCGCGCTGTTCGGCGTGAGCGGCACCAGCGTCAACGACGTCTGGGCGGTCGGCTCGGGCGGCGTGATCTTGCACCGCGCGGCCGGCGGGTGGACCGCGGACCCGACGGCGCCGAGCGGCGCTCAGCTGCGCGGCGTGTACGCGCCGTCGACGAGCCAGGCGATCGCGGTCGGCGCCACCGCCGGCGGCTCGGGCCCCCATGTCGAGCTGTGGAACGGCTCGCAGTGGACGATCGATTCCACCTTCCCCGGCACCCTGGCGCTCAACGCCGTCTCCGGCTTCGGAACCGAGATCGACGTGGTCGGCGCTGGCAATCAAGGATTCAATCTGAAGAACGGCACGTGGTCGTCGTTGGGCGTTCCGATCAGCGACACGAATCCGGATCTGCTCGGGCTGTGGGTCTCGCCCGACGGAAACGGCGGGATCATCGTCGGCTCGCGCGGCTTCCTCGTCAACGCGTTGTCGAAGACCGGGGGCGGAACAATCGAGCCGAGCGGGACGCAGGCCGATCTCACCGGCGCGTGGGCCTCGGGGCCGAACGATCTCTACGCCATCGGCAAGAGCGGCGTGATCGTGCACTCGCAGGGCAACGGCAGCTGGCAGATGCAGCCCAGCTCGACCAAGGGCGACATCCTCGCCATCTGGGGCTCGGGCCCCGGCGACGTCTACGCGGTCGGCGCGAGCGGCACGGTCCTGCACTCGACCGGCGGCGGCGGCCCCCCCCTCGACGACGGCGGAATCGTTCAGCCCCCCGACGCGGGTTTCGTCGTGGACATGGGGGTAGGCTGTCCGCCGAACGGCTGCATCCTCTTGCAAGGACTCCCGCAGCCGTTCACGATCGCCGTCGACAACAAGGGAATGTACTGGGTCAACAAATCCGGCAGCGTGATGCAGGCGAACACCGACGGGACCAATCCGATCATGCTGGCGCAGGGCCTGACGCAGCCGTTCGGTCTCGCGATCGATCTCGGCACCGTCTTCTACTCCGAGGTGAGCGCCGGACGGATCAGCCGCGCCGACAAGGGCGTCGCTCTCTCCGGCGCGTCGATCATCACCGGCCGCACCTCGCCCGTGCACCTGGCCACGAACTCCGGCCCGTTCGCCGACGCGTCGCAGATCTTCTGGGCCGAGGCGACGCAGGTGCTGATGGCGCCGGCCGGCGGCGGGACCGTCACCACCATGGCCAACGGACGGACCGCCGCCAACTCGGTCGCCTCCGACGGGATCAACGTCTTCTTCACCGACTTCACCGCCAACGGGATCGTCGGGCAGGTGCCGATCAACATGCCGCTGTCGCTGACCACGCTGGCGCCGAGCCAGAACATGCCCGGTCGCGTGACCACCGACAGCAAGAACGTCTACTGGACCAACAACGCGGCGGCGGCCGCCGGCTCGGTGAACCAGGTGCAGATCAGCCAGACGACGATCACGCCGCTGGCCACCAATCGCACCAACCCGAACGTCATCGCCACCGACGGCAGCAACGTGTACTGGGCAGAGGGGGTGGCCGGCGGCGGCGTGTTCAAGGTGCCGGTCGGCGGCGGCGCGATGACCCCGATCGCGACCAACCAGGGCACGCCGAACGGCATCGCCGTCGACGGCACGTTCGTCTACTGGACCACGCAGACGGGCGGCGAAGTGCGCCGCGCGCTCAAATAGCGAAAGGGTCTAGCTGACCGGTTTTGCGGAGGCGGAGACCGCCGCCTCCTTGCGATCCTTCGCGTGCGCAGGCTCGACGAAGCCGGACAGCTCCTTGGTGACCTTCTTGAGCAGGTCGGCCTTCTCGCGATAGGGCAGAAACGCGCTCTTGAAGCCGCAGATGATCAGCTCCTTCAGATCGTCGAGCCCGAGCCCGTAGAGCTGGTGCACGAGCAGCATTTCCTTCGACACCGTGGTGTTGGTGACCAGCCGGTTGTCGGTGTTGATGGTGACGCGCAGCCCGTAGGTGTAGAAGAACGGCAGCGGGTGCGATTCGAAGTCCGGCGCCGCGCGCGTCTGCACGTTCGACGACAGGCAGATCTCGAGCGGGATGCGGTGGTCGTTGACGTAGTTGAGGAGGTCGCCGTTCTCGCGCAGGCGCGTGCCGTGGCCGATGCGGTGCGCGCCGCAGTAGTGGATCGCCTGCGCGATCGACTCCGGCCCGTACGCCTCGCCGGCGTGCGCGGTGCAATTGACGTTGTTGTTCAAGATCAGCTGGAACGCGTCCTTGTGATCCTTGGCCGGGTAGTTGTACTCGGCGCCCGCCAGATCGAAACCGATCACGCCGCGGTTCTTGAACGCCACGCACAGCTCGGCCATGCGCAGGCTCGACTCGGCGCTGATCGATCGGATGCCGCACAAGATCACGCCCGAGCGCACGCCGAAGTCGCGCTCGCCGGCGCGCAGCCCCTGGATGACGGCCTCGACGATCGGCGCCAGCTTGAGGCCCCGCTGCGTGTGCAGCATCGGCGAGTAACGCACCTCGAGGTAGCGCACGTTCTCGCGCGCGCAGTCTTCGGCCAGCTCGTACGCGGTGCGGTACAGCGACTCCTCGGTCTGCATCACCGACAGCGTGATGTCGAACGCCTTCAGGTAGTCGTCGAGCGACGCGCAGCGCTCGCCCGCGTAGATCAGCTTGAACAGCTTGTCCGGATCTTCGGCCGGCAGCTTGACCTTCTGCTGATGCGCCAGGTCGAGGATGGTCTCGATGCGAAGGCTTCCGTCGAGGTGGCAGTGCAGATCGGTCTTGGGGAGTTTTTCGATGAAATCCAGTGTCAGGGGCGCCATCTACGGATTATAGATGAATCATGGTGCATTCCAAGGAGTTCGAAGCGCTGGTCGATGACGCGAAGCGGCGCGTGGTCGAGGTCACGATCGACGAGGTGCAGGCGCGGCAGTCGCGCGGAGAGACGGTGCGGCTGATCGACACGCGCGAGGACGACGAATGGCGCGCCGGCCGGATCAAGGGAGCGGAGCACCTGGGCCGCGGCGTGATCGAGCGCGACATCGTCGCCAAGGCGCCCGACAAGGACGAAGAGCTGATCCTGTATTGCGGCGGCGGGTTTCGCTCGGCGCTCGCCGCCGACAACCTGCAGCGCATGGGCTACACGAAGGTGCGCTCGCTTGCCGGCGGATGGCGCGAGTGGACCCAGCGCGGCCTACCGACGGAGAAATGATGGAAGGCGTCGATTTCGGCAAGACCGCGGGCGACTACGGAAGGTACCGCCAGGGATTTCCGCCGGCGCTGTTCGAGCGCTTGGCGGCGCGCGGGATCGGGCGGGCCGGTCAGCGGCTGCTCGACCTGGGCACCGGCACCGGGCTATTCGCGCGCGGGTTCGCGCTGCGCGGCTGCGTGGTCACCGGGCTCGATCCGTCGGCCGCGCTGCTCGAAGAAGCTGCGCGCATGGATCGCGCGGCGGCCCTGACCGTCGAGCACGTAGAAGCGCGGGCCGAGGCGACCGGCCTCGCGACCGGCAGCTTCGACGCGGTCAGCGCCGGCTCGTGCTGGCATTGGTTCGACTCGCCGCGCGCCGCCGCCGAGGCCCACCGGCTGCTCGTCCCGGGCGGCGCGATCGTGATCGCCTCGCTCGACTGGGTGGCCACGCCCGGCAACGTCATCGACGACACCGAGGCGCTGATCGAGCACCACAATCCGAAGTGGACGCTGCGCGCCGCCGAGGGACTGCAGCGCGCCGCCGGCTGGCTGCGCGATCTGGCCGCGAGCGGCTTTCACGACCTCGAGATCTTCACCTTCGATTTTTCCGCGACCTACTCGCACGAGGCCTGGCGCGGCCGCATTCGCGCGTCCGCCGGCGTCGGCGCCACCCTCGATCCGGCGGCGGTCGCGCGCTTCGACGACCAGTTGGGCGCGCTGCTCTTGCGCAAATACCCGGCCGATCCGTTGGCGATCCCACACCGCGTCTTCGCGCTCGTCGGCCACCGCTAGCCCGCCAGCTTCCGTTCGCCCGGGCCCGCCAACAGGTCCTGCTCGAGATCGAGCAGCGCGCGCGGCGCGGTCAGGCTCGACCGGTCGAGATGGCCCCACTGCTCGGCGAGCTGCAGCGCGGCGTAGACCTCCGAGATGTTGTCGCTGGCCTGGCGCAAGAGGAGGGTGTGCGCCTCGCCGTCGTGCCAGCGCGCCTCGTTGATCGCCACCGCCAGGTGGTGCGCGGACCGGCGCAGGTAATCGGCCAGCCCTTTGTCGATCCCGCGAAGCGTGTCGATCGGCCCGCGCAGGGCCGCGACCAGCTTGACCGCCACTTCCAGCTCGCTCTCCAAGGGCATTCGTTCGGCTAGAGCACGCGACATGCCAATGGAGGCCCAAGGCTTTGGCGGGCGGTTGTAATCCCGGTGGAAACAAAGCTGCTCGAGTTGCGCAGCGTTTGTAGCCTCCCAGGCTACAAGGCGCGGCTTGCCGGACGCTTGCGACGCCACAGAAACAGCGCCAGCAGCAGCGGCAGCGACACTCCGCTGACCACCGCTCCGATCACGAACGAGGTCGGCCGGTAGAAGATCTCGAGCGTATAGCGCCCCGCCGGCGCCTCGACGCCCAGCCGGCCGCCGTCCCGGTCGCGATCGAGCTTGGGACCGACCCGCACGACCTTGCAACCCACCCCGTCCTTCGGGCGGGGGCCCAGGCCGGCGGTCGCCTTCCAGTGCTCGTTCCAGTTCTGGTTGACCATCACGGTGGTCGGCCGATCGAGCGCCAGCTCCAGCTCGACGCGGTTCTGCGTCCAGTGGGTCTGCACGATCTGCCCGGCGCCGGGATCGAGCAGACGCACCTGCGGCACCTCGCCCTCGTCGAGCTCGGCGGCGCGCTCGAGCGGCGCCTCTTCGTCGCAGGCGAGCGCGCCGTGGCCCTCGAACACCTGGTTCATCATCGAGCGCCAGTCGCCGCGGTAGTGCACGAAGCGGGTCTCCCTGGCGGCCAGCGCCATGGGCAGGTCGAAGACCTTGTTGAAGCGCACGTAGTCGAAGGCCAGCCCGTCGGCGAGCGCCAGCGCTACCACCAGCCCGGCCACCACCCGGCGCACCCGGTCGCCGCGCGCGACGCGAATTCGCTCGAGCAGATCGTCGAGCGCGCCGCCGCACAAGATCGGAAAGGCGAGCGCGAACAGCAGCGCGTAGCGCGAGGGCACGCGCAGATCGCGGTAGATCGGCAGGTGCTTGAGCAGCCACCACGGCCCGTACGGGATCGCGCTGCCGGCGACGATCCCAGCGCCCACCGCGACGACGATCCACCACGCGCGCGTCTTCTTGACGGTCAGCGACCACAGGATCAGCGGCGGCGTGATGTAGGCCAGCCGCCACCCGTACTCGTGGAACCAGTATCGCTTTCCCGGCACCGGCTGAACGCCGCGCCACCAGTAGCCGTTGCGGATCATCTCGATCAGGTTCGACGCGTCGGTCTCCCACTGCCGGCGCGGGTGATCGATCGCGAACTCGAGCGCCGGCAGGATGCGCACCGCTCCGGCGACGAACGCGCACGCGCCGCCGGCCAGCAGCACCAGCAGCGGGCGCGGCGAGCGGCGCTGCGCGCAATCGATCGCCGCCAGTGTCGAGAGCAGCACGGTGGCCATGGCCGGCGTCGAGGTGCCGCCGAGCGCGATCACCCAGGCGGCGGTGGCGCCGAGCGGGATCGCCCAGAACAGATCGTCGCGGCCGCGCCGGTAGAACAGCACCAGGTAGGGGAACAGGCCCGCCGAGGCGAAGTTGGAGTGACCCGACGACAGATGCAGCGCCAGCCAGCCGCCCGAGCCGAACAGCACCGACGCGAGCAGCGCGCCGGCGACCGTGAGCTCGAGGTCGCGCCCGAGGCGGTACATGCCGTCGAACGCGCAGAACAGGTAGAACCAGAGCACCAGCTTGACGCCCAGTGCGGTGCCGAACAACAGCGGCAAGAGGAAGGTCGGCGACGCGACCTCGGACTGCGGGTTGGCGAGCAGCACCTCGCCGCCGCAGCCGTACGGATTCCACAGCGGCGCCTGGTGCCACCACAAGATCGAGCGCCGGCCGACCTCGATCCACGACTGGAAATAGCGCCAGTCGTATTGGCTCGCGTAGTAGCCGGGGTTGCGGAAGATCGGCGCCACCGCGGCCAGCGCGAGCAGCGCGAACAGGAGCGGGAACCACCGCTCGTTGCTGCGCGCGCGCTCGACCGGCCCTGACATGGGCGGCACTATAGTAGAATCGCCGATCGATGGACGATCGATACGAGGGGTTGCGCAAGGCGCTCGAGGACGCGGTGCTCTCGGGCCCGGCGAACACAGAGCCGTCGCTGCGCCACGCGGCCGCGGCGAGGCCGTCCGCGGAGGAGCTGCCCGAAGCGCTGCGCCTGTACGTCGACAAGGTGCGCCGCCACGCGTACCAGGTCACCGACGAGGACGTGGTGGCGCTCACGCAGGCCGGCTACTCCGACGATCAGCTGTTCGAGCTCACCGTCAGCGCGGCGCTCGGTGCGGCGCTGAAACGACTGGAAGCGGGCCTGGGAGCCCTGCGCGGGGGAGGCCATGCGAATCGCAAAGGTTGAGCGCGGGCACACGCTGCCGCAGAAGCTGCTGCTGACGATGATCCGCACGCTCTCGGGCTTCGAGGCGCCGGACGTGGTCAAGACGCTGATGTATCGCAAGGGCTACTTCGGCAACCCGCAGCGCGCGCTCACCCAGGCGGTCATGCGCGGCCCGTCGCAGTGGTCGGTCGGCGAGCGCGAGATCTTCGCCGCGTTCGTGTCGCGCTTGAACCAATGTGTGTTTTGAACCCGGGCGCACGGCGCGGTCGCGTCGAAGGTCCTCGGCAGTGAGCTCACGCAACAGGTGCTGGACGACTACGCGACGGCGCCGATCGGCGAGCCGCTGCGCGCGATGCTCGCGTTTCTCGAGAAGCTGACGCTCGAGCCCGACGCGATCGGCCCCGCCGACGTCGAGCCGCTGCGGGCGCACGGGCTGTCAGACGAGCAGATCGCCGACGCGATCTACGTGTGCTTCTTGTTCAACATCTACGATCGGCTGGCCGACGCGATGGGCTGGGCGATCCCCGTGCAAGCCAGCTTCGACGCCGGCGCCAAGCGGCTGCTCAAGGCCGGCTATAAATAGCGCCGCGCTCTTCGAGCCAGGCGACGATGCGGGTCTCGAGGCGCGTGCCGTCGAGCCGATCGACCTCCTGGACGCCCGTCGGTGAGGTCACGTTCACCTCGGTCAACCGCCCGCCGATCACGTCGAGGCCGACCAGGTACAGGCCGTCCTCGCGGCACTTCTTGCCGACGCGCGCGCAGATCTCGTGATCGCGCTCGGTGAGCGTGGCCTTGATCGCGGTGCCGCCCGCGTGCAGGTTTCCGCGCGTGTCGTCCTCGCGCGGCACGCGCAGCACCGCGCCGATCGGCTCGCCGTCGAGGAGCAGGATGCGCTTGTCGCCCTCGCGCGCCTCGGGCAGGTAGCTCTGCACCATCACCAACTTCTTGCCGAAGTCGGTGACCGTCTCGAGGATCACGTTGGTGTTGCGATCGTCGGCGCGCACGTGGAACACGCCCGCGCCCCCGCAGCCGTCGAGCGGCTTGACCACCATCTGCCCGCCGTGCTCGTCGAGAAACCGGCGCAGCCCGGCGATCGAGCGGGTCACGCGCGTCGGCGCGATCAGCTCGGGAAAATGGAAGATGTACAGCTTCTCGTTGGCGTCGCGCAGCCCGCGCGGATCGTTGACCAGCAGCGTCTTGCCGCGCGCGCGCTCGAGGATCAGCGTGGCGAAGTAGTAGTCGAGATCGAACGGCGGATCCTTGCGCATCAGCACCGCCTGGTAGGCGGCGAGCGGGCGCTTCTGGCCCGGCGCCAGGTGCATGCACGGCACCAGCGTGCGGCCGGCGTGGGTCACGCTCTCGACCTCGGCGACCGGCTCTCCCCCGTCGAGCTCGAGCCGCTCGGGCACGCAGATGTCGACCGTGTGACCGCGCGCCAGGGCCTCTTCGATCACCACCAGCGTGGTATCGGTGGTGGGGTGGATGCAGGCCGGCGCGTCCATGACCACGAGGAAGCGCATCGCTACGGCGATCCCTGTCCTTCGGGCGGAGCCCCGTCGCCCGGCGGGGTCGGCTCGGGATCGGGCTTGGTGGGCAAGAGGTGCTCGAGGCCGTGCTTGCGCAAGCGGTAGTAGAGCGTCGAGCGATTGATGCCGAGCGCGCGGGCGGCGCCGGCGATGTTCCCCTGGTTGCGATCGATCGCGGCGACGATCTCGTTCTTCTCCTGCTCCTGCAAGCGCGCCTGCAGCGGCCGGCCCGACGCCGCCCCGGCCGCGGCCGTGACCGGCACCGCACCGCCCGCCCGAAGCCCCGCCGAAGGACGGCCGAAGTCGAGATCGGCGGCGGTGATCTCCTGCCCGCGACCGACGATGATCGCGCGCTCGACCACGTTCTCCAGCTCGCGCACGTTGCCCGGCCACGCATACTGCGCCAGCGCCGCGAGCGCGCCGGCATCGAAGCCGCGCACCTGCTTGCCGGTGGTGCGGTTGAACTTGGCGACGAAGTGCTCGACCAGCCGCGGCAGATCTTCGGGCCGATCGCGCAACGGCGGCAGCTGGATGGGAAACACGTTGAGCCGGTAGTACAGATCTTCGCGGAACTTGCCCTCGGCGATCAACGTCTCCAGATCGCGATGGGTCGCCGACACCACGCGCACGTCGACGCGCACGGTCTCGGTGCCGCCCACGCGCTCGAACTCGCGCTCTTGCAGGACGCGCAGCAGCTTGACCTGCACCTCCATCGGGATGTCGCCGCACTCGTCGAGGAACAGGGTCCCGCCATGCGCCAGCTCGAAGCGCCCCGCGCGCCGCTGCGCCGCGCCGGTGAACGCGCCCTTCTCGTGGCCGAACAGCTCGGACTCGAGCACGCCCGAGGCGAGCGCCGCGCAGTTGACGCGCACGAACGGCTTGTCCTCGCGCGGCGAGTTGATGTGGATGGCGTGCGCCACCAGCTCCTTGCCGGTGCCGGTCTCGCCGCGCAACAGCACCGTCGAATGGGTCGGCGCCACCTGCTCGACCTTGGTGAGCACCTCGCGCAGCGCCGGCGCGTCGCCGATGATCTGCCCGAAGTCGAACTCGCCGTGCATCTCCTGCGACAGGTATCCGGCGTAGCTGCGCAGCTGATCGGTGAGCCGCAGGTTCTCGCGCCGCAAGTGAAAGCGCTCGATCGCCTGCGTGAGGATGCCCTTCACTTCCTTGGCGTCCCACGGCTTGGTGATGTAGCGATAGACATGCCCGAGGTTGATCGACTCGATCAGCACGTCCACGTCGGTGAACGCGGTCAGGATGATGCCCACCGCCTCGGGCTTCACCCCGCGCGCGGCCTTCAAGAACTCGAGGCCGGTCATGCGCGGCATGCGCTGATCGGTGACGATCACCGCCACGTCGTGCTCGCGCAAGACCCCGAGCGCCTCGTCGCCCGAGCCCGCGGTGTGAATCTTGAACACGCGTTTGAAGTTGAAGCGGAACGCGTCGAGGTTGTCAGACTCGTCGTCCACGACGAGGATTGGGAAGGTGCTCAAGTCGCCCGGTAGCACGTCGCCACCCTAACATAAGAATCTAAGAATTGACTTCGCTTTGCAGGCCGGAAACAATCGCGCCTAGTGGAAACGCCCGAGGGGGTCGCTCAAAAGCGACGGGTGCTCGTGGACGCACTCACCATGTGTCTCGAACGCTCGAAGGTGTGTGAGGTGGTGGACGCCCAGACGATCCGCTCGGTGCTGAGCACCGCAGGCGGAGAGATGTGGCGTGAGGGCGAATTTCGCCTCGAGTACGTGTGGAAGATCTTGTGCCAACAGCCGGGGCTGACCGCCAAGGAGGTCGCGCCGCCGCTCTTGGTGTTCAAGGCCTACGAGGCGGAGCTGGGCGTGCACGTGCGCGTGCCGCAGGCGCTGTCGTCGCTGCCGCGCGGAGAGCAGGTGCGACTGCGCGACGAGCTGGGTGTGACCAAGGCCGACTTCGCCAAGGTGATCGCCGATCTTCAAGCGCTCGCCGACGTCGAAGCCGCCAAGGCCTCCAGCGCCAAGGCCGCCAGCCAGGCCGCCGAGACCGCCGCGCCCCAGGCGCCCGCCCCCATCGATCGCGGCGGTAGCTATGGGAAGCCGAAGAAGGTGGTCGATCTCAAGCAGCGACGGCGGATCGCGCTGGCGCTGATCGCGGTGGCCCTGGCGGCCCTGCCGACCGGCCTGTACTTCACCTTCCGCGACACCGCCAAGACTACAGACACCGCCGACCTGACGGCCCTGGTGCACCTGGTCGACGCGCGCCGCGAAGGCGTCACGCTGGTGGGTCGCATCGACGATCCGGTGTGGGAGAACCTGCCGCGGCCGGATCAGCAAAAGCGCGCCGAACAGGTGTTCGAAATCGAGGTGGCCAAGGGGGTCCAGTCGATGACCCTGACGGACGCGATCGGCCGCAGTCGGGTGATCGCCACCGACGTGGAAGGCAAGCGCATGATCATCGTTCGTTGATTCACTTGCACAAAGCTTGTGTCCCGCGGTACACTTCTAGCATGCGCAGACGTCCCCGCAGCGCCTCCGGGTTCACCCTGATCGAGCTGATGATCGTGGTCGCCATCACCGGCATCCTCGCTTCAGTCGCGGTCCCCGCGTACATGAAATACACGCGACGCGCGATGACCTCCGAGGCGCTCCTGAACCTGCGCCGGATGTACGACGGCGCGGTCGCGTACTACGTCGGCGAGCACTCCAACCAGACCGGCGCGATCCTGGCCAAGCAGATGCCGCCGACCGCAGGCCCCACGCCCGCGGCCATCCCGGCCGGCGTCAAGTACCAGCCGGTGCCCAGCGACTTCGACACGCCGGAGTGGAACTGTGTGGAGTTCGCCGTGCGCGATCCGTTCCGCTATCAGTATTCGTTCAACCAGTCGTCGCTCACCACCGCGACCATGCTCGCGCAGGGCGATCTGGACGGCGACAGCATTCCGTCCACGTTTCAGCGCAGCGTGACCGGCAGTGCAGACGGCGTGACCGGCGGCGCTGGATTGTTCGTCGTCAACGACATCGAGTAACATCGCGGCCAAGCTGCCGTCCTTCGTCTTCGTCGCGACCTTCGCGTTCTACGTCGCCGGGCTGGCCCCGGCGCTCTATTGGCTCGACTCGAGCGAGCTGGCCGCCGCCGCGTGGCAGCTCGGCGTCGCGCATCCGCCCGGCCATGGGCTCGCGGCGCTGCTCGGCAAAGCGTGCACCCTGTTGCCGCTCGGGCCGGTGGCCATGCGCGTCGGGCTGGCCTCGGCGCTGTGCGGCGCGCTCGGAGCGGCGCAGACCGCCAGACTCGGCCGGCTGATCGCGCGACGCGTGCGCACGACGCTCGGCCAACAGACCGGGCCGGCGTTGCTCGACGACCTGCTCGGCGCGGCCGCGGGGCTGCTGTTCGGGCTGTCCTACGCCGCCGCGTTTCAGGCGGTGCGGCCCGAGGTGTACGCGCTCTCGGCGCTGCTGGTGCTGAGCGCGTTCCTCGAGGTGGCGCGCTTCGACGAGACCGGCGATCGGCGCCGGCTGTACCTCGGCGCGTTGTGGGCCGGCCTGGCGCTCACCAACCATCACCTGCTGGCGCTGGCCGCACTGGTGCCGGCGGTGATCTTCGTAGTGGCGCGGCGCCCGCAGGGCAAGGTGGCGCCGGCGATCGCGCGCGTGTGTGTGGCGGGCGGGTTGGGGCTGGCCCTGCTCGCGTACCTGCCGCTGCGCGCGGCGCGCCATCCGCTGGTCGATTGGGGCGCGCCCACGACCTGGTCGCGGCTGTACTGGACGGTCAGCGCGCAGGCGTTCCAGAAGTCGGTCGCGCGCGGCTCGACCGGGGATCTGCCGGGCGTGGGCATCGCGCTCGTGCTGCAGCTGCACCTGGTCGGCGCGCTCCTGGCGCTCGCGGGCGCGTACGTGCTGTTGCGCACGCCGCGCTTGCGCCGGCTCGGGTTGTTGCTGGTGGGCGCCGCGCTGTGCGACGCGGCGATGCCAGCGCTGGTCGGCTTCGACCCGTCGAATCCCGACGCCTACGGCTACCTCGAGGCCGCGGTTGCGCTGTTCGCTGCGACCGCCTGCGCGCTGCCCGCGGCGATCAGCGTGCGCCTGCCGGGTCCGCGCGCGCGCACCGGCTCGCTGGCGGCGGCCGGCCTGTTGGCGGCGCTGGCGATCGGCTTCGGCTCGACCTCGTTCGCGCAGATCTCGCTCGCCGGCCAGCACGACGCCGATCGCACGTTCTCCGCCTGGCTCGATCGCGCGCCCAGCCGCGCGCTGGTGGTGACCTCCTATTTCCAGACCATCTTCGGCATGTTCTACCTGCGCGCCGTCGAGGGCGCGCGGCCCGACGCGGAGCTGGTGCATCGCCATTTCCTCTCCTACCCCGGCTATCGCGACGAGCTCTTGCACGCGCGGCCCGAGCTCGCGCCGTTCCTCGGCGTGCGCGATCTGTTGCCGGCGACGGCGGTGCGCGAGCCGTTGTGGGTCGAGTACGATCTCGATCTGCCGGAGCCGCTGGTGCGGCGCGCGCAGGTGATCCCGGTGGCCGAGACCGCCGAGCCGCAGGCGCGTCGCATGGCCGCGTGGCAGGCGTTCCTCGCCGTGCACCGCGCGTGTCGCATCGGCGCGCAAGGCGAGGTGCGCCAGACACTCGCCGCCGCGCGTGCGCTGCTCGGCAAGTCGCCCGAGCTCGAGACGCTGGCCGCGACCTGCGGCCGCTAGCCCGCCGCTCCGGAAATTGCTCCGCTCACCGCTTCCCTGTTACGATCGCTCCGCCGTGACTGCCCGTCGAAAAGCCGCGCCCATCCCATTGCACCGCAAGCCTATGGCGCGCGCCACGCGGGTTACACTCTTCGAGCGCGAGGTGCGCGAGCGGCTGAGCGGCCCGGCGATCGATCTGCTGCTGGCGCGCGCCAAGGTGCTCGCCGAAGGCAAGCGCTCGGCGTCGCCCACCGCCGCGCGCGTGTTCTTCGGCTCGATCATGCTCACCATCGACGTGCAGGATCTCGGCGCGGACGTGCGCGAAGCGTGCGACGCGCTGGCCGCCGAGCGCGTGGCCGGCCTGTTGGCGGGCG
The DNA here is from genome assembly GCA_003170275.1 of Myxococcales bacterium. Classification (GTDB taxonomy): domain Bacteria; phylum Myxococcota_A; class Polyangia; order Palsa-1104; family Palsa-1104; genus PALSA-1104. Next base: position 83,064 of record PNAM01000012.1, read on the forward strand.
ACGCGCGCGTGCTCAAGCGCGTGCGCGGGGTCGCCGAGCGCGAGGCGACGCGGTTGGCCGGCGCGCCGATCAAGGCGCACCTCTCGGACATGCGCGTGCGCGCCGAGGGCACGCGCGTGTTCATCGACGTCGACGTTCAAGAATAGTCATGTACACCTCCAAAGATGTGGCCCAGATCGTCGGCGTGCAGGAAAGCCGCGTGCGCTATTGGGCGCAGACCGGCTTCGTCGGCCCGTCGGAGAAGCAGAACGGCCGCGCGGTCTACAGCTTCCAGGATCTGGTGGGCGTCAAGACCGCCAAGGAGCTGCTCGACCGCGGGTTGACCGTGCAGCGCGTGCGCAAGAACCTGGACGCGCTCAAGGCGCAGCTCCCGCACATCGATCGGCCGCTGGCGCAGCTGCGCATCCTGTGCAATGGCGATCAGCTGGTGGTGACCGACTCCTCGGCGCACTTCGAGCCGCTGAGCGGCCAGCTGGTGATGGACTTCGGGCTGGGCGCGCTCGAGGCCGAGCTCAAGCAGCTCGAGCAGCTGCCGTTCGGCGTGCCCAAGCCGACCGACCGCGAGGAGACCGCCTACGTCTGGTTCCTCGAGGGCACGCGCCTCGACGGCGAGCCGGGCGGAAGGCATGACGACGAGGCGCTGATCGCGTACCAGAAGGCGCTCGACGGCGACCCGCTGTTGGCCGCGGCGCACACCAACGCCGGCAATCTGTTCCATCGGCGGGGCGCGCTCTCCGACGCGCGCAGCCACTACGAGATCGCGCTGATGCTCGACCCCGAGCAGCCCGAGGCGCGCTACAACCTCGCCAACCTCTACGACGAGTCGGGCGAGCACGAGCGCGCGGTCGCCGAGTGGACCCACGTCGCGGCGGCCTGCCCGGAGTTCGCCGACGCGCACTTCAACCTCGCGGTCACCTTCTTTCAGGAAGGCTCGCCGACGCGCGCCAAGCTGCACCTGCAAAAATACCTGGCGCTCCAGGGTCAGGGCGACGGCGCCGCCACCGACGAATGGGCCGAGCGCGCCCGCCAGCTGCTCGCGCAACTTTAGGCGATTGCCGTCGCTGGCAGGGCAGCCGCGTCATGGTGGGACAAGTAGGTCGCGCGTGATCTCGCGCACTTGAAATCGGTACGCGGCTTGCTGAGCTGGTGGGCATGCGGCACGTACCTGCGCTCTCGCTGCTGATCCTCGGCCTCGCGCTTCCGGCCTGCACGCGCGCCAACGGGCTCGCCATCGACGACGACGCCGGTGGCGGCTGCGGCGCCGACTGCGTAGATCTGGCGAGCAGCGACGGGGATTCGACCGATCTGCGACGGCACAAGGACATGGACTCGCCGCCCGCCGATCTCTCGAAGCCAGGCGACCTCGGCCCGATGATGTGCCTGGCCGCCTGCGACCACTGCTTCGGCGGTGTGTGCTGCGCCGGCGGGGCTAACGGCTGCTGCGCGGCGGGCGAGTGGTGCGACGCGAGCGGCCAGTGCCGTTGCGGGCAGAACGCCGCCTGCCAGAACGGGTTGACGTGCGCGACGGGCGGACCGATCGGCATGCAGGGCCAGTGCGGCATCATCTGCTGCGGCGGCCTGTCGAATCCCTGCCCGCTGTAACGCCGCACCCTCTTTGACCGTGGTCGCTACTCGGGGCATGATCAAGCCATGCCCATCTATGAATACACCTGCGAGTGCGGGGCCCGCCTGGAGTCGATCGAGCGGATGGGCGCGGTGCGCGAGCGCTGCGGCGAGCTGTGCACCCACGCCGGCCAAAAGCCGCCCAAGGGCGAAGGCCAGGTCGAGCGCGTGTTCTCGACGGGGATGATCCGCGGCGACGGCCACGAGGCCAAGGAGCCGACCTTCGACCCGTGCAAGAAATCCAATCGGCCGGGCGGCGGCTGCGGCCCCGACGAATACTGATGACGCAGCCACTCCTCGACGTGCGGGGGCTGGTGACCCGATTCAAGACCGAAGAGACCGAGCTGCGCGCGGTCGACGGCGTGTCGTTCTCGGTCGGCGAGGGCGCCACCGTCGGGCTGGTGGGCGAATCGGGCTCGGGCAAATCGGTGACCGCGCTGTCGATCTTGCGGCTGGTGCGCGATCCGCCGGGGCGCATCGAGGCGGGGCAGATCTTGTTTCGCGGGACCGACCTGCTCGGGTTGCCCGAGCGCAAGATGCGGGACGTGCGCGGCAACCAGATCTCGATGATCTTCCAGGAGCCGATGACCTCGCTCAACCCGGTGCTCACCACCGGCGATCAGGTCGCGGAGCCGCTGATCATCCATCGCGGCCTGTCGCGCAAGGCGGCGCGCGCCGAGGCGGCCGAGCTGTTTCAGAAGGTAGGGATCGCCGATCCGCAGCGCCGCGTGCACGAGTATCCGCACCAGATGTCGGGCGGCATGCGGCAGCGCGTGATGATCGCCATGGCGCTGGCGTGCAAGCCGCAGCTCTTGATCGCCGACGAGCCGACCACCGCGCTCGACGTGACCATCCAGGCGCAGATCCTCGAGCTGCTCGCGCAGCTCAGGCGCGAATCGGGCATGTCGCTGGTGCTGATCACGCACGACCTCGGCGTGGTGGCCGAGAGCTGCGACGAGGTGGTGGTGATGTACGCGGGCCACGTGGTCGAGCGCGCGCCGGCGGTCGAGCTGTTCGCGCGCCCGCGCCATCCGTACACCGCGGGGCTGTTGCGATCGATCCCGCGCCTGCAGCCTGCCGGACAGACGGGACGGCGGCGGCTGCACGAGATCCCGGGGATGGTGCCGCGGCTCGATCAGCTGCCGGCCGGTTGCCGCTTTCAAGATCGCTGCCCGGGCGTGCAGGAGCGCTGCCGCAAGGAGGCGCCGGCGCTCGAGCCCGACGTGATCGAGCCGCATCGGCTGGTGCGCTGCTTCTATCCGGTCGCGGACGCGGTGGCCGCGGCGTGAGCCTCGTCTCCGTCGAGAATTTGACCAAGCACTACCCGCAGCGGAGCGGGTTGTGGGGCGCCGAGAAGATCGTCAAGGCGGTCGACGGCGTGTCGTTCCAGATCGCCGCCGGCGAGACGCTCGGGCTGGTCGGCGAATCGGGCTGCGGCAAGTCCACGCTCGGCCGCGCGCTGCTCCGGCTGCAGGAGCCGACCGCTGGGCGCGTGACCATCGACGGCACCGACGTGACCGCGCTCTCGTCGGGACCGCTGCGCGCGTTTCGCAAGAAGGCGCAGATCATCTTTCAGGATCCGTACGCGTCGCTCAACCCGCGCATGACCATCGGGCAGACGCTGTCGGAGCCGCTCGAGATCCACAAGCTCGGCGGCGATCGGCAGGGGCGCAAGACACGCGTGGCCGAGCTGCTGCAGCGGGTGGGCTTGCGGCCGGAGATGGCGACGCGCTATCCGCACGAGTTCTCCGGCGGCCAGCGGCAGCGCATCGGCGTGGCGCGCGCGCTGGCGGTCGAGCCGCGCTTCATCGTCGCCGACGAGCCGCTGTCGGCGCTCGACGTCTCGATCCAGGCGCAGATCGTCAACCTCTTGGTCGAGCTGCAGGCCGAGTCCAAGCTCACCTACCTGTTCATCTCGCACGATCTGAAGATCGTCGAGCACCTGTGCGATCGCGTGGCGGTGATGTACCTCGGCAAGATCGTCGAGCTGGCCACCGCGGCGGCGCTCTACACCGGCCCGCGCCATCCGTACACCCAGGCGCTCTTGTCGGCGGTGCCGGTCCCCGATCCGGCCAGGCGGCGCGCGCGCATCATCCTCGAGGGCGATGTGCCGTCGCCGACCGCGCCGCCGCCAGGCTGCACGTTCCATCCGCGCTGCCCGCTGTACGCGCAGAAAGATCGGCCCGAGCGCTGCCGCACCGAGGCGCCCTCGCTCGTCGACCAGGGCGGCGGTCACCTGGCGGCCTGCCACTTCGCAGGGGACGCGTGATACGCTAGTCAGCCCGTGGCGCTGCGCATCCTGATCGTCGAGGACGACAAGCACATCCGGCGCATCCTCGAGTCGCTCCTGCAGCACGATCCGGCGCTGGCCGCGCGCGGCGTCGAGATCGTCGTGGCGGAGGACGGCAAGGCGGGCCTCGAGGCGCTCGAGAAAGGCCGCCCCGATCTGGTGGTGTCCGATCTGCTCATGCCGCGCATGGACGGCTTCACGTTCTGCCGCGAGCTGCGCAAGCACAAGAACGGGCAGGGCGTGCCGCTGATCGTCACCAGCGCGATCTACAAGGACCAGGCGACCATCAACCGGCTGCACGCGGAGACCGGCGCCGAGTTTTTCTCCAAGCCGTTCCAGGTGCGCGAGCTGATGGCCACCGTGCGGCGGCTGCTCGGCGAGCCCGTCCAGCCCGCGCCCAAGGCGGGCGCACCGGGCGAGCCGCCCAAGGCGCGGCGCATCGACTCGATCGGGCTACCGGTGTCGGGCCAGCTCGCCGACCGCCCGCCGCCGCGCGTGCTGCTCGATCTGGCCGAGCAGAAGGGCACCGGCCTGCTCATCTTTCAGCGCGGCAAGGTGTGCAAGGAGATCTCGCTGTTGCACGGCACGCCGGTGGCGGTGACCTCGAACCTGCGCACCGAGACGCTCGGACACTTTCTCGTCGCGCGCGGCATCCTCGACGAGCAGCGCCACCGGCAGGCGCTCGAGCGCGCGCAGCAGGGCCAGGATCGGCTCGGGTACGTGCTGGTCGAGCTCGGCTTCATCACCGAGCAGGAGCTGCTCAAGCAGCTCGGCGCCCAGATGCGCGCCAAGATCACCAACCTGTTGCGCTGGCGGGAGGGCGCGTGGAGCTTCCAGCCCGGCGCGCCGCCCACCGATCGCCTGCAGACGCCAGTGGAGGCGCCGCGCGTGGTGTTCACCGGCATGCAGAAGACCGCGCACGTCGACGAGATCGCGCAGGAGCTGGTCAAGGTGCGCGGGCGCGTGGGGCTGACGCTGCGCGCGGAGCGGCACCGCGAAGCGTTCGTGCGCGTGTTCGGCGCGCACGGCATCGAGACGCTGCAGCGGCGTCCGCTGCTCGAGGACGTGATGGCGGGCGCGGATCCGACCGCGATGCTGGTGCAGCTCGATGCGCTGCTGGTGTGCGGGATGGCCGAGATCGAGCCGGGTCCCGTCGAGAAGCGCGGGCCGCGCGAGAAGACCGATCCGGCGGCGCTCGAGCGCATCATGATCGAGCGCCCGCCGGCCGCGGCGCCGCAACAGCCGAAGAACCTGTACGACGAGCTGTTCACCGAAGAGCAGTCGGAGGTCAAGCCGATCCCGGTTGCGCAGCCGGCGGCCAACGCGGGTGCCGAGGACGACGACGAAGACTCGGGCGTGATGCAGCTCCCGACCGGCGAGTACGCTCGACAGGCGGCCGAGATGGCGGCGAGCTCGCTGGTCGCCCAGATCGATCCGCACGCCGAGGAGCTGCGCAAGGAGGTGCTCACCACCTACCTCGCGATCCACGGCAAGGACTACTACCAGGTGCTCGGCATCGAGCGCGACGCCGCACCCGAGGACATCGCCGCCGCCTACGCCGAGGTGGGGCGACGCTTTCGCCTGGAGCGGTTCGCCAACGTCGATCTCGGGCGCGACTACGCGCACCTCGAGGAGATCCACCAGATCTTGCGCTTCGCGTTCGAGTCGCTGTCGTCGCGCGAGCAGCGCGAGCAGTACGATCGTGTGCTCGAGTCGAAGATCATGCCGTCGCACGCCGCGCTCGACGCGGATCTGGCGGCGCAGCAGGCCACCGCGCTGCTCCTCAAGGGCGACCCCCACGCCGCGCGCGTGCGGCTCGAGGACGCGGTCGCCTCCGCGCCCGACCAGGGCGACTACCAGGCGCTGCTCGCGTGGGCGGTGTTCCTCTCTGAAGGCGGGACGCAGAAGGGCGTCACGCCGGCGCAGGTGCAGAAGGCGGCGGCCGCGGCGTGGGTGCACCTCGAGCAGGCGCTGGCGATCGATCCCGACTCGGTCGACGGGCACGACTACGCCGGCCGCATCGCCGGGCTCGCCGGCAACGACGACGAAGCGGTCAAGCACCTGGAGAAAGTGCTCGACGCCGATCCCACGCGCGGCGACGCGCTCACTGCGCTCGAGGCCGCGCACACGCGCCGCTCGGACTGGCGCCGGCTCGAGCGCCAGTATCGCAAGCTCATCCACCGTCTCGGCGATCAGCAGGATCCGGAGCGTGCGCTGCGCCTGTGGTGGCGGCTGGCCGAGCTGTATCGCGCGCGGCTCAACGATCAGGGCTCGGCCAAGGTCGCCTACGAGATCGCCGCCAAGCTGGCGCCCGATGACCCGCGACCGCGCGAGGCGCTGGCCAAGCTGCACGCCGAGGTGCCCGGCGATTGGCTCAAGGCGCAACAGGCGCTGCGCGAGTCGTGGCGCATCGCGCCCTCCGACGGAAAACCGGGTCGCGCGCTGTTCAAGCTGCACCACGACGGGCAGCGCTGGGATCTGGCGCTCTCCTCGGCGGCGGCGCTGGCGGCGCGCGGCGTCGAGGACGCGCAGGCGGCCGACTTCCTCAAGCGCTTTCGCACGCGCTTTCTCCAGCGCGCCGCGCGCACGCTCTCGGCCGAGCTGATCGAGAAGCTGCGCCATCCCGACGACGACCCGGTGTTGTCGCGGCTGTTCGCGGTGGTGTTCGCGGCGCGCCACCCGCCGATCTCGCTGGCCGAGCTGGGCGTCGCCGTCACCGATCACATCGCGCCCGAGACGCTGCCCGAGCCGTTCCAGAAGGTGCTGACCTACCTGGGCGATCTCTTCGCGGTCGCGGCGCCGCCGGTCTATCGACGCGCCGACTTCGGCGGCGACGCGCACGTGGGCGCGACCGCGCAGCCGGTGCTGCTCGCCGGCCCGCAGGCGCTCGCGCTCAACGACCGCGTCGGACTGGCGTTCCGCCTCGCGCGCGCGTTCACCTATCTGTGGCCGGGCCGCGCGGTGTCGGGTGCGCTGCCGTCGCGCCAGCTCAAGGTCACGCTGCTCGCGACCGTGACGCTGGCGTCGCCCGGCCTCAAGATCGACGACGCCGACGGTCAGATCGCGACCTACCGCGCGCAGCTCGCCGCGATCCCATCGCTGGCGCGCGAGGTGGGGCCGCTGGTCGAGGAGCTCCTCAAGAATCCCAAGGGCACGCTCAACCTGTCGCGCTACGCGCGCGGCCTGGCGCGCACCGCCGATCGCGTCGGTCTGCTGGTGTGCAACGAGGTGCAGGCCGCGGCGCGCATCACCGCCGAGAGCAGCGTGCCCGGCGCGCTCGACGATCTGCTCGACTTCGCGCTCTCTCCGGAGTACCAATCGGCGAAGGAGGCCATTGGCCTCTCCATCGCGGTGTGAGGTAACGCACATGCGCTCCGGAGTGCTGCTGGCGCTGCTGGTCGTCGGATCCGGGGGATGCGGCCCGGTCAGCTACGACGACTTCCGCGGCCAGCTGATCGCGATCTCGTGCAAGCGCGACGTGCGCTGCGGCTATCGCGGCGCCTCCGAGACGACCACCTGCGCGCTGCCGGACGCGGCGCTGCAGATGACGCAGGCGAGCACGCAAGACGTGAACGCGGCGATCAAGGCCGGCCGCATGACCTTCGTCTCGTCCGGCGCGCAGGACTGCCTCGACGCGATCAACGGCGCGCCGTGCGACGCGGCGGCGCTCGGCGAGCGCACCAGCCAACGCTGCCACGACGTGATCCATCCCAACCTCGAGCCGGGCAAGATCTGCCAGGGACCGGGCGAATGCACCGGCGGGTCGTGCGTGCAGCCGACGTTCGGCTGTCCCGGCATGTGCATGGCCTATCCCCCGCCGGGCCAGCTGTGTGATCTCTCCGGAGCGCCGGAGCGGACCTGCGATCCGACCGTGCAGTACTGCGGCGATCCCAATCCGCCCGACGGCGGCGTGCCCGACGCCGGCAGCGGCGCGCCGACGGTGTGCATTCGCCACGCGCAAGACGGCGAGCGCTGTCAGAGCGACGATCAGTGCGCCTTCGGGCTGGTGTGCCTGGGCACCTGCATGCGCCAGCCGCACCTGAGCCGCGGCGATCTGTGCACCGCGCCCGGCACCCTGTGCGACGACCGCGTGTACTGCGACTCGAGCGGCCACTGCGCGGCGCAGAAAAAACTGGGTGAGGCGTGCGACCTCGCCGAGGCCTGCGAGGACAAGCTGGGCTGCCTCGGGCTCACCCTCGGCCCGATGAGCGTGGTGACCGCGGCCGGCGCGTGCGGTCCGTGGCTCGACGTGGGCGGCGCGTGCACGATCGCGCCGATGGGCATGTCGTTGATCTCGGGCTGCCCCTCGGACCAGGGCTGCACGAGCTCCGCGTGCACGCTGACCGCGACCGCCACTGGGAAGGTGGGCTTCGATCAACCGTGCGACACCTCGGCGGCGTGCTTCGACAGCCTCTACTGTGACGGCCGCTCGTGCCAGCTGCGAAACGACGAAGGCGGCGACTGCAAGCTCACGCCGGACGCTTGCATCCAGGGGCTCACTTGCGACACGACCGGCGCCTGCGTCAACCCCAACGCCTGTCGTTAGTGGAGCGGCTCGAGGAAGCGGCGTAGCGCGGCGGCGGCGGCGTCGGGCGCGCGCTGCAGCATCAGGTGTGGGGCGTCGAGCGATTCTGCTTTTAGCGCGGGGTTGAGCGCGCGCAGCTCGTCGGCCACGGTGCGCGGCACCAGCTTGTCGTGCGCGCCCTGCAGGTACAAGATCGGCACCGGGCAGGTGCGCACTTCTTCGCGCGCGTCGACGGAGAGCACGTCCTTCACGCGCCGCGCGAGCACGTCGGTGCCGACGGTGCGCAGGCAGCGTTGCACGTCCTCGACCAGCTCGGGCGGCCCGTCGTTGCCGGTCAGGTAGCGGCGGATGAGGAACTCCGACGAAGCCATCTTCATCAGCCGCGCGCCGACCAGCGGAGCGAGCAGCGGCGAGACCGGGCTGCGCGCGAACGAGCCCACCAACACCACCGCGAGCAGGCCGGGCGGGCGCTTGGCGGCCAGCTTGAGCGCGAGCGGGCCGGAGAACGACTCGCCGACCAGCACGAACTTGAGGCCGCGCGGGCGGGCGCGCTCGACCAGCGGCATCAGCTCGTGATAGCCGAGCGGCGTATCGGGCGGATATCCAATCGCCTGCGGCATCAGCCCCTCGCCGAGCGCGGCCGCGAAGCGCGCAAACAAGATCCCCGTCCCATCGAGACCCGGCAAGAGCAGGGTGGGGACCGGCGCTGCCATTACAGCGCCTCGATCACATCGTCGAGCTCGAGGAACGGCACATACGGTAGTTTGCGCTCCTCGCACGCGCGCGCCAAGAGCGATCCCTGCACCGCGCACAGCACGTCGGCGCGGCCGATCGCGCAACGATCCGAGGCGCCGTCGCCGACGAACACCACGCGCGCGCCACTCGCGCGGGCCAGGTCGCACACGTTTCCCTTGCACACCGCGCAGCGCCCGCACGAGAGCGACGCGTGGGGAAAGGTGACCTCGACCTTGCCGTCGATGAAGCGGGTGGAGTTGAAGTAGGTGCGCTCGAAGCGCGGCAGCCGCCCGTGCAAGATGGCCTCGATGTAGAAATCGAAGCCGCCCGACGCCAGCCAGGCGGCGCCGCCCGCGCGGTGCACGCTCTCGAGCAGCGCGTCGAGGCCGGGACGTAGCTTGCCGACCTGCTTTGCGTAGGCCAACGCCTCGGGCCGATCACAGCGGGCGAGCGCCCACATCTGCCGTTGTGCTTCCGGGAGCGAGAGCTCGTTACGCACCCAGGCGGCGTCGATGTCGCGCCAAGCGGGCGGGGCGAAACGGTCGCAGACTTCGTCTCCGACGTCTTTTTCCGTTACCGTGCCGTCAAAATCCAACACCAATACGAAATTCGGCCGGGGGGCCATGAGGCATGATACCGCACCCTCTCGAGTCATACAACTGCTTATAATTAATTGGTAAATCGGGGGTCACGCACAGGCCGGATTGGCGATTGACCTCATCATCCATTAGTTGATACGTTCGGGACCCAACCAAACGAACATGAAGCCAACCGACACCATCGCGTTGACTCCTGGCAAACGGGTGCTGTTCCTCACAAAGGACCCGGAGCTGATCCGCCGCCAACTTCGCGGCGAGCTCGATCTTTCCATGAAGGACCTGAAGGTCGAGGATCTGCTCGACGACATCAACACCGATGCCATGGCGCCGGCCTGGGCGTGCTTCGACTGGCGGCCCGCGGACATCGCGCGCAACGCCTACGCGGGCATGACCATCCAGGGCGAGCGGCTGTTTCCCGAGGGCTCGCTGATCGCCGGCGACTTCGAGGTGATCGTCTCGGGCTTTCGCAAGGGCGTGGGCTCGTCGCGCGAGACCGCGGTGCAGGCCGAGAAGTGGTCGGGCATCCGGCTGGCGGTGGCAGCCTCGTTCGCGCCCATCCACGCGCGCAACAACATCAATCAGGGCGTGCTGATGGGCGACCACGCGGTCATCCGCCGCCTGCAGGCGGGCGAGCGCATCGCGCTGTCCGAGTTCTCCCAGGGGCAGGATCCGGTCACTCGAATGATCATCGAGTACGGCGGGCTGTTCGCGTTCACCAAGGCGTACGCGCGCGGCGAGGTGTCGCTACAGAAGCCGGCGCACGCGGCGCGACCGATGACCCTGGCCGAAAAGATTCTCGCCAGCCACCTGGTCGGCTCCGGCAAGGTGTTCGTGCAGCCGGGCGACGCGGTGTGCGTGCGCGTCGACGGCGGCTATTCGCACGAGTTCACCACCGCGCAGGTGCACGCGTTCCTCGACGAGGAATACGGCTCCGAATACAAGGTCGCCAACCCGGCCAAGTTCGCGGTGTTCGAGGACCACCTGATCTACGCCGACGGCGTGCAGCAGATGGCCAGGTTCTCGCCCAAGATCCAGATCCTGCGCGACATGCAGCGCACCTTTCAGAGCAAGACCGGCGTGCAGGACTTCTCGGCGCAGAACGGCGTCTCGCCCGGCATCTGCCACACCATCGCGCGCGAGCGGATCATCGAGCCCGGCGACTTCATCCAGGCCACCGACAGCCACACCTGCATGGGCGGCTCGGTCGGCGCGCTCGCGTACGGCGTCGGCACCACCGAGTACGCCGCGTTGATCCACGCCGGCTTCACGTTCGTGGTGGTGCCGGAGACCATCCGCTTCGAGCTCACCGGCGCGCTCGCGCCGGGCGTGACGGCCAAGGATGTGATGCTGTTCATCCTGGCCAACCACGCCAAGCGGCAGGAGACGCTCGACAAGGTGATGGAGTTTGGCGGGCCGGGGCTCAAGTCGCTCTCGCCCGACGAGCGCGCGACGCTCGCCAACATGGCCACCGAGTGCTCGGCCAAGGCCGGCGTGGTCGAGTGCGACGAAGAGGCGCTCGCCTGGATCGCGCAGCGGCGGCCCGGCGTCACCGTCGAGGCGCTGCGCAAGAAGGTGGTCGCGCCCGACCCGGGGGCGGTCTACACCGGCGGCGTGCACACCATCGATCTGGCGACCATCCGCCCGATGGTGGCGACGCCGGGCGATCCGCGCAAGGGCATCCCGTCGGATCCGACCAACGGCGCGTACATCTCCGATCTGCCCGACGTGCCCATCGAGATCGCCTACGGCGGCTCGTGCACCGCGGGCAAGGAAGCGGACGTCGACATGTACGCGCGCGTGATGCGCGAGGCGGCCGACGCGGGGCTCAAGGTCAAGGACGGCGTCGACTTCTTCATCCAGTTCGGCTCCAAGGCCGTCGAGGAATACGCCCGCAAGCAGGGCTACCTCGAGGTGTTCGCCAAGACGGGCGTCAAGGTGATCCACCCCGGCTGCGGCGCGTGCATCGGCTGCGGGCCGGGCGTCTCGTCGACGCCGGAGCAGGTGTCGATCTCGGCCATCAACCGCAACTACCAGAACCGCTCGGGCCCCGGACAGCTCTACCTCGCGTCGCCGCTCAACGTGGCCGCCTCGGCGGTGGCGGGCAAGATCGTCGCCTACCACGAGGGGATGTTCTCCCCGCGCAAGTCCTGAATTTTCTGCTAGAACTCACCGCGTAAGGAGCCGTCATGGGCAAGAACCTGTCTCGCGAGATCTGGATCGTCGGCGCCAAGCGCACCGCGTTCGGCGCGTTCGGCGGCTCCCTCAAGGATCTGACCGCGACCGACCTGGCGGTCGAAGCGTCGAAGGCCGCGCTCGCGCAGGCGGGCTGCGATCCCGCGCAGATCGAGCAGGTCGTGTTCGGCAACGTGCAGCAGACCTCGGCGGATTCGATCTATCTGGCGCGTCACGTCGGGTTGCGCGTCGGCGCGCCAATCGCCGCGCCCGCGCTCACGCTCAACCGGCTGTGCGGCTCGGGGTTCCAGGCGGTGATCTCGGGCGCGGAGCAGATCCTGCTCGGCGAGTCCGAGGTGGTGCTCACCGGCGGCACCGAGTCGATGTCACAGGCGCCGCACGTGATCCGCGGCGCGCGCTGGGGGCTGCCGTTCGGCAAGCCGCAGCAACTCGGCGACACGGTCTGGGATGCGCTGACCGACACGTTTACCGGCATGCCGATGGCGATCACCGCCGAGAACCTGGCCGTGGAATACAAGCTCACGCGCCAGGAGTGCGACGAGTATGCGCTGCGCTCGCAGAAGGCGTGGGCGGCGGCCAACGAGGCCGGGCACTTCAAGGACGAGATCGTTGCGATCGAGATCAAGGGCCCCAAAAACAAAGCGGCGGGCAGCGTGCAGTTTGCCGTCGACGAGCACCCCCGGCCGCAGTCGACCCTGGAGGCGCTCGCCAAGCTCTCGCCGGTGTTCAAGAAGGACGGCGTGGTGACCGCGGGCAACGCCTCGGGGATCTCCGACGGCGCGGCGGCGCTGGTGATCTGCTCGAAAGAAGCCGGGCAGAAGCACGGTTGGAAGCCGCTCGCCAAGATCACGCAGTGGGCCTACACCGGCTGCGATCCGAAGATCATGGGCATCGGACCGGCGCCGGCGATGCGCAAGGCGGCCGAGCGCGCGGGCAAGAAGCTCGGCGAGTTCGACGTGGTCGAGGTGAACGAGGCGTTCGCGTCGCAGTACCTGGCGGTCGAAAAGGAGCTCGGTCTCGACCGCGCGCGCACCAACACCGACGGCGGCGCGATCGCGATGGGCCATCCGCTCGGCGCCTCGGGCGCGCGCATCACCGCGCACCTGTGCTACGAGCTGCGCCGCGGCAACAAGAAGCTGGGCATCGGCTCGGCGTGCATCGGCGGCGGGCAGGGCATCGCGATCATCGTCGAGGCGGTGTAGTCGTCTCATGGGCGGCAAGGACGACAGCGGCGTCATCGGCAAGCAGCCCGAAGAGCTGACCGAAGCGGACATCATCTACGACTGGAACGCGCTCGAGCGGCGCGGCTCGCTGTTCAACCACAAGATCTCGTTCTTCGACGAGACGCTGCGCGACGGCGTGCAGTGCCCGTCGGTGGTCGATCCCAAGATCGAGGACAAGATCAAGCTGGTGCACCTGATGGACGACGTGGGCATCGACCACGTCGACATCGGCCTGCCCGGCGCGGGCAAGCGCGCGTTCGAGGACACCATCGAGCTCGGGCGCGATCTCCTGGCGTCGAAGCTCAAGATCAAGCCGGCCTGCGCGGGCCGCACGCACCTCAACGACATCCGCCCGATCGTCGAAGTGTCGCAGAAGCTCGGCATGGAGATCGAGTGCATGGCGTTCCTCGGCTGCTCGCCGATCCGCCTGTACGCCGAGGACTGGGACCTCCAGCTCATGCTGAAGCGCTCGTCGGAGGCGATCGACTTCGGCGTCAAGAACGGGCTCAAGGTCACCTTCGTGACCGAAGACACCACCCGCTCGCGGCCCGAGGTGCTGGCGGCGCTGTTCCGCAACGCCATCGAGCACGGCGCGCACCGGTTGTGCCTGTGCGACACCGTCGGCCACGCGACGCCCGACGGGATCAAGAACCTGATCCAGTGGACCAGGAACTTCGTGCGCGGCCTGGGCGTCACCATCGGCATCGACTGGCACGGGCACAACGATCGCGGGCTCGGCGTGACCAACACCATCCACGCGCTCGAGTTCGGCGCCGACCGCGCGCACGGCACCATCCTCGGCCTCGGCGAGCGCGTCGGCAACGCGTCGCTCGACCAGGTGCTGCTCAACCTGAAGCTGCTCGGCGAGATCCCGACGCGCGATCTGTCCAAGCTGCTGCTCCTGTGCCGGCTGACGGCCAAGGCCTGCCACGTGCAGATCCCCTACAACTACCCGATGGCCGGCTCCGACGCGTTCCGCACCGCGACCGGCGTGCACGCCGCCGCGATCATCAAGGCCGAGCGCAAGGGCCACGAGTTCCTCGCCGATCGCATCTACTCGGGCGTGCCCGCCGGCATGTTCGGGCGCGAGCAGGAGATCGAGATCGGCCACATGAGCGGCGAGTCGAACGTGCTGTACTGGCTGCGCAAGCGGCACATCGATCCGCTGCCCGAGCTGGTGGCGAAGATCCTCGAGGTGGCCAAGGGGACCGATCACCTTTTGACCGAAGACGAAGTTCATCAGATCATCAAAGAATATCGAACACTGAGCGCCAAACAGAGCGCAGGGACGAGCAGCTAATGGCAGCCAGCGGGACCTCGAGCGGAAGCAACAACCTGCAGTTCACCGGCGTGAAGGTCTTCTCCGCGACCATGGCGCAAGAGCGCGATCAGCTCGGGGAGAAGGTCACCCTGTGGCTGTCGGCGCACCCGAGCGTGCAGATCATCGACAAGATCGTCACCCAGTCGAGCGACGAAGCCTTCCATTGCCTCGCGATCACGCTGTTCTTCAACGACCCCGCAAAATAGCCTCGTCCTCGTTACAGATCCGTGGCGGCTGGAAGCTGCGCTCGATCGAGGAGGTCGCGTCATCTGTCGTCCTGGTCGATGGTCCAAGATGCGGCGCGGCCCCGGAGGCTCGTGCGCATGGGAGAGAACGGCCTCGTCCTCGAAGAAGACGGCGGCGCGACACTGCCTCTGCAGCTCGATCGCGCCGCAAACGATCCGTCCTTGTGTCTGCTCGCGTGGCACAACGGTGTGCTTCTACGTGTATTGCCACCGCTGCCCAACGTGAGCTTGCAACTCGGACCGTGATCTACCTGCGTCCGCAGCTCGAAGGGTCATCGGCCGGGTGCATCACAAGACGGTTTCTCGGCTCATCCTCCGGCGTCCACCGCGGTCACGAGGCGAGGCGAGGCGATTTTTCGGGGGCGTCTGCGAGTGCTCCTCGCGCAGCGAGGATGCCNNCGGTACGGCCGCCGGCGTAAGGGGCCCGTCCCCCGAAAAATCACCTCGCCTCGCCACGCGACCTTCCAACGGGGCACAACCTGCCTGCCAACCACGAGTCTCAGATCTGGGCTTCGAGGCGGGCGACTTCGGCCTGGAGCTGACGGAGCGCGGCGGGGATCTCGGCGGGCGGTTGGTAGAGATCTTCGAGCTCGGACAGCAGGGCGCGCAGCTCGGGAAGATCGCGGGCGATTAGCGCGGTGCGAAGACGCGCGAGGGTGCGGGCTTGGAGCGCGCGATCGATCGCGCGCATGGCGAACACGGCGGCGGCGATCAGCGCGGCGGCGACCACGAGGATGAGGACGAAGTCGTGGACGAACAGGACGATCAGCGCGGCGCTGCAGACGGCGACGGTCGCGAGGGTGGTGTAGTTCGCGAGCTGGATGCGCGCGCGCAGGCGCATGGCTACGGCAGCTTGAGGGCGGAGGGCTGGGCGAACTGCAAAAGGATGTAGATGGCAACCACCAGGCCGAGCATCACGAGTGAGAGGACCTCGAAGGGGACGCGCTGGGCGAGGCGCTTGGGGGTAAAGAAGCGGCCCTTGGAGCGGCGGTTGATCTGCTTGCGCACGGCGACGGCGAAATCGCTGGGCGCGACCATGCGGTGCATGTTGCCGAGCTTGCCGATCGCCTGCTCGAAGGTCTGGTACTCGCGACGGCAGACCACGCACGAGCGCAGGTGCTCCTCGAGCGCGCTGGCCTGCTCGGGGGCGAGCTCGTCGTCCCAGTAGGCGCTGAACAGCTCGTTGGCCTGTGCGTGGTCCACGTTTTCCATGATAGTTCTACCTGAGTAGCTTGGCCATGTGCTCCTTCAGCTGGAGCCGCGCGCGGTGCAGCCGGGACTTGACCGTTCCCAGCTCCAATCCGGTAATACTCGAAATCTCTTCATAACTTAGGTCCTCGACGTCGCGCAGCACCACGAGCACGCGGTGGTCCTCGTCGAGCGCGGCGATGGCGGTCTGCACCGAGCGCTCGAGCTCGAGCCCCTCGAGCACCGCGTCCGGCCCGTCGACGTGCGGGCGCAGGGCCGAGGGCTGCGCGTCCTGCATCTCGCGCTCGGCCGCTTCGTCCAGCTCGCCGGTCGCCTTGGTGAAACGGCGGCCCAGGTACTTCATGCGGTTCTTGCAGTGGTTGGCGGCGATCCGGTACAGCCAGGTCGAGAACTTGGCCTCGCCGCGAAAGCTGTCGATGGCCTTGAACACGGTCACGAACACTTCCTGGGCGATGTCCTCGGCTTCCTGCTGGCTGCCGATCATGCGGTACACCAGGTTGTAGACCTTGTGCTGATAGAGGCGCACCACCTCCTCGAACGCCCGCTCGTCGCGTTGCTGCAGACGATTGATCAGCACCCGCTCGCGCAGGCTCATGCCGGTGAATCCGGCATGCGCGGCAGGTCCAGCCATACAGGGTTAGACCCCGGGAAGGGGCGGGAGTTCCCCGGCTCAGTCGACGAAGATACGCACGCCGACCATGAGCACGTTCTCGATTCCGCCTTGAACTTTGGCACGATAGCCGAGATCCACCCCGAAGGAGGTAGAGACGTACCCCAAGCCGGCGGTAATGAACGTCCCTGGTAGTCCCGAATCGTAGACCACTCCGACCCGAAGGGGAACCTTGCTGGCAACCACCCACTCGATGCCCGGGCCGAGCCGGCCGGTGACGCGGTCGTCGTGCGAGACCTTACCGGTCATCTGATCGAGGTGGTAGGTCTGATAACCGGTGAAGTTGAGCACCGCATCGAAGTTGATGTTCAGCTGCGGGACCGGGGTGACCGCGATCGCCATGCCGAGCGACAGCGGCGACTCGCGGCTGCCGTGGTCCCACAGGTTGTAGCCGATCGCGGCGATGCGGAACTTTTCGCCCAGCCGGACCAGCAGGCCGACGTCGAAGGTGATCCCGTTGACCGTGTCGAGTGTGATGTTCTGCGGCACCGTGCCGGCCGGGAGCGGCGCGGTGGTGTCGAGGTGCAGATACTTGGCGGTCGCGCCGATGATGAACTTGTCGCCGAGCGGGATCGACAGCGAGAGGCCGGCGACGTGGCCGGTGCGCGTGAGCTGCGTGGACTCGACTCGACCGCCCGCCCAATCGAAGCCCAGCTTGGGCTGCGCGTAGATGAAGTCGTAGAACAGGCCAGCAGCCACGCGCGAGGTCACCGAGTCGACCACCGAGACGTGCGCCTGATGCCCGAGCTGCTCGACGTTGAAGCCGTAGTTGGCCTCGATCACGTATTGCCGCGAGAGCGACATGCCCGCCGGATTGAGCAGCGGACCCTCGGCGCCCGTCGGTGTGGCGCGGGCCGCTTCGCCCTGCCCGATCGCGCGTGCGCCAACGACGTCCGATTGCGCGCGCGCAACGCCGGACGCTCCCGCGACGAGAAGGCACACCAAGAGCGTCTTCGTAACCCGACACATCGTCCCTCATCCTAACCAACGGGGATCGGGAGTCCAAATTTCATCGTCCGGTGACGATTTCTTGATTTTCCGCAAAGCTGTAGCGACCCTCTCGCGCGAGGACGATGTGGTCGACCAGCGGGATGCCCAGCGACGCGCCGGCCTCGACCAGCTGCGCGGTGAGGAGCCGATCCGACTCCGAGGGCTGACAGAATCCGCTCGGATGGTTGTGCACCACGATCGCCGCGTGGGCCGACTCGCGCACCAGCGGGCGGAAGACGTCGCGCGGGCTGACGAACACCTGGTTGACGGTGCCCACGCCGGCCACGAAGTGCAGCTGCACGCGCCCGTGCGTGTCGAGGCCGAGCACGTGCAGCTCCTCTTGCGGGAGCACCACCAGCCGGCCGCGCAGCCGGGCGTCGACGTCGTCGGCGGTGCGGATCGGATCGCCGCGCTCGAGCGGCAGATCGACCGCGCGCCGGCCGAGCTCGAGCGCCGCCTTGAGCCGGCTTGCGATCGCGCCGCTCAGCCCGGCGGAGCGCAGCTCCGAGACCCCGGCTTCCAGCAGCGCGGGCAGGTTGCCGAACTGCTCGAGCAGTCGTCGCGCGCGATCGACCTCGCCGACCAGCAGCGTGAGCAGATCGAGATCGCTGACCAGGGACGCGCCGCGCAGTCGCAGGCGATCGCGGGAGACGACGACGGGCTGAAGAAGGGACATGCGGGCAGGCTCAGCACGCGCCGTGCCGATCCGACGGGTGCGCGAAATCGCGGGGTTGGAGGGCACAACGCGTGATCGATTCGCGTGGCGGACGCGAGCCGTCCGAATGCCGGATCAGGGCAGCGTCACCACGTCACCACGTCACCATTGATAGGAGAGCGCCAGCTTGATCTGCGCGCCGGCGGCGACCGAGCGTGCGGTGCCGCGGATCGCCGAGTCGTAGCCGAACGAGGCGCCCAGGCCGCGCCAGATCCGCCCGTACACCTCGATGCCGGGCGACAGGTAGCTGACGCCGTTGCCGAGTCCGGTCGCGTCGCGTGCGGCTTCGGCCTGGGTGGCGAACGAGACCACGCCGACGAAGCGCCACACGAACCAGAACCGCTCGATGAACTTGTACGGAAAGCGGGTGCCGACCTCGGCGCGGTAGACGAACGCGTCGGAGAAGCCGCCGGTGCGCAGCCAGTAGCCAGCGTCGACGATCAGGTAGTGCAGCACCGGCCAGCGCCGCACGCCGCCGAACGAATAGCCGAGCGAGGCCCGCCCCTCGACGTCCCATTCCCCGTCGCCGGTGGGCAGCGAGTTGGCGATCAGCTGCGCGTAGGCGTCGGCGTTCGGACCGGCGCTCGGGTGCGCGTCGCCGGTCGGGATCCCGAGCGTGACGCCGAACGACAGCCGCACCGGCTTGACGATCGCGCCGGTCCACGCGCCGAGCCGGAAGTCGCCCAGGCCGAGCGTCGCGCCCTGCCCGCTGATCTCGTTCTTGCGCAAGAGCGTGCCCTCGACGGTGGCGGTGAGCCAGCGGCTGATGATGCCCACCTCGCCGAACAGGTTCCAGGTCTGCTGGGTGTACGGCTGGATCTTCTGGATCGAGAAGTCGGCTGCGTAGAACGAGTCGGTCGAGATGCGCGAGTAGCTGGTGTTGATGTAGAAGTGGCCAGCGTCCTTGGTCCAGGGACCGGCCAGCGCCACCGATGGGGCGCACACGCCGACGAGCCATGAGCCGACGAGCCATAAGATCGAGAGCCGCTTCACGTTGCGGCGGGCGGTTCCTTGAGCAGCTCGCGGTCGGTCCAGCTGCCGGTGAGCACCTGCGCCGAGCCAAGCCAGCGATGCTGCGCCCGCGCGCCGTTGGTGACGCGCAGCACCACGCGCGCCTTGATCAGATCGATGCTCGCCACCTCGAGGTCGGCCCACGGGATGGTCACGTCCACGCTCTCGGGCAGCTGCACCACCAGCCCGCGCGTGGTGCGAAAGCGCAGGATGGCGGTGGTTCGCCCGTCTTCATCGTCGAGAGGAATGCCGTCGAAATCGAAACGCATCGGGGCCATGCGACCTCCTACTTGATCAGCACGAAGGCCGCCCCGAGCCCGGCCGCCATCTCCTCGGGTGAGATCTGACCGTCGCCGTTGGTGTCGAGCGCGGCGAACACCGACTGCGCTCCGCCCCACTCCTCGCGGGTGATGAAGCCGTCGCCGTCCAGATCGTAGACCTTGAAGAACTCGTGTGCGGCGTGGCCGGCCTTGGCCTTGCCGTCGAGCGCCTTGAGCCGCTCGGCCATCAGCTTCTCGAGCGCGACCAACGCCTTGGAGAAGCCCTGGATGCCCTCCTCGAGCTTCTCCTTGGCCATGCGATCGGTCTCGTGCATCTTGCGGAAGGTCGCTTCGTCGACGTGGATCTTCTCCAGCTTCATCGACGGCGCCTTGGCCGGATCGAGCTTGCGGGTGAGCGTGCCGCTCCCCGTTTGCAGCTCGGTGAGCAGGTTCGGCGCGATGGTGAGCAGATCGCAGCCGGCCAGCTCGGTGATTTCCCCGAGGTTGCGGAACGAGGCGCCCATGACCTCGGTCTTGTGGCCGAACTTCTTGTAGTAGTTGTAGATCGCGGTGACCGACACCACGCCCGGATCTTCCGCCGGCGGGTAGCTGTCGCGCCCCGAGTCCTTCTTGTGCCAATCGAGGATGCGCCCGACGAACGGAGAGATCAGCCGCACGCCCGCTTCGGCGCAGGCGATCGCCTGGTGCATGCCGAACAGCAACGTGAGGTTGCAGTGGATGCCTTCCTTCTCGAGGATCTCGGCGGCCTTGATGCCCTCCCAGGTCGAGGCGATCTTGATGAGAACGCGGTCGCGCGAGACGCCGCCCGCTTCGTACTGCTTGATGAGGTAGCGCCCCTTCTCGATGGTGCCGGGCGTGTCGTACGAGAGCCGCGCGTCCACTTCGGTCGACACGCGCCCCGGAACGATCTTGAGGATGCGCAGGCCGAACTCGACCGCCAGGCGATCGATGGCGGTCTGGATCACCTTGTCGCCGCTGGCCTGCTGCTTGGCGTAGGTGAGCGCGCCGTCGACCAGCTCGGAGTACTCCGGCATCTGCGCCGCCGCGGTGATCAGCGACGGGTTGGTGGTGGCGTCGCGCGGCTTGAACTTCTGGATCGAGTTGATGTCACCGGTGTCGGCGACGGTCACGGTCATCGTGTTGAGCTGGTCGAGCAGGCTGGCCATGTTCCCCTCCGGTTTCGCGGGTGCTCACTCTAGCAGATTTCGCCTAGATCTCGGGAGACGCCTGGATATGGAACCCGTCGTCGTCGGCCGAGAAGGACGCGCTGATCAGGTTGGGACTGCAGCACACCGGGCAGTCCTCGATGTATTGCTGCTGCTCGCCCCCGCCCGGATCAGGCGAGGTGTCGACCGTTTCGCCGCAGTGAGGGCACGCGTACAAGCCGCACTCCATGCGCAGACTCTACCACCTGGGTGGGGCGGTTGGCGGGGGGAGCACCTCGGGGGAATCGGCGAGCGCGTGGGTGATCACGGAGAACGCGGCGACCTCGAGCGCCAGATCGATCGGGTCGATCTTGTCGACGGTGTCGGCGGCGGTGTGGTGCCAGTCGAAGTAGGCACTCATGTCCTGGTTCACGTCGAGCACCGGCACGCCGGCGGCTTGCAGCGGGATCAGATCGGCGCCTGCCCAATCCGCCGAGCGCACGTCGGTCGGGAGCCAGGTGCGCAGCGGCTCGGCCAGCGATCGCAACAGCGCCACCGACGGCGCGCCGCCGGCCACCGACAGGCCGATCGGCCGGCCCGCGCCCGAGTCGGCCTCCATCGCGGCGACGTGCTTGGCCAGCTCGCCCTTGTGCGCGGCCGCGTAGGCGTTGGCGCCCGACAGCCCGTTCTCCTCGTTCATGTACAGGACCACGCGCACGGTGCGGCGCGCCGGCAGGCCGAGCGCGGTGAGCAGGCGCGCGGTCTCGATCACGATCGCGCAGCCCGCGCCGTCGTCGATCGCGCCGGCGCCGAGGTCCCACGAATCGAGGTGCGCGCCGATCAGCACCACCTCGTCGGGCTTGTCGCGCCCCGGCACCTCGCCGACCACGTTCGACGACATCACCTCGCCGTCGCGGTGCGCGCCCAGGCGCAGCTTGACCTGCACGGCCTCGCCGCGCGCGATCAGCCGGTGCAGGTGCTCGGCATCTTCCGCCGCCAGCGCGGCGTAGGGGATCTTGGTCACCGCGTCGTCGTAGCGGGTCCCGCCGGTGTGCGGCAGCCGATAGTTGCCGGTGCCCACCGAGCGGATCAGCGCCGCGACCGCGCCCAGCCTGGCGGCCTCGACTGCGCCGCGCCCGCGCAGCCCGACCACCTGACCGTAGCCGTCGCCCGAGCGGGTGCGCTGCATGACCTTGTTGAACAGGACGATCTTGCCCTTGATTTTGTCGCCGAGCGCCTTGAGCTCATCGACCGACGACACCTCGACCACCTGCGCGGTGAGCCCGTCTTTGGGCGTGCCGACCGAGCCGCCCAGCGCGGTCGCGCGCAACGGCAGGCGCGCCGGCGCGACCAGCTCGACCGACTCCTCGCCGCGCACCCAGCGAGGCACCTTGACCGGCTCCTTGTGCACGTTCTTCAGGCCCGCCGCCTTCATCGTCGCCACCGCCCACTCGACCGCGCGATCCGCCGCCGGCGATCCGGCCAGCCGCTGCCCGATGTGATCGCTGAGCGATTCGACGGTGGCGAACGCCTGCCCGTCCATCAGCGCCGCGCCGGCCAGCCGCGCCTCGACGCCGTTCGGATCGGGAGGGGCCGCGTGCGCTGCGACGGACGACAACAGAATGATCGCGAGGAGACGGTTCATGACGCGCGCACGATAGCAGAAGTTACAGCTTGTCGAAGTGCTCGTAGGGGTGCTCGATCCACTCGCGCAAGATGCGCGACATCGAGGCGGCGTGGAACCCGTCGATGAACCGGTGATCGAACGTGGCGTTCACCGACATCATCTTGGCGACGATGATCTTCCCGTCGACGACGATCGCGCGCTCCTTGACCATGCCCACCGCGAGCAGGATCGGCACGCGCGAATAGGGCACCAGCGGCACGTAGGCGACGTCGAGGCCGAGCGAGCCCACGTTGGTGATCATCATACTGCCGAACGGATCGTTGGGGATGCCCACGCCGGACAGATCGAGGTTGAGCGTGTAGGTCAAGAAGCTGATCAGCTTGAGCAGCCGGTTGAGCGCGAAGTACGGGATCTTGAGGAACGTGCCGCGCGTCTTCTCGAGCGCCGGATCCTGCCGCGCGCGCACCTTGTTCACCTTCTCGTTGAACTCGTCGTAGATCTGCGACAGCGACTTCTGCTCGGTGTCGTAGACGGTCGCGCCCGACAGGTCGATCTTGGTCGGCCCCTCGTCGGTCAACACCACCTGGAAGAAGATGCCGATGCGCTTGCGCAAATAAACGCGGTTCCAGCGCATGATCGCGTTGGCCTCGGGCGTCTCCTTGAGCACCATCGCCGCGGCCTTGGCCATCAGGTGCGAGATGGTCAGCTTCTTGCCCGTCTTCTCGCGAAACTCGGCAAGGTAGCGCATCGCTTCGTCCATGCGCAGCTCCATCGTCCCGTACACCGACGGGTCGTAGGCGGTCTGCCAGGTGCCGATGGCGATCTTGCGAAAGCTGGAGACGTCGTCCTTGCGAACGAGATCGAGGTTGGGCATTTTGCGATTATAACCTGCGATGCACGCAACAAGCGCCAGCGGATGGCCGATAAGCTTCCATGTCACAGGGAGTCGGGGAGACGGGGAGCCCAGATGATTGGTTGTCGGAGCAGATCATCGGGGCGTGTATCGAGATCCATCGCCACCTTGGGCCAGGCCTCCTGGAATCATTATATGAGGAGTGCCTCTGCCACGAGCTGAGGTTGCGCGGCCTCGTATTCGCGCGACAGGTGGCGGTGCCGGTGCGCTACAAAGGAGCAACTCTCAACTGCGACTATCGCCTAGACGTCGTGGTCGAACAGCGAATCATCGTCGAAATCAAGGCCGTCGAGCAGCTCGCTCCCATCCATCAGGCTCAGCTCTTGACCTACGCCGCCTGACCCAAAAACACTTTTCTGATCTTCCCGCCTCCCCGCCTCCCCGCCTCCCTGTGAATCCGGAATCCGAGGAGAGAGCGAAGATCGATGACTACCAGCCGATCGTCTTGCCCTTGAGCTGCTCGTCGAACCACGCGTTGAGCGGCGCGAAGTAGTCGAGCATGGCGCGCGTCGACAGCGGCTCGCCGGTGGCTTCCTTGAGCACCACGCGCCACGGGCGGGTGGCGCCCTGCTTCATGATGCTGCGCAGAAAGTCGCCCACCTCTTTGTGGCCGAAGTAGTTGCAGCTGTGCGGGTCCTGCTTGAGGATCTTCCGGCAGATGTGATCGTGCAGCTGGTACTTGATCACCGTCGAGAGCGAGTAGTTGTAGTACTGCGCGGGCAGATCGTTGATGTGGGTCTTGGTGCACGCGTCGCACGCGTCGGGCAGCTGCGAGCGATCCGACGGCGGCGCCACGCCCTGATACTTGGCCACGTACTCCCACCAACGCTTCTGCCACTCGGCGGGCGGCAGATCCTTGGCGTACACGTCGTGCTCCCAGTGCGCCATGGTGCCGGCCGACCAGCCCATGAACGGGATGGCCGCGTCGAGCGCTTCGTTGAGCAGGTTGGCGCGCTCGTCGATCTTGGTCGACTCGGGCAGCACGCCCACCGCCTTCAGGTAGCTCGGCTGCGACGCGGCGATCGCCGCCAGATCGCCCATCGCCTCGTGCATGGCGCGGTTGGCGCCCTGGCGCAGCATGGGCGGCACCTCCGGGCGCGAGTACGACATGAAGTAGTAGGCGTGGCCGAGCTCGTGGTGCGCGGTGCGGAACCACCAGCCGTTGTTCTTCACGCTCATGAGCGAGCGGATGTCCTCGTTCAGATCGATGTGCCAGCACGACGCGTGCGAGTTCTTCTTGCGCTTCGATCCGGCGGCCACCGGATACATGTCCGAGCGCTCCCAGAAGGTCTTGGGCAAAGGCGGAAACCCGAGCGACACCCAGAAGCGCTCGGCGGACTGCACGATCCACTCCGGCTTTTTGTCCTTGAACAGCGGATCGAGATCGACCGAGCCCTCGGCCACGCCCAGCCACTCCTGCGACCAGCGATTGTTGATCCAGTGCGCCGGGATCAGCTTGGGCACCGGCTGCTTGTAGCGCGCGGCCAGCTTCTCGCGCACCCACGCGTGCATCTTGAGGAACATGGGCCGCGCGTCGGCGAGGAAGCCGTCGAGCATGGTCATCATCTCGGCGTCGGTCATGTCGTAGTCGGCGACTTGCAGCGCGAAGTAGTCGGCGTGCTTCAGCTCGCGCGCCACCTGGTTGCGCAGCGTCTGCAGCGTCGCCAGCCCGGCCTTGAGCGGCGCGCCGATCTGCTTGGACGCCTCCCACGCGCGCTTGCGCAGCTCGAGATCGGTCGACTTCTGCAGGATGTCGTCGATGTCGTTGGCGGTGACCGGCTTGCCGTCGAGCTTGTAGGTGAAGCCGTCCATGGTCGAGGACTGGCGCGACTCGGCGGCGACGCGCGCCTTGACCACGTCGGGGATGGTGCCCGGACCCTCGGCCGCGCCCAGCAAGATCTTGTCGAGCTCGCGCGCCACGATCGGCGGCAGCTCCTTGCGGTGCGCGAGCAGCGCGCGACAGGTGTCGATGACCACCTTGTCCCCCGAGAACACCGCCAGCGCGGTGTTGGCCGCGGTGCGCTCGCCCTCGTGCGCATCGGACACGTCGGTGGACGCGCTCCACTGCGCCTCTTGCGACACGCGGATCAAACCCACGTACAGCGAGTCGAACAGCTTGAGAAACTCGTTGGCGCTCTTTGCCGCAGGGGTCGCAGGCGCGGCAGCGAGCGACAAGCTCGAGGATAGGAGGACCGCGAGGCAGGTTGTCACTTTCATGCGCCGCACCTTACCACCAGGAGTAAAGTCCGCGCATGAACTACCGCGCGCTCGGCAAGACCGGCATCCAGGTGTCGGAGGTCGGCTACGGCGCCTGGGCGATCGGCGGCGCGATGTGGGGCGGCAAGCGCGACGACGACGCGCGCGAGTCGCTCGAGCGCGCGCATCAGCGCGGCGTGCGGCTGGTCGACACCGCGCTGGTCTACGGCGACGGGCACTCCGAGCGGCTGGTGGGCGCCTTCGCCAAGCGGCACCCCGACGTGGCGGTGGCCACCAAGGTGCCGCCCAAGGCCATGCAGTGGCCCGCGCGGCCGGGCGCCAAGCTCGAGGAGTTCTTCCCCGCGGCGTGGATCCGCGAGTGCTGCGAGCGCAGCCTGCGCAACCTGGGCGCGGAGCGGATCGATCTGTTGCAGCTGCACGTGTGGGCCGACGCGTGGACCGATCGCGACGAGTGGTACGGCGAGCTGGTGAAGCTGCGCGAGGCGGGCAAGATCCGCGCGATCGGGATCTCGATCAACTCGCACGATGCGAAGTCCGCGCTGCGCGTGGTGGCGGCCGGGCGCGTCGACGCGCTGCAGGTGTTCTTCAACGTGTTCGATCAGTCGCCCGAGGACGAGCTGTTCCCGGCCTGCCAGAAGCACGGCGTGGGCGTGCTGGCGCGCGTGCCGTTCGACGAGAGCTCGCTGACCGGCAAGCTGCGCGCGGACACCAAGTTTCCGCCCGGCGACTTCCGCAGCGAATATTTCGCCGGCGCCTTGTTGAAGCAGACCGTCGAGAAGGTGGAAGCGATGCGGCCGATCCTCGAGGACGCGGCCGGCAGCATGGCGCGCGGCGCGTTGCGTTTCTGCCTGTCGCATCCGGCGGTCAGCGCGGTCATCCCCGGCATGCGCACCGCGCAGCAGGTCGACGAGAACTGCGCCGCCTCCGACGACGGACCGCTTCCGCCCGAGGTGCTCGCCAAGCTGCGCCCGTTCCGCTGGGTCCGCTCGCCCTACTGACGCCGGCTGTTTCGCAAGATCGAGAGCGCGACCAGCGCGACCATGCAGCCCGCCGCGAGCGCAGGCGTCGACTCCATCACGCTGCCGACTGCGGCGTAGCGCACCGACAGCATGCCGAGCGCGTTGTTGACCAGGTGCGCCAGCGCGCCGGCCAGGATCGAGCCGCTCTCGAGGGTGGCGAAGCCGAGCAGCGCGCCCATCAGCGACGCGACGATCATGTGAAACGGGTTCAGGTGCATGAGCCCGAACGCCAGCGCGCTGCCGCCGATCGCCACCCAGCGCGAGCCGCTGTTGGACAGGCCGCTCAGCACCACGCCGCGGAAGCACGCCTCTTCCGCAATCGCCGGCAGGATCGCGATCGCCGCCAGGACCGCGCCGCCCTGCGCGCTGAACAGCGCCTTGAGCGTATCGTTGTACTCGCGCGCGCCCTCGAAGAAATGGAGCAGCACCTTGGCGGCCATCCCGCCGACCGCCCACAGGCTGACCGCGAGCAGCAGCGCACCGGCCCAGCCGCGCAGCGTCGGCCAACGCAGCGAGAACGTCGCGCGCGCATCGAGCCGCAACAGGCGCGTCCAGGCGAGCGCCGGCAGCAGCATCAGCCCGAGCTGCGTCACCGCCAGCATGCCGAGCACGCCGACGCGCTGCGGATCGGCCCACAGCGATCCGTAGTAGACCAGCACCAACAGCACGACCACGAACATCACCGCCGAGCCCGGCGTGGGCGTCGCGTGCACGCGGCCGCGGCGGCCAAACACGTCGCGCCACGGCTTCTCGCCCGAGAGCAGCACCTGCTCGGTCTCGAACACGCGCGAGGCGAGCAGGATCGCCGCCGCCGAATAGGCCAGGTTGGCGACCGTGACCACGAAGAACATCTCGACGCTGGCGCGACCGGTCATGAGCTGGCGCACCAGCAGCGCCATGTTGCACACCGGGACCAGCGCGGTGGCCGGCGTGAGCTCGACGCCCGGTAGAAAGCTGACCATCGCCGGCAGGAGGACCAGCAACAAGATCGGCGTGAGATAGGACTGCGCCTCGCGAAAGCTGCGCGCAAACACCGCCATCGCCAACAGCAGCGCGGAGAGGAAGAACGCGCCCGGCAACATGGTCACGAACACCAGTAGCGCCGTAGAGAAGTGAAACCCGAGCTCGATGTGCTCCGAGAGCGCCGCGAACTGGCGCGACAGCGCGAAGATCATCGCCACCAGGTTGGCCATCGCGCCGATCACCGCGACCAGCACCACCGTCAGGTATTTTCCGGCGACGATCTCGATCGGGTGGATCGGCGCGCACAAGAGCGTCTGCAGCGTGCCGCGCTCCTTTTCGCCGGCGGTCAGATCGATCGCCGCGAGCATGCCGCAGGTGATCATCACGAACAGCAGCACGATCGGCAGCGCGCGGCCGGCCAGGTCCGCGCCGCGTTTGGCCTTCGACGACAGATCGGCCGACTTCACCGTCAAAGGATGCGTGAAGCTGGCCGGGAGCCCGTGTCGCTGAAGGCGCGCGGCGAGCTGGGTCTCGTTCCACTTGGAGAGCACGCCGCGCAGGCGCGTCTCGGCGCTGTCGGAGCGATTGTTGATCGAGTCGTACCAGACCTCGAGCTCGCCCGATCCGTCTCGAGCCACGAGCGCCGGCACGTCGGCCGCGACGCCCAGCACCAGCTCGACGCGCTTCGACTCGATCAGCGCGCGCGCCTCTCGCTCGGCGTCGGGCGGGATGGCGTCCTTGCGCTCGAGGATCTTGAGCCCGATCTGCTTCTCCAGCGCGTCCTGCGTCTCCGCCGGCAGCGGTCCCCACACCACCACCGACGGCTCGAGCGACTTGCGCGCCTGGTTCTCCACCGCGCTCAGCTTGCCGAGCAAGAGGAACATCAGCGGATGGATGAGCACCGGCAGCACGAACATCGCGAACAGCGTGCGCCGGTCGCGCAGCGTCTCGCGCAGCTCCTTCCAGAAGATCGTCGAGACGATCGACCACCTCATTTGCGCTCCGCCTCGTCCATGCGGCGCAGGAACACCTCGGCGAGCGTGCGGGCGCCGGCGCGCGCGCACAGCTCGGCGACCGTGCCCTGATCGATGATGCGGCCCTCGTGCAAGAGAAGCACGCGATCGCACAGGTACTCGGCTTCGCCCATCACGTGCGTCGAGAACAGCACCGCCTTGCCGGCCGTGCGCGCGCGCTCGATCGCGTCGAGGAGGAAGCGCCCGGTGACGATGTCCAGCGCGGTGGTCGGCTCGTCGAGCACCAGCGCCGGCGGATCGTGCAGGAACGCGCGCGCGATGTTGGTCTTCTGCTTCTGGCCCGCCGAGAGCGTGGCGCAGCGACGGTCGGCGAAGTCGGTCATGCGCAGCTCGCCGACCAGCTTCTCGATGCGATCGGTGATCACCTGCGGCGCAAGCCCGTGCAGCCGGCCGAAGTAGCGCAGCACCTCGCGCGGCGTGAGCCGTTGGTACAGCGCGGTGTCGCCCGAGAGGAAGCCGAGCCGCCGCTTGACCTCGAACGCGTCCTCGACCGTGTCCACGCCGTCGACGCGCGCGCTGCCGCTCGACGGCGTCAAGATGCCGGCCAGCATGCGCAGGATGGTGGTCTTGCCGGCGCCGTTCGGTCCGAGCAGCCCGACCACCTCGCCCGCCGCGACCTGAAACGTGATCCCGTCGGCGGCGGTGACCGCGCCGTAGCGCTTGGTCAACGCGTCCGCGTCGATCACCAGCGCGCCCGCAAGGTCAGCGCGCGCGTAGACGAGCCGCCCGCGGTGGTCACCTGTGCGACCACGCCGGTTGCGTCCGAGATCTGCAGCGTGCCGTCGCCGATCGTCTGCACCGAGAGCTCCCGATCCGCAGCAACGATCGTGACCGGCGCGCCATTCCACGACGCCGTCGGCGTGCCGCCCGGCTCGCGCGCGCTGGTCAGGTGATAGGCGAGGCCGCCCGCCTCGACGAAGTCGCCGTCCGCGCCCAGGTACGCGATCACCTCGCGCCCGTCGCCGACCTGCGCCAGCCCGACCACCGTCGCATCGCTCGCCGGCGCGAGCGTATCGATCGGATCGGGCAGCATCACCAGCACCGTGCCCGAGCGCACGAACAGCGGCAGCTCGGTCACCGGCGCATCCACGTCGACCGACACCGGCCCGTCGATCGGCGCGCCACCCAACAGCGGAATCCAGTGGCCCGCCGGCAGGTACACCGTGCGCGACACCGCGCCCCCGGTCAGCACCGGCGCGACCAGGATCGCCGGACCGAGGAGAAACTGATCCTTCAACCCCCAGGTCTTCTCGTCGGCGGGAAAGCCGAGCGCCACCGCGCGCATGAGCGGCGCGCCGGTCAGGCTGGCGTCGGTCGCGGCCGCCTCGAGGTACGGAAACAGTCGCGCGTGAAACGTCGCCCACCGCTTGTAGTGCGCCAGGGTCTCGGCGTCTCTCTGAAAGCTCCACTCGAGCGCCGGCTGCACGCCGTGGTGCGTGCGCATGATCGGCGAGAGCGCGCCCAGCTCGGTCCAGCGGAAGAACAGCTCCTTGGTCGAGGTCGGGTGGTTGGGCGCGGTCTGATAGCCCGCGATGTCGCTGCCGTAATAGGGCAGCCCCGCCACGCCCAGGCCGAGCCCGATCGGCACCACCGTCGGCAGCCCATCGTCGGGCGCGAACTCGGTGCTCTGATCGCCTCCCCACACCACCTGGTGCCCGACCGGCTGCGAGCCGTTGTGCCCCGAGCGCACGAACACCAGCCGGTCGAGGCCGTCTGTGCGCGCGCCGAGCACGCGGTCGTTCAGCTTCTGCCACAACAGCGGATACTGATCGTGCATCGCCTGGGCGTCTTCGCCCGACGCGAGCTTGGCGTCGACCGGCAGCCACTCGCCGTAGTCGGCCATCCAGCCGTCGAAGCCGAGATCGAGCGCGCTGTTCAGGTAGCCGGCCAGGAAGTCGCCCGCGGCCGGATTGGTCAGATCGAGCAGCGAGGTCTGGGTGAAGCGCGCGCCGTCGAACAGGTACGGCGAGCCATCCGGTCGATGGATGACGAAGCCGCCGTCGACCGCGGCCTGGTAGTGCGCGGCGTCGCTCTCGACGAAGGTGTTGAAGTAGGCGAGGAACTTGAAGCCCGAGGCGTGCAGCTCCGACGCCAGCTGCTCGACGTCGGGGTAGAGCGTGCGATCGACGCTCCACTGGTAGGTGAGGCTGTAGTTGTCACCCGCTTGCGCGCCGCCCGCCCAGTCCTCGGTCCAGATCACCGACGAGGGGATGTGGTTCTGCCGCAACACCTGCGCCACCTGACGCACCGACGCCGAGCCCTGGATGGCGTCGTTCCACGGCGCGAAGGTGAACGGCGGCGGCACCGGCGCGCGCCCTTCCAGATCCGACTTGCGCGCGATCACCTCGAGCGGCGAGGCTCCGTAGAACAGATGGAACGAGAGCGTTCCCTCCCACGCCTCGACGCGCCACGCATCGGGCGTCTCGGAGCACATCGCGAACACGCTGCGCCGCGTGGTATCGGCGCGCACGCCGTAGTTGCGGCTCGACAAGAAGAACGGCACCGGGAAATAGCTCGAGTGACGCGTCCCCCGAAAGAACCAATCGCCCGGCGGATCGTCGGTGTCCACCTTGCCGATCCCCTGCTCGCTCACCCAGATCGGCACCGTCTGCCCGCGATGATCCACGTCGGCCGTCTGTGCGCCAAACCCGAGGAAGTGCTCGTCTGGCTGGCAGCGAAACGCCGCGGTCGCGCGGTTGACGCCGCTCCCCGACAGCACCACCTGCAACACCCCATCCGCCACCCGCGTGATCTCGCCGTGCCCCCCGCCTTCGACATCGAATGACACGCCGTCGGCGCGCGGCACGATCTTGGAGAACCCCCGCGCCACCTGCCACGCCGGCGCGCTCTCGTCGATGTTGAAGCTCCCGTACAGCTCCATGAAGGTCGCGGTCGCCGTGCGAAAGCCGATCATCGTGCCGTCCAGGATCGCCGTCCCGTCGGCGCGCGCGATCACCATCCGCGCGCCGTCCGGCTCGAGCCGCACGGTCACGTCTCCGAGCGGCACCGTCACCGGCGACGCCGCGCAGCCCGCCACCAACAGCGCCACCAGCGCGGTTACTTTTGCCATTCGGGACGCTGCACGACCGGGAGCTGCAGCGCCCGCTCGCGTTCGAGGTCGAGGTTGCCGACGTGCAGCGAGAGCGCGGTCTGCACCCACTTGTAGATCGACTGCGTGAACAGCCGCGCGAACTTGGCGCACCACGCATCGACGCGCGCGGGATCTTCGGCGGGATACATCGCGCGCAACGCGATCGCGACCTCGCCGGGCGACATCTTTTCGCCCGCGTACAGCGCGAAGCACGCGTCGAGCACCGGAAACGGCATCAGGTCCTTCTCGTCCTCCTGATCGTCCGCCAGCTCGGCCGAGGCCGGCTTGACCAGCGTGAGCCGGATGCCCTCGGAGCCGGTCTGCTCGTGCAAATAGTCGAGCAGGTAGTTCACCACCGTCTTGGGCAGATTCGCGATCACCGACAGCGCGCCCTCCATGTCGCCGCCGATGGTGGTGTAGCCGACCGACTTCTCGCTCATATTGCTGGTCTGCAGGAACAGCCCCGCCGCCGAGTTCGACCAGTTCCACATGCGCGCCGCCCGCACGCGCGCCTGCGCGTTCTGGCGCACCGCCGCGGTCAGGCTCTCGCCCGGCTGCAGCATGTGCTTCACCGCCTCCAGCTCGCGCTCGAACGCGTCGTCGACCGAGACCACCACGAACGGCACGCCCAGCTCGGCGGCCGCGAGCTCGGCGGCGCGCTCGGTCTCCTTCGAGGAGTAGCGCGTGGGCATGAAGAACGCGCGCAACAGCTCGCCCGCCTGGTGCGTCCGGCCCGCGGCGTCGAGCGTGGCGAAGCGCCGGTCGACGTAGCGCCGCGCGATCAGCAGGCACAACAGACTGTCGCGCCCGCCCGACAGCGCCACTCCGATGGTCTTGAACGCGCCGACCTTTTCGAAGTAGTCGCCCACGCCGAGCGCCAGCGCGTCGAGCAGATCTTCGCAGAACTCGGCGCGCGGCGAGTGCGCCACGTCGGGCGGCGGTAGAAAGAAGCTGCCGTGCGCCGGGACCGGAAAGGTGAGCCCCGAGCGCGCGGTGGGGCCCTCGATCGCCACGCGGCGCGGCATCGGCGACGAGGCGGCGTAGGCCTCCTGGTCGGTGCGCCAGGTGGTGTTCTCCAGCCGCAAGCGGCGCGTGCGATCGAGATCGACGGTCACCGCCGACACACCCTCGACGAAGCGCGGCGCCGAGTGCACCAGCCGCCCGTTCTGCGCCACGTACCCGCCGCCGTCGAAGATCAGCCCGTCGTTGGCGCCGACCAGCCCGCTGTAGGCGACCGTCGCCTGGTTGTCGCCCGCGCGCGTCGAGATCATCTCGCGCCGCGTGGCGACCACGCCCAGGCGGAACGGCGACGCCGAGACGTTGACCACCAGCTCAGCGCCCGCGTAACAGCGACGGCGCATCGGCCCGTCGGGCGACCAGATGTCCTCGCACACCTCGAGCGCCATCGTGCCGAAGTCGAGATCGAACACCAGGTCGCCGAACGGCACGCCATGCACGGTGTCGAACAGCCCCGCCGCGCCGCGCGCGAACGTGCGCCCCTCGTAGAACACGTTGTAGGTGGGCAGCTTCTCCTTGGGCACCAGGCCGTGCACCTTGCCGCGATGCACCAGCGCCGCGCAGTTGTAGACGCCCGGCCCGCGCGGCACGGTCACGCCGAGTACCAGCACCGCGTCGAGCGCGCGCGTCTCGTCAGCGAAGCGCTCGAGCTCGCCCCACTGCCCCTCGACGAAGCCGCGCCACTGCACCAGATCTTCCGGCGGATAGCCCGACACCAGCTGCTCGGGAAACGCCACCACGGTCGCGCGCTCGGCGACCGCGGCGTGCGCCTGCACCAGCGCGCGGTCCACGTTCGAGCGCAGCGCCCCGACGGTGGTGTTGACGTTCGCCAGCGCGATTCGCACGAGTCTCATCCGACCGCCTCTTTCACCAACGCTTCGATCTTGGCCACCAACCCGTCGGAGGCCACCAGCGGCCACGGCGTCTTGGCCGGCTCGAGCGCGCGCACCTCGGTCGGCAGCGCCGCGAGCTGCGCCTTCACGTACGCGCGCGACTGCTCGAGCGCGGGCAGCTCCGCCACCGCCGCGCGCCCGCGCCACACCGGCTGCAGCAGCGGCTTGCCTCCGCTCGGCGGTGCCTCCGAGTCGAGCGCCACCAGATCGTGATCGCCAAAGCGATACACCTGCAGCTGCCCGGGTAGCGTGGCCTTTCCCGAGCCGCGGCAGATCTTCATGGTCACCTTGCCGTAGCCGTTCACCACCACCTTGGCGACCGCGCCGACTCCGACCGCCGAGTCCGGCGAGCAGGTGATGTTCTCGCCCACGCCGAACCCGTCGCCCAGCTCGCGCAGCTCACGAACGCGGTATTCGTCGAGCCCGTCGGAGCAGAAGATCTTGGCGTGCGGCGCGCCCAGCTCGTCGAGCAGC
This sequence comes from Myxococcales bacterium, assembly GCA_003170275.1. Taxonomy (GTDB): domain Bacteria; phylum Myxococcota_A; class Polyangia; order Palsa-1104; family Palsa-1104; genus PALSA-1104. The sequence continues at coordinate 117,087 of PNAM01000012.1, forward strand.
GCGCGCGCCCGCGCCACCGATTGCGGATTCACGTTGGAGTCGAGCCGCACGCCGGAGAGCTTACCCGCCGTCGCCCGCACGCCGTTGCGAATGCCGCGCTCGGTGTCGTAGGTGTCGACCAGCAGCGTGGACGCGCCGGGAAACGCGCGCGCGAACGCCGCGAAGGCTTCGGTCTCGCTCTCCGCGATCGGCCGGCCGGCCTGCTCCGCCGCCTGCACGTAGAAGTGATCCATCGTTCCCGACGCGGGAATCCCGTGGCGAAACTGCGCCGCCAGGTTGGAGGTGCCCGCGCAACCGGCCAGGTACGCCGCGTAGGCCGCGTCGACCGCGGCGGCCGGATGGGTCCGTCGCTGCCCGAACTCGAGCACCGGCTTGTCGCCCGCCGCATCCGCCACGCGCGCCGCCTTCGACGCCACCATCGACAGGTGGTTGATGCGCGCCAGCCACGGCGTCTCGATCAGCTTGGCGCGCACCAGATCGGTGCGCACCTGCAACAGCGGCGTGTAGATCGCCACCGGCAGGCCGCCCACTTGCAGCGGGCTCCCGTCGGTGCGCGTGCCCGGGCCGGCGAAGCTGAGCGTCCCTTCGGGCAGCGCGTCGATCTCGCCTTCGAACCCGTCGAGCGTGCGCAGCGCCTCGAGCACCGCCGGGCGCGCCTGTAGGGCCGGCCCGAGGATCGGGTGGGTGCGCAGCATCTCCAGCTCGGCGCGATCGAACGACATGCTGCGCGCGTGCTCGAGGAGCGATCGCAACCCGCAGAACACCACGTAGTTGCGCGCCTTGGGCAGCCTGCGAAAGAAGAACGCCATCGCCACCCGATGCGCCAGCCGCCCCGCGTCGGCGTGCGCCACCAGCGTCGTCAGCTGATACGCGTCGGTCGCCAGCGTCTCGAGGCTCATGACAATTCCCCGCTGTCGATGCGACGTACGCCACCTTCGGCGAGCGCCGCATCGACAGTCGCAGCTTGGGTCGGATCGACCGCGCGGGTCAGATCGTCGACCACCCAGGTCTGGAGGCCGGCGGCCGCTGCGTCGAGCGCCGTCGCCTTGACGCAGAAATCGCGCGCCAGGCCGACCACGAATACGCGCTCGATGCCGCGCGCCTGCAGCCACGCGCCCAGACCGGTCGACGCGCGCGTGCCGTCGGGCCCGACGTTCTCCACGAAGCCCGAGTACGAGTCGACCTGTGCGCGCGTGCCCTTGCGCAGCACCAGCGTGAGCGCCTCGTCCGGCAGGTCCGGGTGCAGCCGCGCGCCCGGCGAGCCCTGCACACAGTGATCGGGCCACAAGGTCTGCGCGCCGCCGTGCAGCGCGATCGACTCGAACGGCCGGCGCCCCGCGTGCGACGAGGCGAACGACACGTGGCCGCGCGGATGCCAGTCCTGCGTCGCCACCACCGTCGCAAAGCGCCGCGCCAGCCGGCCGATGGGCGCCGCGATCTGATCGCCCCCGGCCACCGCCAGCGCGCCGCCCGGCATGAAGTCGGGCTGCAGGTCGACGACGATCAGCGCATCTCTTCGCCCCTCGAGGTGCATCACGTCCTCCTGCGACTTATTGTAGCAACGACAATAAGACTCGTCAAGTGAGCACCGCAATCTCCACCGGGCGCCGCACCGCGAAGCGAAACAGCCGCGCCGGCCGATTGGCCTGCCCGGTGCGCATCTCGCCGGTCTGCAGCACCAGCCCCACCGCCTGGATGCGCCGCTGAAAGTTCCGCGGATCGAGCGGCTGCCCGAGGATCGCCTCGTACACGCGCTGCAGCTCGCCGAGCGTGAAGGTGGGCGCGAGCAGGCTATACGCGACGTTGGTGTACTCGAGCTTGGCGCGCAGCCGCTTGACCGCGTAGGCGAGCATCGCCTTGTGATCGAACGCCAGCGACGGCGGCCGGTCGGCGGCGAACCAGTCGATCCCGGCGTACTTGTCGTTGGTGCGCAGCTCGGCGGTCGCCGGCACCAGCGCCAGGTGCGCCACCGAGACGCAGCGCCCCTGCGGATCGCGGTCGGGCTCGCTGAACGTGTACAGCTGCTCGAGGTACACGTCGGCGAGCCCGGTCTTGTCGGTGAGCTCGCGCTGCGCCGCGTCCTCGACGGTCTCCTCGGTCTGGATGCGACCGCCCGGCAGCGCCCACTTGCCCTCGAACGGCGCGCGCTTCATGCGAATGAGCGCCACCTCGAGCCGGCTCGCGCGCACCGTGAACACCGCCACGTCGACCGCCACCCCGAGCAGCCGCACGGTCATGATCTGGCTCCGATCACGACCACGTTGGTCGCCGGCCACTCGATCGCGCGCCCGGCGTCGTCGGTGAGCGCCACCTTGCCGCGATAACGGTGCTCGGCGATCCACGGATTGACGTACGCGCGCAGGTGCTCGACGGCAAAGCCGTGCGCCTCGAGCGTCGCGCGCCAGCCGTCGGTGGTGCGCGCGCCGTACTCTTCGTGCACCTCGATCGCCCAGTTGCGCTGATAGTCTTTTTTGCACAGGAACTCGTTGGCCAGGTGCGCGGACAGCCGCACTCCGGTTTCGCCGATGCGCTCGTGCGCGGCGCCCGCCCCATGCTTGAACTCACGCGCAAAGCGCTCGAACGCGACGCGCGTCTCGGCGTCGAGCAGCTCGAGCCGCCAGGTGCCCGGCCCCGGGCTCACGCCATCGCGGATCAGCACGCGACCGCCGGGCCCGAGCTCGCCGGCCGCCGACGCGAGCGCGCGCTCGACCTGCGCCTGGTCGTACCCCGAGTAGGTGTAGATCTCGTGCATGATCGACGAGAAGATCACCGTGCTCGCGCTGCCCGCCGGCACCGCAGGGTCCGCCGCGTCGCCGAGGCGCAGCTCGACGTTCTGCGCGTAGTAGGTGTTCTCGTCGCAGCGCCGCAAGAACTCGCGCGACAGATCGACGCCGACGAACGCCGAATCGGGGAAGCGCCGCGACAGCTCGACCATCAGCTTGCCGGTGCCGCACCCCTTGTCGACGATCTTCCCCGGCAGCACCCACGGTCCCAGATCTTCCAGCTTCTGTTGCAGCCCGGCGTCCATCTGCTGGCCGTAGCTGTCGAACTCGCGGTGCACCGCCAGCTCGCCGTCGTCGGTGCGCTTGTGCTCGTGAAAGATCGCGCGCAGCCGCTCGACGATCTCCGGCCGCTCGAGCACCGCGCGCGTCGACGGCGCCGCCTCGGCCTGCCACGGCCGCCCCTCGACCACCGCCTGCACCAGCTCGTGCGGCGTGAGCGCCGGCTGCGCGAGCTGCACCAGCGGATAGCCCGCGCGCGCGAACAGCGCGTTGACCTCGCGGTTGGCGCTGTACAGCCGCGTGCGCGCCGGCTCGATCGGCACGTGGGTGATCTCGGCCACCGTGCGCGCCACGTGCGCCACCCACGCCTTGTCGTCGGGAATGTCGGCGATGCGCACCAGCCGGAACGGTTTGCCCGACGCCTCCAGCGCCGGCCGCAAGATCTGCTCGCGCGTCGCCGCGTCGAGCGGGTTGCGCCGCGTGCCCGCGTGATCGGCCGAGGTCACCACGCACACGATGCGCTCGACCTCGGGATCGGCCCCGAGCTCGGCGATCAGCTCGCCCTGCGCGCGGGTCAGCGCATGGAAGCGGCCGACGAGGAGCGCGGTCACCGGCATCGAGGCAGCATAACTCGCGGCCCGTTCAGGTCGCGATGATCAATTCGTCGGTGGCCCACTGCGCCAGCAGCGCGAACGCCGCCTGCGGCGCCTCGGACTCGGGCAGCTCGCCGCCCAGCCATTCGCAGATCAGCCCGAACGTGGTGCCGCGCTGCAGCATGGCCACCGCCGCCGCCTCGCGCTCTTCGGTCGCGCGGTGGAACACGTCGCCGTGCTGCCGCCAGACCAGCAGCGTCTTGCGTCCGGCCGACGGCGGCTGCGACGGATCGTCCCAGCACTCCTCGACCGCATACTTGACCCGCAGCACCGCCGACGCGGGGATCAGCGGCAACGCCAGCGTCGCGAACGCGCTCGGATCGAGCGCGCGCAGCCGCTCCATGGTCAGCGGCTCGGCGTCGCCCAGATCGAACACGTCGTGCCGCGCCCATTCGAGCCGCGCCAGATCGGCCAGCCACAGGCGATCTCGATCGCCGTGCTCGTCGAGGTACTGCGCCAGCCTGGCGCCCACGTTGCGCAGCGACGGGTGGCTCGACGGATACTTGAGCAGGTAGTCGGTGACCAGGTTATGGAACGGCGTGTCGCCGACCGCCGCGACCAGCTTGGGGAACAGGTCCCGGAGCACGTCGAGGATCCGGTAGAAGTACATGTTGGCGTAGATGTCGAGCCGCTCGACCGCCGAGCGCCGCTCGTCCGAGCGCACGATCTGCTCGAGCTCGCGCGGCTCGATCCCGAGATCGCGCAACCCCTGCACGACGCCCTCCGGCGCGGTGATCAGCGCAAAGAAGCGCTGCTGGACCTCACGCAGCTTCAGGAAGCACCTCGTGCTCGAGCGCCCGCGCGCTCGCCGACTCCTCGATCAGCCGTTCGAGCGGCGGGATGTGATCGTCCCACTCGACCAGGGTCGAGATCCGGCCGTGGCGTTCGAGCGCCAGGCGATACAGGTCCCACACGCCGTCGCACACCTCGTGATCGTGGGTGTCGAGCAGCAGCGGTCCGTCCACCGAGTGCCCCGCCAGGTGGGTCTGCACCACGCGGCCGCGGGGAATGCCCTCGATGAACGCGCGTGGCTCGAAGCGATGGTTGTGCGCCGAAACGAAGATGTTGTTGACGTCGAGGAGCAGCCCGCAGTCGGTGCGCTCGGTGAGCGCCGCCAGGAACTCCCACTCGGTCATGGTCGAGTGCTGGAAGCTCACGTAGCTCGACACGTTTTCGACCACCATCGGGCGCTTGAGCCGGTCCTGCACCGCGAGGACGCGCGCCGCCACGTGGGCCAGCGCCTCCTCTGTATAGGGCAGCGGCAGCAGATCGTGGGCGTGATGGCCGCCGTAACTGCCCCAGCACAGGTGGTCGGACACCCAGGCGGGCTCGACCTCAGCCGCCAGGTCTGCCAGCTCGTTCAGGTATTTGGCGTCCAGCGGATCGCTCGAGCCGAGCGACAGCGACACCCCGTGCAGGACCACCGGGTAGTGCTCACGCACCCCGCGCAGCACCCGCCGCGGGTTGCCGCCGGCAACCATGAAGTTCTCGGAGATCACCTCGAACCAGTCGATCGAGCGCGGCTTTTCGTCCAGCACCCGCTGGTAATGCGTCGGGCGCAACCCGATCCCGTGGCCGAGGTAGGGAAGCTTGATCATTGTTCTATTGATACGAAAATGGCCCCGCCGGGGATCGCCCGACGGGGCCGCGGGGGTTGTTACTTCACAACCTTGCCCTTCTTCGCGGTGCAATCCTTCTCGGTCGACTCGACCCAGCCCTTGCCCTTGCAGTCGTTCATCCCCTTGCAGGACGAGGCTCCACCCTTGCAGGCGCCCTTGCCCTTGCAATCGTTGATGCCCGTGCAATGAACCTTGTCGCCGGCTCCAGCGTGAACAACCGCCGGGATCGCCGCCGCAAACAGACCCGCAACCGTAGCCGCAACAAAAGCACCCTTCATCGTCATCTCTTCGTCTCCTATTGGTTAGCTCTAAAAGCCGCGCGTACCATAAACCAAGAGGAGGCGAAAAGCAAAATAGTTACCGTTACTCGCAGTAGCCCATGCTGCACGTTGTGGTCTCGCCGGCCGCCGTGCACTGCGCGCAGTCGGCGTTCGAGAAGCAGTGCGAGCGACACATCGCGTTGACGCACTCCTGACCGACGCCGCAATCCGCGTTGGCCTTGCACTGCGGAACCTTGCCGGTGTTGGGCTGGCACACGCCGCCGCTGCACACGTCCGCGGCGTTGGCGCAATCGGCGGTGGTGGTGCAGCCGCCGTGGCACACGCCGTTGATGCAGGTGTTGCCCGCGCCGCAGTCCGTATTATAGATGCAGCCGCCGCCGCCCGCCGGATTGGTCACGCAATGACCGGTCTGGCAGATCTGACCGGTGCCGCACTGCGTGTTGCTGGTGCAGCCCTTGTCGCACTGGCCCGCGACGCACTGACCGCCGGCGCCGCACTCGCTGTCGGTGGTGCAGATGCCGGATCCCGAGCCGGTCTTGCACTGGCCGTTGGTGCAGGTCTGGCCGGTCGGGCAGGTCGCGTCGCTGGTGCAGGTGGTGGCCGAGCCGGTCGGCGCGCAGGTGCCGTTCTGGCAGGAGTAGTTGGAGCCGAACGACGTGCAATCCTGGTCGGTCTGGCACAGGCCGGTCTCGGAGCAGCTTCCGTTCTGGCAGAAGCAACCCTGTGCGCAGTCGGCCGAGGTGGTGCAGCCGCTCGGACCGGGCACGCACGTGTGACGCGAATCACAGACCATCCCGGCGCCGCAATCCGCGTTGCTGCTGCACGTCCAGCTCTGTGCGCAGGTCTGGGTGTTGGGGTTGCAGAAGTAGCCGCTGGCGCAGTCGGTGTCGACGGTGCACGCGCTGCCACCGCCGCCGCCGCCGACCCCGCCGGCCGGCTCGCACGAATGGCGGGAGACGTCGCAGGTCATCCCGCTGGCGCAGTCGGCAGTCGTGTCGCAGTAACCGCCCTCGTTACACTGGCCGCTGGAGAGATCGCAGTAACAGCCCTCCTGGCACTGCGCGTTGGAGGTGCAGCCGGAGGTGGTGGACCCGCCGGATCCTTGACCCTGGCAGCCGTTCTCGTCGCACTGGTAGCAGCCCGTCGAGTCGCAGTACGTGTAGTACCGCTCCGAGTGATTCTTGAACAGGTCGCAGCCGGCCGCGAACACGAACAGTGGAACCAGGGTGATGACGAACCGACGCATGGGTGAGTCCTCCGGTAATCGAAGGGCGACCACAGCATCGAACGTGCCAGCCGGCCGGGGGACCGTTCTCGACGGGGGATTGGGCGATCGAGATCACACCGGTGGCGATCGTGAACAGCGTTTCACATGAACGCGTATCTGTGAGTTGACGGTCGCTCAGCGGGCGTTCACGACTGCGCGGATGGTTTCCTTGAGCGTGTGACGTGGGCGGAACTGGAGCGTTTCCTTGGCGCGCGTGCCGTCCACCATGCACACGAAGCGAATGTGATCGAGCTCCGGCACCGGGAACGAGGTCAGCTTGCCGCGCCACAACGCGGTGAGGAACGGCTTGGCCAGCGGATGCGGAATGGGGACGGTAGTCTTGCCGAGCTCGCGCAGGATGGTCGACAGCGGCACCTCGCCCGGACCGACCACGTTGAAGATGCCGCGCACCGACGGCTTGAGCGAGCAGACGATCGCCTCGACCACGTCTTCTTCGTGGATCACCTGGACCATGGGATCGAAGCCGAGCAGGGTCGGGACGTAGGGCAGTCGCAGGTAGTTGGACGGCGCGTTGCGCACGCCGCCCAGGATATGGACCGGTCGCAAGATCACGGTCTCGCATGCCTGCTGCTTCCAGAAGTAGGACGAGGCCAGCATGTCGACCTCGATCAGATCGCGAATGGCCGGAAAATGCTGGCCGGCCATGAGCGGCGCGTCTTCGGTTAGGAACTGCGAGTTGTCCGGGCGCGGCCCATAGACATTGGCCGAGGACAGCATCACCAGCTTGGGCACGCCGTACGCCGAGCACGCGTCGAGCAGGCGCGCGGTGCCCTGCACGTTCCACGAGTGGTGCTCGGCTTCGCTCAGCCGGGGGTCGTGCATCAGGCCCATATGAATGAGCGCCCTTACATCTCCACCGCGAAAAATGTCGCGCGCCTTCTTGGAGCGCAGGTCGACCTGGATGTGCTCGATGTCGCGCGGCCGTCCCGGAAAGTCTCGCCGGTCGATGCCCACCACCCGACCGTCGCCCTCGCGGTGCAGACGGCGCGCGACCAGCCGGCCCAGCCGCCCGGCGATCCCGGTGATGACGATCTTGTCTCGCGTGCCGTGGCCGTTGTGGGTCTTGTGGGCCATGGCTACCAGAAGATGTGGCGGCGCTCTTTCAAGCCGAAGCGGATCATGGACTGGATCTCGTTGCGCACCCGCTTCACCTTTTCCTCGAGCACCTCGTCCTCGTCATCCGGATCGCCGGTGAACTCGAGCGGCTCGCCGAAGTAGATGCGGTACTTGACCGGATAGGGCAACGGCAGAAAAGGCGGGGCCATGCTCAGCGGGATGGCGGGCGCGCCGAGCAGCCGGGCGAGCGACTTGAGGTTGACCGCCGGGATCTGCTCCTCGGCGCCGATCACCGCGATCGGCACGATCGGCGTATGGGTCTCGAGCGCCAGGCGCATGAAGCCGAGGCCGAACTCCTGTAGCTGATAGCGCTGCGTGAACGGCTTGGCGATCCCGCGCGCGCCTTCGGGGAACACCAGGATCGCCTCGTCGTCCTCGAGCAGCCGCTTGCAGTTCTCGGGCGTGCCGGTGATCTGGCCCCAGCGCGCGAACAGGTATGAGGCGAACGGCAGGGTCTGCACGTACTTCTCGACCATCGCGCGGATCACGCGCGGCGGATCGCGATCGAAGAGCATCGCGCCGCCGATGCCGATGCCGTCGAACGGGAGCTGGCCGGAATGGTTCGAGACCAACAGCACGCGGCCCGGCGGCACGCGCTCCACGCCGTGGCTCTCGACGCGGAAGTAGAAGGTGTGGAAGAAGCGCGCGATCAGCACCGCGGTCTTGGCGTCGTCGCGGTTGAAGCCGAACGGATCGTAGCCGTACTCGTTCTGGCGCGTCGGCAGCGCCTTGATCTTGGCGCGGAACGCCGGATCGATCTGCCGATCCACCCACGCCTGGACGCGCGTCTTCAACCAGTCGGTGGCGCCCATGCTAGGGCGGAAGTTACTTGCCGCCGAGCGCGTAGGTCAAGTTGTGATAGGCTCAAGGTTCTCACGATGATCGTCGACGTGCTCTACGAGGGGCTCCCGTTGGCCAAGGGGGCGACCGCACGGCAAGAAGGCGCGGGCGCGTTCATCGAGCTCGAGGCGCCGATGCCGGTGGGCACGCGGTTGACGGTGCGCGGGCCGGAGGGCGAGCGGCAGGCGCGCGTCGAGCACGTGCATGAAGGCGTCGGGCCGGGCGTGATGGTGAAGTTCGTCGACGGCGCGTCGCTCGGAGATCCCGGCTCGGAGCGCAAGGCCTCGCAGGTGCCACAACATTCTGCGGCGCGCGAGCCGAACGCGCCCGAAGGACCGATGGAGACGACCTCCGGCGGCGACACCGTGCCGGACGATTCCGAGCCGGCGGGCGGCGGCGAGACCGAGCCCGGGCCGGACCCTGAAAAGAAGAGCGGCCGCAAGGACCGGCGCGGCAAGAATCGCAAGACGGTCGCAGGGCACTAGGCGCGCTGGCATGGGAGCGTAGCGACATGATCCGACCGCCGCGGCTCAAGATGCGCGACGCGGTGGCGGTGGTGGCGCCGGCGGGACCGGTGCCGCGCGAAGGATTCGCCCGCGGCGAGGCGGTGCTCGCGCGCCACTACGACGTGGTCTATACCGACCGCGTGTTCGACCGGCGCGGCTTTCTCGCCGGAGACGACGCGGCCCGCCTGGCGGAGCTGCGGCGCGCGATCGCCGATCCGCAGATCCGCGCGGTGGTATGCGCGCGCGGCGGCTACGGGATCATGCGCCTGTTGCCGGGGCTCGATCCCGCGCTGCTCCTGAACGATCCCAAGCCGATCGTGGGATTTTCCGACATCACCGCGCTGCACGCGTGGGCTGCGCACGCCGGCGTGGCGTCGGTGCACGGGCCGGTGGTGACGCAGCTCGGAACCCTCGAGGAGGACGACGCCGCGTCGCTGTTCGCGCTGCTCGAATCGCCGTCGCCGCCGCCGCCGCTCAGCGGGCTGACGGTGCTGGCGCACGGCCGCGGCGAAGGGCGCCTGGCCGGCGGCAACCTGGAGATGGTCACCAGTCTTGTCGGCACGCCGTGGGCGTTCCAGCTCGACGGCGCGGTGCTGCTCCTCGAAGAGATCGGCGAGCGGCCCTACCGCATCGACCGCGCGCTCACCCAGCTCCTGCTCTCCGGCGCGTTCGATCGGGTGGCCGGCGTGGTGCTCGGCGACTTCGTGCGCTGCGCCGACACCGACGACGCGGCCCCCTCGGCCATCGACGTGATCGGCGAGCGCCTGGCCCCGCTCGGCATCCCGGTCGTCTCCGGCGCCCCGATCGGCCACGGCACCCGCAACCGCGCGGTCCCCCACGGCGCCCTGGTCCGCCTCGAAGGCCCCACCCTCACCTTCCTCGAATCCGCCGTCAGCTAGTGGACGGTGGGTTCTTCTTCGCCTGAGAGCTCGATCTTGCCGAAGCGCTCTTCGTAGCGTTCGATGTTTTTTTGGAGGGCCGCCAGGAGGCGCTTGGTGTGGCGTGGCGACGAGATGATCCGCGAGCGCACCTTGGCTACCGGGTTGCCCGGCTGCAGGTACGCGAAGTCGAGGACGAACTCGTTCTCGGTGTGGTTGATGAGCACGATGTTGGAGTAGGTACCCTGCGCAATCGGCTCGTCGACCTGGAGCTGGATGCGGGGCGGCGCGGGCTTGCTGGGCGGCGGCGGCGTCTCGGACATGCGCGCAGCATAACCCGAATGGGGGTTTGACCGGCGGACGCGCGAGTGGCAGATTTCCGCGAGTGCGCGTGCTGGGTCTCGACGTCGGCTCCAAGACCATCGGCGTCGCCGTGACCGATGAGCTGGGGGTGGCGGCGCACGCGGTCAAGACCCTGCAGCGTCAGGGCACGGTCAAGGACGTGGCCACGGTGCGCGCGCTGGTCGCCGAGTACGCGGCCGAGGCGGTGGTGGTCGGGATGCCCTACGATCCCGACGGCACCGAGGGGCAGCGCGCCAAGCGGGTGCGCGTGTTCATGGACGCGCTGGCGGCGACCGGCGTGCGCGTCGAGCACTGGGACGAGAGCTTCTCGACGGTACGCGCCGAAGAGGTGCTGATCCGCGCCGACCTGTCGCGCAAGAAGCGAAAAAAAGTGATCGACCGGCTGGCCGCGCAGGTCATCCTGCAGGATTGGCTGGATCATGGCTGCTAGGGATATGAGACGCGCAGCAAAAGTCGTGCTCTCGACGGCGTTCTTGGTGATCGTCGCGCTGGCGGTGATCGCCTGGAAGGTGACGCGCTACCCGAACGTGGCGGCGGGCGGCCCGCACCGGGAGGCGCGCCTCAAGGTCGAGAAGGGCACCACGCTCGGCGAGATCGCGCGCCGCCTGGCGGACAAGGGCGTGATCGATCACCCGAGTTGGTTCCGCTTCTACGCCAACGAGCGCGGGCTGTCGCAGAAGATTCGCGCCGGTCAGTACAGCTTCGCCAACACCATGAGCCCGCGCGAGGTGCTCGACAAGCTGGTCGAGGGCGTGCCGGTCGAGGAGGTCTCGGTGACCATCCCCGAGGGCAAGAACCTCGAGCAGGTGGCGGCGCTGCTCGAGGAGGCCGGCGTGACCGGCAAGCTCGACGCGCAGAAGGCGGCGCGCGATGCGCAGCTGGTGCGCGCGCTCGGCGTGCCGGGCGACTCGCTCGAGGGCTATCTGTTCCCCGACACCTATCGCTTCCGGCCGGGCTCGAGCGCCGCCAAGGTGCTGACGCAGATGGTCAAGCACGGGCAGGCGATCTACGCCGAGCTCAAGACCAAGCACAAGCTCGGCTTCGCGATGCTCGAGAAGCAGTACAAGTTCGGCGATCGCGAGGTGGTGCTGATGGCCTCGCTGGTCGAGAAGGAGACCGCGCAGCCGGCCGAGCGGCCGCGCATCGCCGGCGTGTTCTTGAACCGGCTGCGCCTGCCGACGTTCGTGCCGCACCTGTTGCAGACCGATCCGACGATCGTCTACGGGTGCACCGTGCCGCCGAAGAAGAGCGCGGCGTGCAAGAAGTTCGAGGGGCGCATCCGCCGCATCCATCTCGAGGACAAAGAGAATCCGTACAACACCTACACGCACGAGGGGCTGCCGCCGGGACCGATCTCCAACCCGGGTCGCGCGGCGCTCGAGGCGGTGCTCGAGCCGGACTCGACGCCGTACCTGTACTTCGTCTCGAAGAACGACGGCACGCACCAGTTCTCCAAGACCCGCGCGGAGCACGAAGCGGCGGTCAACAAGTACCAGAAACGCGGCGGAGCCGAATCGGGATCGTGAGCGAGGCGGGGGTTCAGGCACGCGGCGTCTCCAAGCGCTTCCGCCCGTCGGCGAGCTTGCGCATGCTGCTCTCGGGCCGGCTGCGCGGGCCGGAGGTCACCGCGCTCGACGGGATCGATCTCGAGGCGGGACGCGGCGAGGCGCTCGGGCTGATGGGCGCGAACGGCGCGGGCAAGTCGACGCTCCTGCGGCTGTTCGCCGGGCTGTTGGTGCCCAGCGACGGAGCCGTGCGGGTGTGCGGGCTGGACGCGAGCCTGGGTGGCCCGGCGCTGGCGCGCAAGATCGGCTACGTGGCGGCCGACGAGCGCGGGCTGTCGCCGTATCTGTCGGCGCGCGAGCAGCTCGCGTGGACCGCGGCGCTCCACGGCTACCGGCGGCGTGCGGCGCTGGTGCGCGTGGGCGAGCTGCTCGAGCGCATGGGGATGACCAGCTACGCCGACCGCGCGCTGCGCGAGCTGTCGACCGGGATGCGGCGGCGCGCGGCCCTGGCGCGCGGGCTGATCGGCGAGCCCGAGGTGCTGCTGCTCGACGAGCCCACGCGCGGCGTCGATCCGGCGGGCGTCCACGCGCTGCACGATCACCTACGCGACGTGCTGGCGCGCGGCTGCACGCTGGTGATCGCCACGCACGATCGCGAAGAGGCGCGCGTGCTGTGCAAGCGCGTGGCGGTGATCGACTCGGCGCGGCTGATCACCGTCGATGAGCCGGAGCGCGCGGTGGCGCGGCTGGTCGGCCTGTTGGGGGACGCGAATGGGTGAGCCCCGCGTGGCCATCCTGCCGGTGCTGGGCGCGTCGGTGCGGCGCGCGCTGTACGAGACCGGCAGCGAGCTGACGCCGACCCTGATGCAGCTGGTCGGGCTGGCGATGGGGCTGCTCTCGCAAGCGTACCTCGGCAAGCTGGTCGATTCGGCGCCCAACGCGCAGCTCGGCAGCTACGCCGGACACTTCGCCACGTTCCTGTTGCTCGGTACGGCGATGCTCGATCTGCAGAACGCGATCGTCGGCGGGCTGGGGCAGAAGATCCGCCAGGCGCAGCTGCAAGGCTCGCTCGAAGGGCTGCTCGCGACCCCCACTCCGCCGTCGCTGGTGCTGCTCGCGCTCGCGCTCCCCGACGTGCTGCTCGCGCTCGGGCGCATGGTGATCTACGCGATCGCCGGCCGGCTGGTGTTCGGCCTGCGCTTTCAGACCGTGAACCCGCTCGGCGTGCTGGTGATGCTGGCCGCCGCGATGGCCGCGTTCGGGGTGGTGGCGCTGATCGGCGCGTCGCTCACCATGCTGCTGCGGCGCGCCGATCCGCTCAACGTGCTGATCGCGGCGGCCTCGATGATCGCCGGCGGAGTGTTCTATCCGCGAGGCATTCTGCCCCACTGGGCGGGCCTGCTCGGCACGTTCCTGCCGATCGCCCCGGTGCTCGATGGGCTGCGCGAGGCGGTGGTCCATTCGGCCGGGCCGATGCAGCTCGGCGAGCCGTTGTTGCGCCTCGGGGTGATGGTGTTGCTCGTCGGACCGATGGCCGCCTGGCTGTTCGGCCGCATGCTGGCGCGCGCGCGAATCGATGGCAGCCTTACGTCGTATTGAGTGGGCTTCGGCCGCACATAAAGTGGTAAGATCGATGGTGCCCATAACCAGGAGAACGCGATGAACCTGACCGGGAAGATCGCGGCGCTGCAGGACTACAAGGAATACGAGGAGCTGAACTGGACCGGCTCCTTCGAAGACTATCTTCAGCTGGTCCGCGACAACCCGAAGGTGACCCGCACCGCGTTTCAGCGGGTCTACGACATGGTCCTGTCGTATGGGCAGGAAGAGTACATCGACAACAAGAAGAAGCTGATTCGCTACAACTTCTTCAAGGACGAGCAGCACGGCGGCAAGGACGCGATCTTCGGCCTCGACATCCCGCTGATGAAGTTGGTCAACGTGTTCAAGTCGGCCGCGCAGCGCTACGGCACCGAGCGCCGCGTGATCCTGTTGCACGGCCCGGTCGGCTCGTCGAAGTCGACCATCGCCCGGCTGCTCAAGAAGGGGCTCGAGGAGTACAGCCGCATTCCGGAAGGCGCGCTGTTCACCTACGAATGGGTGATCCCGACCGAGCTGTCGTTCGTGTGCGGCGGGCACGAGGTGTTCCCGTCGCCGATGCACGAAGATCCGCTGCGGCTGATTCCGGTCGACTGGCGCGAGCGCGCGTTCAAGGAGCTCGGCCTCGGCACCGAGCAGCAGCCGATCTACCTCGAGGGCGATCTGAACCCGGCGTGCCGGCAGATCTTCCGCGAGCTGATGGCGCACTACAAGGGCGACTGGTCCAAGACCATCCAGCACATTCGCGTCAAGCGCTTGATCCTGTCGGAGAAGGATCGCGTGGGCATCGGCACGTTCCAGCCGAAGGACGAGAAGAACCAGGACTCGACCGAGCTCACCGGTGACATCAACTACCGCAAGATCGCCGAGTACGGGTCGGACTCCGATCCGCGCGCGTTCAACTTCGACGGCGAGTTCAACATCGCCAACCGCGGCATCGTCGAGTTCATCGAGGTGCTCAAGCTGGACGTGGCGTTCCTCTACGATCTGCTCGGGGCGTCGCAGGAGCACAAGGTCAAGCCGAAGAAGTTCGCGCAGACCGACATCGACGAGGTGATCCTCGGCCACACCAACGAGGCCGAGTACAAGAAGCTCCTGAACAACGAGTTCATGGAGGCGCTGCGCGATCGCACCATCAAGATCGACATCCCGTACATCACGCGGCTCGCCGAAGAGGTGAAGATCTACGCGAAGGACTACAACAAGGAGCGGATCCGCGGCAAGCACATCGCGCCGCACACGCTCGAGATCGCGGCCATGTGGGGCATCCTCACGCGGCTCGAGGATCCCAAGAAGCACAACCTCACGCTGCTGCAGAAGCTCAAGCTGTACGACGGCAAGACCTTGCCCGGGTTCACCCAGGACAACATCAAGGAGCTGCGCAAGGAGACCCTGCGCGAGGGGCTCGACGGGATCTCGCCGCGCTACATCCAGGACAAGATCTCCAACGCGCTGGTGAGCGACAAGGGCGAAGGCTGCGTCAACCCGTTCATGGTCATGAACGAGCTCGAGGCCGGGCTGCGCCACCACTCGCTGATCAACAACGACGAGATCCGGCGGCGCTACGGCGAGATGCTGACGGTGGTGAAGCAAGAGTACGAGGACATGGTCAAGAACGAGGTGCAGCGCGCGATCTCGGCCGACGAGGACGCGATCGCCAAGCTGTGCTCGAACTACATCGACAACATCAAGGCGTACACGCAAAAAGAGAAAGTGAAGAACAAGTACACCGGCCAGGACGAAGAGCCGGATGAGCGCCTGATGCGCGCGATCGAGGACAAGATCGACATCCCCGAGTCGCGCAAGGAAGACTTCCGCCGCGAGATCATGAACTACATCGGCGCGCTCGCCGTCGAGGGACGGCAGTTCG
Organism: Myxococcales bacterium; assembly: GCA_003170275.1. Taxonomy (GTDB): domain Bacteria; phylum Myxococcota_A; class Polyangia; order Palsa-1104; family Palsa-1104; genus PALSA-1104. Next base: position 132,607 of record PNAM01000012.1, read on the forward strand.
ACTACCGCACCAACGAGCGGCTGCACAAGGCGCTCGAGCTCAAGCTGTTCGAGGACCAGAAGGACTCGATCAAGCTGACCTCGCTGGTCTCGACCGTGGTCGATCGCGACACGCAGGAGAAGATCGACGTGGTCAAGAACCGCATGATCCGCAACTACGGGTATTGCGAAGTGTGCTCGACCGACGTGCTCAACTTCGTGGCATCGATCTTCGCGCGGGGAGACGTCAAGGAGTAGAGAACCCATGAGCGACCCGCGTACCGGACCGGTCACCGTCACGATTTCCGGCACCTCGGCTGCGCTCCTCGGGCGCATGGCCGACGCGCTCGGCACCGACGGTGGTTCGGTGTTGATGCGCGCGCTCGGGCTGCTCGATCTGGCGCTCAAGGCCAAGCGCGAAGGCAAGCAGATCGCGTTCTACGATCCGGCGCGCGACGAGCTGAGCGAGGTCGCGTTCTAGCGCGATGAGATCGGAACGGACATGCCCGCGCTGCGGCCACGGCCGCTTCTGGAAGCTCGCGTCGATGCCCGACCAGGGAGACGACGCGCACGGCACGCTCGCGCCCACGTTGAAGGCGCGCGAGCGGGAGCGGGGCACCGGCAGCGAGACCGTCGGCAACGGGCACTTCGAGACCCTGGTGTGCCGGGGATGTGGCAATACGCGCTGGTTTGCGCGCGACGTGAAGCCGGATCCGGAGCTCGAGCCGATCGAGCGCCAGTGCCGCGAGTGCGACGAGCACCGGTTCTGGCGCGTGCATGCGCTGCGCGAGCGCTCGTATCTGGGGCTCCCGATCGCGCTCCCGGTGGTTCACCTCGGGCATCTCGGCGCTGGGCACTACAAGCTGGAGATCTGCCGCGGCTGCGGGAACACCCGCTGGTTCGCAGGCATCGCGGAAGCGGAGCTCGAGGGTGCCGCCCCGCTCGCGGACGGCCGGCTGTGCGGCGGCTGCTCGAGCGATCGTTTTTTTCACGTCGAGCGGGTGATGGAGCACGGCGCCACCGGTCTGACGCCTCTGCGGCTCCAGCTGCGCGATGGGGTGTTCTTCTGTAAGGCGCTCGGTACCTTCGACGTGGTGTTCTGCCGCGCGTGCAAGCTGGTCGAGTGGTACGCCAAGGGAGCGGATCGACTGCGCGAAGACCCGGTGCACGGGATCAGCGCCGTCGAGGCGACGGTCGGCGCGCAGCCGGTCGAAGGGCCGTACCGATGATGCGGCGCGATCTCACGTGCCCGAAGTGCGGCTGCGGGCAGCTGTGGAACGTGCGCACCATGCGCGAAGAGGGCGGCGTGGGCGTGCCGGTCGATCTGGCGGTCACGCTGGAGGAGGGCTGGCAGCTGGTTCCGAAGGGACGCTACGAAACGCTGGTGTGCCGCGCCTGCGGCTTCACGCAGTGGTACGCGCGCGATCTCGACGGGGACACGCAGCTGACGAGCGTGCCGCACAACTGCCCCGAGTGCGAAGCGATGCGCGAGTTCTGGCACGTGCCGCTGGTGCGCGAGCTGGGCACCACCGGGCATCCGACCGGGCTCAAGGTGATGCGCAAGGGCATTCCCAAGCTGTGGGGCGAGGGACACTTCGAGACGTTCTTGTGCCAGGGGTGTGGGTTCACGCGCTGGTTCGCGCACGGCCTGGACATGCTCGAGCCGTCGCCGCTGAGCGGGCTGTTCGTACTCGACGAGGGCACCTGCGCGGCGTGCGCCAGCTCGCATCGCTGGCGGATCGAGACCATGACCGAGGTGGGCGATCTCGGGATCGTGCCGCTGCACGTGCTGCTCTACGCGGGCGCGCTCTTCTATCACGCGATCGGCAAGTTCGGCACGGCGGTCTGTCGCGACTGCGGCTTCACCGAGTGGTTCGCGCGCGACTACGGCAGGCTCAGGCACGCACCACGGCGCGGCGTCTCGCTGCTCGAGCGATCGGCGCGCGCCGAAGCGGGGCCGTACCGATGACGCTCAAGCGCGATCTGCAATGCCCCAACTGCGACGGGGTCTCGATGTGGCGGCTCGAGACCATGATGGAGCGCGCCGCGGGCATGCAGCCGCAGCCGATGGGCGTGCTGCTCGAGCCGCGCGTGTTCGGAACCGCGCTGGCGCACGGCACCTTCGAGACCATCATCTGTGCGACGTGCGGCTACACCGAGTGGTACGCGCGGGCCATCAAGGGCCTCAAGCCCGATCCGGTGAACGGAGTGCACTTCATCAAGAACGACGTCGAGAAAGCGGGGCCCTACCGATGAGTCTTCGTATCGATCAGGACCACCGACGGTTCCGCGAGATCGTGCGCGGCAAGATCAAGCAGAACCTGCGCAAGTACATCACACAGGGCGAGATGCTCGGCAAGAAGGGCAAGGAGGTGGTGTCGATCCCGCTGCCGCAGATCGACATCCCGCACTTCCGCTTCGGGCCCAAGCAGACCGGCGGCGTCGGCCAGGGCGACGGCGATCCGGGCGACGCGCTCGGGCAGGGCGAGCCGCAGCCCGGCACCGGCAAGGCGGGCGATACGCCGGGCGAGCACCTGCTCGAGGTCGACATCACCATGGAGGAGCTGGCGCAGATCCTCGGCGAGGAGCTGCAGCTGCCGCGCATCGAGCCCAAGGGCAAGCAGCGCATCGTCTCGAAAAAGGATCGCTACACCGGCATCCGCCAGACCGGGCCCGAGTCGCTCAAGCACTTCCGCCGCACCTTCAAGCAGGCGCTCAAGCGGCAGATCGCGAGCGGCACCTACAATCCGAAGAACCCGATCATCGTGCCGGTGCGCGAGGACAAGCGCTATCGCTCGTGGCGCACCGATCCGCTGCCGCAGTCCAACGCGGTGATCATCTACATGATGGACGTGTCGGGCTCGATGGGCGACGAGCAGAAAGAGATCGTGCGCATCGAGTCGTTCTGGATCGACACCTGGCTGCGCTCGCAATACCAGGGCATCGACAGCCGCTACATCATCCACGACGCGATGGCCAAGGAGGTCGACCGCGAGACCTTCTTCCGCACGCGCGAGTCGGGCGGCACGATGATCTCCTCGGCGTACAAGCTGTGCTCCAAGCTGATCGAGGAGGAGTACCCGCCGAGCGAGTGGAACATCTATCCGTTCCATTTCTCCGACGGAGACAACTGGTCGGTCGACGACACGGTGACGTGCATCGAGCTCTTGAAGACCAACATCCTGCCCAAGGTGAACCTGTTCTGTTACGGGCAGGTCGAGTCGCCTTACGGCTCGGGGCAGTTCATCAAGGATCTGCAGGAACACTTCGACGACAAGGGCACGCTGACCACGTCGGAGATCAAGGGCAAGGAAGCGATCATGGACTCGATCCGCGAGTTCCTCGGGAAGGGCAAGTGAAGCTCGCGCTCGCCATCGCGCTCGCGCCGTCGCTGGCGTGGGCCGACGCGTCGACGGCGAACCTGGCCGGGCCGGATCAGCCGGGCTGGGTCAAGAGCTGCAAGACGGCGCTCGAGGGCGCGGTCAAGGGCGGGATCCGCAAGCCGTTCGTCACGGTGATCCGCGATCGCGTGGAGCTGTACGTGCCGGACACGGCCGCGTATGCCGTGGTCGCCATCGACGAGATGGGGCGCTCGCTGATCACCCCGTGGCGCTCGTATCAGGGCGGGCCCGGCCCCGGCTCGCAGAGCCGCTTTCGACTGCACCACGGTTACGTCGCCTCGGTGGGAGCGCCCGATCTGAAACAGTCGGCGGCGCTCGAGCACGCGGTCGACCAATGCCTGGAGAAGGCGAAATGATCCGACCCAGCCAACAGCTGCCAAAGTATCTGGCCGACATGCAGCGCGAGATCGAAGGCTATGCGAAGGAGTATGGGCTCGACTATTTCGACACCATCTTCGAGGTGCTCGACTACCAGCGCATGAACGAGGTGGCGGCGTACGGCGGCTTTCCGACGCGCTATCCGCACTGGCGGTTCGGCATGGAGTTCGAGGGGCTCGCCAAGGGCTACGAGTACGGGCTGTCGAAGATCTACGAGATGGTGATCAACAACGACCCCTGCTACGCGTACCTGCTCGAGGGGAACTCGTCGGTCGATCAGAAGATGGTCATGGCCCACGTGTACGGGCACTGCGACTTCTTCAAGAACAACTATTACTTCTCCAAGACCAACCGCCGCATGGTCGACGGCATGGCCAACCACTCGGCGCGCATCCGCAAGCACATCGAGCGGCAGGGGCTGGAGAAGGTGGAGTCGTTCGTCGACGTGTGCCTGACGCTCGACAACCTGATCGATCCGCACTCGCCGTACATCGTCCGGCGCTCGCCGCCGCGCAGCGAGAAGGAGAAGGACGAGTCCGGCGAGGTGCCGCGCCTGCGCGCCAAGTCGTACATGGACAAGTTCATCAATCCGCCCGACTTCATGGAGTCGCAGAAGAAGAAGATGCAGGCGGAGAAGGAGCAGGAGAAGCGCTTCCCGGAGCATCCGGAGCGCGACATTCTGTTGTTCCTGATCGAGCACTCGCCGCTCGAGCGCTGGGAGCGCGACGTGCTCGAGGTGGTGCGCGACGAGGCCTACTACTTCGCGCCGCAGGGCATGACCAAGATCATGAACGAGGGCTGGGCCACCTACTGGCACTCCAAGATCATGACGCAGAAGGCGCTGCGCGCGTCGGAGATCATCGACTACGCCGACCACGCCGCGGGCGTGACCGCTTCGTCACCGGGGCAGCTCAACCCGTACAAGCTGGGCGTCGAGCTCTACCGGCACATCGAAGATCGCTGGGACAAGGGGCGCTTCGGCAAGGAGTGGGAAGACTGCCAGGACATGGCGTCGCGCAAGTCGTGGGACCGGCGGCTCGGCCTCGGGCGCAAGAAGATCTTCGAGGTACGCAAGCTGTACAACGACGTCACCTTCATCGACGAGTTCTTCACCGAGGAGTTCTGCCGCGAAGAGAAGTTCTTCTCGTTCGGCTTCAACGAGCGCTCGGGGAACTGGGAGATCGAGAGCCGCGAGTTCAAGAAGGTGAAGGACAAGCTCTTGTATCGGCTCACGAACTTCGGGCAGCCGTTCATCTACGTCGAGGACGGAAACTTCGAGAACCGCGGCGAGCTCTTGCTCAAGCACAAGCATGAAGGCGCGGATCTCAAGATGGACCACGCCCGCGACACCCTCGAGGGGCTGGCCCGGGTGTGGAAACGACCGGTCAATTTGCTGACGCGGGTCGACGGGAAGGGTAAGATATTGCGGTACGATGGCCGCGATCACAGCGAGAAGGGTGCTGACTATCCCGAAGGCAAGTAGCGCCGCCGTGGCCGAAGGCGCCCGATGAAGCTGATCCCCTACTCGCTGTCCGACGTGGGCCGCAAGCGCGACCACAACGAGGACAACTTCCTCGTGCGCGAGGACGTGGGGTTGTACGCGGTGGCCGACGGCATGGGCGGTCACCAGGCGGGCGAGCGCGCGTCGAAGATGGCGCTCGAGACGCTGGCCGAGCTGCTCAAGCGGCCCGAGGGCCCGGCCGAGCGCGACGACGTGCTGGCCAAGCTGCGCGACGCCACGCAGGCGGCAGGCGCGGCGATCTTCGACGCGGCGCAGGCCGATCCGTCGCTGCAGGGCATGGGCACCACCATGACCTCGTTGTGGTTCCACGGCGGTCGCGCGTACCTGGCGCACGTCGGCGACTCGCGCGCCTACCTGTTCCGCGACGGGCGGGCGCAGCAGCTCTCCGACGATCACTCGTGGGTCTCGGAGCAGGTGCGCGCCGGCATGATGTCCGAGGAAGAGGCCAAGGAATCGAAGTTCCGCCACATCATCACCCGCTCGGTCGGCTTCGAGCGCGAGGTGCTGGTCGACGGCGCGGCGATCCCGGTGCAGGCGGGCGACTGCTACCTGATCTGCTCGGACGGCCTGTCGAACTACGTCGAAGGCGACGAGCTGGCGCGCATCATGACCGCGCGCTTCTACCGCGACGTGCCGCGCCTGTTGGTCGAGCTGGCCAACGATCGCGGCGGCGACGACAACATCACGGTGGTCCTGGTGCATGTCGCCAACGACTCCGGCACCAACGACGACAGCAGCAAGTAGCATGAAAGAGACGAAGGAGCTGCCTTCGGCCTTGCGCATCCGCCGGGGCGGTCCGGCCGATGTCGACTTCGTGCGCACGGTCGCGGTCGACGTGTTCGCGTACCTGGGCGACTACGGGCGCATCCTGCCCACGTGGCTGCTGCACGACGGCGTGCTGACGCACGTGGCGGAGGAGATCGTGCGGCCCGGCGAGGGCGGACGCGCGGTCGGCTACACGATGCTCGGCTTCTATCCGATCCCGAAGGACGAGTTCGTCGCCGATCTACTGGCGATCGCGGTCGCGCCCGACGCGCAGGGCCGCGGCGTCGGTAGGCGGCTGCTCGAGCACGCGGTCCAGCAGGTGCAGGGCGCGCGCCGGCGGCTGCCCATCCGCGAGCTACGCCTCTCGGTGGCCGACTCCAACGCGCGCGCGCGCCACCTGTTCGGCACCTTCGGCTTCACCCTGCTCGACGGCGACCACGGCTACTACGACGGCGGCCAGCTCGCCCTCCACATGTCCCGCAAGACCTAACGCAATAACGGATAACCAACCAACTTAACGGATAACAAGCGGACTTAA
>PNAM01000078.1 GCA_003170275.1 Myxococcales bacterium
TCGCGCCGCGGTGCGCGCCGTGCACTTTCCGCACGGCCGGGTTCGCGCTGTAGCCGTCGAGGTTGTGGCACAGCTTGCAGTTCGCGATCGGTGTCTGGTCGAGCGCGAAGTTCCCCTCCGGCGAGAAGCCGGGGAGGATGTGCGCCTGATACGACTTGCCGCTCAGGGGCCCGAGATGACACGCGTAACAGGTCGACTGCGCGCTCGGGCCGGTGGCGTATTCTTCGCGGGTCGCGGTGCCGAGCTGCAGCTCGACGAGCGGGAAGATCTGAAGGTGCTCGTCCACGCTCTTGGCCCACAGCCCGAGCGTGTACGTGCCGGGCGCCTCGTCGGCGACGGCGCTCAGCGTGAACGTGATGGTGCCGTCGGCGGCCTGGCTGAAGTTGTGTTGCGTCGGATCGGCGAACGCAGGCGACTTGAGATTGACGAAGTGATGCTGCCGGTCGGCCGCCGCCCGGTCGGTCACACAGTTGAGGAGCTTGGAAGCGGTCCGGGTCAGCGCGCCCTGGCGTGGGCCGGACAGATAGAGGCTCGCGGTGCCGAGCTGCGCGAGCGGGAGGTCGTTGGCGCAATCGTCGGTGAAACGGATGGTTGCGACGGCGCGCTCGGCGGCGGCGTAGAACTGTCCGTTCGCCGGCGGGGCGACGGTCAGGCTCGCGTGGAGCCCCACGCCGGGTGCAGCGCAGGCCATCGGTGCGGCCGCCCCTCCGTCGCTGTTCGCGCCCGCTTCGCCCACGGCGCCGGTCGGACCCGAGGGACCGGTCGGCCCCGCGACGCCGGCCGGACCTTCACAGGCGCCGAGCCCGAGCACTACAAGGAGGAGCAACCAGGAGCGCGCGCTTTTCATGGGCAGCCCGCGGAGCAAGCAACGGGCCACTCGTAACCACGCGAACGAGGGGCGACTCGCGCGAAATTCTTGCGTCGGGAACCGGTCGCCGCGAAATTCTGGCGGCATGAGCCATGTCATCGGTTCTCCTGGCAGCGCGGGCGTGAATGCCGTAGCGATAAGGTCAAGGCTGTACGCACCGAATTCGTGAACGCTAGCCTCACGCGCGATCAGACTGGCGTCGATTGACACCGCTCCTACCCTGCCGAGGACGGAGCCATGCTGCACGAGTTCCTCGCCGCGAATCGGGACGAGCTGGTGAAGCGTTGTCGGGCAAAGGTTGCTCAGCGATCCTCGCCACATGCGACCGCTCCCGAGCTGGAGTTCGGAATCCCGCTGTTCCTCGGCCAGCTGGTCAACCTGCTTCGCCGGGAGGAGGCCGCCTCGCCTCGAGCGAAGCCCGAGGTGCTTCCCTCGAACATCGGCAGCACCGCGAGCTGGCGCACGAAAAAAAGGCGCCCATCTCCGTCGACGAGTTTCACACCTTCAACCGGTGCCTCGACAATGCGATCGCCGACGCGGTCACCGAGTTTGGACGCCAGCGCGATCAGTTCATTTCCGAAGAGGGCGCCCAGACCATGAACGAGCGCCTGGGCTCTCTGGCGCACGAGCTTCGAAATCTGCTGAATTCGGCGATGCTCGCCTTCCAGGCGATCAAGAGCGGCAAGGTGGCGCTGGCCGGTGCGACCGGTTCGGTGCTCGACCGCAGCCTGATCGGGCTGCGCGATCTGATCGACCGCTCGCTCGCCGAGGTGCGCCTGACGGACGGGCTTCACGTGCAGCGGGAGCCGATCTCGATTCGCGAGCTGATCGACGATCTCCAGATCTCGTCGGCGATGGAGGCGAAGGCGCGAGGAATCGAATTCACCATCTCGCCGGTCGACGATGACCTGGCGGTCGATGCGGACCGGCAGATGCTGTCGTCGGCAATCGCCAACCTGTTGCAGAACGCCTTCAAGTTCACGCGGCCGAGCGGCCACGTCACGCTGAGCGCGCAGGCAACCGCGGGGCGCGTGATCATCGAGATCGAGGATGAATGCGGCGGCCTCCCGGCGGGAAAGACCGAACAGCTGTTTCAGCCGTTCGAGCAGCGGGGCGTCGATCGAACCGGTGTCGGGCTCGGGCTATCCATCAGCCGTCGCAGCGTCGAAGCCAACGGTGGAGAGTTGCGCGTGCGCAACCTCGAGGGCACCGGCTGCGTGTTCACCATTGATCTCCCGCCCCCGGCCCCGGCGCTGCACTAGCGACGGGCGCACCAGGGGCGGCTCTGGTCGGCCGGATCCTGCGCAGCGCAGGGAACCGGTCCGCACATCGGCGGCGGCGGCGGATCGAAGCACACCACCTCGTCGTGCTCGGCCGTACACTTGCCGCCCGGCGTCTCGGCGCAGCGAACCTGGCCGGAGCGCGTCTCGCACGCGTAGCCGCAGGCGGTCTGCTCCTGGTAGAGGACGCACTTGGGGCGCGGCAGCTTGGTCTGATCGGCGCAGTACGCCGACGACGGCGGATCCCAGCAGGTGATGCCGTTGTGGTTCGACGTGCAGATGCCGTCGGGTGTGTCGGCGCAGGCGACGTCGGCGTCATTCGCCTGACAGTGGTAGCCGCAGATCGTCCGGCCTGCCCGGCTCAAGCACTTGGGACGCGGAACCGCCCCGCGATAGTGAACGCGTACCGCCTCCGGCGGATCCCAGCAGGTCACGGTCTCGCTTCCGTCGTCGCAGATGCCGTCAGGCGTGCGGGCGCAATCGACCTTGCCGTGTGCCGCCAGGCACTGAAAGCCGCACGCGGTCTTTTCATATTGCGTGAGACATTTCGATCCGACGGCCGGCAAGGCGAAGAGGGAGACGACCAACAAGGAGATCATGGGGTCGAATTCTATCCCGAGTAGGGCGTGCGCGGTACGCAACGTGCACCGAATGGCAGCAGGAGGAAATCAAACATGTCGCGAACCCGTATTGGCGCCATCGTCTTGGCGGCGGTCGTCTCATCGTTCGGAATCGGAGCCGGTGTGGCGCAGGCCCACGGGCGCGTGGTGATCGAAGCGCCCGCGTTCATGCCCGAGGCCGAGTTCCCCGCCGAGAACGGTTACTATCGGACCAACGAGGGGAACTACTACCACTACGATCGAGATCGTCAGGGATGGCACCACGGCCGCAACCACGCCGAAGGAATTCGCTTCGAGCGTCACGAAGGCCGTCGCCGCTAGGCGGTCACTCGCCGCGGTCGGCGTGGGGATCGACCTCGTAGGGGGCGAAGCGTGGGCCGCGCACGCGTCGCGCATTGAGCTGCAGCAGCTCGGCGTCGGAGAAGGCGAGCGCCGAGCCGGGCGGTAGCTCCTTGCGCACGAAGCCCTCGATGATCCGCCGCGCACGCGCGCCCGCCGAGCCCAGCTCCGGATCGTCGGGTTCGGCGGCTTCGTCCCAGATCAGAAAGAGGATCTCGCGCCGCTCGGCGGGGACCCAGCGCCGATTGCTCCACACCGACGCCAGGTGATGGGGCAGCCACTCGAACGAGTGCGCGAGATCGCGCGCGTGCGTGAAGTTGTAGCGCAACAGCGCGGTCTCCTCGAGCACGTGCAGGATCTCGTCGTGGGTGCTGCGCATGGAGAGGCGGCTGCGGGCATACTCCTTGATCTCGAAGGTGCCGTCGGCCCGGAAGTCGATGCGCACGTGATCGCCGTCGTAGCGGTAACGTCCATTGCCGCGGTCCTTCAAGCACGCGCCGTCTTCGCCGCCGACGCAAAGGCTCGTGGCGGATCCCCGCGGTGGCTCGAGCGGCGACTGGCTGGACGCCGAGGAGCTTGCGGCCCGTGCGTCGCCGCGGCAGCGCAGCACCAGGTGCGAACGGTCGAGCGCGAGCAGGCAATCCTTGAGCACGTCCATGCCGAGCAGCCCGTCGTAAGGCATGGGCGCGATCGGCTCCAGCACTTGCACCTCGACGTCACGAACGAGCTCGCCCACGCGAATGCGCGTCTGGCGCTGCCATTTGCGCACTGCGCCGTCCGGCACGGCATCGCTGCGACGGGCGTAGAGGAGCGAGTGCGGCGCGCCGGTATCGACGGCCAGGCGCAGCTCCTCGCCGCCTACCTGGGCCTCGACGACGTAATGTCCGTCGCCGGTGAAGGGCGCCTCGGAAGCCGAGAGGGTGTCCGCGGCCAACAGGCGGGTGACGGCATCGACCCACGAGGTCTTGGTGATCGAGCCGCCGACCAGATCGAGCACCAGCGCGTCGTCGGCCGCCAACAGCGATGGCGCGAGGACTCCGTCGGCGTGCGGGCCGCCCGGCGCGCGCGAGTCGAGGATGTCGGCCCACGCCGAGACCGACACGTGCTCGATGGGCAGCGGGCCCAACGAGTCGAGCGTGGCCTGCACCGGCGCGTCGTAGGAAACCCGCTCGCGCCCCTCAAAGTCCAAGAGAGGCGGCTCCTCGGTGAGCTTCTTTCCGGCCTGGCGCGCGCGCGTCAGGCTGAAGACGTGGCGTGACGACCCGGTGTCGAGCAGCAGGGTCTGCGCCCGCTCGTCGATCGTCGCGCGCACCATCGGCCGGCTGTAAGGCGCCCGCGCGTCGAACCAGATGCGCGCCGACGGAGCGGCGACCGCGATCCGACCCGCGAGAAACGCGGCCAGCGCGACCAACCAGCTCCCCATGCGACCTGAGACGCGGGCGCCTGGCGGTTATTCAACGCGATCTGCGGCGGATGGTCGCAGCCCGCCAGCGAAGCAGGATTGCGAGGGCGAATAGCGCCACCAGCGCGAGCGGCGGCGGGGTGCGCATCGGGGCGGCGGCGCAACCCGCCTGCGCTCCGGTCGGCACGGGTGCGCCACGTTCCTGAATCGAGATGGTCGCGCGCACGGTGTCGTCGCCATACGGATCTTGGTCCGAGTCGGCGGTTCCCGAGCCGCCGTTTCCGTCGACGGCCGCGACGTACAGCGTGACCGGCCCGGTGCCGGCCGCCGGGGCGAGCCACCACAGATGCCAGCTGGTCGGGTCGTTGAAGGGGATGGTCTTGGGCGCAGCGGTGGAGTGCTGCCGGTTGGCGAACACCGCGTCTCCGTCGGGCGCGACCACCACCTCGTCGCTGTCCGGGTTGGGCATCGGGCAGCCGGCGGCGGCGGGCTGCTTCGCGCAGAACGCGCCGCCGGCCATCGGCGCACCCGCGCTGTCGTCGATCTCGAGCGCGAAGCTGTTGTTGTTGCACTGCACGTAGGGGTAATGGTCGGTCTTGCCGGGCGGCTCGGTGCAGGTGCTGGTGTCGTACTGAGTGCCTTCGGTCTCGTTGCCGAGCTGGACCTCCAGCTGGTACAGCTGCCCCGCCTGGTAGCCGAGCTTGAACAGCGACGTGTCGTCGGCGCCGATCTTCATCGACACCTTCTGCGGCCCGTCGGTGTGGCAGGACGAGCAATCGAGGCTCGACCAGCGCGGCGCGCCCGTGAAGTAGACGCCTTCCGCCGACGCGCTGATGCTCGCGAGGTGCGGCAGCGTCGGGCTGGCGAGAAACTGACCGGGATCGTCGAACGCGTGCGCGGCGCCGCCTGCGCACAAGACCAGGGCGATCACGCTAGAGCGCAAAGCCCACCTCCAACAATCCATCGGCGAACTGATCGGTCGCGGAGCGTGCGAAGCGCGCGCCGGCCGCGGCGAAGTTCAGCACCAGCGGCGTGTAGCGCGCGTCGAGACGCAACCACAACCATTTCGCCGGCCACACGGTCAGCCCGACGTCGAAGTCGAAGCCATAGCCGGCCGCGCGGCCGTACTGCGTGTCGCTGACGATGTCGCCGGCGCCGACCAGCCCCTGATACGCAGCGCGCAGGTTGAGCACCAGGTAGCGCGTGCCGAGCGTTTTTTCCCAGCTCAGCCCGGCGTCGACCAGATCGTAGTTCACGTTGGGAACGCCGAGATCCTGCTGGCTCGCCGCGCCCCAGCTGATCTCCTGGAAGCCGGTCTCGAGCTGCAACGTGCCGCCGCGCGCTTGGTGGCCGAGTGGAATGCGGCCGACGAACAACACGAACCAGCGCGACGCGTGCCCCGCCGACGACGACGGCGATCCGTTCGCGCTCGTCGTCGACGTGAACGCGAACACGTGCTGATACGAAGCGGTCACGCCAAACGACGCGAGCACCGGATGGGCATCGGCCAGCTCCGCGGAGAGCGCGAGCGGGAACACCGCGCCGTCGACGCGAATGCCGGCGACCGTTCCGCCCGCGTACGAGGGCGCCGATGCGACGTTGAAGCCGAGCGATCGCGTCATCAGCGATGGGCCGACGCCGGCGAACACCCCGCGCCAGGTTTGCTCGCTGCGCGGCGCGGCGCGCGTCACCGTGGTCACCGACTCCGCCTCGGCCTCGCCCGGCTCGGCCGGCGACAGCTCCTCGCCGGGCTCTTCGGACGACGACGGCGGCGCCAGCGCCTGGCCCCTGGGCGGCTGCGGCCGCACGCGCTCGAGCACGCGCACCAGCTCGCCCATCACCTTCTCGCGAATCAGCGGCAGCGTGCGTCCCGACAGATCGTAGCGGCCGCGCGCCACCACGCGACCGCTCGCGCCTTCGCGGATCACCAGCACCAGCTTGCGCTGCCGCCCCGGGTTGATGATGGTGCCGGCGATCAGCGCGTCGATGCGCAGGTAGCTGGTGACCGACTGGACCTCTTCGGGCGAGGCGCCTCGTTTGTTCAGCCGCTCGGCGGTGCGGCGATAGACCTCGCCGGGAACCACGTCGTAGAGCTCGCTCAGGTCCTGCTCGATCAGATCGGCGAAGTGCGAGCCGCCCACGCCGCTCACGCCGAGCAGCGCCACCGATCGCGCGGTGGCGAGCGCAGGGCCCGCGACCAGCAGCGCAGCGCAGCCGACGATCAGCCCGGAGACGCGCATCAGTACACCACCGTCAATCCAGCCTCGAGGGTGGCGCCGATGCGGTTGGCGAGCAACGGAAAGTTGGTGTAGCCGAAGTAGAAGAAGTCGCCCTTCACCTCGAGCGCTACCGCGCGGTGGACCCACGGCAGCCGCCACGAGATCTTGGCCCCGACCAGGTTCGACCAGAACGTCGACAGCTCGCGGTCGGTCACCATGAACGGCTCGATCTCGGCGTAGTGCGGCTGATAGAACGACGCGCCCGACTGGTAATAGAAACGCTCGCGCAGCCGCAGCGTGACGTCCTTCCAGGTGACGAAGTAGCGCAGCTGGACCGTGGACGAGAGGAGGCCCCAGTTGTCGAAGTAGAAGCGGTAGTCGGCTTGCAGCGAGGTGTCCTTGAACAGGTGGCGATTGAGCCCGACGACGAACGCGTGGCGGAAGCGCTCGTTGGGCTCGGTCTCCGGCACCTTGAACAGCGTGCCGGTGGGGTCCTCGACGGGCACGAAGCGATACGGCGACGCCTCGTAGCCGTTCGCGTAGGAGAAGCTGTAGCTGAGCTGGGCGATGGTGGCCGGCGTGATCGCCTGGGTCCAGCTCGCGCCGACGCCGGTGGTGAACAGGCTGCGGTGGAAGGCCTGATCGCCGAAGCGGCCCACCGCGTTGTCGGAGAAGGTCCAGCCGAGCGCCAGCGTCGAGTTGCGCTGCAGGAGATCTTGCGAGAGGCCGAGGTTGACGTTGTGCGACGAGTAGTCGTGCTCGACCGAGTAGATGTACGAGCCCGACAGCGTGGTCGCCTTGATCTTCTGGGTGAGGCCGGCGGTGATCTCCGAGCGAAAGTCGTCCATGTGCTTGGTCGCGTTCGAGACCACGTCGATCGAGGCCGACGACACCACGTCGGCGACGTAGCTGGCGCCGAGCGTGCCGCCCTTCCAGGTGTCGCGCGTGATGGCGACCAGCGGCGAGACCACGGTGGTGCGATCATTGTCGACATAGATCTGCGTCTTGGCGACGAAGGAATCGTCCGCGCGCGCGGGCATCGCCGTGGCGAGCGCCAACACCACCCCCAGCCTCAGTTGCAACCGCAGCCTCCGCCCGCCGAGCCGTAGCCGCCCAGCGCACCTTCGCGCGCCTCGAGCATGTGCAGGTCGAGCACGTCCTCGTAAGGATCGGGTTGGAAGGTCATGATCGGCTTGGACAGCATCTCTCGCTGATACGGCTTGACCGGCGCGCAACCGGCGAGCGCAAACCCCAGGGTGACCGCAGCGACGACGAAGATTCGTTTCATTTCGGTGTCAACCCCAACGCGGTGAACAGGTCCACACAGCTCTGCACCGGCGGCGTGGACTGCTTGGCGCCGGCGACCCAGTTCAGCAGCGCGTTCCACTCCGGATCGTCGGCGAGATTTTGATGCGGGAAGGTCGGGAACACCGCGACGCCGTGGTGCTCCGAGCCGCCGAAGCGCGCCGCGAGCGGCTTGAGGAGCAGCGGGATCGCCTGCACGTCCGGCAGCTGGCGCTGCGCCTGGGTGGCCGAGAGCGTGAGCCCCACGGCCGACTGGAAGTTGAGCTCGACCTCCTCGGCGGTGAGCGACGCATCGCGCTGCTCACGCGTGGAGATGTCGCCTTGGCGCAGTTTCCCGACGGAGAAGAGGCGCAGCGCGTGGCTGGGGTTGCCGTGACAGCCGAGGTACGAGCAGCGCTTGATCAGGACCGGCTGCGCGTCGCAGACGAAGTCATTGTAGTCGAGCACGGCATCCGGCACCGCCGGCTGCAGGCCCTTCGAGAGATCGTTTGCCGGACAGCCGGAAACGAGCAACCCGGCGATCACGACCAGGCAGAGGTCAGAGCGCACTGTGCAGGATCTTCAGGAACTCGGCAGGCTCGACCAGGCGATCGATCTTCTGCACCAGGCGCCCATCGGCTGCGATCAGCGCCACCGTGGGCAGCGTGTCGGCGCCGTAGCGCTTCTTCGCGTCGACGACGGCCGGATCCTCGTCGGAGGTGCAGTCGACCTTGACCAGCGTGAGCTGCGACAGCACCTTGGCCACCTCGGGATCGCCGAACACCTTGTGCTCCATCTCTTTGCAGGGCAGGCACCAGTCGGCGTAGAAATCCACCAGCGCCGCCGTGTGGGTCGCGCGTGCCGTTTTCACCCCGGCAGCTTCGCCGTGAATCCACGCCAGGTCAATCGAAGCCGACAGCTTGGGCGCCAGCATCCAGCCCACGACGCCGAACCCGCCGACCACCACGGCGGCGATGCCCACGCTCTTGCGCAGCTTCTCGATCCGCGGCGAGTACTTGAACGAGAGGTGGAAGCCGCCGATCGCGGCGCCGGCGGCGATCGCGACCGCGTGCACGATCAGCCAACCGTTCGAGGGCGAGCCGTAGGCGGCGAGCGGCCTGGCCACGTTGCGCAAGAAGTACAGCGCGGCGACGATCATGACCACGCCGAAGAAGCTCTTGACGGTCTCCATCCACCCGCCCGACTTGGGCAAGGAGACGGCGAACGCGGCGATCACGAAGAACAGCACGCCCATGCCGAGCGCGTAGGTGAACAGCAAGGAGCCGCCCATCACCACTGAGCGCGTGGTCGCCACGTAGGCCAGCACCGACGCCAACACCGGCCCGGTGCACGGCGCGGCGATGATCCCGCCGACCAGCCCCATCACGAACGATCCGCCGAAGCCCTTGCCGCCGAGGCCCGACAGGCGCGTCTGCAGGTTCGACGGCAACGCCAGCTCGAACGCCCCGAACATCGACGCCGCCATGACGAAGAACAGCACGGCGATCGGGACCATGACGTACGGGCTCGACATGAACGTGCCGAACGCCCGGCCGGCGAGCGCGAACGAAACGCCGAGCGACGTATACATGACGCCGATTCCCGCCACGTAGGTCGCCGCCAGCGCCATCGCGCGCCGGCGCGTGACCTTCTCGTCGCGTGCGCCGAACAGGCTGACGGTGATCGAGATCATCGGGTACACGCACGGCGTCAGCGACGTCAGAAAGCCGCCGGCGAACACCGTGACGAAGGCCCACAGATAGCCGTGGGCGAGCAGCTCGGCGGAGCGCACGCTAGTTGGCCTTGTCGGCGAGCTGCGAGAGCTGTTGCTCGATCTTGCGCTCGTCGCCCTCGTCGAAGCCGGCGTTCAGCGCGCGCACCACGCCCGATTTGTCGACCACGAACGACGACGGCATCTTGGGCGGCGCGTACTTGCCGACGATGCTCTTGTCGGTGTCGGCGATGACCGTGAGCTGGCTCTGCAGCCCGTGCGAGCGCAGGAAGTCGGCGGCGTTGCTCTTGTCGTCGTCGATGTTGATGGTGACGATCTCGATGCCCCGGGCCTTCAGCCGCGCCGCCATCTTGCCCAAAAGCGGCAGCTCCTTCTTGCAGGGCTCGCACCACGAGGCCCAGAAGTCGACCAGCACCACCTTGCCGCGCAAGCCGGACAGCTTGACGGTTTGTCCCGCGATCGACTTCTTCTCGAAGTCGGCGGCCTGGTCTCCCTTTTTGACCTCGGCGAGCGCGGAGGTAGCGAGCGTCAGCGCCAAAGCGAGCGTGGCGTTGCGTGCAAACATCGTTGTTCTCCTTAGATCAGGTTCGGGTCGTGTAGACGACGGTCTTGTTGTAGTCGACCTGGACGTTGCCCGAGCCGTCGACGCACAGCGAGTAGTGCTCGAGCGCCGAGTGGGCCGGCGAGGTCGGGTGATTGCCGTCGAGATCGAAGGTCGCGCCGTGGCAGTTGCAATACCACTCGGTGGTCTTCTTGGTCACGGTGCAGCCGGCGTGCGGGCACGAGCCGTTGATCGCGTACAGGCCGCCCGCATCGCGGCACACGAACAGGTCATAGTTGAAGTTGTCGGTGAAGTGCTTCACCTGGCCGACCGCGATGGCGGAGGCGGGGCCCGCGTTCAGCGAGCCGGAGCAGTTGCCCACGGTGCCGGAGTCCTGACCGCCGGTGGTGCCGGAGTCCTTGCCGCCGGTGGTGCCGGAGTCCTTGCCGCCGGTGGTGCCCGCATCCTGACCGCCGCCATTGCCGTTGCCATCGCCGTTGCCGTCGCCGTTGTCGGTCCCGAGGCCGCCGACCGCGACGCGCGCGCCGCCCGGATCGCAGGCCGACAGGCCGAGGGTGACCAGCCCGGCTCCGGCGACCGCGCAGAAGCCACGCCGGGAGACGCCGCCTTTGCAGGGGGGCAGGTCCTCGATGGAGAGACTATCGAGCTGGTGGTTCCGCATGGTGCTCTTCCCCAAGCAAAAGGAGATCCAAGTTTCCGCGAGGTTATCAGTACCTCGACGCGGGGCAAGGGGCCACGGAATCGCTGCGATCTGCCACGGAGACCGGAGGCCCCAACCGATGCCGACCGTTGGTTGCAGGCCGCGTTTCCCTTCGAGAATCCGCGCTGCGAAGGGCGGCGCGGGCGGCCCGGCACCATCGGACAGATGGGGCAGGTCTTTCGTCTGAATTGCGCAGACTTCGAACACTGCGCAAGCTTGGTACACCAGATTTCCGACAGCTAGCGGGTCAGGTCCTCGACCCGCTCGATCCGCTCCCCGGGACGAACCGTCAGATGAAGCTTGCGACGCACGCCAAGAGGCTCGTTGGTCAGCTCGACGGAGTGCTCGCCGGCTTCGAGCGACAGGCCGAGCAGCGGCGTTTCGCCGAGGTCCGCGCCGTCGATGCGCACGTGGGCCCACGGCACCGCGTTCAAGTCGACGCGACCGGGTTCGAGCGCCGGGCGCGTCTCTTTGCCGTGGGTTGGAATCGCGTGATGCGCCGCCCCGGGTCTCCCGTTCGCCTTCACGCTCTCGTTCGCGTTCACGTCGGCGTTCACGTTCACGCTCTCGTTCGCGTTCACGCTCTCGTTCGCGTTCACGTTCGCGCTCACGTGCTCCACCTTCGCGCTCTGCGCAGCCGGCCGCGACTCCGCTCGCAACGCCGCGCGCGCACGCATCGCCACCACCCCGCCGACCGCGAGCAGCAGCGGCACGATCACGAACAACATCCGGCTGCGCGCACCGGAGCCGCTCGCCGCACGCGTGGCCATCGTCGATAGCCGGCTCGCGGGCCCGGCCGGCCCCGCCTCGAGCACCGCCGCGACGCGCGCCACCAGCTCCGCGCGCCCGGCCGAGCGCGCCCCGGCGCCCTTGTCGAGCACCGCCTCGAACGCGTCGCGCATGGCGGCCGCCTCGGCGAATCGGGCATCGCGCGACGGCGCGAGCGCGCGCTTGAGCACCGCCGACAGCTCGGCATCGCAGCCTTCCATCTCGGGCACCAGCCCGACGCGCGCCTGTTTCTCCGCGCGCTCCGGATCGCGGTCGTACGCCGGTCGTCCGGTCGCCGCTTCGCACAACACCAGCGCCAGCGCGTACAGATCGGCGCGCCCGTCGGCTCCTTCGCCACGCGCCTGCTCCGGCGCGAGGTAGCGGCGCGTGCCGGCGCGTCCTCGCGGCGCGAACCTGGCCAGCCCGAAGTCCGCCAACAGGGCGTGTCCGTCGAGCGAGAGCAGCACGTTGCGCGGCGTCACGTCGCCGTGCACCAGCTGGGCACCGCGCCGATCCGAGCGCGCATGCACGTAGGCGAGCGCGTCGCACAGCTGGCTGCCGAGCAGCGCCACCGCCGCCGGGCCGAGCGGCGCGCGATCCACGCCGGCGATCCGATGGAGCTCGCCGCCGCGCACCCACTCCATGACCAGGAAGTAGCTGCCGTCGAGCTCGCCGAACTCGAACACCGGCACCACGTGCGGGTGCGAAAGGGACAGCGCGACCCGCGCCTCCTCGACGAACCGGGCGCGCGCCGCCTCGTCGGTGAGCCGCTCCGGCCGCATGCGCTTGACCACCACCGTCTTTTGCACGCGCGCGGCGCCGAGGACGCGCGCCAGGAACACCTCGCCCATGCCGCCCGCGCCGAGCGGCGCGATCAGCTCGTACCGGCCGAAGCGTTCGGGCGCGCTGCTCACGTCGACGAGATCCTAGCACGCGGCTTGACCGGCGGCCGGGACCGACGGCACACTGCGCGACGTCTTGTCGGCCTCGTTTCTCCCCACCGCGTTGATCGCCTGCACGCTCGCGTCGGCGCTCCCGGCCTACGCCGAGCCGCACACCGCCTTCTTGTGGTGGGGCGAGCCGGATCCGACCGGCGCCGATGAGGCGTTTCTCTCGTTGGCGCGCCGGCGGGGCGCTTCCGCGCTGCGCGAGGTGCCGGGCCAGCTCGCGGCCGGGACCGGCTCGACCCGGCTGCAGCACGCGGTCGCCACCTATCAAGCGCTCAAGCTCGACGCGGCCCTCGCGGAGCTCGACGCGCTCGAGCGCGAGATCGCCCCGTCGGGCGGCGGCGGCCTGGGCCAGGGCGAGTTGGTCGATCTGCACGCCTATCGCGCGGCGGCGCGGATCGCGCGCGGGGACGACGCGGCCGCGTGGGACGATCTGTTGGCGGTGGCGCGGCTGGCGCCCGGCCGCCCGCTCGACCCGGCGCGCTTTGCGCCGCGCTTGATCGATGCCGCCCGGCGCGCCGCGCAGTCGGTGGGAGCGCCGGTGCACCTGGCGATCTCGACCGCGCCGGACGATGCGCTGGTGATCCTCGACGGTCAGCTGGTGGGACGCGGCCACGTCGAGGCCTCCGCCGCGCCGGGCGCACACCTGGTCCGCGCCGAGCGATCCGGGTTTCGCGCGGCCGGCCAGGTGGTCGAGGTCACGCCGTCGGGCGGCGACGCCCACCTCACGCTGTCGGCCGAGGTCGCGCCGTCGCCCGCCGAGCTCGCGCGGCGCGCCGCGTTGTCGGGCGCGACCGAAGTCCTGGCGGCGTGGGTCGAACGACGCGACGGCAGCGCCGAGATCGCGCTCGAACGCCTCGACACCAAGACCAGCCGGCGCCTCGGCCGCGCGGCGGTTCCGGACAATCAGCAGCTCACCGCGACGGCGCTCGCCTCGGCCGTCGACGGGCTGATCGTCTCCGTCGACGCGCAGGGTCCCGCGACCCCGCGGATCCGCTGGTGGCGCCGGCCGCTGACCTGGGGTCTCGCCGGCGGCGTGGCCGCGATCGCGCTCGGCGTCGGGCTCGGCGTGGGGCTCGGCGTGAGCCACGAGACCGGCACCCGCGCGAGCGTCGATCTGGGAGCGGCCCGGTGAGGCGCGAGCTGCTCGGCCTGATCCTGGTCGCATCCTGCGGATCGCCCACGATCGACGTGACCCTGCGGGTGCCGGCCGGTCAACATCCGCTCCGCGAGGCCGATCACGTGTGGCTGTCGCTCCTCGATTCGAGCGGGCAAACCCGCTACACCCGCGACGCCGCACCGTCGGTGGATCGGTTGCAGCTCGCGAGCATCCTGCCGGGCACCGGGTACGCGATCGCCCTCTCCGCGACCTTCGCAGGCGATACGATCGCGCAGGGGCGAAGCTGCCCGTTCGATCTGGCGGCCGGCGCTCCGGCCCCGACCGTGCCGCTCTACTTCAGCCTGGTGGGCCGCTTCGCGCCGGCGCAACCGCCCTCGGCGGTGCGGTTCGGGGCGACCGCTTTCTTCGACGGCACGACGCCGACCTTCGCCGGCGGCGCCGCGCCGGGCGGACCGTCCCTGGCCAGCTCGGATGCCTACGACGCGGTCGCGGGCGAGTTCCGCGCCGGCCTCCTGTTGAATGCCGCGCGCGCAGGGGCGCAGGCGGTCACGCTTGCCGACGGCACCGTGCTCCTGTTCGGCGGCGCCGCGCCGGGCGCGGTGGGCATCGAATCGATCGCCGGGGGCAAGGCCACGCCGCAGGCGACCGGCTTTCCGCCCGATCAGGTCGAGCACGCGGCGGTCGCGTTTCCCGACGGGACGGTGCTGATCACCGGTGGTCACGGCGCAGGCGCGGCGCCGACCGCGCAGGCCTTCCTGGTCAGGCAGGGCGGCACCGTCGTCGATCCGCTGACCGGCCTGTTGCGTGCGCGCGCGCGCCACACCGCGACCTTGCTCGGCGGCGCTGCCGGCGCTGCGGCCGTGATCGCCGGCGGCCGCGACGCCGTCGGTCCGGTCGACGTGATCGAGCTCTACACGCCCTCGGGCGGCTTCGAGCCGTCCGGCGCGCTGCTCACGCCGCGCTTCGACCACAGCGCGACGCTGTTGGCGAGCGGGCTGGTGCTGGTCGTCGGCGGCACCGGTGCCGACGGGCAGCCCGTGGCGCGCGCCGAGCTGATCGATCCGCTGCAGCGCAGCGCGCATCTCGCGGGCGTGCTCCGGACGCCGCGCGCCCAACACACGGCCACACTGCTTCCGTCGGGCCGCGTGCTGATCACCGGCGGCCTCGGCGGCGACGGCGCGCCCACCGCGAGCGTCGAGATCTTCGACCCCACGCTGGGCGCCGCCGGCGACTTCGTAGCCGCCCAGCCGCTCAGCTCGCCTCGCAGCGGCCACGCAGCCCTGCCGCTGTGCGACGGTACGCTGCTCCTCTCCGGCGGCGGCCCCGGCGCCGACCTGTACACGCCCGCTCCCTAGATCTAGTCGATGTGGTGTTTTTTCAGCTTGTAGAGGAGCGCACGGCGCGAGAGGCCGAGCTTCTTGGCCGCGTGGGTTCGGTTGCCGTCGCACGCCTCGAGCGCGCGCACCAGCGCCAGCCGCTCCAGCTCGTCGACCTGCTGGCGGATCGGCGCGCCCGTCGGTGGCGCGACCACGCCGCCGAATCGATCGGGGAGCTGCGCCGGCCCCAGCTCATCGTTGTCGGCGAGCACCAGCGCGCGCTCGATCACGTTGCGCAGCTCGCGCACGTTCCCGGGCCAGGGATAGCGCTTGAGCGCGTGCAGGAAGGTCGGGGAGAGCCGCGGCGTCGGGCGCCCGTCGCGCGCCGCGACCGCCCGCGCGAACCCCTCGGCGAGCAGCGGCAGATCGAGCGGGCGCTCGCGCAGCGGCGGCACGTGAAGCACGATCGGGCTCAGCCGGAAATAGAGGTCTTCGCGAAAGGTCCCGCGCTTCACCTCGCGCTCGAGATCGCGGTTGGTGGCGGCGATGAAGCGCACGTCGACGGCGATCTCGTCGGTGCCCCCGACGCGCGTCACGCGCCTGGCCTCGATCACGCGCAGCAGCTTGACCTGCATGCCCAGCGGCAGCTCGCCGATCTCGTCGAGCAGCAGCGTGCCGCCCGACGCGCGCTCGACGTGACCGATGCGTCGCTTGTCCGCGCCGGTGAACGCGCCGCGCTCGTGCCCGAACAGCTCCGACTCGATCAGCGACTCGGGCAGCGAGCCGCAGTTGAGGCGCACGTAGGGCCCGGCCGCGCGCTCGCTGGTGCGATGGATCTCGGTCGCGATCACTTCCTTGCCGGCGCCGGTCTCGCCGGTGAGCAGCACGGTGAGGTCGCTGCGCGCGGTCCGGTGCACCAACTCGAACAGCTCGCGCATCACCGGCTGCTCGGCGACGACCGGGGGCTCCTCCGGCGGCGCGGCGGTCGGTCGCGCCCCGCGAAAAGCCGCGCCGATCAGCCCGTCGGCCGTTCCCGCGCTCTCCGGCACCCCGGCGGCGTTCGCCGACGCCGACAGCCCGACCACGGCCCGCGCGGTCTCCGCCAGCGCGGACGCCAGCGGCTCCGCCAGCGCCAGCGTGGTCTCCGGCAGGAGCGCCATGTATTCCCCCGGCGCGTACTCGCCGAGAAAATCGATGCGCCTCAGCCTGGCCGCGACCCGATGGAGCGCGTCGCGCACCGCCGAGGTCGGCCCGTCGAGCAAGAGGCCGACGACCGCGAGCGGCCGGCGAAAGCGCGTCGCGCGCTCGACCTCCGCGGTGAGCCGCTCGTAGAGCTCGCCCTCGGAGCCGACCGGACCGGCGCGCCGGCGTCCGAACACCGTCACGCGCACCGGGCCCGCCGAGAGCTCGTCGCCCGGCGAGAGCAGGCGCTCCTCGGCGATGCGTCGGCCGTTGAGGGTGCTCCCGTTGCGGCTGCCCAGGTCGCTCGCCCACAGCGCGCCGTCGCGGCAGACGATGCGCAGGTGTCGTCTCGAGACGCGATCGTCGTCGGCGAGGAAGGTCGACTCGCGCGACCGGCCGATCACCACCTCGGCGTGGTCGCGCACCTCGATGATGCGGCGCTGATCGCCAAACCGCACCAGCACGCAGGTCTCGCCGGGCGTCTCGTGAAGCTTCCCGTCGTCACGCGTCCGGGCCGGGTCGGAGGAGGTGCTGCTGCTCACGCCGGCGCAGTATAGCAGTGTGCAGCCCGCCAGCCGTGATATGAGAGGAGACATGCGCGCACTAGCGCTCCTCGCAGTCGCCGCCGTCACCGCCTGCGGCTCCCCGCCGGCGACCCCGGTGGTGAGCACGCTGACGGTGTCCGGCGACTTTGCCGCACCGACGCAGCCGCCGCCCGGGCTGTCGATCGCGACGGCCGCGTTGCACGTGGTCGAGCTGGGCGCGGTCTCCGATCGCTCCTCGTCGGATCTGCGCACGCAGGTGGAGGCGCTCGACCTGGCGATGGCGGGCACCGTGACGGCGACGCTGCCGTCCGCGCCGCCGGCGCTCTACTCCGGGCTGCGCTTCACCCTGGGCGACGCGATGACCTCCGGCGTCGATCTGACCGGCGCCTTCGGGACCGCGCGGCTGCACGTGATGCTCTCCAACGCGCCGGTCTACGTGTCCTGCGCCGATCCCCTGCCGCTCGATCCCGGCGGCCGCGTCGAGCTGCTCCTGCACGCGGATCTGGCGCATTGGTTCGACGGCGTCGATCTCACAGCCACGACCTCCGACTCCGACGACAACGGCATCCTGATCTCCGCCGACGACAACCCGGTGCTGGCCGCACGGATCACCGCCAACATCGAAGCCTCGTTTCAGCTCGACTGCCGATCGATGTAACCGGGGTCAGTGCGGACCCTCTTGCCGCGCCTGGGAATGGAGCAGCTGTGCGTCACGGCCGCGCGGAGCTGAGAAGCTTAGTCCTGCTTCCAGCTCGGATCCCCCAGGTAGTCGCGCTTTCCCAACTCGACGCCGCTGGCGCGGAGGATGCTGTACGCGGTGGTCACGTGGAAATAGAAGTTCGGCGTCGCGTGCTGGTGAAGATAGTCCCTGCCTTCGAGATGTAGCCCGGGGCGACGATGGGACGTGAACGTGCGCTTCTCGAAGCTGGTGAACTGTTCTGCCTTGATCGTTTGCAGGAACGCGAGCGTCCGGTCGATCCGCTCCATGAATTCTTCGAAGGTCTGCTCCTTGTCCTCCATCGCCGGCGCGGGGAGCCCGCTGAGCGTGGCGCAGCAGACCTTCGCGACGTCACAGGCGATCTGGATCTGGCGCGCGAGGGGAAACTGATCCGGGGCCAGGCGGGTCTGCAACAACACCGAAAAATCGATCTTCTTGCTCTCTGCGAACGCGCGCCCCTTTTGCAGCACGCCCTTCAGGTTGGTCAGGCCGCGGGAGAACTGCCCGACGGTCACGTCGTGAACGGAAACATGCATGGGATCGGCTCCTGCGAAAGTGGAAAGCAGCACAGTAGTCGGAATTCAGGGCGCGGGCTTGACGATCGTGTTGGTGTCCAGGTTGACCGCGGCGGTCACCGACAGCGCCCGCCCCTGGTTCAGCGTGGCGCCTGCGCCCAGCGAGATCGCGTCGTGCGCCAGGATCGTGCCCTCGAAGACGCTCATCGCCGCGAACGAGGGGGCGGTGCCGATCTGCCAGTAGACGTTGGCGGCCCTGGCGCCGTGGGTCAACAGGACCTTGCAGGTGGCGGCGGTGGTCAGGCTGGTCGCGGTCTGGAAGAGGAACACCGCATCACTGTCGCCCTGCGCGTCGAGCGTGAGGTCCCCGGACGAGATCGCCAGCGACGAGAGCGAGTGATACAGGCCGGGCGTCAGCGTCTGCCCGCCGAGGTCTCCGGCCACGGTCGTCGCGCACAGCGTGCGGGCGGCGGCGTCGTCGTACGCGGTGGTGAGATCTGCGACCGCCTTCACCGCGGTCGGATCGTCGACGTGCTGCGTGCCGTTGACCGTCGGGGCGCCGGTCACCGAGGAGCCGGGGCTGAGCCCCAGATCTCCGCTGATGGTGGTCAGGCCGGTGTTGGTGACCGTGGAGGACGCCAGGACCGCGAAGCTCGCGGCGGACCCGAGCGCGACCGCGGCCTGGCTGCACGCGCCCGTCGAGAACGTCCACACGTAGTCCGCCGCCAGCGGCGTGTGTCCCGCGCCCATGGCGCCGGTGGTGATGGTGGCGGTGTAGAGCAGGCTGAGCCCGAGCGGGCCGGCCGGTGTGAAGGTCGCGGTGCTGCCCGCGGCATCGAGGGTCACCGTGCCGAAGATCGGCGTCGTGCCCTGCGCCAGCGTGAAGGTGAGCGCGGTGAGCGTCGAGGGATCCATCCCCTGATCGAAGGTGGCGGTGGGCTTTTTGCCGACCGATCCCTTGATCGCGCCGTTCGCCGGGCTGGTGAGGATCACCGTCGGAGAGACGGCGAGGTCGGCGATCGCGTCGATGCCGGCAAGATCGAACCGATCGCCGGGCGAGAGGTCGGAAGAAGGTCCGGTGATGGGGAGCCCGCCGGTCCTGAATTCGCACCCGGGCAAGAGGGCCACGATGGCGAACAGGAGTCGCTGTCGCAACGACTAGTCCTTCTCGGTCGAGGGTGGGCGGTGCAGCGCCGACCAGGCTTCCTCGATCGTGCGCACGAGCTCGTGAGAGTCCGTCGCGTTGACCACCGTGATCGCCTGGTTCTGCACCACGTGCAGCAGCTCCTCGAAGCTCATCGGCTTGCGCAGATAGTCCGCGGCGTGCAGCCTGCGAGCCCGCTGCCTGCCGTCGGGACGGGCGCTCAAGACGACCACTGGAATGTTGGCCGTGCGCGGATCGGTGAGTTGGCGCGTCCTGAACTCTTCGCCGTCCATGCCGGGCATCAGGAGATCGAGCAGGATCAGGCTCGGCAGCGGCTCGGCCTGCAGTCGCCGCAGCGCCTCGCCGCCGTCTTGCGCTACTTCGACCGAATACCCCTCGGTCTCGAGAACGTCGCGGATCGAGGAGCGCACCCCCTCGTCGTCCTCGATGATGAGGATGCTCATCCAACACTGTAGCAGCGTGGAGGGAGGGGGCCAGCGACGAGCGTAACCAGCCGGCGGCTAGTTCAGCGAGCAATAGGCGAGAAAGCCGCTCGGGAGCGCGCTCGCGTAGGGCGACGGGTTGGTGCCGAACGGGTGATCCTGGAAGAAGCGCCAGACGCTGTCGGCGGCGGGCGGCGGCGGGATCTGGTGGCCGGGCGCGTTCTGCGAGTGATCGCAGATGAACGCGAAGTGGCCGAGCGAGCGCAGCGTGGTCTGGTAGGTCTCGCTGGCCATCTGAAAGCTGAGCTGACCGTAGGTGTCGGTCGCGCCGCCGTGGAAGATCATCGCGGCGAACAGGTTGGTCGGATCCTGGTTGGCATCGGCGACGCCCGGCGCGATTCCGCCCGAGTAGGTGGTGACGCTCGCCAGATATCCGGAGCGCAACAGGCTCATGCGGGTGGTTTGCAGCGCGCCGGCGCTCATGCCGAGCGAGTGGATGTGGCGCAGATCGATCCCGACCTTGGCGATCGCGCAGGCGACGATCTCGTCGGCGACCTTCAGATCGTCCTGCTGATTGCCGGTCACCAGGTACCACGGGAACTGGTTCTTCTGGCCGTTCGGCATGTCCTCGACGGGCGCGATGACCATCCCGCCTTGCGCTTCGATTTCGTTTACCACCGATTGCCCGAGCCCGTAGAGCACCTCGTTGGTCGAGCTGGTGGTGGCGTACCAATAGAAGACCAGCGGGCCGTGCAGCGTCTTGGCGGCGGAGGACATCCAGATGCGCGCGGTGCGCGGAGCGATGCCGGCCGGCGAGAAGGTGACCGTGCCGTCCTGGAAGTCGGGGCAGGTGCCGGTGGGGGACGGGAGGAAGATCGGGTTGGGTTGTAGCGGGCCGCCGTTGATCGCGCCGTCGCCGGGCACGCTCCCGTCGAGCGGCAGTTGGCCGCCGCCGCCGCCGCCGTCCTGGCCAGCGCCGCCACCGCCGCCGCCGTCCTCGCCCGCGCCGCCGCCACCGGTGCCGCCGTCGATCGTCGATCCGTTGCCGCCATTGCAGCCGGTAATGAAGGTGAGGCAGATGACCCAGGGAATTCGTCGCATTCGGCGGCTCCTTCGTCGCCCTCCGATTCAGCATTTTCTGATCCAGCGCCGTCGACGCCGCCGCGCGGGCCTCGCGCGTGCCCTGTGGGCCTCAGCCCTCGGGCGTCCTTCCCCTCCGGCGTCGCGTTCTGCCACGGAGCAGCCGCACCCCATCGCTGCACACGGCTGGTCTCACATGCGAGACGTGGAGTTTGCGTCCGCCCGTCCCAACCGTCGAGAATTGCGTGGCCTCGAGCTGGCCTTCGACTTGCTCTGTGTCCCGGCATGAGTCGAGCGAGCTGGATCGAGATCGTGGTGCTGGCGTCCCTTGGCGGCACGGTGTTGATCGGATGCAGCGGCGTCCCCGAGGTGGAGGGCGAGAGCTCGGCGGCGTTGGGCACCGCCTTCGCCAATGACAAACCCGCCTACGACTTCTTCGTCGGCAAGGGACTCACCAGCTTCCAGGCCGCCGGCATCGTCGGCAACCTGGACCAGGAATCGGGCGTGAATCCCGCTTCGGTGCAGTTCGGCGGCGGACCGGGACGGGGGATCGCGCAGTGGTCTGTCGGGGGAAGGTGGGACACGTCCGCGAACGACAACGTCCTGTCGTACGCCAACACCAAGGGGGAATCCTCGGGGTCGTTGAACCTGCAGCTCGAGTTCATCTGGTACGAGCTGACGACGTTCGGGTACGGCTATTCGCAGCTGAAGGCGACCACCAACGTCACCGACGCGACCGTCGCCTTCATGGACAAGTACGAGATCTGCGGAACCTGCGATCAAACGCAGCGGGTTGCGGACGCCAAGTCGGTGCTGAGCGCCTATGGCGTGGTGCCTTCCTACGCCGCGACGTTCGTCAGTCAATCGTGGCCGTACGCGTCGATGCCCGCGCTCACCGTCAAGTGCGGCCAAAGCGTGGTCGCGAAGCTGGTGTTGAAGAACGCAGGCGGCAAGAGCTGGGACGGCTCGACCAGGCTCGGCACCACGATGCCGCGCGATCGCGCGAGCATCTTCTCCGGCAGCGATTGGCTCGCGCCGGACCGCGCCGCGACCAGTGGAGCCGTTGCGCCGAACGCCGACGGCACCTTTACGTTTTCGTTTCATGGACCGACGGGCGCCGCGTGCGTTCCCGGGACCTATCACGAGTTCTTCGGCGTGGTTCAGGAAGGCGCGGCCTGGTTCAGCGACAGCGGGCAAGGCGGGCCGCCCGACAACCAGCTCGAAGCGCTCATCGACCTCGTGCCCGGCGCTGCTGCCCCGGCGGACCTGGGCGAAGGCAAGCCGGCCGACGACGCCGGAACGATGCCGGGCGGGAGCGACGGCGGCAGCACGCCCGCTGCCGACGACGGCGGAACGACGCCGGGCGGGAGCGACGGCGGGAGCACCAACGGCTCCGGCGCTCAGGGTGGCTGCAGCGTCGCGGGGTCCACCTCGAGCGACGGCCCGGTGCTCGTGTTCGTGCTCATGCTCGCGTGCGCGCTGCTCGTCGCTCGTGCCCGCCGCCAGCCGATCAGGGGTGCAGCACGCACCCGCCGATCACCTCGCCGTTCCATTTCGCGCGCATCGCTTTCTTGAAGTCTGCGAGCGGAAAGACGTGCGAGACGTACGGTCGGATCTGACCGGACTCCGCCCAGCGCAGCACCTGCTCGAGGCGCGGAGCGCGGATGGACGGATCGTGAACCGTGGAGATCACCATCGGACAGCCCAGCACGTCGAGGCCCTTCATCAGGATCAGATTGGTCGGCAGCGTGTTGGCATTCGGCGCGCCTCGTTGCCCTCGGCCCTGCGCGACGAACGGCGTCGAGGCCCAGCCGACGATCAGGTAGCGCGCTCCGAAGGCCACCGCGCGTAGGCTCTCGAGCGAGATGTCGCCGCCGACGCCGTCGTAAACCACGTCGGCGCCGCGGCCTCCGGTCAGCGCCTTGACCTCCTCGCGAAACGAACGAACGCCGGGGCCGCCGTCGGGGTTCTTGCAATTGATGACGTGGTCGGCCCCCTGCGCCTTGACCACCGCGAGCTTCTCGTCCGAGCGGCCGGTGGCGATCACGGTTGCGCCGAGCACCTTCGCCACGTGCACCGCCGCCAGGCCGGTCGAGCCGGACGCGCCGTGGACCAGCACCGTCTCGTGGGCCTGCAGGCGCGCGCGCGCGATCAGGCAGTGGTAGGCGGTCTCGTAGCTGCCGAGCAGATTGCAGGCCTGGTCGAACGAGAGCCCGCCCGGGATTCGGCGCACCGCCTCGGCCGGGGCCACCGCGTACGACGCGTAGCCGCCGTAGCTCTGGTACGCGCCGAGCGATCTCGGGCCGGCCTGAAAGCCATCGACGAGCACGTTGTCGCCCACCGCCAGTCGCGTGCTGTCGGCGTCGGGTCCGAGCCAGGCCACCACGCCGGCGTACTCGAGCCCCGGACAATACGGCGGCTTCGGCATGTGCTGGTATTGGCCGCTGGTCATGAGCAGGTCCACCCAGCCGACCGACGCGCTCTTGATGCACACGATCACGTCGCGCGCCGCGAGCGTCGCGGGGTCGGGCGGCGCCATCTCGTGCAGCGCAGCGTGCTGGTCGATCGCTTGCAGCGGATCGTCGCCAAACTGAGAGACGACCACCCGGTGGCCCGAGGGCAATGGCGCGCGGTTCATGGCGTGGCGGATTGTACGTCCACCATCGCTCCGAAGATCCATTTCGCGATACACCGATAGAAATAATAGTAATCCTCCTAACTGATTCTAATGGCAATTACATCGTGGTATTTCGTAAGCGAATTCATACAATTAATCTTGGAAACGTTATTGCTACGATCGGCCGATGTCTCCGTATGCCCCGGGCATCAGCTCCGTACAGCGCGCCCTCCTCGTCGGCAGCCTGTGCCTCGGACTGGCGTCGGACGTGTTCGCAGGCAGGCTCGCCGGCAGCATCACGCAGCTCACCACCGGCTCGGCGAACGACACGCAGACCACGCCGGCGATCTCCGGCACCAACGTGGTGTGGACCGACAACGCCAGGCTCGCGGGCGGCGGAACCAACGCCGACATCTATCAGTACGACCTGAGCGCCGGCGGCGTCGCGACCAACCTCACCAACACGCCTGATCAGCAGGAGTTCCTCGACGACGTCGACGGCACCAACGTGGTCTACACGCACACCAGCGCGAGCAATCTGGGCGACATCGTGGTCTACGATCTCGCCACCGGCACCGGCACCACCGTCGCGGGCGCGGACGCCAAGACCCACTTCGAGCAGCCGTCGATCCGTGGCCGCTACATCGTCTACGTCCGCTCGAGCGGCCAGGACGACATCGACGGCTACGACAACGCGCTCGGCGCGCCGTTCGCAAGACCGGTCACCAACGACGCGGCCATCCAGGCGCGCCCGCGCGTGTCCGGCGACTACATCGTCTACGAGGATTACGGCAGCGGCACGGCCGACATCTACGGCTATCAGATCTCGACCAACGGCTCGCCTTTCTCGATCGCCACCGGGCCGTCCAATCAGAGCGAGCCTGACATCGACGGCAACTTCGTGGTGTGGGTGGACTCGGCGGCGGGCATCGATCAGATCTATTCGTTCGACTTGACCACGCGCGCCACCCGCCAGCTCACCACCGTCGCCAGCCACAAGGTGCAGCCGCGCATCTCCGGCACGCGCGTGGTGTGGGCCGACGACCGCGCGGGCAACCTCGACATCTATACCTACGACCTGGCCACCAACTCCGAGGACGTGGTCGTCGACGGCGCGGGCGACCAGATGCTCTCGGCGATCAGCGGCAACCGCGTGGTCTACACCTCGAACGCCTCCGGCTTCGAGCAGGTCTACGCGTTCACCATCAACACGCCGCCGCCGCCGCCGCCGCCCAGCGACAAGCCGTTCGGCTGCGATCCGGCCAAGACCGATCTGGTCGACGCGTCGGTGGTGATGACCCGCACGGGCAAGATGCCGGTGTTCGCCAGCCGCGCGTTCTCCACCGTCGCCGGCCACTCGTATTGGGTGTGCGTGGAGAACGGGTTGCCGTCCGGTGCCCAGCGAACCTCCACGTTCGACTTCGGCGTCGACGGCCATCTCGTCCTGAACCCCTCGGACTTCAAGCCGAGCCACAACCCGCCCCACTGGGTCTCCGCGCGCATCTTCGACGACGACGACGACCGGGGACACCGGGAGCGCGACGAGCACGGTCATCACTGGCAGAGCCCCAAGCAGATTTGGGCCGCCGCGCTGTTTGGCTCGATCACCAGCGCCACGGTCACGGTCAGCATCCGCACCGCACTCGACCCCCACCACTAGCACCTGATCCTATTGGATCATCGGTTGGATCAGCGCGCCGTCGCCAAGCTCGGCGGGAAGATCGTTGGCGACCAGCTCTCCCTCCTTCAGACCGTGGGTCACCTGCGTGCGGTTGCCGTCGCTCGCGCCCACGTCGATGGGAACCAGGTGGATCTTGTTGCCTTCGACGACCGCGGCGCGCGTGTGGCCGGCGCGCACGATGATCGCGGCGTTGGGCACCGTCGGGATGGGCGGCTCGGCGATGTCGAGCTCCACGTGCACGCGCGGCGTCGGACTGGGGCTCTATATCGCATCACAGATCGTGCGCGCGCACGATGCCAGCATCGAGGTCACCTCCTCGCCACGCGACGGCACGCGCTTCACGGTGCATCTGCCGCGCGCAGACCGCGAGTCAAGTCCGGTCTCCCTCTCTCGTTGACCGCGGGGATGCGGTCGGAGCAACATCGGGGCGTGACCGATACGGAATACCGCGTGACGCCGTCGCTGGGGAGCGGCGCGATGCGCTACACGCTCGACGGGGACTCGTTGATCGTCGAATCGGCCAAGCGGCGCGATCGGCGATCGTTCGCGCTGGCCGAGGTCGCGCGGGTGCGGATCACTTGCATCCAGGGCATCGGCCGGTGCGAGCTGCACACGCGAGGCGGCGCCAAGCTGGTCATCCTGTCGCGCCACGTTCGCGGCCTGGCGGACTTCGTCGACCAGAACGTCGAGTACGCGCGCTTCGTCGCCGCCTTGCACGCGCGTCTCGCCGTCGCGGCGTCCAGCGCGCGCTACCTCGGAGGAACGAGCTTTGGCTTCGCGCTGGGCGTGGTGGCGGTGGTGTCGGGCGCCGCGGCAGCCCTTGTCGTCGCCCTGATGGCCGGCGCCGCCGACGGGATCGGCGTGGCCAAAGTGGTCGCTCCGCTCGGCGGCGCGCTGGCCCTCGGTGTGCCGCTCATGAGGGCCGGCCGGGGGCAGCCCTACCGGCCCGAGGCGCTGCCCGAAAAGCACATGCCGCGCTGAGTCGTTCAGCGCTTTGACCGGCAGAGAGGGCTCAGAGTTGTTGCATAGTCCGAAGGGCCCCGGCTCGAAAATAACTGACGCTGAGGAGCACAGGTCGAAGTGGCCGCACTACAACGTGGTGCTCGTCCGATCATCGCTGCCGCGGTGGCGAGGCGTGTGGCGTTCAAGTAGAATCCCAACGTGTCGGAGCTGCGGCAGGCGCCCGGCGACGCAGAACGCGATCCTCGGGCCAAGCGCAAGGCCACAGCCTGTTCGCGGGCGTGTTGAGGAGGCGGGTCCTGTGATCCGGGGGTTGGAATCAGCGACCACCGCCGGCCATGGGCGCGGCGGGCGGTGCCGAGTTACACGACTTTGCGAACGTTCGCCGCCTGCAGGCCCTTCGGCCCTTGGACGGTATCAAACTCTACCGCATCGCCCTCAGCCAGGCTGCGAAAGCCCTCACTCGCAATTGCGGTGTGATGCACGAATACGTCGGGGCCGCTCTCGGGGGTGATGAATCCGAACCCCTTCGCGTCGTTGAACCATTTGACGGTACCTTTTGCCATTTGCATTCCTTTTTCCGACTCTCGCTTTGGGCGAGGCCGCGTTACTGTGCTGCGTATTGTTGGTGCCGTTGCGGAAGAGCCCGATCGCTCGCAGAGGAGCCTATTGCCAGGGCGCTGACCGGTCAAGCTACATCAGCAGCACGAAGCTGACGACGCCGAGCAGGTTCAGCCGACTTCGAAGCTATCGAGGTCGACGACCTCATCGTAACGGCGTTCTCCGTGCTCGTCGACGGTGAATTGGAAGCGCGACTTCGTGATTCTTGCCTTGCGGATTCCGAAAAACTGCATGGCGCCCGGAACATCCTCAGTAGCTCCGACCAGCGTTAGCAAGTCGCCATCCGCATCGTAGACACCGAAGAGGAGTTCGCTGTTCATGGCGGGATTGAGCCACCGACGGCGCCTCAGATCCAACTAATTCGCCCTGCGGGATTCGATCCTGCCGAGCAAGACCGAGCGCGCTCGCTACCTACTGGACGGTATCCTCCCTGACGGCAATTGAGCAGGGCCAGCGCGGCAACTAGCTGGCGGGACAGTAGAAAGATAGTGGAGGCGCCGGGAGTCGAACCCGGGTCCGAAAGTGCTTAGCAGCGGCCCCTACGTGCGTGTTCGGCGGATTTGGTTTCGCATCCGGCTGTGCCCGCCGACGGGCCCTGCCGGTAGCTAGCCCATCCTGTGGTTTCGCCTCTGTCGCAATGAGCACTCGACTCGGCTAGCCCGCTAGTTTTATGCCCCATCCCGGACCGCGGACACTTCCGGGGGAGACAGCTCTCTACCGGTTATTAAGCGGCGAGAGCGTACGCGTTATCGTTCGCGTTTCTACGTTCCAGCTGGATTTACGAGGATAACTGGAGTCCTCGGCACGCGACCTTCCGCGAAGTACACCTCCGTCGAAACCGTTTCGCCCCCGAAGAGCCTCGGGACCCCTGTAATCTGCACACGCCTGACCGTCCGGTCAACCCTCGATTTTCGCAGTGTTTCCCGCGCGGCTACTTGATGATCACGCGGTCCGAGGTGAACTTGAAATAGCTCGAGTAGACGGCGTCGGCCAGGCAGTCGGCCAGGGTGACCGCGGTGTTGCTCTTGTCCTTGCAACCGGTGACCGAGTTGCCGGTCACCGTCAGCGTGTACGGCGGACCCGCGCCCGCCGGCGGCACGGTCGGGTCGTCCTTGTTGGCGTCGGGCTGCGTGGGCGTGATCTGCGGCGTGAACACCGTGCAACCGTTCACCAGCGCATCGAGCAGCGTGTTGGTCGCCTTGAATTTCTGGCTGCAGTTGAACAACCCGGAGCCGACCAGCGCCGCCGGAATCGCCACCTTCGAGAGCGACAACGCCGTGATGTTGCCGCACAGCTTGCCGGTGTTGTTGGCCATCTGCTGGCTCCCGAGCGTGGCGAAGCTCATCAGCGTCGAATCGAGGTGCTCGGCCGCGAGGTGGCCGGGCGTCGCTCCCGACGAAGTCTTCGGCGCGTTGACCGTGTTGGTCACCACCGAGACGCGCGTGCCCACCATGCGCAAGGTCGCGGGCGCACCGCCGAGCGACAGCGTCAACGAGATGTTCGAGGGCCCCGCGGTCAGCGTCTTGCCCGCGAACGACGCGCTCATCGTGGTGGTCGGAACGCGGCTCGCGTCGATCGACATCGGATCGACCGTGTACCACCAGTCGAGATCGTTGGTGCCATCGTAGCCGCCGCCCGTCGCCGGCGTGCCGTTGAGGATGCCCATCGGGAACGCCGGGTTGGCCGTGCCGGAGAGATCGACCAGGTTGCTGAATCGCATCATCACCGACGCGGTGCCGTCCTTGATGTGCGTGGCGAGGGTGCTGTTGAACTGGCCCTGCGCGGTTCCGCCGGTGACCGCGGCCGCGAGCTGGTTCGCCGGGCAGAACGTATCGGTGGCATACACCACCGTCAGGAAATTGATGCGATGGTCCTGCTCGAACTTGCAGGTGCCGTCGCAGCCGTCGAGGTTGGTCTTGTTGCCGTCGTCGCACTGCTCGCCCGGATCGCGGCGGTTGTTGCCGCACACGATCTTGAGGCAGCCCGGCGTGCAGGTCCCGGCCGCCGGCGGATCGCACTCCTCGTTCTTCGCCGCGTCGACGAAGCCGTCGCCGCACATCGACGGCTTGCACAGCTTGTTGAGGCAGATGTTGCCGGTGCCGCAGGTAGTGCCGTCGGCGAGCGCGGTCCCTGCCGAGCACTTTTGCACCGCCATCATGTTGACGGTCGCCGCGCCGCAGGTCTCGACGCCGTTGCACGGATTGGCGTCGGGGCAGGAGTTCGGCTGAAGCGTGCACGAGAACTTGCAGTTCGGCTCGCAGCCCGAGCCCGCCAGGTTGTTGGCGCTGCCGAGATCGCAGTCTTCGCCGGCTTCCTTGATGCCGTTGCCGCACACCGAGCCGGGCGGCAGGCAGGCGCCGCTCGAGCACTTGTTCGGGCTGCCCACGCTGCCGCAAGCCATTCCGTCCTTCGAGGCGTCGGCGATCGCGAGGCAGGTGTGCTGCGCGGTGCAGCTCTGCACCTGGCACTCGGGCGCGGCGGGGCAATCGTTGGCTGCCACCGCGCAGGTGTACGTGCAGTTGGTGCGGCAGCCGTCGGTGTTGTCGGTGTTGCCGTCGTCGCAGATCTCGCCGGGCTCCTTCGTTCCGTTGTTGCACACCGGCGCGGTGCACACGCCGGTCTTGCAATACTTCGTCGCATCGGTGGGGCAGGCCAGCCCGTCGGCGATCGGCGTGCCGGGCGCGCAGGTGTGTGTCTCCGTCTGGCAGGTGCCCTGGCCCATGCACGAATCGGCGGGCGTGCAGTTGCGAGCCGCGTCGCCGGTGACGCAGGTGAACGTGCAGTCGTGCTGGCAGCCGTCTCCGTCGGTGACGTTGCCGTCGTCGCACTCTTCGGGTGCGCTGACCAACATGTCGCCGCACTGAATGTCGCCGCACGCGCCGCCCCTGCAGATCTGGCTGGCGCCGCAGGTGGTGTTGTCGGCCGACGGGGTTCCGGGATCACAGGTGTGGCTCGCGTTGCAGGTCTCGGCGCCGTTGCACGGATCGCCGTCGTCGCACTGCACCGACACGACGCAGGTCAAGGTGCAGTCGACCTGGCAGCCGTCGCCGTTGACCTGGTTCCCGTCGTCGCACTGCTCCATCGGATCGATCACGCCGTTGCCGCACAGGCTCGGCGGATTGTCGTCCGCGTCGTCCGTGCCTCCATCGAGCGCCACGCCCGGCGTCGAGAACGAACAGCCCGCGGTCAGTGCCGCGGCGCAAACCGTGGCCACAAGGGTCAAGCGCATGTTGGTGCTCCTGCTAGGATCCTGATTTTACCACGGTCACTTACGTCGCGTTCAGGACCCTTTGCCGCTCGCTGGCGGTCAGGCCGTACAGGCGAAAGACGCCCTCGTCGAACGCTTCCGGCGACTCTTTCGCGAGCTGCTCGAGCTCTAGATTCATTTGTATGATCGGAAGCTTACGCAGGTTCACCGGCTTCACCTCGGCGAATGCGCGCGCCTGCTCCTGGGTCACCATTCCGTACACCCAGCGCAACAGCTTCGAGTTGAGCAGCGCCACCAGCGCCACCAGGGACACGCCGGCGCGTGGGCGCACCACGATCACGCTGTTCAGGCAGAAGTAGCCGACGTCGTCGACCGCCGCGATCAGCGAGGACGCGGTCTGGCGCAGCACGATCTTCGGCGCCGCGAACAGCGCCGGTGAGCGCGGCCAGTGCAGGTTCCACCACGGCGTCTTGCCGAGGCGCGTCTCGCGCTTTTGCGACAGCCGGCGCTCGAACGGCGCGAGATAGGCGAGCGCGCGCGGATGGCTGGCGCGATCGATGTGGCGCGTGGCGTAGACGATCGAATGGCCGGTGGCGCGCGGCACGCAAGGGGGGTGCAGCTCGCGGCCGATCAGCGCCGGATGGAGCAGCTCGGGCTCGATCCCGAGCTCGAGAGCGTGCGCGTCGGGGATGCGGAAGATCCGGTCGCCGCCGGTGCCGATCCCCGCGGCCACCTGATCGCACCAATCGCCGAGCGGCGCGTGCTCGCGCATAAGCCGCTGCACCAGGCGCCCGCCGATTGGATCCATGAACGGCGCGCACGAAGGCGCGGCCAACAGCTCGTCGCGCGCGAGCGGCTGCGCCACCGACGAGGCGAGCGCTGCGGGAAGCTCGCGCCGCGCGACCCGTCGCAGATCGATCACCTGCGTGGCCGCCGCCGACGGCTCGCGCGCGATCACCACCACGCACGACGGCACGTTGGCGGAGAACACCCCGTCGCCCAGGTTCACCGCCAGCTCGAGCGAGGAGCGCTCGGCGAAGTGGCGGCGCGCGCGCGCGTATTCGTGCTGAAAGAGAAAGTTCGACGGCACCACCATTCCCAGCCGGCCGCCTGGCGCGAGCGCCGCGTGCGCTGCGGCGAGGAAATAGTTGAAGCTGTCGGGCGTGCGCGTGTGCACCTCGGCGAAGCGCGCCCTGTAGCGCGTGCGCTCGCCGGGCGACAGATGCGCGCCCCACGGCGGATTGCCGATCACCGCGTCGAACGCGATGCCGGGAAAGCGCGCCGCCAGGTCCAGCCCGTCGCCGACCACCAGCTCGGCCGATCCGCCGAGCGCGCGGCGCGCGGTCGCGATCGCGTCGCCGTCGAGATCGACGCCGTAGAGCTGCGCCGCGTGCGGGCCGAGCACCTCGCGCGCGGCGAGCAGGAACGCGCCCTCGCCGCACGCCACGTCGAGCACGCGCAGCGGCGCTCCCCCGGGGCGCGCGAGCAGCGGCGCCAGCGTGCGCTCGGCGACGTAGCGCGCGAGGAACGGCGGCGTGTAGAAGACGCCGCGCGCCTTGCGATCAGCCGCGGCCGCGACCGCCCGCCTGCCGCTCGGCCATCGCCAGGATGTCCTGCTCGCGCTTGAGCAGCACCCCGAGGAACGGCAAGCCCTCGTCGAGATCCTTGGTCCCGAGCCCGGCGCGCTTGAGCGCCGCGATCCAGTCGATTAGCTCGCTGGTCGACGGCCGCTTGCGCAGCCCGTGCTCGTTGCGCAGCGCGTAGAACGCCTGCAATGTGCGCTCGAGGAGCTGGGTCTCGAGCTTCGGGTGGTGCACGCGCACGATGCGCGCCATCAGCTCGGCGTCGGGGAACTCGATGAAGTGGAACACGCAGCGCCGCAGAAACGCGTCGGGCAGCTCCTTCTCCGCGTTCGAGGTGATCACCACCACCGGCCGTTCGCGCGCCGCGATCTCGTCCTTGGTCTCGTTGATCACGAAGCGCATGCGATCGAGCTCGTGCAACAGATCGTTGGGGAACTCGAGATCGGCCTTGTCGATCTCGTCGATGAGCAGCACCAGCCGCTCCTGGGACGCGAACGATTCGCCGAGCGGGCCCAGGCGGATGTAGCGGCGGATATCCTTGACGTCGCCGTCGTTGAAGCGTGAGTCGTACAGGCGCGCCACCGTGTCGTAGACGTACAGCCCGTCCTGCGCGCGCGTGGTCGACTTGACCGGCCAGTGGATGAGCCGCATCCCGAGGCCGGCCGCGATCGACTCGGCGAGCATGGTCTTGCCGGTGCCCGGCTCGCCGCGCACCAACAGCGGTCGCTCGAGCGCGATGGCGCAGTTGACCGCCGCCTCGAGCCCCGGCGAGGTCAGGTAGCGGTCGGTCCCGCGAAAACGCTGGAAGTCATTCATCGGTAGATGAAGGTATCATACCGCGCATGGTCCGCTCCCTGGCCGGATTGCTGCTGTTGACGGCGGTTGCGCACGCAGATCCGGTGGAGATCGCGCTCAAGAATCAGGTGCCGGCCGGGCAGAAGCCGGCGATCGTAGTCACCGCGGTGACTGCGCTCCGGCAGGTGCGCGTGGAGTTGACGCGCGAGGACGATGGCAAGACGTTCGCCGCCGGCCATGGCGCCTTGCGCGAGAAGCAGGTCGTGACGCTGCCGTTCGGCGACGGGCGGGCCGGCAAACACAAATGGAAGGGCACGCTGGTCGCGCTGTTCCCCGACGGCAATCGCTTCTCGACCGGGCTCACCTTCGAGACCGCGAGCGTCGGCGAGCTGCACGTCAAGTACAGCCGCGATCACCTGGACCTCGACGGGCACACGCTCGAATTCCAGCTCTCGCGTCCGGCCGCCAAGGCCGAGCTCACCGTGTTCGGCGACGACGGAAGCGAGCTCGGAAGCGGCGAGGCCACCTTCCACAACGAGCCGCCCGACACCTGGCTGCGCGTTCCGTGGACGCAGAAGCCGGGCAACCCGATGCGGCTCGAGCTGCACGCCACCGATGACAACGGCACCAGCGTGCTGGTCAAGCTGATCCCTTGGTCGGTCTCCATCCCGCACCTGGAGGTGGTCTTCGCCACCGGTCAGTCGGCCGTGCAACCGTCGGAGGTCCCCAAGCTCGACGCCAGCTACACGCGCATCGTCGAAGCGGTCGACAAGGCGCGCAAGGCCGACGCCACCATCCAGGTGCGGCTGTTCATCGCCGGTCACACCGACACCGTCGGAGGGAGCGCGGAGAACCGCAAGCTCTCGCTCGATCGCGCGCTCGCCATCGCCACCTGGTTCCGCGATCGCGGCCTGCCCCTGCCGATCGTCTACGCCGGCTTCGGCGAGGACGCGCTCAAGGTCAAGACGCCCGACAACACCGACGAGCAGGCCAACCGCCGCGCGGACTACATCGTCGGCGTCGAAGAGCCGCTCATCGGACGCGGCGTCAAGGCGCAGTGGTTCACGCTCAAGTGATCAGCGCGCGTGCTCGGCGCGAAAATCGGCGATCAGCGAGGTCACCCGTTGCAGCAGCTCGGCCGGCACCAGCGACGTGCCCAGCGCCTCGCGCGCCGAGCGGGCGGCCTCGAAGAAGTCGGCGCGAAACGCCTCGCTGACCTTCACCGGGATCAGCCCCTGCTTTTGGAACAGGCCGCCGAGCAGCGCCTCGTCGGCACGTGCGCCGACCTCCTCCATGCGCGCCTCCAGCTTGACCGTCAGCGTGCGTAGGATGCGCTGGTTCTCGGCGGAGATGCGATCGAGCGCGCGGATCGCGATCACGTGGCAGCCGGTCAGGTACCCGGTGCGCAGATCGGTGAAGTACCTGGCGCGCACGGTCCACTGGAACGCCAGCGCCGCGGTGGGCGCCGCGAGAAAGCCGTTGACGGTGCCGCGATCGTACGCGCCGGCGGCGTCGTTCAGCGACGTCGACAGCTCGAGCGCCACGCCCATGTGCTCGAGCGTGGTCACGCCCACCTCCTCGAGCTGCCACTTCCACAGGCGCGCCGCGCGCAGCTCGGTGAGCGTGCGGATCGGCGTACGCGACAAGATGATCTGCGGACCGAGCCCGGAGGTGCCGAGCAGCGCGTAGCCCGCATGCGTCGCCTCGGCGTCGAGGAGCGGGCGCAGGTGGTTGACCACGAACGCCGCCTCGGCGCGGTTCTGGAACAGGCCGGGCAGGATCAGCACGCGCAGCGACGGCGCCACCCGCGTGCAGATTCCGCCGGCGATCTGGCCGTCGATCTGATCCTTCTCGATGCGCGCCATCACCTCGATCTCGTCGCCGACGATGCCGCCGAGGTACAGCTTGATGTGCACCTCGCCGTGCGTCTGCTCGTCGACCTCGCGCGCGAACGCCTTGAGCTCGCGCGCCCACGCCGTGCCGTCGGGCGCCACCGAGGCGATGCGCAGCACGCGCGGATCGGCGTGCGCCCGGTACGCCAGGCCCGGCACCAGCAGCACGAGCGCCAGCAGCGCCCTCACTTAGGCACCGCCGCCATGAACATGCGCCGGTTCTCGCCGCGCGCGAGCTTGACCACCGCCAGATCGAGCCGCACGCCGTTGGCCGAGCGCAGCTCGACCACGTGCCTGCCTGGCAACACCCGCATCGGTAACGTCGGGGTGACGAAGCCGGTGAAGATCCCGTCGATCCACACCTCGGCGGCGCCGTTGGCGTCCACCACCAGCGCGCCGCGGCGCAGCTTCTCGGCGATCAGATCGATCTTCAGCTCCTGGTCGCGATCTTCGGGCCGGATGGTGTGCGACGCCGTCTCGTAGCCGTCGCGCTCCACGCGCACCTCGTGGAAGTCTCCCTGCGTGATCGCGATCTGCACCGGCGTCTCGTTACCGGCGAGCTCACCGTCGACCAACACCAGGGCGCCGGGCGGGCGGGTGCGCACCTCGACCATGCGCGTGGCCGGCGCGAGCGTCACGCTCATCAGCTCGCGGCCGCCCTCGACGGTCGTCACGCGGCGCACCACGTTGCCAAAGCCGTCGTGGGTCAGGCGCACCTCGTGCTTGCCGGGCAGGACGCCGCGCAGCGCGGTGGGCGTGTGCTCGTCGAGCGCGCGGCCGTCGACGGTGACGCGCGCATCGCTCGGGTTGGTGTCGACGAGCAGCAACCCGCCCGCCGGCGCGAGGGCCGGGCGGCCCCGGCCGCGTCCCGCCACCAGGAGCCCGACCACGAACCCGATCAACAACACGCCGCCGGCCAGCGCCACCGCCAGCAGGCGCGCCTGCCGCGTGAGCCCCGGCAACAGCCGGCTCGAGGTGAGCCGATCCTCGAGCTCGCGCTCGATCGCGCGCGCCAGGTCCGACGCGTTCTTGTAGCGATCCGCCGGCAGCTTGGCGAGCGCCTTCTTCACCACCGCAGCCACCGAGCGCGTGACCTCCTTGCCCATCTCGGGGATGGCGGAGTGGATGTGCTTGTACAACACGTCGAGCGCTTCGCCGGCGAACGGCTCGTGCCCGGTGAGCGCGTGATAGAGCACGCAGCCGAGCGCATAGACGTCGGTGCGCGCGTCGACCTCGTGCCCGGCGATCTGCTCCGGCGCCATGTAGTGCGGCGTGCCGATCAGCGTCCCCGGCTTGGTCAGCCGGTCGTTGGTGCGCATCACCTTGGCGAGCCCGAAGTCGATCACTCGCGGGGACTCGACCCCATCGCGGTCGAGCGTGACCATGATGTTCGACGGCTTGAGATCGCGATGCACCACGCCGGCCGCGTGTACCGCGCCGAGCGCGCGCGCGATCCCGAGCGCCATCGAGAGCGCGCGCTCGGGCTTCATGCGCCCCTCGGTCTCGAGCACCGTCTTGAGGCTGCGCCCCTCGACGAACTCCATCACCAGGAACGTCGGATCGCCCACCACCACGTCGAAGAAGCGCGCCACGTTGGGGTGCGCCACGCTGGCGATCGCCTGCGCCTCGCGCTGAAACCGGCTGCGAAAGCGCGCATCGGCCAGCAGCTCCGGCTTGAGCAGCTTGACCGCCACGCGCATCTCGATGGCCACGTTGGTCGCTTCCCACACCTCGCCCATCGCGCCCGATCCCAGCCGCGCGACCAGCCGGTACTTGCCGCCCACCAGGGTGCCCGGCTTGGGCGCGCGCCGGCCGAGCAGCTTGGCGAACTGATCGGTCAGCGTATCGAGCCGCACCTCGGTCGCGCCCGAGTCGTCCGATTCATCGGGGAGCGGGCTGGACCCGGGGGGCGGCCTTGGCGGCGGATCGTTCGGCTTGGCCATGCCCCTCCCCGGTACATCTTACCGCGGGCTACTTCTGTTCGGCGGCCTTCTTCTGACGGTACTCGGCCATGAGCACTTCCTGCTCCTGCTTCGGCACCGGCGAGTACTTGAGGAACTCCATGGTGAACTCGCCCTTGCCCTGCGTGCCGGAGCGAAGGTCCGTCGAGTAGCCGAACATCTCGTTGAGCGGCACCTCGGCGGTGGCGATCACGTAGCCCTCGGTGTTCTCCGACGCCACGATCATGCCGCGGCGCTGGTTGAGCTG
The DNA here is from genome assembly GCA_003170275.1 of Myxococcales bacterium. Lineage (GTDB taxonomy): Bacteria > Myxococcota_A > Polyangia > Palsa-1104 > Palsa-1104 > PALSA-1104. The sequence goes on from PNAM01000078.1 coordinate 36,350, forward strand.
GCCCATGACCGCGCCCTGGAACTCCTCGGGCGCCTGCACCTCGACCTTCATGATCGGCTCGAGGATGGTCGGCTTGGCCTTCTCGTAACCTTCGCGGAAGGCCATGATCGAGGCGGTCTTGAACGCCTGCTCCGACGAGTCGACCGCGTGGAACTGACCGTCGTTCACCACCACGCGCACGCCCCAGACCGGGAACCCGATCAGCGTGCCCTTCGACACTGCCTCGGTGAAGCCCTTGTTGCACGCCGGGATGAACTCGCGCGGGATCGATCCGCCGGTCGTATCGTCGACGAACTCGTAGTGCTCGACCGAGTCGGCAGGCAGCGGCTCGACATAACCGATGACGCGCGCGAACTGGCCCTTGCCGCCGGTCTGTTTCTTGTGCGTGTACGCGAACTCGGCCTTGCGGGTGATGGTCTCGCGATACGCGACTTGCGGCTTGCCGGTGATGACCTCGCAGTTGTACTCGCGCTTCATGCGCTCGACGTAGATGTCGAGGTGCAGCTCGCCCATGCCCGACATGATGGTCTGCGCGGATTCCTCGTCGCGGTGCACGCGCAGCGTCGGGTCTTCCTTGGTGAAGCGGTTGAGCGCCTTGGAGAAGTTGACCTGCCCGTCCTTCTCCTTGGGGGCGACCGCCAGCGAGATGACCGCGTCCGGCACGTGCATCGAGGTCATGGTGTAGATGATCTTGCCGTCGGTGAACGTGTCGCCGGACGAGCAGTCGACGCCGAACAGCGCGACGATGTCGCCCGCCGTGGCTTCGGTGATGTCGGTCATCTCGTTCGAGTGCATGCGCACCAGCCGCGGCACCTTGACCTTCTTCTGGCCGACCGAGCAGTTGACGATGAACTCACCCTTGGTGACGCGCCCCTGATAGATGCGCATGTAGGTGAGCTGGCCGAAGCGCCCGTCTTCGAGCTTGAACGCCAGCGCCACCAGCGGCTTGGTGGCGACCGACTCGAGCGCCACCTTCGCCTCGGCGTTGAGCTGGTCGTGCGCCTCGTTCGGCACCTCGGTTGGGTTCGGCAGGTAATCGACCACGCCGCCGAGGAGCAGCTGCACGCCCTTGTTCTTGAGCGCCGAGCCGATGAACACCGGCGTCGCCTTGAGGTCGATGGTCACGCGGCGAATGACCGGCTTGAGCAGCTCGGCCGCCACGTCCTTGCCGTCGAGAAACTGCTCGGCGATCTGATCGTCGAAGTCGGCCAGCCGCTCCACCAGGTCGTGGCGGTGCTGCTTGGCCTCCTCGAGCAGCTCGGCCGGGATGTCCTCCTCGCGGACGTCCTCGCCGTTGTCGCCGTCGAAGTAGTAGGCGCGCATCCCGACCAGATCGATGATCCCGTGGAACTTCTCTTCGGATCCGATCGGCATCTGCATCGGCAGCGGGTTGTGCGCGAGCTTTTCCTTGAGCATCTGCGAGACGCGCCAGTTGTTGCCGCCCGCGCGGTCCATCTTATTGATGAACGCCAGCCGCGGGACCTTGTAGCGCTTCATCTGCCGGTCGACGGTGATCGACTGCGACTGCACGCCGGCCACCGAGTCGAGGACCAGGATCGCGCCGTCGAGCACGCGCAACGCGCGCTCCACTTCGATGGTGAAGTCGACGTGGCCNNCGGGGGTGTCGATGATGTTGATGGTGTTCTCGCCCCATTCGCAGTAGGTGGCGGCCGACTGGATCGTGATCCCCTTCTCGCGCTCGAGATCCATCGAGTCCATCTTGGCGCCGACGCCGTCCTTGCCGCGCACCTCGTGAATCGCGTGGATGCGACCCGTGTAATAGAGGATGCGCTCGGTCAGCGTGGTCTTGCCCGAGTCGATGTGCGCCGAGATGCCGATGTTGCGAATCTTGTCGATCTTTGTGGCCATCGTTTCTTTTCCGTCCTGTCGCCTTGAACCGCGTTTAGGGCGCGGAAGATATACGAAACTCCAGTCGAAAAGCCATCCCTAAGTTAACTGTCGTTTTTTAGTATTCAAAACCACTGGAATCTGGAATGATGAAAAGGCTGGCCTATGGCCTTGGGCTTGCTCTTGGAGTCTGCTGTGCGAACGATGGTGGGGCTTCTGGTGGTGGCGCTGAGCGGATGTAGTGGGGTTTCCACCTATGATGACAATGGCCTAGCTGTCGGCGCGGGAGCTGGCAAGGCCGATTCCGCCAACCCCTTGATTGATTCGGAGTATCGGGCGCCCTGGAGCTGCGGGGAACGCTTCTACGTCTCACAAGGTAATGACGGTGACCTTTGTTCTAGCGGCAATGGTGACCACATTCAGCTCCAAAATTATGCCTGGGACTTTGCCCTTCCGAGGCACACGCCGGTCCTGGCCAGCCGCGGCGGCGTGGTGACCCTGGCGACCAACACCGTCAAGGAAGGCGACCAGTGCTTCGACGGCTGCCCGGTCGCGTACGGCACCAGCGAGTTCACCACCTGCTGCAAGAGCTGCCTGCTCCTGTCCAACCGCGTGAACGTCACCCACGACGACGGCACCGTCGCCACCTACTGGCACCTCGATGTGGCCACCGTGCACCAGGGCGACCGGGTCAACGCCGGCGACCCGCTCGGCTACTCCGGCACCAGCGGCTGCTCGACGGGCCCGCACCTGCACTTCCAGGTCATGCAGAACTGCCCGACCGGATTCTGCCAGTCGCAGGCGATCCAGTTCGCCGAGGCGGGCGCGCCCGGCTGCGGACAGCACGTGGTCTCCGCGAACGCCTGCCACTAGACCGGAACCCGCCACGCCAGTAAGCTTCACGACCATGTCCACGCTTGCGTCCAACGACGACCTCCCGGCCTGGGCGCGCGAGCTCAAGCGCCGCTACCTACGCGGCGAAGCCTCGCAGTTCGTGCTGTACGGCAACGTGTACGACATCATCCTGCACGGCGATCAGGTGCTCACGCTGTCGGAGTTCCTCACCCAGGTGCTGCTCGACAAGAAGGACACGGTCGCGGTCTACAACGTGTCGACGGGCGTCAAGTTCACCAAGCGCAAGATGGACATCAACGGCTACGAGGACCTGGTGCTCAAGAAGGAGCCGGCGGTGGTGCTGCCGCTGCTCGAGAAGGCGCTCACCACGCAGGATCGGATGGCGCTGGTGATCGAGTACGCCGAGTCGGTCGCGCCCGCCGGCGACACCTCGTTCTCGACGGTCGACGATCGCGCGGCGGCGGTCACGCTGCACCGATGGTCGCTGTTGCGCGCGCTCGAGCACTCCGACTCGATCATCCTGATGACGCTGGAGAACCTGACCGATCTCAACCAGAAGCTGGTCTCGAACCCGCGCGTCGCTACCGTGCGCCTGCCGATGCCGGACAAGGCCGAGCGCGCGCAGGCGCTGCGGGTGCTCGACGACAAGCTCACCGACGCGGACGTCGAGCGGCTGGCCGAGGTGACCGCGGGCCTCAAGCTGATCCAGATCAAGGCGATCCTCGGGCCGAGCAACGATCCCGGCGCGGGCGACGACAAAGAGGATCGCAAGAAGTACCTGCTCGAGCTGCTCGGCGGCAACACCAAGGATACGCAGGAGCGGGCCGACAAGCTGGCGACGATCACGCAGGGCATGTCGAAGGAGCAGATCCGCAAGCTGATCGCGCCCGACGGCAAGCCGCCCAAGGTGTCCGACGACGCGCGCGCGGAGATCGACAAGCTGGTGGCGGCGCGCAAGCGCGAGATCATCGAGCGCGAGTGCTACGGGCTGATCGAGTTCGTCACGCCGCAGAACGGCTTCGAGGTGGTGGGCGGCATGGAGGAGGTGAAGAAGGACCTCCTCCAGGTGGCCGACAACATCCGCTCCGGACGGCGCAACCGCGTGCCGATGGGGATCTTGTTCACCGGGCCGATGGGCACCGGCAAGACCTTCGTCGCCGAGGCGTTCGCCAAGGAGTGCGGGCTCACCACCATCAAGCTGAAGAACTTTCGCTCCAAGTGGGTGGGCGCGACCGAAGGCAACCTCGAGCGCATCCTCTCGGTGATCCAGGCGATCGGCCAGATCATCGTGATCATCGACGAGGGCGATCGCGCGTTCGGCAACTCCGGCGACGGCGACGGCGACGGCGGCACCTCGTCGCGGGTGATCGGGCGCATCAAGGAATTCATGAGCGACACCGAGAACCGCGGGCGCGTGCTGTTCATCCTCATGACCAACCGCCCCGACAAGTTGGACGTCGACATCAAGCGGGCCGGCCGGCTCGACCGCAAGATCCCGTTCCTCTATCCGCAGACGGCCGGGGAGCTGACCGGCGTCCTGCAGGCGCAGTTCCGCAAGCAGAAGGTCAAGACCGAGATCGAGTTTCCGCGCGACACGGCGCTCGCCGAGCCGCTGGTCGGCTACTCGAACGCCGACGTCGAAGCGATCGTCATGCTGTCCAACGACTACGCGGCGGAGCGCGGTCCCGACGCGCCGGTCTCGGTGGTCGATTTTCAGCGCGCCTCGAAGGACTACCTGCCGTCGCGCGACGTGCTGATGTTGGAATACATGGAGCTGCTGGCGGTGTTTGAAGCTTCGAACCGCCGCATGCTGCCCAAGAAGTACGCCGACGTTCCCGTCGAGGAATTGCAGGCGAAACTGGGCCTCCTGCGCGCGCAGGTGGGCTCGCGACGTTAACGGCCACACAAGGAGACGCGATGGACTTCTTTCAGCAGGTAGATCTGACCCATGGGGCGGCCGAGGCGATCGCGCGCGGGCTGTACGCGGTGGCCAAGGTGGACGGGCTGCACGAGCGCGAGGCGGGGCTGATCGCGTCGTTCTGGATCGAGGCGGGCGGCGGCGGCGGCTCGCTGTCCGACCTGGAGCGCGGCGCGGCGATCTCGCCGGCCGATCTCGCCAAGGCGCTGCACACCACCGACGAGCGCATGATGTTCGTCAAGACCGCGGTGCTGCTCACCTGGGCCGACGGCAAGGTCACCGACGCCGAGCGCAAGAGCGTGGGGGCGTTCGCCACCGCGCTGGGCATCGACTCAGCGACGGTGGAGAAGCTCGAGGGCAGCGTCAAGGAGTTCCTGCTCGGCCACCTCGCGCACGTCAACAACACCGACGCCACCGCCGCCGTCGCCAAGAAGATGAAGGTCTAACGCAAGCAGGAGCGGAGCGCGTCGAGCAGCCAGTTGTTCTCTTCGGGCGTGCCGACGGTGATGCGCAGGCAGCCCGCCAGAGGGCCCGGACGATCGAAGTTGCGCACCACCACGCCGCGCTCCGCCAGCGACTCGTAGATCGCCGTCGCGTTGGCGACCCGCACCAGGAAGAAATTCGCATCGGACGGAAACACCTGCACGCCGGCCAGCGACTCGAGGCCGGTCTTCAGGCGCAGCCGCTCGCTCTTGATCTCCTGCGCGTGCGCGAGGATCTCCGGCTGGTACTCGCGCAGCAGCACCTCGGCGGCGCGCTGCGACAGGGTGTTGAGGTTGTACGGCGGCCGCACCTTCTCCACCTCCGCTACAACCTCGCGCCGGCCGACCAGGTAGCCGACGCGCAGCCCGGCCATCCCGATCTTCGACAGCGTCTGCAGCACCAGGCAGTGCGGATGCGCCAGCGCCAGATCGATGCAGCTGCGCGCGTCGGCGTACGCGAGATACGCCTCGTCGACCACGGTGATCACGTTGTCGTGCTGCACCAGCAGCTTGGCGATCGTCGAGCGCGGCCACACCGTGCCGGTCGGATTGTTGGGCGTGGCCAGGAACACGAGGTTGGGCTGTTCGCGCGCGACCGCCTCGAGCAGCGCCGCCTCGTCGGCCTCGAACGCCGGGCCGAGCGGCACCTCGAGCGGCACCATCCCGTGCGAGACCGCGGCCGTCTGGTAGACCACGAATCCCGGCGACGGGTAGAGGATGCTGGGCGGCTTGCCCTTCTTCTTGCCCTCGGCGCGCGGCTCGCCGAACGCCGCGCACAACAGGCCGAGCAGCTCGTCCGAGCCGTTGCCGAAGCACAGCTCGGAGCCGTCGACGCCGAGCTGGCCGGCCAGGAGCTCGCGCAGCGCGCGCGACGTCGCGTCGGGATAGCGGTGCAGCTCGCGCGTCACCGTCGCCAGCACCGCCTCGTGCGCCGCCCTCGACAGCCCGTAGGCGGACTCGTTGGCGTCGAGCTTGATCGCGTTCGGGTGCGAGGGGACGTGGTACGCCTGCACCGAGCGTAGCGGCGTGCGGATCAGATCCTTCCACGTCGACATCAGTCCCCCTCGGGCGCGAGGCGGGCGGCGACCGCGCGACCGTGCGCTTGCAGCCCCTCGACGTTGGCCAGCCGCACGATGTCGGCGGCCTGCCCGCGCAGCGCCTCGAGCGAATACTCGAGCAGCGACGTGCGCCGCACGAAGTCGTACACGCCGAGCGGCGAGCCGTAGCGCGCCGCGCCGCCGGTGGGTAGCACGTGATTCGGGCCTGCCAGGTAGTCGCCTGCCGCCTCGGGAGTGGACGCGCCGAGGAAGATCGCGCCGGCCGTGTTCACCTTCGCCGCCGCCGCGCGCGGATCCGCCACCATCAGCTCGAGGTGCTCGGGCGCGTACGACTCGGCGAACGCGAGCGCCTCGTCGAGCGACTTCATCACCAGCGCCACGCCGTGGCGGAAAAGCGACTTCTCGGCGATCTCGCGCCGCGGCAGGGTTGCGACCTGCTTGTCGAGCTGCGCCGCGACCGCCGACGCGAGCGAGGCCGAGGTGGTCGCCAGCACCGCGTACGCGTCCGGATCGTGCTCGGCTTGCGACAACAGATCGGCCGCCACCAGCCGCGCGTCGGCGTGCTCGTCGGCGATCACCAGGATCTCCGACGGCCCCGCCACCGCGTCGATGTCCACTGCGCCGAACACCTGCCGCTTGGCCTCGGCCACGTACGCGTTGCCCGGCCCGACGATCTTGTCCACCCGCGGCACGCTCTCGGTCCCATAGGCGAGCGCCGCCACCGCCTGCGCGCCGCCGATCACGAACACGCGATCGACGCCCGCCGCGCGCGCCGCGAACAAAGTCTCCGGGCTCGCTCCCGGCGTGACCATGATCAGCTCGGTGACGCCCGCCACCTTGGCCGGTACCGCGGTCATCAGCACCGACGACGGGTAGCGTGCCGAGCCGCCCGGCACGTACAGCCCGACACGCCGGAGCGCCTGCACGCGCAGCTCGAGGCGCACGCCGCCGTCGTCCAGGACGTAGCCCGAATCGATGGTATGTGCTCGCTGCAGCTCGTGAAACCGGCGGATCCGATCGCGCGCCCGCTCGATCGCCGCGCGCACGTCCGGCGACACCTTGGCGGCCTCGCGCTCCCAGTCGGTGCGCGCCAGCTCGAGGTCGCCGAGCGTGCGCTTCTCCCATTGCGCGGTATAGCTGCGCACGGCTTCGTCGCCGCGCGCGCGGACTTCCGCGATCACCACCTGCACCGATCGCTCGATCTCCGCCGTGCTCGCGGAGCTGCGCCGCTCGAGCCGGGCCAGGATCGCCGCACGGTCCCGGTCCTCCGGCATGACGATGCGCAGCATTCGCTCCCTATACCATAACTATGCTGAACGCTCGTTGACATCGGAACGACCAACGGTATAGTCCCTCTCCAATTCGTCTAACCAAGGAGCGCGGAAACATGTCCGATTTCCTCTTTACCTCGGAGTCCGTGACCGAGGGCCATCCCGACAAGTTGTGCGACCAGGTCTCCGACGCGATCCTCGACGCGATCCTCGCCAAGGATCCGCAGGCGCGGGTGGCTTGTGAAACGTTGACCAAGACCGGCTACGTCATGATCGCAGGCGAGATCACCACCACCTGCTACGTCGACATGCCCAAGATCGTTCGCGAAACGGTCAAGGAAATCGGTTATTCGCACTCCGATATGGGCTTCGATTACAAGACCTGCGGCGTGCTCTCGGCGATCGAGCAGCAGTCGCCCGACATCGCCCAGGGCGTCGACGGCAAGGGCGTGTACACGCGCGACGAGCAGGGCGCCGGCGACCAGGGCATGATGTTCGGCTACGCGTGCGACGACACCAAGGAGCTGATGCCGGCGCCGATCGCGTTCGCGCACCGGCTGGCGCGCCGCCTGGCGCACGTGCGCAAGAAGGGCATCCTCGACTTCGTCCGTCCCGACGGCAAGACGCAGGTCTCGATCCGCTACGAGAACGATCGTCCGGTGGGCATCGACACCGTGGTCGTCTCCACGCAGCACTCCGAGGACGTCAAGTACAAGACGCTCAAGGAAGCGATCATCGAGGAAGTGGTCAAGAAGGAGCTTCCGCGCGAGCTGATCACGAACAAGACCAAGTACTTCATCAACCCGACCGGCCGCTTCGTGGTCGGCGGGCCGATGGGCGACTCGGGCCTGACCGGACGAAAGATCATCGTCGACACGTACGGCGGCTGGGGCCGTCACGGCGGCGGCGCGTNNGCGCGTTCTCCGGCAAGGATCCGTCGAAGGTCGATCGCTCGGCGTGCTACTACGCGCGCTTCATCGCCAAGAACATCGTGGCGGCCAAGCTCGCGCGTCGCTGCGAAGTCCAGCTCGCCTACGCGATCGGCGTGGCGCAGCCGGTCTCGGTCCACGTCACCACCTTCGGCACCGGCACCATCTCCGAGGGATCGATCGAGCGGCTGATCCGCGAGCACTTCGACTGCCGGCCGGGCGCGCTCATCCGCGAGCTCGACCTGCTCAGGCCGATCTACCGCCAGACCGCGGCGTACGGCCACTTCGGCCGCTCCGAGAAGGACTTCACCTGGGAGAACCCGACCAAGGCGGCGGCCCTCGCCGACGCGGCCCGTTCGATCCAGCCAGTCCGTCACGGCAACGGCAACGGCCACGGTCAGAAGCCCGCGCCCGTCAAGAAGCCGGGCAAGAAGTCGTCGCCTTTTACTCCTGCGAACTAGCAGGCCACCAGGCGCACCCTGCTACTCCGACATCCTCTCCTTTTCTAGATTCCACTGCACGATCTCCTCGATCCCCTTGCGGCGGATCGCCGGCACCTGTGCGTCCGCCGCGGGGAATCCCACCGGCATCAGCAGGTACGGCTTCTCGTTCTCGGGCCGCTCGAGCAGCGCCGAGAGAAAGCCCATCGGGCTCGGCGTGTGCGTGAGCGTGCACAACCCGAGGTGGTGGATGGCGGCGATGAAGAAGCCGCAGGCGATGCCCACGCTCTCGTCGACGTAGTAGTTCTTGAGCCGGCGCCCGTCGGGCAATTGCTCGAACAGCTGCTTGAACACCACCACCACCCACGGCGCGTCGGTCAGGTGGCTCTTGTGCTCGTCGGTGCCGAGCGGCGCGAGCGCCTCCAGCCATTCGGGCGGCATGCGGCCGTGGTAGTTCTGGTGCTCCTCGGCCTCGGCCGCGACGCGCATCTGCGCCTTGAGCGCCGGGTTGTCCACCGCCACGAAGCGCCACGGCTGACGGTGCGCGCCCGACGGCGCGGTGCCGGCGGTGCGGATCGCGTGCTCGATCAACGCGCGCGGCACCGGCTCGGTCGAGAACTGCCGCGTGGTGCGGCGCAGGCTCAGCGCTTCCTGGTAGCGCTGCGCCCGTCGCAGCATCTGATCGGGTGGAAAGCGGGTGAACTGCAGCGGCTCGAAAACCGGCGCGGGCATGCACGGATGCTAGCCGATGTTGTACGTTTCGCGCATGAACGTGGCATTCCTCGGTCTCGGCACGATGGGCGCGCCGATGGCCGCCAACATCCTGAAGAAGCATTCGCTCACCGTCTGGAATCGCTCGCCCGAGCGCGCGGCCCAGCTGGTGGAGGCTGGCGCCCGACTGGCCGCGACCCCCGCCGAGGCGGTGCGCGCGGCCGAGATCGTGATCACCATGCTGGCCGATCCGGCCGCGGTGCGCGCGGTCGGCGAAGCGCTGCTGCCGGCGCTCGCGCCCGGCGCGGTGCTGATCGACATGTCCACGGTCGATCCGGCGCTCGCCCGCACGCTCGACGAAAAAGCGCGCGCGCGCGGCGCACGGTTTCTCGACGCGCCGGTGTCGGGCACGCGCAAGCCGGCCGTCGACGGCACGCTCCTGATCATGGTCGGCGGCCCCGACGAGGCCCTCGAGCGCGCGCGGCCGGTGCTCGAGACGATGGGCCGGCTCAAGCCGGTCGGCCCGGTCGGTCACGGCATGGCCATGAAGCTGGTCCTGAACGGGCTGGGCGCGCACATGATGACCGGCTTCGCCGCCATGCTCACGCTCGGCGTAACGCAAGGCCTGTCGCCGCGCGATATGATCGAGGTCATCGGCAGCGGCGCATTTTCGTCGCCGCTGTACGCCGGCAAGGGCGCGCGGATCCTTGCGCGCGACTTCCGCCCCGACTTCACCGTCGCGCTCATGCGCAAAGATCAGGATCTGGTGCTCGAGACCGCCGGGGCCGCGCGCTACGCCATGCCCACGTTGCAGGCGATCCGCGACGTGCTCGACGACGCCGTCGCGCACGGCTTCGGCGAGCTCGACCTGTGCGGGGTGATCCGGCTGTTCGAAGAGCAGGCGGGCGTGGTGGTAGCCGAAAAATAGAACGGGCTCCACCCGAAGGGGAGCCCGTCTCACGCTAGGCTAGTTTTGTTCAGTTTCGCGAATTGCCGAGCGCGAGCAAGTTTTCAGCAGTTAGTTCGGGACGCACTTGCAGAGAACGTGGTCGAAGTGATCGAGCGTGATGCACAGGACGTTCTGGATGCAGGTGTTCGGCACGCACTGGCAGTAGGTGGTGTCGAAGTGGCTGTTCGTGGTGCACAGAACTTTCTGCACGCAGGTCTGGCAGATGCCGCCGCAGTCCGCGCCACCGTTGGCCGGATCGCAGTTGTCGTTCGGGTTGTCGACGCACACCAGGCCGGCCGGGCACTGAATGCCGGCGATGCCGCCGCAGGTCTGCGGATTCTGCACGCAGATCCCGGGGACATCCGGGATGTGGTTGGCCTGGCAGGTGTAGCCGTCGGTGCACTTGTGCGGATTGGTGGTGAAGCCGCCGCAGGCGATGTCCGCCGGCTGGACCAGCTCGCACTTGCCCGTGCCGGTGTTGCACTCGGAGACGCGGGTGTCATTGATGAGGAACAGCGGGCACAGCGGGCGCGGCACGGTGGTGCACACGACCGACGCGTTGTACGCGGCGACCGAGCTCTGGTTGACGGCCACCTTGTAGCCGTGCGGGCAGCAGCCGCCCTCGGGGATCGCGACGCAGTCGGCGTCCTTCGAGCACGCGTAGAAGTCCTTGGCCGGCCCCTTGAGGGACACGGTGAAGGTTGCGTCGTCGCTGTAGTACTCCCTGAAGATGATGTAGTAGGTGATGATCGACGCGTTGGTGTTGCCGGGCAGCGTCGCGGTGATGTGCGAGTCGGTGCTGCTGGCGCTGGAGTCGTCGTTGCTGCTGATGATCTTGAAGCTGTTGTCGACCAGCCAGGCGACCGCGTCGCCGTTCGTCGAGCGGACCCAGATGTCGACCGCATCGCCCTTGGCGCCGCCGAACTTGAAGCTGCGGTACAGGGGCGGGTTGTGGTACTTCACCGCGCTCGAGGTCTGGCCGTAGTCGAGCGAGCCGACCAGGGTCATCTTCTTCGAGAACTGATCCGACTTCTCGTCCTGACCAGCCAGGTCCGTGAAGTCGTCAGTGAGGTTCTGCTTGCCGCCGCCACAGCCGGCGATGAAGGCGAGTGCCGCAAAAGCTACCAGGTTCCGTTGCATCGTATCCTCCCGATCGGGTTCGTTAAGGTTGCCGGACCCCTAAGCACGCAGTGTGCCGAAATGTAGGCGAAACAATATCAGCGTGTTAGGTTGTGGGCAGCCCAGGAGTTGCGCGAAATATTGCGCAATCGGCTACTCGAGTGGCCGGCTAAGCGATCGTGCGGGCGGGGAGCTAGGTTCCGGCGGAGTAGTCGGTCGCGTACTTGGCCTGCTCGGCGGTGAGCTTGTCGATGCCGATGCCCATCGTCGCGAGCTTGGTGAACGCGATCTCCTGGTCCTGCTCGGGCGACAGCTCGTAGACCTTCTTGTCGAGCGTCTTGCCGTCCTTGGCCAGCTTGAGCAGACCGAGGAACTGGTTGGCGAACGACATGTCCATGACCTCGGACGGGTGGCCTTCGGCGGCGGCGAGGTTGATCAGGCGGCCCTGGCCGAGCACGTAGATGCGGCGGCCGTCCTTGAGCACGTACTCCTCGTTGCTGTCGCGGATCTCGCGCTTGCCCTTCATGCGCGCTTCGAGATCGACCAGGTTGATCTCGCAATCGTAGTGGCCGGTGTTGCAGACCAGCGCGCCGTCCTTCATCGAGTCGAAGTGGCGGCCGACGATGATGTCCTTCATGCCGGTGGCGGTGATGAAGATGTCGCCGATCTTGGCGGCCTCGTCCATCGGCATCACGCGGTAGCCCTCGAGCGTGGCCTTGAGCGCGGCGGTCGGGCGGATCTCGGTGACCACCACGTTGGCGCCCATGCCCTTGGCGCGCAGCGCGACGCCGCGGCCGCAGTGGCCGTAGCCGGCGACTACGAAGGTCTTGCCGGCGATCAGCACCGACGAGGCGCGCAGGATGCCGTCGAGCGACGACTGCCCGGTGCCGTAGACGTTGTCGAAGTCCCACTTGGTCTCGGAGTCGTTGATGGCGATCACCGGGTAGAGCAGCTTCTTGTCGGCCGCCATCGCGCGCAGGCGGTGCACGCCTGTGGTGGTCTCTTCGGTGCCGCCGTAGACGTCGCGCGCGAGCTGCGGGAACTTCGAGTGCACGGTGAAGATCAGATCCGCGCCGTCGTCGAGCGTCAGGGTCGGCTTGAACTCGAGCGTCTTCTCGATCGCCCAGTAGAACTCTTCCTTCGACAGCCCGTGCCAGGCGTAGATCGAGGTGCCTTCGGCGGCCAGCGCGGCAGCCACGTCGTCCTGGGTCGACAGCGGGTTGCAGCCCGACCACGACACCTCGGCGCCGGCGGCGCGCAGCGTGCGCACCAGCACCGCGGTCTCCTTGGTGACGTGGATGCAGCCGGCGATCCGGTGACCCTTGAACGGCTTCGAGTCCTTGTACTTCTCGCGCAGCGCCATGAGCACCGGCATGCGCGACTCCGCCCACTCGATGCGCAGGCGGCCCTTATCGGCCAGCTTGAGGTCCGCTACCTTGAAGTTCGACGTCACCGACATGAGGGACTCCTTGGTCATCTGGATATACGGATGGGTTGATGGTTCGGGAACCAGCTATAGGTACCGCTTGAGCGTGGTATTGTCAACGGCCGATGGCCGCCGCCGCTCCGACCCTGCTCGACCCCCCCGTGGGTTGGCAACCCCACGAATTCTGGGGGAACCTGCTGCTCGATCTGCACGAGCATCGGACCGCCGGCCTGCTGGCGCTCGCGTTCGCCGTGCTGCTCCTGCTGGGGCGCGCGCTGCTGCAGCCGGCCGATCGCAAGCGACTGCGCCTGCCGCTGGCCTTCTTCGTGCTGTTCTACCTGTGCCTGCCGGTGCGCGCGTCGCTGCTCTCGCAGGGGCTGGAGGCCTACTACCCGCCGTTCCGGCTGGCCTCGATCGTGCTCCTAGTGTGGGGCATCATCGGCGTCGGCGGCCTCCTGTTCTTCGATCTGATCGGGCGCAAGTTCGGCGTGCCCAAGATCTTGCGCGATCTCACCATCACCATCGCGACCCTGGTGGCGCTGGTGACCATCTTGTCGCGATCCGGCGTCAACCTGCTCTCGATCATCACCACCTCGGCGGTGCTCACCGCGGTGATCGGGCTCGCCCTGCAAGACACGCTCGGCAATCTCATGTCGGGCATCGCGCTGCAGCTCGAGTCGTCGATCGCGATTGGCGACTGGATCAAGGTGGACAAGGACGGCCAGGTCGGCAAGGTGCGCGAGGTGCGCTGGCGCTCGACGGTGATCGAGACCCGCAACGCCGATCTGTTGATCATTCCGAACGGCATGATCACCAAGACCATCATCACCAACTTCAGCAAGGACGGGCTCGAGAACCGCCGCTGGGTCTACTTCAACGTGCACCTGCGCCATCCGCCCAACCTGGTGATCAAGACGGTGGTGGACTCGCTTAGCGGCATCCCCAACGTCTCGGAGCGCACGCCGCCCGACTGCGTGCTGATGTCGTTCGAGGATAGCTGGGCCCGATACGCGGTGCGCTACCGGCTGATCGATTTTCGCCCGGACGATCCGACCGACTCGGCGGTGCGCACGCGCATCTGGTACGCGATGCACCGCAACAACCTCGAGATCCCGTACCCGGGCCACAACCTGTTCCTCACCGAGCTCGGCGACGCGCGCGACCAGCGCAAGACCGATCAGGAGCACAAGCAGCGCCTCGAGGCGATGAGCCACGTGGGATTCCTGAGTCCGCTCAACGAGACCGAGCGCGAGCACCTGGCGCGCGGGCTGCGCCACGAGGTGTTTGGCCCGGGCGAGGCGATCATCCAAGTCGGCGCTCCGGGCGACTCGCTCTACCTGATCCGCTCGGGGACCGTTTCAGTGAAGATCCGTCTGGACGGGTTGGAAAAGGAAGTCGCCGAATTGAGCGAAGGGCAGTTCTTCGGTGAGATGAGCCTGATGACCGGCGAGCCGCGCAGCGCGACGGTGGTGGCCAAGACCGGCACCGAATGCTACGTGGTGGATAAAGCCTTATTTCATGAGATCCTGCACGAGAAGGAGTCGCTGGTGGGCGTGATCGGCAAGCTCCTGCACGAGCGGGAGATGGAGCTGAAGGGCGAACGGGACGACCTGACGCACGAAGCTGCGGCGCGGCTCAACGCGCAGCAGGCGCTGCTCACCCGCATCAAGTCGTTCTTCGGGATCGGCTCATGAGCGAGAGAATGGTGAAGGATCCCGTGTGCGGCAAGGACGTCGACACCTTGCGCGCGCGTGCGGTCGGGATCTTCGGCGGGGTCACCTACTACTTCTGCTCGGCGGACTGCAAGGCCAAGTTCGTCGACCCGCGCAAGGCGCCACGCACGGCGCCGATCGCGGCGGCGGGCGGCGAGGCCGAGGTGCGCGCCAGGCCCGAGGTGAAGCCCGACGACGGCGTGAAGTACGCGCGCTCGCGTCCCAAGCGCGAGCCCGAGCCGCCCGAGTCGGAAGGCTCGTCGGTGAAGGTCGATCCCTCGCCGTCGGTGCAGGCCGAGATCGAAGCGACCAAGAGCGGCGGCGTGCGCGCGTGGCTGGTGGTGCTGCTGCTGTTCACCGTCGCCGGCGTGGTGCTGTTCTTCGCCTTCCGAAAGTAGCTCTATGACGGACGAAGAGCCAAAGCCGCGCCCCGACCTGCTCATCGGGCAGACGCTGGTCGAGCGCTATCAGCTCACGCGCAAGATCGGCGAGGGCGGCATGGGCTCGGTGTACGAGGCGCAGCACGTGGTGATCGGCAAGAGCGTGGCGGTCAAGGTGCTGCGCGAGAAGTACGTCGATCGGCCGAACGTGGCGCAGCGGCTGGTGCAAGAGGCGCGGCTGGCGTCGGCGATTCGTCACGAGCACATCATCGACATCATCGATTCGGGCAAGACCGACGACGGCCGCACCTTCGTGGTGATGGAGCTGCTCGAGGGCGAGAGCCTCGGCGAGCTGCTGCGTCGCGAGGGCGCGCTGCCCGAGGCGCGGGTGATCGAGATCGCGCGGCAGGTGGCCGGCGCGCTCGGCGCGGCGCACGAGCGCGGGATCGTGCACCGCGACGTCAAGCCGGAGAACATCTTTTTGGTCGCGCGCCACGAGACCGGCGACAAGCCGGGCGCCGACTTCGTCAAGGTGGTGGACTTCGGCATCTCGACCACCGTGCGCGACTCGCGCGAAGGCGAGATCGAAGCCGATCAGATGGGCCGGCTGACCTCGACCGGCATGGTGCTCGGCACGCCGTTCTACATGTCGCCCGAGCAGGCGCGCGGCGACGAGACCATCGATCACCGCATCGACATCTACGCGCTGGGCGTGATCTTGTACGAGTGCCTCACCGCCGAGGTGCCGTTTCGCGGCGGCAACTACCTCGGAATCATTTCGCGCGTGCTCAACCACGAGGCCACGCGCCCGCGGCAGCTGCGGCCCGAGCTGCGCATCTCCGAGGCGATGGAGCGCGTGGTGCTGAAGGCGATGGCCAAGGCGCGCGAAGATCGCTACGCGACGATGGCCGAGCTGGCCGCCGACCTGGACCGCGTGCTCGCCGGCGAAGGGGTCGAGGCGCCGGCACCGGTGAGCGCGCCGTCGCGGCCGGCTCCGCCCGAGAGCCGCGTGTGGATGTTCGCCGCCGGCGCGATGGTGCTGATCGGCGGCGCCGCGCTGTTGTGGGCCGGCCGGGCCGCACGCTCGACGCCCGCGCCGCTCGAGCAGCCGCGGCCTGCCGTCGCGCCGATGGCCGCGCCGAGCACGGTGGTGCTGCACGTCGAGACCGATCCGCCGGGCGCCGAGGTGCGCCAGGGCGATCGCGTGTTCGGGATCGCGCCGCGCGACCTGCTCCTGCCCCGTTCGAGCGTGGGCGTGCACCTCACCTTCCTGCTCGACGGCTACGAGCCCGGCGCGGCCGAGGTGGTACCGCTCACCGACGACGCGGTGCGGGTCAAGCTGACCGCCCGGGCCAAGCCGAAGACGCGACCGAAGGCCACCCCCACCGCGAGCCCGCCCGCCGCGCAGCCGGGAAAGCCGCCCGGTGGGGAAACCCTTCCGAATCCGTATTGACCGGTGGTTTAATCCAGCGATGAGGGGGTACGTCGTTGTGGCGCAGGTCCTCGCCTGGGCCCCTACGCTCAGCGCAGGGTGGGTTGCAATGGCGGGGGCGGTCGCGCACGCGGACGATCTGGCGGGCGAGGCGCGCGCGCACTACGAGTCGGGCCAGCAGTTCTACGAGCAGGGCCGCTACGACGAGGCGATCGGCGAGTACGAGACCGCGTACCGGCTCAAGCCGCACCCCAACGTGCTCTACAACATCGCGCAGGCGCACGAGCGGCTGCTCGAATACGGCCGCTCGGTGGAGTGGTTCGAGCGCTACCTGGCCGAGGCGCCGCCCGACGCCGAGTTCCGCGTAATCGTGCAGAACCGCCTGCGCGTGTTGCGCGGCTTGCCGGCGCGCATCTCGGTCACCACCATCCCCGAGCACGTCCACGCGCGTGTCGAAGGCGGCGGCAAGCGCATCGAGATCGACACGCCCGGCCTGTTCAAGGTGCCGGCGGGCGACTACGAGATCGTCCTCGAGCAGCCGGGCTGGGAATCGGAGCGTCACGCCGTGCACGCCGAGCTCGGCCAGCCATACTTCTATCAATACCGGCTCAAGCGATCGACCTCGCCGGTGGCGATCTTCAGCCGCCCGCGCGGCGCGCGCGTGTTCATCGACGACAAGCTGGTGGGTGAGACGCCTTACGCCGACCTGGTCGAGGTGGGCAAGCACCGCCTCTTGATCGAGCACCCCGACTACCCGTGGTACCGGCAGGAGATCGAGGTCAAGCCGGGCGCGCCGCTCAAGCTCGAGATCAAGCTCACCCGCCCCGTGCGCTCCGGGCGCACCGAGCTGGTGCTCTCCTCGATGATCTACGGCGGCGTCGCCGGGCCGCTCCTGGTGGCGGCGCTCTCGACCAACTCCAACTTCATCTCGACCTCGAGCGGCCTGGGCGTGCTGTTGGCCTCGTCGGCGGCCGGCATCGGCGCGGGCTTCCTCGGCTCGTTCCTCTCCACCCGCGACGGCGGCATCAAGGTCGGCCACTCCTCGATGATCATCGGCGGCGGGGCGTGGGGCACCTCGATCGGCGCGTCGCTCGCGCTCGGCCTGGGCGTGCCCAATCAGTACACCTACGGCATGAGCCTTCTCGGCGGCGCGTTGGGCATCACGACCAGCGCGCTGATCGTGCGCTGGAAGGACGTCGCGCCCGGCACCGCCGGCATCTTCAACTCCGGCGGCTTTTGGGGCACCGTCACCGGCGCGCTGATGGCCGAGGCGATCTTCGACAATCCCAGCTCGAGCCAGCTCGGCTGGTTCCTGCTCGGCGGCACGTCACTCGGCCTGATCACCAGCTCGCTGATCGCGTGGAAGGTCGATCGCACGCGCGGCCACGTGCTGCTCGTCGACGTCGGCGGGCTGGCCGGCAGCGGGCTCGGCTTCGCGCTCGGCTTCGCGGTCGGCACCAACTCCTCTGCCAACAACGGCGTGCAGGCCGGCTCCCGCTACGCGCTCGGCGGCATGGTGCTGGGCATGCTCGCCGCCTCGGTCCTCTCGCGCAACTACAAGGGCGACCTGCCGCCCGTCGAGGCGCTCCTCACCCACGAGCACGATCGCTGGGCCCTCGCCGTCCCCGACATCAAGATCGAGCAAGCGGTCACCCCCGAAGGCACCGCCCCCCGCTTCGTCCTCACCCTCGCCAAGGGAAAGTGGTAGTCAGCCGAGAAACGACGGGATCGTCTCGCCGCGGATCAGGTCCTCGAGCTCCTCGCGCTTGCGCACGACGGCGAACTCGGCGCCCTTGACCATCACCTCGGCCACGCGCGGGCGGGTGTTGTAGTTCGAGGACATGGTGAACCCGTACGCGCCCGCCGACATGAGCGCCAGCAGATCGCCCTGTACAGGCTTCTGCGCGAGCGAGCGATCGCGCGCCAGGAAGTCGCCGGTCTCGCAGATAGGCCCCACCACGTCGGCCACGTAGGCCGCGCCGCCGCGCTTCTCGACCGGCCAGATCGCGTGGTACGAGTCGTAGAACGCCGGCCGGATCAGATCGTTCATCGCCGCGTCGACGATCACGAAGTTCTTGATCTCGGACTGCTTGAGATAGAGCGTCTTGGTCAACAGCACGCCGGCGTTGCCGACGATCACGCGCCCGGGCTCGCAGATGAGCGTCAGGTCGAGCCCCGCGAACGCCTTCATCGCGTCCTGGATCGCCAGCCCGTACTCGGCCGGCGAGGGCGGATCTTCCTGGTTGTACGGGATGCCGAGCCCGCCGCCGATGTCGAGGTAGCGCAGCTTGACGCCGTCCTTGACCAGCGAGCGGGTCAGCTCGCCGAGCCGCAGGATCGCGTCGCGGAACGGCGCGGTCTTGGTGAGCTGCGAGCCGATGTGGCAATCGAGCCCGATCACCTCGAGGTGTGGCAGCTTGAGCGCCGCCAGGAACTCGTCGCGCGCCCACGCCACAGGGATGCCGAACTTGTTCTTCTTCAGGCCGGTCGAGATGTACGGATGCGTCTCCGCGTCGACGTCCGGGTTGATGCGCAGCGACACCGGCGCCTTCTTGTTCATGCGCGCCGCCACCCGCTCGATCGCCTCGAGCTCGGCGTGGCTCTCCACGTTGAAGGCGAGGATCCCCTTGTCGATCGCGTACTCGATCTCGTCGTCGCGCTTGCCGACGCCCGAGAACACGATCTTCTTGGGGTCCGCACCCACCTTGAGCGCGCGGAAGATCTCGCCGCGTGAGACGGTGTCCACGCCCGCGCCCCAGGACACCAGCGCCTTGAGCACGGCCAGGTTCGAGTTCGCCTTCACCGAATAGCAGACGATGTGGCGCTTGGTCCCGCCGGTGTTGAGCGCGCTGTCGAACACGCGAAAGTGCCGCTCGAGCGTGGCGTAGCTGTAGATGTAGCAGGGCGTGCCTACCTGCTCGGCGATGCGTGCAAGCGGCACCTGCTCGCACCACAGCTCCGATCCCTGGTACTCGAAATGGTGCATCTCGACCGTTCTCCTATCGCCTATCGATTCAGCCGAAACTCGGCCTGCGCGATCGCTTCTACCACGCGGCCTCGCGCCGGGCCGCCGATCACGTCGCGGCGATCAACCGCGCGCCCGGCGTCGAGCACCTGGACGATGTCGTCGCCGAGCAGCGCCAGCCCGCCGGCCGCGTCGCGCATCTCCGCCACCGACAGCCCGGCCAGATCGACCCCGCGCTCGGTCGCCCGCCGCACGATCGCGCCCGCCGCCGCGTGCGCCTGGCGAAACGGCAGCCCACGCGCCGCCAGGTAGTCCGCCACTTCGGTGGCCAACAGATGACCCTCGTCGAGCGCGCGCCGCATGCGCGGCACGTCGAAGCGCGCGCCGGCGAGCAGCCCGGTCATGGTGCGCGTGCAGGCCAGCGCGGTCTCGACCGCGTCGTAGAGCGGCTCCTGGGTCTCCTGCAGATCCTTATTATAGGCGAGCGGCAGACCCTTCAAGACCGTCAGCAGCGCGACCAGGTCGCCGAACACCCGCCCGGCCTTGGCACGCACCAGCTCCGGCACGTCCGGGTTGACCTTCTGCGGCATGATCGAAGACCCCGAGCAGTACGCCTCCGGCAGATGCACGAAGCCGAACTCCTGCGTCGCCCACAGCACCAGCTCTTCGCCGAGTCGCGACAGGTGCGCCATCAAGAGCGCGCACGCCGAGACGATCTCCACGGCGAAGTCGCGATCGCCGACCGCGTCCAGGCTGTTGCGGGTCACGCCGTGAAAGCCGAGCGCCTTGGCCGACATCTCGCGATCGATCGGGAAGGTGGTCGCCGCCAGCGCGCCCGATCCGAGCGGCGACAAGCCCGCGCGCCGCGCTGCGTCTGAGAGGCGCTCGCCGTCGCGCGCGAACATCTCCACGTACGCGAGCAGGTGATGCGCGAGCCGCACCGGCTGCGCGCGCTGCAGGTGGGTGTACCCCGGGCACAGCGTGTCCACGTGCGCGCGAGCCTGCTCGACCAGCGCGCGCTCGAGCATGCGCAGCGCGTCACCGAGCTTGCCCGCCTGATCGAGCGCGTACAGCTTGAGGTCGGTGGCCACCTGATCGTTGCGGCTGCGCGCGGTGTGCAGCCGTGCGCCCGCGTCGCCGATGATCTCGGTGAGCCGCTGCTCGACGTTCATGTGCACGTCTTCGAGCTGCGGGTCGAGCACGAGCTCACCGCGCGCCCACTCCGCCTGCACCTGGTCGAGCCCGGCGCAGATCTGATCGGCGTCCGCCACCGGCAGGATGCCCTGCGCCGCGAGCATGCGCGCGTGCGCTTTTGAGCCCTCGATGTCGTAGGGAAGGAGCCGCCGGTCGAACGCCACGGAAGCGTTCAGGTCGGCAGCATCAGGAGCCAGCTTGGATTCGAATCGTCCCCGGCGCATGGCCGGCAGCACTCTACTACAAGTGCTACGCGGAGCGCTTGTGCTGCGACTTGGCCTCTTCGAGCTCCTGGAAGAAGCGGGTCGAGGTCTCGACGCCGTTCTCCAGCGACTCGAGGACCAGCGGCACCAGGCCCGCGGTCTCGGCGCGCAGCACGTCGTAGTAACGCTGGCGCTCGATGCTGTGGATGACGATGGGCGGGAACCCGTCGCGAATCAGCATCAGGTTCATCAGCAGCCGCGCGACCTTTCCCGAGTTCTTCGGCCACGGGAAGATGGCCATCAACCGATAGTGGGCGCGCGCCGCACGCTCGACCGGGTGGATGTGCTGGGTCTCTTCTTCGTCCAGCCACTCGACCAGCTTGCGCATCTTGATCGCGATCTTGTCGGGCTGCGCAATCTCGTGAAAGTACAGGCGGTGGAGCGGGTTGTCCTTGCGGTACGGATTCCCCTTCGCCTTCTCATCCGGCGTGAGCGCGCTGTGCAGCAGCTTCAGCGTCTCGATCGTGATCTGGTTCTTTTTCTTGGCCGCCTTGCGGGGCTGGTCGTGCTTCTCGGCGGCCCACGCGCGTGCCATCTGACGCACCATCTCGATGGAGGCCTTGTGATGCTTGATCTCCTCGTACATCGGAATCAGCGTGACGTCCGAGATGATCTTCTTGTCGATGGCCGCCTTGAGCTCGTGGTACGAGAGCACGACGCCTTCGAGCGCGTTGTCGTGATAGATCCACGACTGATCGAGCTTGTCGTCGAACTCGACTACGATCTGCGGATTGGCTCGCATCCGAAGCTCGCGCAGCGCTTCTACCTTGCTGTCGAGCGAGAAAAACTTAGTCTCCATCCCCTCACTCCTTAGTATTAACTGGGCAAATCGTCTTGCAGATGACAATGCTAACGTGAGTCCGCACTCCGAGTCAATAGATCGAGTACAAGTAGTCAGACGTAGGCGGAAGGGTGACCATTATCAAGACACCGTCCCATCTGGGAACGATCCACCCGCCACGATCGTAACGTCTTCAATTTCAGTTACTTGTCACTTTCTGTAGTATTTGCAAGCACGGTGTGTTTTTTATGGCGCACCGTGTAATCTCCGCACAGTGATTGCACTTTTCACGCGAGATGTGCGTATCTGGCACACTGTTAATCGGCTAACGGTCTCGCCCGTCGCCAACATCCCGGTAGACAACGCGTAATCGCTATGTTTTATTGCGCCCTTCTTGGGGATCAAGCAGGCGATTGGCGGTGGATCGCTTCTTGAAGAGCGGCCTGGCCGCCTGTACCCCGGGCCGCAGAAGGAGCAAGACGTGAAAAGGTACCTCATCGGGTTCGCTCTCGCTTCCAGTGTTCTCGGCATGACCTCGGCGGCCTACGGCCAGCTGACTCCCAGCCCTGGTACCGCAGCATCCATCGAAGGGCAGAAGAAAGACGACAAGGTCCCGTTCTACGGCCTCTCGTTCGACTTCACGATCAACGACGGCACCGGCCTGAACTCGGTTGGCCAAAACTACCGCAACGACTTGATCTTCTACTTCGAGCCGACCTGGAACGTGGGCGCGCGCTTCTTCAAGAAGACCTGGGCGAAGACCTTCGCCATCGCGGCCCGGTTCTCGGTCACCCAGGAGCTCTCGGGCACCGACGACTCCTCCTTTAATGGAGTCTCCAACACCGGCCCGCACGGCACCTGCTCGAACATCACTCCGAGCTCCAACGGCGGCCTGGTCGACCCCACCACGGTGGGCTACTGCAACCCCGCCGGCAACGATCGCCGCGCCGACTACTCGGACGTCTGGCTCACCTTCAAGCTGCCGAAGGTGTACACCATTCCGAAGCTTGCCGTGAGCATCAGCCCGTCGCTCCGCTTCGTCCTGCCCACCTCGCAGGAGAGCCGCTACCAGACCTTGCAGATCGCGATGACCCCTTCGGTCTCGCTCTCGCGCAACTTCTGGAAGGACCGCATCCACGTCGGCTACGGGCTTGGATTTACGAAGAACTTCCACAGCCAGCCGATCGGCCAGATCGATCCGCAGACGGGCGGCCTGGCGGGCACCACGGGCGGCAACTCGTTCGACGGCACGGTCGGCACCTCCATTTCGAACTTCTATAATGATCCGAGCCGAGTCGGCTCGGTCGGCGGCTACAACGTCAACTACCAGGTCACCCAGAGCTTCTCGGGCGGCATCGTGTTCAACGACAAGTGGTCGTTCGACATTCTCTACCTGCTGCTCAACGCGTACACCTACGATCCCGGCTGCAACTACGCGGTCAACGGCCAGTCCTATGACCTCTGCCAGTCGGGCAACGCGGTCGCGGCGAACTCCGGATCGTCGCTCAACCGCGACACCAAGGGTCCGAACCAGGTGTTCTGGGCGACGCTCGGCTACCAGCCGCTCGACTGGCTCGGCGTCTCGCTGGCGCTGATCACCTTCTCGCCCACCTACAAGCCGGACTCGACCTATCGGCAGGGCATCATCTCTACGGATTACAACGCGTTTTCGACCGTCAACCTCAGCGCGACCGTGACGATCGACAAGCTCGTGAACAAGTTTCGGAAGAATTAGGCGGATTTGAATTGCGCTCTCAAATTTTCAACGGAGGCATGAGCACGATGTCTAGGTTCATCAAGATCAGCTACGCGGCGTTGGCCATCACCCTGGTCACGGCCGGATGCACGGAGCGGGCACCGCGCTCGTTCGTACAGCCGAACGTCATCAAGAAGTCCGACATGGATGGCACCTGGCATTACATCCAGACGGTCACCGACGCGCCTGCGACGTCGAGCTTCATGTTCATCGGGAACTCGTCCGAGCTCATGAAGGTCAAGTTCGACATCCAGGAGGAAGTGCTCTTCGCCCGCCGTTCCTACGAGCAGATTCAAGGCTCGGAAGACGCCTATACGCAGGATCCCTCCAC
Source organism: Myxococcales bacterium (assembly GCA_003170275.1). Classification (GTDB taxonomy): domain Bacteria; phylum Myxococcota_A; class Polyangia; order Palsa-1104; family Palsa-1104; genus PALSA-1104. The sequence continues at coordinate 60,170 of PNAM01000078.1, forward strand.
GTATGAAGGCCAGCCGGTGGCCGCGTGGCCGATCAAGTCGCAGTTCGACATCATCCGCGACTACAACGCGACGACCGGTGAGGAGACCAACCGGATCATCGAGTCGACGGAGCGCGCCTGGAACGAGCGCGAGTTCATCCGCGTCGACTGGTCGAACAACCTGTTGAACGACGCCGACGTGGTCGGCCTCGGCATCAACTTCTTCTTCGAGGACGGCGCCAAGGTCGAGTCGGCGTCGTACTGGGAGTCTGATCCGACCAAGCCGGACGCGTTCCACATGGAGCGCGCCGACGACACCGACGCCGACGAGTTCACGGCCGGTGAAGCGAACTACATGGACGTCACCAACAAGTGGGTGATCACCCCCACCGAGAAGACCCTCAGCTTCGACGAGGGCGGCGTCACCTCCACCGTGACCTACCCGGCTTGCTTCCTGTCGTACCAGACCGACGATTGCTCGTCGCAGGTCGTCAAGGTCAAGCACTCGTTCGCCAAGATCTCGCCCAAGCACGACTTCCAGCCGCGCAACTGGGACGGCAAGCAGATGGAGCTGTTCGGCATCTGGGACGTGGGTCTGAACCGTCTGACCTACAACCGTCAGTACGGCGTGACCAACTCGGGCTTCAAGCGCCACGCGGCGCGCTTCAACATGTGGAAGAAGTCCTACCAGGACGACGGCAAGACGCCGATCCCGTACGATCAGCGCGAAGTGCGTACGACCCCGTACTACGCGGAGTCGTCGCTCGAGCCGTTCCCGACCGAGCTCTTCGACAGCGGCAAGGAGATCATCCGTCAGTGGAACGTGGCCGTGAAGGCTTCGCTCCAGCTGGTCATGGGCAAGGACCCGGGCGCCGACGCGTTCGTGTGGTGCCACAATCCGGTCAAGCTTCATGACGACTCGATGGGTACGGCCGACGACGCGGCGTGCAAGAGCACGCTCAAGGCGCAGCTCGACGCGCTCGGCAACGTGGTCAAGGACGCCAACGGCGACCCGATCTACAAGGCTCGCCAGGCCGATCCGCGCCGCTCGACCATCTTCTGGGTCAACCAGGAGCAGAACGCGGGCCCGCTCGGTTACGGCCCGCCGCTGTTCGACGTCGAGACCGGCGAGACCATCTCCGGCCAGGCCTACATCTATGGTGCGGCGCTCGACACTTACGCCGCCCGCTCGCGCGACCTCGTGTTGCTGATCGCCGGCAAGATCGCGCCGGACGCCTACATCGCCGGTCAGAACGTGCAGGACTGGGTTTCGCAGAACAAGGCAGGCGTCAACGACTTCCCGCTCTACGGAGCGGCGGACGTCAGCAAGAAGGTCGCGGCGATGGACTTCAGCTGGGCCAAGGGTCAGGCGCCGGAAGCGCCGATCGACGGCTCGAGCCTGGGCGCGCTGCTCACCTCGCTGCGCAACCGCGAAGACGCGATGTACAAGGGCGGCATCTTCGGCAACAACAACACCGACCTGCAGCAGCTTCACCGCGACCGCCTGCGTGGCACGCAGCTCGAGGGCATGATGGTCAACAGCGACGTCATGCAGCTCTCGGGCGGCGCAGCTTCCGCCGACTGGACCAGCCTGTCCGCCGACGAGAAGATGCGCGTTTCGCCGATTCGCTCGCAGGCCGTGCGCCAGGCGATCAACGATCGGCTCGACAAGATGCGCGCGTTTGGCTACGACTTCGCGGACTTCGCCGACGAAGGCCTGGCGCAGCGTGCATTTGCGCTCGCCAACGACAAGAGCATCCCGAACATGGACCCGGAAGCGATTCGTCAGAAGCTCCGCAAGGACATCTTCCTGGCGGTCACGCTGCACGAAGTCGGACACAACATGGGTCTCCGCCACAACTTCCGCGCTTCGTGGGACTCGATGAACTACTTCCCGCAGTACTGGGCGCTTCGTAGCGCCGCGGCGACCAACACGGCGGCGCAGCGGTACATTGGCTACGACCCGACGACCGGCACGCCGGTCGGCGCCAAGTTCAACGGCGCGGACTGCGCCACGCCGCTCCGCAAGGGCACCCTTCGTCCCCGCTACATCGACTGCCCGGGTGGCGCGGTGTCGATGGACGAGTTCCAGGGCGGGATCCGCGAGTTCCAGTACTCGTCGATCATGGACTACGGCGCGGAGTTCAACTCCGACCTCATGGGCCTCGGCATGTACGACAAGGCCGCGATGAAGTTCAGCTACGCAGGCGACGGCTACGTGGAGGTGTTCACCGACTCCAAGACCGACACCCTGTCGAAGCAGAATTGGGCTTCGCTGCACGCCTTCCAGAACGCGTTCGGCTTCCCGTCGCCGATCTCCCTGTTCGGCTCGGGCTCGATCAACTACACCAGCTACCCGAACCTGTTCAACAGCGGCGCGGCCAGCATCGGGATGCGCAAGGACGTTCCGTACGCGTCGATCAGCGGCACCGACGTGTGCGACTCGAGTGGGAAGTGCTACTTCCAGTCCGATCCGGACAACAACCCGCTCGTCCCGTACTTCTTCTGCTCGGACGAGTTCGTCGGCAACCTGACCTGCGCGCGCTTCGACTCGGGTGCGGATGCCTACGAGCAGGTGCATGACATCATCTCGCGTTACGAGAACTTCTACCTGCTCAACAACTTCAAGCGCGATCGCTACACGTTCCACACTTCGCTCGGCTACAAGGACCGCGTGGCTTCGCGCTACCTCGACCTCATCCGCAACCAGCTGACCTGGTACGCGCTGCTTCGCGCCGACTTCGAGGACTTCATGGGCGAGACCGGCAACAACCAGTTCTTCGCGGACGAGGACGGCTGGGGCAGCTTCTCGGTCGGCGTGTCGGACGGGTTCGACCTGTTCGGCCGCGTCATTGCCAAGCCGGAAGCGGGTAACTTCACGATGGTCGCGGCGAACGCCTCGACCGACTACCCGATCGCGTACCTCAAGAAGTCGAGCGACCTGACCAGCGCTCCGGGCGCGGGCGAGACCACCATCGGTCTCATCGACGGCAAGTACATCGACACCACCTGGGACTTCGACAATTGCGGCTACTACTGGGCCGACGAGTGCCAGACCCGCATCGGCTACTTCATCGACAAGACGGTCGCCCTCGACGTCCTGTCGCAGTCGCAGGCGTACTTCACCGGCCGAGACACCTCGACCGACGTCCGCAAGTATGCGATTGGCTACATCCTGCCGTACAAGAAGCAGATTCAGGAGAAGCTGGGCGCGCTGTTGGCGGGTGACTACAACTCGCTCGCGGCTCGCGTCGACAACACCAATCCGGCGGCCCTGAAGGTGACCTTGCCGACCTGGAGCATCAACAATCCGGCAGGCGCGGTCACCGGGACGCTGCTCGATCCGGCCGGCGGATTCACCCTGCAGCTCTACGCGGGTGTGTACGGCCTGTCGTCGTTCCCGACGACCTTCGACCACGACTTCATCGATACCACCCGGATCTTCGTGGTGGGCAACGGTGAGGCGCCGGTTCCGGATTCGCAGATCACCTGCTCCGTGGCGCCGGGCACGACGGCCAACGGCTACTTCTGCATCACCGACGCGTCGAGCGGCAAGTCGTACGCCGCGAAGACGTACCCGACTGTGACCGACACGGCCGGCGGGCCGGCGTATCGTCAGGACACCGGCGTCCGCATGCTGCAGACCTATGCATCAGTGCTGGCGGCGGCGGTGGCCGAGTGTGCCGCTGCGGCTCCGAACAACTGCACGGCCAAGACCCTCGCGGCCACGCAGTTCAAGGAGAACCTCGACGTCATGCGCTCGCTGCACAACGCCTACGGCTACGCGAACTACAAGACCGACGCGCCGTTCATCTACTAAGAACGGCTGAATAGCAGCACGGTGACGGGCCCCCCAAAAAGGGGCCCGTTGCTTTTCCGGAGCAAAAATTTGACCTGGTGTCGGGCGGGTGGCTTAACCAAGAGACGGTGACGGTTTCCGGAGGCGACGCGTTCGTCCATGCCACCGTGTTGGCGGACGAAGCCATGCAGTATCTCGCGCCGCGCGCGGGGGCGGTCTATTGCGATGCGACGCTCGGCGGTGGCGGGCACGCGCAGCGGATCCTCGAGGCGTCGGCGCCGGATGGACGGTTGGTGGGGATCGATCGCGATCTGACGGCGTTGGCGGCGGCGCGGACGCGGCTCGAACGGTTCGGTGACCGGGTGACGCTGGTGCATGGGCGGTTTGGGGATGCGCGGAAGATCCTCGGGGGCTTGGGCGTGGTGCCGATCGATGGGTTCATGCTCGACGTGGGCGTCTCGTCGCCGCAGCTCGATCGGGCCGAACGGGGCTTTTCGTTCATGCGCGAGGGGCCGCTCGACATGCGCATGGATCCGTCGAGCGGCGAGAGCGCGCGGGCGCTGCTCGAGCGCGTGTCGGTCGACGAGCTGGCGGATCTCTTGCGGACCTACGGGGAAGAGCGGTTCGCCGGGCGGATCGCGCGGCGCATCAAGGAAGAGATCGAGGCCGGCGGGCTGCAGACCACCACCGAGCTGGCGGCGCTGGTGGCGCATGCGGTGCCGACGCGCGAGCGCTCCAAGGATCCGGCGACGCGCACGTTTCAGGCGCTGCGCATCGTGGTCAACGACGAGCTGGGCGAGCTCGAGCGGTTCCTGGCCGACTTCCACGAGCTGCTCAAGCCGGGCGGGCGCGTGGTGGTGATCGCGTTCCATGGGCTCGAGGACGGGCTGGTGAAGAACCGCTTTCGCGATCTGTCGCGCGATCCGGGGCTGCCGCACGACGTGGCGGAGAAGATGGGCCTCAAGCCGACCGCGGATCTGAAGCTGCTGACGCGCAAGCCGGTGTGGGCGTCCGAGGCGGAGCTGGCGGCCAACCCGCGCTCGCGCTCGGCGCGGCTGCGCGCGGCGGAGCGATCATGAATCTGATGGGGAGCGAGCGGTCGGTGAGCTGGGTGGTGGCGCTGGTGGTCGGCGTGGTGGCGCTCGCGTCGCTGCTGCACGTGTGGGTGCATTTGCAGGTGATCGCGATCGGCTACGACATCTCACGTGAGACCAAGGCGCGCCACGATCTGTCGGAGCTGAACCAACGGCTCAGCCTCGAGGTGCGCACGCGCATGGATCTATCGGTGATCGAGCGGGCCGCGCGCGAGCAGCTCAAGATGGCGCCGCCGGATCCGCGCGGGATTCGCGTGCTGGTGCTCAATGGGCCCCCTCGCCCAGCGCAGGGTGGATCGCGATGACCAAAGAGAAGCCGTATACGCCGGGGCGCTGGGTGAAGGTGCGGCTGTACCTGGCGGCCGGGGTGATGGCGTCGCTGTTCGGGATGCTGGGCTATCGCGCGTTCGTGCTGCAGGTGCGCGAGTCCGAGCGGCTCAAGAACATGGCCGAGGATCAATACCTGGAGAACGTCGAGCTGCCGCCCAAGCGCGGGCGCATCCTCGACCGCAACGGGGCGGAGCTGGCGGCGTCGGCCGAGGTGGATTCGGTGCACGCCAACTCGCGCGCGCTGCTGGCCGCCGGCAAGGTGGAAGAAGTGGCGCGTGCGCTGGCCGAGCCGCTGCGCATGGATCGGCGCGAGCTGGAGAAGAAGCTGCGCGCGCGGCGCTTTTTCACCTGGGTCAAGCGCCGCATCACGTCCGAGGAGGCGCGGGCGGTGCGCGAGCTCGGGCTGCCCAACGTGTACCTCGACAAGGAGCCGCGCCGCTACTACCCGAACCGTGGGCTGGCAGGGCCGCTGCTCGGATGGGCCGGGCTGGATGCGCGCGGGCAGGAAGGCATCGAGCTCGAGTACGATCGCTGGCTGCGCGGTGCGCGCGCGCAGGTGGCCGGGCTGCGCGATGCGCTCGGACGCTCGGTGATGGTCGGCGGGCTCGGCGATGTCAGCGACGTGGCGGGGCACGATCTGGAGACCACCATCGATCGCTACGTGCAGTTTCGGCTGGAGCGCGCGCTGGAGAACGGCGTGAGCGCGCACCACGCCAAGGCGGGCGTGGCGGTGGCGCTCGATCCGCGTAACGGCGAGGTGCTGGCGATGGCGTCGGTGCCGTCGCTGAACCCGAACGAGCCGGACGGCGCACTGGGCCCCTGCGCGAAGGGCAAGGCGGGTTGCGAGGAGCGCGGTGTGCGCAACCGGTCGGTGACCGACCCGTTCGAGCCGGGCTCGACGATGAAGACCTTCACCATCACCGGCGCGCTCGAGGCCGGCGTGGTCAAGCCGGCCGACAACTGGTTCTGCGAGAACGGGCGCTACCAGGTGGGGCCGGCGTACATCCACGATGCGGAAAAAATCGGCGACGCGACCACCGTCGAGGTGCTGGCCAAGTCGTCCAACATCTGCACCGCCAAGATCGCCGCGCGCGAGGGGCGCGAGCGCCTGCACGACATGCTGTTGCGGTTCGGGTTTGGCAAGCCGACCGGCGTGGATCTGCCGGGTGAGCGCGCGGGACAGGTGCGCTCGGTGCAGCGGATGGGAGTCGTCGAGACCGCCACCATGTCGTTCGGACAGGGCCTCACCGCCACCCCGCTGCAGGTGGCGGCGGGCTACGCGGCGATCGCCAACGGCGGCATCTGGAACCGGCCGCACGTGATGCGGCGGGTGGTCGATAGCGCGGGGCAGGTGGTGCTGGAGGCCAATCCGCCCGCGGACGCGCGGCGCGTGATCGATCCGGAGCTGGCGCAGACGGTGCGCGGCATGCTGGTGGCGGTGACCCAAAAGGGCGGCACGGCGGAGAAGCTCAGCCTGCCGGGGTACACCTTCGCGGGCAAGACCGGCACCGCGCAAAAGGTCGATCCGGTGACGCGCCACTACTCGACAGAGAAGTGGGCGTCGTCGTTCGTCGGGTTCGCGCCGGCGGACGATCCGCGGCTGGTGATCTTCGTGATGATCGACGAGCCGCAGGGGACGCACTACGGATCGATGGTGGCGGGGCCGGTGTTTCAGGACGTGATGATCGATGCGCTGCGCTGGCTGGGCGTGCCGCCGAACGCGGCCATGCTGGCGGACGCGAAGCCCACCAAGCCGACCCCCGCCGTCAACGGCAACGCGAACGCCGGCGTGCACAGCAGCGCGACCGTCAGCGTCAACGACGAGGAAGACGGCGAGGACGACAGCTTCGTCGCTGCCGCAGACGATCCGCGTGAGCTGGCGGCGAGCGAGGTGCGCGACTTCACCGGCATGAGCGTCGGCGAGGCGCTCGACGCGGCCCGTCGCGCGGGGCTGCGCGTCGAGGTGATGGGCTCGGGAACCGCGACCGCGCAGTCGCCGGGTCCGGGCGAGTCCCGGCGCGGGGCGGCCTGCAGAGTGGTCTTTACACCGCCCGGATGACGCCGCATGGGCATAAGCGCTCGCTCATCGTGTGGGTTGTGACACACCGGCGCGAATCGATTGTCCAACTGGTTGAAAAGACTCGGCGGCCGATCGGGCCGCGGAGTTGCAACGAGACCGTTCCATGAAGCTGGCCGAGCTGCTCGCGGGGGTTCCGGTGATCGCGATCGACGGCGGTGACGCCGAGGTCGAGATCGCCGAGGTGCGCGATGACTCGCGCGCAGTCGGCGCGGGCGATCTGTTCGTGGCGGTGCGCGGGCAGACGGTCGACGGGCACGCGTATCTGCGGGCGGCGGCCGAGCGGCGCGCGCGCGCGGTGGTGGTCGAGGCGGGCGTCTCACGTGAGATGTTCGGCGGCGTGCGCGTGCAGGTGCCGTCGACGGCGAAGGCGCTCGGCGTGATCGCGGCCAACCGGTTCGGGCGACCGGCCGATGCGCTGACCATGGTCGGCGTCACCGGCACCAACGGCAAGACCACCACCACGTTCCTGGTCGAGGCGCTGGCGCGCGCAGCGGGCGGCGAGCCGGGCGTGCTGGGAACGGTGACCTATCGCTACCAGGACATCTCGCGGCCGGCGCCGTTCACCACGCCGACGCCGCTCGAGCTGCACGCCACGCTCGACGAGATGCGGCGCGCGGGCTGCACGCACGTGGCGATGGAGTGCTCGTCGCACGCGCTCGCGCTCGACCGGCTCGAAGGCGTGTGCTTCTCCGTGGCGGCGTTCACCAACCTCACGCAAGACCACCTCGATTTCCACCAGACGATGGAGCGCTATCGCGACGCCAAGGCGAAGCTGTTCGCCGAGCACGTGCGACCCGACGGCGTGTCGGTGGTGCTGATGGACCATCCGTTCGGCGCGCACATGGCGGCGGCTGCGCGCGGGCGGGTGATCCGCGTGTCGGCGATGCTGGGCGCGGCTGGAGACGTGCGGCTCGAGCGCTTCGATCAGGACGTGACCGGCATCCGCGCGCAGTTTGCGACGCCGGCGGGGACCGTGAAGCTGACGTCGCCGCTGATCGGCTTGTTCAACCTGGAGAACCTGGCGGTGGCGGTCGGGATCGGCGTCGGCCTCGGCCTGGCGCCAGAGACGATCGCGCGCGGGCTCGACGGCGTGCGCGGCGTGCCGGGGCGGCTCGAGCGCGTGGGCGCCTCGGACGTGTTCGTCGACTATGCGCACACGCCCGACGCGCTCGAGCGGGTGATGCAAGCGCTGCGGCCGCTCACCCGCGGGCGCCTGATCGTGGTGTTCGGCTGCGGCGGCGATCGCGATCGCACCAAGCGGCCCAAGATGGGGCGCGCGGTGGCCCGGGACGCCGACGTGGCGATCGTCACCAGCGACAATCCGCGCACCGAAGATCCCGGATCGATCTTGCAGATGATCCTGGCCGGCGTGAACCAGGAGCCGAGCGCGGCGATTCCCGTGGCGCAGCTCGCCTCAGCCAAGCGCGGGCACATGGCGCTGGTCGATCGACGAATGGCGATCGAGGCGGCGATCTCGGCGTCGCGGCCCGGCGACGTGGTGCTGATCGCCGGCAAGGGACACGAGGACTACCAGATCGTCGGCAAGACCAAGCACCACTTCGACGATCGCGAAGAGGCGGCGGCGGCGCTGCAGAAATTGGCCAACAACGCCGGAAAAGCCCAAAGTTAGGCCATGCAGTCGGGTATCGACATTCCCCTCGAGCGGGTGGTCTCGGCCACCGGCGGCGCGGTGATGAACGCGGGAGCGCTGCGTTTCTCCGCGGCGGTGATCGACGGACGGGATGTGCCGAAGGGCGCGCTGTTCTTCGCGGTCAAGGGCGATCGCTTCGACGGACACGACTTCGCCGGGCAAGCGGTGGCTGCCGGCGCCGACGGCGTGGTGGTCGCGCGCGGGCGCGGCGCGAGCTTGCAGGGCAGCGGCGCAGCGACGGTGATCGAGGTCGACGACCCGGTGGCCGCGCTCGGCAAGCTGGCGCACGCGCAGCGCCAGGCGATGCCGGAGTGCAAGGTGGTGGCGATCACCGGATCGAATGGAAAGACGACCACCAAGGAGATGATGGCGTCGATCCTGGTCGCGTCGGCGGGCGCGGACGCGGTGCTCAAGACCGAGGGCAACCTGAACAACCACCTGGGCGTGCCGCTGACGCTGTTGCGCTTGACGGCGAGCCATCGCTTCGCGGTGATCGAGATGGGGATGAGCGCGCTGGGCGAGATCGCGTACCTGACCCAGCTCGCGCGGCCGGACGTGGGCGTGGTGGTGTCGATCGCGCCGGTGCACCTCGAGGGGCTGGGCACGATCGAAAACATCGCCCGCGCCAAGGGCGAGATCTGGCAGGGCCTGGCCGAGGGCGGGTTCGCGGTGCTGCCCGTCGATGACGAGCGGCTGCAGGCGTACGTGGCGAACGTTCCGGCGGAGCGGCGCTTCACGTTCGGGCCGCGCACCAGGCTGCAGCCGACCGTCGGCTACGAAGACGTGACTGCGGATCAGAAGGGCATCACCGTGCGCCTGCACCTAAAGGGACACACCTCGCGCACCGGCGCGCTGGCGCGCATTCCCATGGTCGGCGCGCACAACGCGTCGAACGCCGCCGCCGCCGCCGCCGCCGCGCTGGCGCTCGAGGTCGGCGAAGGCTCGATCCTCGAAGGGCTGGCGACCGCCAAACCGGCGAAGCACCGCGCGCAGCTGGTCGCGGTCGGCGATCGCACCGTGCTCGACGATTGCTATAACGCCAGCCCGCTGTCGATGCGCGCCGCGCTCGACGCGCTGGTCTCGACCACGCCCGCGGGCCACCAGAAGATCGCGGTGCTCGGCGACATGCTCGAGCTGGGCGCCGATTCCCCGTCGCTGCACCGCGAGCTCGGGCGTTACGCGGCGGCGCACGCCGATCTGGTGATCGCGTTCGGCGCGCTGGGCAAGCAGATCGCCGAGGGCGCGATCGCAGAGGCCGGTGCCGCGCGTGTCGCGCACACCGACGATCCACGCGAGGCCGCCGAACGCGCATGGAAGGCCTCGAAGGCGGGCGACGTGATCCTGGTCAAAGCCTCGCGCGGCATGAAGCTCGAACGCGTGATCGACGCGCTCTTCCAGCTCGCACGGGGCGGCTGATGCTCTATCACCTGCTCTATCCGCTCCACGCGCACGGCGGCCTGCACTGGCTCAACGTGATGCGCTACGTGTCGACGCGCATCATCCTGGCGACGCTCACCGCGCTGGCGATCAGCTTTTTGCTAGGACCGTGGTTCATCGATCGCCTCAAGGCCAAGCAGATCGGCGAGCAGATCCGTTCGGACGGTCCGCAGACCCACAAGAAGAAGGCCGGCACGCCGACCATGGGCGGCTCGCTGATCTTGTTCGCGCTGGCGATCCCGACGCTGATGTGGTGCGACCTGACCAATCGCTTCGTGTGGATGACGCTCGGCGTGACGATCGGCTACGGGGTGATCGGCTTCTTCGACGACTACCTGAAGCTGACGCGATCGAAGAAGGGACTGCCCGGCCGGCTCAAGATCGCCGCGCAGATCGTGATCGCGACCGCGGCGGTGATGTACCTGTTCTACTCGGACATGTACGACGTGGACATGCGGCTGCGCGTCGCGCTCCCGTTGGTCGACTTCTACAAGCATCCGATGTCGCTGTGGATGCCGGCGTATATGGCGCTCGCGGTGATCGTGATCGTCGGCGCGTCGAACGGCGTCAACATGACCGACGGGCTCGACGGGCTGGCAATCGGGCCGGTGATCATCAGCGCGGGCACCTTCCTCATCCTCGCCTACGGCGCAGGCACGGTGATCAAGGGGTTCAACGTCGCCGAGTACCTGAAGATCCCGTACATCCATGGCTCGGGCGAGCTGGCCATCTTCTGCGGCTCGATGGCCGGCGCGGGCATCGGCTTCCTGTGGTTCAACACCTATCCCGCGGCGGTGTTCATGGGCGACGTGGGATCGCTCGCGCTCGGCGGCGCGCTCGGCACGCTCGCGGTGGTCACCAAGAACGAGTTCACGCTGGCGATCGTCGGCGGCGTGTTCGTGATGGAGACGCTGAGCGTGATGGTGCAGGTGGCGTCGTTCAAGCTCACCGGCAAGCGCGTGTTCAAGATGGCGCCCATCCATCACCACTTCGAGCTCAAGGGCTGGGCGGAGCCGAAGGTGATCGTGCGCTTCTGGATCATCTCGTTCATGCTCGCGTTGGTCGCGCTGGCCACGCTGAAAGTGCGCTAGCCGTGGACTACGACATCGTCGCCGGCGTCGGGCCGAACAAGGTGCTGGTGGTGGGCGCGGGCAAGAGCGGGCTGGCGGTGGCGCGGTTCTGCGCGTCGCGCGGCGCGCAGGTGACCATCAGCGACCAGCGCGGGCCGAACGAGCTGGGTTCGGCGATGCGCGATCACGCGCTGCGCGGCGCGGCGTGGGAGCTCGGCGGGCACGTGCTCGAGACCTTCACCAGCGCCGATCTGATCGTGCTCTCGCCGGGCGTGCCGGAGCTCGACGAGGTCAAGGCGGCGCGCGCCAGGGGGATCCACATCACCGGCGAGGTCGAGCTGGCCTCGCGGTTCATCCAGGCGCCGATCGTGGCGATCACCGGGACCAACGGAAAATCGACGGTCACTGCGCTGGCCGGCGAGATCGCGATGCACACCGGGCGACCGACCTTCGTCGGCGGCAACCTGGGCACGCCGCTCATCAGCTGCATCGGCACGCCGGCGGCGTCGGTGAAGGGGATCGTGGTGGTGGAGCTGTCGAGCTTTCAGCTGGAGACCTGCGAGACCTTGAAGCCGCTGGCGGCGGCGCTGCTCAACCTCACGCCCGATCATCTCGACCGCTACGAAGATCTGAACGCGTATGGCGCGGCCAAGCTGCGCATCGCGCTGCGCATGGGGAACGAAGCGCTGGTGGTCAACCGCGACGATCCGTTCTTCTACGAGGCGACGAAGGACCGCTGGAACAAATATTATTATTCGACCCGGCAGCGCGTCGATCGTGGCGGGTTCGTCGACGGCGCCGAGCTGGTGCTCGCGCTCGACGAGGGCGAGGAGCGCTATCCGACCGCCGAGATGAACCTGATCGGACGCCACAATCAAGGCAACGCGCTGGCGGCGCTGCTGCTGTTGCGCGCGAGCGGCCTGGCGACGCCCGCGCAGGCGCGCGCAGGCCTGAAGAAATTTCAACCGCTGCCGCATCGCATGCAGCTGGTCGGCGAGAAGCGCGGCGTGCGCTACTACGACGACTCGAAGGCCACCAATGTGGACTCGGTGGTGGCGGGGCTCGACGGGTTTCCCGTGCCGTTCGCGTTGATCGCGGGCGGGCGGCACAAGGGCGGCTCGTACGCGCCGTTGGCCGCCGCGTTGCGCGCCAATCCGTGCCGCGGCGTGGTGCTGATCGGCGAGGCCGCGGACAAGATCGCGCGCACGATCGCCGAGAACCCGCCGGCGGTGCGCGCGAAATCGATGGAAGACGCGATTGTCCAGGCGACCGCGATGGTGGGCGCCGGCGGCGCGGTGGTGCTCTCGCCGGCCTGCTCTTCGTACGACATGTTCGACAACTACGAGCATCGCGGCCGCGTGTTTCAAGCGGCGGTGGAGAGTCTATGAGCGCTGAGGCGACCGAACGCAGCGTGGTGGCGCTCAAGGAACCGATCTCGACGCCGGTGCCCGCGCCGGTCGCGACGCCGCAGCACGACGTGATCCTGTTCGCCACCGTGCTGGCGCTGGTCGCGTTCGGCGTGGTGATGGTCTACTCGGCGTCGGCGATCTACGCGACGCAGAAGTTCGGCTCGGCGACCTACTTCTTCCGGCGCGATCTCTTGTGGACCGGCATCGGCTTGTCGGCGATGTGGATCGCCGCGGTCACTGACTTCGGCGTCTATCGCAAATGGGCCTACCCGGTCTTGATCTCCGCGATCCTGATGCTGGTCGCGGTGCTGGTGGTGGGCGCGCGCATCAACGGCGCGCGGCGCTGGTTCCACTTCGGCGGCGTGTCGTTCCAGCCGGCCGAGCTCGCCAAGCTGGCGCTGGTGATCTATCTCGCGCAGTCGCTGGCCAAGAAGGCCGAGAAGGTGCGCTCGTTCACCGTCGGGTTCGTGCCGCACATGATCGTGTGCGGGCTGATGATGGCGCTGTTGCTCAAGCAGCCCGATCTGGGCACCGCGGTGATCCTCGGCATGGCGACGCTGCTGCTGCTGTTCGTCGCGGGCGCCAAGATCAGCTACATCTTCATCGCGTTCCTCGTCGCTGCGCCGGTGATCTACCAGGCGATCGTCGGCACGCCCTGGCGGCTGCGGCGCATGCTCGCGTACCTCGATCCGTGGCAGTACCGCTACGACGTGGGCTATCAGATCACCGAATCGTTGATCTCGATCGGCTCGGGCGGCGCGACCGGGCTCGGGCTGGGCGACGGCAAGCAGAAGCTGTTCTTCCTGCCCGAGGCGCACACCGACTACATCATGGCGATCGTCGGCGAGGAGCTGGGCCTGATCGGGCTGTGCGCGGTGGCGGCGGTGTTCGCGGTGCTGGTGTGGCGCGGCGCGCGCGCGTCGCTCAAGGCGCGCGATGCGTTCGGCTGCTACCTGGGCTTCGGCATCACCGCCATGTTCGGTTTGCAGGCGGTGGTGAACCTGGGCGTGGTGCTCGGCGCGCTGCCGACCAAGGGGCTGCCGCTGCCATTCGTCTCGTTCGGCGGCTCGACGCTGGTGGTCGATCTATTCGCCATGGGGATCCTGCTCAACATCTCGCGCGCGGCGCCCGAGCCGCTGCCGCAGGCCAACGCGCAGAGCCGCTGGCCGCGCTTCTTCCTGTTCCAGAAAAAATCGAACCGGCGCAAGCCGGGCGGCGGCAAGCGCGTGACGATCGAGGCGCCGGTCCCGTGAAGGTGTTGATCGCCGGCGGTGGCACGGGCGGGCATCTCTTTCCCGGCATCGCCGTCGCGGAGGAGCTGGTGGCGCGCGGGCACGAGGTGCGCTTCGCCGGCACGCGGCGCGGCATCGAGGCGCGCGTGTGCCCGAAGGAGGGCTGGGGCCTCGACTTCATCGACGTCGGCGGGCTCAAGGGCTCAGGGCCGCTGGGGATCCTCAAGGGCCTGTTTCGCATCCCGCGCGCGATGCTGCAGTCGTTCGCGATCTTGCGGCGCTATCAGCCCGACCTGGTGATCGGCGTGGGCGGCTACGCGTCGGGGCCGGTGGTGATGGCCGCGGTGCTGAGCGGGCGCACGACCGCGATCCTCGAGCAGAACTCGGTCCCGGGGATCACCAACCGCATCCTCGGCAAGCTGGTGCGCGCGGTGTTCGGCGCGTTCGATGCGGCGCGCAGCTATTTTCCTGCGGCGAAGTATCGGCTGGTCGGCAACCCGGTGCGCAAGAAGGTGCGGCAGAGCTTTGGCGACGGCCAGCCGTCGGCGACCTCGGGCGTGCTGGTGGTCGGCGGCTCGCAAGGCGCGCACGCGGTGAACGAGCTGGTGTGCGAGGCCATGAAGATCTTGCAGGGCGAAGGGCGCGCGCCGTCGCTGGTGCACCAGACCGGCGAGACCGATCGCGCGCCCATGCAAGCGCGCTACGACCAGGCCGGGCTGTCCGTCGAGGTCAAGGCGTTCATCGACGACATGGCGGGCGCCTATCGCGCGGCCGCGCTGGCCATCACGCGCGCCGGCGCCTCGACGCTGGCCGAGCTGACCGCGCTCGGCGTGCCGTCGATCTTGATCCCGTTTCCGCACGCCGCGGACGATCACCAGACGGTGAACGCGCGCGAGCTGGAGGAGAAGGGCGCGGCACGCGTGCTGGTACAGAACGACACCACGCCCGCCGAGCTGGCGCGCGTGATGGGCGAGCTGCTCGGCGACCGCATGGCGCGCGAGCGCATGGCGCAGGCGGCGCGCAGCCTGGGCAAGCCGATGGCCCACGCGCACATCGTCGACGCGCTCGAGGGACTGCGGTAAGAATGTCCCCGATGTTCCGCAAGCGCGATACGCACATCCATTTCGTCGGCATCGGCGGGATCGGCATGTCGGGCATCGCCGAGGTGCTGCTCACGCTCGGCTACCAGGTGTCGGGCACCGACCTCAAAGAATCCGACACGACCAAACGACTGGTGGAGCTCGGCGCGACGGTGCGTTATGGGCACGACGCCAAGCACCTCGGCAACGCCGACGTGGTGGTGATCTCGAGCGCGGTCAAGCCCTCGAACCCCGAGGTGGTCGAGGCGCGCGCGCGGCAGATCCCGGTGATCCCGCGCGCCGAGATGCTCGCCGAGTTGATGCGCATGAAGTACGGCATCGCCATCGCTGGCTCGCACGGCAAGACCACCACCACCTCGCTGGTGGCGACCGTGCTACGCGCGGCCGGGCTCGATCCGACCGCGGTGATCGGCGGCAAGCTGCCGTCGCTGGGCTCGAACGCGCGGCTCGGCCAGGGCGAGTACCTGGTGGCCGAGGCGGACGAGTCGGACGGCTCGTTCATGAAGCTCACCCCGACGGTGGCGGTGGTGACCAACATCGATCCCGAGCACCTCGATCACTACGGCACGCTCGGCAAGCTCAAGCAGACCTTCGTCGACTTCATCAACAAGGTGCCGTTCTACGGGCTGGCGGTGCTGTGCGTGGATCACGAGCACGTGCAGGAGATCTTGCCGCTGGTCGAGAAGCGCCACGTGACCTACGGGCTGTCCGCGCTCGCCGACGTGCGCGCGATCGAGCTGAGCTTCGACGGGTTGTGCTCACGCTTCACCGCGGTGGTGCGCGGCAAGGTGCTCGGGCCGGTCGAGGTGGCGATGCCCGGCAAGCACAACGTGCTCAACAGCCTGGCGGTGCTGGCGGTGTCCGATTTTCTCGGCATCGACTTCGACATCTACCGGCAGGCGCTGAAGAGCTTCTCCGGCGTGGGCCGGCGCTTCACCGTGCGCGGCGAAGCGGGCGGCGTGATGGTGGTCGACGACTACGGTCACCACCCGGCCGAGGTCGCGGCGACGCTGGCCGGCGCGCGCGCGGGCTTTCGCGAGCGGCGCATCGTCGCGGCGTTCCAGCCGCATCGCTACACGCGCACGCGCGATCTGATGCAAGAGTTCGCGCGCGCGTTCAACGAGGCGGATCTGGTCGCGGTGTGCGACATCTACGGCGCCGGCGAAGAGCCCATCGACGGCATCACCAGCGCGCGGCTGGTCGACGAGATGCGCGCCTGCGGCCACAAGGGAGCGCTGTACGTGCCCAAGCGCGCCGACGTGGCGGGCGTGCTGGCGCCGCGACTGGCGACCGGCGACATCTTCATCACCCTCGGCGCGGGCGACGTGTGGATGGTCGGCGAAGACGTCTTGAAGGCGCGTCGTGCCTAAGCTGTCCGACGACGACCGGCGCGCGATCGTCGAAGCGGTCGGCGACCAGGCGGAGCTGCGGTTCGATGAATCGATGGCGCGGCACACCACCTTGCGAATCGGCGGGCCGGTCGACGCGTGGGTGGCGCCGAACAGTTACGACGCGTTGTGCCGCTTGCGCAAGGCGTGTCACGCGCGCGGCATCGCCAACCGCGCGTTCGGCTCGGGATCGAACCTGTTGGTGCGCGACGGCGGCGTACGCGGCGTGGCGGTCGCGTTGCGCCACCTGGCGGCGGTGCGCTACGCGGATACCGTCGAGGACGAGCCGCTCGCGCTGGGCGAGAACGTCGATCAAAAAGGCAGCGTTCGCGCGCCAGACGGCAAGGATGTGTGGGTCGAAGGCGGCGCCGCCACCGGGCGGGTGCTGGCGTTCTCGACCATTCAGGAGCTCGGCGGAGTGGAGTTTCTCGGCGGCGTGCCCGGCACCGTCGGCGGCGGCATGATCATGAACGCCGGCACCTACCTCGGCGAGTTCAAGGACTGCACCGTGCGCGTGTTCTCCGTCGACGAGACGGGCCAGACGGTCGCGCGCTCGAACGCGCAGTGCGGCTTCGGCTACCGCGCGTCCGCGATTCCGCCCGGCGAGATCGTCACGCACGCGCGCCTGCGACTTCGGCCGCGCCCGCGCGAGGAGATCAACGCCGAGGTGCGCGCGCTGCGCGATCGCCGCAAGGCGCGCGAGCCGCACGGCGTGCCCAACGCGGGCTCGATCTTCAAGAACCCGCCCAACGAGTTCGCCGGCCGCTTGATCGAGGCGTGCGGCCTCAAGGGCCGGCAGGTGGGCGGCGCGCAGGTCTCGCCGGCGCACGCCAACTGGCTGGTGAACGCGGGCGGCGCGACGGCGGCCGACCTGCTCGCGCTGGTGGAGATCGTGCGCGCAGAAGTCGTACAACGCTTCGGGATCACGCTGGAGCTCGAGGTCAAAGTGGTGGGAGAGGACTGATGCGATTTTCCGGACAACGAGTCGGGGTGATCATGGGCGGCCCGTCGGCCGAGCGCGAGGTGTCGCTCAACTCGGGGCGCGGCATCTTGAACGCGCTCAAGCAGAAGGGCTACGACGCGGTGCCGATCGACTGGAAGGGCGGCGTCGACGATCTGGGGTCTCACGTGAGACGGGAAAAGATCGACGTCGCCTGGATCGCGCTGCACGGCACGTTCGGCGAGGACGGCTGCGTGCAGGGCCTGTTCGAGTGCTCCCAGGTGCCGTACACCGGCTCGGGCGTGCTCGCCTCCGCGCTGGCGATGGACAAGGTGGCCACGCGGCGCATCTTCGATCAAGAGTCGATCGAATCGCCGCGCTGGCGCCGCCATCACGGGCCGGCCGACGTGGCGCGCATCGGCTTTCCGCTGGTGGTGAAGCCCTCGTCGGAGGGCTCGTCGGTGGGCGTCTCGATCGTCAAGGAGCAGGCGACGCTCGACGCCGCGCTCGACGCCGCGCGCAAGTGCCACGGCGTGGTGCTACTCGAGGAATACGTCAAGGGCCGCGAGATCAACGTGGGCGTGCTCGACGACGAAGCGCTCGGCGAGGTCGAGATCCGGCCGGCCACCGAGTTCTACGACTACGAGGCCAAGTACCTGCGCGACGACACGCAGTACCTGGTCCCGGCGCCGATCACCGACGAGGAACGGCGCACGCTGCACTCGCTCGCGGTGCGCGCGCACAAGGCGCTCGGCTGCGCGGGCGCCACGCGCGTCGACCTCATGCTCACCGAGGCCGGCCGCGCGGTGTGTCTGGAGATCAACACGCTGCCCGGCATGACCGACCACTCGCTGTTGCCCAAGATCGCCGCGCACCGCGGCATGGACTACGCCACGCTGGTCGAACGAATCCTCGAGACCGCCGCACTGCACGCATAGTCGGCTATCCTGGCGGCGTGCTCGGCAAACCCAAACGAGGCGTGCTCGCGCTGCTGATCCTCGGCGCGATCGGCTGCGGCCTGGGCGTGCTGATCGTGCAGTTCCGCGCGTGCTCGAGCGCGATCGCCGCCCGCAACATCGCCTACCAGGCCAGCACCGGCGTGCGCGCGCTCGGCACCGCGGCGCGCCAGATGCTGGCCGACGGCAAGATGCCGGCGACCGCCGAGTGGACGCCCAGGGGCCGCGCGTGCGATCAGCCGGGGCGCTACTTTCCCTTCGACGCGAAACACTGGCAGATGCCGCCTTGGAGCGAGCTCGGCTTTTCGCCCAGCACCGACGGCGACGACGTGCCGGTCGACGGCATCTACTACCAGTTTCGCATCACCCGCCCCACGCCCGGCGAGGTGCTGGTCGAGGCGCGCGGCGATCTCGATTGCGACGGCACGTTCTCGCGCTTCGCCCAGACCGTGACCAAGGATTCGACCTCGCCGCTGCTCACGCCTTCCGACGCGCGCGAGTGAACAATACGATCAGTCCGAGCAGCACGAGCGCCGACCACGGCAGCGGGCGCGCCCGGCCGCCGAGCTCGCACGCGCAGCCGTCTACCGACGAGCCGGGTCCGAAATCGCGAGCGGGTTTGATCGCGTCGCCATCGACGTCGATCGCGGCGTCGTCGGTGCCGCCGTCGGTATCCACGCTCGCGTCGTCGCCGCCGTCGACGGTCGAGTAGCACATGCCGCTCGACGGATCGCACGCGCGCCCCGCGCCGCAGTCGCGCCCGAAGCACAGGTTGACCACGCACACGCCGGTCGTGCACTGCTGGCCGATCGGGCAGATGATGGTGTTGCACGCGTCCACGCACGCGCCGCCCAGGCACAACGTGCCCGCTGGGCACATCGCGTCGCCGCAGCCCGGATCGACGCACATCCCGTTCATCGTGTCGCACACGCCCATCGTGCAGCCCGCGCACGCGCACGAGGGCACGCACATGCCGAGCGAGCAGTACTGGTTCATCGGGCACTGGATGTTGGCGCACGGATCGACGCACTTCCCGTCGAGACAGGTGAGGCCTGCCGGGCACATCGCGCCGGTGCACGGATCGACACACGTGCCGTTGTTGCAGATCAGGCCCGGCGCGCAGGGCGGCCCGCTGCCGCACGGCGCGGTGACGCAGAAGCCGTTCGAGCACGCTTCGCCGCCGCCGCAGGGAAACTCGCCGCCCAGACACGGCGTCTGGCACACGTGGTCCGCGCACACCTGCGACGCGGGGCAGCCGCCGATCGTGCCGTCGCAGTTGAGGTCCTTGGTCGCGTCGCAGGGCTCGGGCGCGCCGGGGTGTGTCATCTTGTCGCCGTCGTCGCAGTCGTCGCCGCCGCAGCTCTTGGCGGTGTGGCCGTCCATGTCGAGGTCGGGGCAGATGCCGGTCTCGTCCTCGGTGAGCCCGGCCACCGCGTCGATCTCGTCCTCGTTGCTGTAGAACGTGCAGGCCGCCGACGGGTTGCCATTGTTGCCGCCGACCAGCGACACGTAGCGGAAGTTGATGCCGCACGGCAGCCCCCACACGGTGGTGTCGTCGTCGGAGACGTCGGTGTTCGGGTTGGGGTTGGCGTCGTTCGGGTTCCAGCCCTTCTCGTAGAACTTGAGCAGCGTGGCTTCGTTCCACTGCATCGGATCGGTGGGTGAGCCGCGCAGCACCGTGCCCGTCGCGTTCGGGTTGTCGGAGAGGTAGACCGCGTACTCGAACGCCTCTTGCGGCAGCGGCCCGTGATCGATCATCGGGAACAGCACGACCTTGTTGGCCGCCCCGCCCAGGTCGTAGATCAATCCGTTGGGCGGATAGAAGCAGCCGCCGACTTGATCGGCCGGCATGGTGCCGTCCTGACAGGTGCGGCTGCGCTGCACCCACAGGTGATCGAGCGCGTCGGAGTAGTGGCGCGGATCGGGGTTGCCGTCGCCGTTGCAGGAGTACACGCCGAGCGTGGTCGGATCGGTGGTCACGCCGAGACACGCGGTGGTCATGGTGTAGTTGATCAGCTTGCCGAACGCGGGCAGCTGCGGCCCGGTGCGGCCCATCTTGTCGTGAAAGATGTCGGCGACGTCCGCGCCGGCGGGAAGCGCCAGGCAGCAGCTGTCGGTCGGCGCGCACGCGCTCGCCACGCTGGCCTTCAAGAGGGCGCCAAGTACCAGTGCATACGCCCACTTCGACATCAAGAGCCTCCCGGACCCATTATATCCCGATGCGAAATTTTGCGCCCAGATGATGGAGGGCCTACTTTCGTAGGTCATGATGCCGCGCAACCGTCCCGATCGCCGCCCGCGCCGCCGGCTGTGGCCATTCGCGGCGCGGCGCAACCGCCGGGTGCGCCCAGCGACGGGCGAGGTGCGGTTGGACCAGAACGGCAAGACCGGCAAGACCGCGCGCGAGGCGGCGGGCTCGTCGCGACGGCTGTGGATCGTGCTGCCCTTTCTGCTCGCGCTCGCCGGCGCGGGTTTCGGCGCGCATCGCTTCGTCACCCGATCGTCACACTTCGCGCTGCGCACGCTGCGCATCTCCACGCCGCTGAAGCACGTGACCGCCGCGTCGCTGGCGGCGCGCGCAGGCGTGGCGCTGGGCGCCAACCTGTTTGCGGTAGATCTCGCCGAGATCGCGCGCGACGTGCAGCAGGAGCCGTGGATCTTCAGCGCGCACGCGCGGCGCGAGCTTCCCTCGACGGTGGTGGTGGACGTGGTCGAGCGCGAGGCGGCGTGCGTGGTGGCGCTCAACGCGCTCTATCTCGCCGACGCGCAGGGCGTGCTGTTCAAGCGCGCCAACCCCGATGAGGCCGCGACGCTGCCGGTGATCACCGGGGTGGATCGCGATCAGTATCTGTCCGAGCCGGAGCGCGTGCGCTCGATGGTGCGCGACGCGCTCACCGTCTCGGGCGCGTGGAAGCAGCGCGCCGGACGTCCGGCGCTCGGCGAGCTGCACGTCGATCACCTGCTCGGCGTCACCGCGTACACCGCGACCGGCGCAGTGGGCGTGCGGCTCGGACGCGTCGACGAGACGTTGGCCGCGCGGCTGGAGCGCTTCGACGCGGTGTGGTCGGCGCTCGCCGACGCGGGCGAAAAAGCGCGGCTGATCTACCTCGACAATCGTGCGCGGCCGGATCGCGTGACGGTCAAGCTTGCTCAACCGGCGGTCAAGCCGGTCGAAGCGAAGAAGTCGGAGACCTGAACACATGGCGAAGCGTGAAGAGCTCGTCGTCGGACTGGACATCGGCACCACCAAGATCGCCTGCATCGTCGGCGAGGTGACCGACGAAGGGCTCGACGTGATCGGCGTGGGCACTCATCCGTCGACGGGCCTGAAGAAGGGCGTGGTGGTGCATATCGACGAGACGGTGCGCTCGATCCAGCGCGCCATCGAAGAGGCCGAGCACATGGCCGGCGTCGAGATCACCTCGGTGTACGCCGGGATCGCCGGCGCGCACATCAAGTCGCTCAATTCGCAGGGCGTGTGGGCGGTCAAGGATCGCGAGGTCAAGGACACCGACATCGCGGCGGTGCTCGAGCAGGCCAAGGCGATCAACATCCCGCAGGATCGCGAGATCATCCACGTGCTGCCGCAGGAGTACACCATCGATCACCAGGACGGCATCAAGGAGCCGCTCGGCATGTCGGGCGTGCGCCTCGAGGCCAAGGTGCACCTGGTGACCGCGTCGGTGACCTCGGCGCAGAACATCATCAAGTGCTGTCATCGCTGCGGGCTGCAGGTGGCCGACGTGGTGCTCGAGCCACTCGCGTCGTCGGAGGCGGTGCTGCACGAGGACGAAAAAGAATTGGGCGTGGTGTTGATCGACATCGGCGGCGGCACCACCGACGTAGCCATCTTCGCCGACGGCGCGATCGTCTACACCGCGGTCCTGCCCGTCGGTGGGCAGCAGCTCACCGCCGACATCGCCTACGGCCTGCGCAGCCCCTCGTCGGAGGCGGAGCGCATCAAGCACAAGTACGGCTGCGCCATGATGTCCATGGTCGGCGAGGACGAGATGATGGAGGTCCCGTCGGTGGGCGGCCGTGCCGCGCGGCAGGTCAAGCGCCAGGCGCTGTGCGCGGTGATCGAGCCGCGCGTCGAGGAGATCTTCGCGCTGGTGCGGCGCGAGATCGAGCGCTCGGGCTTCGAGGACAAGCTCGCCTCGGGCGCGGTGATCACCGGCGGCTCGACCATCCTCGACGGGACGCCCGAGTTGGCCGAGCAGGTGCTGGGCATGCCGGTGCGTCGCGGCCTGCCGATGGGCGTCGGCGGGCTGGTCGACGTGGTCAAGACCCCCGCCTACGCGACCGGCGTGGGCCTGGTGATCTACGGCGCCAAGCGCCTGCACCACCCGATCTTCCCCGGCATCAGCGCCGACAAGCGCACGGTGTGGCGCCGCATGCGCAGCTGGTTCGGCGAAGTCTTCTAAAAATGTCTCTCATGAGAAGAAACATCGGCAAAAAAATTGACCCCAGCGATCCTCGACGGAGAATGGGTCTACTGTGAGGAGGTAGCGAATGGCGCTCCTGGAGTTCGACGACGAGCCGGCAAATCGCGCCAAGATCAAGGTGATCGGCGTGGGCGGGGGCGGGGGTAACGCGATCAACACGATGATCGAAGCGCGTCTGGAAGGCGTGGATTTCATCGTTGCCAACACCGACATCCAAGCGCTCGAGTCGAATCAGGCTCCGATGAAGATCGCGCTCGGCGGGGCACTGACCAAGGGGCTGGGCGCAGGCGCCAATCCCGAGATCGGCCGCAACGCGGCGCTCGAGGACATCACCAAGCTGACCGAGACCCTGTCGAACGCCGACATGGTGTTCGTCACGGCGGGCATGGGCGGCGGGACCGGCACCGGCGGCGCGCCGATCATCGCGCAGGTCGCGCGCGAGTGCGGCGCGCTCACCGTTGGCGTGGTCACCAAGCCGTTCGGCTTCGAGGGGCGCAAGCGGCGCCGCCAGGCGGAGGAGGGGATCGCGACGCTGCAGGCGTGCGTCGATACGCTGATCATCATCCCCAACGATCGCTTGCTCTCGCTGGCCGGGCAGAAGACCACCATGCTCGACGCCTTCCGCAAGGCCGACGAGGTGCTGCTCAACGCGGTGCAGGGCATCTCGGATCTGATCACCATCCCCGGCCTGATCAACGTCGACTTCGCCGACGTGCGCACGATCATGAGCCACATGGGCCGCGCGCTCATGGGAACCGGTCGCGCATGCGGTGAGCGGCGCGCCATCGAGGCGGCGCAGCAGGCGATCTCCTCGCCGCTCCTCGAGGACGTGAGCATCACCGGCGCCACCGGCATCCTCATCAACATCACCGGCGGTCCCGACCTGACGCTGTTCGAGGTCAACGAGGCCTCGACGCTCATCCAGGAAGCCGCGCACGAAGACGCCAACATCATCTTCGGCTCGGTGATCGACGCCAACCTGATCGACGAGGTGCGCATCACCGTGATCGCCACCGGCTTCGACGTGGCGATGCAGCACTTGATCACCGATCCGCAGCTGCAGCAGGTCGAGCGCAAGCGCGCCACACAGATCGCCATGCCCTACACGCGCTCGGCCAGCGTGGAGGCCAAGACGCAGGTGGCGATGCGCGAGCAGCCGATCCGCCCCGACCAGACGCCGGTGACGCAGCCGATGCGCACCGACAGCCCACAGCGCCCGTCGCACTCGATGCCGGTCTCGCAGCCGCAGCGAACCGGCGGCCTGAACGGCCCCGAAGAGACCGAGCTGGACATCCCAGCCTTCCTACGGCACCCCGCCCGCAACGTCGATTAAAGAGTAAGCTCTCGCCGTGTTGTTTTTGGAGAGCGCGGCCCGGCCGCTCCTGGTAGCGCACGCCATCTCGGCGGCGGTGCTGGTCGCGTCGACCACCCATCACCTGGTGTGGTGTCGCGGCTATTTTCGCGGCGAATACGCGCGCTACAAAGGCGAGCGTCGCTTCGCGCTGATCGCCTGCTGCGCGTTCGTCAGCACGTTCCTGGTCGGCAACCTGCTCTATCCGACCTACAAGGTGCGCGTGCGCGCGGAGTACTTCGACAACCCGGCGGCGATCGCCGAGGAGGCCAAGCTGCGCGCGGTGCAGCACCACGCTGTAGGCGTGTCCTCGTCGGAGCCGCCCGGCGTGCAGAGCGGGCTGTCGCCGATCGCGCGGCTGTTCGACATCAAGGAGCACTGGGTGGCGCTCGGCTGCGCCGCCAGCCTGGTGCTGCTGCTCTTGTCGCGCAAGGCGCATCCCAAGGAACATCCGCGCGTGCTCGCGCTCTATCTCGGGCTGTCGATGGTGGCGTGCTCCACTGCGTGGTTCGGCGCGATCGTCGGGCTGCTCACCGCGTCGTATCGATCGGTCGGGGGCGTGACGTGAAGGCCGGCTCGCGCGTGTTCTTCGCCGCGTGCGCCGGGCTGATCGGGTTTGCACTTTTGTACACGCTGCCGATCTACGCCCGCCTGCCGCGCACGTTCTACGATCCGGTCGCGCGGCGCTGGCACTGGGCGAGCAACCTCGGGCCGATCCCGATGGGCTACGTGGGCCAGCTCGGTTGGGGCGTGCTCGGCGGCCTGGCGTTCGGCGGGCTGGCCTCGCTCGTGGCCTCGCGCCGCAAGAGCGAGCCGTCGGAGCGCGCGTTTGCGTTGTGGTCGGCGTGGGCGCTCACCGCGTTGGGCATCATCCTCGGTTACTTCACCTGGAACAACTGGCCGTAGAGCGGCTCCGATCGTCGATCCTGCCGCAAATAACGCTTGCGTCTGATCGGTCGCCCCGTAGAATGCGGCGCAACTGTTTGCGCGCGTTGAGCGCGCTGAATGAAACGGGAGGTATTGAACATGGCGAAGAACACCAAGGCCGCGAAGAAGGTCAAGTCGGGCGAGATTCTGGTCGTCGGCTCGAAGATGAAGGACGTCGTCAAGTCGGCCGGCTGCATGTCGTCGGGCGATCTGATCGAGGCGGTCTCGAAGAAGGTGCACGAGATGCTCGCCGGCGCCACTGCGCGCGCCAAGGGCAACGGTCGCTCGACCGTGCGTCCGTACGACCTGTAAGATCTTCGCACGCCTGAGATGCAACGCCTCGGCAGCTCGCTGTCGGGGCGTTTTCTTTTTTACGAACGGGGATCGAGGAACGTGAAGTACTGCTCGACCAGATCGTCGAACGCCAGCGGCCCCTGACAAGCGGAGCATTTGAACGGCGGCGGCGTGCGGCGCTTGCCCCCGTCGAGGTCGCGCTGCACGTCGACGAGCTGCTCCTGGTCGAGCCCACAGCGATCGCACGCGTACGGCGCGAAGAACGTCACCACCTCCTGCCGCTCGAGCAGGTTGGGGATCAGGTTGGCCTGGTGGATGAACGAGATCGGGCACTCGAGCAGCCCGATGCGCTTGGCGCTCTTGAGGCTGCGCACCAGCTCGATCCAGCGCTGCACCGAGTCCGAGCTGATGCGGCGGAACTCGCGCATGCGGAAGAACACGTCGCCGTTGAGCGTGCGCAGCGGCTCGAGATCCGACTCGGCGGTCAGCACCCCGAACAGCGACACCACCTGCCGCCCGTCCTCCTGCGTGACCTGCCAGTAGAACGGCCGGCCGCTGACCAGCACGCGCAGGTAGTCGTGCAGCGCCGCCGAGTCGCTCTCCTTCAGGTCCTCGAACGCGAGCGCGAGCCCCTTGGCGGGCGCGAAGTTGGTCTTGTCCACGCGCACCACGCGGCTGCGCAGCGATAGCTCGCCCGCGTGGCCGGGCAGCGCGAAGCGCAACGCGAGCTGCGTGCCGACTGGCACCTCGCGCTTGGCCTTGAGCAGCATGCCGTTCTCCGACAGATCGACCGAGGTGCCCAGGTAGGCGTCGGTGGCCTCGGCCTCGGGCGCCGCGGAGTCGAACACGTGCACGCGCACGGCGAAGCGCTCGTCCTCGCGCAAGGGGACGCCGAGCAGCCGCGCCACCAGCAGCGGCAACGAGCCCGGCGGCGCCGGCAGCTCGACGATGTCGGCGAATCCGGCGGTGCGCGCCTGCAAGCGATCGCTCACCGGCGAGCCAGTCGCCACCACCAGCACCACCGGAATGCGATCGAGCGACTTCTCCGCGCGGATGGTGGCCAGCGCGGTCATCGCGTCGGAGTCGGGCAGCACGCGATCCATGAAGCACAGATCCGCGCCCGCCTTGAGCCGCTCCACCAGCTCGCTGGTCGAGCGCGCGGTCACCAGCCGGAGATCGCGTCGTCGCAAGAGATCGCGATCGAAATCCTTGGCCAGATCCGGGTTGAGCGAGGCGACGATGGTCTTCACGCGGCAACCATATCAAGTTCTGGTGTTTTTTTCAGTCGAGTGAAGCTTCCAGGGCGGCGCGCATGACCTCGATCGGGGCGGATCGGCCGAGCCAGCGCTCGAGCGCCGCCGCGCCCTGGTGCAAGAGCATCGCGGTGCCGGTCGCCGCTTTGAGCCCGCGCGCGCGCGCCGCCGCCACCAGGCGGGTCTCGCGCTTGACCACCAGATCGAGCACCACCGCGTGCGGCGGCAGGGGCGACAGATCCAGCTCGGGGCCGGCCGGGTCCAGCCCGCGCGGCGTGGCGTCCACCAACAGATCGCAGCCGGCCAGCTCGCGCGCCAGGGTCTCGGGGGTCCACGGCCGCGCCACCACGGTCACGTCTCCGACGGTGATCGGCTGCCCCTTGCGGCTCACCAGCGTGACCTGGCGATGGCCGGTGGTGCGTAGCGCGAGCACCACCGCGCGGGTCGCGCCGCCCGCGCCCAGGATCACCGCGCGCCCGCCCGGCGTGACGCCGGCCTCGGCCATCAACATGCGAAACCCGTGCACGTCGGTGTTGGTGCCGACGATGGTCTGGTCCTCGAAGATCAGCGTGTTGACCGCGCCCGCTTCCCAGCCGATCGCGTCCGGCTCGCACAGGGTGAGCGCCGCTTCCTTGTGCGGGATGGTCACGTTCAGCCCGCGCATCCCGAGCGCGGCCGCACCGGCGATTGCCTGCGGCAGGCGTTCGGGCGGCACCGCGAAGGTGACGTAGCTGAAGTCGAGCCCGAGCGCCTTGAGCGCGGCGTTGTGCATCGCCGGCGAGCGGCTCTGCGCAACTGGCCAGCCCACGACCCCCAAGAGGCGGGTCTGGCCGATCAGCTTCACCGGCTCACCGCACGACCGCGCGATCGCCGCCCTTGAGCTGCGCGGCCTTGACCGCCGCGTGCGCGTCGCGAATGAGCCGCGCGAACGAAGGCGCCTTGCCGTTGCGCGGCGTGGCGATCCCCACCGATGCGGTCACCATGAGCGTCACGCCGGCCTGCTTGAACCGCACGCTGCGGATCTGGTCGACGATGCGCTTGCCCACCGCCTCGGCGCCGCGCGCGTCGGTGTGCGGCAAGAACACCAGGAACCGCCCGTCGCCGTAGCGCACCGCCAGGTCCACGTCGCGCACCGCGCCGCGCAAGAGCGGCTCGCAGGCGATCACCAGATCTTGCGACATGTGCTGCAAGTTCGGCAGCGGATCGATCGACACCACGCAGATCGCGATCGGATAGCCGTGCCGCCGCGCGCGCCGGATCTCGAGCGGCAACAGCGTCTTGAACAGATCGATGTGCAAGAGGCCCAGCTTGTCCGCGTTGCGCGACACGCCGCTTACGTCGCCGAGCGCCATCTCCGCGCGCAGCGCCCGCTCGCGCAACAGCCGCGCGTTGGCCGCCGCGAACAGCGCCTGCGTCATGAACTCGCGCTTGTACGGCCGCAAGATGAACGCGTCGGCGCCGATGTGCGCCGCCAGCGCCGCCGCGCGCGGCTGCTTGCCGGAGAACGACGCGATCAGCGGCACGCCGGTCGACTTCAGGCGCGGGTACATGTCCTGCGCCGTCGGGTGCACCGCGATCACCACCGAGGCGCCGTCGACCAGCGCGTGCGCCTCGAAGGAGTCGGACGCGCCGCGCGGCTTGAACCCGAGCGCGGCGATGACCGCCATCCCCTTGTCGCGCGACGTGCGCGCCGGGTCGACGATCAACACGGACTGCGAAACACTCGACTGCGAAACCGTCTGCGAGAAATCATCCGAAGCCATGCTATTGGGGCTCCCCGTCGTCATTGTGTGACTGTGGGACCACCGATTGTACAACGCACTCGAGCTCGCCGCGCGCCAGCTTGACGGTCACCGGATCGCCGGCCGAAACGTCGGCCGCGAGGGTCAGCACCTTGCCGGCGGCGTCGCGGGTCAGCGAGTAGCCGCGCTCGAGCACCTTGAGCGGCGACATGGCGTCCAGCTTGCCGGCGCTGGTGGCGAACGCGCGCCGTCGCTGATCGAGCTCCACGCGAATGCGGGTCTCGAGCCGCTTGCGCAGCGCCAGCAGCACCGCGCGATCGCGATCGAGCCGCGTCTTCGGGTGCAGCCCGGCCAGCTTGCGCCCCTCGGTGTCGAGCAGCCGGCGCCGCCTGGCGATCCCCTGCTTGAAGGCCGCGGTGGTGCGCTCCTGCGCCACATCGAGCCGCTGCCGCGCCTCGACCAGCGTGCGACGGCCGGACCGCAAGAGGCGCCCGTACGCGTCCTTGAGCCGCGCTTCGGCGTCGGCGAACAGCGGCACCACCAGCTCCGCCGCGTTCGACGGCGTCGCCGCGCGCAGGTCGGCGACGAAGTCGGCGATGGTGAAGTCCACTTCGTGCCCCACCGCGCTCACCACCGGCACGCGGCACCCGGCGATCGCGCGCGCCAGCCCCTCGTCGTTGAACGCCGCCAGATCTTCCGCCGATCCCCCACCGCGCCCGACGATGATCACGTCGATGTCCGGCTGCCGCTCGAGCAGCCGCAAGGCGGCGATGATCTCCTGCGGCGCGGACGGCCCCTGCACCTGACACGGCGCGATCAGAAAGCGCATCCGCCCGCGCTGCTGCGCGATGCGCAGCACGTCGCGGATCGCCGCGCCCGTCGGTGACGTCGCCAGCCCGATGCGCCGCGGCCAGGCCGGCAGCCGCCGCTTGCGCGCGGGGTCGAACAGGCCCTCGGCGTGCAGTCTCTTCTTGAGCTGCTCGAACGCGATCTGCGCCGGCCCCAACCCGGCCTGCTCGAGCGCCTCGACGATCAACTGAAACTTGCCGTTCCCGGCGAAGATCGACAGCTTGCCGCGCGCGCGCACCTTGAGCCCGTCGGCGAGCTGGAAGTCGAGGCGATTGGCCTGCGCGCGGAACATCACCGACGGCAACAGCGCCTCGGCGTCCTTGAGCGCGAAGTACACGTGCCCGGCGCGTGACGGCGACAGGTTGGAGACCTCGCCCTCCACCCACACCACGCCGTAGCGCGCTTCCAACGTGCGGCCCGCCGCGCGCACCAGCTCGGTGACCTGATAGGTCTTGGCCTCGAGCTGCTCGCCGCGATCTTCGACGATCGGCGGCGGCAGCCCGTCCACTTCCTGCGGCGCTGTCGGATTGGCCCGCTTCGGCTCGCTGAAGTCGAACAGCCCCTGCATCGTCCCGCCTTCGGGCGGCTTACCGCGCAACGGCATCCGCCACCCACGCGCCGCACTGGACCGTCGTGAGCGTCCCGCCCAGATCGCGCGTCACCTGCTTCTCCACGACCGCGCGCGCCACCGCCTGATCGATGCGCGCCGCCACCGCGTGCTCACCAAGGTGCGTGCACATCATCGCCGCCGACGAGATCGCGCCCAGCGGGTTGGCCACGCCCTTGCCCGCGATGTCCGGCGCCGAGCCGTGCACCGGCTCGAACAGCGAGCAGCGACCGGGATGGATGTTCCCCGACGCCGCCAGCCCGAGCCCGCCGACGATCGCCGCCCCCAGATCGGTCAGGATGTCGCCGAACATGTTCGAGGTCACCAGCACGTCGAATCGCTCCGGCGCGCGCACCATCTCCATGGCCGCCACATCAACATAGAGGTGTGACGTTTCGACGTCCGGATACTCCTTCGCCACCTCCTTCCACGTCCGCTGCCACAGCCCGTGCGCAAAGGTCAGCGCGTTGGCCTTGTCGCTCATGCACAGCTTCTTGCGCCGGCCGCGGGCCGCCTCGAACGCCGCGCGCAAGATCCGCTCGACCCCCTTGCGCGTGTTCAGGTCCTCATTAATGGCGACCTCGTCCGGGGTGCCCTTCTTGAAGTTGCCGCCGACCCCCGCGTAGAGCCCCTCGGTGTTCTCGCGAAACACCAACAGGTCGATGTCCTTGCAGGTCTTTCCCTTGAGCGGGGTCAGCCGCTCGTCGAGCAGCCGCACCGGGCGCAGGTTGATGTACAGGTCGAGCCGAAAGCGCAGCCCGAGCAGGATGTCGCGCGCGTGCACCTGCTCCGGCACGCGCGGGTCGCCGAGCGCGCCGAACAAGATCGCGCGAAAGTTGTCGCGCAGATCTTCGAACGCGCCGTCCGGCAGCGTGGTGCCATCCTTCAGCCAACGCTCGGCACCCCAATCGAAGGTCTTCAGCTCGATCGGCGCCCGCGCCGCCTCGAGCACGCGCACCGCCTGGGCGATCACCTCCGGCCCGATCCCATCCCCCGGCACCACCGCAACCTTGTGAGTCATGGTCCCGCTTTCTGATAGAGCGCCGCGTTGTCGCGCACGGTCTTGACCGCGTGGCTCGAGCGATCGCGTTCGAGCGACCACTCCACGGCCAGCTCGGCGAAGCCCCAACTGCCGCCCGAGCTCTTGACGAAACGAAACGGCATCCCGTCGCTGCGCGCCAGCCACTCGGCGCCCTGCCCGTCGAGCTTGTGGTTGATCGGCCCGCTCACCGAGCCCAGTCGCCGGCGGTAGCCTTCGACGATCTTGCGCTCCTTGGCGACGCGCGCGAAGAACTGCTTGGCGTCGTCGGCCGCCGCCGCGTCGAGCTTGGCCAGCGCCGGACCCGCTTCGGCCTCGGGGAACTTGGCCTGGATGATGGTGCGTTGCAGTCGCTGATCCTGGTAGGCCGAGTCGATGGAGCTCTTGGTCGCGTTGTCGAGACACTCGTAGAACCCGGCCGCGTCGCCCGCCGCGACCGCGCGCTCCAGTCGCTGGAACGCCTGCTCGGGCGTCGGCGCGCCCTTGCGGCAGCCCGCCGCCGCAGCCAAAATCGCTGCGACCGCCACTACATAGGCACGTGGGACCAGCCGCATCCGACCCTCAGCGTTAGCAAAGCGCGGGAACTTCGGCAAGTGCTCTGGTGTCCATAGCTATGCTAGATTCCAGGACCTCTCGAGATGGCCAACGACCAGCCCCCAGCGCCGCCCCAAGCGCCCGAAGACGAAGACGAATTTGCGGGCGTTCCGGATCCCCCGCTGCGTCGCAACCCGATCACCGCGCTGATCGTGATCGCGCTCGCGGGTCTGGTCGTGTGGCACCTGCGCGCCGACATTCGCTACGCGTTTCGCGGGCAGCAGCCCGAGGCGCTCGGCGACGCGCGCACCCTCGCGGGCCGCGGGATCGCGCTGGAAGACAACGAATTCGTCGACTTGCGCGGGCAGCCCGACCGGCGCAACGCGCTCTTCATCGAGCCGCGCGGCGAGAAGACGCGGCAGACCTTCTTCCGTTTGCTCGGCACGCACGCGCGCCTGCTGGTGCGCGCCGCCGATACCGCCAAGCAGCCGAAGCTCGAGGATCGCTGGGTCGGCCGCCTGCGCCGTTTCGACACGCTGCCCTACGCCGCGCCGATGCGCGACTACTACGCGCACGAAGTCAGCGCGGCGCGCTTCTTCACGCCCGACATGCTGCGCGCGCTGGTGCAGAAGCCGGGCGATCCGTCGGTGCACGATCGCGCGGGCGAGCCGCTCGCGCTCGCACCCGACAGCATGATCGCCATCGACGTGCTGTACCCCGACGAGCTGGTGGCGCTGCTGTCGCGCGAAAAGTTCGCCTCGCTGGCCGACGCCACGCACGAGATCGAGCAACTGGGCCTTCTGGGCCCCTGCCCGCAGGGCAGGGTGGGTTGCAGCGTCGTCGGCGGCGCCGAGACGCCCGAGCAGTACCGCGTGTTCGTGCGCGCGCCGGCGGCCGAGCGCAACGCGATCATCGGCAAGCTCGACGCCGCGGAGTTCGCGTTCGCAATGCACCAGGAGCAGATCTCCGCCAAGCTCGGCGAGCTCACGCTCGACGGCGACACCCTGCGCGCCGGCAAGCGCGTGCTGCCGTGGGCCGGCATCAAGGCCGCCAGCGTGGCCGAGCCGATCGTCATCGCGCCCGACGCCTACGTGCTCGCCGAGGGCGAGGCGCCCGGATCGTTCTGGTGGGCGCCAGTCGTCGCCGCGCTGCTGCTCGCGTTCGCCGCTTTCAACGTGTGGTACCTTTTCCGACGCCGTGATTCGACTCCACGACAGCCTGCAGCGAAAAAAGGTTGAGCTCGAGCCGCGCGAGGCCGGCAAGATCGGCCTCTACGCGTGCGGGCCGACCACCTACAACTTCCTCCACCTCGGCAACGCCCGGCCGCTGGTGGCGTTCGACGTGGTGGCGCGCCACCTGCGCGTGCGCGGGTTTGCCGTCACGTATGTCCGCAACATCACGGATGTCGACGACAAGATCATCCGACGCGCCGCCGAGCTGAGCGAGCCGACCGATTCGCTGACGCGGCGGTTCACGCTCGAGTTCCAGACCGACGCGGGCCAGCTGTGCTGCCAGCCACCCGACGTGGAGCCGCGCGTCACCGAGCACATCCCCGAGATCGTGGCGCTGGTCGAGCGCCTGGTCGCCAACGGGATCGCCTATGCCTCCGAGGGCGACGTGTACTTCTCGGTGCCCAGCTTCCCCGCGTACGGCGAGCTGTCGCACCAGCCGCTCGATGACCTGAAGGCCGGCGCGCGCGTCGAGGTGGGCGAGAAGAAACACGACCCGCTCGACTTCGCGCTGTGGAAGGCGGCCAAGCCCGGCGAGCCCGCGTGGCCGTCGCCGTGGGGCCCGGGCCGTCCCGGCTGGCACATCGAGTGCTCGGCGATGGCCGAGAAGTACCTCGGCCGCAACTTCGATCTGCACGGCGGCGGGATCGATCTCGCCTTCCCGCACCACGAGAACGAGCGCGCGCAGTCGCAAGGCGCCAACGGCCTGCACACGTTCTCGCGCTACTGGCTGCACAACGGGTTCGTCAACTTCAACGGCGGCAAGATCGCCAAGAGCGACGCCTCGCAGAAGGCGCTCTTCGATCGCGCCTTCAAGCTGCGCCTGCTGCTCGAGCGCCACGGCGGCGAGGCGGTGCGCTCCTTCTTGCTCACCACGCACTACCGCAACCCGATCAACTTCGAGGTGGTCGCCGAGGGCGACGACGTGGCCACCGCGCCGCTGCGTTTTCCCGGCCTCGAAGAAGCGGAGCGACGGCTCGAGTACGGCTACCTCACCCTCGAGCGGCTCAACGACGCGCTCGCGGTCGGCAAGCCCGGCGGCGCGGGCCCGGTCGCCCCGGAGGCCGAGGGCTGGCTCGACCGCTTGCAGTCGGCGCTCGACGACGACTTCAACACCGCCGAGGCGATCGCCGCGCACGGCGAAGCGCTCGCGCTCGCCAACCGCATCCTCGACAACAAGCTCGACGCGCCCAAGGACGTCAAGCGACGCACCCTCGAGCGGCTGCAGCGCGAGCTGGCCGTGGCCGCTCTCGAGCTCGGCCTGCTCGAAGCGGCGCCCGCCACCTGGCTCGCCGCGCACCGCACCCGCCGCGCGGCCGCGCGCAAGATCGATGCAGCCCACGTCGAGTCGTGCATCGCCCGCCGCGCAGAGGCGCGCAAGGCCAAGGACTTCGCGCAAGCCGACGCGATGCGCGACGAGCTCAAGGGCCTCGGCATCGAGATCATGGACACGCCGCGCGGCACCACCTGGCGCGTCGCCGACTAGCCTTACGGTCGCGTCAGTTCACCTGGCTGCGGTCGGCGTGCGCCAGATCGTCGTGCTGCTTGATCACCAGCAGCGTCTTGTTGGCGAACGCCTTTACCGCCGGGTCGCTCCCTTCGGCGCTCTCCCTGCCGAACTCGATCACGGCCTTGTCGTGGTCCCGGCACATCGCCTCGAGGTACGCCTTGTCGAACGTCTCGCCGCTCAGCCGCTCGAGGCGACCGTAGGTCTCCATCGCCTCCGTGGTCGGCTCGCTCGGCAGCGCCACACCTTCGCGCGTCGCCAACGCCTGGAGCTCGCTGCCCGCCTGCGTGTGATCATCGATCATCTTCTTGGCGAACGCCTTCACCTCCGGCTTGGACGCGCGATCCATGGCGAGCTGCGCCAGCTTGACCTCCGCCATCCCGTCGGAAGCGGCCTTGATCATGAACGCGCGATCTCTGGGAAGCGGCAGCCCCTCGAGCGGGCGGGCGAACGCCGGGGCGGCGAGCAAGACAACGATCAATAGGTGACGCATGCATCCCTCCGGTTTTCACCGAAAGAGATGCACCGTGCGTTCCAATGTCAGTCCCGGTACAGACTCTCGATCTCCTGCGCGTAGCGTTGGCTCACCACTTTGCGCTTGAGCTTCATGGTCGGCGTGAGCTCGCCCGACTCGATGCTGAACTCGTTGGGCAGCACCTTGATGCGCTTGATGGTCTCGTACGGCGCCAGGCCGCTGTTCATCTGCTTCACCGCCGCCTCGAGCCGCTGCACCGTCGTCAGGTCCGCCGCCAGCTCCGCCGACGATCGTCCGAGCGCGGCGCACGCCTCCGGATCGAGCGTGAGCAGCGCCACCGCGAACTTCTTGCCCTCGCCCATCACCACCGCCTGCCCGACGCCCGGGATCCCCTTGAGCAGCGCTTCGAGCGGCTGCGGCGCGATGTACTTTCCGCCCGCGGTCTTGAACAAGTCTTTCTTGCGGTCGGTGATACGCAAATAACCGTCGGCGTCGAACTCACCCACGTCTCCGGAATGCAGCCATCCCTCGGCATCGATGGTCTCGCTTGTCGCCGTCTCATCCTTGAGGTAGCCCGCGAACACCAGCGGCCCGCGCATGAGGATCTCGCCGTCCTCGGCGATCTTCATCTCGGTGCCCGGCACCAGCTTGCCCACCGAGCCGGTGCGGAACGCGCCCGGGGTCGAGATGGTCGACGCGCCGGTCACCTCGCTCATGCCGTAGACCTCGTAGAGGGGCAGGTCGAGCGACAGGAAAAACTCGAGCGTGCTCTTGGAGATCGGCGCCGCGCCGGTGGCCGCGAACGTCAACCGGTCGAAGCCGAGCCGCTCGCGCACCTTGGAGAACACCAATTTGTGCGCCAGGCCATAGAACATCGGCACCGGCTTGCCCTGCTGCCGCGCCGCGCCCGCCCGCAGCCCGATGCCGCGCGCCCACGCCGCGATCTTGCGCTTCAGCCACGAGTTCTTCTTGCCAGCCTCGACCATCTTGGCCTGCATCTTTTCCCACACGCGCGGCACGCCGAAGAACAGGGTCGGCCGCACCTCGCGCAGGTAGTCGCCGAGCTGCTCGAGGGTCTCGCAGAACGATACGGTGGTCCCGATCACCACCGCGCTGTGGATGGTCAAGATCTGCTCGGCGATGTGGCTGAGCGGCAGGTACGACAACAGGCAGTCCTGATCGGTGGCACGAATGGTCGACTCGTTGGTGCTCGCCGCGAAGATCAGGTTGCCGTGCGTGATCATCACCGCCTTGGGCGTGCCGGTGGTGCCCGAGGTGTAGATGAGCGAGCCCACGGTGTTGGGGGTGATCGCGGCCAGCCGCTCGTCGAGCTGCGCGTCGGGCACGCCGTCGCCGAGCGCGAGGAATTGACTCCAGCTCAGCTCGTCTGGATTGCGCGGCTCGCCGTTCATCAGCACGTAGTGCTTGAGGTTCGGCAGCTGCGCCTGGTGCGCGCGAAACTTGGCGAGCTGCTTGTCATCGTGCACCACCGCGACCGGCGCCTCGGCATGCGCCGCGATGTACGCCGCCTGCTCGGGCGTCGACGTGAGGTAGATGCCCGCCGGTGCCGCGCCCGCTGCCATCGCTCCCAGATTGGCGATCACCCATTCTGGGCGATTCGGTCCCAGGATGGCGATGCGCCCCCCGGCCGTGACGCCGAGCTTGATGAGCGCGCGTCCGGCCCGCCGCACGTCGCGGGCGTACTCGCTCCATTTGAGCTCGCGCCAGGTGCCGTCCACCTTGTGCCGGAGGGCGGCGCGATCGTTGTACTTCTTGGCGTTTTCGAAGAAGACGTCGAGGGGAGACCGGCGCATGACGCCGATCGTACTAGAAAGTCAGCTCAGTTGCAGGCGGACTGCCCGCAGGCGCTCATCTCCGACGCGCAGGCGCTGTGCAGGCAGGTGATGCATCCCGGATCGGTCTTGGTGGCGCACGAAGCCTTGCACGAGCCATCGAGCTCGGTCACTTCGCAGCGCACCGCCGCGTTGAACGGACGCGCCGCCTTTTCGCAGCTGTCGAGGATGCAGCTGTAGACCGCGTCTTCGGATGCGCCATTGATGTCGAGGCCGGCGCTCTCCAAGCACGAGATCGACGCCATGCAGTTGGTTGCGCCGTTGCCGATGAAGGTCGCGGCGAACCCCTTGCCGTCGGACGACCCGTCCGGGCTGCAGTAGCCGAACGGCGCGTTGATCGGTGCGTAAGCGCCGATCAGCATGCACATCTCGTCCTTGGTGGTGAGGCCCTGCAAGATCGTGTGGTCCTCATCGTTCTGGTAGTTGCAGTGATAGTCGAGGTACTGCCCCGCTTCGATCTGCAGGCTGTCGTAGGTCTTGACCGGCACGTTCTGCCAGCTGTCCGAGGTGTACAGCTCCTGGAGCACGTTGCCGTCGTGATCGGTCAAGCTCGCCGCGCCCCCCAGGCCGCGTTTGTGCATGTGCGTCTGCAAGTTGTAGACGGTGTACGTGCGGTTGACGGGGCAAGCCATGCGCGCCTGCGCGCTGGCCATCGACGGCACGCGAATGATTGGATCATAGAAGAAGATGATGCCCGCCTCCTGCTTCACCTGGCTCGCCGGCACGGTGTACAGATTCACGCGCGCGTCGGTGTCGATCATCTTCGGCGACGCGTTCAGGTAGTGGGTATTCATCACCAGGACCGTGCCGCCCGCGACCTTGAGCGCGGTGTCGGAGGGCAAGTCGATGACGTTCGCCGCATTGGCCGACTGCGCGCCGGCGACCACCGAGGTGATCTCGAAGTCGGCAGGTGCGCCGTCGGGACAATCGTAGTTGGTCTCCGGCTGGATCGGCAGGCCCTTGCGGTTGGTCGCCGGGAACGTCGTGTAGCCGGTCGCGTAGAGCAGCACGTGATGGCTGCCGATCGAGTAGCGCACCGTCTCTTTGTTCACGTACAAACCTTCGGGCGGCGCGACGAACAGCTTGCAGCGCTCGATCTCCTGGCCGGGGTCGAGCGTGCCCGTCATCTCATACTGAATGCCTTGGCCCGCAGGGGGCGCTTGCAGCGGTCCAGTGTCGGGCATCGAGGACGAACAGGCAGCAAACCCCAACAGGGCGATCAACGAGAGACGGCTCATACGGACCCTCCTCAAGCGCGCTACCGGCAGGTAGGCACTGCGGACTGTAGTGAGCAGTGCGCAGGATGGCAAGTAGATTTCGTAAGCTCGATACCTACATTTTCTTACACGAATCACAGGCGACCGCGAATTGCAGGGGGTGATCCGCAAACACGAACGGCTGTGGCGCCAGCCCGGCCGCGACCGTCAGCCCACCTTCCGTGGTCACCACCACCGGCACGGTGACCTGGCGATCTTTGTGGCGATCGGAAAATCGGACCACTCCCACGACCGGCACGTCGGCCTTCATCACCAGCCGTACGCCCAGCCGCGCGAGCCCTGCCCCGGCCGCGTCCGCCTCGAGCGCGACCCGTGCGAGCGCCACGCGGTGACCATCGATCTGGAGCTGCACGAACCGGCTCGCCTGCGCTGCTAGATATTCCACGAGCTGTGCGCGCTCGCCGTCGTCGAGAGCACCCGAGTGATCGCGATCGAACTGCTCGCGCAACCCGCGCGCGTCCTCCCCTTCGGGGATCGCGTACTCGAGCACCACGCGCACCCCATCGGGTCGCAACGTCAGGTGGTCTCGTTTGGGGTTGTGCTCCTCGTGTGCCTTCACTCCGGCAGCGAGCAGCAGCACCATCCCGCAGACGAGGCGCGCGCTCAAATACGCTCGGGCGTCTGCGTTCCGGCCAGGATGGGATCGAGCTGGCCGTCCTGATCGAGCGCCGCGAGATCATCGAAGCCACCGACCGGTACACCGCGGATGAAGATCTGGGGCACCGTGCGCATGCCGGTCTCCTCGACCAGCCACGTTCGCGTGGCGGGATCGCGTGAGCAGTCGATCTCGTCGAAGGCGACGCCCTTCTTGGTCAAGAGCGCCTTGGCTGCATTGCAGTAGCCACAATAGGTCGTCGTATAGATGCGAACTTCTGCCATGGTTGAGATCTACTTCTCGTTGAGGTCTTCGGACAGGTAGGCGAGGATCACTTCGTCGAGCGACTTCTCCGAGATCAAGTCCCCGCCGAAAATGCTGTCGTTCGTCGGCGGCTTGGGCGGATCGCCGGAAGTGGTAGGTGGCTTCGGGTTGGACGGGGCACTCGGCGGATGCCAGCGGGTCGCGCTGCCGGTGCTCGACTTGGTGCTCTGCCGCGGCGGCTGCGACTCGCCGCCGATGATCACCGCCGGACGCGCCACCACGACGCCTTCGGCAGGTTTGTGCGCTCCGGCCTGTACGCTCGATGGCCGTCGCCCCCCGATCCCGCCAACGCCACCCATCGGTGCGCGCGGCACGTTCGCCGCGGAGCCCGGCCGCGGGGGCGACGGCTGCGGCGGCTGCGCCGCGCGATTCTGCGGCTGCGCCGTCGGTGCGCGCGACGGCGTCACCACGTTTGGGCGTGCGGGCGTCGGCACGGGAGTCAGTCGCGGTTGGCGTGCGGCGGCGACCGCCGGGTCGGTTCGTGGCTCGGGCGCCGGCAGGTTCGGCAACTCGATCGGAGTGGGCGTGCGGTCGTCTAGCGCCGCGTCGGTCGAGATCGGCGGTAGTGCGTTCGGATCAGTGGTCTCGTCCTCGGCCACTCGAGAGACCGGCTCGCCGAAGAACTTGCCGATCTTCTCATCGAATTGCCCGGCCTTGAGCTCGCGCAACATCGCTTTGTGCTGCGCCTGCATCAGCTTCTGCACCGCGCTGACTTCGCTGGCCGCGTCGTAGTCGAGGCGCTTGGTCGCAAGGATCGTCCCGTCGTGGAACAGGTGAGTGAAGATATGCGGATTCTGCACGCCGGAATCTTCCGTTTGCACGTGCCACAGACGACCGGCATAGCGGACGTTGTGGTTATAGCCGAGGACCGGAGAGCGCTGCTTCATCGGATCACGGGGGCCGCACACAGTATAGCAGCCTCCGCGTTACTTGATCATTTCTCCTCGGACAGGTATGTACGCAGAATGGGCGCGAAGGAGGCCGAGCGGCCGTTCCTGCAGAAGGTGAGTGAGTACCTGCTGTCCCTCCCGTTCGATCTGAAGATTCTTCAGGAGGCTGTGACCGATCCCGATCTCGACCGCGGCGCTCGCGAAATGGCCGCGGGCACGATCGTGCACACCCTCCTGCCTCAGGAGGGCGAGTCGCCAGGGCGGTACGTCGATGACGTGCTGTTCGTGCGCGCCGCGCTGCAACGCGTAGGCAATGACAGCTCCGAGGGAGCCAAGGCCTTCAAGGACCGCTTCTCGGACGTCTACGGCAAGCTGGATGAAGATCTGCAAACGTTCGAGCAGTTCCTCGGCGATCTCTGGCCCTGGCTCACGTCCAAGCTGACGTCTTTCCCCAAGCAGATGTACAAGGGAAAGAAGGCCTCTCAGTACGTGGACGACGAGGAAGCAGCGTCGTTCCTCTACGAGGAAGGTCTCGAGTTTCAGACCAACTACCCGGTCAACGAGGAGCAGGTGCAGAACCGGCTCCGCAAGGTCGAGACCATCGTCGAGCTCCTCAACAAGCGCCGCGCCGACGAGGCGAAAAAGAAACCGTAGGCAGGCGGCGACGGTGCGAGGCGCGGGCGCGGCAGCGATTCATTCGGGCGGCGATCGTAGCCCGGAGTGATTTGCCCGCTGGGGTCGAGTGTGCCCAGATCCCCGCCGCTCGTCCGCGAACCGGACGAGGGGAGCTTCGTCGCTCCGCAGTTTTCGCGTAGTTAGTCTGCGGCATGCCCCGTGCTCTAGCGAGCGGCATGCGCAAATCCAGCCGCCTCGTCGAGTCTCCGGTGCCGCACGAGAATGACTCCGCACACCGACTCCTCTGCAAGCTTCACGGGATCACCGTCGGCCTCTCGGCGGTCGGGAGGACATGGATGGAGCTGAATCGACTCCACGCCGCGGTGCTTCGAATCAACGACGGTCTCGTATTGATCGCGCATGGCGCATCTCCTGCCCGTGCGAATCGTCTCTACGATCGATCCATCGCTGCCTGTCGTCAGTCGATCTCGCTGCTCGAGCTCTTGCGTGGCGCGTGCAGCGACGCAGAGCTCGGAGCAGAATATCGGGCGGCGCTCACCTTCGCGAGGCGGCTCGAAGGGATCCTCTTGAGCCGCTTGAGCGCCTTGCGCAGTACCCAACGCGCCGTGCCCTTGTTGGTCCGGGCGCGGCAATCCAACGTCCGTCCAAGAAGCGCCGCGCCGCCAAAAGGCGCCTTCGACACGTCAGGCGAAGCGGCGGAGCGGAAGGAGTCGACCGTCGCAGTCTTGGCCTCCGAGGTGGGACCGAGCGTTACCCGATCAAAGATCGACGCGTTGAACCGCTCTGATCGGACGGCCGAGAAATCGGCTTCCGACTTCGTCGATGCGCGCGTCGTCGGTGACGAAGCAGCGTAGCGAGCCGGTTCCACCCAGGCGGCTGAGCCCCAGACGCGCCAGCTCCTCACGCGCGGCCAGCGCCATCGCTTCCGCCGAATCGACGAGGACGATCTGGTGGTCGAACAATTCCGATGCGACTCGCTGGAGCACCGTACGCAACAAGGGATAGTGGGTGCATCCGAGAAGCAGAACGTCGATGTCAGGCGATTGCTCTCGCAGCTCGCCGAGGTAGCGTCGCGCGACCGCCTGGGCGATCGCATCATCCGTCCACCCCTCCTCTGCGAGTGGGACCAGGAGCGGGCAGGCGTGCGTGGTCACGTGCACGTCGCGGCCCCCCGCCGCCGCCGCAATTGCGCGCGGATAGGCACCCGAGCGAACCGTGCCCAGGGTTCCGATGACCCCAATGCGGCCCGAGCGAGTTGCTGTCACTGCTGCCAGCGCCCCCGGTTCGACGGCACCAAGCACCGGAACGTCCAATGTCGCCCGCAGCTCATCGAGCGCGTAGGCAGACGCGGTGTTGCATGCGATCACGATCATTTTGACGCCGTGACCGATGAGAAACTGGGTCGACATCCTCGAGTAGCGCGCCACCGTTTCCGCACTCTTGGATCCGTATGGAACACGCGCCGTATCACCGAGGTAGATAAGTTCCTCTTCGGGCAGGCGCTCGCTCAAGGAACGGACGACCGTCAATCCCCCAACACCACTGTCAAACACCCCAATTGCGGATTCCTTCGTCACGTTGCCACCCTAGGAGGGCTGCCCGCCCTCTGTCAACCGCACCAGCCACCTTGACTGGTCCAGCTCGTCACATGTGAAAAGGCGTTCCCTTCAAGGGACACGCCATTCCATCAGCTAGTAATTTCAGCGAGTTGTGGAGGCTGTGGCAGATTTGGAGGCGGGGGTGTGGCTAACGGGCTGCAACGCGGCTGGCGGGCTGGGCAGCCACTACGACTGCCTCCGCACAGCTACATTGCTGATGCGTGAAGTCCCACAGAAGCTCGAGGAAGGTCCTGGGCTTCTC
The DNA here is from genome assembly GCA_003170275.1 of Myxococcales bacterium. Classification (GTDB taxonomy): domain Bacteria; phylum Myxococcota_A; class Polyangia; order Palsa-1104; family Palsa-1104; genus PALSA-1104. The sequence goes on from PNAM01000078.1 coordinate 102,322, forward strand.
CTTGAGTTCCCGATAGTAACGCACAATGCCCGGGAAGCATTCGTCGACTTTGTCGAAATCCGACTCGGTGATGAACCCGCGCATCATGACTCCGGACAGAGCAAGCGCGGTGCCATCACAGGGACGGAAATTTATGTTGATCTGCGGCCTCGCGACCCCTAATAAAGGTAGCCCAGCCGGGTGGTATACTCCCCGCTCAGCTGCGCAATCAGAATCATGGAATCGCTTGTCGAGCGCGATGACCCGGCATGGACTCTCCGGGCCGCCCGGCGCTGTGCAGTCGAAGAACGACTCCCGGCGCCGGAAGTAACTGCCGCAGCCCGCGAGCAGGCGGCGGAGTCACGCCGCCTACCCCTCGAAACCGTCCGTAGCGAAATCGAGGGGCTGCTGCTCGGCCGAGGCGTCCACCTCGCACTCCAGTGGCTTCACGACGCAGGCCTACTTTCGGTGTGGCTGCCCGAGCTGGAGGCCACAGTCGACTTCTCGCAGGAGGCGGGGCGGCGCCACAAGGACGTTTGGGAGCACACCAAGCAGGTTGTCCGGCAGTCGGTGCCCAGGCCGCACGTCCGCTGGGCGGCGCTGCTGCACGACATCGGCAAGGTTCCGACGCGCACCTTTACGCCCGACGGAGGCGTGCATTTCCACCGTCATTCGGAGGTCGGTGCCCGGATGTTCGAGGACGTTGCGCGGCGCTTTCAATTCGACAAGCCCACGCGCCAGAAACTGAAGTTCTTGATTCTGCACCACCTGCGTCCAAACCAGTACGACCCTTCGTGGACCGATGCGGCGGTGCGGCGATTCGATCGCGAGCTGCAAGAGCACCTGGTCGATCTGCTCGACCTGTCGCGCGCGGATATCACCTCGGCGCGACCGGGAAAGCGCGCCGCGGGGCTTCGGTCGATCTCCGAGTTGTCGATGCGAATCCAGAGTTTGCGCGACGAGGATGCAAAGCAACCCCCTCTGCCGACGGGCATTGGTTCCGTGATCATGGAGCACTTTCAGTTGGCCCCGTCGCGCCAGATCGGCGACCTCAAGCGCGCGCTGGAAGAGGCCGTCGAAAAGGGCGAGCTCGAAGCGCGACGCGACGCCGAGTACTACCTCGCGCATGTCGCGAAGCTGCTCGGCCGCTAGCTCGGGTCTGGCGGCGCGGGGGCCCGCCGCTCCGAAAAGTCGCGCACGAGACGATCGCAACGTATCGTGGCTTGGTGGGTTGGCATCTCTATCCTCCTGACGTGAATTGCCTTTCGTTGATTGTTCGCGCCGCTGCGGTGTACGCCTTTCTGATGGTCGGGCTGCGCGTCGCGGGAAGGCGAGAGCTGGGGCAGATGACCAGCTTCGACCTGGTGCTGCTGCTGATCTTGGCCAACGCGGTGCAGAACTCGATCAATGCAGGTGACAATTCGCTGGTTGGCGGCTTGGTGAGCGCGGTAGCCCTGCTCGTGATCAATTGGGGAATGGGATGGGCGGCGTACCGGTGGCGGTGGTTCGAGCGGCTCGTCGAAGGCCGTCCAATCCTGATCGTCTCGGACGGCAAGCTGCACGTCCGCGCGTTGCGGCGCGAACGGCTGACGCTCGAGGAGCTGCGCTCCGCGCTGCGCAAGCAGGGTATCGAGGGGATCCATGACTGCAAGCGGGTCGTCTTGGAGTCGGATGGGACGCTGACGGCGGTTCGGGTGGGGATCAAGGTGCACACGCTCGAAGAGCTCGCGCACCCGGACGGGTAACGGCTAGCGACGTCGACCGAGAAGACGCAGCATGTACAGGAACAGGTTGATGAAGTCGAGATAGAGCACCAGCGCGCCGTGAATCGCTTCTTTGTGATCCTCGTCGGATCCGGCGTTGCCGATCACGTTCAGCTGCTTGATCTTTTGCGTGTCGTAGGCGGTCAAGCCGACGAAGATCAAGATGCCGAAGTAGGTCGTCGCCCAATAGATCATCGGGCTGCCCAGGAACAGGTTGACGATCGACGCGAGGATGAGGCCGAACAGGCCCATCATCATGAAGTTGCCAACGCTGGTCAGATCCCGCTTGGTGAGAAAGCCGTAGACGCTCATCCCCCCGAAGGTTCCGGCGGTCACGAAGAAGGTGAGTGAGATCGACGCCTTGGTGTAAACGAGAAAGATCACCGACAGGGTCAATCCGTTCATCATCGCGTAGATGAAGAACAGCGCCGCAGCGCCAACCGCGCTCATGCGCTGAGCCACCGAGGCGAACGTCCAGACCATCACCAGCTCGCCGATCAGAAGGCCGTAGAAGACGCCGCGGTTGAGGACGATCAACCGAATGGCCGCCTCCGAGCTCGCCACCAGGACTGCGGTCAGCGCCGTCACGCCCAGACCGGCGGCCATGAACGCGTAGACCTTGCGCATGAATGCCGCATTCTCGGCGGCGACCTGGGCCTCGGAGAAGCCCTGTTGCTGCACGGCTGGCTGGTGCATGGTCCCTCCCGACCGGAAGGATATCAGAACAACCGGATGGTGCCCACGCGCTCGACCTCGACGTCGGGCTCGAGCTCGTGGTACGCGAGCACCGGTAGCCGCGGGTGCTCGGGACTGACCAGTCGGCGCAGATGGCGTCGCAGGTCGCCGGTCGTCAAGAGGACCGCGCCGCCCTGGGTTGCGAGCTCGCGCTTGAGCGCGGCCAGGATCGATTCTGCAAAGTCGGGCTCGAGCGCCAGCTGGCCGTCGGCGCGCACCGCTCCACGGACCGCGGCCTCCGTCTCGGCGTCGAGCACCAGCGCTTCGAGCCGTCGGCCGTGCGCGTGGCGGTGGGTGATCTGCCGCGTGAGCGCCGCGCGCACGCGTTCGGCCAGCACTGCCGGATCTTTCTCGCCATCCTTCTGGCGCGCGAGCGCCTCGAGAACGTCGCGCAGATCGCGGATTGGCACGCCCTCGGCGACCAACCTGCGCAACACGTCTGCCAGCCCGGCCGCGTCGATGCGGCGCGGCACCACGTCACGCACGAGCGCCGGGTAGCGCTTGGACAGCGCTTCGAGGAGCCGCTCGGTCTCATCGAGCCCGAGCAGATCGGACGAGGCGGTCCGTAGCGCGGCGTCGAGGGCCGCAGCGATGCAATCGACCGCGTCGAGCAGCACCACGCCCGAGACCTTGAGCTTTTCGGCAGACGACAGGGGCACCCAGGCGGCCAGCGCGCCCGTGCCCGGGTGCTCGGCGGGCTCCCCTTCGAGGCCCGGCGGCAGCGCGCCGGGTCCGACGCACGCGAGCAGGCGCCCGTCGGGAACGAAACCGGTCGCCAGCGGTAGGCCGCGCAGCCGGACCTGCCAGCCGCGCAGCGGGAGGCGCGCGTCGACCGTCACTTCGACCGCCGGAATCACCAGCCCGAGCTCGTCGGCGAGCGCGCCCGCGACCGCGCGCAGCCGAGCTTCCAGCCCGAGCGCGCCGACCGGCGGCGCGAGCTGCGGGGCGATGGCGACCTCGAGCACTCGCGGCACGTGCGGCAAGGAGGGCTGCGCGTCGGCGGGTGGGGGCGTCAACCGGCGTGCGTACAGCGCCAGCGCGCCGAGCCCCACGGCGACGACCGCGAACGGCCACAGCGGCAGGCCGGGAATGAGCGCCAGCGCCGCCAGGAAGACCGCGGTGAGCGCGAGCGCTCGCGGCCGCAGCAACTGGCGCTCGAGATCGGGACCGAGAGACGTGCCCTGGTCGGAGGCCACGCGGGTCACGACCAGCCCTGCGGCGGTCGAGATGAGCAGCGCCGGAAGTTGCGAGACCAGCCCGTCACCGACGGTGAGCAGCGTGTACAGCCGCGCCGCGCCGCCGAGCGGCAGGCCACGCTGGACCACGCCGATGACCAGGCCGCCGGCGAGCGACAGCGCGAGGATGAGGATGCCTGCGATGGCGTCGCCCTTGACGAAGCGCATCGCGCCGTCGAGCGCGCCGAACAGCTGCGCCTCGCGCTGCAGCGTCGCACGCCGGGCGCGCGCCTGCCCGGTATCGAGTGAGCCCGCCCGCAGCTCGGCGTCGATCGCCAGCTGCTGGCCGGGCATCGCGTCGAGCGTGAAGCGCGCGGCCACCTCCGCCACGCGTTCGGCGCCGCGCGCGATCACGACGTACTGCACGATGGTGAGGATGAGGAACACCGCGAACCCGACGATGTAGTCGCCGCGCACCACGAACTCGCCGAACGAGTGCACGATGCGCCCGGCGTCGGCCTGCAAGAGGATCAGCCGCACCGTCGAGACGTTGAGCGACAGCCGAAACAGGGTGGTGAGCACCAACAGCGTCGGGAACGTCGACAGCTCGAGGGTGCGTGCCGAGTACACCGCGACCAGGAGGATCACCACCGCGAGGGCCAGGTTGAGGGTGAGCAGCACGTCGAGCAGCGGGGTCGGCAACGGGACGATCATCATCGCCACCACGGCGACGACCATCCCGGCGAGCACCAGCCCACCGGCCGAGCGGGGTCCTTGCGGAAGCGTTAGATCCTCGTCGGACATGGCGATTTCCATGTTCGCCCGTCTGGGGCCCATGTCAACAAACTGGCCCGGGGGCCCGCCCGTTGTTACAATCATCAATTGAGGTAACCTCAAGCATGGCGCGCGAATCCGAACCGATGGAGAACCTCAAGAAGTACCGGAAATCCGGGCTTGAGCACTTCATCAAGTTCGTCCGCGAGCTGCCGGTCATTCCGCCCAAGAAGATCTTCCAGAAGTTGGAGGAGGCGGGATATCGCGGCCAGGACGAAGCGCGGCGCGCGGTGTCGCTCATGGCGTACCGTCACGTCAAGCGCATCAAGCGCATCTACCTCGACGGCGCCAAGCGCGAGCAGGTGATGCCCAAGGCGAACTTCCTGCTCATCGGGCCCACCGGGTGCGGCAAGACCCACCTGGTCGAGCTCCTGTTCCAGCAGATCTTGCGGCTGCCGACCGTGATCGTCGACATCACCACCTACTCCGAGACCGGGTACGTGGGGCAGGATCCGAACACGATCATCACGCGGCTGCTGCACGCAGCGGACGACAACCCGCTGCTCGCGTCGGTCGGCATCATCTGTCTGGACGAGTTCGACAAGATCGCCAGCGGGCAGAACAACGCCATCTTCGCCGGGGCCGGGACCACCAAGGACGTGACCGGCATGGGCGTGCAGCGCGAGCTGCTCAAGATGCTCGAGGCGGGCGAGGTGGTGGTGCCGCTCGAGCTCACGCACTCGACGTACGGCGACCACATCGTCATGTCGACGGGCGACATCGCGTTCATCGCGGCCGGCGCGTTCTCCGGGTTCCAGCAGGTGGCGCGGCGGCGCGGCGCGGTCGATCGCATCGGCTTCGGGCGCGGCAAGGAGAACACGCCGCACCAGCGCGGTGGCGCGGGCGCGCAGGATCAGATCGCGGTCACCTTCACCACCGAGGAGGTGGAGAACATCGCGAACTTCCAGGCGTACGGTTTTCTGCCCGAGCTGATGGCGCGCTTCACCCGCATCGTGCCGTTCCGCGCGCTCGATGCCGGCACGCTCAAGGACATCCTGCGCGGCAACGTGATCGACCGGCTGACGCGCGAGTTCGAGGACGAAGGCTTCAAGCTGATCGTCTCGGAGCCGGCGCTCGACCACGTGGTCAAAGAGAGCATCCGGCGCGAGACCGGCGCGCGTGGGTTGGCTGCCATCTTGACGCGGCATCTCGAGGACGCGGCGTTCGACACCTTCGCCGATCACCCGGGCGGGGACGTCCGGCTCGAGCTGGAAGACGACGAGATCAAAGTCAAGGTCGGGTAGTTGGCCGGCATTCGCGGGATCCACCACGTCCAGATCTGCATCGCTCCCAACTCGGACGCCGAAGCGCGCCGGTTCTACTGCGGGCTGCTCGGCTTGCGCGAGGTCGAAAAACCCGCGTCGCTGCGCGCGCGCGGTGGTTTCTGGCTCGCGGTCGGCGACCGCCAGGTGCACGTAAACAGTGAAGAAGGGCCGCGATCGAAGCGCGCCCACGTGGCCTACGAAGTAGACGACCTGTCGGAGTGGCGCATGCGCCTTTCGGCCAGCGGGGTGAGCGTGCAGGACGGCGCGGACATTCCCGGCTACCGCCGGTTCGAGTTCCGCGACCCGTTTGGCAACCGCATCGAGTTCCTCGAGCGGGTCTGAACACCCAGTTGACTCCCGCCTGAATATGGCTAAAGTGTCGCGTTCATTCGAAATCCGTAAGGGAGAGCTTCAAAATGGCCGAAGGCACCGAGAACGTAGAGAAGGCACCGAAGGCGGCGAAGGCGAATAAGATCTCCAAGCCGAAGGCCGAGCAGAAGTGCTCGGTCGAAGGATGCAAGCGCCCGTATCGCGCCAAGACCTATTGCGTCACCCACTACAAGCTGTGGCGCCGTGGCGAGAACGAGAAGCACAAGGCGCGCTACAAGCTGTGCTCCAAGGAGGCCTGCAAGAAGATCGCGGGCCGCTGGGGCCTGTGCGACGAGCATCGCGCGACGGCGAAGCCCGTGGGCGAGGCGCCGGCGGCCGCGTAGCCGCCATGAAATCGACGCAGCGTGGATAAAATCGTCATCCGCGGCGGGCAGCGCCTCAAGGGCGAGGTCCGCATCTCGGGCGCCAAGAACGCCGCGCTGCCGATCCTCGCCAGCGCCATCCTCTCGGGTGGCACGTCGATCTTCCGCAACGTCCCGAAGCTCAACGACCTGCGCACGATGGGCAAGCTCCTGTCGCTGCTCGGCGCCAGCGTCGAGGAGGGCGACAAGAGCGGGCACACGCTGCGCGTGAGCACCGACGGCATTCGCACGTTCCACGCGCCGTACGAGCTGGTCAAGACCATGCGCGCCTCGGTGCTGGTGCTCGGCCCGCTGCTCGCGCGGCACGGGCAGGCGACGGTGTCGTTGCCGGGCGGGTGCGCGATCGGCGCGCGGCCGATCGACCAGCACTTGAAGGGCCTCGAGGCGATGGGTGCCAAGATCACCCTCGAGCACGGCAACGTGATCGCGCGCGCGCGACGGCTGCATGGCGCGAGCATCGTGTGCGATCTGCCGACCGTGACCGGCACCGAAAATCTGATGATGGCGGCCAGCCTGGCGCGCGGCCGCACCACCATCGAGAACGCGGCGCGCGAGCCGGAGATCGAGGAGCTGGCGCGCGTCCTCAACAAGATGGGCGGGCGCGTGCAGGGCGCCGGCACCAGCGTGATCACCATCGAAGGGGTCGACTCGCTGCAGCCGATCGAGCACAGCATCCTGCCCGATCGCATCGAGGCCGGGACCTTCATGGTCGCGGCGGCGCTCACGCGCGGCGACGTGCTGGTGCGCGACTGCGTGCCCGAGCACCTCGACGCGGTGACCGCGAAGCTGCGCGCGGCCGGCGCCATCGTCGAGCCCGAGGCGGGCGGGCTGCGCGTGCGCGGGCCGGCGTCGCTGTTGCCGGTGGACATCACCACCCAGCCGCACCCGGGCTTTCCGACCGACATGCAGGCGCAGTTCATGGTGCTGGCGGCGCGCGCGCGCGGGCAGAGCGTGATCACCGAGACCATCTTCGAGAACCGCTACATGCACGTGCAGGAGCTGGCGCGCATGGGCGCCGACATCCACGTCGACGGGCGCACCGCGGTGATCCGCGGCGTCAAGAAGCTGACCGGCGCCAAGGTGATGGCCACCGATCTGCGCGCGTCGGCGTCGCTCATCCTCGCGGGCATGGTCGCCGAAGGCACCACCGAGGTGCTGCGCGTGTATCACCTCGATCGCGGCTACGAGCGGATCGAGAAGAAGCTGGCCAAGATGGGCGCGGACGTCAAGCGCGTGCGCGACACGTGACCAACGGCCCGCTCAAGCTGGCGATCCCGAAGGGCCGCGTCCTCGACGAGGCGGTGGCGCTGTTCGGCAAGGCGGGCATCGATCTGTCGGCGCTCAAGGCCAACACGCGCCGGCTGATCTTCGAGCTGCCCGCGCACCAGCTGCGCGTGCTGGTGGTGCGCGACGCGGACGTGCCGACCTATGTCGAGTACGGCGCGGCGGACGTGGGCATCGCCGGGCGCGACGTGCTCGAGGAGCAGGGGCGCGATCTGTACGAGCCGCTCGACCTCGGCATCGGCCGCTGCCGGCTGTGCGTCGCCGAGCCCGCTGGCGCGCGCGCCACCGACGATGAAGGCCACCTGCGCTACGCCACCAAGTTCCCCAACCTCACGCGCCGCTACCTCGAGAAGCACGGCATCGTGGCCGACGTCATCAAGCTGTACGGCTCGATCGAGCTGGGCCCGCTCACCGGGCTGGCGCACCGCATCGTCGACCTGGTGTCGAGCGGCGAGACGCTGCGCCAGCACAAGCTGGTCGAGGTGGACACGCTGCTCGAGGTCTCCGCGCGGCTGGTGGTGAACCGCGCCTCGCTCAAGCTCCGTCGGGCGCCCATCGACTCGCTCCTAGCGCGCCTCCGGGCAGTCGTATAAGATCGAACGGTGCCTGTGCCAAAGCCGCCGGAGCTGTTCCTGCACCCGCGCGTGGCGCAGCAGAACATCGATCAGGATGCGGCGCAGCGCGTGCTGGCGGCGGCGCTTCCCAAGGTGACGCCGTTTCGCGATCGCACGGTGCATTCGGTGATCGCGGCGCTCGACTGGGATCATCGGCTTCCGTCCAAGGCGCTGACGCTGCGGCTGCACGTCTGCTACGACGAGGCCACCCGGCAGCGCTTCGAGCAGGCGCTCACGCGTCGCAAGGCCGAGATCGCCGAGCGCGACGTGTTCCCCGAGTTCGACGTGCCCGACTTCGGCGGGCTGCCTGCCGACGAGGCCTACGACGTCGAGCTGTCGTCGGAGCTGGGCATCGAGGCCATGCGGCTGACCTCGCCGTGGCGCCGCGAGGTGGCCGAGGAAGATTCGGGCCGCGCGGTGCAGGCGGTGCGCGTCTCGAAACAGTTCGTCGACGTGAAGAAGGCCGAGCCCACGCGGCCGGCCAACCTGGGCGATCTCGAAGCGGTGGCCTGGACGCCCCCGTGCGAGTCGGGACAGCAGCGCTGGACGCTCGACGTGTGGTGGTTGACGTCGTTCGACGGGCGAATCGGCAAGGGCTGGTCGTTCCTGGTCGACCTGGCCGCGCGCGAGAGCGAGCAGGTGGTGTCCGCGCGCGAGTTCACGATTCGCGCCGGATAGACCAACAGTTTCGTCAAACGTCGCAGCTGGCCTCCTCCTTGCTTCTGTTCCGTGCAAGGAGGATCTTTGAGCGGATTCCGGCGGGTTTGGGACGTTCGTCCCGGTGAACGGGCCCGCACAGCCCTGATGTTTGGCGCCGTGATGTTGCTGATCGCGGCATACACCACGACCAAGGCGGTCCGCGACGCGGTCTTCCTCTCGGAGTACGGCCTCACCGAGCTCAGCTATATGATGATCGGGATCGCCGTCGTCGCCGGCTTCCTGGTCTCGGTGTTCACGCGTGTGACCGCCGGCCTGCCGCGTCCGCTGCTCATCCATGGCACGCACGGGTTCATCGCCGTGACGCTGGTCGCCATGGCGCCCGGGCTGCACGCCGGCTGGGCGTGGATGACCTGGGCCCTCTATTTCTGGTCCGGTATCTTCGGGCTGCTGGTGGTCGCCGAGTTCTGGCTGCTGGCCAACGATCTGTTCCACGCGCGCGAAGCCAAGCGGCTGTTCCCGATCATCGGCGCGGGCGCGATCCTCGGCGGCGTGTTGGGCGGCGCAGCGTCGGGCTGGCTGGCCCGGCCGCTGGGCTCTGCCAACCTCTTGTACGTGGTCGCGGGCGAGCTGGTGCTGGCGGGCGTGCTGTCGCATCTGGCGTGGACGCGACGGACGGCAGAGAGTCGCGCCGAGCTCAAGCGCGCCAGTCGTTCGACGACCCCGGCGCCGCGCTTCACCGAGGGCCTCGCGCTGGTGAAGAAGAACGGCTACGTGCGCATGCTCGCGCTGATGATGATCTGCATGACGGTGTGCATGACCTTCGTGCAGTGGCAGTACAAGGGCATCGCCAAGCTCCACTTCGCCTCGAGCCGCGATGACCTGACCGCCTTCTTCGGCATCCTGGCGGCGCTGCTCAACGCCGCGTCGTTCCTGTTGCAGATGCTCGGGACGCCGCAGCTGCTCAAGCGCTTTGGCGTGAGGGCGGGGCTGCGCGTCCTGCCGATCGGCTTCCTGGTGGGTGCGAGCGCGCTCCTGTTGGCGGCTCGCTTGCCGTGGGCGGCGATGGGCACCGCGGCGGTGGCCATGCTGTTCGCCGACGGGTTCCGCTTCTCCATCGACAAGGCGTCGGTCGAGCTGCTCTACCTGCCGATCCCGCGCGCGGTCAAGGAGCAGGCCAAGCCGTTCGTCGACACCGTGGTCGATCGGTTCGCCGGCGCGCTCGCGGCGGTGCTGTGGCTCGCGCTCACCTGGCTGTTCCGCATCGATGCGCCGGGCCGCATCGTGTATGCGAGCGTGGTGACGATCGCGGTGGTGACGGTGTGGCTGGTGGTGATCGGCCGGGCGCAGCGACGCTACGTCGATGCCTACCGGCGCATGCTGCGCCCCAAGCCGGCGGTCGAGCCGCACCCGCGCCGCGCCGAGGTCGAGGAGGCCCTGCGCGCGGCCATGGTGATGAACTCGCCGGCGCGCACGCGGGCCATGCGGCTGATCGGGCGCATCCAGCGCTCGAACCCCGAGCTGCGCCTCGACCGCGAGGCCATCGAGGCGCACCTGGAACGCGACACGTGCAGGGTGGCGCTCCTGGTGCGTGCGCTCTCGGCCGAAGGCGTCGAGCCGCTCGAAGATCGCGCGCGCAGCCGGCCGCTCCTGGTGCGGACGCTCGAGGAGAAGCTCGACGAGACGCTCGAGCGCATCGCGCGGCTGTTGGCGCTGGTCTATCCGCCGCGCGACATCCTCGCCGCCCATCGCGCGCTTCGCGGCGCGTCGGCGTCGGCACGCGCCGGCGCGCTCGAGCTGCTCGACAACCTGCTCGAAGGCGAGTGCAAGAACGAGCTCATGCAAGCGCTCGACGACGTCGCGCTCGGCGACGGGCGGGGGACCCGGGCGGCGCGCGCCGAGACGCTGGCGCTGTTGCGCGAGACCGACGATCCCTGGCTGTGCGAGTGCGCCGCCTGGGCCGCAGGCACACCGGTGCAGGAGACGCAGCTCACATCGATTCCGCTCGAAGGGGAGGCCCGTTGCTGACCACCATCGAAAAAGTGTTGTTCTTGTTGCGCGCGCCGGTCACCGCCGACGCGTCCACCGACGCGCTGTCGCGTCTGGCCGCGATCGCGCCGGAGCTCGAGGTCGAGCACGGCGGACGGCTGTTCGCCGTCGGTGATACGCCCGACTCGGTCTACGTGGTGCTCGACGGCGCGATCCGCATCGAGGGCATCGAGGTGCCGTCGCGGCTGGCCGGCGCGGGCGAGCTGATCGGCGGGCTGGCGCTGTTCGGCACGCCGGCGCACCAGGCGACGGCGACCGCGGTCGTGTCCAGCCGCGTGCTCAAGATCGATCGCGAGGAGCTGCAAGCGCTGCTCGACGAAGACGGCGAGTTTGCCCGCGCGCTGTTCTCCGGGCTCTTGCGCGCGCTCAGCGTCCTGGCGCCGGCGGCGCTGGTGATGTGAACGACCGCCCGAGCGCGTCGCCGAGGTGCGCCGCCACGCGCGGCTTGAGCGCGTCGAGCGCGATCGGGCGCCCGGCCGCTTCGGAGAGCGAGGTCATCACCGCCGCGTCCAGGCCGCACGGGTTGATCGCCGAGAAGCGCGCGAGCTCGGTCGACACGTTGAGCGCGAACCCGTGCAGCGTCACCCAGCGTCGCACGGCGATGCCGATCGAGGCGACCTTGCGCTCGCCCAGCCACACCCCGGTGAGCCCATCCCGGCGCGCGCCCGCGAGGCCGATCTCGGCGCACACGCGGATCAGCGCCTCCTCCAGGTTGCGCAGGTACAGGTGCAGATCGCGCTCGGGCTCGTCGAGCTTGACGATCGGATAGCCGACCAGCTGCCCCGGTCCGTGGTAGGTCACGTCGCCGCCGCGCTCGATCTCGAAGAGCGGGATCTCGTCGGAGAGCACGTTCGCGCGCGACGATTGCCTGCGCCCGAGCGTGATCACCTCGGGGTGCTCCACCAGCACCAGCGTGTCGGGAATCTCGTCCGCTTGCCGCTGCGCGACCAGCTGCTTCTGCAGCGCCCACACCGCGCCGAATTCGCGGACGCCGAGATCGAGGAGCGCGCCGGGCTTCACGCGCGTCGCTAGCGCCTTCCGCCGCCCACCACGTGCGGCGACTCGCCGAGCGCGCTCTTGGCCGCTTCCATGATCGCCTCGCCCAGCGTCGGGTGCGGGTGGATGGTGAGCGCGAGGTCCGGCAGGAACGCGCCCATCTCGAGCGCCAGCGCGCCCTCCGACACCAGGTCCGACGCCTCGGGCCCGACGATGCCGAACCCGAGCACCTCGTCGTTCGACGCATCCGCGAGCACCTTGACGAACCCGTCGGTCTCCGCGATCGCCAGCGCGCGCCCGAGCGCGGCGAACGGGAACTTGCCGATCTTGAGCTTGCGGCCCTGCTTCTCCGCCTCGTGCTGCTGCAGGCCGACGTAGGCGATCTCGGGATCGGTGAAGATCACCGCCGGGATCGCCACCGCGTCCATCTCCGCCTTGTGGCCGGCGATCACCTCGGCGACCACCTCGGCCTCGCGCGAGGCCTTGTGCGCGAGCATCGGCTGGCCGCACACGTCGCCGATCGCGTACACGCCCGGCACGTTGGTGCGCTGCTGCTTGTCGGCGAGCACGAAGCCGCGCTCCACCTTCACGCCGATCTTTTCCAGGCCGAGGTTCTCCGAGTTCGGCTTGCGCCCGACGGTGACCAGCACGCGGTCGACCTCGATCGACTTCGCGCCCTCTTTGGTCTCGAGCTTGACCACCGCGGCGCCGCCCTTTTCTTCCCAGCCGAGCGCCTTGGCCTCGAGGATGATCTCCACGCCCATCTTCTTGAGCTTGCGCTGCACCACGCCCACCAGCTCCGGATCGGTCCCCGGCAACAGGCTCGCCGTACCTTCGATCACCGTCACCCTGGTGCCGAACTTCGCGTACAGCGTCCCCAGCTCGAGCCCGATGTAGCCGCCGCCGATCACCGCCATGCGCTTGGGAATCTCGTCGAGCGCAAGGCCGCCGGTCGAGTCGAGGATGCGCTTCTGATCGATGGTGAACCCGGGAATCACGATCGGCCGCGAGCCGGTGGCGATCACGATGTGCTCGGCCTCGAGCGTCACGGTCGCGCCGTCCTGCTTCTTGACCTCGACGGTGTGCGGCCCGGTGAACGTGGCGGTGCCGAGGATGTGCTGCACGCCCGAGCCCTTGAACAGCTGCTTGATGCCGCCGGTGAGCTTGGTGACCACCTCCTGCTTCCACTGCTGCAGGCGCGCCACGTCCACCTTCACGTCGCTGGCGGTGATGCCCATGGTCTCGTTGTGCTTGGCGTGCGCGTACGACTTGGACGCCGAGATGAGCGCCTTCGACGGGATGCAGCCGACGTTCAGGCACACCCCGCCGGTGTTCTCCTTCTCGACGCACACCACCTTCTTGCCGAGCTGTCCGAGGCGGATGGCGGCGACGTAGCCGCCGGGCCCCGAGCCGATGACGATCGCGTCTGCCTTGAGCGTTTCAGCCATGGTGGCGCCTTATACCATGCCTCATCTCGGTGAGATGCGCGGCGGCGGCAGGTTGGTTCCGACGACGTACGCCAGGCCGCCGGTGAGCGCCACCATCGCCAGCCCGACCAGGAGCTGGCGCGCGATTCCGCCCGGCGCGCCGCGCCCACCTCGATTCACCTCGCGCACTGCCCGCTGCCCGCCGACCAGATCGCAGCCGACCAATCCGGCGAACGCCAGCGCGGCGCAGGTCGACTCGACGTCGTGCCCGCCCGCCATGCCGGCGAACGCCGCGACCATCCCGAGCGCGATCATCAGCCCGGTCCACGGCCGCCGCGCGTAGAAGTGGCTTCCGCCCGGCACGATGAACGTGCAACCCGCCGCGAGCCTGGCGGATCGCGGGCTCGGCTGGGTCGCGCCCGGCTCGCGCACGTCGGGATCGTGATCGTCGGCCGGCTCGGAATTGAGGAACCCGTCGATCAGCTCGCGCGCGCGCTCGGCGTCGGCGGCCGGCACCTCGATCTTGAGCCCGAGGATGTTCTGCGCCACGCCGATCAGCGCTGCGTGGCGCGTGCCGAGCAGCCGCGCGCGAATCCCAGCGTCGGTGAGCAGCTCGACCAGGTGCTGGCCCTGGATCGGATCGTCGATGCCGCAGACGCTGACGAACGGATCGCTCACCGGATACCCATACCGCTAGCGTGCCGGCCGTGGTAAAATTTTCGGCGATGTCCCTCTGCAAAGCCGGCGTGTGCATCCTGACGGTGCTGCTGCTGGCCGCGTCTCCGGCGGCGGCCGACAGCGCCCGCGAGGCCCGCGCCAGGGCGCTGTTCGAGGACGGCCGCAAAGCCTACGAGACCTCCAACTACCAGACCGCCTACGACGCGTTCAAGGAGTCGTACCTGCTCTCGCACGAGCCGGCGCTCCTCTACAACATCGCCAGCGCGCTGCAGGGCCTCAAGCGCCCCCACGACGCCGCCGAGGCGCTGCGCAGCTTCTTGCGCCTGCAGCCGCAAGATCCCGATCGGCCCGAGATCGAAAAGCGCATCGGCAACCTCGAGGAGGAGCAGCGGCTCCTCGACTCGGAGCACCGCCCGACAACACCGCCGGTGGTCCCGGTCGTCAACCCGATCGTGACCGCGCCCGTGCTGACCACCACCGTGCCGCCGCCGCCGGACAAGAGCGCCTCGCGTCGAAAGGTGGTGATCGCGGTGGTGTGCTCGATCGCCGCGGTGATCGTCGCCGGCACGGCGATCGGCCTGGGCATCGGGCTGTCGTCGAGCTCGACCGAGCCCTACACCCCCGCGCAGATCGGGCCGGTTCCCGGAACCAAATGACCCGCGCGCTCGCACTCGTCGCGCTGGCGGCGCTGGCCGGTTGCCACCAGCCGCGCACCGAGGCGGTGGTGGTCATCTCCACCGACGGAATCCGCGTTCCCGAGGATGTCGCCTCGCTGCACGTGCTGGTGATCGACAAGGCCTCGACCGGCGATGATCCGGTGTTCGAGCGCAACCTCTTCCTGTGCACCGCCGCGAGCTCCGCCAACTGCTTCACCCTGCCGGTCACCATGACGCTCATCCCCGGCTCGATCCGGCCGCACGACAGCGTGCGCGTGCTGGTCGAGGCGCTCGCCCCCGACTCACACGCGGTGATCGCCGACGCCGCGCTGTTCACCTTCGCCGAGGGACAGAGCCAGCGGCTCGACTTCGTCCTGTACGCGAACTGCCTCGGCAACATCGACTGCGCGCACCTCGATCTCGCTTGCGGCCCCGAAGATCGCTGCATCCCGATCACGCCGATGACGTTTTCGGGCGAACCCGATCTGATGGCCGGTCCGATCGATCTCTCGATCGGCCCCGACTTCGGCGCCGAGGATCTGGCGCCCCGATTCGGCGATCTGGCCTCGAGCGATCTGGCGCACGTCGATCTCGCCGGCTGCGCGCCGCAGTGCAGCGGTCGCATGTGCGGCGACGATCAGTGCCTCGGCGTGTGCGGCGCCTGCACCGGCTTCACCTTTTGCCAGAACGCCAGCGGCGCCTGCCTGGACTGCGGCGCCGAGACGCAGTTCTGCTGCGCCAACAGCGTCTGCAAGTTCGGCCTGGTGTGCGACGGCACCAACCACTGCGTCATGCCCGCGGTCGGCCTGGAGCCGCCGTGCGGCATGGCCACACAGATGTGCTGCCCTGGCATGATGTGCGATCCGGGCCTCGACTGCGACCTCTCGAGCCACTGCTTCCCGCCGCTGCCCGACATGACGCCGCCGCCGCCCATGGACATGATGGAGCCGCCCATGGAGCCGCCGTGCGGCCTGATCGATCAGGTGTGCTGCGACGGCACGACCTGCTTTCAGGGGGTGTGCCAGGCCGCCGGCGCGATGATGCTCTGCGAGCCGGACGACATGTCGATCGCGCCCATGGACCAGGGAATGGAAATGGGGCTCTCCCTCGACATGTGAGCGATCCGGTTCGGCTAGGCGTGCACGCCGCCGAGCTTCTGGCGCGGCAGCGCTTCGATCTCGGCGAGCTGCTCCTCGAGATGCGCGGGCACCTGGGCGAACACGTCCTCGACCAGCGAGCGCAGCGGCGGCGGGCCGACCGGCTCCTCGGCGGCGATCGCGTCGCGCACCTCGGCCTCGATCGCGCTCTTCATACGCTCGTCGGCGGCGTCGTCGAGCAGGCCGCCGGCGATCAGGTACTTGCGGAAGCGCGCGATCGGGTCCTTGAGCTTCCACTGCTCGGTGATCGACTCGTCGCGATAGCGCGTCGGATCGTCGGACGACGAGTGCGCCGAGACGCGGTAGGTGAGCGCCTCGACGAACGTCGGTCCCTCGCCGCGTCGCGCGCGCTCGACCGCCTCCTTCATCACGCCGACCACCGCCAGCACGTCGTTGCCGTCGACGCGGATGCCCGGCATGCCGTAGGCGAGCGCCTTGATCGCAAACGTCGGCGATGCGGTCTGCACGCTCGCCGGCGTCGAGATCGCCCACTGGTTGTTGGCGCAGAACAGCACCAGCGGCGCCTTGGTCACGCCGGCAAAGTTCGCCGCCACGTGAAAGTCCTCTTCCGAGGTCGCGCCGTCGCCCATGCAGCCGATCACCACCACCGGATCCTTGCGCAGCTTGGCCGCCCAGGCCAGCCCGACCGCGTGCGGCAGCTGGGTCGCGATGCACGAGGACATGGTCACGTAGTGCGCCGCGCGCGTCCCCGGGTGGCACGGTAGCTGGCGTCCCTTGCCCACGTCGTTGGCGTTGCCGAAGATCTGCGCGACATATTGCCGCATGGTGAGCCCGCGGTAGATCGCCGCGCCGGCATCGCGCAGCGCGGGCACCAACCAGTCGTTCGGCCCGAGCGCCGCCGCCGGCCCGATCACCGCCGCTTCCTGCCCGCGCGCCTCGCCGTAGAACCCGATGCGCCCCTGCCGCTGCATCGCCAACAGGCGCTCGTCCATGATGCGAATGGTGAGCATGCCGCGGTAGATCTTGCGCGCCTCGTCGGGCGACAGCACCGGCGCGCGCGACGCATCGAGCTTGCCCGTCTCCGACAGGACCTGGTACAGCGCGAGCGTCGGGTCGTCGGCAGGCGGAAGCGGAATCGCGCCGCGGACCTCGACCACTACACCATCTCCATGAACATCAGCGTCGGGTCCTGGAGCAGCTCGATCACGTGCTGCAGGAACTGCGCACCTTGGTATCCGTCGACGATGCGGTGGTCGAGCGAGATCGACAGGTTCATCATCTCGCGGATCACGATCTGTCCGTCGCGCACCACCGCCGACGGCTTGATCTTGTGCACGCCGAGGATCGCCACCTCGGGGTAGTTGATGATCGGCGTGGCGAGCACGCCGCCGAGCGTGCCCAGCGACGAGATGGTGAAGGTCGATCCGGTGAGCTCGTCGCGCGAGGCCTTGCCGGTGCGCGCGCGCTCGCTCAGCTCGTCCAGCGACCTGGCGATGTCAAACAAGGAACGCAGCTCGGCGTCCTTGAGCACCGGCACCACCAGGCCCTCGGCGGTCGCCGCCGCCACGCCGATGTGGCAGCGCTTGCGCAGCACGATCTCCTGCTTGGCCTCGTCGAGCGTGGCGTTGACGATCGGAAACTTCTTGAGCCCCGCGCACACCGCCTTGACGATGAACGGCAGGAACGACAGCTTGATGCCGCGCTCCTCGGCCCGCGCCTTGGCGCGCTTGCGCAGGCCCACCAGCTCGGTCATGTCGCACTCCTCCACGTAGGTGAAGTGCGCGGCCGTCTGCCGCGAGCGGTGCATATTCTCGGCGATCTTCTTGCGCACGCCGCGGAACGGCACGCGCTCGTCGGCGGCCTCCGCGTGCACGGGCGCGGGCGCGGGGTTGTACAAGAGCGGCACCGCCGCTTGCGCCGCGCCATGCCCCTGAGTCCCGTCGGCGGCCGCGCGCACGTCGTCGTGCGTGACCCGCCCGTTGGGCCCGCTAGCCGCGATGGTCCCGAGGTCGACACCCAGATCGCGCGCCAGCTTGCGCGTCGCCGGCGTGGCCAGAACTTTGCCGCCCTCGACGCGCGGCATGGCGATGACGTTCGCCGCCGGCAGCTTGTGGTCGGCGAACTGACGCTCCTCACGCGCGGTCGGCTGCTTCTCGACAGCAGGCGACGGCGCCTTCGCCGCGGCGCCCGCCTCCTCGATCACCACCATCACCGCGCCCACCGCGCACAGCTTGCCCTCGAGCGCGCGGATCTCCTTGATCACGCCGGCCCTCGGCGAGGGGATCTCCACCGTCGCCTTGTCGGTCATCACCTCGACCATTGGCTGGTCCTCGCGGACCTGCTCGCCGGTCTTGACCAACCACTTGACGACCTCGCCCTCGACGACGCCTTCACCGATGTCGGGCAGCCGGAACTCGAACGCCATGGGCTCTCCTAGAAGGACGCGGTCGTTTTGATGGCTGCGGCCACCCGGTCGGGCGACGGCAGGTACTCGTTCTCGAGCGTGTAGGGGAACGGCGTGTCGAACCCGGCGACGCGCGCGATCGGCGCCTCGAGCGACATCAGCGCCTTCTCTGCGATCATCGCCGCCAGCTCCGCGCCGTAGCCGCAGGTCTTGGGCGCCTCGTGCGCGATCACCACGCGGCCGGTCTTGCGCACCGACTCGAGGATGGTCTCGGTATCGAGCGGCAAGAGCGTGCGCAGATCGATGATCTCCGGATCGAAGCCTTCGGCCGCCGCCTTCTCGGCCGCTTCGATGCAGGTGTGCACCATCGCGCCGTAACACAGCAGCGTCACCTGCGCGCCTTCGCGCACGATCTTGGCCTTGCCGAGCGGCACCGTGTAGTCGCCCTCGGGCACCTCGCCCTTGGACGCGCGATACACGCGCTTGGGCTCCATGAAGATCACCGGATCCTCGCCGCGGATCGACGACAGCAAGAGTCCCTTGGCGTCGTACGGATTGGACGGGATCACCACCTTCAACCCCGGCGTGTGCGCGAAATAGGCCTCCGGCGACTGCGAGTGGTAGTGCCCGCCGCGGATGCCGCCGCCGTAGGGCGTGCGGATCACCACCGGCGCCGGGTACTGCCCGCCCGAGCGATAGCGAAACTTGGCCAGCTCGTTGACGATCTGGTCGTACGCCGGATAGATGAAGTCGGCGAACTGGATCTCCGGCACCGGCTTGAGCCCATACAGCGCCATGCCGATGGCCGCGCCGATGATGCCGGCCTCGGCGAGCGGCGTGTCGATCACGCGATCGGGCCCGAACTCGTCGAACAGCCCGTTGGTCGCGCGGAACACGCCGCCGAACTTGCCCACGTCCTCGCCCAGCACGACCACGCGGCTGTCGCGCCGCATCTCGAGCCGAAGCGCATCGTTGACCGCCTGAATGATATTGAGAACCGGCATCTTCCTAGTGGCCTCCGTGACCCGACTTCGCGCGTGGCCCGGCCAAGCACTCCGCCATCTGCTCTTTCAGGTGCGGCGGCATCTCGGCGAACACGTCCTCGAACATGGTCTCGAGCGCCGGCGGCCCGAGCGATTCGGCGTGCTTGAGCGCCGCGCCGATCTCTTCCGTGATCTCTTTGGTGTACTGATCGTGCACGTCCTGGCTCCACAGCCCGCGCTTGACCAGGTAGCGGCGCCAGCGCTCGAGCGGGTCGTTCGCTTCCCACGCGGTCACCTCGGCGGGATCGCGATAGACGTTGGGATCGTCCGACGAGGAATGCCCGCCGCGGCGGTAGGTCACGCCCTCGATCAGCGTCGGCCCCTCGCCGGCGCGCGCGCGCTTGACCGCGTCTTCCATCACCGCGATCACCGCCAGCAGATCGTTGCCGTCGACGCGCACGCCCGGCATGCCGTAGGCGAGCGCCTTGATGGCGAACGACGACGACGCGGTCTGCTTGCCCTGCGAGGTCGAGATCGCCCAGCCGTTGTTGCGGCAGAAGAAGATGCACGGCGCCTTGACCACGCCCGCGAAGTTCATGCCCACGTGGAACTGGCCGGTCGAGCTGGTGCCCTCGCCGAAGTAGACCAGCGCCACGTCGTCCTTCTTGGTGAGGCGCGCCGCCCAGGCCATGCCCACCGCCTGCGGGATCTGCGTGCCCACCGGCGACGAGATCGAGACGAAGTTGATCCAGCGCGCCGAGTGGTGCACCGGCATCTGCCGGCCCTTGACCGGATCCTCGACGTTGCCGAACAGCTGGTTGGTGAAGTCCTTCATCGAGTAGCCGCGCCAGAACGCCACGCCCGGCTCGCGATACGACGGAAACACCCAGTCGGTCGGCTTGAGCGCGTAGGCGGCGCCGAAGTGGGTGGCCTCCTCGCCGGTCGACTGCATGTAGAAGCCGAGCCGGCCCTGCCGTTGCAGCTTCATGAAGCGATCGTCGACCAGCCGCACCTGCAACAGGCCGCGGTACAGCTTGAGGCACGCCTGATCGGGCACCTCGGGCGCCTGGACGCCGGGGAGGATGTTGCCCTGGTCATCCATAACCTTGAATAGAGCGTCTGGATTGCGCGCCGGATCCAGGGGGATCGGCTGCCCTTTTGCGAGCATGGAAATCTCCGGCCTGAGTAGAGTTGCCGGGGCATTTAACCGTGTTGGACGGCGAAGTCAAGCGAGACCAAGCGTCGAAAGTCCATGAAACCGCACGTGAAATGGTGGCGCGTTGCGTTAGTTCAACAGAGTGGGAGGCCAACTCCGTATGTAGGACCATGAGTCACATCGCGTACACCATCACCTGCCCCCCCAATTTCAACCCGCTTGCAGCCATCGCGGGCTACCTGCGCGCCGAAAAGCTCGGCAAGCTGCTCAGGGTGCTCGCCGCCGGCATCCTGCTCCAGCTAATGGGCGCGGGTGGGCTGTACCTGTTCTACCGTTGGCCCTTGAGCGGCGCCCTGCACCTGGTCGCGCCGGCCGGGCCGTTCGTGGCGTTCGCCGGCATCTGCGTCACGCTGGTCTCGGCGCTGTTGGTGTTCCGCACGCTCCAGGAAGGCGCTACAGCACGGGCACGCCGCTAGGCCGCAGCACCTGCACCCGCACGGTGCCTTGATCCGCCAGCGGGGCGAACTTGAGCCCCGACGAATCGCCTGAGTCGGCCACCAGATCTTCCGGTCCGAGCAACCCATCAGGTTTTCCGTCCGGGCCGCGATCCTCGACCATCACCACGATGTGATCCCAGCTGCGCGGCAGGCCGTCGAAGCCGACGTAGTCGAGCGCGATCAGATCGCCCGCACGCACCTGCGCGCCGAAGCGGATCGCCGGCTCGGCGGGCGTGGTCTTCACTAGCGACGGGCCGGCCACCCGGCTCATCGAGTCGACCAGCTCGGCGACGCTGGTGTATTCCAGCTTGCTGGCGCCCGCGCGACGCAGGGCCGCGACCAGGATGTCGGCGCAGTCGGCGCCGATGTAGCGCTCCGCCTGATTGCGCGTGCCCTTGCCGGCCGAGCCGAACAGGTAGGGCACGTTGAAGTACGACGTGAGCCAGCCCAAGAAGCCGTCGCTCGAGCGAAAGCTGTAGCGCAAGACGCGCGGCGAGATCTGGCCCTCGGGCGCATCGCCGGCGCCGGGCGTGGCCAGCGATTGCCCGTCGGCTTCGAGCGTGGCGCAGAGGCGCATGGTGCCGAGCCCGCGCTGTCCGGCGCGGTCCTGGCTCCCGCTCGGCGTGGCGTCGCGCACGATCAGGCGCGCGCCGTCGCCGGACGACGCGACCGGCGATTCGAAATATTCGAGCTTGTCGAAGCCGATCCACTTGCCGTGATCGGGCCCGAACACCACCGCGTTCGAGTACACCTTGGCCGTCTTGTTGGGCGCGGGCGTGTCCACGTGCTCCATGCGCGGCTCGACGCGCTTCCACGCCACCGTCATCGGCCCGCAACCTGCGCTCGTCCACGACACCCGCCCGCGGCCGGGGAGCTCCGAGAACAGCACGGCGCGTCCATCGAGCTGCCCGGGCGCGACCAAGAACACCTCGATCGCTTCACCGAGCCGCGCATCGACCGCGCGCGCCGCCGCGGCCTTCGAGCCCTGCACGCGGGCCTCGAGCCACGGCCGGCCGCGCAGGTGACACGCCGGCCCGGCGTGCGCGATCGACGAGGCCGCGAGAAGGCACACCACGACCGCGCTTCTCATGCCGCGTAGTACGGCGGCTACGGGTAGCAACTCCCGTCGAGCAGCTCGGGCCGGTACTCGAAGTGCATGGTGTCGAAGTGGTACCACCTCCCACCCCAGATGAACCCTTCGGCCTCGAACGCGTCGACGATCTTCTGCGGGATCTTGTTTTGCCATCCGGCCTTGGACCAGCGCCAGTAGTGCGAGAGCGCGGGGTTGAGATCGAGCGCGATGCCCCACGCGTGCGCGCTCTGGCGCGTGGTGCCGGCAATCACGCGATCGTTGTGGCTGCCGCCGAGCTTGGCGAAGAACGGCGCGAGCGCCGGATCCTTGCCCACCCGCGCGGCGATGCGCGCGAGCGCCGGCGCGACCTGGTCGTTCACCTGCACCGGGTGCCCCATGAACGTGGCCTTGACCAGCTTCGATTCGGGATAGGCGGCGCGATACAAGGCCTCGACGCGCGCGCGGCCCGGATCTTCGTTCTCGTCGGTGACGGGCTTGATCGGGCCGGTGTGATAGCGGGTGGCGAAGATGTCCTTGATCGCCGGATCGTCCAGCCGTTCGGCGGCGCTGCGCACCCCGCGATCGTAGGGCAGGGCGGTGCCGTCGGCGAGCACCGCGACCCACGCGCCCCCGCGCTGCTCCGCGTGCGCCCCGAGATAGCGCTCGACGCACTGAAGCGGCGTCGCGTGCGCTGTCGCCGCGAGGATCATCGTACCGATCAGCTGACGTACTACGCCCATCGGGGGTACTCTATCTGTCATGATACGCGTGCGACATCTGGCGTTGGCCGTCCTTGTGGGGGGCGTGGTGCAGGCGGACGAGTTCAAGCCGGCGCCAGACGACATCCCCAACTACTTCGCGGCGGTCATGCCTTGCAAGATCGAGCGCGACGGCCGCACCACCATCGCGTGCAAGGGCGGCGAGCTCGAGCGCAAGACGCTGCGCGAGCTGTCGATCCTGCGCAACACCATCTACGCGCGCTACGGGTGGGACGGCTATCGCAAGCCGTGGTTGCGCGACTACTTCCACGCGCAGCCGTGGTTCAAGGCCAACCCCAGGTTTACCTACAAGGTGCTCTCCGACGCGGATCGCAAGAACGCGCACTTCATCGCCTCCAAGGAGCAGTCGCTCACCTCGACCGAGCTCGAGGGGATGCGCGACGAGATCTTCGCGCGTCACGGCAAAGTGTGGGCCGACAAGCAGGAGTACCGCCTGAAGAACGGCAAGACGGTCAAGGCCTGCAAGCCGCCCAAGGGCGTGGTCGACGAAGACAAGGACATGGAAGCCGACGACTTCTCGTCGCACGACTGCCGCTTCGCCAAGCAGAAGTGGTACGCGCCCAACCCGAAGTTCTCGCCCGCCGAGCTCACCACCGGCGACAAGATCGAGCTCGGACTGTTGTCGCGCGCGATGGGCGAGTTCGCGCTCGACAACGAGCAGCGCGAGAAGACCGAGAGCACGCTCGAGCGAATCCTCAAGCCCGAGGAGCTGCGCCAGCTCTCGCTGCGCGACCTGCGCCTGTTGCGCAACACGATCTACGCGCGCAAGGGACGGCCGTTCAAGTCGCAGATCCTGCGCGATCACTTCGAAGGAATGGATTGGTACAAGGTCAACACCGGCTACAGCGACAAGGTGCTGTCCGCCAACGACACCCGCAACATCACGTTGATCAAGTCGGTGGAGAACGAGTTCGGCGGCCCGCTCACCGACGAGGATTGGCTCACCGAGCCGGCCACCGACGGCGCCTGATGAAGGCCTCGTCCCCCCGGGTGGGGGACCTGTTCACCCGCCGGTTCATTCGATCTTCAGGACGCCGGCCGATCGCTGTGGCTTCGATCCGAGGTCGCGCGAGAGCGTCTCGATCAGCTCGAGGAGACCCGCGTCGGTGGACGGAGCCGGCGGCGCCAGCAGGCCGGCGACCAGCGGCAGCGCGCGGATGTGCGTGACCGCGCCCGAGTCCTCGATGGTGAAACGCAGCGCGTAGGCATCGGTCACGTCGGTGCAGCGACAGCCGAACGCGAGGTTGCCGAGCGAATACGCGATCACCGCGCGCCCGCGCCGCTCGATGCCCTGCAGCGTGTGCGGTCCGTGTCCCAGCACCGCTACCGCGCCGGCGTCGACCAGCCGCGCCGCCAGTCGTCGCTGCGCCGCGGTCGGCAAGAGCGAGCCGGTGTGTCCCCAGTGCAACGAGACGATCACCACGCCTCGCTTGGCGCCCGCGCGCACGGCCTCGACCGACTCGGTCTCCGCGTCGAGCTCGGCCGCCGGCGCGAGCGCGCGGGCCACGACGATCACGCGGCGACCGTCGCGCACGACCTCTCCATCGTGACCCTTCCACGCGGCGCTGACCCCGACGCCCGCGAGCGCCCGGACCGTGTCGTCGCGACCGGCCTCGCCCTGATCGAGCGCGTGGTTGTTGGCCAGCGACACCACGTCGACGCGGCCCTTCAGCCACGCCGCGCGGGCCGGCGCCACGCGAAAACGCGCGTCCGACTCGAGGCCGCGCGTGGTGAACGGCGCCTCGAGGTTGACGAACCGCACGTCGCCCGCGAGCACGGTCGCCAGCCCGGCGAACGGATCGGTGATGGTTCCGCCCGGCTGCAGATCGCCCGCCGCCGACACCTCGAGCGGCCGCGCCTCGGCAAGCGCGCCCAGGCACAAGAGGAATGCTGCGACCAACCGAGGAGCCGTCACGCGCCTGCGCCTATGGTCTAATGAGCCGAGATGGAATTGATCGTCCTCGGCCTGGTCGCCTCGATCGGCTTCGCCGGCTACGCGTGGTGGTCCAAGGCGCGCGCGGCCGAGCTGACCACGCCGCCCGAGCTCGAGGCGCCCGAGCGCACCGTCGGCACGTTGCAGGTCGGCGACATCGTGCAGCACCTCGGCACCGACTGGCTGGTCGAGGGCGTGCTCACGCTCTCCGACGACGGTCGCGGCACGCGCCTGTACCGCCTGGCGGATGGCGCGCTCGAGCGCTTTCTGTTCGCGGGGCACGCCGAGCCCGAGGCTGCGCTGTTGGCCGCGGCGCCCGGAGTGCAGGTCGAGGGCGCGCCCGAGCGGGTCGAGCACGACGGCCAGTCCTATCAGCTCAAGACGCGCGAGAGCGCCGCGGTCCTGCGCGAGGGCACCGTCGGCGAGCGGCGCGCGCTCAACGCCGGCAGCCGCGTCGGCGTGGCGGCGTACACCGCGGGCGCGCTGCGCCTGGTCGTCCTCTCCTGGGCCGACCAGTGCGATGCGTTCGTCGGCGAGCGCGTCCCCACTCACCTGCTCGAATTCCTCCCCGGGAAATGACTACTTCGCGCGGCCGCCGGCCAGGCGCTGCTCGAGCTCGTTGTACGCCTGGGTCAGCGACATGGTGAGCTGCGTCGCGGTCTTGTGCTTCATCGGGTTCCCCACGTGGAGATCCGGGTGGTACTTGCGCATCAGCCGCCGGAACGATTTCTTCACGTCCTCGAACGGCGCGCCGTAGGGCGTCTCGAGCTGCGCGTACAGCTCGCGCAGGTGCTTGTCCGAACCGGGCGGCGCCGGCCGCGGCGGCGGGCGTTTCGAGGACGTCGATGACGACGACGGCGGCTTGCGCGGCATGGTCTTGCGCTGCGCCGCCCGCTCGCGCGCCGCCTTCTCGGCCTGCGTCCGAATCTGCACCTCGTCGGCCTCGCGCAAGCGCCGCTCGCGACGCCGCCGCAGCTCGGCCTCGAGCTCGTCGTCGGTGAGCTGGTCGATCGTGGTGTCCGCCGGCGCCCCCGCCTTGTCCAGAAGCGCGTTCAGGTTCGCCTTGGCGAGATCGATCAGCCGTTTGCCGAGACTCACGTTTCCTGGCTCTGCTCCATCTTACGGTGCTCGGCCGCATCCCGCCCCTGAATCTCGAACTTCTCTAAATGAAATCGTTTTTTCGCCTGAACGATGATCTTCTTCTGCAGGCGCTTCTCGAGCTCTTCGATGTACTGCTGCTCGACGGTGACCAGGATGTCGGCGATCTCCGGGTTGCAGATCACCAGCAGCGCGTCCTCCGGGAACGAGTGTCCGTCGCGCCGCAGCTCGCGCAAGATCTCGTAGCACACCGTGATCTTGGACTTGATGTAGCCCTTGCCCTCGCAGTACGGGCACGGCTCGGTGAGCATGCGCCCGAGCGATTCGCGCGTGCGCTTGCGGGTCATCTCGACCAGGCCGAGCTCGGAGATCTTGGTGACGTTGGCCTTGGCCTTGTCCTGGCGCAACGCCTCTTCGAACGCGCGCATCACCTTCTCACGGTTCGCGTCGCGGTCCATGTCGATGAAGTCGACGATGATCATGCCGCCGATGTTGCGCAGGCGGAGCTGGTCGGCGACTTCCTTGCACGCCTCGAGGTTGGTCTTGGTGATGGTCTCCTCGAGCGACTTCTTGCCGACGAACTTGCCGGTGTTGACGTCGATCGCGGTGAGCGCCTCGCCCTGGTCGACGATCAGCGACCCGCCCGACCGCAAGGGCACCTTCTTCTCGAGCGCGCGATCGATCTCCGCTTCGATGCCATACCCGTCGAAGATCGGGTCGCGGCCTTCGTACAGCTCGATCTTGCCGGTGAAGTCGGGCATGAACGCGTTGACGAACTTCATCAAGCGCTCGTACTCCGACTTCGAGTCGACGATCAGCTTGTCCACGTCGGGCGTGAACAGATCGCGCACCGTCCGCAGCAGCAGATCGAGATCGTTGTAGAGGAGCGCCGGCGCGCGCGCCGACTTGTTCTTCTGCAGGATCGAGTTCCACAGCTTGATCAGGAACTCCATGTCCGCGCGCAGCTCTTTTTCGCTCACCCCTTCGGCGACGGTGCGGACGATGAACCCCGCGCCCTCCGGCCGCATGCTGTCGACGATCGCGCGCAGCCGCTTGCGTTCCTTCTCCGCGCCGATGCGCCGCGAGATGCCGACGTGATCGACCGTCGGCATGAACACCAGGTTGCGACCGGGGAGCGACACGTACGCGGTCGAGCGCGCGCCCTTGGTGCCGATGGGCGCCTTGGCCACCTGGATGAGGATCTCCTGGTTTTCCTTCACCAGGTCCTCGATGCGGGCGTGGTGCTGGTTCTTGCCGCCTTTGGCGCCGTGCGGCTCGTCCGAATCGAGGAACAGGGACTTGAAGTCCTCGGGCGCACCGCGCACGTCGGCGACGTACAAAAACGCCGCCTTCTCCACGCCGATGTCGACGAACGCCGCCTGCATGCCCGGAAGCACGCGGCGCACCCGTCCCTTGTAGATGTTGCCGACGATGCCCCGCTCGCGGCGCCGCTCGATATAGAGCTCGACGAGCTGCCCTTTTTCGATGAGTGCGACGCGAGTCTCCGGCCCGTCGGCGTTGATGACGAGAAGATCTCCAGCCACGATAGTCTTACCTACTATGCAAAAAGTAGCGGGTTACCTGGCAAGCCTGACGGGGATGTCAGAGAGTACCGGCCCCCGCGCTCGAAAGCGACGACCGAAGTACCACGTTACCCCGCGTCGCACAAGGATTTAGGCTCCGCCGTGCAGTCGTGGCACATGCGTTGCTCATGCATCCCATCACTCCTCCCTGCCGGGGGCTCGGGACCCGGCGATAACTTAAGCTCCGAGACGGGCGATAACCTAGACTACGACCGCCCGACAGGAGCAGCAGGATTAGAAGTAGCTTGGTTTGGGGACCCCTGGAGGCCGACGCCTCCAGGGGTTCATTTTTTTGGGCTGGCTACTTGCGGAGGATGGCGTAGCCGGTCACGAACGAGATCGCGGCGTTGAGCATCAGCCAGCCGGCGTCGAGCGCGTTCGGGATGAGCTGCACGTCGCTGGTGCGGAAGAAGGCGTGGAACGCGAGGTGCGCGCCGACGCCGATCGCCAGGCCGGCCAACGCGCCGCGCAGGCCCTTCTTCGAGTACAAAAGCAGGGTCGCCAGCACCGGGATCAGCGCGCTGTAGAGCAGCGGATTGCCATGGTGCGCTGCGCCGAACGCCAGGTCCCACGCCGGCAGACCCTGGGTCAGCATCGTCAGGTGCGGAAGGCCGAGCTGCGGCAGGAAGAACAAGCCGCTCGAGCCCATCACCAGCGCGACCACGCCGCCGAGGCCGAGGGCCACCGCGCCGCCGCCGCGACGACGCAGCCGGAACAGCATGAGGCCGGCGCCGACGAGCGCGAGGCCGAGCTCCCAGCCGCCCGAGTCGAGCTGCGCCTTCTTGACCGCCGCCTGCGCGTCGAGGATGCCCGCGCCGTAGCGGTTGTCCTTGCCGGTGGTGATCTTGCCCTTGTCGCCGTTCGGCGGCCGGGCCGAATCCTTGAGCACCTTCTCGACCGCGTCGGGGTCGGTCACGCCGGAGCCGATCACCAACGCCGCCACGCCCGCGACGTGCGGCGAGGCCATCGAGGTGCCCATGAACAAGAGGTAGTCGTTGCGGCCGATGTCGCCCGGAACGATGGTGTTCTGCAGCACGCCGTCCTTCATGCCGTCGTTGTTCTGGTCGACGCGGGTGTTGCCGCCCGGCGCCGCGATGTCGATCTCTTTGCCCCAGTTGGAGTAGAAGGTGGTCGACTCGTCGAACTGGGTGGCGGCGACGGCGATCGCGTGCGGGTAGGCCGCCGGGTAGCTGACCTTGCCCTTGCCGTCGTTGCCGGCCGCGCACACCACCGTGACGCCCTTGTCGTGCGCGTACTTGACCGCCTTGGCGAGCACCGACGAGGCCATCGGCCCGCCCAGGCTCATGTTGATCACCTTGGCGCCGTGATCGGCCGCCCAGCGGATGCCCTCGGAGATGCCGCTCACCGAGCCCGAGCCGCGCGCCGAGAGCACCTTGATCGGCATGATCTTGGCGTGGAACGCGATGCCTGCCACGCCGACGCCGTTGTTGGTCGACTGCGCGATGGTGCCCGCGACGTGCGTGCCGTGACCGTGGTCATCGGTCGCGTCGGCGGTATTGTTGACGAAGTTGTAGCCGGGGACGATCTCGGTCTGCGCCAGGTCCGGCACCTTGGCCACGCCGGTGTCGATCACGGCCACGATCACGCCGTCGCCCTGGGCCGCCTTCCAGGTCTCCTTGGAGTGGATCTGGGCCAGGTGCCACTGATACTTGTACTTGGGATCGTTGGGGAATCCCTTGTCGACGGGCGTCAGGTCGTTGGTCTCGAGCCCCTCGTCCTCGCCGGCCAGCGCGTCCTCTGGCAGCCCGTAGACGAACTGGAAGTCGGCCGCTTCGACGTCGGGGTTGGCGCGCAACGCCGCCAGCAGGCCCTCGGTGTCGCCGCTGTCGACGGTGTAGATCTCGTCGGTGTCGACCAGCGACGAGGCCGGCCGGAAGGTGACGCCCAGCTGGCGGCCCAGCGCGGCGACCTGATCGCGCGACTCGTCGTCGCGGAAATCGACCACCAGCTCACCCGGCACCGCCTCGGCGGCGCTCTCGTCGTCGAGCGTGGCCACCGGCGTGACCGGCTCGTGCGTGCCAAGCGATTCGGAGCCCTGCCGCCCTCGCGAGTACAGCCAGGCGATGGCGAACCCCAGCAGCGCGAACGTGACCAGGATCCTGAATGCGCGCTTCCTCTTCACGGCGGACCTCCAGACTCTACATAGTATATACGCGGATTGAAGCAAGCGCCTGCCCGGGGACCCCCAAATGACTGCTACTACACGTGCTGATTATGGAATCGATGCCCCCAAGGTGATCCTCAACTTCCTGGTGCTGGGCACCGTGCTGGTCCTGGCGGGGCTGGGGCTGCGCTTCGAGAAGGGTTTCGGCTGGGGGTGGGGGCTGGTGTGGTGGGGCTCGACCTGGTGGGCGACCGCGCTGTTGATGGTGATGTACGCCAAGTTCGGCAAGTTCCGGCAGCGCGATCGCATCCTCGATCTGGCGCAGCTGGGCGGGGGTGAGACGGTGCTCGACGTGGGGACCGGCCGCGGGCTGCTCGCGATCGGCGCGGCGCGGCGGCTGACGACCGGTCGCAGCATCGGCATCGACGTGTTCCAGAAAGAGGACCTGTCGGGCAACTCGCTCGAGCGCACGCAGGCCAACCTGGTCGCCGAGGGAGTCGAGGGCCGCGTGGAGATTCGCGCCGACGATGCGCGCAAGCTGTCGCTCGAGTCGGCCAGCGTGGACCGCGTGGTCTCGAACCTGTGCCTGCACAACCTCTACAAGAAGGACGAGCGGGCGCAGGCGTTGGCCGAGATCGTGCGCGTGCTCAAGCCCGGCGGGCGGGCGGTGATCTCCGACTACAAGCTGGTCGACGAGTACGCGGCGGCGTTTCGGGCGCACGGCCTGACGGTCGCCAAGCACGGCCCCTATCTAATGGATACCTTCCCGCCGCTGCGCATCGTGGTGGCGATCAAGCCAGCCTGAGCGCGCGCGTCACACCAGCACGCGCTCGTCTTCCTCGACCACTTCCTCGCCGTTCTGCCACTGATCGGCGTCGCGCAGCCGCTCCTCGGTGAGGGTCTCGAAGAACGAGCGCATCTCGGGCAATGCGGCGAGCAGCCGCTCGAAGTAGTCGCGCGCGAGGAACAGCACCGTCGATTGGCGCGCCGCACGCACCGTCGCGGTCGCCACCGTGCCGCGCACCAGCGCGATCTCGCCGAACACCTCGCCCACCCGCAGCGTCGCGAGGGTGGACTCGAACGGCTCCTCGCCCTTGAGCACCTCGACCTCGCCGGCGAGCACCACGTAGAGCCCGCGCCCCACGTCGCCCTCGCGGATCAGATCGGTGCCCGGCGCGACGTCGTGGCCGGTGAAGCGGCGCGCCAGATCGACGCGCTGCTGCGGATTGAACGGCCGGAACAGCGGCGAGGTCGCGAGCAGGTTGCGCAGCAGGCGATCGCGCGTGAAGCGGTTGAGCGCCTCGGCGAGCTGGCCGAGCTCGTTGGCGGCGGCGCGCAGGGCGGTGATGCCCATCTCCAGCAGATCGGCCTCGTTCACTACCGACACCGACGCCAGCCGCGGCTGCGCGGCGACCAGCGCCAGCTCGCCGAAGATCGATCCCTCGCTCAGGCGCGCCAGATCGGTCTGCCGGCCCAGCGCGTCGGTGTTGAAGACGCGCACTTGTCCGCCGGCGACCAGATAGAACGCATCGCCGGGCTCGCCCTCCCTGATCACCGGCGCGCCGTGCGGCAGGCGGCGCACGCGGATCTCCTTGAGCACGCGCGCGAACGACTCGGGGCCGAGCTCGGAGAGCAGCGGGACCGGCGGGAACAGCTCGGGGAAGTCCCCGAGGTCGGCGGTCGAGGCGGCGACGTTGGCTGCGTCGCGCGCGGCGGCCGCGACGTCGGGCGCCTGCGCGAGCTCGGGCGGGGCCACGTCGGCGTCGGGATCGGGCGGCGACAGGCGCGCGCCCGGCCTGGTTCCCTTGCCCTGCGCGATCTTCGGCGAGCCGTGGCCGTAGAGCACCGCCAGCGACTCGTAGAGCGAGTCGATCGGCGCGCCCAGCGACGACAGCGCCTGGCAGCACACCAGCGCGTGCAGCGGCCGGCCGCCCTGGATGTCGTAGAACGCCACCGCCGCATACACGCGCTTGGCGAGATCGGGCAGGCGCGCGGTCACGAGCAGGTCGGCGACCTTCATGCGCGCGTCGAGGTCCGAGGGCTGCGCGGCGATGATCGCCTGGTACAGGCGAAACGCGCGTCCCAGATCGCCGAGCACGAGATAGCGGAGGGCCTGGGTCTTCAAGTCGGCGAGCCGCATGGGCGGCTCCAGAATACGCCAATTCGCCAGGGTCGTGAAAAGTCGGATATACTGATGCCCCAGCGTTCACTAGGGAGTGGGGCGACAGGGGCTGATGAAGAAGAAGTGCGTCGGCTGTGAGAAGCTCATCCCGAGCGTGGCGCTCGACTGCGTGTTTTGCAGCGCCAAGCAGCCGGCGGAGTCTGCGTTGGCGGGGGCCATGCCGACCGGCGACGTGCACAATGCCGGAGAGGTGGGCGCGCAACCGGCGCAGCCGCTCTTGGGGATGCCGACGGCCGAGCTGAACGCGGTGGTGGCCAATTTCCAGGAGGCGCCGGTGACCGCGCCCGAGGGACACGTGGCGAGCAACGGCGGGAGCATTCCGTCGCAGGCGCGCCTGACCGCGGCGATTCCGGCGGTGCAGCTGCCGCCGGACGCGCAGGAGCTGGTCTCGTCGTCGAACGCATCGGCGCAAGCCGCGGCCGAGGCGGCGGCTGCGCCCGTCGAGCCGCTGCCGCCGCGCATGGTGGGCGCGTACGCCGAGCCGCGTCCGTTCTTCGGGCTGGGCCGCAGTGTGATGGGGATCGGCGGCGTGGTGTTGATCGCGCTGTTCTTCCTGCCGTGGCACGGGGTGAGCTCGTGGCAGCTGCTCGAGACGCTGAGCGGCGCCGATTTCGTGCGACAGCTGTTCTACCTGACCGGCGGCATCGTGCTGCTCTCGAGCGCGGTGCTGCCCTTGCCGTTCGCGTTTCGCGCGTGCATCGGCGCGGCGGTGGCGGCCACGCCGGTGCTGCTCGGCGCCGGTGGGGTGATCGACGGTTGGCGCGGCGTGGTCGCGGCGCTGGCGGTGATCGGGCTGCCCGCGACGCACCTGCTGCGCTCGCGCGCCAAGAGCTCGGCGGCGGCGCGCGGCCTGGTGATGGCGGCGGTGGCGGCGGTGATGATCTTGTACCTGGCGCCGATTCCGCGCGGCGTGCCGATCGTGGTGGTGCTCAACGATCTGATCCGCTCGGGCGACATCGGCTTGGCGGTGATGGGCATCTTCGTGTTGATCCCGCTGGTGTTCGCCGGGCTGTCGCTGCTCGGCTTGATGGGGCGCGATCTGACCGACGTGGGCGTGCTGTTGTCGGTGCTGATCCTGTTGTGGGCGCCGACGGTGGTGGCGCTCGAAGGGCTGGTCACCGACGACTACACGCAGCTCTACATCGCGCTCGCGCTCCTGTGGGCCAGCGCGACCGCCGCGTTGTCGTTGGCGCAATTGCTGTCGCTGGCCGCCCGCAACGACGCGCACGCGTGAGCCTCCCCGGCCCTGGCCCTCGCCTGACGGCGCAGGGAAGGGCCATCGTCGGGCAGTCCGTTCTCGGCGCCTCGATCGAGGCCGAGCGGATGGGACCGGGCGGCGCGTTGCAGCTGCTGGTGTTCGGCGCGATCCACGGCGACGAGCCGGAATCGGCCGAGCTGTGCCGCCGCTACCTTGCGCGCCTGCGTGAGGCGCCGCCGGTCGCCGACGTGCTGGTGGTGCCGGTGACGAATCCCGATGGGCTCGCACGCGCGTCGAAGGACAACCGGCGCGACGTCGACCTGAACCGCAACTTCGCCGCGCGCTCGTGGGTGGCGACGCACCCGCCGGGTTATTTCCCCGGGACGGCGCCGCTGTCGGAGCCCGAGTCGCTGGCGATCGCGCGGCTGGTCGACTCGCTCGCGCCGCGCGTGATTGTCGCGGTGCACCAGCCGTTTCGCTGCGTGAACTGGGACGGCCCGGCCGCTGAGCTCGCGGCGCGCATGAGCCAGGCTTGCGGCTATCCGGCGGTGGCCTCGGTCGGCTATCCGACGCCCGGCTCGTTCGGCGCCTGCTACGGCGTCGATCGCGGCCTGCCGGTAATCACGCTCGAGCTGCCGCGGCTCGTCGAGGAAGCCGATTACGTGGCCTGCATGCAGGCGCTCGACTACGCTACAATATGGCGAGCCAAGCCATGAAGCCTGCTGTCGAGATCAACTGGCTGGACCTGACCGAGCTGCACGTGGTCAAGAAGCTGCGGCACATCGTGCGCCGCCGCTTCGGGGTCGAGCTCGGCTTCGCCAACGGCTCGGGCGAGCGGGTCGACGGGCCGGCCGATTGCGCGCCGTGCGCCCGCCAGGCGCTGGCAGCGGTCGGGCCGTCGTTGCACACCACGTTCTTCGAGTGCACGCAGCACCACCGCCGCGAGGTCGCCAGCCCGATCCTGCTCGACGGGGTGCTGATCGGCTGCGCGTTCGTCGCCACCTCGCCGCAGGGCGACGAGGAGTTCCTGGCCGAGCTGCTCGAGCTGTCGGCCGAGGAGATGGTCACGTTCTCCGTCGAGACCGGCAAGCGCGAGCGGCGCGATCTGGCCGGTGGCCGCGAGTTCGCCACCCGCTATCCGTACGAGGGCATCGTCGGCAAGAGCCGGCCGATGCAGGAGCTGTATCGCCTGCTCGACAAGGTGATCGACTCCGACTCGACGGTGCTGGTCAACGGCGAGAACGGCACCGGCAAGGAGCTGATCGCCAAGGCCATCCACTACAACTCGCCGCGCGTGCACGAGCGCTTCGTGGTGCAGAACTGCTCGGCGTTCAACGACAACCTGCTCGACTCCGAGCTGTTCGGCCACAAGAAGGGCGCGTTCACCGGCGCGATCGCCGACAAGCAGGGCCTGTTCGAGGTGGCCCACCGCGGGACCTTTTTTCTCGACGAGATCGGCGACATGTCGCCGTCGCTGCAGGTCAAGGTGCTGCGCGTGCTGCAAGAGGGCACCTTCACGCCGGTCGGCGACACGCAGTCGCGTCAGGTGGACGTGCGGATCATCGCGGCGACCAACCGCGATCTGAAGCGCATGGTCGAGCGCGGCGAATTTCGCGAGGACCTGTACTACCGCGTCAACGTGATCAGCCTGACCGTGCCGCCGTTGCGCGATCGGCGCGAGGACATCCCGGTGCTGATCGAGCACTTCCTCAAGCGCAACGCCAAGGGCCGGCGGCTCAAGGTCAAGCGGCTGTCGCAGGGCTGCCTCGATCGCATCCTCGAGTATCCGTTCCCCGGCAACATCCGCGAGCTGGAGAACGAGATCGAGCGCCTGGTGGTGCTGGCGGGGGACGACAAGCTGATCGGCGAGGAGCTGCTCTCGCCGCGCATGCGCGCGGACAGCGGAAAAGAGGAGCCGGGCGCGCCCGTGGGCCCGTCGTCGCTGCCGTCGGCCGTCGACGCGCTCGAGCGCAACCTGATCTACGAAGTGCTCAAGCGGACCCACTGGAACAAGACCAAGGCCGCCCAGGAGTTGCGCATAAGTCGCCGCAACCTCATCCGAAAAGTGAACAAGTACAAGCTCGAGCAGCGCCGCACCCGCTGAGTACGAAGTTACCGCGATCTTACAGTCCGCTTACAGTTCGTTCATCGAGCGGGCCGTATGATGTCTTCGAAGCGAGGGGAACATGCGAGTCATTGGGGACTACACCTTGGGGTTGGCGATCGTCCTGGCGCACCTGGTCTGGATCGCGCTGCAGGGCGATCCGGCGCAGCTCGAGACGCGGCTCGGCTCGTAGCTCAGCCGAGGAACGGGCGGCCGCGACCGACCGCGCGCGCCTCGGCGATGCGAACGCGCACGCGCTCGGTGGCGGACTGCACCGCGTCCCTGAGCGGCGTGCCGATGGCGAGCTGGCAGGCGATCTCGCTGGACAGCGCGCAGCCGGTGCCGTGCGGGGTGGGGCCCTCGACGCGGTGGCCCTTCCAGCTCACGTCGCCGTCGGCGTCGACCAAGAGGTCGATCGGATCGCCGTGCAGGTGACCGCCCTTGGCCAGCACCGCGCGCGGTCCGGAGTAGCTCGAGCGCAGGCGCTGCGCGGCTTCGCGCATCTCGTCGAGCGAGGCCACGTGGCGGCCGGTGAGCGCCGCCAGCTCGTCGAGGTTGGGCGTGACCAGCGTCGCCAGCTCGAGCACCGGCTGCAGCGCGTGGGCCGGGGTCCCCTCGAGGAGCGGCACGCCACGCGTCGCGCGTAGGATCGGGTCCATCACGATCGGCACGTTGCCGTCGACCAGCCGGCGCAGCGCCTTGGCCACCGCCAGCGCCACTTCGGCGGTGGCGAGCACGCCGATCTTGACGCCGCGGATCTCGAAGTCGTCGATCAGACGCGCCAGCTGGTTGGAGACCACCTCGGCGGGCACCGGGTGCATCCACGCGCACTGCGTGGAGTCCTGCTCGGTGAGCGCGGTGACCACTCCGGCGGCGTGAAAGCCGTGCTGTCCGACCACCCGCGCATCGGCCAGGAGGCCCGCGCCGCCCGAAGGGTCGAGCCCGGCGACGATCAGGATGGTCGCCTGGTGCGGCGTGTCACGCGCGATCCGGCTGGTCTGATCGGCGTGCACCTCGTCCCAGGGGTTCATGACGGGGCGCAGTATAGACGCCCACGACGGGCGGAAATGTAATAAAATCGGCCCTGGAGATGGGTCGGGGTCATCGAGGGGCGTGGTGCGCGCTGGCGCTGCTGATCGCGGCGGGGAGCGCGCACGCGCAGAGCGCGGACGACGTGGCGCGTTCGCGGACGCACTTCGAAGCCGGGCGCGCGCTCTACAACCTGGGCAACTACACGGACGCGGTGCGCGAGTTTTCCGCGGGCTACCAGAACGCGCCCAAGCCGCTGTTCCTGGTGAACCTCGGGCAGGCCTATCGCAAGCTCAACGATCTGGAGCATGCGCGCGACATGTACAAGAAGTTCCTCGTCGAGGCGCCGCCTACCGATCCGGATCGCGAGCAGGTGAAGCAGATCCTGCAGGACCTCGAGGCGCAGATCGCTGCGCGTCCGCCGCCCGCACCCGCGCCGGAGCCGGTGGTCGCGCAGCCGGCGCCGGCCGCGTCGGCGGTGGTCGGCACGCCGCCGGCGAAGAAGAGCTTCGTGAAGAAGAACTGGTGGATCTTTCCCGTCGCCGGCGCGGTGCTCGTGGGCGTCGCGGTGGGGATCTACTTCGGAGTGCGCCCGGCGTCGCAGGTCGACTGCAACGGCGCGTCGCTCGGCTGCATCGACACCATGAGCGTGCACTAGCATGTCGATGGGCAATCGGCCGGCGACGGGCACCGCGCCGTTTCCGGTCAAGGCGGAGGCGCCGGTCGCGTTCGGCAAGTACCAGCTCGTCGAACGCCTGGGTCGCGGCGGCATGGCCGAGGTGTGGAAGGCCAAGATGGTCGGGCCGGCGGGCTTTCAGCGCACGCTGGTGGTCAAGCGCATCCTGCCCCACCTGGTCGAGGACGAGCACTTCGTGCAGATGTTCATGGCCGAGGCCCGGCTGTCGGCGCGCCTCAATCATGCCAACATCGTGCAGGTGTACGAGCTGGGCGACGTCGACGGCGAGTACTACCTGGCGATGGAGTACGTGCGCGGGCGCGATCTGGTCAACGTGATGCGCGCGCAGCTGCTCAAGGGGCGGCCGGATCCGGGCCTGGGCGCGTACGTGGTGCGCGAGGTGTGCCGCGCGCTGCACTACGCGCACGCGCTCACCGACGACAACGGCGCGCAGCTTCGGCTGATCCACCGCGACGTGAGCCCGTCCAACGTGATGCTCAGCTTCGACGGCGCGGTGAAGCTGCTCGACTTCGGCATCGCCAAGGCGCTCGCCGAGGCGGGCGAGAACCAGACCCAGACCGGCACGCTCAAGGGCAAGTTCGGCTACATGGCGCCCGAGCAGGTCGAAGGCAAGGAGTTCGATCACCGCTCGGATCTGTTCGCCGCCGGGATCGTCATGCACGAGGCGCTCACCGGGCGGCGGCTGTTCAAGGGGCAGGGCGATCTGCAGACCATCGCCATGGTGCGCGAGGCCAAGGTCGAGCCGCCGTCGGTGCTCAACCCGGACGTCACGCCCGAGCTCGATCGCATCTGTTTGAAGGCGCTCGCGCGCAACGCCGACGATCGCTACCAGAGCTGCGAGGAGATGGCGTTCGACCTCGATCAGGTGGTGCACGCGATCCACTGGGGATCGGAGCGGCTCAAGACCACGCTCGGCGATCTGTTCGCGGACGAGCCGTCGCACACCGGGATCGTGCGGGCCAACGACGGCAACGCCAGCGGGCTGACCATCGGCACGCTGCGCAAGCACGAGCGGCGGCGCGTGGCGGCGATCGTGGCCGCGTGCGCGGTCACCGGGTGCGGGCTGGCCTGGCTGATCGCGGCCAAGACCCGACACCCGCCCGAGGCGCCGCCTGCGCCGATCGTCGCGCCGGTCGAGCTGCCCAGGCCGCCGGCGGTGATCGAGCCGGTGCAGGAGGCGCACAAAGAGGTGCGGGTGCGCATCACCTCCAAGCCGACCGGCGCCGACGTGCAGCTCGAGGCCAACGTCGACGGGCCCGAGGAGCGCGGGCGCACGCCGTTCACCGTGCTGTTGCCGCGCTCGTTCACGCCGCGCAAGCTGGTGCTGAGGGCCAAGGGCTATCGCACCGCCGAGGACGAGCTGTCGCCCGAGTCGGATTCGTCGGTGCAGCTCGCGCTGGTCCCCGAGTCGGCGCCGCGCAGCGCGACCGTCAAGCGCACCGCGTCGAGGAAGAAGCCGCCGCGCTCGGATCTGAAGAGCGGGGATCTCGCCGATCCGTTCTCGCGCTGACGCTCGCGTTGCTCGCTTGGAGCGCACGCGGTATCCTCGAGGCATGCGCCGCGCGTTGTGGCTGATCGCGCTGGCGGGCTGCGGCGGCGGGGAAGCGGCGGGCGATCTCGGGGTGGTCGTAGACGCGCGGGCCGGCGCGGCGATCGGCGCCCCGTGCACCGGCGATGACGGGTGCGCCGAGGGCAACACGCCGGCGTGTTTCGTCTCGACGTTGTTCAACCAGTCCGGCGTGCTGCACACCGACAGCGGCTACTGCTCGTCGCGCTGCACCACCGACCACGACTGCGGCGCCGCCGGACATTGCGTCGACTTCGGCACGTTTGGCGCGTGGTGCTTCGCCGCGTGCGACGAGGGCGTGGGCTGCCGCAGCGGGTACGCGTGCTTCTATTCGCCCGCGCCGCACTGTTTTCCGAGCGGCAACTTGAGCTGCGATCCGAACGCCGGCGACGGGAGCTGCACCACGATCGCCGGCGCGCCCGGGGGGTGCATCCGCTACGCGATCGGGCCCGGCACGACCGGCCGCTGCGAGCGCACCTGCCAGATCGGCGCGGGCACCTGCGGCGCCAACGAGCAGTGCATCTTGTGGCACGCGGCGGGCAGCTTCGGCGGCACCGCGCAGAATCGCTTCATCGGCGCGATCTGCGTGTCCACCACCACGCCTGCGCCGAGCGGCGCCGCGTGCGCTCAGCTCAGCGCGTGCGTCGACGGAGACGAATGCTTCTCGTCGAAGCTGCTCACCGCCGGCGACGATCTGTGCCACGCGCTGTGCAGCCCGTCGGGCGACGGCGGCGTGGGCTGCGCCGCGGCGACCGGCTGCAACGACGTGTTCGGGCTGTTCGACGGCGGCCAACCGATCGGGTTGTGTCTGTGACGGCGCGGCGCGCGTTGCTGGCGATGGTGTTGGCTACCGGCTGTATGGGCCCGCGGCTGGGCGGGCGCGAGTTCGCCTGCCATCAGCTACAGGACAATCGCAGCGCGATCGATCGCTACGGCGGGCGCGATCTGCTCGAGCTGGCGATCGACACGCCGGCCGAATCCGACGCGCGCAGCTCGTACGCGCAGCGCCTCACCGCGACCACGCTCGGCGCGCTCGGCGCCGGCGCGCTGCTCGCCGGGCTGGTCTCCGGCTTCGCCACCGACCCGGCGACGCAGCCGGCGGCGCGCAACGCGGCCTACGGGCTGGCGGGCGGCGCGCTCGGCTCGTTCGCTGTAGCGCTGCTCCTGGCGTTCACCAACAAAGCGCCCGCGGAGCGCGCGCGCCACACGCTCCACTGGTGGAGCGATCACTGCCCCTGACGTAGCTCGCAGGCGGCCAGCTCGTGCGACGCGCACGAGCGGCACCATGCGTGCCCCTGCGGCTGGCAGCCGTCGATCACGCGGTCCGAGGCGTGCGGCAGCGGATGCGGCGCGTCGACGTTGCCGACGCAGCCTTCGGCGCCGGTCGCATGCGGGCGCATCGCCAGACCCTTGGCGGCGTGCACCAGGCACCACACGCGGCCGCGCGTGTCGGTGATGGCGACATCCCCCTGGCACTTCTTGACGTAACACATCATGCCGGCAGCCTACCACCTAGTCGTCGCGGCTGGCCGATCCGGTGAAGTGATCGTCCTTGTCCTTGAACAGCACGTTGAAGGTGGTGAGCGATCCGTAGCAGCGGGTGATGTACTGCTGCAGGTGCACCTTGTCTTGATCGTCGAGCTTGGCGTGCCCGTTGATCTGCTGCTCGAGGACGCGCAGGCGATCGCGCAGCATGACGATCTTGTGAAAGAACAGATCGATCGGGATCTCCTTGGCGCCGGCGCTCACCTCGCGCGGCCAGAGCTCGATCTTGCCGCCGCGCCATTTGTTGGCGAGCGGCGCGGGTGACGTCTCTTCGCTGAGGGCGGCGCGCACGGTGCGCGCGATCTGATCGAGGTCGCTCGGGTCGAGGGGCATGACCCGAATCTACCCCTCGACGGTCACCGGCACCACCACGCGCATCTGCTGCAGCGAAACCAGCAGCCCGTCGGGGAGCACGATCTCGTGCTCGCGTTGCAGGCGCGCGAGCACCTCACCGACGCGCTCCTTGGCGCTGAACTGTTGCAGCACCTCGTACAGCGCGGCGCTCAGCATCATCGGCTCGTAGCGGCTGTAGGTGGTGACGATCACGCCGCCGTCGACGGGCTGCAGCGCCAGCTCGGGGTTGAGCGCGAGTCGCTCGGCCAGCGCGGGCGCGGTCGCCGCGGCGTGGTTGGACTCTAGCGCGTCGTACAGCCGCGCATCGTCCTCGCCGCCGACGATACGCTCGAACCCGGCGCGATCGAGCGCGGCGATCGCGTCAAAACATTTTTCGTAGAACTCGGGCTCGCGCCCTTCCCACGCGCCCCAGCACGACGCGTACGCGCTCTTCGCAGGCGGCAGATCTTCCAGATCCTCACGCGTGAGCAGGCCGCGCGGCACGAACGGCTCGTCCAGCTCCGGCGCGAGCTGCGCGGCGGCGTAGGCGCTCAGCTTCTTCTCCGCGTGCAAGAGCCAGGTCTCGAGCGAGACCCAGAACACCTTGCCGTCGGCGCCGCCGAGGTGCTTGCAGAAAAAGGTCGAGCACGCCGACTCGCGGTGCTTCCAGATCGTGCACAGGCCGCCATCGGTCAGGTAGAACGGGCAGCGCAGCGCGGTCGAGCGGCCGAACGACGAGCCGCGCGCGGCCTCGAGCAGTACGGTGTACTTGCGGCCGGGCGCGAGCCACCCGGGCGTGACGCCCACCCGCTCGGCGATCTTGGCGCGGATGCGCCGCTGCCCTTCGGCGAGCGCGGGATCGCGATCGCGCAAGATCGCGCCGATGAGGTAGTTCGGCAGGTGCGGCTGGAAGGTGCAGCACTTGGTGTCGGGCCGGAAGTAGTTGACGCCGTCGCCCACGCCACCGCTTTTGTCGCACATCGCGCAGTCGCTGCAGGTGGCCTTGTCCTCGTGGATCGCCTCGCGCTCGAAGAACGCCGGCAACAGGTGCCGGTAAATCGCCGGCAGCATGTCGCGAAAAGTCTCCGACATGCGCTACTCGAACGCCGCCAGGCCGGTGATGTCCTGGCCGATGATCAGCGTGTGGATGTGGTCGGTGCCTTCGTAGGTGAACACCGACTCCAGGTTGCACATGTGACGGCCCGATTGGTACTCGTCGGTGATGCCGTTGGCGCCGAGCAGATCGCGCGCGTTGCGGGCGATCTCGAGCGCCATGCGGACGTTGTTGCGCTTGGCCATCGAGACCTGCTGCGGGCGCAGCTTGTGGGTCTCCTTGAGCCGGCCGAGGCGCCACGCGAGTAGCTGCGCCTTGGTGATCTCCTCGAGCATGTCGACCAGCTTGAGCTGCACCAGCTGGTAGCCGGCGAGCGGCTTGGAGAACTGCACGCGATCTTTGGTGTAGCGCAGCGCTTCGTCGTAGCAGGCGAGCGCGGCGCCGATCGCGCCCCACGAGATGCCGAAGCGCGCCTGGTTGAGGCACGACAGCGGACCCTTGAGGCCGCTCACGCCCGGCAGCACGGCGTCGAGTGGGATCGCGCAGTCCTCCAAGATCAGCTCGCTGGTGACCGACGCACGCAGCGAGAACTTCCCCTCGATGTCGCGCACGCTGAAGCCGGGCGTGCCGCGATCGACCAGGAAGCCGCGCACACTGCGTTCGGCGTCGTCGGTGCGGGCCCAGACGATCGCGACGTCGCTCAGGCCGCCCGAGGTGATCCAGCGCTTCTCGCCGTTGAGCACCCAGCGGTCGCCCACCTTCTTGGCGCTGCAGCGCATGCCGCTCGGGTTCGAGCCGAAGTCGGGCTCGGTGAGGCCGAAGCAGCCTATAGCCTCGCCCTTGGCCATGCGCGGGAGCCAACGATCTTTCTGCGCGTCGGAGCCGTAGGCGTGGATCGGGTACATGACCAGCGAGCCCTGCACGGACGCGAACGAGCGGATGCCCGAGTCGCCGCGCTCGAGCTCCTGCATGATCAGGCCGTAGGCGTTGGCGCCCAGGCCGGCGCAGCCGTAGCCCTCGAGCGAGGCGCCGAGCGCCCCGAGCGCGCCGAGCTTCTTCGGCAGGTCCTTGGGGAAGGTGCCGTCGCGGAAGTGGCGGCCGATGGTCGGCATGACCTGTTCGTCGACGAAGCGGCGGAAGGTGTCGCGCACCATCCGTTCATCGTCGGTGAGAAGCTCGTCGAGCGCGAAATAATCGACGCCGGAAAAGGGCATGGGAGCTTGTATCACAACGGTTATACTTTCGCCCGTGCGTGGCTTCCTCTTGATTCTGCTCGCTCTCACCGGTCCGGCGCTCGGCGCGCCGAAGAAGAAGCCGGCGAAGAAGATCGACGCGAAGCTCAAGACGCCGCTCAAGGGCGCTGCGCCCGCGCCGCAAGGATCGGTCGAGCAGCTCGCGCGCGGCTACAAGCTGTTCCTCGACGGGGACTACCTCGAGGCACGCAAGCAGCTCGATCAGATCGAGCTCGCCAAGCTGCACAACCGCGACTACGCGCTGTACCTGCTCGGGCAGTCCGAGCTGATGTCGGGCGAGGCGGGCGCGGCGCACATGCACTTCCAGACGCTGGCGGTGACGCCGGGGCGCTTTCACGAGCTGGCGCGCTGGCGGCTGGCCGATTGCGACTACGCGCTCGGCAAGAAGCCCGAAGCGGCGAAACAGTACGAAGCGCTGTTGCCGTCGGCAAACGATCTCGTCGAGCCGGCGGTGGCGCGCTATCGCATCGCCGAGGCGCAAGAAGAGCGCGGCGCAAAAGACGCTGCGATTGGCAGCTATCGCAAGGTGTACGTGGGCGAGCCGATGCATCCGTTGGCGGAGCGCGCGCTCGAGCGGCTGCAGGCGCTCGGCGCCGGTGAGATCACGCCCAGCGATCGCATCGCACGCGCGCGTACGCTCACGCAGAACCGCGGCTGGACGCGCGCGCTCGAGGAGCTGGAGCTGTTGCCGAAGGACCTGCCGCAGCCGGTGCGCGACGAGGCCGACTATTGGTTCGGGATGACCAAGTTCAAGATGCGGCGCGACTACGACGTCGCGGCGCAGAAGCTGCTCGCCATCTGGCAGCGGCTGCCGGGCGACGATCGCAAGGCGGACGCGCTGTTCCATGGCGCGCGCGCGCAGTCACGAGCGGATCTCGACGATCCGGCGATCGAGGGCTATCGGCAGGTGGTGGCGAAGTTTCCCCACTCGCGCAACGCGGCCGAGGCGTCGTTCCTGATCGGCTGGCTCGACTTCAACCGCGCGCACTACAAAGACGCGATCCCGTCGCTGGAGGAGACGCTCAAGCGCTACGGCTCGTCCTCGTTCGAAGACGACGCGCGCTGGTACCTGGGCTTCTCGCGCTGGCTCGCGGGCGACACGGAGAAGGCGCTGGTCGATTTCGACAAGCTGGCCGCGCACTCGGGCGCGCTCTCGGGCGGCAAGGGCAGCTACTGGATGGCGCGCGCGCTCGACAAGCTGGGCAAGAAGGACCAGGCGATCGCCACCTGGCAGAAGCTGGTCAACACCTATCCGTTCAGCTACTACGCGACCGAAGCGCGCGCGCGCTTGAAAGAGA
Source organism: Myxococcales bacterium (assembly GCA_003170275.1). Taxonomy (GTDB): domain Bacteria; phylum Myxococcota_A; class Polyangia; order Palsa-1104; family Palsa-1104; genus PALSA-1104. Next base: position 146,194 of record PNAM01000078.1, read on the forward strand.
AGGGCGTGGAGGTGGGACCGTTCGGCGACGGCGGCAAGGGAACGCCGCCGTCGTTCAAGGACGCCGACGCAGCGCTGGCGACCGATCCGCTGATCGAGCGCGTCGACGAGCTGCTCTCGGCCGGGCTCACCGTCGAAGCGGGTGTCGAGCTCAGGCGCGGCGAGGGAGACTTCATCCGTCGCTACGGCGTGGAGCGCGCGCTGCCGGCGCTGTTCGATCGCTACACGCGCGGCGACGATTTCCACCGCCCGCACCAGCTCGCCGAGACCTGGTCGGGCGCGGCGCTGCGGCTCGATCCGCAGGCCGACCCGACGGTGCGCAAGTGGTGGACCGAGGTCTACCCGCGCGCTTATCGCGCGTTCATCGAAAAGTACGCGGCGATCGGCGACAACCCGCCCTACTACCTCTACACGATCATGCAGAAAGAGTCGGCGTACAACCCGCACGACGTCTCGTACGCCGACGCGATCGGCCTCTTGCAGATGATCCCACCGACCAGCCGGCGGGTGGCGCTGCGCATCGACCAACCGTACACTGACGATGTGCTCTACGATCCGGAGGGCAACATCCACTTCGGCGCCTGGTACATTGGGCACCTCCTGGCGAAGTTCAAGAAGCAGATCCCGCTCGGCGCGGGCAGCTACAACGCCGGCCCCAAGGCGATGATGAAGTGGGTCAAGGCGAGCGGTGCGCGGCCGCTCGACGAGTTCATCGAGCTGTGCTCGTACACGCAGACGCGCGAGTACATGAAGAAGGTGATCGACATCTACGCGCGCTACGTCTACCTCTACGAGAAGGAAGATTATCTGCCCGACGCCAAGGTCGACGCGACCTGGCTCGACGATGGAATCGACTATTAGGGGGATGACATGAGAATGCACTTCTTGCTAGGCGCGCTATTGATCGCCGGTTGCGGGTCGAGCGATCAGGTCACGACGAACTACAAGACCATCGGCGCGACGGGCGGCCAGATCTCGCTCAACTCGACCGTGCTGACCATTCCCGCCGGCGCGCTGGCGATGGACACGGTGATCACGCTGACCCAGACCGGCGACAGCGCGCCGTCGGGGATGAGCGCGTATACGCCGATCTACAAGTACGAGCCCGAGGGGCTGCAGTTCCTCAAGCCGGCCAGCGTCACGTTCGAGCTGCCCAGCCCGGCCGATTCTCCGTCGGTGTTCTGGTCCAACGCGGCGGGCGGCTTCGACGATCTGCGCGGCAAGATCGTGGGCCGCGCGATCACCGGCAGCATCATGCACTTCTCGAAGGGCTACGCCGGCAAGGGCCTCGGCGGGATCTACGTCGACGCGGGCGTCCCCGATCTGATGCCGCCGGCCGATCTGGCGGTCGCGGCCGATCTGGCGACGAGCGACTAATGGCCTGGGAGCCGGCGCAGTATCTGAAGTTCCAGAAGGAGCGCTTCGCGCCGTTCGAGGATTGCCTCGCGCTCGTCGAGCGGCGCGCGGCGCTGTCGGTGGTGGACCTGGGCTGCGGCACCGGCGAGCTGACCCGGCGCCTCGCGGACGCGCTGCCGGATGCGGACGTGACGGGAATCGATTCCTCGCCGGAGATGTTGGACAAGGCACGGGCGCAGGAGCGGCCCGGGGTGCGCTTTTCGCGCGGGACGATCGAAGAGACGCGGGGGACGTGGGACCTGGTGTTCTCGCATGCGGCGATCCAGTGGGTCGACGATCACCGCGCGCTGGTGCCGCGGCTGCTCGAGCTGGTGCGGCCGGGCGGGCAGCTGGTGGTGCAGCTGCCGTCGAATCACGGGCATCCGTCGCACGCGGCGATGCGCGCGCTGGTGGCGGAGGCGCCGTTTGCCGAAGCGCTGGGCGGCTGGTCGCGGCAGGCGCCGGTGCTGCCGCTCGAGGCGTACGCCGAGCTCCTGTTCGCGCACGGCGCGCAGGAGCTGACGGTGTTCGAGAAGGTCTATCCGCACGTGCTGGAGAACGCTGACGCGGTGGCGGAGTGGGTGCGCGGGACCGCGCTGGTGCCGGTGTTCGAGCGGCTGCCGGCCTCCTTGCACGCGGCCTATTGGGACCGATATCGCGAGAAGTTGCGCGAGCACTGGCCCAGAGGGCCGGTATTCTTTGGGTTCAAGCGAATCGTGTTTGCCGCGCGGCGCGCGTAGAACGTAGAGCAGGAAACCCGCACAGGAGAAACGATGGCCAAGTACAAAGGCAAGGTGGTGCGCTCGGATCTGGAGGGTGGGTTCTGGACCCTCGAGTCGGACGACGGGACGACCTACAAGCTGGAGGGCGGCGGGGCGGACCTCTTGAAGGGCGGCGTCAAGGCCGAGGTCGAGGGCGGGATCGACGGCGACGCGATGGGAATCGGCTTCGGCTCGCCAGTGCTGAAGGTCAAGAAGTACAAGATCCTGTGAATCCTTCCTTGCGCCGAAGGCGAGGTTCCATCGCGGGAGCGATGCTTCCTTTCACGCACTTGCGCAGCCGGGGGGTGCTGGGTAAGCTGCGCGCTTACTTCATGCGGAGCCGCCTGATGAAATTCGAGCTCAAGCACACGTTCGATGCGTCGGTCGACGCGGTCATCGACGCCATGACCGATCCTGCCTTCCCCGAGTTCATGAAGGCGAACATGAAGATGATGAGCGACATCAAGTCGATCGATCGCAAGGAGCAGCCGGGGCGGCTCGACTGGCGGCTGCGCTGTGTGCCGATCCCGCTGATCAAGAAGGTGGGGCCGAAGGAAGTGCCGCCCGAGGCGCTGGCGTTCATCCAGGAGTCGTCGCTCGATCGCACGGCCAAGCGCATGACGTTCAAGAACGTGGGCGAGCATCCGAAGGTGAAGAAGCACCTCGAGAACTCGGGGACGTTCACGTTTCGCGATCTCGGCGGGCGCACCGAGCGGACCATTTCGGGCGAGCTCAAGGTGACCAACCTGTCGTTCCTGCTCAAGCCGCTGGCGATGATCGCCGAGCAGCTCATCTATTCGAACGCGCAGAACCTGCTCAACGAAGAGGCGCGCGTGTTCGCCGAGTTCTTGAAGCAGCGCAAGCCCGCCGCGGCGTAACCGTGCAGGCCAACGTCGAGATCGCGCGTGCGTGGCTGCGCGCGTTCAACGCGCACGACGTGGACGCGCTGGTCGCGTTGTACGCCGACGACGCGACGCACACCTCGCCGAAGATTCGCGCGTTGCATCCGGAAGGCGGCGGAAAGCTGCGCGGCAAGGAAGCGCTCGCGAAGTGGTGGCGCGATTCGAACGCGCGGCTGCCCAACCTGCACTACGAAGAGCTGGCGATCACCGCCGACGGCGCGCGCGTGCTGATCGAGTACGTGCGCCACGCGCCGGACGGCAAGTCACCGGTGGCGGAGGCGTTCGACATTCGCGATGGGAAGATCGTCGCGTCGCGCGTCTACCACGGCTGAAACTCCGGTTATTGGGTGGAGGCTTTTTGGCCGTCTTGGAGCGTGTCGGCGCCGGAGGTGATGACCGAGTCGCCGGTGGCCAGGCCGGAGGAGATCAGGACCTCGGTGGGGGAGGAGCGATCGACCACGGTGACCTTGCGGAGCTTGGCTTCGCCGTCGGAGAGCACGAACACCACGTCGCCGTCGTCGCGCTTGACTACCGCGCTGGCCGGGACCGGGACTACGTTCTGCTCCTTCTTCTTGACCAGGCGCAGCTGATCGCCCGGCTTGGCGGTCGTGGAGTCGGGCAGCTCGACGGTGACCGAGCCGTTGGCGGCCTGGGTGACGCGCCCGCCGAGGGTCGCCCCGCCCGCCGCCGGCTGCAGCATAACGGACTCACCGACCTTCGGGCCACCTTCTCCGGGGCCCGCGGGCAGCTTGAAGTCGACCGACATGCGCTTGTCGCCGACCTTGACCGCCGGCTCGCCCGCCTTGGCATCGCCGCCGGCGGTGACCAGCACCTCGGTGACGGTGCCGGTGCCCGGCGCGATCAGGCGCACCTTGGCGGCGCGCGCCTCGAGCTCGCCGAGCAGCTTTTTCTTTTCGGCCACCTTGCCTTCGGCCGTCTTGATCGCCGCCTCGTCGCCCTTGGCCTTGGCCGCGTCGAGCTGCTTCTGATAGAAGCCGGCGCGATCCTTGACGTCGTTGAGCGCCTTCTCGACCGCCGGGTAGGACTCGAGAGTCGCCAGCGGCATGCCCGGCTTGGCCTCGGTGCCCTTGGCGACCACGTCGGTGACCTTGCCCGCTTCGCCGAACGACAGCGCCTGCGAATCGGCCTTGCGGACCGCCCCGGCGCCGTCGAACAGCCGCACCACCTCGCGCGGCGACGCCAGCATCACGTTGACGTGCGTCGACTGCGGCTTCAAGAACTTGATGTACGCGAACACCCCCGCGACGCCGAGGATCACCACCAGCAGCAAGATCATCGACGCGGAGCCCGACTTCTTCGGGACGCCGGCGGCTTCCATCGCCGCGATCGTGCTCGGACCCGCGGAGACCTTCCCCGTCGACGTCCCGACCTCGGCGTTCGGCGTGGACATCATCGACGCCGGCGCGGGCGCGGGTGCGGGATCGTCCTCGTCCGGCGCTTCGATCGACAGCTCGGGCGAGAGCTCCGGCTCGGTCATGGTGCGCGAGGTGGACGACTCGAACTCGCCGTTCCCGCGCGCAGGCTGCGGCGGCGGCAGCGGCGTCACGTCGGACTTCGACGAGTGCGTGGCCGGCTCGAGCGCCTCGGTCGCCGAGTCCTCGAAGAAGCCCAGCTCGCCCAGCTTCTTGGCGTACTCCGACAGATCGTCCGGGCTCGGGTTCAGCCCGAGCCGCTCGTGCGCCCAGGACGCGACCTCGTGGAACTGCCGCGCGCCGTCCATCCGCTCGGCGATCAGCCACTCGAAGTCGTACAGGCGCATGTTGCCGCCCGACCGTGGGTCGGTCACGTCGAAGTACTTGACCCCCTGCTCTTCAGCCGGGGTCGCTTTCAGGTCATTCCGGATCCGTGGTGTCTGGGTCACGTTACCCGCCTCGCTTGAGCTCCGTCAGCACCAGCTTGGCCACCGCCTTCAGCGTGTCGAACACGCCGACGCCGGTCGTCGCCACAGCCTCGTACTCGGGGACGTTGGTCGGGTTGAGAAGCTTCTTGAGCTCGTCGAGCGGGGCCGAGCTGGGCAGGTCCCGCTTGTTGTACTGCACTACGTACGGAATCTTGTCGAGGTTGTATCCCTGGTCCTGCAGGTTGACCCGCAGGTTGTCCAGCGACTCGATGTTGGCTTCCATGCGCTCGACCTGCGAATCGGCGACGAAGCACACGCCGTCGACGCCCTTCAGGATCAGCTTGCGGCTGGCGTCGTAGAACACCTGGCCGGGAACGGTATAGAGGTGGAACCGCGTCTTGAAGCCGCGGATCTCGCCGAGCGAGAGCGGCAGGAAGTCGAAGAACAGCGTGCGCTCGGTCTCCGTCGCGAGGGAGATCATCTTGCCCTTCGCTTCGGGATTGGTCTTGGAGTAGATGTACTGCAAATTGGTCGTCTTCCCGCACAGGCCGGGGCCGTAGTAGACGATCTTGCAGTTGATCTCTCGCGAGCTGTAGTTGATGAAACTCATCGCGTAGCGCTGCCCCCCGGGCTAGTCGTTGAAGAGATTGTCGATGTCGTCGTCGGAGATCTCTCCGAGGACGGGGGATGCATTCCCCGCCGACATCTTCTTCACCAGGGCGTCGAACACCTTGGTCAGCTCCTCCGCCGCCTTCTTGACGCGCAGTCGCACCAGGCCGAGCGACGAACGCGTGTCGAACAGCACCACCAGAATGGCGCGCTGGGCCACGATCGACAGGTGGATGTTGGTCTTCTCCCCCTCGTGGAACTGGCCGGAGAATTCCTTCTCCGCGAGCAGCTTGGCGATTCCGCCGGTGGCTGCCACGTTGCCCGCGAACAGCGAGGAGAGCGAAGTCACGTCCAGGTTTTCGGTGTTCCCTGAGCGTGCGATCTCCTGACCATCCTTATTGATGACGAGGATCGCCACGGAGTTCGAGTCACGCTGCAGCCGGTCGCAGACCGACTGGATCTGCAGCTGCTCCTCCTCGAACATCACCACGGTGCTACCCATCGCGGGGTCTCTCCTGTGTCCGGTCGTCTAGGGTTAACAGATTGCACTCATTATTTCAACTACATCTCCCGACGACCTTCGAGCGCCCGGGCGATCGTGACACCGTCGGCGTATTCCAATTCCCCACCCACGGCCAGCCCAGAGGCGATCCGGGTCACTTTGACGCCGAGCGGTTTGGCCACTTTTGCGAGGTAGAGCGCGGTCGCTTCGCCCTCGACGTTCGGGCTGGTGGCGATGATCAGCTCGCGGATCTTCGGGGCGTCTCCACTCGCTGGCTGACCGAGGCGCAGCAGCAGCTCGCGCAAGCGTAGATCGTCGGGGCCGATGCCGTCGAGCGGCGAGAGCACGCCGTGCAGCACGTGGTAGCGGCCGCGAAAATTGCCGGTGCGCTCGACGGCGTAGAGATCGGGCGCGCTGGCGACCACGCACACCAACGCCGGATCGCGCCGTTGATCGGCGCACAGCGCGCAAGGGCTCGACTCGGTGAGGTTCATGCACACCTCGCACAGGCGGATCTTTTCCTTCACCTCGACGAGCGCGTGCGCCAGATCGCGCGCGTAGGTGTCGGGCGCGCGCAAGACGTAGAAGGCCAGCCGCGTGGCGGTCTTCTCGCCGACGCCGGGAAGCTTGGCCAACTCTCGAATGAGCCGACCGATCGGATCGCCAGAGGCCGCGGCCACGTTGTTTACAGGAGACCCGGAGGGAGCATGCCGCCGAGCGGGCCCATCGCCTGTTGCATGGAGTCGGCGGTCAGCTCCTGCGCCTTCTGCACCGCCTGGTTGATCGCGGCGACCACCAGATCTTCGAGCATCGAGAGATCCTTGGGATCGATCACCGACGGATCGATCTTGATCTTCTTGACCTCGAGGCCGCCGGTCATCAGCACCGTGACCATGCCGCCGCCGGCCGAGGCTTCGACGGTCTTCAGCTTCGCCGCCTCCTGCGCCTTCATCATGGTCTCTTGCATCTGCTGCGCTTGCTGCATCATGGCGCCGAGATCGAACCCGCCCGGCCCGCCACCCTGATTCTGGTCCGCCATTATTCTTTCTCCAGGTCGACGACGGGATCCTTCCAGGTGGCCCCGCCGAATTTTTCTTCGATCAGCTTGCGCGCCGGATGGCCGAGCGCCTCCTGGCGACGCTGCTCACGCTCTTCGTCGATCTTGCGCTGCTCGACCTCGATCACGGTCTCGGTGCCGGGCATCGCTGACGGGCTGTCGGCCGGCATCGCCCCGACGACGATCTCGACGATCAGCTCCTTGCCGGTGAGCGCCTTGAGCGCGGCGCGCAGCTGCGGCAATCGCTCGCGCACGCCGTCGGCCGCGAAGTCCTTGTCGAAGCCGATCGAGAACTTCTTGTCGTCCATGCCGAGGAGCCGGCTCTGCGCCAACCCGCACAGCATGGGATCGGTGCTCATGATCGCGTCGATCAGCTCGAGAAAACCTTTCGGCGCAGGCGGCGCTGCTTTCTGCACGGGTGCGCTGCCCCTTCCTTGCGCCGAAGGCGAGGGGCCATCCTGGGCAGGATGCACGCTGCTCGCTTGCGCACGACCTCCGCCTTTTTCCAGGCGGCCTTCGAGCGACTCGAGCTTCGCCAGCAGGCCGCCGAGCGGCTCGAGCGGCTCGACGCGCGTGAGCTCGACCAGCCCCACCTCGAGCACGTAGCGCGGCACGGGCGACTTGGCGACCTCTTCGGCGATCTTGGCGAAGCGATCGAACAGCAGCTCGCACAGCCCGGCCGGTACTGACTGCACTTGCAAACGCAGCTCCTCGATCTCCGCGGCACTACAGGCTTCGATCAGCGCGGCCGGATCCTTGACCGACGCGGTGACCACCAGATCGCGCAGGTGGCCGAGGAACGCGTGCGCGATCTGCGGCAGATCGTAGCCGCGCACGAACGCCGCGTCGACCAGCACCAGGGAGCTCTCGGCGTCCTTGGCCAGCACCGCCTTGCCGAGCTTGGTGAGCAGCGCGCGGTCGGCGACGCCCAGCACCTCGGCGGCCGAGACCTCGGTGATGCCGGCGGCGCCGACCGAGGCGATCACCTGGTCGAGCAGCGACAGCGAATCGCGCACCGAGCCGCCCGACTCGCGCGCGATCAGCATCAACGCGGCGGGGTCGTACTCGATCTTCTCGGCAGCGAGGATGGCAGCCGCGTGCTCGACGATGCGGCGCGCGGGCACCAGCTTGAAGTCGTAGCGCTGCACGCGCGAGAGGATGGTGGCGGGGAGCTTGTGCGGATCGGTGGTGGCGAAGACGAAGATCGCGTGCGGCGGCGGCTCTTCCAGCGTCTTGAGCAGCGCGTTCCAGGCGCCCGACGAGAGCATGTGCACTTCGTCGAGGATGTAGACCTTCTTCTTGCCGCGCACCGGCGCGTAGCGGATCGACTCGCGCAGCTCGCGGATGTTGTCGACGCCGTTGTTGGATGCCGCGTCGATCTCCTGCACGTCGACGCTCGAGCCGGAGGTGATCTCCTTGCACGCGTCGCAAACGTTGCACGGGGTCGCGGTGGGCGCCTGATCGCAGGACAGCGCCTTGGCGAGGATGCGCGCGGCGGTGGTCTTGCCGACCCCGCGCGCGCCGGTGAACAGGAACGCGTGGTGCAGCCGCCCCTGGCCGATCGCGTTGGTGAGCGTGCGGGTGACGTGCTCCTGCCCGACGATCTCCTCGAACGTCTGCGGCCGATACTTCCGGGCTAGAACGAGGTAGCTCATGCGCGGCTCACCATCAGAGATTGCGGGCGGGAAAAAAAAGGTGGCTCCGGGCACCCGCGCCGTCGACTACCGTTGCTCCCTTCCGGGCCTGGCGGAGTTCACGGGGATTCGTTGCACAGAGCCCGAAGTTCCACGCATCGGCAGGAA